>NZ_JCAXDZ010000001.1:0-1627969 GCF_059758635.1 Phyllobacterium sp. GQ127
CCGTCCTTGGTGCGGATGGCAAGCAGCTTTTGGAGACGAAGGATCGTGTTCTGACCGGTGTAGCCGATGGTGTCGTCAACGCAACGTCTACAGAAGCCGTGAATGGCAAGCAGTTGCATAAACTTGACAAGAGGGCGGTCAAATATGCCTGGAAAGACAAGAATGGCAATGGCATCCTAGATGATGACGAGATTCAAATGGATACTATTGAATTTGGTCAACCATCCGTTGCGGGTGGAATCTCAGGAATGACGACCCTAAAGAATGTCGCCGGCGGTCTCATTGCAGAAAATTCGCACGACGCTATAAATGGTGGCCAGTTTTATTCCATGGCTAACAGTATGGCGCAAACATTTGGCGGTGGAGTGCAGGTTATGAATGGTATAATCAGCGCACCCCACTTCCTTGTTTATGATTTTCATAGCGAATGGAGTGAGTATATTAAATCATCAGGAAACGATGGGGAGAAAAAATACATCGGATTTGGTTATAGGGATAATGTAGTTAACAGTGTCGGAGATGCAATTAACGAAATAAATAAAAACAGTGCTACATTCGATTTGCGAATACAGGCAAATCATGAACGCCTGAATGTGCTATACGATACGGCATTGCGTTTAGATAATTCGCAGGCAGCCTATAACGCGTCTCCTGACAAATATAACGCCGAAGCGCATCATCGGAAGTTGCTGGAAGAAGTTGAAGCGCAGAAGAATGGATTTTCCTCTGCACAAAATATATCTGACGCAAATTCCGTCCCTTCGCACAGTACGGGCAGATCGGGAGCGGCATCAATTATAACGCCGGTGACAAATGGAGATTCAGTAGCGGGTAATCAGACAACTGTCGAAGTGCAGGATATGATCCCGCCGCAGAATTCAACTGCAGCACCGGTTGCGACTGGTTCACCTGAGACTTCTTTACCCGTTGCGAAGAAAGATAATAAAATTGTCGCTCTAGCTAATGGTGTTGTTGAACAAGGTTCACAAGATGCCGTAAATGGTGGGCAACTTCATGCTGTCGATGCAAAGGTCGACAAGCTTTCTGATCGCGCTGTGACTTATGCTACTGTCGGCGACGCGAAGGCAAATACCGTCAAGCTGCAGGGCGGTGATCCGAGCATGCCTGTTGTCATCAGCAATCTTTCCGCTGGTACCAACGATTTGGATGCGGTGAACGTCAAGCAGTTGAAGGGCCAAGCGGATGAAACAGCGACGAAGAGCCAGCAAGCGGCTAAGAGCTACTCTGATGAGGTTGGCGACAAATCCGTAGCAAAAGCCAATAGCTATTCCGATGACGCGGCAGCCAAAAGTAAGTTGGCAGCGAAGAGCTATACGGATAATGCTAAGAAGGAGGCGATTGATACTGCTAAGACCTATACGGATGAAATAATTGGCGGCACTGATGGACAAGGCGGAGTTAGAGGTGATCTTGCAAAGATGGAAACCAAAATGGCTAATGGCTTCAATCATTTAAGTTCAGAAATATCCTCAGTTCGTTCCGAGGCGCGTCAGGCGGCAGCAATTGGATTGGCTGCATCATCGTTGCGCTTTGACAGCAGGCCGGGCAAAGTGAGTGTTGCTGTGGGCGGTGGTATGTGGCGAGATCAGGGCGCTTTTGCCTTTGGTGCTGGCTATACAAGCGAAACGGGTAAGGTTCGCGCCAATATTACCGGCGTAACCAGCGGCGGAGAGGTCGGTGTGGGTGCCGGTCTAAGCTTCACTCTTAATTGAGATAGGGTGTGAAATTGTTAAACATCAAAAAGGCCGCCATTTTCGGCCTTTTTCTTGGTGCCAGCATTCCAGCTGGTGCTCAGGATGCCCAAGTCCCTCAATATCATTTGAAACCCTCTGACGTTTCTGTGCCAGAGGGGGCGGAGCTTGGCAAATATCGCAGATCCATCCAGCCTTTTGGCAACTGGGACCTCATTTGCGACGAAGATTTGAAGGCGATGAAAAAAGTCTGCAACGTGACGCAGACTATTCTCGATGGCGAAAGCAACTTTGTATTTAGTTGGTCGCTGGCTGCCGACGATAAGGGCAATCCTGCCATGATCATGCGCGTGCCTGCTACGGTAGGCGAAGGCAAGGAGATTACCCTTGCATTTCCTTCGCGCAAAGAAAAAGTTTCCATGACGGTCAGGGGATGCACCCCCACAAATTGCCTTGCCTATCTTCCAGTGGGGCCAGTTCTGCGGCAGGAAATAAGCAAAGGCGGCACAGCGCGCATTTCGTTTAAAACTGATGCGACGGCGATAGACCTTCAACTGCCTTTAGATGGTCTCGGGACGGCATTGGGTGCGATTTGAGGCGGCTCTAATATACCCGTCACGTGGTTTAAACGAAATATAACTGTCCATGATTTGTGGCAGTTACTTCTTGCTGTGAACCAAAACAGCTAGAGGCTTTGCGCTATATAAAGCACCGACTAAGGGCACGGACCGGCGTTTCCACCGGGCAAACCTTAAATATTTGTCATGTTGCGGAAATGGTGGGGTAACCTTCTTATATGTATCACTGATGGTACGAACGATCATTAGCCGATCGCATTGCCTAAGGAGAACATCCCGATGTCTAACAATATCAAATCTTCCCGTTACCGTAAGGGTATTGCTGCGGCCCTACTGTCGTCGGCATTGGTCGGTGGCTTTTTGGCGACGGGTCCGCTCAGCGCTATTGTCCCGGCGCAGGCCGAAGCAGTTCGTGTTGAAACTGCCCAGCAGCCCGGTTTTGCTGACGTCGTCGAAAAGGTCAGCCCCGCAGTTGTCAGTGTTCGGGTGAAAAGCGCCGTGAAGGAAACTGCCGATAATGGCAATGGTTTCCCGGGCATGGATCAACTCCCGGATGACCACCCGCTCAAGCGCTTCTTTTACGAATTTGGCGGCCAAGACCAAGATGGTCGTCGCGGCATGGAGCCACGCAAATCCCCGCGTGACCAGAATCGCCCTGAACGGGTCCGCCCAACAGCGCAGGGATCCGGTTTCTTCATTTCCGAAGATGGCTATCTCGTCACCAATAATCACGTCGTTGAAGACGGCTCTGCCTATAGTGTCGTCCTTGATGACGGCACCGAGCTTGATGCGAAGCTGATAGGTAAGGACAAGCGGACCGATCTGGCCGTGCTCAAGGTCGATGACAAGCGCAAGTTCACCTATGTCAATTTCGGCGATGACAACAAAGTTCGCGTTGGCGAATGGGTTGTTGCAGTGGGTAATCCGTTCGGTCTCGGCGGAACTGTAACAGCGGGTATCGTCTCGGCTCGTGGCCGCGATATTGGCGCTGGACCTTATGATGACTTCCTGCAGATTGATGCGGCGGTTAATAAAGGGAATTCTGGTGGCCCGGCTTTCAACCTGAATGGTGAAGTGGTGGGTATCAATACAGCTATTTTCTCACCTTCTGGTGGCAGCGTGGGCATTGCCTTTGCTATCCCTGCACAGACTGCAAAGCAGGTCGTAGATCAACTGATCAAGAACGGTACAGTCTCGCGCGGCTGGATTGGCGTACAGATTCAGCCCGTCAGCAAGGAAATCGCCGAATCTCTTGGTCTTGCCGAAGAGAAGGGAGCGCTCGTTGCTGATCCGCAAGCGAACGGCCCTGCGGCAAAAGCCGGTATCGTGGCCGGTGACGTGATCACGGCTGTCAATGGCGACAAGGTCAGTGATCCGCGCGATCTGGCGAAAAAGATTGCGGCTGTCGTGCCTGGCAAGGATGTTGATCTGACCGTCTGGCATAAGGGCGAGGCCAAGTCCGTCAAAGTGTCGATCAAGGAAATGCCCGGTGATGAGAAGCTTGCTTCGGCAACACCACAGCAGGAAGACGAGCAAAAGTCATCCGCTCTTGATGACTATGGCCTGACTGTCATGCCCGCTGATGACGGCCAGGGTGTTGTTGTCACGGATGTTGATCGTCAGGGCGATGCTGCAGACAAGGGTATCAGCACAGGCGACATTATCGTCTCGGTCAACAACCAGCCGGTCAAGAGCGGCGGCGATATAGATGCGGCAATCGCAGATGCCACGAAAAGCGGCCGTAAAGCTGTGCTTTTGCAAGTGCAGACAAAGGACCAATCGCGGTTCGTCGCCCTACCTATCAGCCAAGGCTGACAGGTGGGAAGGAAATGCTGCGGCGCTGGACCCCACCCGTAAGCGCTGACGCATGGGCAACAGGTCTCTTCAACCTGTTGCCCCTTTTCTTTCTGGTTTCATCGAAGCAATCCGATTAGAGTAAGATCATGAAAATACTCGTTATTGAAGATGATCGCGAAGCTGCCCGCTATTTGGAAAAGGCCTTCAACGAGGCCGGACATTCCGCTGATATTGCAGGTGACGGAGAGACAGGCTATGCGCTCGCCGAACAGGGGGCGTATGATGCTCTTGTCGTTGACCGCATGCTGCCGCGCCGCGATGGGCTTTCCGTGGTGGCCGCACTGCGCGCCCAGGGAAACGATACGCCAGCGCTGATCCTTTCCGCTTTGGGACAGGTTGATGATCGCGTCACGGGCTTGCGGGCGGGCGGAGATGACTATCTCACCAAGCCCTATGCTTTTTCGGAATTGCTTGCCCGAATTGAAGTCCTGCAGCGGCGCTCCAGCCCAAAGGAAGCCGAGACTGTCTATCGCGTCGGTGATCTTGAACTGGACAGACTATCGCATACGGCAAAAAGGGCAGGGCAGACTATTATTTTGCAACCGCGCGAGTTTCGTCTGCTGGAATATCTCATGCGCAATTCCGGTCAGGTTGTCACCCGCACGATGTTGCTTGAGCATGTTTGGGATTATCATTTCGATCCCCAGACCAATGTGATCGATGTTCATGTGTCGCGCTTGCGTGGCAAGATCGAAAAAGGATTCGACACGCCCTTGCTGCACACGGTTCGTGGAGCCGGGTATATGTTAAAAGCCAGCCTCACTGAAGCTACAGCCGGAAGCCATGGATGAGCCGCTTTCGCTCCATGCTGAAAATGACAGCGGTGAGGCTGTCGGCACTCTACCTTCTACTCTTTACAATCTGCGCCCTTGGGCTGGTTTTCTATATGACCAGCTCCTCTGTGAAGCTGCTTACCAGTCAAACGGAAACAGCAATTAATGAGGAGGTCGAAGGGATTGGGCGAGCCTATCAGCGGGGCGGTATAGCCAGTCTCGTACGTGCGATTGATCGTCGGGGCCGTCAGCCGGGTGCTTTTCTCTATCTTGTGGCGGATCCGGCAGGACGTATTGTTGCCGGCAATGTGCAAAGTATCGAAGTTGGCGTCTTGCAAACCGATGGCTGGATATCGCGCCCCATAAGTTACGAGCGCTATACTGAGGGAACTGACCCGCAAACCCATACTGCAATAGCCCGCGTCATTGTATTGCCGAACGGAATACGCGTTATGGTGGGGCGTGATCTCGGCGAGCCGGAGCAAGTGCGCCTTGTGGTAAGACGGGCGCTTTTCGCCGCGCTGGGTACGATGGGCATAGGCGCATGCCTGATCTGGTTCTTTGTTGGCCGGCGCGCGCTGCACCGGATAGATGAAGTTTCGGTCGCTTCACAACGCATCATGGGCGGTGATCTGGCGGGGCGGCTTCCGGTCAATGGTTCGGGAGACGAATTTGACCGCCTTTCCGAAAATCTCAATGGAATGCTGGCGCGCATACAGGAATTGAATGAAGGCGTCCGGCATGTCTCCGATAATATCGCCCATGACCTGAAGACGCCGCTGACGCGAATGCGAAACCGTGCTGAATCGGCTCTTTCCAACGCGAAAACCACGAAGGCCTATCGCGCTGCTATTGAGGACATGATAGCGGACTCCGATCTTCTGATCCGCACATTCAATGCCATTTTGATGATATCGCGTCTTGAGTCCGGTTACTCCAGCGAGACGATGGAGCCTTTGCCGCTGTCAGTGATCGTAGAAGACGTTTTTGAGCTTTACGAGCCGCTGGCCGAAGAGGCAGGAATTACCTTGTCTCTCGGTGCGATGGACGCAACGCCGGTCAAAGCCAATCGTGAGCTTATCGGGCAGACGATTTCAAACCTTGTGGACAACGCCATCAAATATGCGACCGGAGATAAGCCGGTCGAAGTGAGGCTCTCGGTCGAAAAGCACGATCGGGGGATCGCGATTGTCGTGAGCGATAATGGTCCGGGCATTCCCCCAGATCAGGTTGAACGCGCTACAGAGCGGTTTGTGCGCCTGGAGGAAAGCCGCTCTCAACCGGGCTCGGGACTTGGACTAAGCCTTGCCAAGGCGGTTATGAAATTGCACGGTGGTACATTGGAACTGCACGACAATGCGCCGGGCCTGCGTGCGGTGCTGGCGTTTCCAACGGGAGGGGATAATGGATGATTTTGAAAGATGCGGGCACTGCTGAAGAGCCGTTCTTTGATAGAAAACTTCGTGAACTGGCGCCACTCGACAAAAAGCAGGCTGCAGCATTTCTACTGGAGTTTGTGGAAAGTGCCGATGAAAAAACATGTAAGGCCGCCTCTGCTTTAAAGAAAAACAAGAAAGCAGCGGCTTTTTTATCATCGGTCCTCGATCTCTCGCCCTATTTGCGCAACGTTCTTTTGCGCTTGCCAGCAATAATTGACTCTCTTTTCGATCGTCCACTCGATGTTCGCCTGCAGGAACTCATGCAGGAAATTGCGAGGGTCACCGAAGTAGAAAATGCTACCGAAACGTCAATCATGACGGCTCTTCGTCAAAAGAAACTTGAGGGGCACCTTTTAATCGCTTTGGGTGATCTGTCTGGTCAGTCTGACACCAAAGACACGACACTTTTTCTTTCTCAACTGGCCCAAGCTTGTGTCGAAGCCGCAGTGCGCTTTCTTTTGCGAGACGCGCATAATGCGGGCAAGCTAAAGCTGCCGGATGTTCAACATCCAGATAAAAATTGTGGCTGGATCATTCTGGCTATGGGCAAATTTGGCGCATTCGAGCTGAATTATTCGTCTGACATTGATCTGATCGTTTTCATCGACGAGCAAAGCCCCGCAATTACCGACCCTTATGAATGTGTCGAAACTTTCTCACGCTTGACGCGGCGGCTGGTGCGGATCCTGCAGGATCGCACTGCAGACGGCTATGTCTTCCGCACCGATTTGCGGCTGCGACCCGATCCAGGTTCAACGCCGCTGGCTATCCCTGTTGGTGCAGCGCTGAATTATTATGAGGGGCGGGGCCAGAATTGGGAACGAGCCGCCATGATCAAAGCGCGCCCTGTGGCCGGAGATATTGAGGCTGGCAAGCAGGTCCTGGCGGAACTTGCTCCTTATGTCTGGCGCAAATATCTCGATTACGCTGCCATTGCCGATGTTCATTCTATCAAACGGCAGATCCATGCCCATAAGGGTCATGGCGAAGTCGCGGTGCGCGGTCACAATGTGAAGCTTGGTCGCGGCGGTATACGTGAGATCGAGTTTTTCGTGCAAACCCAACAATTAATTGCGGGCGGGCGATTTCCTCAGCTTCGAGGCTCGAGCACTGTGGCTATGCTTGGCGCATTGCAGGGCTTGGGCTGGATCAATGCTGAAGCACGCGACACGCTGGCACAGAAATATGGCTTCCTTCGCGATGTCGAGCATCGCATCCAAATGATCGCCGACGAACAGACGCATATATTGCCCGAAGATGACGAAAACTTCCGGCGCGTCGCCTATATGATGGGCTACCGGGATACGGACACATTTACTGAAGACTTTCGAAAAACTCTGAAAACTGTCGAAACGCATTATGCAGCTTTGTTTGAGCAGGCGCAGGATTTGGCCGGGGAGGCCGGAAATCTTGTGTTTACCGGTGATGTCGACGATCCAGACACTCTGGAAACCTTGGCCAATTTCGGCTTTGAGCGGCCAAGCGATATTTGCCGTGTTATCCGCACATGGCATTTCGGGCGCTATCGTGCCACGCAGTCAGCAGAGTCACGGGAGAGGCTGACCGAGCTGACACCGGTCTTGCTCAAGGCATTTGGGGCAACGAGCCGTGCTGACGAAGCGCTGATGCGTTTTGACGAAATGATCAAGGGGTTGCCAGCCGGCATCCAGCTCTTCAGCCTGCTTCAATCCAATCCGCGCTTGCTCGATCTGCTGGTTCTGATCATGGGCGCTGCACCCCGGCTGGCGGATATCATCACGCGTAAGCCGCATATTTTCGACGGCATGCTTGATCCCGCGATTTTTGCCGATGTTCCGACGCGAGCCTATCTTGCGGAACGATTGACGAGTTTTCTCGGCCCTTCAAAGGTCTATGAGGATGTACTGGACAGGCTGCGCATCTTTGCAGCAGAACATCGTTTTCTGATCGGAATAAGATTGCTCACTGGTGCCATCGACGGCGCACGTGCGGGCAAAGCTTTTTCCGATCTGGCTGATCTGGTTATTGATAGCGCGCTCCACGCCGTGATTGACGAGTTCAAAAGCAAACATGGCGAGATCGGCGGCGGACGCATCGCCATTCTGGGCATGGGCAAGCTTGGCAGCCGCGAATTGACCGCAGGCTCGGATATAGATCTCATTCTGCTTTACGATCATGATGTGGATGCCGATGAATCAGATGGTGCAAAGCCCCTGGCATCTTCGCAATATTACATGCGGCTGACGCAACGTTTGATTGCCGCATTATCTGCTCCAACGGCCGAGGGCGTTCTTTACGAAGTTGATTTCCGCCTGCGACCGTCTGGCAATAAGGGCCCCGTTGCCACTCACATAGACTCGTTCCGCAAATATCAGCGGACCGAAGCATGGACCTGGGAACATATGGCTCTTAGCCGAGCGCGCCCTGTTGCTGGTGATCCCACTTTTTTCACCGAGATCGAAAAAGACATTTCAGAAATTTTGGCACTTCCCCGCGATAGCTCCAAAATCGCCAAGGATGTTGCCGAGATGCGGGCCATGATCGAAGCAGAAAAGCCGCCCCGTGACGACTGGGATTTGAAGCTGGTTCGAGGTGGCATTATCGATCTGGAATTTATCGCGCAATTTGCTGTACTGACCGGCAATGTAAAAGGCCCGGTCATCGCGCAGTCGACTGCGGAGGTGCTGGGTAAGATCAGCCCGGCTTTGGCTGAGCCTGCAACTGTCGACAACCTGATTGAAGCGGCAAATCTCTATACGGGTGTGACCCAGCTCATTCGCCTTTGCCTGAATGGTGATGTGAAGCGTGAAGACTTTCCGCCAGGACTGGTGGAGCAGCTTTGCCGATCCTGCGATCTACCGGATTTGCAGCGCTTGGAAAGCCAGTTGCAAGACAGTGCAAAATCGGTGCGGAAGATTTTTGACGGCATTATGGGTGAAGCGCGTAAGCGATCCAGGCAGGTTTAGCGTCTTCGTCTTACGCTGCCTCGGCAATATTACGCGTTGGTATACGCACGGACACAATTGTTCCGACGCCTTCCTGTGAGCGGATTTTCAGCGCGCCGCCATGCAACTGTGTCAGCGAGCGCGAAATGGCGAGGCCGAGTCCAGAGCCTGCATGGGATTTGGTGAATTGGTTTTCCACCTGCTCGAACGGCTGGCCGATCTTCTTCATGGCGGATTTCGGAATACCGCAACCTGTATCCTCAATGGTTAAAACCAGTGCCCCGGAAACCTTGCGGGCGCGCACGGAGATGCGCCCGCCCGTGCTGGTGAATTTCACCGCATTGGAGAGCAGGTTGATCAGGATTTGCTTGATGGCGCGGCGGTCAGCATCAAGTGTGACGCATTCGTCGATGCGTGTCTCCACCTTCACATTTTTTGCCTGCGCTTGCAGTGAAACAACGCGTACCGTCTCGCGGATAAGCGGGCAGAGATCGATTTCCTCACGGTCGAGTGTAAAGTGCCCGGCTTCGATCTTCGACATATCCAGAATATCGTTGATGACGTTCAGCAGATAATTGCCGCTGGTGTGGATATCCTGAACATATTCGACATAGCGGTCTGATCCCAGCGCTCCAAATGTTCCCGTATGCATGATTTCGGAGAAACCGATAATGGCATTCAGCGGGGTGCGAAGTTCGTGAGACATATTGGCGAGAAATTCGGATTTCGCGCGGTTGGCAGCCTCGGCCCGTTCCTTCTCCACGGCATATTTGCTGTTGAGTTCGGTCAGTTCCAGCGTGCGTTCCACTTCCGATTTACGCGCAAGGCTTAAATCGTGGATCGTGGCCATCAAACGTCGTTCGCTGTCGATCAAGCGCTCTTCATGGACCTTCAGCTGAGTAATATCGGTGCCGACGGAAACCAGTCCCCCATCCTGCGTGCGGCGCTCATTGACCTGCAGCCAGCGCCCATCCGCAAGTTGCCGCTCATAGGTAAGCGCGCCATTACGGCCATGTTCATTCGCCATACGCTTTTCAGATGCGACGGCGCGAATACGGGGTTCCAGTTCCTCTCGGCTGATACCAGGCAAGAGGCATTCATTGGCGAGACCTGAATATTCATTGAACTTGCCGTTCGACATGACAAGCCGGTTTTCGGCATCCCACAGCACGAAGGTTTCGGAGATGCTTTCAATTGCTTCGCGAATGCGTTGATCCGCTTGGGCAGTTGCCTGAACAAAGCGGTGCTGTTCGCTGACATCGACAGCTACGCCCACCAGATGAAGATCACCGAGATTGTCAGTGTCGGCAACCTGAGCGCGAACGCGCATCCAGACCCAGTGACCCTCTGCATGCCGCATGCGGAAAACCCGGTCCATCTGGGTAATTTCCGCCGCTGCAACCTGTGCCGCGACGCTGTAGAGCTTGTCATCGTCCGGGTGAATGATTGCCGAAATGTCTCCGAGCGACAGAATGGAATCATAGGCCTCATAGCCCAGCATCTCATACATGGAGCGCGACCAGTACACGCGCCCTCGCGCCATATCCCAG
Organism: Phyllobacterium sp. GQ127; assembly: GCF_059758635.1. Taxonomy (NCBI): domain Bacteria; kingdom Pseudomonadati; phylum Pseudomonadota; class Alphaproteobacteria; order Hyphomicrobiales; family Phyllobacteriaceae; genus Phyllobacterium; species Phyllobacterium sp. GQ127. The sequence goes on from NZ_JCAXDZ010000001.1 coordinate 10,834, forward strand.
TCCCACAAGCCGCTGCGTCCGCGTGCAAGCGCCGTGTCGACCCGCGCTTGCGCGTGTTGATAAAGCGCGTCGGCGTCCTGTGCCCGTGCCGATTGGCTGAAATATGCGTAGAGCACGATCAGCATGATGGTTGCCGTGCCTGCAAACATGGTGACATTCATGGAAACAGTGCTGCGCCATTCGGCGAAAATCGCTTCAACAGGATGCGCAGCCAAAACTGAATAGGCATTGTTTCCGGAGCGGGAAAAGGCGGCGAGGGAGGGCGTGCCTTCAACCTTCACCGGCATGACGCCCGCTCTTGCCCCAAAGAGGAAGAGCGGCTGCCCTTCTGTTATGAATGTTTCAAGGTTCCTGTTACGCCAGTGGTCGCCGCCGTCCGAAGCGGCAACGATATTGGCTTCCGGCGTCGCGATGGCAAACCACATTCCATCCGGGATAAGGTCGTTGGTACGCATATCGCTCAGTATATTCTGCAGGTCGCCCGTGCTGAGCGTCTCGCCCTTGTTCATCCGGTTATCGATGACACTGGCGACATGGCTGGCGGCAATTGACAATGTCGCGCGAGCCGTGCGCTCCGCATCGTCACGCCACGCCAGCAATGACATGGAACGGACGATCGCAAGTACAACAAGAAAAATAATGATGAGTGGTGGAATGGCGCGGCGCAGATAGGGCTCAGCTGCAAGGAGCTTACCATAGGCAGGGTCAGCGAGAAGTTTTATGTGCCCTGAAAGCTTGTTCGAGGACTGCACCCCAGACTTGCTTCCGGCATAATTCTTCCCCGTCGGCGCGCGATACGCGTCCGCATTTGCCATCGAATGGCCCCCTCATTTGCCTTTATATTCAGTGATTTGCTTCGACACGCCGCACATTCGAAGCACCCGTAGTGAATCAAAACTGATTCCGCGTGTCTAGTCCCTTTGTTAAATATTTATCAACACTTGTGGCAGCCGGAATCACAATCAAAAGAAGAGCTTATAAGCCTTTGATAAGACTCAAATTCCCTCCGGAGATTGTCCGGAGGAAATAAGGTGGTGGGCCGGTGGATAAGTTTTTCGCAACCGTTTAGGCCAGCGTGCGCTCGACAATATCGCGCACATCCGTCGAAAGACCGGCAACAGAGGCGATGCTGGCGAGGGCTTCCCGAGCGTGTTCGCGGCGTTCCGGTTCGAAGGACCGCCATGAACGCATCGCAGTCAAAAGCCGGGCTGCAAGCTGGGCATTTTTCTTGTCGATTGTCAGGATTGTCTCTGCAAAAAACTGGTAGCCTTTGCCATCTGCACGGTTGAACCCTGTCTGGTTACCGCTCGAAAATGCGCCGATCAGCGAGCGTGTGCGGTTAGGGTTGTCGAGCGAAAAGAGCTGGTGCTTCATCAGTTCATTGACTTTGCCGAGCGCGCTTTCACCCGGTTGCATAGCCTGCACAACAAACCACTTATCCATCACCAGCGCATCATTTCCATATCGCGCTTCAAAGGCTTGCAAAGCGTCGTTGGTCGCAGTGCTTGTGCCAAAGCGCTGGACGAGAACGTTGAGCGCCGCAGCGCGGTCAGTCATATTGTTTGCTTGTTTAAACTGTTTGGCTGCACGCTTCGGGTTACCATCGGCAACACTTAAATAATCCAGCAGGACATTGCGCAAGGAACGGCGACCCGCACCTGCCGCATCCGGATTGAACGCGCCGTGATGTTCCAGCTCATTATAAAGCTGTTCAAACTTCTCCCCATGGGCTTCAGCCACGGCAAGAATAAGTGCATCGCGACTGCCCAAAATGGCTTCCGGATCAATATTGGCGCCAAGCTCGCGCGCAATATCGCTTTCGGAAGGAACATTGAGACACAGGGCACGGAAGGCTTCGTCCAAGGCATTATTAAAGGCCAGTTCCCCCAGAAGCCGGATCGATGAGCTTTCAATAGTCGCTGGCTTACCGCCTCGAACGCGTTTCGAATTGCTGGTGAGCTTGGAATTGAGCAGTTGCGTCAGAGCCTGCCAACGCGTCACCTCATCGCGGTCATTGCGAGCCAGGAAGGCAAGATCAGAACGTGTCAGCTCGCTGGTCATCGTCACAGGTGCAGAAAAACCGCGCAGCAGCGAGGGAACAGGACGCTCTGTAATCCCGGAAAAGGTAAAGCGCTCTTTGCGCTTGCGTAGATGAATAACATCGTCCTTGACCAATCCGCCCTTTGTTGCGCGTGGCCGGATCTCGCGGCCCTTGGTGCCCAACAGTCCAAATTGGATTGGAATGTGCATTGGTTTCTTGGAGGGCTGACCGGGTGTTGGCTTTAAAGATTGTTCTATCTCAATCTCGAAAGTCTTGGTTGCCTGATCGTAATCATAGGTGATTGCAAGATTCGGTGTTCCGGCTTGATCATACCAGAGCGCGAACTGGCTCAAATCTTCCCCCGAAGCGTCTTCAAATACCTTGATAAAGTCTTCGATGGTGGCCGCATCGCCGTCATGGCGTTCGAAATATAGATCCATGCCTTTACGGAAAGTCTCTGCACCAAGGATTGTACGGATCATCCGTACGACTTCCGAGCCTTTTTCATAGACAGTGGACGTGTAGAAATTATTGATCTCGCGGAACTGGCGCGGGCGCACCGGATGGGCGAGGGGACCTGCGTCTTCGGGAAACTGATGGGCCTTCAGGCCTTTGACTTCGGCAATACGTTTAACGGCGCGCGAGCGCATATCCGCCGAGAATTCATGATCGCGATAGACGGTCAGCCCTTCCTTGAGGCAAAGCTGGAACCAGTCGCGGCAAGTGATTCTGTTTCCTGTCCAATTGTGGAAATATTCATGGGCGATGACAGCTTCAATACCGGCATAATCGACGTCGGTCGCAGTGTCCGGCTCGGCAAGAACATATTTATCGTTGAAGACGTTAAGTCCCTTGTTCTCCATTGCGCCCATATTGAAATCCGAAACGGCAACAATGTTGAATACGTCGAGATCATATTCACGCCCGAATTTTTCCTCGTCCCATGCCATGGAACGCTTCAGCGCATCCATGGCATAAAGCGCACGGCTTTCCTTGCCATGCTCAACATAAATGCCAAGATTGACTGGTCGTCCGGACGCTGTGGTGAATGTATCGGTTATAACGCCAAGGTCACCCGCAACGAGAGCGAAGAGATAGGCCGGCTTTGGATGCGGATCGTGCCAGATGGCGAAATGGCGGCCGTCGTCAAGCGTGCCTTTTTCACCCGGATTGCCGTTGGACAGCAGCAGTGGAGCTGCGCTTGTCTCGGCTTCGACGCGAACAGTGTAGACTGAAAGCAGATCAGGCCGGTCCAGATAATAGGTAATGCGACGGAAGCCTTCTGCTTCGCATTGCGTGCAGTAGACATTGCTTGAACGATAAAGCCCGGTAAGCTGCCGATTGGCAGTTGGGTTGATTTCGGTTGTAATTTCCAGCGTAAAAGTTTCGGCCTCAGGCAGTCCGCGAATTTCCAGTCGATCGGGTGTAACCACATAGGTATTATCGCCTAACGCCACGCCATCGATGCAAATGGATTCGAGCTTCAACTCGTCGCCATCCAAAATGAGCGGCGTATCAAGTGCGACGCCTTCCCTGCGCTCGATTTTCAGTGTGGACTTAACGATTGTCCGCTCCGGGTGCAGACGAAAATCGAGATGTGTCTCGGGGATAAGAAAATCGGTTGGCTTATAGTCTTCCAGATGAAAAACCTGGCCGGTATCGGTACGCATAGATAACTGTCCTTCAAAAGCAATTCCAGGAAAAGTGGGAACCGGTTTTCCGTCCGGAGTTGCGTATAATAAAAAGATGGAACGGCACTGGGGCTTCAATGAAGAAACAGACCGTTTCATTGCGGCGGACCCTAACCGTGTTTTGCATCGCGCACAACAAATGCGGATGTTCACCCGATATATGGCGCAAAAACGCAACGTGATTGGTTTTTGTCTGGCGCCGCCTTGGAAACCGTCCTAAAGATATATCAGTTAAATTTCCATACCCTCGCTACAAATGCTCCAGCTCCCAAGGATTATTCCACTGTGTCCACGATAGTTCACCCTAAAGAAGGTGAACCGCTCAATGCGAACACCGTTCGCACAATGAATGTCATGCTCGGAATCGGCCTGAAGATCGCATCAGTATGCGTCTTCGTGTGCATGTCGAGCCTTCTTAAAGCCTCCGATGGTATTCCCGCGGGGCAGCTTGTCTTCTTTCGCTCCTTCTTTGCAATCTTTCCGGTCATCGCCTTCATCGCCTGGCAGGGGCAACTTGCTGTGGCATTCAAAACCAAAGAGCCTTTCAGCCATTTTTGGCGTGGCTTTGTCGGCGTGAGTGCCATGAGTTTGAGCTTTTACGGTCTGACAAAATTGCCCCTGCCGGAAGCAATTGCCATCAGCTACGCGACGCCGCTTCTGACAGTCGTGTGCAGCGCGATCTTTTTGAAAGAAACAGTGCGCCTTTATCGCTGGTCGGCGGTTGGTGTCGGTCTCATTGGCGTACTCATTATTCTTTGGCCGCGCATGTCGTTCTTTACCGGGGAAAGCGAGTTTGGCGGGGATCAAGCCATAGGTGCCTTGGCAACTTTGGGTGGGGCGGGGCTCGCGGCTATCGCCATGTTGCTGGTGCGAAAGCTGGTACAGACAGAGCGAACGCCAACCATTGTTGTCTATTTTTCAATCGCTTCGAGCCTGATTGCTTTGGTTAGCTTTCCATTCGGCTGGGTGTGGCCTACTGGCTTGCAGGCAACTTATCTTATCATGGCGGGAATTGCCGGTGGCGTTGCGCAGATCCTATTGACCGAGAGCTACCGCCATGCGGATATGTCGGCCATTGCGCCGTTCGAATATACATCAATGCTGCTCGGCCTTGCCATTGGATATCTTCTGTTCGGCGATATTCCCACTTGGGAAATGATCATCGGCGCAACGATCGTCATCGGCGCTGGTATTTTCATCATCTACCGCGAGCATCGTCTTGGGCTTGCGCGCGCCCGGGCCAAAAAGGCATCGACGCCACAGGGTTGAGTGTCATTCGTCAGGAACGCCTTCACTAAGTGGATGAAGGTTGAATGTTTCTGGCGTTTGCGGTCTGTCATGGGCGCCTATGGCAAAGTCCGGGCGCTCGGAAGGAGCTTGCGGAGCACGGCGCAAACTGCGCCAGAACGCATAGCCGCCATAGGCAGCATAGGTGATTGCCATGGTGACGAAGAAGCCGGATGGACCGTTCATATCCATAAGGCGGCCGGCAATTTGCGGGCCGATCATGCTGCCAATGCCATAAACGATCAGCAGTCCGCTCGAAATCTTTACGAATTCGCTCGGCTCGGCAAAGTCATTGGCATGGGCGACGTTGAGCGAATAGATCGGAAACAGCACGGTCCCGAATGCAAACATCAGCGTGTAGATCACCCATGGGGTGTTGGGTTGGACAAGGATCATCGTAATTGAGATCAGCACGCCGCCAATTCCCGCCACAACCATGACATAACGCCGGTCAACGAAGTCAGATATCCGGCCAATCGGATATTGGAACAATGCGCCACCGATCATCGAACTTGCGATCATGGTTGCTATGCCGAATGTGGAAAGGCCGATATCCCGGCCATAGACCGCCGAAAGAAAGTTCCAAGCCCCGGCAATGATGCCAGCAAGCAAGGAGCCGACCATGGCAGCCGGAGATTTTCGGTAAAGACCGGGCAGATCAAGCGAAACTTGCGTTAGTGGACGAGGGGACTGTGCATTGGATAGGCCCGTGGGGACAAGCGCGGCAGCGTAGATCAGCGCACCGACCATAAAAAGCACATGGGTAGCGGGATTTCCGAAGGGCAGGATATATTGACCCACCAGCAACCCCAGCATGGATACGATCATATAGATGGAAAAAACCATGCCGCGTGTGGCGTTTGTCACGCGCTCATTGAGCCAGCTTTCGATGACCATGTAGCTTCCGGCCAGCGAAAAACCAGCCAGTGCCCGAAATAATGTCCAGGCCCATGGGTCCATGATCAGCCCATGCATCAGCATAGACATGCCCAGCAACGTCAATAGTACCGCAAAAACCCTGACATGGCCGACGCGCCGCACAAGGCGCGGCACAACGATACACCCACCGGTGAAGGCAAGCGCATAGCCCGTACCCATCCAACCGATTGTCGTGGGCGACCAGCCCTCCATGCCGGCACGCAGCGGCAGAAGAATGCCTGCCAGCCCTCCTGCTGTCAGCATCAAGAACGTGCTGGTCAATAATGCCGTGATGGGCAAGAGCTGGCGAAACATGATGTTATCCTGATTACAATGAACCTTATCGCGCAGCACAGCTTGGCGCGCCGGAAATTACGACACTGCATCTCCGGTTTTGCGGCAGGTTTTAATCGGTAAGGGCACGTAGCCGTAATTTGACGCTGAGGAAATCCCGCCAAGCAAACTTTTTCTGCGCTGAATTGCGCAGCAGATAGGCCGGGTGGAGCGTTGGCATGACGGGAATTTGATTTCCTGACCCTGTCAAATGGGTTTTCCAATTTCCACGAAGGCGTAAAATGCCCTCAGGAGCATTGGTCAATGCCTTTGCCGCAGGACCACCGAGCGCCACAAGTAATTTCGGATTTGCCAGCTCGATTTGCCGCTCGAAAAAGGGGCGGCAAATTTCAGTTTCCAAAGGCGTTGGCGTTCTGTTTCCGGGCGGACGCCATGGAATTGTATTGGCGATATATACGCTTTGCCTGTCGAGACCGATTGCAGCCAACATGCGGTCGAGCAACTGGCCTGAGCGGCCAATGAAGGGTATGCCCTCCAGATCTTCCTCGCGGCCCGGCGCTTCACCGACAAACATGATCGCCGCTTGCGGATTGCCATCGGCAAAGACCAGATTCTTTGCTGTAAATTTAAGATTACAACCATCAAATGCTGCCAGCTGTTCGCGCAGTTCCTCCAATGTCGTCGCGTTCGCCGCCATCTGCCGGGCCATGGCAATCTTGGCATCATCGGGCACGGATGCCTTGCTGAGCGTTGATGGTGCGGAGGCGCTTGCATCGATGGGCGGTTTTAAGCCGGCGGGTGAGGGCGCATTTGAGCGAGTGGCAACAGGAGCCTGCTGAGGCTGTGCCCGCTTGGTATCAACCTGCGAAAACCTGTCGACAGGCGTGTCGACCAGCGGAGTATCGACTCCCGCCTCGGCATAAAAGTGCAAGATTTCGCTTAACGTCGACAATGGATAATCCTTCTCATCCTTGAAGTCGCAAATTGCAGTGTGCATTGCAAGCTCAAGACGTTTAAGAGGAGGGAATGCGTGGGTCCTGCACAAGATAAAATGTACGTTTGGGCGTAAAGTCGGCTATCGGAAAGCCAAAGCTGGCATTCTCGCCGGGATCAATCTTTCCATCGCGGAATATCATCCGGTCATAGGGCTCGAAATCATCGCTGAAACTTGCATAGCCATATGAGTCGATAGCGTCCTTCTTGTCGCCCGGCTGATAGAAGGACAGCCCATCGCCATAGTCGCTTGGCACATTCAATTGCTCCTGCAACTCGAAGCCAAATTCTACCCAAGGGTGACCACTGCCATTGGTTACTTCGACACGCACGTGAAACAGGATGCCGATATCTTCGGCAGGATCTTTAAGATTGGTCTGTTCGGTTCGAATGATCAGGACTGCGGGCGTTGTCGAATGGAACTCTTCGGTCAGGATAATCGGGTCTTGCCTTGTGCCTTTTCCGCTTACGCCGATAATCGTAAAGCCTCCCATTTCATCGGAAAAAGTATAGCGGCCTGCACTCCATAATTTTCCAGATTCAGCTTGGGCTGCGATGCTCGCGAAAAACAGAACGCACCCGGTTATCAGGCTTAAAGGCCAGCGCAGACTCATCCACCTCATCCGGCCCTCCCAAGCGGTTGCGTTCAACGTGGTCGGCAATTTGATTGCAGGATTATGACGGAAAAGAGCGGGGGCGCAACAGCTGTAAGGAACTAGCGAGCGACCTCTTCTGCAGATATATTGACGTTTACGTTAAAGTAAGTATAAAAATATGCCGGCTAGTCGTGGAATGAGGGCAATTGGCCGCATCTGATAGGCGCGACTCATTGTGGCAAACAGTTATTGTTGCGCTACAAATCAAAAAAACGACGCGCCACCGGCGCATAAGGGAATTTACTGCAGGAGGAATGCATGAGCGAGACAATTGAACTTCCAGAGCGCGAGAGCATGGAGTTTGATGTCGTGATCGTCGGCGGCGGGCCTTCCGGCCTTTCTGCTGCCATCAGGCTCAAGCAAATCAACCCCGAGCTTTCAGTTGTCGTCCTTGAAAAGGGCGGCGAGGTGGGCGCACACATCCTTTCCGGTGCTGTCGTTGATCCGATCGGTGTCGATAAGCTCTTGCCGGGTTGGCGCGAAGAGGAGGGGCATCCCTTCAAGACGCCTGTGACCGCGGATCATTTTCTTGTGCTCGGACCAGCGGGCTCTGTGCGTTTACCGAATTTCGCCATGCCGCCGCTGATGAACAATCATGGCAATTTCATTGTTTCACTGGGCAATGTGTGCCGTTGGCTTGGCACAAAGGCCGAGGAGCTCGGCGTCGAAATTTACCCGGGCTTTGCCGCAACCGAAGTGCTCTACAATGATAGCGGTGCTGTCATTGGCGTTGCGACGGGCGATATGGGTATTGAAAAAGACGGTTCGCACGGCCCAGCCTATACGCGCGGCATGGAACTGCTGGGCAAGTACACGCTTATTGCTGAAGGCGCGCGCGGCTCTCTTGCCAAGCAGCTTATCAACCAGTTCAAGCTCGATGAGGGCAAGGAGCCAGCCAAATACGGTATCGGCTTGAAGGAACTCTGGCAGATTGATCCTGCAAAGCACAAACTTGGACTTGTGCAACATTCATTCGGCTGGCCGCTTGACATGAAAACAGGTGGCGGATCGTTCCTCTATCATTTGGAGGACAACACGGTCGCGGTCGGGTTTGTCATGCATCTCAATTACAAGAACCCCTATCTGTCGCCATTCGAAGAATTTCAGCGTTTCAAAACCCACCCAGCCATTCGTGGTATTTTCGAAGGTGGAAAACGTCTTGGCTATGGTGCGCGTGCGATTACCGAAGGCGGCTGGCAATCTGTACCGAAGCTATCTTTCCCGGGCGGTGTGCTGCTTGGTTGCTCCGCCGGGTTCGTCAATGTTCCGCGTATCAAGGGTTCGCATAATGCAATGCTATCAGGCATGCTTGCCGCAGAACATGTTGCAGAAGCATTGGCGACAGGCCGGGCCAATGATGAACTGATTACTTACGAAAATGCCTGGCGCACCAGCGAAATCGGCAAGGACCTCAAGTGTGTCCGCAACGTCAAGCCGATGTGGTCAAAGCTTGGCACCATTGGCGGCGTCGCCCTCGGTGGTCTCGATATGTGGCTCAATACAATTTTTGGCGGCTGGTCGCCTTTTGGTACCTGGAAACACGGCAAGAATGATGCGGCATCGCTGGAGCCAGCGGCAAATTACAAGCCGATTGCCTATCCGAAACCAGATGGCGTCCTGACTTTTGATCGTCTTTCCTCAGTATTCCTCTCCAATACAAATCATGAAGAAAACGAACCAGCCCATCTGATCGTCAAGAACATGGCGCTTCAAAAGACTTCCGAGCACGATATTTATGCCGGACCATCAACACGCTATTGTCCGGCTGGTGTTTATGAGTGGGTTGAGGAACCAACCGGCCCGAAATTCGTGATCAATGCGCAGAACTGCGTTCACTGTAAAACTTGCGATATCAAGGACCCGAACCAGAATATCAATTGGGTACCGCCGCAGGGTGGCGAGGGTCCCGTCTACACCAATATGTAGAACTGCAACGACGCGCTACGGTGATGCTGAAAGCCGCTACTCAGACTTTTCAAGCATCACTGTCTGCTGCTCTGGCTCGTTGCCGTCATCGACACCGGCAATTGAAAAGCGCAGCAGAAGCGGCAGGTGGTCCGAGCCTACAGGCTCAAGAGTTTCGACCTGTGTCGAGACAATCCTGTCTGAGACCAGTATGTGGTCCAGCGGCAGGCCAATCCATTTGGCCGCGCGCGCCAGGGTTCCGTTGACCAGCCAGCTTGGGCGCAAGCCCTCTGCAATGCGTGTCTTGCTATATTGTGTGATGTTTTTTAGCGTTTGGCTCCATGGTACAGCATTAAAATCACCTGAAACAATCAACGGTCCTTCGAGTTTTTCGAAATAGGGCCGGATTTCCTCGACATTCCAGTCCTGCGCGAAAGGCCATGGCCAATCCAGATGCAACGATGCAATTATGGCGCTGCGTCCGCCAAAGTCGATCCTCGCAATAGCGACGAGACTATCAATACAGATCGGAGTTGAGCCCAATGCGAAGGGACGCCGCGAAAGGATCGCTGCGCCTCCTATTGGGCTGCGATTAGAGCAGTAAAACGTATAAGGATAACGCGCTTCTATGGCTTTAAGTCGGGGGCGCCAATTGTCGGAAACCTCCTGCAAGGCAATGACATCGGGCGACTCTCTACCGATCAACCGGAAAACCTCCGCCTGCTGCTCATTGTCATAGCGCAGATTCAGTTGCAGCAGCTTGTACTGCGCCAGGCTCGTGGGCGCAGCCTCTGCGCCGGGGGCGGTCGGCGGTGTCAGTACCGTAGCCAGGGCAGTCATGCTTAAAACGATTGCCATTATTCCTTCGCGCCAAAGACGAAGAAACAGCGCTGGCAATGCAGACAGAGCCATGAGCACGGCAAGATGCATACGAAAATGCGAAAAAGAATCGAGCGCTGGATGTGCAGCACCGAAAAAACCAAGCACCAGAGGTATGGAAAACAGAACCGGTATCAATACGGCTGCGAGCTTGATCCAGGATTGCTTGTTCTTCGTCATCATCATTCCGCATTAACCCGGCAATTGCGACGCAATCAAGATGCGATTTTCGTTTGATAATAACAACCTGAGCACTGCTGACGGCACAAATTATACAACTGTGCGTTCGTTGTCCTCCATCGGGTTTCCAGCCAAATATCGGGTAGTTTTGAGGCAGAAGCAGTGTGGCCGAGCGAACCGGCCCATCGGGAAGATGGGCTTCCCGACTGGGCATCAGCCTTGCCGTTAAAACTGGAGGTAAACTATGCGGTACATGCCGTTTAGCGTTACTCTTACTGTGAAAAAGACCCGGACTAGCTGGTGGCTCAGCATCCGGGTCCATTTCAAATAGTAAGATATAGAGGAGTGGGCGGAAATCCGCCCCTCACTCCGCTTCCAAATATAGCATCATTGGAACTATTTCTAAGCAACTTGTGGTTGGACTTTCGCTCAGCAAACCTATCCATTAGGTCTTGCGATGATGGAGAATTGCCATGGCTGTAAAACGTATTGTTGCAAACCTGCCTGCGGAAGACCCGCAGGCCTTGCGCTCGTTCTACGAAACTTTGTTCGATCTGCAAGTTGTCATGGATCATGGTTGGATTTTGACTTTTGCCTCGCCGGAAGGAACAAAGCCTCAATTGAGCGTGGCGAGCCAAGGCGGCTCCGGCACGATCGTCCCCCGGATATCAATAGAAGTCGACAATGTGGACAAGATCTACGATCTCGTCAAAGCTGCCGGTCATGAGATCGTTTACCAGATAACTGACGAACCATGGGGTGTTCGCCGCTTCTATGTTCGCGATCCATCCGGCGCGATCATAAATGTGCTGGAGCAGAGCTAGTCCCGCATTCTTCTCTAAAGCAACTTCCTCAGATCGTTGAGCAATCGCCCTTGTTCGCCAGGCGTCAAGACCTGTTCAAGTTCGCCATGCGTACTCACCCATATGGGCATCACGGCAGCGAGCAGATGCAATCCCTTATCCGTCAAAGTCAGGAGGCGGCTCCGCTTGTCGCTTGGGTCGACCATGGTCGTGATCAGACCACGTCTTTCCATTGGCTTTAGCGCGGCAGTAAGTGTCGTGCGGTCCATGGCAAGCAAAGAAGCAACAGAACTGAGATTTGGCGGCTCTGGCCGGTTCAATGACATCAGCAAGGAAAATTGGCCGTTGGTCAGCTCGTGGGGGCGAAGCGCTTCATCGAACATTCGCGCCAAAGAGCGAGCGGCCCGCTGAACGGTCAGGCACATGCAGTGATCGCGAACGTGAATAGTGGTTTCGAAAGTAACAGAGATCGTCTTTGACATGATTTATTTATGTTGATATCAACATATTTGTCAACATTCAGATACAGATCGTGGTGGGAGGAATTATCATGAGCGGAAACTTTATCTGGTACGAATTGCTGACGAGCGATACGCAGGCTGCCGAAGCTTTTTATACCCATGTCGTAGGGTGGGGGGCGGAGGATTCTGCTAACTCTCCTGTGAAATATACATTGCTGACCGTCGACAAGGCTCCCGTAGCGGGACTGATGTCGGCAAAGGATGCGAAGGTGGAGGGCGTTCCGCCCATGTGGTCAGGTTACATCATGGTTGATGACGTGGCTGACTATGTGGAGCGTGTGAAGGAGGCCGGCGGCAAAGTTCACACCGATATTATGGAGATTCCTGGCGTGGGGACATTCGCGGTTGTCGCCGACCCGCTGGGCGCTCCCTTCCAGCTATTCAAGCCATCCAAGCAGGCCCCCGATAATTATCCTGCGCCTTTTACAACTGGCACCATTGGCTGGCATGAACTTGTGTCGGGCGATGCTGACAAGGCTTTCACATTCTACTCCACGCTGTTTGGCTGGACCAAGGGTGAAGCCATGGATATGGGGCCAATGGGTACCTATCAAATATTCAATGTCGACGGCCAAATGTACGGCGGCATGATGACCAGCACCAACGCCGCCGATGTAAAGCTCTGGCGGTTCTACTTCATCGTCGACAATATCGACGCAGCGGTCGCGCGCATCAAGGAGAAAGGCGGCCAGGTGACAACCGAGCCCATGGCTGTTCCGGGTGATGCCTGGATCATTGAGGGCCGCGATCCGCAGGGCGCATATTTTGCTCTTACCGGACCGCGTAAATAATCCCTATTGGAAAGCCATCTCGAAGAAGCTGCGCAATTTTCGCGAGTGCAGCTTCTCTGGCGGCATTTCAGCAAGTTTTTCCAGTGCGCGAATACCAATCTGCAAATGCTGAGCGACCTGCCGCTTGTAAAATTCAGTCGCCATACCTGGAAGCTTTAACTCGCCATGCAATGGCTTGTCCGAAACACAAAGGAGCGTTCCATAAGGCACGCGGAAGCGGAAGCCGTTTGCAGCGATTGTGGCGGACTCCATATCGAGCGCTATCGCGCGTGATTGCGAAAGCCGCTTTACCGGGCCGCGCTGGTCACGCAGTTCCCAGTTTCTGTTATCGATTGTGGCAACAGTGCCGGTGCGCATGATCCGCTTCAGATCATAGCCTTCAAGCCCGGTAACTTCCGCTACTGCCTGTTCCAGCGCAACCTGCACCTCAGCCAAAGCAGGGATCGGCACCCATACAGGCAGATCATCGTCGAGAACGTGATCTTCGCGCACATAGGCGTGGGCAAGCACATAATCGCCCAAAGCCTGCGTATTGCGCAGACCGGCGCAATGGCCAAGCATAAGCCAGGCATGCGGCCGCAACACAGCAATATGGTCGGTTATGGTCTTGGCGTTGGAAGGACCTACGCCAATATTGACCATGGTAATGCCGGAACCATCCTCGCGCGCCAGATGATAAGCCGGCATTTGCGGTAGCCTGCCGATTGGTACGCCGGATGTGGGGGCCTCATCGCCCGCTTCTGTGATGAGGTTGCCCGGCTCGATAAAACGTTCATATCCGCCGCCGCCAGCCGCCATAAGCCCCCGCGACAAGGCGCAGAACTCATCAATGTAAAACTGGTAATTGGTGAACAGGACATAGTTCTGGAAATGCATCGGGCGCGTGGCCGTATAGTGCGACAAGCGATGTAATGAATAGTCTACGCGCTGCGCGGTAAATGGCGAAAGCGGCATGATACTATCGAGATCATCGGTTTCGTATTCGCCATTGACGATCCGGTCGTCGGTCGCAGCCAAATCCGGCACATCGAACAGATCACGCAACGGCAATAGAAAAGCGTCGGCGACCGAGGAGTCGACATGTGTGCCTTCCAGAAATGCGAAGTGAATAGGAATCGGTGTTGTTGATTCCTGTACGGTAACGGGACGGCCATGGTTGCGGATAAGCAGGCGGATCTGTTCTTCGAGATAATTATCGAAAAGATCCGGCCGGGTTATCGTCGCTGAATATTGCCCAGGTGCCGACACATGGCCAAAGGCAAGCCGCGAGTCGATCTGCGCATAGCTTGATGTTGAGAGGCTCACCTCAGGATAAAAAGCACGAAAATGCGTTGCATCTCCCGCTTCACCTCTTGCTACACTGTCGAAAGCATCCCGCAAAAATTGGGTATTGCGTTCGTAAAGCGCGCTGAGTGCCTGAACGGCGGCCTTGGCATCTGTAAATTCCTCTGCCTCAACATGGGCTGGCATGCTGATGGAGGCTGTTTTCCTGGTTCCGATTCGTTTGTCCATCACCCAATATAGTGATTCAGTGCGACATTTGAAAAGCGGTCAGCTTAAACTCTTTGCAGGCTGACCAGCAAAACCAAACCTATCCCACCATTTGAGGGCGACCGGCTTTCATAGCTTGCGGCAAAAGCAATGACAGGACCGACAAGAATGGCTGAAAATATCAATGCCCTTAAAAACAGCAGCGAGTAATTGGCAGTTGTATTTAACATGGTCGTTTCCCCGAAAGCGGCTTGGCTAGTAATGTCTGAGAACGACTTTGCTCCGGATTAGCTGAACTGGTGCTGATCTTGTTGTTCATCAACTGTTCAACAAGCGCTATGCGAGCCCCTTGTGAAAGGACAATGGCTGCCTATGTTTAAAATCCAATCGACCCACTCATGGAGACGGATATGACAAGCCAAACCAAGCCGATCGAGCTTTACTACTGGCCCACACCCAATGGATGGAAAATTTCCATCATGCTTGAAGAGCTTGGTGTTCCTTACGACGTGAAGCTGGTGAATATTGGCAAGGGCGATCAGTTCGAGCCGTCATTTCTGAAAATCGCTCCCAATAATCGCATGCCCGCCATTGTCGATCCGGAAGGGCCTGACGGTCAGCCGATCTCCATTTTTGAATCTGGAGCGATCCTGCAATATCTTGGCCGGAAGTTTGGCAAGCTCTATCCGCAGGACGAACGTAAGCGGGTCGCTGTTGAAGAGTGGTTATTCTGGCAGGTCGGCGGACTCGGTCCCATGGCAGGTCAGGCACATCATTTCCGTAATTATGCGCCCGAAAAGATCGAGTATGGCATTAATCGCTACACGAACGAGGTCAATCGACTTTATGGAGTGATGAATCGCCGCCTTGAAGGCAGGGATTTTCTTGCAGGCGAATACTCCATTGCTGATATCGCCTCCTATGGCTGGACAATTTCTCACGCCAACCAGGGCCAGGATCTCAATGATTTCCCTAATCTGAAGCGCTGGTTTGAAGCGATCCGCGCGCGTCCGGCGGTCGAGCGTGGCGTAGCCGTTGGTAAGGAAGAGCGCCGTAATCTCGCGGACGATAAGGAAGCTCAAAAGATTCTGTTCGGTCAAACAGCCCGCTAATCGCTGACGATAGCAAAAAGTAGCAGTAGCTTGCCGTGGCCAAGGAGGCACAAAATAGGTTCTCTTGGGCAGAGAACCTATTAATTCTGCGCCGACCGTAAAGCCGATGCAACGAGCCCGCAGTCAGACGGTGGGGTACGCCAAGCGGGTGGCCGTAGCAGAGCTGATAAGGCTATAGCCGGGCGATAAGTCTGCGGCAAAGCTGATAGCTGTGCCAGACTGGTAGCATTAGCCATAATCTGGTTGGCAGGTAAGTCCGAGATCAACTCGTGAGGCTGCGCAAAGCTGGCAGCAGTAGCCGAGTCAATAAATCTACGGCCGGGCGGTCAATAAGTCCGCGGCCAATAATGCCAGGCAATAAAAAGCAGTCATGGAGGGTATCCATGACTGCTTTGCATTCCTATAATTTTTGCCTGTAACCAGCAATACTGGCTCAGACCCTTGGTTCTGCTTCGGTCAACCGAATAAAATACATCCGGATGAAGCCATCAGCGCTAGCGATGTTTGAAATATCGCTGCACAGCCACCCTGAAACTTTTAACAATTACGCGCTGGGAGGATGCGCGTAAAAATTATGGCCTCGTAGATATCGATCGCAGAATAAAACAATCTTTATAATTGATACTAAAACAGCAACATTTAAAATGTAGCCAATCTATACTTCACTTGGATTTCGCGCGCAATTATACCTTAGTCTAAGACTGCCACTTTAATGAATTTGGCATTTCAGATGCTGGATGAAAGCGTTTGATGCGCAAATGCTTATAAAGCGGTTGCTTTATAGACGCTGATCGATCGATATCGGAACGGCAGCCAGCCCTGCATCGGTTCATTTCAACCATGATCTGTAAATTTTGCTGGCGCACATTCTAATTGCATGTAGGCTCCAACCGCTTTTCTTTAGAAAAAGGGGGAACCATGCCTTTCAAGAAAATTCTCTATGCGGGTCTGATTACCGCTGCTTTCGGCGCCTCATCGGCTATGGCCGAAGATATCGAGATTGCGGTGGCCGGCCCGATGACCGGCCAACTTGCCAATATTGGCGATCAGTTCAAACAGGGTGCTCAGGCCGCTGCCGACGCGATCAATGAAAAGGGCGGCATTATGGGCCGCAAGATCAAGCTCGTCATGGAGGATGACGTTTGCGATCCAAAGCAGGCCGTTTCCATCGCCAACCGCATTGTCGCTGCCGGTATCAAGTTCGTCGATGGTCATGCTTGCTCGGGTTCGAGCATTCCGGCTTCTTCGGTCTATGCTGAAGCTGGCGTATTGATGATGACGCCCGCTTCGTCAAATCCGGAATTGACCGACGCCGCTGCAAAGAATGGCTGGCCGACGATCATGCGCCTCTACACGCGCGATGATGCGCAGGGCGAATTTGTCGGACCTTGGATTGCCGAGAAGTACAAGGGCAAAAACGTCGTGGTTCTTCACGACAAGGGCGCCTATGGCAAGGGTCTTGCGGATGCCGTCAAGGGCAAGATGAATGAAGCTGGGCTGAAGGAAATTCTTTATGACGGCATCAATGCCGGTGAAAAGGATTATTCTGCGCTTATTACCAAGCTGAAGGATTTGAAGGCCGATTTCGTTTATTTCGGTGGCTATCATCAGGAAGCAGGGCTCATCCTGCGGCAAGCGGCAGACCAGAACTTCAAATTTCAGCTGATGATGGGCGACTCCATCGCATCTCCAGACTTCTGGGCCGTTTCCGGTCCTGCAGCTGAAGGGGTTATCTTCACCTTCCCAGCCAATCCGCAAGTTCGGCCTGAAGCCAAAGCAGCAGTGGAAAAGATCAAGGCTGGCGGTTTTGTACCTGATGGCTTTACGCTGTTTTCCTATGCCGTTATTGAAACTTTCGCACAAGGAATTGAGCGTGCAGGCGGCGATGATCCGGCAAAGGTCGCGGAAATTCTCAAGGACGGCACGCCCGTGAATACCGTCATTGGCCCTGTCGTTTTTGATGAAAAGGGCGATATCAAGGATGCCAAATACGATATTAATATTTGGCATGATGGAGCTTACGCACCCATAAAGGAATAATGCGGGGACCTTGCTCTCAATGAACTGGGTTTAAAAGAATGGGCAGGCAGGTTCTTTACCTTGCCTGCCCCTTTTCAATCCCGGCCCACAGATTACTGACGCGTCAAGCTCTCGCTTTTGCAGATGAGACCACCCATCACGCATCCGGACAGCGAAAGCGTGTCGCCTTTGGCGCTGGCCTTGCCATTATAAGTCTTGCCCTCATCAAGCTTGTTGACGGTGCCTTTGTAAGAGCCATCCTTGCCTGCCATGGAGCCGATGGACTTGCCCTTATATTCGCCGGTCATCACCGTACCGCAATATTTGTCCCCGCCGCAGGATGAATACTGGATAATTGTGCCGTTAGGGCGCTTCCAGGAACCAACGATAGGCTCTTCAGCCATTGCTGATCCAGTCATAAGGGCAAAGCTGGCGCAGGCCAGTAAAATTTTGAACTTCATAATATCCTCCCGGTGAAGCGAACCAGCTCTCCGCTTGTTCGCAATAGTGCTTACGCGCACGTAAAGGTAATTTAAAATGCGAAGGAAGGGAAGTATGCCCAAACGGCAATTTTCTCCGGGGCAATGGCTTTTATAAGAAGGTTTGACTTGGGCTTCGGCGGGCCCCGAAAATCGGAACTCAATATTCCAATCGGATATGTGGTTAGCAAAGGCTTGAAATCGCTCTGGCGCATTTTAGGCGAATTTTTGACAAACGCCCGTATTGCCTGGAGCATTATATTTAACGAAATCCGAAGTTTACCAATTGTTTTTGTTTTGTTTGATCCCGGTTAATCATGCCCTTTAACAGCAATTTCAAGCCTCTCCTTCATTATCGGAAGCATCAAAAGAGCACGCCAAAAACAAACAGGCGGTTCTCAGAAGTCTGACAGGGCTTTCGTTTGACGCATACGAAATAGGTTCAACAGGGGTTTGGTAAAATGGCACGCTTTGATCTTCAAAATCTGGAAAATGGCCACATTGCTGGTGCGGCTCAGACAGATATTCTTTTTGAAATGGGCATCATGTATGCGACCGGTCGCGACTGTTCCGTCGATCTTGTGGCTGCCCATAAATGGTTCAATATCGCTGCAATCAAAGGTTGTGATCGTGCCGCCAAGCTGCGCGCTGAGATCGGGGCAAAAATGCCAAAGGCTGATATCGCCGTTGCTCTTCGTGAAGCGCGCGAATGGATGACCACTCACTGACTTCGTTTGATAAAGCAATAAAAGTATAAAACTTTAATCAAATGCCGTTTATTGACGATTTTTGTGGAAAATAATCAAAATTAATTAGCAGGCGCTTGGTTCGGTCGAATATTTTGTTCGACTGGTAAAATAAATGGTATATTTCCGACATAGTGCTTTGACAATTTTCAAGCTTTTCGCGTATTGAAGATGCGGTGAAGCGCTACAACCTGCGCGTGTGCGCTATTGATAATGAAGACGGAAAACATATGCTGGACGATTTGGAGAGGTTGTTATCAAGTTTAATTGACGCTCAAACACAACTCATAACGATGTGTGCCAAATCAAAATCTTTTCCTGACAACAATACTTTGCAGAAGATTGCCACACTTGAGCTCAACATTGCGGCTGTAGAAACCGCTATTGCCAACCTGCCAAAACAGTCCGGATAGGTTTGACTCCGGCGCTGCCTCCCGAGGCGGCTATTCATTCGTCTCAAATCGCACCAGCGATGATTTTTCTTTGACTTGCGAGCTTTCCGTTACGATTTCGGCAATTTTGCCGTCATGCGGCGCGGTGATAGTGTGTTCCATCTTCATCGCTTCGAGCACCAGCAATATTTGACCCTTTTTGACCATATCGCCTGCTGAAACGCGCACTGACTTTACCAGGCCGGGCATGGGGGCACTGAGACGGTCTGCGGCATTGCCCGCTGCTTCCGCAAGGAGGAACGGGTCCGTGACGGCAAAGCTTGAAACCGCCCCTTTAGAAAGCACGGCGATGCCATTGGGTATAACCGCTGTCTTGGCGCGCAGATTGATGCCTTTTCCGGTCACATGCCAGCCGCTTGCATCACGCCGAACCTTCACTTCAATTTTTCCTGCTGGCCCGGAAAGCATGAAGCGCTCATTGTTGAGTATAGCCACGCCATAACGCACGGGCTTTTCTTCCTCAATGAGTGTTACGGGATAGGCGGGGGAACCGAGATGGCTATATCCGCGCAGGGTCGCCCATGGGTCATCCGAGGCTGGCTGTTCCAGTAATCCGCTTGCCGCAATGATTGCCAGTTCTTTTGCACCGGCAGCTGTGGCTGATGGCGCCACGAGGCTGGCAAGATCGCGATCAATAAGGCCGGTATCCACATCACCGCTGCCGAAACCTTCATGACGGATCAGGGCTGCGAGAAAGGCGAGGTTGGTGGTTGTGCCTGCAATCTCGGTTTGCACCAGCGCGCTTTCCATGGCTGCCAATGCTGCTGTCCGGTCGGCTGCGTGGACAACAACCTTTGCAATCATCGGGTCATAAAACGGCGAGATCGTATCGCCTGCGCGCACGCCAGTCTCGATGCGAATATCACCATTGGTCACGTTGTCGGGGAATGCCAGATGGTGCAGCGTGCCGATTGCCGGAAGAAAGCTGCGGGCAGGGTCTTCCGCATAAAGCCGCGCCTCAACGGCATGACCATTCAGTGCGATTTGCTTTTGCGTGAGCGGAAGTTTTTCGCCGGCAGCCACCCGCAATTGCCATTCGACCAGATCAAGTCCGGTAATCATTTCCGTAACGGGATGCTCAACCTGAAGGCGGGTGTTCATTTCCATGAACCAGAAACGGTCGGCTTTTAGACCTTCACTGGCATCGACGATGAATTCGATTGTGCCCGCGCCGGAATAATTGATCGCCAAAGCAGCCTTCACCGCAGCGCTGGTCATTGCTGCGCGCATTTCGGCGGTAATGCCCGGAGCAGGGGCCTCTTCAATCACCTTTTGGTGGCGGCGCTGTAGCGAGCAATCACGCTCATAAAGATGCACGGCATTGCCGTGATTATCGCCGAAAACCTGAACTTCAATATGGCGCGGCTTGGCAACATATTTTTCAACCAGCACACGGTCATCGCCGAAAGCGCTTTTTGCCTCACGCCGCGCACTACCCAGCGCCTCGGCAAAATCGTCGGGATTGTCGACCTTGCGCATGCCTTTGCCGCCGCCGCCAGCGCGGGCTTTGATCAGCACTGGATAGCCGATTTCCCGCGCTTTGGAGGCCAAAACCACCAGTTCCTGCGCTTCGCCGTGATAGCCTGGAACAACGGGCACCCCGGCCTTTTCCATCAGGCGCTTGGCGGCATCCTTCAACCCCATGGCACGAATGGAATCGGCGCTTGGGCCGATGAAAACCAGTCCTGCTTTCACCACTGCATCGACAAATCCGGGATTTTCCGAAAGAAACCCATAACCGGGGTGGATGGCCTCGGCTCCCGTGGCAAGCGCCGCCTCAATAATGTGGTCCGCCCGCAGATAGCTGTCCGTGACCGGCGCGGGTCCGAGATTGACCGCCTCGTCCGCCATGGCGACATGCAGGGAGTGCGCATCCGCATCGGAATAAACCGCAACGGTGCCGATCCCCATGCGCTGCGCCGTGCGAATGACTCGGCAGGCGATTTCACCACGATTGGCAATGAGAATTCTGGAAAACATTTTTGTCATTCTTGCATCTCGCTTGTTCGGCATGTGCATTTTGCGTGGTTCGACAGGCTCACCATGAGGGAGGTTGCCGCTTTGCCTGCACGCTGGAGTATCTGGGGCTTTGCAATCCTCAGTTCTTCCTCATGGTGAGCTTGTCGAACCACGCTGAGCCGGGTTGCCAATGTGCGCTTTGCATCAAGCATCGGAGTTGCCATCCCATTACATCCTGAACATGCCAAAGCGCGTTTCTTCCACTGGTGCGTTCAGTGCGGCGGATAGGGATAGCGCCAGCACTTCGCGGCTCTTTGCCGGATCGATGATGCCGTCATCCCACAGCCGTGCCGAGGAATAGAGCGGGTGGCCTTCGCGCTCATATTTTTCAAGGATAGGCGCACGGAAGGCTGCCTCTTCTGCGGCGGACCATTCAGCCCGCTTGCGCTCAATTCCCTCGCGCTTGACCAGTGCCAGAACCGTTGCCGCCTGTTCGCCTCCCATAACGGAAATGCGTGCGTTCGGCCACATCCACAGGAAGCGCGGGGAGAAGGCGCGTCCGCACATGCCGTAATTGCCAGCGCCAAAGGAGCCGCCGACTATCATCGTTACCTTCGGCACCCGGGCTGTTGCAACCGCCGTCACAAGCTTTGCGCCATCCTTGGCGATACCGCGTGCCTCATAAGAGCGCCCGACCATGAAACCGGTAATGTTTTGCAGGAAAACCAACGGGATGCCGCGCTGGGTGCAAAGCTCGATGAAATGCGTACCCTTGAGCGCGCTCTCCGAAAACAAAACGCCATTATTGGCGATGATCCCGACCGGCATGCCGTAAAGATGGGCAAAGCCGGTAATCAGCGATGTCCCGTAATTTTGCTTGAACTCGTCAAACTCCGAGCCATCGACAAGCCGCGCGATAAGTTCACGCGCATCGTAAGGCTGGCGCAGATCTGTCGGCACAATGCCGTAAAGCTCATGCGGATCATAAAGCGGCGGAATCACTTTGCGAAGGTCGAGCCCTATCTCTTTCTTTCGATTCAGGTTTCCAACGATACGGCGGGCAATGGCAAGCGCATGCGCATCGTCCATTGCGTAGTGATCGGCCACGCCGGACTCGCGCGTATGGACTTCCGCTCCGCCAAGGTCTTCTGCTGAAACTTCTTCCCCTGTGGCTGCTTTGACAAGCGGAGGGCCAGCCAGAAAAATCGTCGCCTGTCCCTTCACCATGATTGTCTCTTCCGACATGGCCGGCACATAGGCGCCGCCCGCCGTGCACGAGCCCATCACCACAGCGATCTGCGGAATGCCAGCCGCCGACATATTGGCCTGATTATAGAAGATGCGACCGAAATGCTCGCGGTCAGGAAACACCTCATCCTGATTGGGCAGATTGGCGCCGCCACTATCGACCAGATAGAGGCATGGCAGATTATTTTGCATGGCGATTTCCTGCGCCCGCAAATGCTTCTTTACTGTGAGAGGATAATAGGTGCCGCCTTTGACCGTCGCATCATTAATGACGATCATGACTTCCTTGCCGGAGACACGCCCGATCCCGGCAATCATGCCAGCCGAGGAGATGTTGTCGCCATACATATCCCACGCTGCAAACTGACCGATCTCCAGAAATGGTGAGCCGCTGTCCAGAAGCTGCGCAAGTCGTTCACGCGGCAAAAGCTTGCCGCGCGAACTATGCCGCGCGCGCGCCTCATCGGTGCCGCCTTTGCTGACCACTTCCGCTTTGGCGCGAATATCATTGACCAGTATCCGCATCCGCTGTGCATTGGCCTTGAAGGTTTCGGTGTCGGTAGAGATTTGCGAGGTCAGAATGCTCATGCGTTTCCTTTAGGGTGCTATTTCAACGGCCTAAAAATCTGAATTCTGTTATTGCGACGTATGTAGACTTCGTCAGACAGCAGGCTGAAACCTTCCTTGAAGGTAATCCTGATAACGTCACGGGCTATGTTGGCGGCGCCCGGAATTGCTGCGTCAATGACAAATAATTCGTCCATGCGCGGTACAACAAAGATCGCGCCCTCGGGATATTTATTGTCGAGAGAATCCCAAAAACCATCGAGCAGTACAAGTGAGGTGGAAAGAAAAGTATTATTGTCCACCTGAAAGCGGTCTACCACACCTGCAACATTGTCTTTCTGAATTGCTGATAGTTTTTGCGTTACATTCTCAAGCGAAATATCGCGCAATTCCTCCAAGGAATAATCGGGTAAATCCTGAACGGAAAGAGGAGACATCGCTTCGGGAAGATCGACCATATAGACGGCATGAAGCTTACCGGCGATTTGCTCGTGCTTTATCTTAACGCCGAGCTTTGCAGTTTCTTCTACATATTCCTGTGAGCGAAGAACAATCACAAGGTCGTTGATATCATTCGGCGTCGATTTGCCGGAATCTAAGATCTGCACGCGCTGTCTTATGGCTTCCAACACATCCGGGTCACCCTGCGCCTGTATCCGCCCATAAAGATTGGCAAGATCAAAGCCGAATTCCTTGTCCTTATATTTGCCGGTAATAAGCGCAGCCATTGTTTTATCGGCAGTGATATCGGTCATGCCCGGCATTTTCTTCAATATCTCGATCACATAGAGGCGGAGTTCTTCCATGCTGGAGAATTTTCGCGATTTGGCAAAAGTCGCGCCTGATGATGAGAGGAAGGCGAATGCTGGAACAAATGCCAGTAACTTTCTTCGGTTAAGCAAGATTTTCATGAAAAATTCCGATCTGAAAATAGGTAATAAAAAGCGAAAAAATATAGTCTTCCGCCCAGCAAAATAAACGCTGAACGGTGCATATTCCAGACGGTGTCCGGAATGGTTCAATTGATATGGCTGAGATAAGATCATCTCTTTCTGCCGGTCCTCATATCAATACTTGATTGATCAATGATGATTGCCGAAATTGTTTAAGCACTTTCGGCAAACATTTCCCGCCCGATTAGCATGCGCCTGATTTCGCTGGTGCCTGCGCCGATCTCGTAGAGTTTGGCATCGCGCAGCAGACGTCCGGTCGGGTAATCATTGATATATCCATTGCCGCCAAGCGCCTGGATAGCCTCAAGCGCACACCATGTTGCTTTTTCGGCTGCATAGAGGATGCACCCGGCAGCGTCCTTGCGTGTGGTTTCGCCGCGGTCGCAAGCCAAAGCCACCGCATAAACATAGGCGCGTGATGCGTTCATTGTCGTGTACATGTCGGCAAGCTTACCCTGCATCAATTGGAATTCGCCAATTGGCTGGCCGAATTGCTTGCGTTCATGCACATAGGGAACAACCACATCGAGACAGGCAGCCATAATGCCGATTGGGCCACCAGCCAGAACAACGCGCTCGTAATCAAGGCCGGACATCAGGATTTGCACGCCCTTGCCCTCTTCGCCGAGCACGTTTTCAAACGGCACTTCGCAATCCTCGAACACCAGTTCGCAGGTATTGGAGCCGCGCATACCCAGCTTGTCGAGCTTTTGTGCCGTCGAAAATCCCTTGAAGCCTTTTTCAATCAGAAAGGCGGTCATGCCGCGCGAGCCGGCAGAAGGATCAGTCTTGGCATAGACGACAAGCGTATTTGCGTCAGGACCATTGGTGATCCACATTTTATTGCCGTTCAGCACATAGCGGTCATTCTTTTTGTCGGCGCGCAGCTTCATTGAAACCACATCCGAGCCAGCACCGGGTTCGGACATGGCCAGCGCGCCAACATGTTCGCCAGAACAAAGCTTAGGCAGATATTTCTCTTTCTGTTCAGCGGTGCCCCAGCGATTGATTTGATTGACGCAGAGATTGGAGTGAGCGCCATAGGACAGACCGATCGAGGCCGAAGCGCGGGAAATTTCTTCCATGGCAATGGCATGGGCCAGATAGCCCAGACCCGAGCCGCCAAAATCCGGATCAGCCGTCATGCCAAGCAGACCGAGCGCACCCATCTCCTGCCAAAGATGCATTGGAAACTGGTTGCTCTTATCCGTTTCTTCCGCCAAAGGCGCGACCTTTGCTTGCGCAAACCGCTGCACAGTCTCGCGCAATGCTTCGATCTCGTCAGAAACTCCGAATTTTAGGCCCGACTGGTACATCACGTCCTCCCTTTGCGATTGTTTCGATCTTCTTGGCACCAACAAGGCGCAATCCCAATTCGACATAATTTTCGGCAACTTCGCTGGCCGTCAGCCGGTCATCGGCACGAAACCACACATTGACACCCGTGGTCATGGCGATGATCGCCCGTGTAGTCAGCGCTATATCGGCAATGTCAAACGCGCCTGCCTCAATCCCTTCATCCAGAATATCACGCAGACTGCCTTCATAGGTGGAGCGGAGCTTGACAATTATTGCAAGATTATCGGCGGAAAGGCTGCGCAGTTCCATATTGGCGATGTGAACATCGTCGCGGCGCTCCACATGGTACTGGATATGGAAGCGGATAAAGGCGGCAAAACGCTCGCGCACTCCTTGCGCCTTTCCGTTTTCCTGCTGCCATGCGCCCAGCAGCCGCTCCATATGATCCCGCATCACTGAAAAGAGCAATTCCTGCTTGTTGGGATAATAACGGTAGAAGGCGGCAGGTTGAACGCCCACTTCTTCCGCCAGCTGGCGCATCGACATGGCCTCATAGCCAATACGCGCTATCAGGCGTTTGGCTGCGGCATCAATAGCGCTGCGGGTTTTCTCTCCATCTGATCCGGTCGTGCGTGCCATGGTGAATTAATAAAACGAACGTTCAATTAATTCAAGGGTCATATTAGACCTTCGTCCAATTGGAGAAGGCGCATTGATGCATATAGGATTGGACTCATTGCGAACGAAACCTCATTTCTAGAGAGTTGATTTTTAATGATAAATGCGCGCCTTTCTCGTGGTGTCCTAGCCATTTCGGCCACGGCACTTGCCTCCCTTGTTCTCGCTTCGTCTGCAAGTGCGATCACAATGAAAGAATGCAGCGTCAAGTATAAGGCGGCGCAAAGCGCTGGCGAGGCGGAGGGCGTATCGTGGAGCGAATTCCGCAAGGCCCAGTGCTTGAAATCTTCGAATGAAGATGCCGCCGCAACGACGGACAAAAATTCAAAGAAGGTTGCGGAAGAAAAGCCAGCAAAAGCTGAAAAGAAAGCCGAAGCAGTGTCTGGCGAGATAAATTTCCCGGCCACCATATCCGCCAAATTTGCCAGTGAAAAGCCGGCAAAGGCGCGAATGCATACATGCCTGGAGCAATACCGTGCAAACAAAGCCGCCAATACGCTCGGCGGAACAAGCTGGATTGAAAAGGGTGGTGGTTACTACAAGCAGTGCAATGACAGATTGAAAATCGCCAAGCCATGACTCAATCTGCTGCACGTTTAGGTCGCTTGAAGTCCGGCGATGGTGGTGGCACATTCCATGGCATGGAAACACGTGTCGCATTTCTGGAAAAATCATTTGAGAAGACGGATCGCAAGCTCGACACCGTCATCCGGGATGTTTCAGATTTGAGGAGCGATGTTATCGTTTTAAAGAGCGATGTGGCTGGACTGAAAAGCGATATTTCCGGCCTTAAAATCGATGTTTCCAGCCTTAAAAGTGATGTAACCGGTCTGAAAAGTGATGTAACTGGTCTGAAAAACGATTTTTCAGGGCTCAAAGATGATGTTGGTGGTCTGAAAGGCGATTTTACCAGTTTCAGAATTGACATGGCATATCTCAAAGCCAAAGTTGATGCGCTGCCCTCGGCAATAGCCTTTGGTGAGCTTTCAGCAAAAGTCGATAGTCTGCCATCTGCCCAGGAGTGGGGAGAATTACGCGGGCGTGTTGAAAGCCTCCCTACCACTGGTAAACTTGCCAGTATGCTTGCTATAGCAGTTGGCTCGATCGCGATTATCAACAACTGGCCAGCCATTATTGCTGCGATTTTTTGACGTAGATCGTAACGTATTCGCGAATAGGGCTGGCCTTGCAATCGGGCGTTGGGTGTTTGAGCGTTAGCGCGGTGACTTGAAATCCAGCGCCTTGAAGACTGTTGCGGCCACCACGATCCAGCCAAGGATAAGCAGCGAGCCTCCAAGCGGTGCGGCAAAGGCAAACAGCCTGTCTCCGTTCAAATCCCGGGAAACCAGATCGCCGATGAAGAAAAGCAGCCCCAAAATCAGGATTAGTCCACCTAAATAAGAAGCGCGGCTGAGCTTTCCGAGCAAAGAGAGCGACAGAAATGCCGGTGCATGGATCAAAAGGATCGGCGCAATAGTTGCCATATGGCCGCTGGTGCTGTGGGCCGCCGCTGCATAGGCTGCAATGCCCGCCGCGCCGAACAAGCCGCCCAAACCCACAAACCCCCGATTTATTTCCACGCTCTTCTCCCTGTCTAGCTTGCGGCCTGCAATGCCAGTGGCAATTGCTGCTCGAATATATCGAGTTCAGCATCAAGACCGACGCTGACCCTGATGCAACGGTCAAGCCCCGGTGCCATTGGTTTGCGCACGAAGACATCCCGTTCGATCAGTCCGTTCAATACGGAAAGTGCGTAAGCCCCATCTTTTCCGCAATCAATGGTAACGAAATTGGTGGCTGACGGGATGGCCTGCAATCCGTTCGCTTCGGCTATTGCGCTTATCCGGTCTCTTGCTGCTATGATCTTGCCCACGACCTGTCGCAGATAATCCTGATCTTTGAGCGCTGCAAGCGCTGCAATCTGGGTCAGCTTGTTCATGCCGAAATGATTGCGGATTTTGTCAAAAGCAGTGATTTGCTGTTGCGCGCCGATAGCATAGCCACAGCGCATGCCAGCAAGACCATACGCCTTGGAAAAGGTGCGCATCCGCAAAACATTGCTCCGCGATATATCGATTGCGGGTTTGGAGCTGGCAGGAGCAGTCTCGCCATAGGCTTCGTCGAGGATAAGCATTGTCGTTGGCGGGAGTGCATCTATGAAACGTTCAACGTCTTCTGCGTCCCACCAGGTCCCCATGGGATTGTCGGGATTGGAAAAATAGACGAGCGGCGCATTCTCGCGCTTTACTGCATCGAGAAGCGCGCTCAAATCTTCTCTATCGTCGCGATAGGGAACAGTTATCAAGCGCCCGCCAAATCCAGCCACATGGAAATTGAACGTAGGATAGGCACCCAGCGACGTTACCACAGGAGTATCCTCGCTGACATATTGACGAACAGCCAGCCCGAGCAAAGTATCAACGCCTTCGCCCACGACAATATTGGAGGGGGCAACATGCAGATGGCTTGCCAATGCATGCTTCAGGTCGAAGTTTTCCGGATCAGAATATTTCCAGGACTCGGCGGCATGTTTCTGTATGGCAGCGATGACGGATGGGGCAGGGCCAAAGCCATTTTCATTCGCCCCGAGACGAGCACGAAACAGGCCGTTGCGTTTGCGCTCAAGCGCTTCCGGCCCAACAAAGGGCACTGTTGAGGGCAGTGAATCTATGAGGGGAACGAGCTTCGGGTTCATAAGCAAAGCGATAGCAGTTTTCCTGAGCTAAACCAGCAAAACTTAACCTGAAATCCCAGGAAATCCGCTAATTTTTTCGTTGTGCCGACATCTGTTTGGCATGCTTATGTTTCAGCCTGTCGCACGACGTGTGCCGCAAATTTGGAACCAAATCTGTCTCTTCAAGGTTTTGCAGCCAGTGGGACAATGAAGATAACAGAGAGGCCACGAAATGAAAAAGATTCTTGTACTGACCGCAGCGGCGTTGTTTGCCACTTCCGGTCTCACATTTGCGCAGGACACAGTGGTTGTTGAAGTTCCACAAAGTGCACGGGACTATGTGATTGCCAACCCGTCCGATCCTGTCGTGATCGATGATGAACTGTCACAAGGCTATGTTGTGCCGGAAGATGTTGTAGTCAGGGAAATTCCTGAAAGTCCGGGCTATGGCTATATTTATGTGGAAGGTCGCCCCGTCATCGTGTCGATGAACGACCGCCGTGTCGTATATTTGTCTGATGCAGGCGGCCCAAGCGCTGGTAGCGCATTTCCGGACGAGGTAATCACCTATGTCGAAAAACATCCAAGTGATCCGGTTGTCATCGAAGGTGAGCTGACAACAGGTGTGGTTGTCCCTGCTGACGTTCCGCTCGTTGAAGTGCCGGATCAGCCTCGTTACTCTTATATCTATGTGGATGACCGTCCGGCATTGGTCGAAAGAGAAACGCGCCGGGTTGTCTGGGTGCGTTAAGGCTCGATTTTAGTGGGAGAGAGAAGCGTCGCCGGTTAATTCCGGCGGCGCTTTTATCGCCACCTACGATGATATCTATTGCCATAGAAGATGATAGGCGGATTATTGAAGCGCATCTCGTCAAACTGAGCGCGTGATGCAGCGCGACGATCCAGTTCCAGATTGAGCAGGCAGGAGGCAAAGCCATCACCGCCGCGCTTGAATCCATACGATGAACAGGTTTGGCTATCGATTGCACGGCGCTCTTCAGGTGTCATCGTGGTACAACCGGTTATCACAAATGCGGCGAGCAGTGCCGATCCAATCAACAATCTCATAATATCCTCCACTGCAAATGGCAGTCATTCTTGCAGTAGATTTATATCATTGTGTTAGGGAAACGAATAGCAATCAGAGGTCGTGTCAGACTGGAACCGCAATGGCGGTAAGGGCTCTACACAAATAGCAGGCCAATAATCATCAAAATGACAATCGCCCCTGCCATTACTGGCAGAAGCGAAAAACTCGATGCAGTGGTTTGAGGTTTCAATACCAATTTGGCAAAGCTAGAAGAACGGTGGCAGCTACTTGAGTAACCACCAGAAATGTAACCAGAGGAATAAAACCGTCACTGATTTTGCGGTTGTCATTAGCAGCGCTTGTCATGTGCATCTCCCGATTTGATGGCCTCAAAATACTGAAGTCATGATCGTTAGGGCCGAACATCGGCATGGTCACAAGACTGTAACATCCTGAAATCTTTTGTCACCCCTAAAAGCGCACAAAAACGAATTCCAGCAGCTGTCTCGTGGCCTCGATAAAAACTTCGGTTGAATAAAGACCGTCATTCCAAAGGCTTAGAGGAAGTGGCGCAGGCAAATAAATTTATCTGCGCCACCGTATATTTTGTTACTCAGCCGGGGTTGCTGCAGGCGCAATTGCGCCCGAATCATGGCTGGAGTCGCCTTCGAAGGTGCTGGCGTGATGGCTCTTGAGCGGACGGTTGCCCGTCATCGCACGAACAAGAACATAGAATACCGGCGTGAGGAAAAGGCCGAACAGCGTCACACCGATCATCCCGGCAAACACGGCCACGCCCATCGCGCTGCGCATTTCCGCGCCCGCTCCTGTGGAAGTGACCAGAGGGACGACACCCATGATGAATGCCAGCGAGGTCATCAGGATGGGGCGCAAACGCAATCTGCTTGCCTCGATCACCGCCTTGAACGGTGTCGATCCGGCAAATTCCAGTTCGCGTGCAAACTCCACGATCAGGATGGCGTTCTTGGCCGATAGCCCGACAAGCACGATCAGCCCGATCTGTGTGAAGACATTATTGTCCCCACCCGTCAGCCAGACACCGCTAAGAGCGGCAAGCAGTCCAAGCGGCACGATCATGATGATCGAAAGCGGCAGCGACAGGCTTTCATATTGGGCAGCCAGAACCAGAAACACCAGAAGGATCGAGAGCGGGAAGATCAGATAGGCAGAATTACCCGCAATAATTTCCTGATAGGTCAGTTCCGTCCATTCAAAGCCAATACCCGCGGGCAATGTTTCCGCCGCAATCTTTTCCACAGCGGCGCGAGCCTGACCGGAAGAGAATCCCGGCGCAGCATTGCCGTTTACATCGGCAGCAAGGAAGCCATTATAGCGCTGGGCGCGGTCTGGTCCGGCTGTTGACGTTACCTTGATCAGCGCCGAAAGCGGGATCATTTCTCCTGAGCCGGAGCGAACTTTCAGATCGCCAATATCCTCTGCTTTGGCCCGGAAATTCGACTCCGCCTGCATGCGGACGGAGTAGGTGCGTCCGAACTTGTTGAAGTCATTGACGTAAACCGAACCCAGATAGATTTGCAGCGTATTGAAAATCTCCGGCAGCGATACGTTGAGCTGGCGCGCCTTGGACCGGTCAACATCGGCGTAAAGCTGTGGCACGTTGATCTGAAAACTGGTGAACAGCCCGGTCAATTCCGGAGCAGTTGCAGCCTTGGCAAGGAATCCCTTGGTTGCACCGTCCAGCGCCTCATAGCCGAGACCATTGCGATCTTCGATCTGCAGCTTGAAGCCGCCGATAGAACCAAGACCCTGAACCGGGGGAGGCGGGAACACTGCACTGAACGATTCCTGAATTCCTGCCAGCTTCTGGTTGAGCTGCATGGCGATGGCGCCAGCACTCAGCTCAGGTGTTTTCCGCTCCTCAAATGGTTTTAGCGAGACGAAAACCACGCCGGCATTGGAGCTATTGGTAAACCCGGCGATGGATAGGCCCGGAAAGGCAATCGTGCTTTCCACACCCGGGATTGACAGAGCCATGTCGCCGATACGGCGGACAACAGATTCTGTCCGGTCAAGCGTTGCGCCATCTGGCAGCTGCGTGAAGCCAACCAGATATTGCTTGTCCTGTGGCGGAACGAAACCGCCAGGTACAGTGCGGAACATCAGCGCTGTTGCACCAATGAGCACGATATAAATGCCCATCATAACAGTCTTGCGCGAAATCACGCCGCGTACGCCCTTGCTGTAGCCGTTTGCACCACGCGTAAACACGGAGTTGAAGCCACGGAACAGCCAACCCAGCGTTTTGTCCATGAACCGCGTCAAAGCGTCTTTCGGCTGGTCATGTCCTTTGAGCAGCAAGGCGGCAAGGGCAGGAGAGAGCGTAAGCGAGTTGAACGCGGAAATGACGGTTGAAATTGCAATTGTCAGCGCGAATTGGCGGTAAAACTGCCCTGTCAAACCGGTGATAAAAGCCAGCGGAACGAACACGGCAACCAGCACGAGTGCAATCGCGATGATCGGTCCGGAAACTTCGCGCATGGCCTGTATGGTTGCGGCACGCGGCGCGAGGCCATTTTCAATGTTTCGCTCGACGTTTTCCACCACCACGATGGCGTCATCGACGACGATACCAATAGCCAGAACCAGACCAAACAGGCTCAGTGCGTTGATGGAAAAACCAAACAGATGCATGACGGCGAACGTACCGACAATCGATACCGGCACCGCAATAAGCGGGATGATCGAAGCGCGCCATGTCTGCAAAAACAGAATGACCACGAGAACGACCAGCAGAACGGCTTCAAGCAGCGTATGGACAACGGCCTCGATGGAGGCGCGAACGAACTGCGTCGTATCGTAAACGATCTTGTAGTCCACGCCTTCCGGCATGGTCAGCTTGGCCTCTTCCATCGCAGCACGAACCTGATCGGCGATCTGGATCGCATTGGAGCCCGGAGCCTGGAATACAGGGACGGCCACTGCCGATTTGTTATCAAGCAGGGAACGCAAGGAATATTGCGCTGAACCCAGTTCAATACGCGCAATATCCCGCAAATGCGTAATCGCGCCGTTCGGCGCGGTTTTGACGATGATCTGGCCAAATTCTTCTTCAGTGGCCAAACGCCCCTGTGCATTCACTGAGAGTTGCAGATTGACGTCGTTCTCATTTGGAGAAGCACCGATCGTACCCGCTGCCGCTTGCACGTTCTGAGCTCTGATCTCGCTCAGAACATCAGTCGCGGAAAGACCGAGTTCCGCGGTCTTTTGCGGATCGAGCCAGATGCGCATTGAATAATCGCCTGATCCGAACAGCTGCACATCGCCAACACCGTCAATACGGGCTAGGCGATCCTTGATGTTGATCAATGCGTAATTGCGCAGATAGGTGATGTCGTAGCGATCGTTCGGCGAAATCAGATTGACCACCAGCATCAGGTCCGGCGAGCTTTTTACCGTGGTGATGCCAAGCGCCCGCACTTCTTCCGGCAGACGAGG
Organism: Phyllobacterium sp. GQ127; assembly: GCF_059758635.1. Taxonomy (NCBI): domain Bacteria; kingdom Pseudomonadati; phylum Pseudomonadota; class Alphaproteobacteria; order Hyphomicrobiales; family Phyllobacteriaceae; genus Phyllobacterium; species Phyllobacterium sp. GQ127. The sequence goes on from NZ_JCAXDZ010000001.1 coordinate 43,977, forward strand.
CTCTGCCTGTGAAACGCGATTTTGGACCAATTGCTGTGCCTTGTCCGGATCGGTGCCAAGAGCGAAGGTCACTGTCAGCGTCAACTGGCCGTCAGATGTTGCCTGGCTGCCCATATAGAGCATGCCTTCAACGCCGTTGATGGATTCTTCCATGGGCGTTGCAACTGTTTCTGCGATGACCTTCGGATTTGCGCCCGGATATTGCGCGCGCACCACGATGGATGGCGGAACCACGTCCGGATATTCGGAAACCGGCATCGTCGTCAGCGCGATAAGGCCGCCGAGGAAGATGATGAAGGACAGGACCCCCGCAAATACCGGGCGATCAATAAAGAAATTGGAGATGTTCATAGCGATTCCGCCTGCCGATGAGCGCGTAAGGCCAAAAACCGTTTTCGGTTTCTGGCCGGTGCTACACGCATTTCAAATACTGCCATGCCGTGCCTCAATTTAAGCACACGGCGCAGCAGATCTTATTGTTTGACGTTGGCCTGCTCGGCCTGCGCCTGCAACTGGTTGGATGCATTGGCGCCCATGGCCACCATTTCAGGTGCTACAAGAGAACCTGGCCGTATGCGCTGCAGTCCATTGACAACCACCTTGTCTTCCGCCTGCAGGCCGGATGTCACGATCCGAAGGCCGTCAGCCTTGCCGCCCAAAGAAATCTCGCGATACTCAACGACATTTTGCGGGTTGACCACCATCACGAACTTCTTGTTCTGATCTGTGCCGACAGCTTTCTCATCCACCAGCAATTCCTGCCGTTCATTTGCCTGACCCATGCGAACCTTGGCGAACTGACCGGGCATGAGGCGACCATTGGCATTGTCGAAAACGGCGCGCACTTTGACCGTGCCACTGTTTGTTTCGACACTGTTATTGATGAGCTGGAGCTTGCCTTGAACATCGGCCTTGCCCTGCACATCCATCTGAACAGGAATGCGGTCGACGAAATCGCGGTTGTTCAACCCTTCAGGGAGATCGGCAAGGGCATTGGCCACAACGTTTTCATCGGCTTCGAAGCTTGCATAGATGGGACTGATCGAGACCAGAGACGTCAGCAATGGCGCAGCAGGTCCTGCGGCAATCAGATTGCCTTGCGTAATCTCGATGCGTCCAACACGGCCGCTGATCGGCGCGCGGATATCCGTATATTCGAGATTGAGCGTTGCTGTCTTGAGCACTGCCCGCGCAGCTTCAAGGTCGGCGAGCGCGCCAGCTTCGACATTCCGGCGCTGATCGTAATCACTCTGGGAAACAGTGCGGGAATCGATCAGGCGTTTGCCGCGTTCCAGCTCGTTCTTGGCAAAGGCCAGTCTCGATTCAGCCGCGCTTACCTGCGCTTTTGCCCGTGCAACTTCTGCCTCATAGGGAGCCGGGTCAATCTTGACGAGCAGATCGCCTTGTTGGACTACCGAGCCTTCCTTAAAGTGAATGGATTGAACAGCACCAGCAACGCGCGAACGCACATCGACCTGATCAACCGCTTCAAGACGGCCTGAAAATTCGTTCCACTGGCTGACAAGTTTGGGCTGTACTATCGCAACGGAAACGGGGGTCGCCTGCGCAGGGGCCGCCTGCTCGCCTTCCGCATGGCTTTTGCTAAAGTCGAATATCTGGGTGCCGCCGGCCACGCCAAGCGCCAGAACGAGGCCGCCAATGGCGAGATTTCTTTTGAGTGTGCTGATTGACATCGTGGTCATCCTGCTTGAATTTTTCACCATTGGGAGGATGGTGAACGGGAATCCGGTTGACCGAATTCTTCATTGACGTTCCATACCGATCGGTATAGAACAGCGATATAAGGCTGCGGTACAGTAGCTGTCAATGGAATTTTATACCGAACGGTATAATTCTTTTAGGGAGTATTGTCCATGGGACGCCCGAGGGAATTTGATGCGGACGATGCTCTGCAGACGGCCTTGGAACTGTTCTGGCGCAAAGGTTATGAAGGTACGTCGATCACCGATCTGACTGACGGCATGGGTATAACCAAACCCAGCCTTTATGGGACCTTTGGCAATAAGGAAGAACTTTTCCGTATGGCGCTTGAGCGCTATGAGCAGAATTACATGGCCTTCTTCTGGAAAGCGCTGGAGCAACCTGATGCGCGCTCGGTAGCGCGCGACGTCTTGTTTGGCTTCGCCAATGCGCAGACCTGTGATTGCAATCCGAGTGGTTGCCTTGGAATAAATGCTGCCATGGGATGCAGCGAGGCCGCCGAGGCGGTTCAAAAAACAATTATTGAACGGCGGCAGATTGGCCAGAAAGCGTTGACGAGGCGGTTCGAACGCGCCAAGCGCGAGGGCGACCTGCCATCCGATAGCAATCCGGAAGATCTGGCCCGCTATATCCTCACCGTGTCGCAGGGAACTGCGGTACAGGCTGCCAGTGGCATAGGGCGTGAGGAAATCCATCGCCTTGTCGATATTGCCATGCGGTCCTGGCCGGGGTCTAATTGAGCCGCTGCATCGATATTGCTCCACGCACTATTTGCTCTGCAATAAGCCCTGTATTTCCGGTTCCTCAAACCCGCCCAACAAAAAGCCCCGCTGACGGTTATCCGCGCGAGGCTTTTTAAACTTTGATGAGATTCAGATTTTACTGATGCTGCTCTTTCAATGGGACCTTACGCCGGGGAGCCAAATTTTCCATCGGCTGCTTCTCTTCAACGGAAGGCTTCTTTTCGGCGATAGCCTGACGCAGCATTTGCCACTCTCTTTCGTGACGGAGGTAGATGTCCTGCGGAACGGTAGGTGTCGTCATTCTGCACTCTCCAATTGAGGTCTGTAGCCCCTATAATGTTGGAGATAGGACGCTGGTTCCTGATTCTCAATTCAAGATTTGCGGCTTTCATTTACACTCCGCATAGTTGCGAAAATCGCCTGTGCCGCGCAGTAAAATTACAAAATACATCCGATTTTTTAGCCGAAAAATCACGGCTGTTTTTTCAACCGATTTAGAGATTCATAGCCAATCCGGACCTTTTCAGCGAGAGTGAGCAACTTGTCCTTGCATGTTTTCGAATCAAGATCGCCAGGCTGCTTTGGTGATGCGATGACATCTCTAAGCCAGCCGCGCACGGTTTGATCAGCCTCTTCAGATGACTTGCCAATGGCTTTGAGTACAGTTTCGCTGCTTTCAATGGCTGAATAATGGGGTTCACGTCCAAGCGATGCCTGGCACTGGTAGGATGTTATGACCAGTGCCTTTGCGTCGGCGGTGACCTGACCTTTGCTTGCACCAGTTGTGGTGCAGGCGCAAATGCCCGTCAGCAGCAGCACCATCACGATCTTGCCTGAAAATCTCATACCATCCCCCATCCAGAAGTGCAGGCTATTCATCTGATCGGGCGATGTCGAGGGACGAGACAAATTTGCTCTGTTCAAAACCCGTTGCAGCGCAGGATTTCGATTTTTGAGGAGCATTTGAACAAAACCCTTGCCAACAATGGGTTTCATCTTTAGTCAGCGTCCTCGGAGAGGTGGCCGAGTGGTCGAAGGCGCTCCCCTGCTAAGGGAGTAGACCCGTTAAACGGTCTCGAGGGTTCGAATCCCTTCCTCTCCGCCATTAAACGGCTCAAATTGATTTGATGCCGAAGAGCGGATGAAGCTCACGACAGGGCAAAAATTCTGACCTCTCTGCCGATACCCTGAAGCTCCGCCATTCTGGAGGCCGATGTGATTCCGCTCTCACGGAGGATCTCTAAAACCTGGGCATCCCCGACAATCGCTTCCGTCGTCATGATCACATTGGGATCGGCAAGGCCCTGGACACGGGAAGCGATGTTGACGGTCTGGCCGAAATAGTCCTGCCGGTCGTTCAGGTTGACTGCGAGGCATGGTCCCTCATGAATACCGATCTTCAGGAGTAGATCGTCGCTGCCGTGTTCGGTGTTTAACCGAAGCATCGCCTCTCGCATCCTGAGCGCAGCCGCCACCGCGCGGTCCGGGCTTGGAAAGGTCGCCATTACGGCATCTCCTATGGTTTTGACGACCGCCCCGGTCTCCGTGGCGACGATCTCGTGAAGAACCCGGAAATGCCCCCGCACGAGATCGAAGGCGGCCAGATCTCCAACGCGTTCGTAGAGGGCCGTCGAACCCCTCAGGTCGGTGAAGAGAAACGTCAAGCTGGTGATCTTGAGACGCTGGTCGACATCAAGGGTGTCGATCCGATATATGTCGCGGAAACTCTGGTTTGTCAGCAGACGCTTGGCTGTCAGAAAAGGTCGCCTGCGGCCCAGAAGATCGTGCAGTTCATCGCCTGCGATGCAGACATTCGGTACCACTCGGCGATCGGTATGGTTCTCGAGAGTGAGCCGCAGCAAGCCAGGACGGAGGGTAATCGTTTCGTTCAGCGCATGCGCCCGACTGATGACCATCGACAGGGTTTGACGTTCGTCGGTCGGCTCGCCTTTCACGTCGATGAACTGCGCTGAGTGCGTCACCGCATCGAAGATGATCACGAATTGCGCCGGCAGTTGCAGCGAGACGAAAGCCTTTTCGCCCGGAGCAAGCTCGATCATCTCCAGCTGAATGCGTGCGAACCGCGCTTCGAGGTCCTCCGGTAGGTCAACCCCGGAGCTGAAGAATATCTGGCGGTAATATTCGAGCGGAGGCAGCCGATCAGGATCGTGGGCGGCAATCCTGCGTACTCTCGGGCTGACCGTGAACGTGACCTCGACCATCTCGTCGAGGGTGGGTTCGTATCCGGCCGCACAGAGCGCACAATGGTAAGTCTCGTGGACGACCCCTTTGAGGGATGCGCCGCTGTCAAGGACGCCGCCGCATCCCGGGCAAAGCACGTTCCAGGTCATCTCGAACGCGCCTATGCGGGCTGCATGGAGAAGCGCTGCAATGGTTTTCTCTTGATCAAGATGGTACGTATCGGCGAAGGCGAGTGCATTGATGCGATTGAGATCGCGATCCGAGCCGTGTCTGACAACGTTCTCGATGCATTTGACCGTCTGCGGGTCAGCCGCTTGTCGCAGGGTCGCAAAAAGTACGTCCACTTCGCTCATTAGACAAGTCTCCGTCTGCAGAACCCACGGCGGACGACGCCAGGACCAGGATCATAACACGGGAATGTTCCAATAGAAATCTATGGGCATGGATATTACTCGCCCGAGCGACTTTGTCCTTCCAGACGAGACAACATTTTTGCATTTGCGTTTGTCCATAAATGAGATTAAATCTCAAATATGGGAATTATCATACGCGACCAAAATCACGCTCTTGCTGAGCACCTGCGCAGTTTGCGGATGAAACGCGGCCTGACATTGCAGGATCTGGCGTTGAGCAGCGGTGTCAGCCGGGCCACTCTATCGAGGATCGAGAAGGGCGAGGTCAGTCCGACGGCGGAGACGCTTGGCCGCTTGGCTTCCGCCTTCGCGCTGCCACTATCACAACTCTTGACGCCGCTCGAGCCGGATTACGTTCCGCTACTGCGCCGTGCTGATCAAAGTATTTGGCTGGACCGCGAAAACGGGTTCTCCCGCCGCACCCTCTCGCCTCCAAGCGGGCGGCTGAAGCTGGAAATGATCGAGTGCGAAATCGCGCCCAATCAGCACATTGTCTATGACAGCCCGGCTTTTCCGGGCCATGAACATCATCTTGTCGTCTTGGCTGGTTCGCTCACGCTGATCGTCGATGACGTTCGGTATGATCTGAGCAAGGGCGATTGTCTTCGCTATCAATTGCGCGGCGGATCGTCTTTCGCGACCGGCGATCAACCCGCCCATTATATTATCGCTATGGCTTAAGGAGCCTCGGAATGGAAGTCCAGATTATCGAACTTGATGCTCGCGCGATCGAGGAAAGGTTAGAAGACCTCTCACAAATTCTCGCCCTGACCGTGGGGCAAGGCGCAGCGGTCAGCTTCATGGCTCCGCTGTCCGTCGAGGATGCGAGCCTGTTCTGGTCCAAAAATGTCCAACCCGAAGTCGTCGCCGGACGAAGAATCCTCTTTGGTGCAGAACGTGCGGGAAATCTTCTTGGCACCGTGCAACTTCTCACCGCCATGCCTGATAATCAGCCCCATCGATGTGAGATTGCCAAGATGATCGTCCACCCGCAAGCTCGCCGGCTTGGTATTGGCCGAACTCTTATGAACCATGCCTTGAGCAGGGCTCGTGAGCTTGGAAAAACGCTTGTCACGCTGGACACACGAACCGGCGATGTCGCTGAACCCCTTTATGCCTCCACTGGTTTTAAGGTTGCAGGTATAATCCCGGACTTTGCGTGGAATCCGGACGGAAAGGCGAAACACGCGACCACCTACATGTTTCGCCATATCTAATACTTGCGACCAAGGCGGGTGGTGGTTTGCCCCTGCTTTTGGCCGTTTCAGCAGGTTATGGTTCAAGCAGCCCGCACTAGCGCAGTTCCGGCCATTCAGTGCCCGACGCTGCCCTCAAACCTGCGCCGTAATCCACCCTGAAAATGCTTCCATGGCCGGGGTAGGGAGGCGCGATTGCAGCCGCGTCAGCCAATAGCTTCCGAGTGAAATCGAAGTCTGGAAAGGTTGCTTGATTGCGCCGGATGAAAGTTGCCGCGAAAACATTAAGGGGGGAGCCAACGCAATGCCGATCCCTTGGAGCGCGGCCTCCATCATGGCGAGCGAGGAATCAAATACGATCCCTTTGCTGAGTTGCGGCGAGGCAGCCACCCCAGCCGCCTCAAACCATCGGCTCCATTCATCCTTGCGGTAGCTTCGCAGCAGGGGCTGAGTGGCGATATCTCCCGGCTCCTGCAGTTTCTCCGCCAGCTCCGGAATGCAAAGCGGCGATAGCGGCGCCTCAAAAAGGCGAATTGCCTCTGTTCCATGCCACGAGCCGTCGCCAAATCTAATGGCAAAATCGAGCCCTTCTGCGGCGGTGTCGACGCGATTATTATTGGTTGATATCCGCACATCGACAAAGGGAAATTGCCGCTGGAAATCCGGCAATCGAGGCAGCAGCCACCCCACGGCAAATGTTCCGACAGCGCCAAGAAAAAGCAGCTCGCGCACATGGCCGCCCTCTATGCGCTCAAGCGTATTGGCCAACTGGTCAAAGGACCCCGTTACAACGGGCAGGAGCGCTTCTCCCTCGGCAGTGATTTTTAGTCCACGCGGAAGACGTTGAAAAAGCTGTACGCCAAGCCGCGTTTCAAGGCTTTTCACCTGCTGGCTGACAGCAGCCTGCGTCACGTAAAGTTCGATTGCTGCTCGTGTGAAGCTCAGATGCCTTGCAGAGGCTTCAAAGGCCCGAAGACCATTCAGGGGAAGAAAGGGACGAACCATATCTGACCTAGTTTTTCTTATGTCAGATACCAGATATCATCGTTTGTTTTCAGATTACAGTGCCAATAGAGATTTGCCTGGTAGCGATCACGGCACAAGGAATTTGCATTATGAAACGGAAAATTGCCACAGCTTTGGCGGGCTCTCTCTTGATCACGGGCGTTTCGGCTACGCTTAGCCATGCGGCCGATGATGCGAACAGGATTAAATCTCTCGTAGACGCCGCAATCCGTCCCGTTATGGATAAGAATGCTATACCAGGCATGGCTGTCGGCGTCGTTGCTGACGGAAAGTCCTATATATTTGAATATGGCGTTGCTTCAAAAGATACAGGAAAAGCGGTCACGCCTTCGACGATTTTCGAGATCGGATCAATCAGCAAAACATTCGTCGTGACCCTCGCAACCTATGCGCAAGCCAATGGCCAGATTTCGCTGTCCGACCCCGCCAGCAACTATCTTCCTGCGTTTAGAGGCACCGAATTTGGCAAGATTCCGCTGCTCCATCTGGGTACGCATACGCCAGGGGGCTTTCCCTTGCAGGTGCCGGATAACGTCAAGAATGACGATCAGATGATAACTTATCTGAAGAACTGGAAGCCTGCCTATAAGCTTGGCACAACCCGGACCTATGCGAATCCAAGCATCGGGATGCTCGGCGTGATCACTGCCAAAGCGATGAACAAGGATTTCACCTCTCTCATGGAAGGCACTTTATTCCCGGGGCTCGGTCTCGCCAGCACCTATATTGACGTGCCGAAAAGCAAAATGAAAGATTACGCGCAAGGCTATACGAGCAAAGACAAGCCTGCCCGCGTAAACAAGGCTGTTCTGTCCTCGGAAGCCTATGGGGTGAAGACGACTGCGCCAGACATGGTCCGTTTCATGCAAGCAAATATGAACATGGTCAAGCTGGAGAGCAAGCTGCAGCAGGCGATTGCGGATACGCATAAGGGCTATTTCAAGGTTGGAGCAATGACCCAGGATTTATTATGGGAACAATATAGCTATCCTGTTTCGTTAAGTGCTTTGCGACTGGGTAATTCGCGAGAAATTTCTTCAAAGCCGGTGCCTGTTGAACAGATCAATCCACCCACGGAACCGCGTTCTGATGTGTGGATCAACAAAACTGGTTCAACCAATGGTTTTGGTGCCTATGTCGCATTCGTGCCCGAAAAGAAGATCGGCATTGTCATTCTGGCGAACAAATATTACCCGAACGAAGAGCGTATCAATGCTGCTTATGAAGTTTTGACCAAGCTGGACTCCAAATAATATCTACTATCGAGAAGCGCTGCTTTGATAGCTTCCAGCGTCTGGGCGCGGTTCAGCCCGGCCATATCGATAGCGTGGTTTTCGAGATCACCCAGCGATGAAAATTGCTGATGCAAAGCGCTGATCGGCCCGGGGTCGGTCAGCGTATTGCCGCCCCGCACCCGGCATCGCTCGATCGCCTCATCCAGAAGAGGCCGCAAAACAATATAGTGGAGCGGTGCAGTGACCTTGCGAAATGGTTGCAGGAACCAGGGGCCGATGATGCCGTCTACAACGACGAAGAAGCCGCCTTCGGCATAATCCTCAGCCACGCCCGCCAGGACCTTGATGACAGTCTCGTTTTGCGCATGTGCCTCTGGCAGGTAGGGCTGGATCAAGCCGCTTTTTATATAGTGCCAGAAGTCATCTGAATGCAGATGAACGGCCGGAATGCCGGATGCGGTTACAAGCAGCTCTGCGGCAGTGCTTTTCCCGGAACCCGGAGGCCCGGTTAGAATCAGAATGTGACCAGCCAGATTTTTCATGCGTTCCTCAAAACAGGTTTCATTCATGCCCGGAAGCCGCCGGTTGGGTTCATGGCATGAAAAAAACATACTCACAGTTGCATGTTGCGCGAACTACACCATGACTTGACTATTTCGGTCATATAAACAATTTTCTCGCCAAACGCAGCATGGCACTAAAACCAAACATGCAAAGGAAGCATCATGGATAGGTCACTTGATATCTACATAGGCTGGGATTCCCGCGAGCCCATAGCATATGAGGTAGCAAAATCCACCATCCTGAAAAACGCATCGATCCCGGTGAATGTACACCCGATCGTGTTGCAGGATCTCGTTGATAAGGGCGCTTATACGCGCGATGTCGACCCGCTCGCTTCAACGGAATTCACCTATTCGCGCTTTTTTACGCCCTATCTCGCCGGTTATAAGGGCTGGGCTTTGTTTTGCGATTGCGATTTTCTGTTCTTCTCCGATGTGGCAGAGCTTTTGCAGTATCGCGACGAGAGCAAGGCTGTAGCCTGCGTCAAGCATGACTATCAACCGAAGGCCGGGGTCAAGATGGACGGCAAGGTGCAGACCACCTACCCACGCAAAAACTGGTCATCCTTCATGCTGTTCAATTGCGAACATCCTTCGACGCGCCAGTTGACACCCGAATTGATCAATCGCGAAAGCGGCGCATATTTGCACAGGATGCAATGGGCGCAGGACGACGAAATCGGTGAAATCCCGACAGAGTGGAACTGGTTGGAAGGCTGGAACGAGAAGCCAGCAAGCGGATATCCGCATGCCGTGCATTTTACCAATGGCGGTCCATGGTTCAAAGATTGGCAGAATGTCGACTATGGCGATATCTGGACCAAAAAGGCATTGGAAATTGACCCGGAATTCAAGCCGATCTAAAGCAATTCCAGGAAAAGTGCGAAGCGGTTTTCCGTCCGGAATTGCGTAGACAAAGGTCAATTCCAGGAAAAGTGCGAAGCGGTTTTCCGTCCGGAATTGCGCAAGCAAACACGCTTTACACGCAAACAACTATGGTGGAATGCAATAATGGACGGCGGCGACCTGGCGCAGTTCCACCACAAGTTGAAAAGCAACTTCGGCTTCCGAATGAAACCGTATAGTCCTCAAAATGCTGCTGTAACCTTGACCATGCGGCAGCTTTTGCCAACCAAACAGGCTGGCAACCACGCCGTCACTCCTTCGTCGGTTCCTGACTAAATCCCTCGACCTTGCCGGCCAATCCCTCCGGCAGAACAATTCGATGGGCAAAACTTGCTCTAGCATGACTTGGGGCATGGTCCCGATCACATCTATATGTTTAGACATGATGGCCGCAACGCAACTATTTAGCGTTCGAATCTCATCCCGTGAACGTGTTGGAACATGACCAGATCCATTCAATTATCCCGCCGCACTTTTGTTTTCGGTTCCATGGCCGCGAGCGCTGCTCTTGGCGGATGCACAACGACAGCGACAACGCAGCATGCCGAAATCGCGCCGCCAAAGCCGCGTCCCGTAAAGCAATCCTTGCCGACAGGATTAGCTTCCCCATCGGAACTTGAACTGCGATATGCCGCACTTCAAGATGGGGGACATTCAATTCCTGCGATACCCTTTCAGCAGATGGATCCGAAATATTATCGTCAGCGTGTGACAGACCCCACCGGCGAGCCCGCAGGGACGGTTGTTGTCGATACGGTCGGGCGCTTCCTTTATCTGGTGGAACCGGGCGGAACAGCAATGCGCTATGGTGTTGGTATCGGCCGCGATGGTTTTGCCTGGCAAGGTGAGGGGATTGTTCATTGGCGGCAGCATTGGCCACGTTGGAAGCCGCCGGCAGACATGATTGCAAGACAGCCGGAGCTCGCAAAATACTCCGTCGAAAATGGCGGAATGGAGCCGGGAGTCAAAAATCCACTCGGTGCGCGCGCACTTTATATATTCCAGAACGGGCAGGACACGCTTTATCGTCTTCACGGATCACCGCAATGGCGCTCGATTGGCAAGGCGACGTCGTCCGGTTGCGTGCGCCTGATCAATCAGGATGTGATCGATCTATATGACCGTGTGCCGTATCACGCGCGAATCGTCGTTCACCAATCTCCCCTTGGGGCGCCGCAAACTCAGGTTTGATAAAAGCGGGTCAGCATCGGGAAGTCTTCCAAACACCAACCAAAACGGTTCTGCCCGGTCCAGCATTGATGAAATCAGCTGGACCGGCATATATCAATGGCAATCGCTGCATCCGATGATCGAACCGAGGCTTTCGACAATTTTTCCGGATTGAACCCCGGGCCCCAAGATAGAATCCGTATGAATAGGAATAGTCCTCAATATAATTCGATAACCGCACAGCGAACCCCTATCCACGTTCCAGCACAGCCACACAGGAATCCAGATCATTGGTTGCCAGATGCGCGTAGCGCATGGTCATCGACAAGGTTTGATGGCCGAGCCAAATCTGCACACGCCGGATATCAATACCGCCGCGCACAAGACGCGATGCGCAGGTGTGGCGTAAAATATGCGGAACAATCTGATCGTCACTGCCAAGCCCGACTTCTGCCTTTGCCTCATTCCAGATTGCCCGAAACCGCACTTGATTGAGCATGGCGAAAGGGCCCTTTAGTCTGCCATGCGGGATATGGACGGTTTCTTGTGCGCGAGCGGTAAGGGGAACCGTGCGGCTGCGCCCTGATTTGGTTAGCCAGAATGTCGAACGGGCATCCTGCAAATCATTCCATGAAAGGCCGATAGCCTCGCCGAGCCGGCACCCGGTATCAACAAGGAATATGCTCAACCGGTAGCTGTCTTCGCAACGCAACCTTACAGCGGAGAATAGCCGCGATTCCTCATCGGTTTCGAGGAAGCGGATTCGGCCCTGCCGTTCTTTTTGCCGCCGGAATTCCGGCAGATTATAGATGTCGCCCATTTTTGACGCTTTCCTGAGCAGTTTGCTTAATGCGGCCATCTTTCGATTGATGGTCGCATTGCTATTGCCACGTTCGCGCAGGGTTCCGATCACAGAATCAAGCATTTCTTGCGTAAAAACGCTGAAACGCTGGCCGCTCAATATTTCACTCATCTCCCCGAGGAACGAACGCACATTGGTTTTGTGCGAGCCTTCATCCCAAAGGATGCTGATATATTGCGCAGTCAAATCACTCAACGAATGTTCCCTGACCAGCTTCCGGGTGCCATTATCGGCTGCCGAATAGTTGAGATCATAGTCAAAGCGGACGGAAAATGCAGATCCAAACGCGGAGTCACAAGAAGGCGGGGCAATAGCGGCTGCTGAAATCGTCATGAAAATCGCGCTCTGGTCAATAAAACACTAAACCGGGAAATATATGCCGAGTTGTAGCGGTCTTCGTGAAAAGCGCAATCCGTGTAGCCGTGCCTCTTTAGGCTAATAGACTTTCGTTTGATAAAGCCATAACCGGCCGTATCAAGTTTCAACCCTTGAGGTCTCTGTCCAACCATTTCTCATCTCCTCGGCCTATGGCCGGTCTGGAATCCTTTCTTCGCTTAATGTCTGTGCGTCGCTGGTGCAGACCCCAAACCACAATGGCTCTGAGCAGGGTTCTTGCACCATTCAAAATTGCGAGCGCTGAAAATGGCTTGTTGGTTTATATTTTGAGAGGAAAAGCCAACGCCGGGAAAACCCGGCGTTGGTAGAAGATAATCGAAGGATTAGAAGTTGCGCTGGAAGCGGATCACACCGCCGAACGCATCATCAGAGCCCTTGGCATCTTTATAGTCGATCTCTGGAGTAACAACGAAGCCAGGAACCAGCTCATATGCAACATTCAAAGATGCTGCGATAATGTCTGCTTCATCATAGGCAACCTGGGCATTAACTTTTGCGTTGTCGGAAACCTTGGCAGTTACACCGCCCCAGATTGCATAATCGCCGGTCCACGCACCGTAGTAATCATTGGCTTTTACGTCAGACTGATAGCCGCCCATGACGAAGAAGGATAGCTGATCAGTCGCCTTGATGTCCAAACGAACCTTGCCAGCGAATTCTTCAACAACGGAATCATAGCCAATAACGCCGGAAACTGAACCCCAGGCCTGTTCGAACTTTGCACCAGCAACAACGTGTGGCAGGTAATCGTTGATCAGGTGATCCTTGTCACCTTGTTCCAGACCGATGATAGCCGAGAAGCCGTTGCCGCCAGCGAAGGTGTAGCTGACCTGATTAGTCTTATCGCCGTCATAATCAACCATGTCGTCGTTGATGACGTTTCCACCATCTGTCCAGCTACCAAATGTTGTATCGGTTACACCGATGCGGAAGCCACCAAGTTCGATATAGGCGTGAGGAAGTGCTGCTGCTTTGTCGGCGCCTTCATCTACTGTGAATTCGGTTGCGATATACGACTTGAGTGTACCAAGCTCGGTTTCCGAACGGGCATCAAAACGTACAACGCCGCGCGAACGGAACTTGTAAGTGTCAATGTCGGGATTCTTGTCGGTGTTGCGCCCCCAGAGATCGCCACCCTTTACATCGACGCGAACATAACCATCGACCTTCAAGCAGGTTTCGGTGCCTGGGATGTAGAAGAAGCCAGCGCCGTATGTGTCGCAAACGCGAACATATTCGACAGGCTCTGGTTCAGCGACAACAACTGCGTCTGCAGCGCGTGCGCCTGATACTGCAACGAGGGCTGCAGCGGAGCCGAGAAGTAGGCTCTTAATGTTCATTTCTGACCTCCAGTCAAGATTCGCTGGAGGGGACGCGCGAAAACCCGTCTTTGCTGGGTTTAGTGGCCAACCGAATTCGAAAACAGATTAACCACGAGAACACCGGCTATAATGAGTGCCAGGCCAATGATCGCGGCAAGATCCAGGGTTTGCCGAAACCAGAACCAGCCAACAGCCGCTATAAGGACGATGCCGGCGCCGGACCAGATGGCATAGACCACGCCGACCGGAATGGTTCTGATCGGGATTGAAAGCAGATAGAATGCGGCGCCATAGCCGAAGATGCATACAAGCGAAGGCAATAGGCGCGTAAAGCCCTCAGCCTGCTTGAGCGCGGATGTGGCGATGACTTCAAAAATTATGGCAGCAACGAGGTAAACATATGTCATGTGGGGACCATCAAATGAACGCATGGCAACGCACAGACGCCTCAAAGAATGATTCGCAGCCCTCAAGTGGCGACCGGCGGATTTGCCGGTTAAAGGCTTGATTCGATTCAGTGACTCGCCTTGCAGGGCGCAGTAATGGCTGATTCCGTGTTCAAATGCCGTTCCAATACCGGCAGGAACATGCGGAATTTATTAAAATTCGGGTTACCTATATTAATGAGTGGTAAAGATATTGAAGATGGAACGGCGATTTCGTGGCTTTTGTGCAACAGCCCCCGGTCATAGAGCCTGCACAAGGCCCGCCGATGGACATTCGTGGTTGAAACGCGAGCGCTGGCGAGTATGGTCTGTCGAGAGGAAGGGCGTTACAGCATTTCTTCTTGCACTTAGGGGATGGGGACAGGTTGTCCTTCAGCCAAATTGGAATGCCCAGACCCATTTTTAACTTTGACTGGAGGTCAGAAATGAACATTAAGAGCCTACTTCTCGGCTCCGCTGCAGCCCTCGTTGCAGTATCAGGCGCACGCGCTGCAGACGCAGTTGTTGTCGCTGAACCAGAGCCTGTCGAATATGTTCGCGTTTGCGACACATACGGCGCTGGCTTCTTCTACATCCCAGGCACCGAAACCTGCTTGAAGATCAGCGGTTACGTTCGTTACGACGCAGTTGCTGGCGACGATCCATACAACGGCGTTGAGCTGGACACATGGGCAAAGCAGGCACGTGCTACTGTCCGTTTCGACGCTCGTAGCGAAACTGAACTCGGCACATTGCGTTCGTTCATCGAAACACGTTTCGATCACAAGGCATACGGCGGCCGTGACAACGAAGACATCGGTTCTTACTACAGCAACGGTGGCTACATTTCACACGCTTACATCGAACTCGGTGGTTTCCGCGTTGGTGTTTCCGACTCGCAGTATGATACATGGACCGGTTCAGCTGGTAACGTAATCTCCGATGACGTTATTGCTTATGCTGGCGGCCGTACAAACCAGATCAGCTACACCTTTGCTGGTGGCAATGGTTTCTCTGCAATGGTCGGTTTGGAACAGGGTGACTCTTCTCACCTGATCGAAGACTACATGCCACACGTTGTTGCTGGTGTGAAGTTTGAGCAGGCTTGGGGCGGTATCTCCGCTGTTGCAGCTTACGACTCAGTTGTTGAAGAATTCGCTGGTAAGGTTCGTTTGGACGTTAAGTTCACAGACACAGTATCCGCTTTCGTAATGGGTGGTTACCAGTCTAACGAAGACGATCTGGATGTAGTTTCCGAAGGCGGTAACTACTACGGTTCGTGGAACGGCGACTACGCAATCTGGGGCGGTCTGTCTGCTAAGGTTTCCGAGAAGGCAACTGTCAATGCACAGGTTGCTTACGAAGAAGCTGGCACATTCGCTGCTGCTTTGAACGTGAACTACGAAATCGTACCAGGCTTCGTAATCACTCCAGAAGTAAACTACGCTTCGTTTGACGAAAGCCGTGGTTCAGGCGACGACGCTTTCACAGGTATCGTACGTTTCCAGCGTAACTTCTAATCCTTCACTGGATTGGTTGATTGAAACCCGGCAGCGCAAGCTGTCGGGTTTTTCTTTGTTTGCAGGTCCTGATTCTCTGGGCTCTGCATGTTGATATCGCTGTCCACATCAGGCAGAACATTGGTTCAATGTGCTGGATAAAGGACAAGGTTTGAAATGCGCGCCCTGAAGAACTGGTTTTGGCCAGGTATTATTACCGTCGCGCTTCTGACTGTTCTGGCTGGATGGTTTCTTGCAGGCCCGATTGACGCCCGCATAACAGAAGCTGCCAACACAGCACTTTCAGCGCAAAATGACTGGGCCAGTGCCGAAGTGGATGGCCGCGATCTTATCTTGAAAGGTGTGGCACCATCGGAGGAAGCTCTGGCCGACGCCATAAAGATCACCAATGAGATTCCCGGTGTCCGAATTGTCGATAATCAGACGACCCTTTTGTCTCTGGCCGAGCCTTTTTCCTTTGTCATCACCAAATCGGATGATGGAATTCTGCTTTCGGGCAATGTTCCTTATGGAGATACAAGGGCAAAAATCCTCAGCGCAGCAGAACTTGCCATGCCCGGTATTGAGATTCTTGATGAGATGGCCGTGGCGCGGGGCGCTCCGCCAGCGTTCTTTGAACTTGTGCAATTTGCCTTGGGACAGGCTGCACAATTGATCAATGGTGAAGTGGAAATCTCGGGAAAAACCTATACGATCAGAGGCACTCCGGCCAGTTCTGCCGATTATGCTGCTATAAATGATGCGTTGAAAAAACCGCTTCCGGGGGATGCGGCTTTAAATGAGATCAAATTGGTCCCACCCGTCGGTCAAGGTGGCTGACAACTGAATCCGGGGCGAGGGGGTTTTGTAAATGTGGTACATGATTTCGCAGCTCTGGTTCTTCCTGCTTGTCGCTGTTCTCGTGGGATTCTATGTCGGCTGGTCCACTCATGAGGGTGAAATAAGTTGAGCAGGCTTGAGGGCAGGAGATAGTCGGCGATGATGAGTTTTATCCTTCAATCATTATTCCTTATCGCCGCAGCTTTTGTTGTTGGCGCGGTTTTAGGTAATGTTTTCAGGAGGTTGTCGCCGCGAAAACCCTCAGTCGCCGAAAGCTCCACCCGCGCTGCCGATGCGCGGCTTGCATCTCAATCCACTCTGGTGGCGGTCAATGATGATGTAAAAAAATCAGCTATTGAGGCTGCCTCGATGATACCTCCGGCAGAGCCGGTTCCCCCGAGACCGGTCAAGACAGCGCAAAAATCGCCGCGGAAGGCAGAGCCCAAGGTTATAACGCGCCACCCCAATCAGAATGATGATCATCGCCCGACTCTTCTTAAGAGCGCGCGTCGTGGCAAACCTGACAAACTGAGTGAGATTGACGGAATTGGTGCCAGCATCGAAGCCAAACTTTTCGCCCTTGGTATTTTCCATTATGACCAGATCGCCGCATGGACTGTCGAACAGGCTGATTGGGTCAGTACGGAAATCGGCTTTGCGGGTAGGGCACTGCGTGAAAATTGGGTCAAACAGGCGGCTGCTTTGGTGAAAAAGACGCCTGAAAAAGCGGCAAAAAAAACCTTGCGTGGTTCGACAAGCTCACCATGAGGATGTTTCGCTGATTGCAGAATGGTACTGCCGAGAGCCAACCTTTCTCATGGTGAGCCCTCCTGAGCTAGTTGAAGGGCGAACCACGCACAGCGCGAATGCCACTTCGTAACAAGAAACTGTAAACATGCACAATACATGATGCTGTTTGGTTCAATCAGCACGCAGATCCACACCGGCCAAAAACGCAGCAATCAATTGAGGCAGTTGCCCCGTTTCCAGAAATGGCGCATGGCCCTGTCCGCCAACATTGATGAACTGCAAAGCCGGGTGACGGCGCATCATATCATCAACGGTTTCCTGTGCCAGAAGTGTCGTGTTCTCCCCCCGGATTACCAGCAATGGCAAGTCTTTCATGAGTTCAAACTGCGCCCAGAGATCGGGAAGTTTGACGCTGAAGTCAATTCCTTCCAGTGTTTTCAATAGGTTGGGATCATAGTCCGAACGGATTTTTCCATTGTCGTCGCGATAGATGGCTCGGGCGAAACGGTCCCAGTCGGCGTCGCCAAGCGCGGGAAAAGCCTTGCCATGAACTGCTTTTTGCAGCGCTGTTGCATGCTGCCAATCGGCGGGATTCTTGGATTTGGATAGGTAATCGCTGATCTGCCGCAGGCCATCAGACACAATTTCAGGTCCGATATCGTTGAAAATGACACCCTTCAAGACTTGCGGCGCCACAGCAGCAAGCACGTGAATGATGAAGCCTCCACGCGATGTACCAAGAAAAATCGCTTGATCTATATTGAGCGCTTTCAGTCCGGCAAGAATATCGCCGGCTTCAACGCGGATATTGTAGTTTTGCCACTCATGGTCGTAGGCTGATTGCCCGCGACCGCGATAATCGAAAGTCACGACCTTGCGCGGTGTCGCCGGGTGATTGGCAAGTATCAACGCCAATTCGTGAAAATCGCGGCTGTTGCGCGTCAGACCGGGTAAACAAATGAGCGGGAGATTTTCGGTTTCGGAGGCCGGTTGATAGACCCGGGCATAAAGCGTCAACTTGTCAGGTGCGTCGTAAAAGACCTCGGTGAAAGTTTTGCTCACGATAATCGCCCCATTTAAAGCCCCTCCCTGAGTAGCAGCCTGCTAAAGCTGTAAGAAGATCTAAAAGCTGATGCCGATTATCTCTCCCTTGTGGGAGAGAAAGCGATTTCAAGATCTTAGCTTTTGCTAAGTGCTAGAAATCGCAAGAGAGGGGGTTTGCAATCTTCAAGCTCAACAAAACTCAGCCGCGACGACCCGCTGTCAGGTCGCTTTCGATTTGCGCCTTGCCAGTAAGCCGCGCCTTATAGACCTGATAGTTTTCCATTACCCGCTGCACGTAGTTACGGGTTTCGGTATAGGGGATCCGCTCAATCCAATCGACAACCTCGTCCACCGATTTGCCACGGGGATCGCCATATTTGGCTTTCCATTCATTGGCGCGGGTGGGACCTGCATTATAACCGGCAAAGGTAAGCACATACGAGCCATCAAACTTGGCAATTTGCTCGCCAAGAAATTTTGCTCCCAGCGTCGCATTATAAGCGGCATCCGTGGTCAGGCGGGCTTGCGAATAGCTCATCCCGGCGCGGGTTGCCACGCCCTTTGCTGTTCCGGGCAACAGCTGCAATAGCCCGCGTGCCCCGGCGCTCGATACGGCGCCTGGATTGAATTCGCTTTCCTGTCGCGCAATGGCATAGGCCAATGCGGTGCCCGAACCGGAGATATTGGCATTGCCGGGGATCGCTCCGATGGGGTGCGAAAGCGCACCAACATCAATCCCGCGTTGCGCAGCGGCCTTGCCTACACGCAAGGCGACAAAATGGTTGTTCTTGCGTTCGGCCATCACGGCGAGAAGCGCCAGCTCGCCCGGACTGTCGATTTCCTGTGCAAGGCTGGTGTAAAGCAATGCAGCCCTGCTGTCATAACCGGTTTGCTCCAGCCGTTGTATGGCGCGCACGGCTTCGCGCTCTGCAAAGCGATTGCGGTCGGCATCGGTCGGCTTGGGGTAGGGCAGTTGCAGGCCATTTTGTCCAAGCTTGGCGGCAGCCAGCTGTCCATAGAATGTCGTGCCATAGCGGGAGGCGCGTGCGTAATAATCGCGTGCGCTGCCTGCGCTTCCTTCTTCGGCTGCACGGCCCAGCCAATAATAGGCGCGCGAAGCAGACATTGGCCGCGAGGAGATCTCGGCAATCCGCGCGAAATGGCGCTGTGCTGTTTTAGGATCGCGCAGCGCGCGCAGCGCATACCATCCCGCATGAAACTCAGCGTCCGCAGCAGCTGTTGGCGTTTCAGCGCTATGCATGGCAGCTACGCGATAGGCGCGCTTGGCATCACCAATATCCAGCAACTCACGCGAGAGGACGCGGCGCTCGGTCCACCATGCATCGGGATCAACCAGCGAGGCTGCGTCGCGCGGCGCTGTGTTGATCACGTCTGCCGCTTCCTTATATTTCTCGGCGCGCCGCAAATATTGCGCTTTGGCGAAAATATAGGCCGCATTAGATTTCCACGAGTCATCGACCGCTGCCAGTTTTTTTGCGGCATCGGGAGACTTTTGCAGCACAGCAGCAAAGCCCTGATAGAGCGAGGAAGCATTGGCAAGCTTGGCAACCCGTCCGGCCGATTTGACCTTGCCCTCATAAAGCATGGTCAGCATGCGTGTCAGATGATCCGAGCGCGATATGACCTGCGAGAACTCTTTTAAGATCATCGCTTCCTGATTGTCATCCAGCTTCTTGTTGCGCCAGAATGGCCCAAGCACGGCTTGAGCCGCACGGGCATTGCCGTTGGCGACATGGGCGCGTGCAAGAATAATCACGCCTTCGACAGTTTGAGGCGCGGTATTGCCGAAAGCCTTGATGACAACGGATGGAGCCGGATTTTCCTTATAAAGTGCGCGCTCGGAATTATTGCGGAAGGTTGCCATACCCGGCCAACCCGGAAGCTCGGCAGCAGCATTGGCAATCTCGGAAGAGGGCAGACCCGGTGCATTTGACAGACCGATGGCCCATGTCAAAATGTGGCGGTCCAGTGCCTGCGCAGGCAATCCATTGCGTATGCCGACAGCGCGCTGCACATCGCCTGAAGCGATGGCATCAAGTCCGCTTTTCAGGCTTCCTGCTATGGCCGATGGCTTTGAAGGTTGAGCTATTCCAGACGTGGTGACCGGATCTGGATGCGTCATCGCCTGCATGGCCGGATTGGCACGGGTTTGACTGGGCGCAAAGGGGCGCAAGGTCGGGGTTGGAACAGCATTTTGAGCATAAGCCGTCGTTACCGCCAGAGTGCAGGCGGAGCCGAAAAGAACGAGACGCAAAACAGAAGTTCTCAGCATACAGACTACCGGTTATTTAAAGGTTGGATCCATGGCCCCTGATCCAGAGACCTGTAAATCAGATAATAATGGCGGACGTATGAAGGGGATATTAACGAAAGGTTATCTGCAAAGCTTGCATTTGAACAGGCGTAGAGAATGGCCCGCCTGGCATGTGCTGCCTGATGAAAGACGCGCGTTCATTCACACAAGAGTGAACGGAATTAAAACAAAAAAGCGTCAGCTTACATATGAGCGATCATTTAATTGAACGTTCGTTCTATTAATTTGATCCGTTTTTGAGTGTGAAACAGGCCAAAAGCCCCTACAAATCCGTGTTTTGACAGGGCTTGAACTGTTTTTCAAAAATAACTGCGCAAAAATATCAAAAAACTCTGGAAAAAACCCTGAATTTTCCCGAAAAATATCAATCCACGCGTGCAAAATAGTTGCGCGAGGTTGATCATTTACATAACGCAAATGAACTTGTGCCATAAGGCTCGTCCGACTATGGTGCGCCACCTTCTTTCCGGTAGCGGAAAGGGGACAATGTTTATTATTCTGGAGTTTCCCCATGCTGAAAGGCTCAATCACCGCACTCGTCACGCCATTTCTCGATGATGGTGCGTTTGACGAAAAAGCCTTTCGCAGCTTCGTGTCCTGGCAGATAGACGAGGGCACCAATGGTCTGGTTCCAGTCGGAACCACAGGTGAATCTCCCACGCTTTCCCATGCCGAACATAAGCGTGTTGTCGAGGTCTGCATTGAGGAAGCCGCTGGAAAAGTTCCTGTTATTGCGGGCGCTGGGTCAAACAATACACGTGAAGCCATTGAATTGGCTCAGTTTTCGGAAAAGGCCGGTGCTGACGCAATTCTGGTTGTTACCCCATATTACAACAAGCCCAGTCAGCGCGGCCTCTATGCTCACTACAAGGCAATCGCCGAATCCGTATCGTTGCCGATCATCATCTATAATATTCCGGGCCGTTCCATTATCGACATGACGCCAGAAACCATGGGTCAGTTGACCAATGATTTCAAGAATATAGCCGGGGTCAAGGATGCCACTGGCAAGATTGAGCGTGTTTCTGAGCAGCGTATTACCTGCGGCAAGGATTTTATCCAACTATCGGGTGAAGATGCGACGGCTTTGGGCTTCAATGCTCATGGTGGCGTCGGCTGCATCTCTGTAACTTCTAATGTTGCGCCGCGCCTTTGCGCTGAATTTCAGGCGGCGACGCTTAGCGGTGACTACGCCAAGGCTTTGGAAATACAGGATAAATTGATGCCTTTGCACAAGGCTCTCTTTATTGAGCCTAACCCAAGCGGTCCCAAATATGCTCTGTCCAAGCTTGGAAAGATGCAAAATGCTCTTCGTTCGCCAATGGTTCAGATTGAGGCTGCAACTGCTGCCCGTCTCGATCAGGCCATGCGGCATGCAGGGCTGGTTAATTAAGGTACGGAATCCCATATAAATTGCATGAATAAGCCAAAATCCGCCTCAAAACCCATCACGGTTCGCAAAATAATTGCTGAAAACCGTAAAGCGCGCTTCAATTTCGAGATTCTCGACACGCTGGAGGCTGGCATTGTTCTGGCTGGCACGGAGGTTAAATCCCTTCGCAACAACCAGTCCAACATCGCCGAAAGCTATGCTAGCTTTGAGAATGGGGAATTTTGGCTCATCAACTCCTACATTCCGGAATATCTGCAGGCGAACCGCTTCAATCATCAACCACGACGCCATCGTAAGCTATTGATTAGCAAGCGTGAAATGTCGCGGCTCGGCCAATCTGTGGATCGCGAAGGGATGACAATCGTTCCCCTAAAGCTCTATTTCAATGATCAGGGTAGAGCGAAATTGGAGCTTGCCGTCGCCCGCGGCAAAAAGCTGCATGACAAGCGTGAGACGGAGAAACAACGCGACTGGAACCGTGAAAAGTCCCGGCTCCTGCGTGATCGTGGCTGATTTTGCTCTGAATTAACCAGCAATATCATCAAGATAGCGTCTGACATCGGCAAAGACGCTCTTGAACATTTCGGTTGTTAGCCGCCCTGTATTGGTATTGTAGCGCGAGCAATGGTAGCTCGAAAAAATACGAACATTCTCGATGTTGTTTTGACCGCCATGGCTGAAAGGGAACTTGGCCACGGGTTGCCCAAATGCACGGATCGTGGATTGATGCGCAATGGTGCCAAGTGTAACAATCGCTCTTAGGTTGGTGAATTGTTCTATGGTTGGCGTCAAAAACCTGCGGCAATTGCTGATTTCGCCGCCAACAGGCTTGTTTTCCGGCGGCACGCATCGAACGGCATTGGTGATGGAGGCATTGACGAGTTCGAGCCCATCATCGGGACGCGCTGCAAAAGTCCCACGGGAGAAGCCAAATTCGGACAATGTGCCATACAGTAAATCGCCGGCATAATCGCCGGTAAATGGCCGTCCTGTGCGGTTGGCGCCGCGCACCCCGGGCGCCAGACCAACAATCAGAAGCTTTACGGAATCAATCCCGCCGACGGGTAAGAATGTCGGCACAGGCGCATTGTGCCAGCTCGGTTCCTTTATGCGCCACTCGGCGATAAAGTCATGTAAACGCTGGCAAATCGGGCAATCGGGGGAGGGTTCAACACTCATAACCGCTAAAAAGCATAATGCCGCACGGATTTCCATGCGGCATTTTCATGACTGTGTTGATAAGGCTTAATACTCGACTTGCTCTTCTTCAACGCGCTGACGTGGCGCACGCTCAGAAGCTTCGCGGCCAATCTCATTGCGCAAGGAAGTCAGGTCGATGAAGTGATCCGCCTGACGGCGCAATTCATCAGAGATCATCGGCGGCTGTGTGGAGAGCGTTGAAACAACGCTTACCTTGCGGCCTTTACGCTGTAGCGCTTCAACAAGAGAGCGGAAATCACCGTCGCCGGAGAAGATAACAAAGTGATCTACCGTATCAGTAAGCTGCATAGCATCGACAGCAAGTTCGATGTCCATATTACCCTTGATCTTACGGCGGCCAGCAGAGTCAGTAAATTCTTTAGCAGGCTTTGTTACAACCTTGTAGCCGTTGTAGTCTAGCCAGTCTATCAATGGGCGAAT
Source organism: Phyllobacterium sp. GQ127 (assembly GCF_059758635.1). NCBI lineage: Bacteria > Pseudomonadati > Pseudomonadota > Alphaproteobacteria > Hyphomicrobiales > Phyllobacteriaceae > Phyllobacterium > Phyllobacterium sp. GQ127. Next base: position 67,660 of record NZ_JCAXDZ010000001.1, read on the forward strand.
TGAAGAGTATTCTTGATCTTCAACCAACGCGGTGTAATAATAAGCCCGAAGTAAGTATCCGCGCTTTTGAAAAGCTGTGAGCAACTTGCGGTAATCAATATCAAATCCCAGTACCTTGGAGGCTGCGTAGAGATTTGCACCGTCAATGAACAAGACGATCTTTTCTCTGGGGTCAAACATAATAAGGTTCCATTTCGAAAATCTGAGCGTCAATTTCAAATGAGCTTGTTTTGTAAAGTAGCCCGATCTGATCTTATACGAAAGTCTAATATATTAAGTACGTCGAGTTCGCAGAAAAGCCAATACCCCTGCTTGCAATTTTGTACACATAACTAGACAGAAGTGCTCAAACTCCGTTTAGTATCAAATTCTCACAATTAATCTTCGATGCGCTTTTGCTTGTTTTTTAGCGGCAACCGCGTTATGTCGGCATTAATCCGCTAATTCGTTTAAAAATGAAAGGGGCAGTCCATGGCCCGTGTCACTGTTGAAGATTGCGTTGACAAGGTAGAGAACCGCTTTGAACTGGTTCTGCTTGCCAGCCATCGCGCCCGCCTGATTTCGCAAGGCGCTGCGATCACTATTGATCGCGACAACGATAAAAATCCGGTTGTTGCTCTGCGCGAAATCGCAGATGAGACACTTTCTCCAGGCGACCTCAAGGAAGATCTTATTCATTCCTTGCAGAAGCATGTTGAAGTTGACGAGCCGGAAGCTGCTGCATCTGCACCGGTTGCCGCCATTGAAGGTCAGGTTGCCGAGACTGCATCTGCTGACGAAGACAATGTTTCATTCGACTCAATGTCGGAAGAAGAATTGCTGGCTGGCATCGAGGGCCTCGTAGCCCCGGAAAAAAGCGACGATTACTAATCAAATATCGCGCAAAAGCGCGATAATCAGCCAGTTTCGGCTTTTGATGCGTCGCAGCTTCTGCGGCGCATTATTTTTGCGTCTTGGTAATGTAATTACCATATAGGTTGCATACTGTTCGGTATGTATTTGAATTCCCGTGTGTGAGGTGCCCGTCCATGATGCGTCAGTATGAGCTTGTCGAGCGTGTCCAGCGTTACAAGCCTGACGTCAACGAGGCGCTGCTTAACAAAGCCTATGTCTATGCCATGCAGAAACATGGGCACCAGAAACGCGCGTCGGGAGATCCCTATTTTTCTCATCCGCTCGAAGTCGCCGCTATCCTCACGGACATGCATCTGGACGAGGCGACCATCGCGATTGCACTTCTTCACGACACTATTGAAGACACTTCGGCGACCCGCCAAGAGATTGATACATTATTCGGACCGGATATCGGGAAGCTCGTTGAGGGGCTGACAAAGCTTAAAAAGCTTGATCTTGTTTCCAAAAAAGCTGTTCAGGCGGAGAATCTGCGCAAGCTTTTGCTCGCCATCTCAGACGATGTACGCGTTCTTCTGGTCAAGCTTGCCGACCGTTTGCACAATATGCGCACACTCCACCATGTGCCTGAAGACAAGCGTCTGCGTATTTCTGAAGAGACAATGGATATTTATGCGCCGCTGGCCGGTCGCATGGGTATGCAGGATATGCGCGAGGAACTCGAGCAATTAGCGTTCCGCTACATCAACCCTGAAGCCTTCAATGCGGTCACCAACCGCCTTGCCGAGCTGATGGAGAAAAACCGCGCAACGCTGCAGCAGATCGAGTCGGATCTCTCCAGCCTGTTCGAGAAAAACGGTATTAAATCGAGCGTTAAAAGCCGTCAGAAAAAGGCTTGGTCAGTTTTCCGCAAAATGGAAAGCAAGGGACTATCGTTCGAGCAATTGTCCGATATTTTCGGATTTCGCGTAGTCGTAGACACCGTGGCCGATTGCTATAATGCGCTGGGCATTATTCATACAACCTGGTCAATGGTTCCGGGACGTTTCAAAGACTATATCTCAACGCCAAAGCAGAACGATTATCGTTCGATACATACAACCATTGTTGGCCCCTCACGTCAGCGCGTTGAATTGCAGATTCGCACCCGCGAGATGAATGATATCGCCGAGTACGGTGTTGCAGCGCACTCGATCTATAAGGATCGTGGTAGCGCGCAAAATCCGCACGTCATCTCTACTGAAACCAATGCCTATGCGTGGCTGCGGCAAACTATCGAAGCTCTGGCGGAAGGTGATAATCCGGAAGAGTTTCTTGAACATACCAAGCTTGAATTGTTTCAGGATCAGGTATTCTGCTTTACGCCGAAGGGCCGCTTGATTGCCCTGCCTCGGGGGGCAACTCCAATTGATTTTGCCTACGCCGTTCACACGAATATCGGGGATAGCTGTGTTGGCGCGAAGGTCAATGGCCGTATCATGCCGCTCATGACCGTGCTGCACAATGGCGATGAAGTCGACATCATCCGTTCCAAGTCACAAACCCCGCCCGCCGCATGGGAAGGTATTGTTGTAACCGGCAAGGCCAGGGCCGCCATCCGTCGCGCTACCCGACTTGCGGTGCGCAAACAATATTCCGGATTGGGCATGCAGATTTTGGAGCGCGCCTTCGAACGGGCAGGGAAGGTCTATTCACGCGATGAATTGAAGAAGGGCTTGCCACGTCTGGCCCGCAAGGAAATCGACGATGTGCTGGCGGCAGTAGGTCGTGGCGAATTGCCTTCTTCTGACGTGATGAAGGCGGTCTATCCGGAATATCAGGATGCGAAGGTAAAGCCGAGCGCAATCGAGCGTGAAGAGGGCTGGGTCAACTTCCGCAATACTTCCGGCATGATCTTCAAAATGCCGGAAGGCGCCGAACCGGGCGGGCCGCAAGCACTGCCGATCCGGGGCGCAAGCCATGATATGCCAGTGCATTTCTCGCCTGAGGGCGCGGTGCCCGGTGACCGTATTGTGGGCATTCTCCAGCCGGGTTCCGGCATGACGATCTATCCGATCCAGTCTTCGGCCCTCATGGCCTATGACGACCAGCCAGAGCGCTGGATCGATGTGCGCTGGGATGTGGATGAGAGCCGCCGCGACCGCTTTCCGGCACGCATCAATATTTCGGCGATCAATGCGCCGGGTTCATTGGCGGAAATCGCGCAGATTATCGCCGAGAATGAAACCAATATTCACAATCTTTCGATGGTTCGTACAGCACCGGATTTTACCCAGATGATCGTTGATCTGGAAGTCTGGAATTTGAAACACCTCAATCGAATATTGTCGAAGCTGAAAGAGAGCAATTGCGTCAGTGATGCCCAACGCGTCAACGGATAAGCAATTCCATCGAAGCCCAAGAATTAGCGGGGAAAGCATGAACACGAATGAAGTTTTGGACGTTTTTCGCGAAGCCGGTGCGGTTTTGGAGGGTCATTTCATCTTGACGTCGGGACTACGCAGTCCTGTCTTTCTGCAAAAGGCGCGTGTGTTCATGCATGCGGATAAGACTGAACGCGTATGTCGCGGGCTTGCTGAAAAGATTAAAACCGCAGATCTCGGTCACATTGATTACGTCGTTGGCCCCGCGATAGGAGGTATTATTCCTGCCTATGAAACGTCGCGGCATCTTGGCGTTCCCGCAATTTGGGTTGAGCGTGAGAACGGAACGTTCAAGCTTCGCCGCTTTGAAATTGCCAAGGGTGCCCGTGTTGTTATCGTCGAGGATATCGTAACGACAGGCCTTTCCATTCGCGAAACCGTAGCCTGCCTGCAGGAATTGGGCGCCGACGTGGTGGCTGCTGCCTGTATTATCGACAGGTCTGCCGGAAAGAGCGATGTCGGCGTACCGCTGATTGCGCTGGCGGAGTACGAAGTTCCGGCTTATCCTGCTGACAAGCTTCCACCGGAACTTGCCGCAATTCCGCCCGTTAAACCGGGTAGCCGCAATATTTGATCGAACAACTATCCAACGTGGATACTGAGGATTCTTGTCGGATAAAAGGAACCAAACCAAAATGCTCTTCAGGCAGCGCAATGTTCCCGGCTTTCGCGAACGGCTTCGTCTCGCTTTATGGCCGCGCCGTTCGATCGGCAGGTCTTTGCGCTACTTTGGCAAGCGAGTACTGCGATTGCGTGCCACGCCGCATTCCATCGCGATAGGTTTCGCCTGCGGGATATTTGCTGCGTTCATCCCTATTCTCGGTGTTCATATTGCCATAGCCCTTGCGATCGCTTGGTTGATCGGTGGAAACATTGCTGCGGCCGTTATTGGAACCACTCTAGGCAACCCTTTAATTTTGCCGTTCATTTGGGCTGCAACGCTCGAAGTTGGCCGTTTCGTCATGACCGGTAGCCTGAGTGGCGATCCATTGCCGCCGCATCTTGGCGGCATGTTGCGCCATCTGGATTTTGGCGTTTTGTGGCATCCACTCATTGAACCGATGTTGATTGGAGCAGTGCCGCTTGGATTGGCAGCGGCAGCGCTCGCCTATTTTCCCATCCGTTGGGCGGTTGCGAGTTTTCAAAGCAGGCGTCCGGTTGCTCAACTGCAAAAGATTACTGAAACCACATGATTGTTGGCGTCGGAAGCGATTTGATCGATATCAGGCGAATAGAAAAAACTCTTGAGCGCCATGGCAAACGCTTCATCGATCGGGTGTATACGCCTGTTGAACAAGCGAAATCCGAGCGGCGTCAACAAAGGGCTGCATCTTACGCAAAACGTTTTGCCGCCAAGGAAGCCTGCGCCAAGGCTCTCGGCACCGGCCTGGCGCAGGGCGTGTTCTGGCGTGACATGGGCGTCGTTAATCTTCCTAGCGGCGCGCCGACCATGAAACTGACCAATGGTGCAGCGGATCGTCTGGCGAAGCTTATTCCGCCTGGGTTTTCTGCGCGCATTCATGTGACGATCACTGACGATTTCCCCCTGGCACAAGCATTCGTGATTATTGAGGCGTTGAAAATCGAAGAATAGCCGCATTCAAAGGGCAATGGGCAGCATTGCCCCCCGAGCCCTCAGCGGTTAAGAGGGGGCACATTTTGTTTTGGAGATATGAGAAGCGTGAGCGATAAAGCTGTTGTGAAAAATTCCGGTGGTCTTGGCGAGACGGTCAGCGTCATCGTGCAGGCGCTTCTGCTTGCGCTGGTAATCCGGACATTGCTGTTCCAGCCATTCAACATCCCCTCCGGCTCGATGCGCCCGACCTTGTTGGAAGGCGATTATCTCTTCGTTTCGAAATTCTCCTATGGTTATTCGAAATATTCGATCCCATTTGCGCCTGATCTGTTTTCCGGTCGCATATGGAGCGGTGATCCCAAGCGCGGCGACATTGCCGTGTTCCGCAAACCAAATGATACCTCGCTCGATTTCATCAAGCGCGTTATCGGTCTGCCGGGCGACAAGATTCAGATGCGCAGCGGCGTGCTCTACATCAATGATGTTGCCGTACCTCGCGAAAAGGTAGGCCAGATCGACAATCCGGATATCACCGAGGCGCAGGGTCCGGTGGACGTTTACCGCGAAGTTCTGCCCAATGGCATAACCTACGACACGCTCGACCTGACGCCCAATGGAGTTGGTGACGATACGCGCGAATTTGTTGTACCTGCGGGACATTATTTCATGATGGGTGACAATCGCGACAATTCCAGCGATAGCCGTTTTGATGTGGGCTATGTTCCGCTTGAAAACTTCATCGGACGTGCGAACATCATCTTCTTCTCAATCGCCGGCAAGGCAAGCCCGCTGGAACTGTGGCGCTGGCCGTCTGAACTGAGGTTCGACCGCTTGTTGCACAGCGTCAATGCGGCACCAAATTCCGTGCAGAACAATTGATCCGACGATGAGCCTTTCGACTGACGCTGTTCATAAGCTGGAAGAAAAAACGAAACATATATTTCGTGATCTCGGACGCCTTGAGCGCGCACTAACGCACTCCAGTGCACGGTCATCGGCAGGCTCGGACTATGAACGGCTTGAATTCCTTGGCGACCGGGTGCTCGGTCTGGTGATTGCGGACCTGTTGTTCCGCGCTTACCCGACAGCTGCGGAAGGCGAATTGTCTTTGCGGCTGAATTCACTGGTGAACGCTGATACCTGCGCCGCTGTTGCCGATGAAATCGGCCTGCATGAATTCATCAAGACGGGTTCTGATGTAAAAGGGCTGGCGGATAAACGGCTCAAAAGTCTGCGTGCAGACGTCGTCGAATCGCTGATTGCAACAATTTATCTGGACGGCGGCCTCGAAGCGGCGCAACCTTTCATCGAACGATATTGGGATGCGCGCTCGAAGGGAAGCAATTCCGCTCAGCGCGATCCTAAAACTGAATTGCAGGAATGGGCACATCAGCAAGATGGTGCTCAACCTTTGTACAGCGTTGTTGAACGAACCGGACCTGACCACGATCCACAATTTACGATCCAGGTGGTTGTAAAAGGCTTCGAACCGGCGGTAGGCAAAGGCCGTTCCAAGCGCTTGGCGGAGCAAGAAGCTGCCATCGCATTGCTTTATCGCGAAGGCGTTCGTCAGAAGACGCAGGAAGACACAAGAAATGACTGAACAAAATCAAACGCCTGCAAATGAAGCCGAACAGGCTGTTCCGACACGCTCGGGCTTCATTGCCCTGATAGGCGCCCCAAATGCCGGCAAGTCGACGCTGGTCAATCAGCTTGTCGGCAGTAAGGTTTCAATCGTTACGCACAAGGTGCAGACGACGCGGGCGCTGGTTCGCGGCATTGTTATTCACGATCAGACGCAGATGGTGCTGGTCGACACGCCCGGTATTTTCAAACCAAAGCGCCGCTTGGATCGCGCCATGGTGACGACCGCATGGGGCGGTGCAAAGGACGCCGATCTCATTCTGGTTCTTATCGATGTTGAACAGGGCATTGATGACGAGGCCGAAATTCTCCTCGATAGTCTGCGGGATAAAAAGCGCAAGGTGATCTTGGTCCTCAATAAGGTCGACCGTATTGAAGCGCCAATGCTGCTTGAACTCGCCAAGAAAGCCAATGAAAAGGTCAAATTCGATCAGACTTTCATGATTTCCGCGCTGAAGGGCTATGGCTGTAAGGATCTGCTGAAATATCTGGCGGAAAACCTTCCTGAAGGTCCGTGGTATTATCCGGAAGATCAGATCTCGGATATGCCCATGCGCATGCTTGCTGCTGAAATCACCCGCGAAAAGCTTTATCTGCGCCTCCATAATGAACTGCCATATTCTTCAACAGTTGAGACCGAAAGCTGGGAAGAAAAGAAGGATGGTTCAGTTCGCATTCAGCAGGTCATTTACGTCGAGCGCGATAGCCAGAAGAAGATCGTTCTTGGCCATGAAGGCCAGGCGATAAAATCAATTGGTCAGGCAGCACGCAAGGAATTGATGGAAATCCTGGAGCAGAAGGTTCATCTGTTCCTTTTCGTCAAGGTTCGTGACAATTGGGGCAATGATCCCGAGCGTTACCGTGAAATGGGACTTGAATTTCCGCAATAATAGCGCCAAGTCTCGGCTATGGAATGGCGAGACGAAGGCATTATCCTCGGAACGAGGCGGCACGGGGAAACCAGCGCTATCCTTGAACTGATGACCCGTGATCATGGCCGCCATCTTGGCCTCGTGCGCGGTGGGCGATCACGCCGTATGCAGCCCTTGTTGCAGGCCGGAAACCGCGTTGATGTCATCTGGCGGGCCCGTATGGATGAACATCTTGGCATGATGCAGGTTGAGCCTGTCAGCTTTTCAGCTGCACGCCTGATTGAACAGCCCGTCGCGCTTTATGGGTTGCAACTTGCTGCCTCGCATTTGCGCCTTTTGCCGGAACGTGATCCCCACCAGAACCTTTTCGAAATTCTCGCTGTCATTCTTGAACATTGCGAAGACACCATGATCGCTGGCGAATTGCTTTTGCGTTTCGAAGTGCTGATGCTGGAGGAGCTCGGCTTTGGCCTTGATCTGAAAAGTTGCGCCGCGACGGGTGTTGCCAGCGATCTGACTTACGTGTCACCCAAGTCGGGTAGGGCAGTATCCCGGGATGCGGGTGCGCCATGGGCGGACAAGCTGCTGGTCATGCCGCCTTTCATGGTCAACTCCAGCGTTCGGGCCATGTCGATGGCAGAGATCAGCGACGCATTTCGTTTGACCAGTTTTTTCTTCATGCGGCATGTGTGGGAGCCGCGCGCGCAAAAGCCGCCTGAAGCCCGCGACGGCTTTCTGAATGCTATCGCCAGATCATTGAAAAACAGCGAAGGACATGTCGTGTCCGCCGAAGAAAGGCCGGTTCCTCATGGGGAGTGATATTATGAACGCTATCGAGTTTCCGGCCGGAGTGGGAAAGCTTCCGCTTGGCGACTTGGCCATACGCAGCGGACTGGAGATATTGCAGGCAATGTTGCGCGGTGAATATCCAGCGCCGCACATCGCCAAGACACTATCTTTCACGCTTCACGAGGTAGCGCAGGATCGTGTGGTGTTCAAAGGACTGCCTTCTATCGAGCACCTTAATCCGATGGGCGGCGTCCATGGTGGTTGGATCGCAACATTGATGGATTCTGCCCTGGCTTGCTGCGTCATGACGACGCTGAAGCCGGGCGAGGCCTATACGACCGCAGAATTCAAGGTGAATCTGGTCCGCCCATTGAGTGCCAACATGGGGATGGTGTTCTGCGAAGGACGGCTTATTCACCGCGGACGGACGCTAGCTACATCCGAAGCATTCTTGAGAGATCAGAACGGGAAATTGCTGGCGCACGGCACGGAGACATGTTCAATTTTTCCTCTCGAAAACCTTGTTCGGACAATTTAGCCGTTTGATTTCAATAAAATTTGTTGAAAATCGGCAACTTTTTCTTAGCAAATGACGCGTGGCAGGCATGTGCCCGGATGAAGTCATTGACTTGATAATGCAGCTGTGCTGAACATTAATGCATTATAGAATGCAAAAGTTCTATTGGGGAGCGGTCGAGGAGGATCGCGGGGGAGGAAATAAATGGACAGTTTCTTGAGCGGCCTCAAGGCTGCGGTCGACGCAATGGGGCCAACAGTCCTGTTGCCTATTGTGATATTTATTATCGCTTTGATATTGGGCGCCAAGCCTGGCAGAGCTTTTCGCGCTGCGGTCACCATCGGTGTGGCTTTCATTGGTATCAATCTCGTATTGGGGCTTATGCTCACATCCATTGGCGACGTAGCAAAGGCTATCGTGACCAATACCGGTATTCAGCGGGATATCGTTGATGTGGGCTGGCCATCGGCTGCGGCCATCGCCTTTGGATCGTCGGTGGGACTTTGGGTGATTCCGATTGCAATTGCCGTCAACATCATCCTGCTTTTGACCCGCATGACGCGAACACTGAACGTCGATGTGTGGAATTTCTGGCATTTTGCCTTTATCGGCTCACTTGCTGTCGCGGCCACGAATAGCCTTGTTTATGGGTTGATCGTAGCTGCGCTCATGGTTGCGCTTTGCCTGTTATTTGCTGATTGGTCGGCAAAGGCCGTGCAAAAATTCTATGGCATTCCAGGCATTTCCGTGCCGCATCTCGCATCTGCGCAGATATTGCCAATCGCTATTGTGCTCAACTGGATCATGGATCGCATTCCGGGGATCAACAAGATTGAACTCAATACTGAAACATTCGAAAAGCGTTTTGGCGTCTTCGGTGAGCCGGTCATTCTCGGCCTGATCATTGGTTTGGTGCTCGGTATCATCGCGTACTACAATGCCGGTGATTTTGGCGTCGTTCTCACAAAGGTCTTGCAGACAGGAATGACTTTGGCAGCGGTGATGCTGCTCTTGCCCCGTATGGTCAAAATCCTGATGGAGGGCTTGCTCCCTGTATCAGATGCAGCGCAGGAGTTTGTTCGTAAGCGGACGGGCGATCGCGAATTGCTTGTTGGCCTCGATTCGGCAATTTTGATCGGACATCCGGCGGCAATTTCATCGTCGCTGATCCTTGTGCCGATCGCGATCATCCTTTCCGTTATTTTGCCCGGTAACCGCGTGATTCTGTTTGCCGATCTGGCGGTCATTCCCTTTATCGTTGCGATGACAGCCCCGCTGTTGAAGGGAAATGTCTTCCGCATGGTCATTGTTGGCACGTTCACGCTGGCAGTAGGCTTCTATGTTGCCAATGCGCTGGCACCGCTCTTTACAGCAGCGGCACAGTCGTCTGGTTTCCAAATGCCCGCAAACGCTGTTCAGATCACAAGCGTGGTCGATGGGTTCCTTTGGATACCCTATGTCGTCATGGCGCTGATCAACAATCTGGGTGCAATCGGCCTTGCGGTTCTGGCCCTGATTATCGCCGGTGCATTCTGGGCTTACCGCCGCAACACAGCTGCCTGGGAACGGGCCGCTGGAGCGGAAGACGATATCCCGGACACCAACTGAACTGCATTGAGTGGAGTAACCAAATGGCGCAAGCCTTGATGAACTATCTTGACCCCGGGGCAATTATACTCGGGGTCAGGGCCGAAACCGACCGTGAGGTTATCAGCCTTCTGGCCGAGCGACTTCATGCCCTGGGATATGTCAAACCGAGCTTTGCAGATGCCGTGCTGGCCAGGGAATCCCAGTTGCCGACCGGGCTCCCGCTTGGCGGCGTGAACAATGTCGCCGTTCCGCACACAGATCCAGAACATGTTTTGAAGCCTGGTTTGGCATTTGCGACACTGATCCAACCTGTGGCATTCGCCAATATGGAAGATCCGGATGAGAGGCTGCCCGTCAGGCTGGTTTTCCTCATGGCCCTCAATGATAAGGACAAGCAGGTGGAAATGCTGCAGGAAATCGCCGGTGCAATTCAATCGCCCGAGACCATTGAAGCTTTGATCCAATCGAAATCCGTGGAAGACGTTTCGCGCTTACTCGGCTAAGTTGCATGTGTGAATCAGGGGGGATCTATGACCAAGCCTAAGACTGTATTATTTGCTTGCGGCACCGGCATTGCCACGTCGACCGTTGTTGCTCATGCGGTTGAAGACGCATTGAAAAAGCGCGGCATAAGCATCGCAACGCGGCAATGCAAAACCACCGAAGTTGCCAGTCATGTCGCAGATGTCGATCTTGTCGTATCGACAGCGCAATTGCCAAAAGACTTGGGTAAGCCAGCCATTACAACACTGGCGTTCCTCACGGGCATTGGCAAGGACGACGTCCTCGACAAAATTGAAGCCATTCTCAAAGCTTGATTCTAACGCAATCGGAGTAGCCGCCCATTAATCCGGGCGGTGGTTTTGCGAGTATTCGGCAAAATAAAGCCTCACTCTTCGCGCAATCGACGCTTTTGATTATGGAGGCGGTGTTTGTATGCGTATTCTGGCGGCAATTTTGCTTTTTCTAAGCTTGGCGGGCAATTCGAGAGCTGCCGATCTCATTGGCTTCTGGGATCATCCCCAGCATGGCGGCAATAGCTTTAATCGTCTTCCTCCGGACCAAGCCTATTTCGATGCTTTGCGAAAGTATGGGGCGACCTGGGTTCGGCTGTCTTATGACAAGTGGAAACCCGCCCAGCGCGACGTTCTCATTGGAAATGCTGATCATTACGAGGGGATACCACCAGAAGATTTGGCAAATCTGAAACAAACATTATCTCGCGCTCATAAGGCCGGGCTGAAGGTTGTCATTGCGCCACTGTCTTTGCCTTGGATGCGATGGGCGCAGAATAATGATGGAAAGTTTGATGACCGTCTCTGGCAGGACAAAGCGAAGTGGCAGGATGCCGCGCGTTTTTGGCGGGAACTCGCTACGGCGCTGAAAGACGAGCCATCCATAGCGGCCTATAATCTGATCAACGAACCTGCTCCGGAAAAGATGGGCGGTGTGGGTGAGCATGCTCCTGCAAATGTGATGCAAGCTTGGTACGATCAACAAAAGGGTAGTGCTCGCGATTTGCCAGCCTTCTATGAGTTCCTGATAAAAGAAATCAGAAAGGTCGATCCTGCTACGCCTATAATGGTGGATGCGGGTTGGTATGGCGCCGCGGATGCTTTCGGTTACTGGCCGTCTGCACTTGCCGACACGAGGGTGCTCTACAGCTTTCACATGTATGAACCTTATGAAGCAACGAGCGCACCCAATATGAAGCGGGAGAAACCCTATTCTTATCCGGGAACGGTTCCGTTTGGTGGCGAGAAAGTCGAATGGAACGCACAAAAAGTATCGCAATATCTCGCACTGCCGGTAGATTGGGCAAAGGCGCGAGGGGTACCGCTCAATCGGCTGGTTGCTGGAGAGTTTGGCTGTATGCGACGCCTTGCGGGCTGCAAATCCTATTTGGATGATGTTCTCACTGCTTTGGAAGCAAACAAGCTGCACTGGGCATTTTATAGCTTTCGAGAGGATAGCTGGGACGGCATGGATTACGAGCTGGGATCCGGAAAAGTAAACTGGAAATACTGGGATGCCATCGAAGCAAACAAGCCTGATCCATTAAAACGACAACCAACGGCCGAATTCGAACCCATTCGCAAACGATTGCAACCCTGATGCGTAATAATGATCCCAAGCAGTTGAACAGATGTGATTAGGTTCTAAATAGGGATGATGTATCAATCCCGAACGTTCTGCACATTATAAGTATCCGAGGAAAATGAAATGAAATTAGCTCTGTCAGCATTGGTTCTGGGAGCCATCACCCTCACAGGTTGTGCCAATTCGGGTAGTGTAAGTCCGCTCGTATGGTGCGATAGACCGACTGACATGAACCCAACTGTGTTCACCAATTGCACGCAGCGTGTGGGTGGCGACAGCCCATATAAGCGTGAGCGGGAAAGCCGACGCTATTACAATAATCGTTACTATAAAACATCCAGTTAGAACGTTCGATTGCGCGGCGTATGAGACGATATTCTGATACGCCCGTAGGTTTTTCGACTAAAGTTCAAAAATCATGCACTTGAAGCCGACAAAATAATCCACTATCTAGAACGCAGCGGCCTTGCCGTTTTTCTTTTGATCATAAATATGCTCATATTGAGTATAAATGATCGGTGGCGGTGCCGAGAGGCTTACGCCGGATTGGATGTCCAGGAGGAATATGGATATGACCAACACTATCCGCACCAAAGCTGCAGCAAGCAGTTCCGTAAGCCAGTCCGCAGCGGACCGCTTTGGTATCCTCGAAATGCCGGACCTTACTTACACGCCTGAGGTTGCTGCCGAGACTGAGCATCTTTATGCCCGTGTGGCGCATCACATTCCCCGCATCGAATGGCCGGTCTATGCGCCCTACGTGGCTGCAATCAATCGGCTGAAGAAGCAGCGCAATGCAGTAATCCTTGCCCATAATTACCAAACGCCGGAAATTTTCCATTGCGTAGCGGATATTGTTGGCGACTCGCTTCAACTTGCCAAGGAAGCCACGAAGGTCGACGCCGAAATCATTATCCAATGCGGCGTCCACTTTATGGCCGAGACATCGAAACTGCTCAATCCTTCCAAGACAGTCTTGATCCCCGACATGAAGGCGGGTTGTTCGCTGGCGGAGTCGATCACGGGTGCTGATGTGCGGCTATTGCGTGAAACTTACCCGGGCGTTCCGATTGTTACCTATGTGAACACCTCGGCTGAGGTGAAAGCGGAAAGCGACATTTGCTGCACCTCGGCAAATGCAGTGCAGGTTGTCGAAAGCTTTGGCGTGGACCGCGTTCTTTGCATTCCCGATGAATTTCTGGCGCAAAACGTTGCTGCCCAGACTGATGTGAAGATTTTGACCTGGAAAGGCCACTGTGAAGTTCATGAGCGCTTCACGGCGGACGAGCTTCTGGCCTATCGCGCGGCCGATCCGGAAATTCAGATCATCGCTCATCCGGAATGCCCTCCATCAGTCGTTGCGATTGCGGATTATACCGGTTCGACGAAAGGCATGATCGATTACGTCAAGGATAATCGTCCAGCCAAAGTTCTGCTCGTTACGGAATGCTCAATGGCGTCCAACATCGAGTCGGAAGTGCCGGAGGTGAAGTTCATCAAGCCGTGCAATCTATGCCCGCATATGAAGCGCATCACCCTACCCAATATCCTTGAAAGCCTTGTGTACATGCGTGACGAAATTCATGTCGATCCGCTGATAGGTGCGCGTGCGCGGCTTGCTGTCGAACGCATGGTCAATCTGAACAACTGACGCCGGAGGCGACACCCATGTCAACTCAATCCGATCCCGTCATCATCATTGGCGGCGGACTAGCGGGCTTGTTTTGCGCGTTGAAGCTGGCACCCCGGCCAGTCACGATTCTTGCGGCGGCGCCGATTGGGCGGGGGGCATCTTCTGCCTGGGCACAGGCAGGTATCGCCGCTGCCGTATCGGAAGGAGACACCAAGGATAAGCACGTCGCTGATACAGTTGCGGCAGGTGATGGCATCGTTGATGAGGTCATCGCCTCGCTGATGGCCAGCGAAGCCGCCTCGCGCGTTCATGATTTGCTCGGATATGGTGTGCCGTTCGATCGCGATCTGGAAGGGAAGCTTCAGGTTTCCCGCGAGGCCGCTCATTCCGAAAGCCGGATCGTTCGGGTTCGCGGCGACATGGCAGGGCGCGCTATTATGCAGGCTCTGGTCAAGACCGTTGAAAACACGCCTTCGATCCGCGTGATGGAAGGCTATGTCGTGGAAGATCTCATGGTCAGCCACGGTTCAGTTTCAGGGGTCATAGCGCGCACAGAGGCCGGTCGGGGTGCACAGGTTAAGCTGCAATCGCGAACAGTGGTCATTGCCACGGGCGGGATCGGGCACCTTTATGCTGTGACAACCAATCCGTCAGAAGCACGGGGTGAGGGCATTGGTATGGCTGCCCGCGCCGGTGCAATGATGGCCGATATGGAGTTCGTTCAGTTCCACCCGACTGCCTTGGATGTGAACAAAGACCCGGCGCCTTTGGCTACTGAAGCCTTGCGCGGTCACGGCGCCACGCTGATCAATCGTAATGGCGAGCGCTTCATGCTTAAAATTGATCCAGATGCCGAACTTGCGCCGCGCGACGTTGTCGCGCGGGGAATTTACGCCGAAGTCATGAGTGGGCGAGGCGCTTGGCTGGATTGCACCAAGGCCGTTGGTGCTTCGTTTGCTGAGGAGTTTCCCACCGTCTACAAATATTGCCGCGACGCCGGTATCGATCCGGTAACGGAGCCCATACCCGTTGTTCCCGCAGCCCATTACTTCATGGGCGGAATTTTGACCGATGCGGATGGGCAAACATCCATTGATGGTCTGTGGGCCTGTGGCGAGTGCACGTCCACGGGTGCGCATGGTGCCAATAGGCTTGCCTCCAATTCGCTGCTTGAAGCTGTAGTCTTTTCTGCACGCATTGCCGCCAAGATTGGTGCAGTCAATGATGGGAAGTCGCAGGATTGGTCTAAGGGGTCAGTTGATCGCGACGATCTGACTGCCGAAAATGATACGGAAGCGATGACGATCCTGCGCAAGGCAATGAGCGAGAGTTTTGGGGTGGTCCGCGACAGAGACGGCATGCTGGCAGGATTGAGGATCATCGTAGAACTGGAGCGCTCCAATCGGGATGCCGCTTTCCGCAACGTGCTCGCGACGGCCAAGCTCGTCGCCGTAAGCGCCCTCAGGCGCCACGAGAGCCGCGGCGGGCATTTCCGTACCGATTTCCCCGAGAAACGTCCTGAATGGCAGCATAGGACGTTTCTGACGCTTGCTGATGCCGAATTGACGGTAAATGAATTGATGGAGTTCGCCTGATGGTCTCGCAGCTCGCCTATCCACCATCGCTGCCACAATTGCTGGTGGACGAAGCCGTGCGTTCTGCTTTGCTCGAAGATTTGGGCAGGGCGGGCGATATCACCACCAATGCTACCTTGCCGGAAGATGCGACTGCGCGAGCAGTTCTGTCGAGCCGTGAGGCAGGAACCATTTGCGGCATGGGCTTTGCCCGCACGGCCTTTGCGCTGATTGATCCTTCGTTGAATTTTATAATTCTCACAAAGGACGGTACGCGTGTAAAGCCCGGTGAGGACATTGCGCGGATAGAGGGAAATGCGCGATCTATTCTTTCCGCCGAGCGTGTCGCGTTGAATTTTCTTATGCATCTTAGCGGTATTGCCAGCTATACGGCCAAATTTGCCGATCTCATTGCTCACACGAATGCAAAGGTTTGCGACACGCGAAAAACCATTCCGGGCATGCGTGCCTTTGCTAAATATGCGGTGAAATGTGGCGGCGGATCAAATCATCGTTTTGGTCTCGACGATGCCGTTTTGATAAAGGATAATCATATTGCTGTCGCTGGTAGCGTAGCCAAGGCAATTCTCGCGGCGAGGGCCTATGCGGGACATTTGGTAAAAATTGAGGTGGAGGTAGACGGCATCGATCAATTCGAGGAAGCGCTCAGCGTGAATGCCGATGTGATTCTTCTTGATAATATGCGGCCGGAACTGCTTGAAAAGGCGGTGAAAATCAACGCAGGGCGTGCCAAGCTGGAAGCTTCCGGCAATATTGCCTTCGACACGATCAAAGCTGTTGCGGAAACCGGTGTTGATTACATATCGACATCAAAAATCACTATGGCAGCGCCAACGCTGGATATTGGACTGGATATTGTACTGACATGAAAGTCATTGCTACAACCGCGGAGCTTCGGGCTGCGCTGAAGTCTGAACGCCAGCAGGGAAAATCCGTTGGGTTGGTCCCGACAATGGGATATCTGCATGTCGGTCACATGGCACTGGTTCATGAGGCCAAGCGAGCTTGTGACATTACGGTTGTGTCCATTTTCGTCAATCCCACCCAGTTCGGCCCGAATGAAGATCTCGCTGCCTATCCACGCGACATGAAGGGGGATCTCGCCAAGCTTGAAGCGGAAGGTGTGGATTATGTTTTCACCCCGGAAGTTGCTGAAATTTATCGGCCGGGCGCGCACACGATTGTTGATAATCCGCTGCTCTCGCGAATCCTGATCGGGAAAATCCGCCCGGGACATTTCCGTGGCGTAACGACAGTCGTCACGAAGCTGTTCAACATCGTGCAGCCGGATCATGCCTTCTTCGGTGAAAAAGACTATCAGCAGCTGACCATTATACGCCGCATGGTGGCTGATCTGGATATGCCGATTGAAATTACAGGTGTTGCAACGGTGCGTGAACATGACGGACTGGCCTGCTCGTCCCGCAATGCAATGCTGAGACCTGAAGATCGCAAGGCCTCGGTTGTCTTGGCAAAATCGCTTGCAAAAGCAGAAGAGATGGTGGCGCAGGGCCAGCGCTCAGTGCCGGCAATACGCAATGCCGTTCGCGCTGTACTTGAGACGGAAAAGCGCGGGATCGTTGAATCAGTCGATATTCGCGATGCCGAAACACTGGATCCTGTGTCAGGCAAGTTTAAGCAGCCCGTCGTTGTGCTTTTAACCGTTCGCTTTGGCAAAGTGCGGTTAATCGATCAGCAGGTTATCGGCTGAAATCGGGTTGGGGGGATAATCATGAGCCAGCAAGTCATCACACGCCGCATAACTGCGCCGGAAATCAAGAGCCGTAAGGGTGCGACACCCATCGTTGCCTTGACCTCATATCACGCTACAACTGCTCGCATTGCTGATGAACATGCAGATATCCTTCTCGTCGGCGACAGCCTTGGCATGGTTTTATATGCAATGGATTCGACGCTGGGCGTGACGCTCGACATGATGATCATGCATGGCAAGGCCGTAATGCGCGGCTCGAAAAAGGCAATGGTTGTTGTCGATATGCCGTTCGGTTCCTATGAGGAAAGCCCTGAAGCTGCTTTTCGTAGCGCATCACGCGTCATGCAGGAATCCGGGTGTGGTGCGGTGAAGCTTGAGGGTGGCGTGCAAATGGCTGGGACCATCCGCTTCCTCACCCAGCGCGGCATTCCGGTCATGGCGCATATCGGTCTGACACCGCAGTCAATCAACACTCTTGGCGGGTTCAAAACTCAAGGTCGCGATACCGCGCTTTGGCCGCTTATCAAGGCAGACGCACAGGCCGTATCTGAAGCCGGAGCATTTTCGGTCGTTATTGAAGGCGTTGTTGAGCCGCTTGCTGCCGAAATCTCTCGCGAGATTGCAATTCCTACGATTGGAATTGGCGGCTCGCGCGAATGCGATGGCCAAATCCTGGTATTGGAAGACATGCTTGGCTATAACCCGAAGCCACCGCGTTTCGTGAAAGTCTATGGCGCGGTGGGTGATGCAATTGACCAAGCGGTCAAGGCCTATGCGGACGACGTTCGCTCACGCCAGTTCCCGGGCGATGAAAACGTCTATCCGCTGAAATAGCGTGGCTAGCCTTTGGCGCTGCAATCCGATTGTCCATCGGCCCAGCGGCGAACATCCGATGCGATACGATTGCCTAGCGAATTGCTCATCAGCGGACCAAATGCTTCCACTTTGGCAGGATTTCCTTCTGCATGAACCACCAGCAGAGGGCGTCCGCCAGGATTGTTGCCGGGTACAACCAGAATACGCGGGCGGCCAGAAAACGAGTTAAGCTCGGGAGCAAGACGATAAGGCTTGAAGCTTGAATCGCCGGATTTAAACCAGCAGCTGTTTGCGGCAAGCGCAACGCGTTCCATTGTTGGAAGCGCTGCCTTGCTGGAGGAGAATGCCAAGCCGCCTGGACCGGGCTTGCTAGTGGACTGGCATCCGGCGAGTGCTGCAAGGATGACAACTACGGCAACGCCGAATCCCGGTATCTTCATATTCATTCTCCAGTACCCGGTCATGTACCGGCTGCCGCTCACGGGCAGGATATGGGTCTAATTCTCGTGGATTCAGGCAGGCTCAAGTTCGTTCAGGAAAACTTTGAGGCCATCCGACATCTCGTACCAGACCAGTGATAGGTCCGAATCCTGAAGAATCAGTTGCTGATAGGCATCGAACTTTGGAAAAGCGCTGAGAAGATCTTCCCGGCCCGATACTTTCCGGAAATTGTTGAAGACGAATCGGGTCGGGGTCAGCCAGGCATCTGCCAATGTCATTTCATTGCCGAGTGCATAAGGACCATCGCTCAAGAACTTCTCAAGTTCGGTTAAACCGATTTCCATCTGTTTGAACAGCTTGGTTATACGGGTATCGTCTTTGGACTTCCGGTGGAACAACTCGAACAATTCCATGACTGGCGCCAGAACTTCGAGTTCCGCGATGCGTGTCGTCATGCGCACGATGGCGCGATCGCGCGAATCGGCAGGTAGCAATGATGGTTCGGGAAAATGCTCTTCCAGATATTCTGCAATGACGGAGGCCTCAACAATTGTAAGCCCCGAACCGGTTATCAAAACCGGAATACGATTAAAGGGCGAGATTGCCCGGAATTCTTCCGGGATTGGAAAACCCGGGGGCGGGGCGACAACCTTGATTGGAGCCTTCTTGTAGTAGGCGATGCAGCGTACGATGGAGGAATAGGGGGATAGCGGCCGCGAATAAAGTTTCATGTCTGGTTCCTCCGTTTGAAACGCTGTTTCAACGCACTCCCCGCTGAAACAGCATTCACCAAACGTATAGGATTCTACTCAGGCGGCAACCCCGAGAATACCAGCAAACAACGCACGGCCATCGGTTCCCCCATGGGCGGCCTCAATCAGATTTTCCGGATGAGGCATCAGGCCCAGAACATTGCCTTGTTTGTTGATAATGCCGGCAATGTTATTGATGGAGCCATTTGGATTGGTGCCTTCGGCATAGCGGAAAACCACTTGGCCTTCACCTTCGACGCGGGCAAGCGTTTCTGCATCGGCAAAATAATTGCCGTCATGATGCGCCACCGGACTGCTGATGATCTGACCATGCGAATAGCCGCGGGTAAATGGCGTATTGGCATTGGTGATTTCGAGCTTCACCTGACGGCAAACGAACTTCAGCGAAGCGTTACGCATCAAGGCTCCCGGCAGAAGGCCTGCTTCCAGGAGAATCTGGAAACCGTTGCAGACGCCCATTACCATGACGCCTTTGTTGGCCTTTTCACGAATAGCCTGCATGACAGGCATGCGCGCTGCAATTGCCCCGCAACGCAGATAATCGCCATAGGAGAAACCGCCTGGGATAACGATCAGATCGACATCGGGCACTTCGGTATCCGTCTGCCAGACCGTCTGAGGCTCAACGCCGGAAATTTTTGTCAGCGCCGCAATCATATCGCGGTCACGATTGAGGCCGGGAAGGAGAACGACTGCTGATTTCATTAAAGAAGCTCCACCGAATAATCTTCGATCACAGTATTGGCCAGCAGCTGTTCGCACATTGCCTTGAGTTTTGTCTCAGCACCCGCCTTGTCGCTGCCATCGAGTTCGACGTCAAATACCTTGCCCTGACGCACGGAACCGATGCCGTCAAAGCCCAGACTGCCCAACGCGCCAACAATTGCCTTGCCCTGTGGATCAAGAACGCCATTCTTCAAGGTTACAGTGACACGTGCCTTCATTACCTGTTTCTCCGTCGAGTGCTATTTAACCAGAACCGGCCCGCTCGGGCGCGTCTGATCGTTTTCATTCATGATGCCCAGACGGCGCGCCACTTCCTGATAGGCTTCGATAAGTCCGCCCATGTCGCGGCGGAACCGATCCTTATCCATCTTTTCGGCGGTCTGGCTGTCCCAGAGCCTTGCGGAATCCGGCGTAAATTCATCGGCGAGAACTATGCGCATCATTTCGCCTTCATATAGCCTGCCACATTCGATTTTGAAATCGACAAGCTGAATTCCCACACCAAGAAACAATCCGCTGAGAAAGTCATTGATGCGAATGGCCAGTGCCATGATGTCATCAATTTCCTGCGGCGCTGCCCAACCGAACGCCGTAATGTGCTCTTCGGAAACCATTGGATCGTCGAGTTCATCATTTTTATAATAGAACTCGATAATCGAGCGCGGCAGGACGGTGCCTTCTTCGATGCCCAGACGCTTGGCGAGCGATCCGGCGGCGATATTGCGCACAACGACCTGCAGCGGAATAATCTCGACTTCCTTGATCAACTGCTCGCGCATGTTAAGGCGGCGGATGAAGTGCGTCGGTATCCCCATACGGTTCAATTGCGTGAAGATATATTCCGAAATGCGGTTGTTGAGGACACCTTTGCCGTCAATCACTTCGCTTTTCTTCGGATGGAGCACTGTTGTATCATCTTTGAAGTGCTGCACCAGAGTGCCTGGTTCTGGTCCTTCATAAAGGATTTTGGCTTTGCCTTCGTAGACACGGCGGCGACGGTTCATTTAAAATCTCTGGTATTGGAGTTATCGGTCGGCCTTGGTCCAAGCCGTCATGTTGGCGCGCTAACTATCGCAAAAGCAAGCATTTCACAATGATGCATTGTAGAGCTCCCCTGTTTTATGGGTTATAAAGCGCTGCTAAGACGCTATAGGCAATGAAGTTGAATTGAGACTTTCGATTTTTTGCGAAGTGTTTATAGGAGACTTGGACACGATCTATATGTGGTTCTGCCTGAAAAACGCCGCAAGACCAGATATATAGGGATTACCCAACCATTTGCGGGAGCAATAAAAGATGAGCATGGAAGATCGCAAAAACGCAGCTGAAAATAAATACGCGCATGATGCCGAAGTAAAATTCCGCGCAGAAGCACGGCGTAACAAGCTGCTTGGCCTTTGGGCTGCGGAAAAGCTGGGCAAGACCGGCGAGGAAGCCGAAGCCTATGCCAAGGAAGTCATCGTTGCAGATTTTCATGAAGCTGGTGACGAAGATGTTTTCCGCAAGATCCGGGCAGATTTTGATGCCGCAGGCGTCGACAAGTCCGATCATCGTATCCGCCGGACGATGGAAGAACTGATGATCGAGGCTATTCGCCAGATCGAAAGCGCTTCGTAAGCCGAGCCGATACTGATTATTTATACAAGCCGCCCTACGGGGCGGTTTTTTATTGCAGCGATAATTGCGACAATCCGCGAAGGATTTTTGTTTTCTTTGACCTTGACCGGCATTGTTCTGCGTTTGCAATATGAATGGTCACAGGGAAGGTAAGAATCATGTCATTAGCGTCGCGTCTCAGAGCCGGAGAAACAATTTATTCCGGCTGGTCCAGCATGACCGATACCCTGGTGATGGAAGCCCTTTGCCGCACAAGGCTTTCCGCTGTCTTGCTCGATATGCAGCATGGCGCACATGACACCGCCAGCGTTGTTGCATTGACCGGCGTGTTGCGCAGTGCCGGAAAGCACACCGCAGTTCGCGTGCCGGTTGGCCGCTTTGACATGGCAAGCAGGGCTTTGGATATAGGCGCTGAAGCTGTTATTGCGCCCATGATCAACACAGTGGCTGATGCAAAGCTTTTTGCCGCAGCGATGAAATATCCGCCATTGGGCGAACGTTCCTGGGGCCAGTTGCGCGGTCGCCCAGGTGGCTATGTCTCGGGCGGTTCTGGCGGATACCTCGAACAGACCAACACGGACACGTTGGCCTTTGCCATGATCGAAACCCGCGCAGCATATGAAGCCTTGGACGATATTCTCGCTGTCGACGGAATCGACGGTATTTTCGTTGGCCCCTCGGATTTTTCAATTGCGTGGAGCAATGGCACGGAAGTCAATGCTGGTTCCGAAGCGATCATTGAGCCTTTGACCGAAATCGCAAGGCGCTCCAAAGCCGCTGGTAAACTTGCCGGAATCTATGCCGGCAATGCAGCATTGGCGAAACGTTTTTCCGGTCTGGGATTTACCTATTTGCCGCTTGCTGTGGACACAACCTATCTAACTGATGGCGTGCAAAGCCTATTGAACGAGATAGAAGTGTAAACCAAGCCATGCGCAAGGCCTTCAGCTATCGCGCAGATTCCTTGGTACCTGACTTCCCTGACGATCGCCCCATCCTGATCTTCGATGGAAGCTGCGTCCTATGCTCCGGCTTCGTCAATTTCCTTTTGCGTGCCGACAAGAAGCGGCGTTTCCGTTTCCTGTCGGCGCAATCTTCGCTTGGCAGTGCTCTTTTTCGGCACTATGGGCTCGTTTCTCAGGACTATGAGTCAAACATTTTGCTCGAGAAAGGGATGATCCGGATCAAGTCGGATGGTTCGTTGCGAGCATTGGAGTTCTTGGGATTTCCCTGGTCGATGGCTTGTGCTGCCCGAATTGCCCCGCGTTTGTTTCGCGATTGGCTTTACGATTATATAGCCCGAAATCGCCTCGACTGGTTCGGCATTCGCAATAGCTGCTACGCGCCCGACCCATCCGACGCTGATCGATTTTTAGGATGATCAGCAATAGGTCGTTTCATTGATCAAAGCTTGGAGAGGAATTGCGCAAAGACCATCGTTCCTTCCGGCCAAGGCCCATGACCGGACTCCGAATTGAGATGACCGGACTCTCCAGCATCCACAATAACTGATCCCCAAGCCGCCGCCAGATCGTCGGCAACTTCATAGCTGCAATAATGATCATTCCGGCTTGCAACCACCATCGACGGAAATGTGAAGGGTTCGCGAGGGTAGGGGCCGAAGGTCATGAGATGCTTCGGACGGATTTTCGGATTGGAAACATCTGGAGGCGTAACCAGAAATGCGCCTTTGACCTTATCGCCGACATGAGGAAGAGCATGGATAAATGTGGGCACGCCGAGAGAATGAGCGACCACCACGACGGGGCGTGTTGCCTCATTTATTGCCTTCACGACTGCGGCAACCCAATCTTCACGAACCGGCTTTGACCATTCGGCCTGCTCGACCCGGCGCGCTGTGGAAAGCTTGCTTTCCCAACGGCTTTGCCAATGATCAGGACCGGAATTTGTGTAGCCGGGAATGATAAGAATATCGGTATCTTTAACTTTCATGTGCCGTATTTAGGAAAGTTGCGCCTATTTCGCAATATCGAACACAACGGGATCCCTCTCGATCCGGTAAACAATGCCAGCTTCATAGTTCATTATTTGCGAACAGCCTGTTCGCCGCCACGGCTCTTGTGCAGGAGGTGGTGAAAGCCGATTTTCATCACAACGAAACGAACAATGCGAAGTACGATGCAATTTACACGCCGGGAACTGGTTGGTGGAACTTTAGCCCTTGTCGGAACGGTGGCCAGTACGCGCGCGGAGGCAAAAATGACGGACGTATCTTTTGCTGCAACAGCCCCGACTTATGTGTCGAAGATTGGCATAAAAGCCAAGGATGCTGATCTGCTTTCAAGCTATTATCAGGATGTGGTGGGCTTGCGCGAAATCTCACGCAAGGGACAATCGATCATACTGGGTGCCGGCGAAACGCCGCTGCTTGAAATAGAACAGGCCACCGTCCGTGCCGATGATCCGCAAAGCGCCGGACTTTATCATACAGCTTTTCTGCTGCCGGAGCGGGCTGATTTGGCGCGATGGGCGAGGCGCGCGATTGATCAGCGCACTCCTATTGTCGGTGCATCGGACCATCTGGTCAGCGAGGCGATCTACCTGACCGATCCTGAAGGTAACGGCATTGAAATCTACGCTGACCGCCCGCATGAAAAATGGACATGGAATGGCTCTGCTGTGACAATGGCAACGGAACCGCTGGATGTCGGCAATCTCCTGACCGAAGCCACAGGCCAGCCTTGGACAGCTGCTCCAGATGGAACCATGGTCGGCCACCTCCACTTGCGGGTCGGCAACGCCAAGGAAGCCGAAGCATGGTGGCATAAGGAGCTTGGTCTTCAAACCGTTGCTGCCTATGGTGCTGGTGCTGTGTTCATGTCCACAGGCGGCTATCATCACCACGTGGCTGCAAATGCCTGGCAGAGCCGGGGAGCCGGACGCCGTGACAATGATCGATCCGGCTTGGCTTGGGCTGAGTTCAGCTCGGCGGATGCAAAGGAAGAGCGTGAGATCATTGACCCTTGGGGCAATGTTATCCGTATTGTTCCGGCCAAAGCTTAACCCGGCTTATCCGTATCGACACCCTCCCAGTATTCAATCTGGGAGGATCGCACATAGCCTTCGCCCATAAGGCGGACGCCGACACGTTGATTTTCCGGATAGAACAACACCTCATTAGGGTTTTTCTCTCCCATCATCAGGAAACGGCAGGGTGCATCGCTGTGATTGTAAAATGAATGCCCAGCTTTTTGACCGGCGGGAAAGCAGACATAGTGCCCTGCCTTCATGACATATTTCTTATCGCCAAGCTTCAAAGTCATTTCACCTTCGAGAACGAAGGCATGCTCTTCCTCAAGCATGTGATAGTGGTTGAGGCTCGATTCCATTCCCGGTGAAAGTTCTTCAAGCTGAACCCCGACATGGGTTGAGCCGCCAAATCCTGATAAATACCGATAGGTGCTGCCGAAGCGTGTGCCTTGCGACCACTCTTCAACCGGAACGTCCTCCGAGGAAAATGGCTCGAAAATGCCGTCGGCGTTCATGGATGTAGGCTTGTCATTCATTTACAGCTCCTATGACCGGTTACCAACCCTGAGGCCCGCTACACTTCGCTCCTCAAGAACGTTATGCCGGAACTGGTAAAGTGCGGCGGGACGCCCCCGTGCTTGTATCTGCTCAGCACCGGTCGGCTCCACCAATTCCGTGGTTTCGACAAGCCGCCGAAAGTTCTGTTTGTGTAAATGACGTCCGGAAATAGCTTCAACGGTCTCTTGCAGTGCCGTCAAGGTGAAGGCGGGCGGCATCAGTTCAAAGACTACTGGACGATATTTCAGCTTCGCACGCAGTCTGGAGATCGCCGTTGCCAAGATGCGGCGGTGATCAAAGCTCATGGCGAGGCCGGGCAGGCAGCGTGCAGGAGTCCTGTCAGCCCGCCCGTCGCGTATCGCTTCCTCGATAAGTCCCGCCTCATATAAAAGCTCATAGCGCTCAAGCACGCGCTCTTCATCCCAAGCTATATTCTCATCACCAAAGGCCATGCGAAAACGGCTTAGCCGAGACGGCAATGCGTTTGCCTCCGCCCATTCCTGCAAGGCAGGGCGAATTTCTTCGTCGATCATGGCGGGCTTGCCGCCGCGCCAGTCTTCCCACGGCAAAAAGGAATACCAGTTTCGCCAGCGTGCGCCTGATTTGCGAAGTTGCTCGCTGCTATTTTCGGAAATGCGGGTAAGTGCAAGATATCCGACAGAAACAACGTGCAATCCGCGATCTTCGACCGTTTTGTGCCTGCCCCGATCGCCGAAAGTATAAAGCTGCTCGACATATCCGAGTTGGAGCGGCGTTTGCTCGGCCACCCATTCGCGCAAGCCGGTTTCAAAAGTGCGATGTTCAAGTGGGTTGAATGGACCGAAGGGCAATTCATCTCTTTCCGGTTGGCCACTGGAAGAGGTCGTCAAGATAAGAGGATCATTATTGGCGACAGCAGCGATTGCTGCACTCAGATTGATTTCAACTGCATTGAGCGCGGTCGTCATGTGTCTGCCGTTAGCGGAAGAATGAAGGGGGTGCCCTCAAAGGCGTCTTCGCCGCGGCCAATGGCCTTTATGGCGTCCACCATGCGTCCTCTGCGATCCAGCAGATCGTCAGCAAGCGCAACCAGCAAAGCATTCGGCGTTGCAGATGGAGCATTGCGGCGTAGTGTTTGCGCCAATTTGATTTCGTTCAGTTCCGGATTGAGTGCGAGTGCAGTAATGTAAGCTCCAGCAGTAGAACGCGAGATTCCGGCATAGCAATGAATGAGCAAGGGAGCTTTTCGATCCCAGCGCCGCCCAAACTCAATAAACTGACTGATATGATCGACAGAGGGATGAATCATTCCATCAGATGGCTCTGTGATGTCATTGAAACCAATGAATAAATGGCGTGCTTCCTCAATCTCTACCGGTCGGTTGAACTGCGAGCCGACATTCATGAGAGTGAGCATATCCCTAACACCAAAACGTGACGCTGTTTCAGCGATACGCGAGACGGGTGATACAATGAGATGCGGCATAGTCTATCCTTTGATGCGCTGTTGATCTAACGCAGCAAAGCGCAATAAAAACGCGTTCTGGGCATTTTGTGTGGGAAGTGGTGTCAAGTCCAAGCCTTGCGGGTCAATACCACGCGGGCGTCCGAAAAACTGGACTGCTTCATCGGGCAAAAAACCCGCGAGCAGTGTCGCTTCGTGATATGCGGCCACGGCATCGGCGCGTTTTATTTGCCTGCGAAGCTCCTGACTGATGATCGGAGTGAGCGAAAACCTCAAATGTATGGCGTGCTGCAATCGCAACTCAACGGCCTTGTAATCGCCTCCGACTACGGCTTTGAACGGCGAAATCATATCGCCAATGACATATTCCGGGGCGTCATGCAAAAGTGCGATCAGTCTTTGCTCGGTTGTTATCTGTGGGAAGAGGCGGCCAAATATTTCCTCCACCAATAGCGAGTGCTGAGCGACGGAGTAAGCATGTTCGCCTGTCGTTTGGCCGTTCCAGCGGGCTACCCGTGAGAGGCCCTGTGCTATGTCTTCAATCTCGATATCCAGTGGCGATGGATCAAGCAAATCTAGGCGTCGGCCCGACAACATGCGCTGCCAGGCCCGCATTTCCGGCTCGATTGAATGGTCCTGTCTGGGCGCGGCCCTTTCTGACATTATAATTCCCTGGTTACGCTTCCTGCGCAGTCACGGGAAATGTAAACCGGTGTTCGGGTGGAATGGCAAGGTCGATAGCAATATCTCCTGCCAAAATGGGAGTTTCACTATCGATCGCATCTTTAACGCGGTCGATACGGACAAGGGCTAGCCCGCTTCGTCCGGCAGCGCTTCCCAAAGTACCAAGCTCACGTCCATTTGCCGTTATGGATGTTCCTGTTGGGGGCAGGTCCACCGGGCTGTCGACAATAAGGATTCGCCGTCGTGCAGTTCCGCGATGCTGCATCCGGGAAACGACCTCCTGGCCGATGAAGCAGCCCTTCTTGAACGAAACACCATTGATCTGATCGAAATTGATGTCATGCGGAAAGGCATCGCCCAGCGCATAGTCTATAGGTGCTTCGGCCACACCATGAGCAATCCGCAGACGCGTCCACGCGTCGGCATCGCCATTGATAGCGGTATCGCCATAGTGGCGGCAAACGTTGAGGTCGCCAGGAAAGCGCTCATCCCGAACCGTAGAATCAGATTCTGAGACGCTTGACTCACTTCCCCATGAAACGGCCACAAGCGATTCAGAATCAATGGAAATCTGTACTTTGGCGCGCAGCTTATAGAGGCTCAGACGCTTGGCAAAATCATCGATCACAGACTGCAAAATGTCGAGACGCAAGCCATCGGCCGATCGTGAAATCAGAAACTCGAACATGATCTTGCCTTGAGGGCTCAGAAGGGCCCCAGGTCTGAGTTTGCCTCTTTGCAGATTATCGAGATCTGTGGTGATCAGGTTTTGCAGGAAGCTCTCTGCTTCTTCGCCTGTAACGTTGAGGATCGCTCTTCCGTTTAAAAGTGCCGATGGCATTGCATTATCCTTGCCTTATCTGTTCCTGTTACGTAATCCGCTCGGGACGGGTTCGCAAGGTGAAGGAGATGCAAATGGCTCAAACATTCGACACGATTTATCGAAGCGGAATGGTTGTCAATCAGGATGGTGTCGGTTTGCGCGATATCGGTATCATCAATGGGCGAATTGCGGCCATTGGCAATCTGGGCACCGCATCGGCGGGCGAAATCATCGATGCGACTGGCCTGCATATTCTTCCCGGCGTCGTCGATAGTCAGGTGCATTTTCGTGAGCCCGGCCTCGAACACAAGGAAGACCTGGAAAGTGGATCCCGTTCGGCCGTTCTTGGCGGTGTCACGGCGGTTTTCGAAATGCCCAATACCAAGCCGTTGACGACTTCAGCCGAAACCCTCGAAGACAAGGTCCGTCGCGGCAAGCATCGCATGCATTGCGATTTCGCCTTTTGGGTTGGCGGTACGCGTGACAATGCGCATGATGTTCCTGAACTGGAGCGTCTGCCAGGTGCCGCAGGCATCAAGGTTTTCATGGGTTCCTCTACCGGTGATCTTCTTGTTGAAGACGATGAGGGTGTTCGTTCAATCCTCAGAAATACCCGCCGCCGCGCTGCATTCCATTCCGAGGACGAATTCCGGCTGCGTGAGCGCGAAAGCTTCCGCGTCCCGAATGATCCGTCCTCGCATCCGGTCTGGCGCGATGAGATTGCAGCTCTTCAATGCACCGAGCGTCTGGTACGGATTGCCCGTGAAACCGGTGCCCGTATCCATGTTTTGCATATCTCCACCGCTGAGGAAATTGAATTCCTTGCTCAACACAAGGATGTGGCGAGCTGTGAAGCAACGCCGCATCATCTGACGCTTGATGCCAGCCAATATGCAACGCTTGGAACCTTGCTTCAGATGAATCCGCCAGTGCGCGACGCCCGTCATCGCGATGGTGTCTGGAGAGGTATAGGGCAGGGAATCGTTGACGTGCTTGGCTCAGATCATGCGCCCCACACATTGGAAGAAAAGTCCAAACCCTATCCTGCGTCACCATCCGGCATGACCGGCGTGCAGACACTTGTTCCAATCATGCTGGATCATGTAAATGCCGGACGCCTTTCCATTGAACGCTTTGTCGATCTTAGCTCGCATGGTCCAAATCGCCTGTTCGGTATGGCTCGCAAGGGTCGCATCTCCGTAGGCTATGATGCGGATTTGACAATTGTCGATATGAAGCGCCGCGAGACTATTACCAATGAGCAGGTGGGTTCAAAGGCTGGCTGGACTCCTTATGACGGCAAGATCGTCACAGGCTGGCCTGTAGGCACTATTGTGCGCGGCATTAAAGTCATGTGGGAGGGGGAGATCGTCACTCCCTCACAAGGCGAGCCGGTGCTATTTGGTGAGGCACTTCAAGGCAGATAAATCTCTGCCTTCATGAACGTCACCGCTGCACCGCTGATCAGTACACGATCATCAGCAAGCTCGCAGAGCAAGTGTCCGCCACGCGTTGAGCGTTGAAACGCGGACAAATGATTTTTGCCAAGCTTCGCGGCCCAATACGGCACAAGCGTTGAATGTATTGATCCGGTTACCGGATCTTCCGGAATGCCGGCATGGGGTACAAAATAGCGCGATACGAAATCATGCTCTTCACCTTTGCCGGTAATCACCAGTCCGAACGGGTCAAGTTCTGTAATTTTCGGCAGGTCGGGAACAAAATCAAGCACCGCCTGCTCATTTTCAAGCTCAATGAAGACATTCTCGAAATTCTGAAATGCCGTGATATTTTCCCGTGCGGTAATATCTTTTAGCGCGGGGAGGAGATTGGTCACTGGCTCTGGCGGAAAGCTTGGAAAATCGAGCTGATAGACTGATTGCTTTTTGTTGACGCGCAGGGCTCCGACCCTTGTCTCAAAAACCAATTCGCCTTTTATGCCCAGCTCATGCAGCAGCACATGGGATGAGGCAAGGGTGGCATGACCACAGAAATTCACTTCATGAACTGGCGTAAACCAGCGTAAATCCCAGCCAGTTGCGTTGCGTTTGACAAAGGCAGTTTCTGCAAGATTATTCTCGGCGGCAATGTTCTGCATGGTTTCAACCGGCAGCCATTCGTCAAGAACAAGCACTGCTGCCGGATTGCCGCGAAAAAGCTCGGTGGTGAATGCATCCACCTGGTACATTGTCAGCGTCTTCATTGGGCACCTGTGAATTCAAAAAGAGTGGCCTCAAGCTGTACCCTTTGCCGGGAATTTCGCAAACTGCAAATGTCCAAGTTTTTCCGGGTTGCGCATGACATAGATGGCCTTGATCTTCCCGTTCTCGATTTCCAGAGCGGTTGTTTGTGGCAGGTCATCAGACTCCATCGTAGCAAAGCCATGCAAGCCATCAATCAGGCCTTCAAATAGCAGAGTTGGAAGCTCGAAATCTGCACGGCGTGAAACGCCCTCGAAAAAGCGCATTATGTTCTCAGCTGTGTAAATTGGCTTGACCACCGAAAGCCTAACTCCGCCGCCGTCAGCATACATAACAACGTCATCTGCCAGAAGGGTTTGAAGTGTCTGTGTGTTGCCAGTGCGTGACGCATTAAAAAACGCGGCGGCAATTCTACTGCCTTGTTCATCCGAAACTGGAAACCGCGGCTTGGCCTTTTGTATATGATTGCGCGCCCGGTTTGCGAGCTGCCTGCAAGTCGCAGCATCCCGATTGATAGTCTGGGCAATCTGCTTGAAATCCTGGCCGAACACGTCATGCAGCAAAAAAGCGGCACGTTCGAGGGGCGACAGCCGTTCTAGTGCCATCATAAGGGTTAGCGTAATGTCACCTTCGGTCTCTTCTTCGAGCGGATTGAATATCGGTTCCGGCAGCCAATCTCCTACATATCTTTCCCTGCGCACACGCGCCGATTTCAGATGATCAAGGCAAAGGCGCGTAATTATGCTGACAAGGAAAGCTTCTTCACTGCGAACACTCGACTTGTCGGTCTTGTGCCAGCGAATGAAGCCCTCTTGAACAATATCCTCTGCCTCTGCGACCGACCCGAGCATGCGATACGCAATCCGGGTCAGTCGAGGCCTCAGGCGGTTGAACGCTTCTAGCGTGTCGTCAGGCTGCGACACTGGATTTTGCTACCGGATGTATGGAGCGGAACCCGATGGCAATACGGTTCCAACCGTTGATGGTGACAATGAGCATCGTCAATTTCACAATTTCCTCGTCAGTGAAGTGCAGCTTCAGGGCTTCATAATCACTATCGGGCGCATGGGTTTGCGAGACCAGAGTCAACGCCTCTGTCCAGGCCAAGGCAGCCCTTTCCCGATCGCTATATAATGGAGATTCTCTCCAGCCGTTCAGCAAATAAATGCGTTGCTCGGTTTCGCCATGCTTACGCGCATCCTTGGAATGCATATCGAGGCAATAGGCGCAACCATTGATCTGGGATGCACGCATCTTGACGAGTTCTTGCAGGCTTTTTTCAAGGCCATTACCTTCGACGCCTTCACTCATGACAAGCATCGGCTTGAGAGCGTCAAAACTTATAGGATTTAATCTGGCTTTCATCATCTGTCTCCTGTGTGGCATTCAGTTGCCTGAATACGAGACGAGACAGCATTGCCGGATGTGACATCCAATGAAAATAAATCTGAAAAATCAGTCGCCGGTCACGAAAAAGCGCCAGCGGCCTTTCGGAGTGATACCCAGACGATAAAATACATACGTGCCGAACTGCTTCATTTCATCATAGTCGCCAGCAGTAACGATTTGAAAGAGCTCAACTTTTTGTTTTGCATCCAGCTTATCCAACGGATAGGCAAAGAAATAGGGCCAAACGTATAATTCGTCTGCTGTGCCTGCATCGATGTGCACGAAGCCGGATTCCAGCACATCAACCAAAATTGCAAGTATTTCCTGCCCATCCGGATCGCCTGCCTGACTTTTCAGATAGGCCAGCGGGTCGCCGTCGACTTCGGCCAGCGAAAGCATGGTTACATCGTCACCAGACCCGATAAGTGGCCGCAGCGCTTCAATATTGCCCGATTTCGCAGCCTCGAGAATAAGCTGATGCATCTTTTGTACGGGGAAGGGTAGCTTGGTGAGATCGTACTGGACCTCTGGTGTTTCCGCTCCATCCTTCGCATTGGGCATTGCTGGATTGGTAGCCTTGGCACCCTCGGCGCCATCTTCCGCCGTAGGCTCGGTGGGCGCTGCACCTGGCGTATCTGATGATGCGGGCGGGGGTGTCTGTGTTTCGCCAGTCGGCTGGCTCGCGTCAGGCTTTGCAGGCTCTGCCGCCTTGGGCAGTTCTTCCTTTTTGATTTCGCTCAATGCAAGTTGCACCGGCGCACCTGAATTTGCAGACCATGCAGGTAGGCTCAATGCGCATACCGCTGTCGCCAGCATGATGGTTCTGGCGAAAGGATAAGCGGAAAGATGCTTTTCAAGCATGAATGTCACCCGGAATTTAACTACTGCAGAATGCGATTCGTCGAAAACTCGCCAGCAGAGATACGTTCGCGCAAGGCTTCGAGCAAGGCCAACGCGGACACTTCCCCGTTATCGCGGATAAGTTCGATCAGCGCGGTGGCAAATGCTGCTTCAGCCATGATCTCCGGTTCGATACCTTCAAGCGTGCCATCAGCCCAGACTTCATTCTGATATTCGATCGCTACGAGTTTTTTCTCTTCAGCAACCAATTTATCAATATCTGTCGAGGTCATGTTCATGATGTACCATCCTTGGCCGAAGCCAATTCTTAAAGTGCCACTAAACAATACCATAGGTTTTGCTTAAAATGCGGTTCATTGGCTTCAACAGTTAAAGCCTGGTTAATTTCCATATCCCGATACGATTTCGGAAGAAAGCTTTGTTCCTTCCTGTTCATAGCGGTCAATCGCCGCAATCGCCTGGCTTGTACAGGTCGAATAGGTCTCGTTAAAGGTCCTGTATCCCCGGTTAAAACTGGCAATCAAACGCGCCTTTCGCACTGGATCTGGATTTTCGGCCAGAAGCAGTGCATCCATTCTGTCGCGCCATTGGCTGCTGTTCTCGCCGCATATATTGCGCAAAGAGTGGATCGAGCCCAGCACTTCCGCCAGTCTTATCAATTTGGTTTCATAAAGAGGATCGACTGCATAGGCTGGAACAGCGCACGAAATTCCCATCAATGCCAATATGATAAACGCTGTTCGACGCACAAAATTGCCTTGAGCTGAATTCCCCAAACCCTTGTGTCCTGAAAGCAAGGCATCTTCAAGGCAGTTTGGTGGGATACCCTCAGCTTTCGAAGTCTCGTGCAAGTTCCCGTGCAACGTCAAGCACACTTTCCGTAACGTCAAATCCGGTCATTTCTTCATACCGCAACCAATGAACTGCTGCCGCGTCATCGGCAGCAATTGCTTCCCCAAGAACATCATGGGCTCGAAAAACAGCAAGGCGGAATGGTCTGGGGGAGGGAAATTCAGGCGTGGAGTAATCGAATGTCACTGTCGTAAGATAGGTGACCATCGCCGCAGCGAGGCCGGTTTCCTCGTGCAATTCTCTAATTGCCGCCTCCTGCGGCGTCTCACCATCCTCTCGTCTTCCGCCGGGAAAGGCGAGCCAGCCCTTGGAAGGATCGCGCCCACGCTCAACCAGGAGAAATGCACCGTCGCGGATGCATACGACCGATACGCCATCGACAGTTGGGGAAAGTGGAATTTGGTCCATATCCAAGCGGTAAGCCTTGCAAGTCCGTTTGACAAGATGGCGGTAGTTGAGCAAGTGGTGCATTGACGAAGGTCGCGGCAGCGTGGAAGCAGGTTAATATGTGCGGACGTTTTTCACTCCTTGGGACACCTGAAGAAATAGCGGCCTATCTTGCGCTCATGGAGCTTGAAGATTTTCCGCCACGTTTCAATATTGCCCCGACGCAGCCAATTCTCATGGTGATAAGCGGCGAAACTCCGCCCCCTGGCAGCAATCGTTCGGATCGCAAAGCGCTGCTTGTCCGCTGGGGTTTTATTCCGGGCTGGGTGAAAAATACTGCCGATTACCCATTGATGATCAATGCGAGGTCGGAAACTGCAATCGAGAAGGCCTCTTTCAAGACCGCTATGCGCCATCGCCGGGCTCTCATTCCGGCATCAGGTTTTTATGAGTGGCGTCGCAGCGGGGACAAAAAATCCCAAGCTTACTGGATCAGACCGCGCAATGGCGGCATCATTGCCTTTGCCGGACTTTATGAGCCTTGGGCTAATGCCGAAGGCTCGGAAATGGACACTGGAGCCATACTTACGACGCGTGCCAATGACGATATTCGTCACATTCACGATCGTATGCCTGTGATCATCGAGCAAAAGGATTTTGCTCGCTGGCTCGATTGCAAGACACAGGAGCCACGCCATGTTTCGGATTTATTGAAGCCAGCGCAAGCGGACTTTTTTGAAGCCATTCCCGTATCCGACAAGGTCAACAAGGTTGCCAATACCGGGCCGGATATTCAGGAAAGGGTGCTTGAAAATTTGAGCGAGCCCAAAAAATCCGCTCGCAACAAACCCGAAGAACCTGATACGCAGATGAAGCTTTTTTAATTCGCCCAGGTTTATCAGGATATCTTCGAATGCTTTCAGCCGCACTTTCCGGTTTTCTTCTTGGCGGATCGCTGATCATTGCCATCGGCGCTCAAAATGCCTTCATACTGCGTCAGGGATTGTTGCGCGAGCATGTGTTTATTCTCAGCCTGATCTGTGCATTGTCCGATGCGTTGCTCATTGCCGCAGGTGTTGCGGGTCTTGGCACGTTGATCGCCCAGTCGCCCAAACTCATTTCATTTGTAACGCTTGGAGGCGCTCTGTTCCTGTTCTGGTATGCCTCGGTAGCATTCCGGCGTGCATTGCACCCAGAGGCAATGCAGGCTGCACGGTTTGGCAGTAGCTCGCTGAAGGCTGCTATTGGCACCGTACTGGCGCTAACATTCCTCAATCCGCACGTCTATCTGGATACAGTTGTCTTGCTTGGGGGCCTCTCGGCCCGCTTCGAAGGGGCTAACCGCGCGGCTTATGGCGCTGGCGCGGCGATTGCATCCTTCGTCTGGTTTTTCGGCCTCGGCTATGGTGCGAGGCTGCTGCAACCGGTGTTCGCCCGTCCGGCTGCCTGGCGCGTGCTCGATGTTATCATCGGCCTTGTCATGGCGGGGATCGCGCTTAGTCTTTTAGTCCGTTTCCTGAACAATTGAAGCGAGCTTCAAAGGCGGACGCTGACGGACAGTGTTGAGTACTGCGGCTTGAATGGCTGCCGGGCCGATGGCGCGGTATTGCAGGGCAAGGTGGTCGGCAAAGATACTCTCTCGCGGCTTTGCAGTCTGTTGTGTCGGTATCATGGGTCTGGTCCTTTTGGGCGGGGCCTATTCCCCTTTTCGCATGAGAGACAGGAATCCCGTTCAAATTGGCCGGAAAAAAGGCACTTTCCGGGAGGATTTTAGGCTTTCCGGTTAATTTGCATTAACCAATGTGATCCCGACAAATTTGCCACACCAGCTTCCGATTGCCGGTGCTTGACGATTGGCTTGCGCTCAATCATAAAGACATCATGAAAACGTTGTCAGTTACGATTATTATCACCTGTCGGACCATTATCAGCTAGCTCCTGCTGGCCCGGTCGTTTTCATCTCAAATTTCCAGTACCAAAGATGCAAATATGCCGGTCAAGCGACCCGTCTGTTGATATTCTGTACATCCTTGAACCTGAAATTGAGATGACCCATGCCGCATGACATTAGCCTCTACAATACGCTGACACGCTCGAAGGAGAAGTTCGAGCCAATCGACGTTAAAAATGTGCGCATGTATGTCTGCGGCCCGACAGTCTATGACTACGCCCATATCGGCAATGCCAGACCTGTCATTGTCTTTGATGTGCTGTTTCGGCTTTTGCGCCACACTTACGGCGAAAATCATGTCACTTACGTTCGCAATATCACGGATATCGACGATAAGATTAACGCGCGTGCCGCCCGGGATTTTCCGAATCTGCCACTGAACGAAGCTATTCGAAAGGTGACGGAAGCTACGAACGCTCAGTTTCAGGCCGATGTGACAGCGCTTGGCAATCTGGAGCCATCGGCGCAGCCGCGGGCGACCGAGTATATTGCCGAAATGGTGGCGATGATCGACCGGCTGGTAGAGCGCGGCGTTGCCTATGTTGCTGACGGACATGTGCTGTTCTCACCCTCTGCGATGAATGCGGCGAGGGGCCCGCGCTATGGGCTTTTGGCACGGCGCTCCGCAGATGACATGCTCGCAGGTGCCCGCGTCGACGTTGCGTCGTATAAGCGCGACGAGATGGACTTTGTTTTGTGGAAGCCTTCCAGGGAAGGTGAGCCCGGTTGGCCGTCACCGGCGGGAATTGATGGTCTCGGTCGTCCCGGCTGGCATATAGAGTGCTCTGCCATGGCTATGGCCAAGCTGCTTGAGCCCTTCGGCGGTGGGTTGCGCTGCGATGATCCGATGAAGAATATCTTTGATATTCACGGAGGTGGCATTGATCTCGTTTTCCCTCATCATGAAAACGAAATCGCCCAGTCATGCTGCGCATTCGGCACGGATCGGATGGCCAATATCTGGATGCATAATGGTTTCCTCCAGGTTGAGGGCCAGAAGATGGCGAAAAGCGTCGGAAATTTTTTCACCATCAACGAATTGCTGGAGACGACGACATTTGGCGATCGCAAATGGCCGGGTGATGTTTTGAGATTGGCTATGCTCATGACCAATTATCGCGAGCCGATTGATTTCACCATCAATCGGCTAGAAGAAGCTGAGAATATCCTCGCCAAAGCGCGGGAATATGCAGGCTCTGCCGCTGTCGGATGGGTGCCCGATGAGGCTTTGGAGATATTGTCTGATGATCTTGCAACACCGGGCCTCATCAACTGGCTGGCTACAGTCCGCAAATCCCGGTCACTGGATCCCGCAGCTTACAAGGCAATATTTGCATTACTCGGCATTGATTTGAGTAGTGATGCCGACGAAGTGTCGTCTGAATTCGCCGCAGAGATTGAAGCTAAGGTAATGCAACGGCTAGAACTGCTCGGTGCACGCGATTTTGCTGAAGCAGACGCTATCCGTTATGAATTGCTGGAAAAGGGCATTCAGCTCAAAGATGGCAAGGATGCGGTCACGGGTGAACGTGTGACAAGCTGGGAGGTGAAGCGGTGAGTTTGGATAACAAGCCAGTCTACACCGGAGGCTGTCAATGCGGGGCCGTACGGTTTCGCGCTACTGGCGCGTTGGGGAGCCCATCGATCTGTCATTGCCGCATGTGCCAGAAAGCATTCGGCAATTTCTTTGCGCCGCTGGTTTCGGTAACGGATACCGATCTGACATGGACGCGAGGCGAACCAAAACGGTTTCAGTCGTCCAACCACGTCAAGCGGGGATTCTGCGCCGACTGCGGAACACCGCTGACCTATGAAGCGCCCGATGGTATAGCTCTTGCCATCGGTGCCTTTGATGAGCCGGAAGAACTAGCGCCGACTGTTCAATGGGGACTCGAAGGCAAATTGCCTTATGTCGATGATCTCTCGTCTTTGCCCGGATATACGTCCGAAGGTGATCCGGAATCCATCGATTTCCTGAAAACCATGATTTCGTATCAGCATCCGGATTTCGATACAGACAGATGGCCCGCGGAAGAGACGCACAAGTGAGCAAAGAACGCATCTACCTTTTCGACACCACCTTGCGCGATGGCCAGCAGACACCTGGCATTGATTTCTCGGTGGAAGACAAGAAAGTAATCGCGGCTATGCTGGACGAGTTTGGCTTCGACTATGTTGAAGGCGGCTATCCCGGAGCGAATCCGACTGACACAGCATTCTTTGCCGAAAAACGCACAAACCATGCAAAGTTTGCCGCATTCGGCATGACAAAACGCGCCGGCGTTTCTGTTTCAAATGATCCTGGTGTCACAGCGCTGATTGGCTCTTCGGCTGATACGGTTTGTTTCGTTGGCAAGAGTTGGGATTATCACGTTCGCGTTGCGCTCGGCTGCACGAACGAAGAAAATCTCGAGTCCATCGACGCGTCAGTGAAAGCCGCTGTCAGCGCGGGCAAGGAAGCCATTGTCGACTGTGAACATTTCTTTGATGGTTACAAGGCAAATCCTGACTATGCGTTGGCTTGTGCCAAGACCGCCTATGATGCTGGTGCTCGCTGGGTGGTTCTTTGCGATACCAATGGCGGTACGCAACCTGCTGAAGTGACGGCGATCGTCAAGGCGGTCACGAAAATCATTCCGGGTGACCATTTGGGCATTCACGCGCATAATGATACGGAACAAGCTGTCGCAAACTCGCTCGCTGCCATTGATGCTGGCGTCCGCCACGTGCAGGGCACGCTTAACGGTATCGGAGAGCGCTGCGGCAATGCCAATCTAATCACCATCATCCCGACATTGATGCTCAAGCCCGCATGGGCGGATCGCTTCGAGACCGGTATCAGCCTCGAAAAGCTGAAGGGGCTGTCGCGCTTGTCGCGCAGTTTCGACGAACTGCTTAACCGTGCGCCAAACGCGCAGGGCGCTTTCGTAGGCTCTTCCGCCTTCGCCACAAAGGCGGGAATTCACGCTTCTGCCCTGATCAAAGAGCCAGCGACCTACGAACATGTTCCGCCGGAAACGGTGGGGAATCGCCGCAAGGTCATGGTTTCCGACCAAGGCGGCAAGTCCAATTTCATCAACGAACTGGAGCGGCGCGGCATTTCTGTCAGCAAAACCGATCCGCGTCTTGATACGCTGATTTCGCTCGTCAAAGAACACGAAGCTGAAGGTTATGCCTATGAGGGTGCCGATGCCAGCTTCGAGCTATTGGCCCGGCGCACGCTTGGCACAGTGCCTGAGTTTTTCAAAGTGGATTCCTTCCGCTGTATGGTCGAGCGCCGCTTCGATGCCAATGGAAATATAAAAACTGTCTCCGAAGCTGTGGTTCGCATGGAAGTCGACGGCGAAATGCGTATGTCGGTGGCCGAAGGGCACGGGCCGGTCAACGCTCTCGATCTTGCCTTGCGCAAGGACATGGGCAGCTATCAGCATGAGATCAACGATCTCGTATTGGCGGACTTCAAGGTCCGTATTCTCAATGGTGGTACGGAAGCGATTACCCGGGTTTTGATAGAATCGACAGATTCCACCAATGTCAGATGGTGGACAGTCGGGGTTTCCGACAACATCATAGATGCGTCTTTTCAGGCATTAATGGACTCTGTGGTCTATAAATTGATGAAAAATCGCGATCTTGCAGGAAAAATTGCCGCGGAATAGATTGATTTGACTAGAAAAGAGCCAAAACATCAAATGGGTTGATGTTACGATCATTCGAATTCAATGGACGCAGTGCAGGCTGAAGTCTAGGACTTCGCTCCATGAGCGAACAAGCAAAAATGAATGATGCAATGCAATCCGTGCCTTTGCCGGGAATGTCCGATGGCAAGAAAGGCTTTCTTTTTGCTCTCTCAGCATATCTTCTTTGGGGCGTCCTTCCGTTTTATCTGAAGACCGTCGCTCATATTCCTGCGCTGGAAGTGGTCGCACATCGTATTGTCTGGTCTGTGCCAATTGCCGGTATCCTGCTCTGGTGGCTTGGCCTGTTTGGCGATCTCAAGGTCGCTTTGACAACTCCGCGCATGCTGGCGATGGCTACACTAACCGCCAGTCTGATCACTGTTAACTGGGGCACTTATGTCTGGGCCATCGGCTCTGGCCATGCGATCGATACGGCCTTGGGTTACTATATAAATCCGCTGGTCAATGTCGTTCTGGGTGCAGTGTTTCTCGGCGAACGTCTATCCAAGCCCCAAATGGTGGCCGTTGCGCTGGCGGCTTGCGCCGTGCTGCTCCTCACCATTTATTCAGGTGGCTTGCCGTGGATATCGCTGGTCCTGGCATTCAGCTTCGGATTCTATGGGTTCTTCCGCAAAACTCTACCTATTGGCCCGACGCAGGGATTCATGCTGGAAGTTTTGATCTTGTCGATCCCATCGCTTGCTCTGATCGGCTGGACTATCATTCAGGGCACCAGCCATTTCATGCAGGGCAATACGCATGATATCGCCCTGTTGCTTTTCGCCGGTCCGGCAACCGCCGTTCCACTGATCCTTTATGCCTTTGGTGCGAAACTGCTCCGATACACCACGATTGGCCTGATGCAATATATTGCGCCGACTATTGTGTTTCTGAGTGCAATCTTTGTATTTGGCGAACCATTTTCACACATCCAGTTCATCGCTTTTGCTTTGATCTGGTCGGCTTTGGCCATCTATACGTGGTCCATGTTGCACGAAGCGCGCA
Organism: Phyllobacterium sp. GQ127; assembly: GCF_059758635.1. Classification (NCBI taxonomy): domain Bacteria; kingdom Pseudomonadati; phylum Pseudomonadota; class Alphaproteobacteria; order Hyphomicrobiales; family Phyllobacteriaceae; genus Phyllobacterium; species Phyllobacterium sp. GQ127. The sequence continues at coordinate 108,164 of NZ_JCAXDZ010000001.1, forward strand.
AAGCTCGCCCGGCTACGGCGGCCTAGCGCCGCGAACCGCCAATCTTGCGAACAAACAGATAAACCATCACTGAAATAAACAGCGCTACAAAAGCCACGATCCAGAAACCGTGCGGACTTTCCAGAAATGGCAATCCACCGGTATTCATGCCGAACAAGCCGCTGATCACTGTTGTGGGCAACAGGACGGCGGTCATGATCGACAAAATATAGAGAAACTGGTTGGACTGGTCGGATAGCTTTGCCATGAGTTCGTCCTGTAAAAGCCGAGCCCGCTGTTGCAATTGCTCTCCCTCTGCATGCAGCGTTTCGGCTCTGCGAGACAGGCCTTCGATCAGGTCATCGAGGTTCTCGGGAAATGCACGCCGGTCAGCATGGTCGATATGGCGAAAAATGCCGGTGGCCGCGGTTAAATGGCGATGAAACAGTACGATCTGGCGCCTTACGGGTACAAGCCGCTCCCGTTCGCCCTGCCAATTATCGCCGACGATATGATCTTCGATTGAGTCGAGCGTCTCGGCAAGCTTTGCTATTTCTGCTTTCAACAATTCAAGAAAACGCCGAAATATGGCATGGAACAGATCCAGCGGAGTTTCAAGTCTGATCTTGTCCCGCAATATGAACTGCCGGACATCATCGACCGACTGCAGAGGGTATCTGCGCCCGCTAATGAATAGTTTCTCGTTTAAAGCGAAGCGGAAATAACCCAGTTTGCGTGCATCGCCATAATGCTCGTGCTGCAGGTCGGGAAGTTCGCCGAAAAGCCAGCCGTCTTCATAGCTTATCTGATATTGGTCGCCCGCAGCGAGCAAGGTTTCCTTGACCGCTTCCGGGAGGTCGTCGTCGTTTTCCAGGTTACGTTTGGCGCGTACATCTACCAGCGCGTAACTTTTCCATGACCAGCTACTATCCACAGCAGATTTCGTAATCAGGCAGCCGCCGGTATCAAAATCATGGACTATGACAAAATCGTCGGTTCGAGGCGATAAATGTTTGGGATCGAGCGTGTCGATGATGCTGACCCTTTCATTCCGTCAGAGGCGTTCGATGATCGCTTCATTGCCTTCCCGATCCCCCCTCGACGCAGCGCTGAGGATTGCGGGTACAATATCTTCGGGCCTGTCTACTACAATTGGATTGACCAAATGTGACGTGTGTACGAACCCCTCGGCTTTCATGTGATCAAGTAGAGCCAGCATCGGATTCCAGAATCCATTGATGTTCGCAAAAACCATCGGCTTTTTGTGACGGCCAAGCTGCGCCCAGGTCATGATCTCGACAATTTCTTCGACAGTTCCAATACCACCGGGGAGGGTGACAAAAGCATCGGAACGCTCGAACATCTTGTGTTTGCGCTGGTGCATGTCCTCAGTGACGATCAACTCTGACAGCTGCTGCAGTGAATGCTCGGTGGCTTCCTTGTTCATAAGGAATTTCGGAATAATGCCTGTCACTTTGCCGCCTGCCGACATGACGCCATCGGCGACTGCACCCATAATACCTTTTGTGCCGCCGCCATAGATCAACTCAAGGCCATGCTCGGCTATAGAGTTTCCAAGCAGCTTGCCGCTTTGTTTGTAAATTGGATCACGGCCCGGCGAGGAACCGCAGTAAACACAAATGGATCGAATCTTGCTCATATATTCTTGGTGCCTTTTGCTTTGCTGACAGTCAAGCGCGACAAATCGGGACACCCTACCGCTTTGGCTGAATTAAAAGTATAGTAGGCCGGATTTGCGTCGTTTCTTGTAGAGGAGCATAAAAGGCGCTAGAGCAAAAAAGAACAAGAGGGTAGAAAAACAATGCTCAGCACACGAATTGCATTATTGGGGGTCAGCGCCGTTGTTGCCGCGGGGTTGGTTGCGCTTTATCTGGCAGATATTTCGGGTAAGACAGACGCTGATAAACCAGCCGCAATTGCTAATATTGACACTTCGGTGAAGCCTGCCGCACCAACAGAGCCAGCCGCCGAACCGGCTGCTTCGGTGCCTTCCACGGGCACTGCCCCGACACAGCAAGCAGCAATGCCGCAACCGGAATTGACAACAGTTCCACCAAGCTCTGGCGCACCCACTTTTGATGTATTGCGTGTCGAGCCGACCGGGTCGATTGTCATTGCGGGCAAGGCGTCGGCCAATGCCACTGTTGATCTGCTCTCACGCTCTAAAGTCATTGGCACTACAAAATCCAATGAAAGTGGCGACTTTGTTATTGTTCTCGAAGATCCGTTGAAGCCCGGCGATTATCAGCTTGTGCTGCGTTCAACCGGAGCCAGCGGGACAGCCATGACTTCGATTGAAACCGCAATCGTATCAATTCCTGAATCCAAAACCGGACAGGTGTTGGCTCTTGTCGAGCAATCGGGCCAGCCAAGCCGCATGATCACGACACCAGCGGCCACGCCCGCGCCCGATGCCGCACAGGCAGTGGTCACTGCTGCCCCGAAGGGCGACAAGCCCGTTGTTCAGCCAGCCGTTAAAGCCCGTATTGCTGTGGAAGCTGTCGAGATCGAAGGCAACAAGCTCTTCATCGCTGGCACTGCCGAAGCAGGCTTGACCGTGAAGGTTTACGCAAACAGCGATTTGCTGGGATCAACAATGACAACGCCGGAAGGGCGTTTTCTTGTTCAGACCGTAAAGGAGCTGGCAGTTGGCGACTATATCGTTCGCGCCGATATGCTTGCGGCTGACGGTGTTACCGTTCTTGCCAGATCTGCCGTACCTTTCAAACGTGAGGCAGGCGAGCGAGTATCGGCCGTCGCAGCTGCGCCGAAAGCCGATGAGCCTGTACAGGCCGAGAGCGCGACAGCGCAAGCTGCAACAGGTGATGCTGCCGCACCACTGCAAAGTGTTGAGGGCTCGGTCATTATTCGCCGGGGTGATAATCTGTGGCGGATTTCGCGCCGGACCTATGGCGAGGGAATGCGTTACACCACCATCTATCTTGCCAATAAAGAGCAGATACGCAATCCAAACCGGATTTTTCCTGGACAAGTGTTCGCCTTGCCTGAAACGGATAAACCCGCCGTCCAATAGAAAATATCTGCTGTATTCCGGCGGTTTTACGCAAAAGATTTGCGGGTAGGATTGCGTTTGCGATATATATCGTTTATCGACGATATACGATGACTTGCCAAAAATCTTTTGAAGACATTGAGAACGCCCGTATCCTGGCCGCGCTTGCCCATCCGGCTCGTCTGCGCATTGTCCGTCAACTGTCATGTCTGGATGCATCGTGCTGCAAGGATATTGTCGCTGGTCTCGACCTTGCTCAATCGACGGTTTCGCAGCATCTCAAGATTTTGGTTGAAGCTGGATTGGTTCGTTATCGCCAGTCCGGTCAAAGCTCGCATTACAGCATTGACCCGGCAGCATTCGCTCACGTTGCAATGCTTGTAAACAAAATGGCAGAGCTCTGCTGTCCACCACAAAAAATCATTCCACCGCAGCCGCAAGTCTGGCGCGAAAACATGCTTGAGGATTAGACGTGCCCGAAAAGACCGTATCATCCGAGTCTGGAAAAACTTTCCAGACAATCCGCAACCTTTGGCCCTATATGTGGCCGGTTGAACGTCCAGATCTGCGCATGCGGGTCGTATGGGCTACGGTCTACCTCATCATATCCAAAATTGTATTGATCCTGGTTCCTTACTTTTTCAAGTGGGCAACCGATGCGTTGAACGGCAAACTGGAAGTTTCCGAACTTTTGCCAGTCTTGCTCATCGGCCCTCTGATGCTGGTTGCTGCCTATAATCTGGCGCGTATTGTTCAAGCTGGGCTTAACCAGTTGCGCGATGCGCTCTTTGCCAGTGTCGGTCAATATGCCGTGCGCAAACTCGCTTATAAGACGTTTGTTCATATGCACGAACTATCCCTGCGTTTCCACGTCGAGCGCCGCACCGGTGGTCTGTCGCGCATCATCGAGCGTGGAACAAAGGGCATTGAAACCATTGTCCGTTTTACAATCCTTAATACAGCCCCGACGATCATCGAATTCCTGATGACCGCAGTGATATTTGCGTTCACCTATGGCCTGTCTTACGTGGCGGTCGTCGTAGCTACTGTTTGGCTTTATACTTGGTTCACAGTGCGCGCCAGTGACTGGCGGATCAATATTCGCCGCGACATGAACGAATCCGACACCGATGCCAATTCCAAGGCGATCGACTCGCTGTTGAACTTCGAGACCGTTAAATATTTTGGCAATGAAACCATGGAAGCAACCCGCTTTGATGGGGCAATGGCGCGATACGAAGTTTCCGCGACGCGCATCTGGACTTCGCTCGGTTGGTTGAACTTCGGTCAGGCGGTGATTTTCGGTATCGGCATGGCGGTCATGATGATCATGTCGGGCAGGGAGGTCATGGCAGGCACCCAGACAATAGGCGATTTTGTTTTCATCAATGCCATGTTGATGCAGCTTTCCATCCCGTTGAATTTTATTGGTTTTATATATCGGGAAATTCGTCAGGGATTGACTGATATTGAACAGATGTTTGATCTGCTTGATGTCGAGCAGGAAGTGAAAGACAAGCCTAATGCAAAGGCCTTGCAGATTGATCGTGGCACGGTCCGCTTTGACAATGTGCAATTTGCCTATGATCCAAAGCGCCCGATCTTGAAGGGTGTCAGCTTTGAGGTGCCAGCGGGCAAGACGGTGGCTATCGTCGGTCCATCGGGCGCGGGCAAATCAACGCTGTCGCGCCTGCTATTCCGCTTCTACGATATACAAAGTGGTTCGATCAGCATTGATGGGCAGGATATCCGCGATGTGACGCAGGAAAGCTTGCGCTCAGCCATTGGTATGGTGCCGCAGGATACTGTGCTTTTTAATGACTCTATTGCCTACAACATCCGCTATGGCCGAGTTAGCGCTACCGACGAGGAAATGCGTAATGCCGCCGAGCTTGCGCAGATCGGGCCATTTATCAATACGTTGCCCGAGGGCTATCAGGCCATGGTCGGTGAACGCGGGCTTAAGCTCTCCGGCGGCGAAAAGCAGCGTGTTGCCATTGCTCGAACGATCCTCAAGGCGCCCCCCATCCTCATACTTGACGAGGCGACGTCCGCTCTGGATAGCGCCACCGAGCATGAAATTCAGTCGGCACTTGATTTGGTCAGTCGTGACCGGACGACCCTTGTTATCGCCCACCGGCTATCGACCATTATCGGCGCAGATGAAATCATTGTTTTGAAGGATGGCGTGATTGCTGAACGTGGTACACATACCAAGCTGCTGAAAATTAAAGGCCTTTATGCGTCAATGTGGAATCGCCAACGCGAGGCAACCGAGGCCGAAGAGCGGTTGCGCCGCGTACAGGCCGAGGACGATCTTGGAGTGGTTGTCCGTGGAAAGCCTGCAATGCCCGCGTGAATGGTTTGCCCCGGCGGCCAATCTCCGATAAGAACGCGAAAACTCGTTGAAAAATAGCCGTCATGTAACGACATAGCCTACGGCGTTTCGCGACATATGATGCTGGCATAATCAGGGATAGATGAATGAGCCTTGTTGATACGATCCGTAATACTTTTGTGCCCATCCATAAGGAAGGCTATCCCTTCATTGCGGGTTTCGCCGTTGCCACACTCATTCTTGGTTATCTTTGGGGCCCATTGTTCTGGATCGGCCTGATACTGACCGCTTGGTGCATTTATTTCTATCGTGATCCCCAGCGCGTAACCCCCACCGATGACAAGCTGGTTATAAGCCCGGCGGATGGACTCGTTTCGGCTGTTGGGCCTGCAGTGCCACCGCGCGAGCTTGGATTGGGCGATACGGAAATGACCAGAATTTCCGTCTTCATGAATGTTTTTTCCTGCCATATCAACCGCGCTCCGGTTCGCGGTCGAATTTCCACTATCGTCCATAAACCCGGCAAGTTCCTCAATGCCGAACTCGACAAAGCCAGTGCGGAAAATGAGCGCAATGGTCTGGTTATCGAAAGCCCCAATGGCGAGGTTGCTGTTGTGCAGGTTGCCGGTCTGGTTGCCCGCCGCATTGTGTGCTGGGTCGATGAAAGCAACTCAATCTCAATTGGCGAGCGCTTTGGCCTGATCCGCTTTGGCTCTCGCGTCGATGTCTATCTGCCGCAGGGATTTGTGCCGCGTGTTGCAGTCGGCCAAACGGCCGTTGGCGGCGAAACGGTTGTTGCTGAATTTGGTGGCGCGCCAAGCGCACCTCTGGTCCGGATAAGCTAATCAATGCCGTTGGAGCAAGAAACAGACCCGTTGTTTGACGAGAAACATCAGAATGCCGAACCGAAAGGCACGCGTATTCCCCTGCGTTACCTCATGCCCAACGTCATCACAGTTCTGGCCATCTGCGCCGGGCTGACCGGTATCCGGCTGGCATTTGAAAACAGATTCGAGCTGGCCGTTTCAATGGTTCTGCTGGCTGCGTTCCTTGACGGCATAGACGGGCGCATCGCCCGCATGATGAAGGGTTCATCCAAGTTCGGCGCTCAGATGGACTCGCTTGCTGATATCGTCAATTTCGGCGTTGCACCGGCTTTGGTCCTTTATGCCTATATGCTTGATCAGGCGCGATCCTTCGGCTGGATTGCGGCGCTGCTTTATTGCATTGCCTGTTGTTTGCGGCTCGCCCGCTTTAACGTCATGCTTGACGTCGTCGGCAAACCGCTATGGCAGAATAACTTCTTTACAGGCGTTCCTGCTCCTGCAGGCGCCATGCTGGTCATGTTGCCGGTTTATCTGGGCTTCCTCGGTCTTGTTCCCACGCGTACATTCGCCTTTATAGCAGCAGCCTATACGGTGGGTGTGGCGGTGCTGATGATCAGCCGCTTACCGGTCTATAGCGGAAAGGCAGCAGGCACCAAGCTTCGTTCAGATTGGGTCATGCCGACCTTCCTGTTTATCGTGGTCTATGTGGCATTCCTGATGAGTTACACATGGGAAACGCTAACATTGACGACAATCGCCTTCTTCCTGACCTTGCCGTTCAGCTACAGGGCATGGAAACGTTTTGAAGCGGCGGATGCTGCCAGTACCAGCACAGATGCCGAAAAGGATGGTTCCGAAATCCAATCCTGATGTCGGAGCCACTCACCTCTACTGCTCAGTTTTAAAAGTCCGTTTGAAGGCGGCAGCAACCATGTTGATTAACTGCGCGTGAATTTCGCCGCGCGATCGTCCTTCGACATTGTCACAAAGTGCTTCGGTGATACCTTTAGCTTTCAAAGCTTCGGATGCACCGGCTTTGCATTCCGCAAACATACTGAAATGATTAGCGCCATCAATCGTCGAGTAACGTGCGTGAGGGATGAGCTTCGCCGTTTGTGACACATCTACCGTTGGCGGAACCTCTCCGCTACGTCCCAGGTTTATCAAATCGACCGGAATTGTGATGCTGGCAATGCTTTCGGTGGTTAGCGTCCCCACCATTGCGGGATCAACTGCGACTGCTGATCGAATTCGATTGTCTCGGTAGTTTTGGCCTGCGGGCTGCAGATTCATCGTGTGAAGGTCGACGCCGCTTTGTTTGATCCATTCACACAAAGAGTTGTTGCTCGAGCCGTTGTCGCAATAAGATGCCAGCCGTTGCTGGTTCACCTTGGCTCCGGCTACTGCAAGGGCCGTATATCCGCCCATGGAGAGACCAAGCGCCCCGACTTTCTCCCAGTCAATTTTATTCTGAAACGCTGTACTTATTTTGAGGGCATCCAACGTAGACGTAAAATCCGCGGGCCGTAGCCAAAGCTTCATTGCCTCACCCGCCGATCTATTTCCACTCTGGTTGCCGGGATGATTTGGTGCGGCAACAATGTAACCATGTTTCGCCAACGAAACGGCAATCCAGCTTGTGGCTCCTGCATTCCCTGCAATACCTGTGCCGTGGGAAAGCAGAATGAGTGGAAATTTGCCCTTCAGTATTGGCGCATCCCGCATGCTGGTGGTGCCGCTAAAAAACGGAGTATCGCCAAGCAGCGCTTCCTCGCCGCCAATCTGTGTCGGGTACCAGATTGTAACATGAAGATTGATGCCTCGTTCTTTTGACGGGGACAAGAATTCACGTACCCCGACATTCATGTCGTCAGCATGAGCGATTTGCAGTGTTGTAACGAGAGCGAGCCCGGTGAGAAACGCAAATTTCTTCATAGTGAAACTCCTTGTTTTGGATGTATGAAAATGATTTCGGGCCTCAGCGAATTGTCGCGCGGACATAATCGCTCTTGATATCGATGGAGGGTTTTGCACCGGGGGTGTTCATAAGTTTGCTATCGATAAAAGATGCTTTGGCATCAACCGCATAGCTGATCGGCGTGTCCTTCAAAAAACTGAACGCGGCATCAAGCGCGCGGGACTCCAGACGGATAGTCTCGTTATTGCTGCTTCGCTCAAAGCGAACGTCGCTGCGCACTGCATCGCCGTTGATGTCGAGCCTGGAGGCATAACCATCCAGCGAAAAATCGGCTGCATTTGCATTGATGCGAATGCTGCGATACTCACCGGAAAAACGCGCAAGCAAAGCGTGTTGCTCAATGCTGATATCAGCGCCCTTGGGCAGATTGACGATAATCCCAACTTCACAATCAGAAAGGCTGAGAAGAGGAGATTCTGTAACGTCGATTGTTAATGTCTGATCTTTGATTTCAGTGGTCGTTTTCGTTTCGCAGCGGTTCGAGAACCAATTCGAATACCAACTGGCAAGCCAGCTTGTCCTGGTCCCTGTGATAGTCGCCGCATAGGGAACCGTGTCTAGAGTGGTGAAATCCAAACGGCTGCTCTCGCCGGTTATCGTCACCTGCTTGATCCTCGTCATATCCAGCTGAGCTGCGGTCTCGGCCTTTGCGGCGACAGGCGTAAGAGTGGTAAAAAGCAGAATAAGCGAAGCAAAAAATCCTGGCATGTTGATCTCCTTGAAATGCGGCGCTTGGATTAGCGCCAGCATCAGGGAGCGGCATTGTTCAGATATTTTCGACCTTGATCACAATTCAGGTCGTCCGCGATCACGATTGAGGACATATTGAGCCTCAAACTCATTTGGATAATGTTGAAAATGCTTTTTGTGCCTTTACCTTTCGTCGTTGCGCTTCTGCTCTTTATCCTGCTCGTCCAAATGATCCGGCGGCAGGAAGAGGGAGCGTCAAATACGTTCTTCTTCGCATGGCTGATTGTTGCTGCCGTGCAAGCGGTGGTTATAGGCGTGCGCTGGGGTTATGACTTCCTTGAGATATTGCCGCTTCAGGCAATACTTGCGGCCGCAGCTCCCACATTGGCATGGCTCAGTTTTGATAGTTTGCGAACTGAACGACCACCGTCTGAGCGGCCTTTTCTATTGCTCCATCTCCTTCCGACGTTGGCGGTCGCCGGTTTTGTCGCCTTTTGGCCCGACCCCATCTCACTGACGATCATTCTCATTTTTCTCGGGTACGGGTTTGCACTTGCCCGGCTCGCTTGGGCTGGCCCCAATATCTTGGGCGCATCGCGGCTGGATGGCGTTATCACGTCTTATCGTGCCCTGCAGCTTACCGCGATTTCCACTATCGGCTCTGCCGTGATCGACCTGCTGGTAACTTTCGATTTCGCGGAAACGGGCGGACTTCATTCGGGCCGTATTGTCGCTATCGCCAATATTATCGGCCTTCTTGTTCTTGGAACTGCGGCTACTGTGGCTGGTGCCAGCCAACCTTTGGCGGATGAAAGCAGGGATGAGCCTGCATTGTCCAGCCAACCTACCTCTGACGATGCTGCAGTGGCCCTGGCGTTGGATGAGTTTATGCAGTCGCGTCAGCCATATCGCGATGTGGATCTCAATTTGAACAGACTGGGCCGAAAAATGGGGCTCTCAGTCAGGCAGGTATCCAATGCGGTCAACCGCGCCAAAGGGATGAGCGTTTCACAATATGTGAATGATTACCGGGTGAGGGACGCTTGCAACCTTCTCACGCAGACCGATGAGCCAATCACGCGCATCATGTTCGACGCTGGTTTTCAGACCAAATCAAACTTTAACCGCGAGTTTCTGCGTGTCACCGGCATGAGTCCGAAAGCATGGCGCACGCGTAACAATAAGGTGGACGAGAGAAACGTCATTCGTCTCGCCGTTTAACTGGGGTTGTTATAGCTCAGCAGTTTGCCTGACTGCACTTTGTACAGCTTTCCGGTTTCATCAATAGCGGGGTCACAGAGCAGGGCGATCTTCGCAGCCACTTCTGCCGGTGTTGGCAATGTCTCCGGATCTTCCCCCGGCACAGCCTGAGCACGCATTGCAGTACGCGTTGCACCGGGATCGACCGAATGCACCCTCAACTTTGTCTGTTTGGTCTCTTCCGCCCAGCTGCGCGCGAAAACTTCCACGGCAGCTTTCGAAGCGGCATAGGGAGCCCAGTAGGCGCGGGCAGAGTGGGCAACACTCGACGAAAGCAGCAATGCACGGCCAGCGTCGGAAAGCTTCAGCAAAGGGTCTGTGGTCCGAATAAGGCGCCAGACGCTGGAAACATTGACAGTCATCAACTTGTCGAAGACCTTTGCCTCGACATGGCCGATAGGCGAAATGGTACCGAGCACACCAGCATTGGCGACCATGATATCAAGCTTGCCCCAACGCTCGTGAATTGAGCCGCCCAGACGATCAATCGCAGGCAGGTCAGTCAGATCAAGCGGAACCAGCGTTGCCGAGCCCCCAGCTTTTGTAATTTCGTCGTCCAGTTCTTCAAGGCCGCCCACCGTGCGCGCAACAGCGATAACATGCGCGCCGCGTCCAGCGAGTTCTTTTGCAAGGTGATAGCCAATGCCGCGCGAAGCGCCGGTGACAAGCGCAAGCTTGCCATCCAGCCGAAAACTGCCGTCAGAAATCATGAAGTGAACTCAACCGTTATTTGCCAGAAGTGAGAACTGACGGACATTGTCCGGGCCGTCCTTGTCGAGAAGGCGCGTCGGGTAGTCGCCAGTGAAATAGTGATCGGTAAAGAGTGGCGAACGCGGGTCTCGCGGAGCTCCGCTTACGGCCTTGTAGAGCCCGTCTATCGACAGAAACGCCAATGAATCCGCGCCGATATACGCACACATCGCATCAAGATCAGCATATTGGTTTGCCAGCAGCTTATCTGCATCGGGCGTATCAATGCCGTAGAAATCCGGGTGGAAAATCATCGGGCTGGCAACGCGGATATGCACTTCGCTTGCGCCAGCATCGCGGATCATTTGCACGATCTTGACGGATGTCGTTCCGCGCACAATGGAATCGTCCACCAGAACAACGCGCTTGCCTTCGATGACTGCGCGATTGGCTGAGTGTTTCAATTTGACGCCGAACGCACGAATGGATTGCGTCGGCTCGATAAAGGTTCTGCCGACATAATGGTTGCGGATGATACCAAGCTCGAAGGGGATGCCGCTCGCCTGCGCAAAACCTATCGCAGCCGGTGTACCGCCATCGGGAACGGGCACGACAACATCAGCCTCAAGCGGTGCTTCCTTGGCGAGGTTGATACCCATATTCTTGCGGGCGGTATAAACATTGCGGCCACCAACAACTGAGTCAGGACGGGCAAAATATACATATTCGAACAGGCAAAGCCGCTCAGGTTTCGGGTTCTGCGGCTTGAACGTCTCAATGCTGATGGAACCATCAGCTTGAATCTCGCAAACCACGACTTCACCATTTTCGATATCACGAACGAATTTGGCACCAATAATGTCCAGCGCGCAACTCTCGGAAGCAAAAATCGGCTTGCCATTGAGGTCGCCCATCACAAGCGGACGAATGCCGATCGGGTCACGTGCAGCGATCAACTTTGTGCGGGTGAGGGCGAGCATCGCATAGCCGCCTTCCATCTGGCGGATCGCGTCAATGAAGCGATCGCTCGATGATGTGCTGCGCGAGCGGGCAATGAGATGTAGCACAACTTCCGTATCGGAATTGGACTGGCAGATAGCACCATCGGCAATAAGCTTGCGGCGCATGGTAAGGCCATTGGTGAAATTGCCGTTATGGGCAATGGCAATGCCACCGATTTCCAGCTCGGCGAAAAGCGGCTGCACATTGCGGAGAGCAGCGTCACCTGTTGTGGAGTAGCGGACATGGCCTATAGCGCGGTCACCGGGCAGCTGAGCCAATGTAGCCGGGTTGGTATAATGGTCCCCAACAAGGCCCATACGGCGCTCTGAGCAGAATTGGTTGCCATCGTATGAGACTATACCTGCAGCTTCCTGGCCGCGATGCTGCAATGCATGCAGTCCCAACGCTGTCAGTGTGGCCGCATCAGGATGGCCCAAAATGCCAAACACACCGCACTCTTCATGCAGTGTGTCATCGTCAAGGGACATCAATTGGTTATCGTCACGAGAAATGTCGGTCATTGCCGCCAGCCCTTTCGCCCCAAGTTCATTGGGATCGAGTCAATTGTGCCTAGTTGTATTATGCCACACTATATGGGGTATTACCAAGGAAACCCCAAGAGCGGTATTGACGCAGTTCATGTTATTGTCCGGTTACTCTGGTGTTGTGCCTTCCGGAGGAATGTCTTCCTTCGGTTCAACCGTTGTCGTTCCGTCTGGCGCAGTATCCGTTGCCGCAGGCGTACCGGGCTTCAAACGCTTCAGAATGGTTGATTCCGGGTCTTCCGGCAAAAGCGCAACCAGTTTTGCACCTAGCTCGTCGATCATCGGCTTTGATTTGGCCTGTGCCACCCATGCCGGCTGATTTTCGGTAACGAGCCAGTTGAAAAACAACATCGCAACCACGACGAGCAGAACACCGCGTGCTGCTCCGAATAGAAAGCCGAGTGTGCGATCCAGCGCGCCGATGCGGCTATCGATGATAAAATCGGCGATCTTCATCGTAATAATGGAAACAACGATGAGCGTGATGATGAAAACCAGACCGGCAGCCGCAATCTGCGCAATTGTGTCATTGCTGATGTAAGGGGCTAAAAAGGGAACCACTGGCTTGTAAAAAACATAGGCGGCAACGGCAGCGGCTGCCCATGATACGACAGACAATACTTCGCGCGAGAAGCCACGAACCATGGCCAGGACCGCCGAGACAAGGGTTATGCCCAATAGTATTCCGTCAAGCAACGTTATCGGCATTTTATTTGGTCCTCATATCAAAACCAACCATTTGATCAGTCTTCGCGTTGTCTCTTGCCCGGTCCGGATGCTGCTATGCGGGCCACAAGGTCCGGTAGTGATGCGGTCTCGGTCAGACGAGCATTGCCGTTCTTTGCGACATCGTTGCTTCCCTTGGGAAGAACAGCCTGCTTGAACCCAAGCTTGTCTGCTTCTTTCAGTCTTTGCACTGCATGCGCCACAGGGCGAACAGCACCAGATAGACTGACTTCGCCGAAATAGACGCAATCGGCGGGAAGGGCAATACCAGCAATTGAGGAAACCAGTGCAGATGCAACAGCAATATCAGCGGCGGGCTCGGTTATCCGGTATCCACCAGCCACATTCAGATACACATCATGCTGTCCAAACCGAACGCCGCAATGGGCTTCAAGCACGGCGAGAATCATCGAAAGGCGGTTTCCATCCCAACCAACAACGGCGCGGCGCGGCGTGCCGAGCGTTGATGGAGCGACCAAGGCCTGAATTTCAACGAGGATAGGCCGCGTTCCCTCCATACCGGCAAAAACAGCGGCGCCCGGCGCTTTATCGTTCCTTTCGCCAAGAAACAGCTCGGAGGGATTGGCGACCTGACGCAAGCCCTTATCCGACATTTCAAACACGCCGATTTCATCAGTCGGCCCAAACCGGTTTTTGACGGTGCGAAGAATACGGTAATGGTGGCCACCTTCACCTTCAAAATAAAGCACGGCATCGACCATATGCTCGATGACACGCGGTCCTGCAATTTGGCCCTCTTTGGTCACATGTCCGACGAGAACAACGGCTGCACCTGTTTGCTTGGCATAGCGAATCATCGCCTGTGCTCCGGCGCGAACCTGGGTCACCGTGCCGGGTGCAGAATCAGCGGCATCTGTCCAAAGCGTCTGGATCGAATCGATAATGATCAGATCCGGGCGTTTCGCCTCGGAGATGGTCGCAAGTATATCTTCAACATTGGTTTCTGCCGCCAGCAGCACATCTGTATCGGCGGCGTCCAGCCGCTGCGCACGCAGACGTATCTGTGCTACTGCTTCTTCGCCTGATACGTATATAACGCGGTGTCCCTGACGCGATAAGGCAGCGGCGGCCTGTGTCAGCAAGGTCGATTTGCCGATACCCGGATCGCCGCCGATCAGAATGGCCGACCCGCGTACGAAGCCGCCGCCCGTCACACGATCAAGCTCGCCAATTCCCGACTGGATGCGTGGGGCGTCTTCGATTTCACCCGATAAGGTGGTCAGCGCAACGGCACGGCCCTTGCGGCTAGAAAGCTTACCGGGTCCGCTGCCTATGCCGCCGGACGTGCCTTCTTCGACAAGTGTATTCCATTCGCCGCATGCATCGCACTTGCCGGCCCAGCGTGTGTGAACGGCACCGCAATTCTGGCAGATGAATTGAATTCTAGCCTTGGCCATTAAATCTCATTTCCGCTGTAAAGGTAGCGGCGGTGATAGCGGTTTCCAAGGCTGGTAAGCAACTCATATCCGATTGTGCCTGCAGCGCGCGCAGCATCATCAAGCGAAATATTGCTGCCAAACAGTTCGATATAGTCACCGGCCTTGGCCTCGCCTTCAGCCAGTTCGGAAATATCGAACGAGGTTAGATCCATTGTCACGCGCCCGATGATTGGAACTTTCTTGCCTGCAATGAAACCACAACCACCATTATTGAGCGTTTGCCGCAGGGGGACGCCGCTGCCCGACGCCGAGCGCAAATAGCCATCTGCATAGCCAACTGAGCAGATCGCAATACGCGTATCACGGGTCAGTCTCGCTGTAGCGCCGTAGCCCGCCGTCTCGCCCTTAAGGCCTGTGCGAATCTGAACTATCCGTGCTTCTGACGTGACCACCGGCCGCATTGGGTTGGCAATGCCCGAAACAGGCTCGCCGCCATACATGGCGACGCCGGGACGGCTCAACTCATAGCCAGCGTTCAAACTATGAAAGATGCCGGGTGAATTGGCGATGCTTGATTCAATTCCAGAGAAATGTTCGCGAAGCTTTTGAAATGATTCAAATTGCCTTTGGCTAAGCTCATGTTTTTGTTCATCTGCCGTTGCCAGATGGGTAATCAGCAGGATCGGCTTGTCATCTTTGGATTCACCGGCAAAACGGATGGCTTCGTTAACGGTGAGGCCGAGGCGGTTCATCCCCGTATCGACATGCAGAGCATAGGGCAGTTTTTCGGTGCGACCGGCATTGAGTGCCTTCCAGCTTGCAAGTTCCTGCAACGACCCAAGCACTGGAGTGAGGTTGGATTGTTCGTAGACCGGAAAAGCCTCAGCGAAGAAGCCGTTAAGCACAAAAACTTGCGCATCAGGCGCGACAGCCTTTACACGCAATCCTTCCTCGGCCAGAGCCACAAAAAATGTGCGGCATCCAGCTTTCCATAAAACCGGAACGACATGGATAATACCAAGGCCATAGGCGTCAGCCTTGACCACAGCCGCCGTACGGGCAGGCTTGGACCTCTCGGCAAGCAGAAGCCAGTTTGCAACCAAGGCATCAAGATCAATGGTTAAACGTCCGCCAGCGAGCCGTGGATCAGCGCCCGTCGTAGCAATATGTTGCATTTTAGCAGTCATCCTTACTCGAAACGTTCAGGAAGATGCGAATCCTCGGCAAGATCGGTAAAGCGGGTAAACTCCGCCTGGAAAGCGAGCCGTACTGTTCCTGTCGGGCCATGACGCTGCTTGGCCACGATGACTTCTGCCTTGCCGATTGCTTCGTTCAACTCAGCCTGCCATTTGAAGTGCTCTTCGGTTCCGGGCTTAGGTTCTTTGTTCTTGATGTAATATTCGTCGCGATACACAAACAATACAACGTCGGCGTCCTGCTCGATCGAACCGGATTCGCGCAAGTCAGAAAGCTGCGGATGTTTGTCTTCGCGGCTTTCCACCTGACGCGAGAGCTGCGAGAGAGCAATGATCGGTGTATTCAACTCCTTGCCCAGAGCTTTCAGGCCAGTGGTAATCTCGGTAATTTCCTGCACGCGGTTTTCCGATGCGCGCTTGGACGATCCCTGCATCAGCTGAATATAGTCGATCACAATCACGTCGAGGCCACGCTGGCGCTTCAAGCGGCGTGCACGAGCCGCCAATTGAGCAATGGATATACCACCCGTCTGATCGATATAGAGTGGCACACGCTGCATATGCTGCGAACAGGCAACGAGCTTTTCAAAATCAGCTTCACTGATTTCACCGCGGCGGATTTTTGAAGAGCTGATTTCCGATTGCTCGGAAATGATACGCGTTGCCAGCTGTTCAGACGACATTTCCAGCGAGAAAAAGCCGACAACGCCGCCATTCTTGGCTTTAAAACTGCCATCGGCCAATTGTTCAGGCTCGTAGGCTGCGGCGATGTTGAATGCGATATTGGTTGCAAGCGAGGTTTTGCCCATGCCAGGACGTCCTGCAAGAACGATCAAATCTGAAGGCTGCAATCCACCCATACGCGCATCGAGCGCACGGATACCCGTTGATACGCCGGAAAGATGTCCGTCGCGCATGAATGCAGCGTTGGCCATATCCACAGCATTCTTGACCGCATCGGTAAATGTCTGGAAGCCACCATCATAGCGCCCGGTTTCAGCCAGTTCGAACAGGCGTCGTTCCGCATCCTCGATCTGGCCTTGCGGCGCTACATCGACCGGCGCGTCATAGGCGATATTCACCATATCTTCGCCAATGGTGATCAGCGCCCGGCGTGTCGCCAGATCATAAATCGCGCGGCCATAGTCTTCGGCATTGATGACGGTCACAGCTTCCGCTGCAAGACGTGCCAGATATTGCATGACGGTCATGTCGCCGATCTTCGCGTCGGCGGGCATGAATGTTTTAAGCGTTACGGGATTGGCCATCTTGCCCATCCGAATCATGTCGGATGCGACTTCGAAGATTTTCCGGTGCAGAGGCTCATTGAAATGCGTGGGCTTCAGGAAGTCGGAAACACGATAGAACGCATCATTATTGACCAGAATTGCGCCAAGCAAAGCCTGTTCGGCCTCAATATTGTTGGGGGCCTCGCGATAGAGCGTGCCCTGCGCTTCGTTGATCTTGCGTACCGTAGCTTCAGCCATTTTGTATTTTCCTGTTCGCCACCACTATGGCCCAGCACAGATAATTATGGCGTGGCAGATTTGTCCTTATCACCACAATTCACACAACTGCGGATAAGAAAACCTCCTGCTTGACTCTCACGGCGGACTATAAGCCGAGTCGGGTGGAAAAGGCGATGCAGCACAACCGCTTCTCAGTCATCCTCGGGCTTGACCCGAGGACCACTGCTCGCCAATGAAGATTGAATTCTCGGGTCAAGCCCGGAGAAGTATGCGTTAAAGTACCATCGCACTAAGGTCCAATCACCGCCCGGCAATCGATTCCTTTGCGTTCACTTGGCTATTAGCCGAGCTGCGTTCACACTCAAGGCGCTTTAGTCGCTTCTCTTCCTGTTCGATATAGTTGCGTGTGAACGGCACGGCTTCCTGTCGATGAGCCAATTGAATCTGGAACACCATCAGGTTCTGCCAGCGGAATGCTGATTCTGATGCCGCCAGATAAAACTCCCACATCCGGCAAAACCTTTCATCATAGATCGCTTTTGCCTTATCGCGATTTGCCATGAAACGTTCGCGCCAGATGCGCAATGTATCAGCATAGTGCAGACGCAGAATTTCGATATCAGTAATGACCAAGCCGGCTTTTTCGATATGTGGAATGACTTCCGAAAGGGCAGGGATATAACCTCCCGGGAAGATATATTTCTGAATGAAGGCATTGGTGTAGGACGGCCCGTCTGAACGCCCGATCGAATGCAACAGGAAGACGCCATCCTTCTTGAGCAGACGCGCTGTGTGCTGAAAATATTCGGAGAAATGACCAATGCCTACATGCTCGAACATGCCGACCGAAACAATCCGGTCGAAACTGTCATCGATTGTACGATAGTCCTGCAGGTTGAATTGAGCCTGTGATGACAGTCCTTCCTCAAAAGCACGCTTATTAGCAATGCCGTACTGTTCTTGCGAGAGGGTGACGCCTGTGACATTGGCCTCAAGGTGCCTTGCCAGATATAGTCCCATGCCACCCCAGCCGCAGCCGATATCGAGGGTCTTATGACCTTTTTCGATAAGCAGTTTTGCAGCTATGTGACGTTTTTTTGCAAGCTGAGCCTCTTCGAGGGTCGCATCTGGCCTTTCGAAGTAAGCGCAGGAATATTGCATGTCGGTATCGAGAAAGAGCCGATACAAATCCTCCGACAGATCGTAGTGACGTTGCACATTGCTTGATGCACGGGTCAGATTGTTCATCTGGTGTAAACGCCGGGTAGCGCGCCGTATGCCCTCAAGCGCAAGCATCCAGGGTTCCTTGGCTGCCGTAGCTCCGGTATTTTCGAAGATAAGTTTCAAAATATCGTAGATGTCGCCCTGCAGAACATCAATCTCGCTGTTCATATAGGCTTCTGCAAAGTGCAAGGATGGGTCGAACGCGATTCTGCGTTCTGCCGCGGCAGTATTGATGCGAAAGTGATATTCCTCGCCGGTCCCGTCGCCAAACATGCGGGTTTTTCCGCCGGAATCGGTTATTTTCAAAGTACCAGTGTGAATCATGCGCGTAAGGGCGGCGCGTAGAAGTGCATTCATGAACAATCTCCATCTTAGACGATAGAGCTCGGCCATAAGGCGACTCAAAGGGAGTCTTGGTCGGGCGTGGGTGGACTCAGTAAATTTAATTGATTTTTTCAATCTGAAAAGCAAAAAAGTACCCGGCATTGCTACCGGGTACTTTTACCAAATGAAAACAACTCTTTCGAGTGCTTTGTATCTTCTTTAAATCAGGCGTTTTCTTCGCCGTCTTCGTCTTCATCAAAGAATTCGTCCGAAAGCGGAGCTTCTTCAATGCCGTAAATTGCTTCGGCAGAAGTAAGGTCTTCGCCCTTAACCTGACGCTCAGCTTCATCAGCTGTACGAGCAATATTGATGGTTACTGTTGCTTCAACTTCAGGGTGCAGCGACAGAACAATCTTGTGCAGGCCGATTGTCTTGATCGGTGTGTTCAATTCAACCTGGTTGCGATTGATTGAGAAGCCTTCAGCTGTGATCAGGTCGGCAATGTCACGGGTCGAAACTGAACCGTATAGCTGGCCGGTCTCACCAGCGGAGCGAACGGCAATAAATGACTTGCCATCAAGCTTGTCAGCAATTGCCTGAGCTTCTGTCTTGCGCTCGAGGTTGCGCGCTTCAAGCTGTGCGCGCTGGCCTTCGAACTTCTTCTTGTTGGCTTCGTTTGCACGAAGAGCCTTGCCCTGTGGCAGAAGGAAGTTACGGGCAAAGCCGTCCTTGACCTTGACTGTATCGCCCATCTGGCCGAGGCGGCCAATGCGTTCTAGTAGAATGACGTCCATTTGAGTTTTTCCTTATAGTTTAGTGTCTTCAATTATCATTGCTGGGTGGGGTATTATTTCCTGCCTTCGAAACCGGTGCGCTGCGCGATGTGTCGAACAATCCGGCTACAAGAAAGAAGAAAAGTGTGAATGTGAAAATGATGACGGCAAGGTAAGCCAGCCACAAAGCGACCGGCCGCCAAGTTGCACCGCGCGTCCTGGCATGCATGATTGCAAAGCCCGCCATCAGGAATCCGGCACCAAGTGCCCCGGCAATTGCTGTTGCCGCATATCCGATACCGCCTGGCAGAAAACACGCGGCGCATGCAATCGCAAACACAAAAATGCCAGGGCGCGGCATGCGTAATGCCCGTGGCCAATCATCTTTCGGGCGGCGAAGCTTGCCCGATGCTGCTGTCAACCGCAGAGCAATATAGAGATTGCCGACGATGAGGATGACCCATACTGCAGGCTGAATTGCGGGAAGCGCGCGCACAACAAATTCAGCCAGTCCCTGCGCAACTTCCGCATTGGGTGCGAGTTGGGGGTTGGTCGCTACAAGTTGCTGCCCCAAGGATTTGATCAAAGCCTGGGCAAACTCGTCGCCATAGCCAATCAACATGCCGATTGCGATGAATGCCGCCGCTACAATCAGCGTAAGCCGCAGGAGTGTATCTGCCAGCGGATACCAGACATATGCGTCGCTGGGACCGCCAACTTCGGAGGCAGGGCGCGCAAGTCCTGTAAAATAGGCTGCAGCGGCCGCCGGAAGCGCAATAATCAGAACGAGGACGAGTGCTGCCGTAGGGGCAGCCAGCACCGATACGATCACCGCCATGGATAGCGCTGCGATAAAGCCGGTGGCAGTGCCCCAGCCGAGAGCAGCGACAAAAATGGGGAGGGGGGAGAACAGCAGCAATGTCATGGCAAGGGTGGACTGCGCGATAACGCCAATCGAGAGCAGCGCGGCTGCAAGCCCCGCTAATACTCCAACGCCAAAATCTTTTGCTGTAGGTAACATTTCGCTCGCTGTCCTGCTTGCATAAGCAGTTAGAGGTGGTTTTTAAACCGATGCCTCAACTTGGGTTTTATTTTTCACCAACTCCGCGCCCATCGCGACTGGTGTATTAAACCGTAGAGCAAGGCGGCGATCAGATCGCCGCCTTAATCAATATTACTTCACGACGTATGGCAGAAGGCCAAGGAAACGTGCGCGCTTGATCGCCTGAGCGAGTTCGCGCTGCTTCTTCTGGCTCACAGCTGTGATACGCGAAGGAACGATCTTGCCACGCTCGGAAATGTAGCGCGACAGAAGCTTTACGTCCTTGTAGTCGATCTTCGGCGCATTCGCACCCGAGAACGGGCAGGTCTTGCGGCGGCGATGGAACGGACGGCGGGTCGGGATCTGATTGATGTCAACCATTATTCTGCTCCTTCACCGGCTTCGTCACGTGGACGACGTGGGCGACGCGGACGGTCGTCATCACGGCCACCGAACTTGTTGTCATCGCGATCACGGCGATCGTCACGGCGAGCGAGCATGGCCGACTGGCCTTCCTCGTGTTCGTCAACGCGGATCGTCATGAAACGCAGGACGTCTTCGTTGATGCGCTGCTGACGCTCGAGCTCTGCAACAGCCGCTGCAGGAGCAGTGATGTTGAGCAGCGAGTAATACGCCTTGCGGTTCTTGTTAATACGATATGTGAGAGCACGGAGCCCCCAGCTTTCGATACGCCCGACTGTGCCGCCATTGGTCTCGATGATGCCCTTGTATTGTTCTACAAGCGCATCGACCTGCTGCTGCGAAATGTCCTGTCGAGCAAGGAACACATGTTCATAAAGAGCCATTTGTCTTTGCCTTTCTTCGTTAGTATTGCCCGGATCAACGGATGAACCTCTGCGAATCTCTCAGGCCGGTGAACGGCGAAGAAAGGACGCGTATGGAGACGATCGAGAGAGGAGACACGGGAGGCTGAAGCTTTTCGCTCCGACGGATTGAAATCCGGCCCTCCGTTCAGCCCCCAGCTGACGCCGAGCAATGAACGGGCGCTCTATACGGGCAAAACGTGAAAGAAGCAACCCGTTCGCCAATTTTAATGGTTTGGGTTCAAGCCCGGCTTGGGAAAATTAGTCCCATAGGGTCGCGATCTTTGGAGTTGGCTCCAATGACCCACTCATTGCGAAATATTTGTAGAGCACAAGGAGTGATAACAATTTTTCTTGTGTCTGGTCATCGAATTGGCTGACATGGGCATTGGCATTTCGGATAATGGCAACTGCTTCGTCGGCATGCTTGTTATAATAGCAAATCTTATCTTCCAGATCCGCAAAATCAGGGCGCAATTGCACATAATGATGTCCTGGTATCAGGCACCCTTCCATAAACCAGGTTTCGTAGACAGGGTCTGGCATCATGCATAGTGATTGGGACGCCATTATCCATTGCAGGTTTGTCGCCACATCATGCCCTTCCACCGAAATTATGTAGCAGAATCGCCTTATCTGCTCCACCGCCGACATGAATGGCTTGCCCCAGGGGGAGGAGGCATCATGATTCGCCATTCCAACATCACACAGTGGATGGTCGAAATAACGTTTAACCAAGGAAGAGCGTTTTTCGTTATTGTTGCCACCTCGCCATACTGCTAATGGCTGTTTTTCGGCGAAGGTTACGGGAACATCCAATTTTTGAAAATGGCGAAGCTTGTTGAGCTTCAGTAAAACCGATTCTTTATTGTCTCCGTGGATCGGGCGGCTTTTCACAATGGACGGTACGGGAGGAACGGAAGTCACATCGCCGAAAACATGTGCTATTTCCAACTCAGCAGGGAAGTACCGGGCATGTTCCTTCAGGTCGTAATAGTACATGCTCTGGTTTCTCGGTAAATTGGAGATTTTGGAGCTTGCTTCGATGCGCGGTGATCGTTCTCCAATCTTGTTGTAGTAATTCAGGCGGGATCTGAGATGATCCCGTTCGCATATCTGGAAATCTTCACATAGAACATTCAGCTGCCTGCGGAATAAATGCTGAGGCAGCAGGTCTCTGATAATGTTTCTGGAGTAATATTCGATCTTCTTTATTGATCTGGTGATGGACATTGGCTTCAAAAAATTGGCAACCGAACCAACCGTCTACAGCCGAAAAAGCTTGCTGAATTCCGGAGTAGCATTGGGGCGTCTGAGGTTGAAATGGTTAGCTGAAAATGTATTGCGTTGTAATATGTAAGGTGGGATTGAACCCTGCGATATTGGCAACATCGTGCATTGCAATGGTGTGATATACAAGTCAGTTTTTTCAAAGGCCCATGAGAGAGCTTGACTTCGCGCTTGCTGATAGGCACACCGCGCGGCACATTGAGCCTGGTTTCATTTGGAGGCATTTCTATGTCCATAGCATTCACCTTTCCCGGACAGGGGAGTCAGTCCGTCGGCATGGGCAAGGCGCTTGCCGACAATTTTGCACAAGCCAAGGCCGTCTTTGATGAGGTGGACGAGGCTTTGGGTGAAAAGCTGTCCTCCATCATATGGGAAGGGCCTGAAGAGACATTGACGCTTACTGCCAATGCGCAGCCGGCTTTGATGGCCGTATCCATTGCGGTGATCCGCGTGCTGGAATCCCAAGGCATCTCGCTTAAGGACAAGGTTTCCTTTGTAGCTGGCCACTCGCTGGGTGAATACTCTGCGCTTTGCGCGGCTGGTACGTTCTCCTTGGCCGATACCGCGCGGCTTTTGCGTATTCGCGGCAACGCCATGCAAAAAGCAGTTCCAGCGGGTCAGGGCGCTATGGCTGCCATTATCGGTCTTGAATATGCGGACGTCGAATCCGTGTGCGCCGAGGCCTCGACGCAAGGATCGGTTCAGATCGCCAATGATAATGGCGGCGGACAACTGGTTATCTCGGGTGCAAAGGCTCCGGTCGAGGCGGCCGCTGCGCTGGCTTCTGCCAAGGGTGCAAAGCGTGCGATCATGCTGCCTGTTTCCGCTCCTTTTCATTCAGCTCTCATGGCGCCTGCTGCTGATGCGATGCAGGAAGCTCTTGCAGCCGTTGCCAAGAATGATCCCATCGTGCCGCTTATTGCCAATGTCAAAGCGGCGCCGGTTAGTTCCGCCGATGAAATCGCAGCCTTGCTAGTTGAGCAGGTGACCGGACGGGTTCGCTGGCGCGAAACTGTTGAGTGGTTTGGTGCCAATGGGGTATCGACGCTCTATGAGATTGGCGCAGGCAAAGTGCTTACAGGGCTTGCGCGCCGTATCAATAAAGACATTTCCGGTGTAGCAGTTGGGACGCCGGAAGATATTGAAGCGGCTGTAGCCGCCCTGAATGCTTGATAAACACTGGAATAGAGGAACGCGCAATGTTTGACCTTACTGGCCGCAAGGCTCTCATTACGGGCGCAACAGGTGGTATCGGTGAAGCGATTGCCCGCGCGCTGCATGCCCAGGGTGCAATTGTCGGTTTGCACGGTACGCGCATCGAGAAGCTGGAAGCCTTGGCAGGCGAACTTGGCGATCGCGTCAAGATTTTCCCGGCAAACCTTTCCAATCGCGATGAAGTCAAGGCACTGGGTGAGAAGGCTGAAGCGGATCTTGAAGGCGTGGAGATATTGGTCAACAATGCCGGTATCACCAAAGACGGTTTGTTTGTACGCATGAGCGACGCCGACTGGGACAATGTTCTGGAGGTCAATTTGACCGCCGTGTTCCGTCTCACCCGCGAATTAACCCATCCCATGATGCGCCGGCGCTATGGCCGCATCATCAACATAACGTCAATCGTTGGCGTTACCGGAAATCCCGGCCAGACAAATTACGTGGCTTCGAAGGCCGGCCTTATCGGCTTCTCCAAGTCGCTTGCGCAGGAGATCGCCAGCCGCAACGTTACCGTGAATTGTGTAGCGCCCGGTTTCATCGAATCAGCCATGACCGACAAGCTCAATGACAAGCAGAAGGAAGGCATCATGTCCGCCATTCCTATGCGCCGTATGGGCACAGGCGAGGAAATCGCGTCGTCAGTGGTTTATCTTGCCAGCAGCGAGGCTGCCTACGTCACTGGCCAGACGATCCATGTAAACGGTGGCATGGCGATGATCTGATTAATCACTCACGCATCCTGCGATCGAGTGAAGTACAGGAAACAATCACATTTATGAGATTGAGGCCGTGAATAAAGCGTGATAAGTCGCGCACCAGTTGTGACATCAAATGGATTTGCCAAATCGATTAGATGCCCAAGAAATTCCGCAAGGAATAAGCCGCAGGGGTTGGTGTTTTAGCTGTTAAACAGCACTGAACCATCATCTTATTGCTTGATTAGAGTCATCCGTGCCGCTAACCAAGGCATAGGGAAAAACAAACAGGTTGAGGTTTCCACATGAGTGATACTGCAGAACGCGTCAAGAAAATCGTTATTGAACATCTGGGCGTTGATGCCGAGAAAGTCACCGATGGTGCGAGCTTCATCGACGATCTGGGCGCAGACAGCCTTGATACTGTCGAGCTCGTGATGGCTTTTGAAGAAGAATTCGGCGTTGAAATTCCGGATGATGCTGCTGAAACGATTTTGACTGTCGGCGATGCCGTCAAATTCATCGACAAAGCACAAGCCTAATTTTTGTTATGCCTGGCGGCGCATGAGTGAATGAAGTGGCGTAACGCCTTTCTCATTCATGCGTTCGAGGGATACAACCATGTCGCATATGATAATTAAGGATCGGCCATGAGGCGCGTTGTCATAACCGGCCTTGGGCTGGTTTCTCCTCTCGCATCGGGTGTTGAGCTCACTTGGTCAAGGCTTTTGGCCGGCCAGAGCGGTGCCCGGCGCGTTACAGAATTTGATGTTGAAGATCTGCCCTGCAAGATCGCATGCCGTATTCCGGTGGGCGACGGGTCCGATGGCACTTTCAATCCTGACGATTGGATGGAGCCGAAGGAACAGCGCAAGGTTGATCCATTTATTATTTACGCAATGGCAGCTGCCGATCAGGCGCTTGCTGATGCCAAATGGGCACCTGAAAGCGATGAAGACCAGATTCGCACTGGTGTGCTCATCGGTTCAGGTATCGGTGGTCTCGAAGGGATTGTCGAAGCAGGTTACACCCTGCGTGATAAAGGCCCGCGCCGCATTTCGCCCTTCTTTATTCCCGGACGGTTGATCAATCTCGCTTCCGGTCAAGTTTCCATCAAGCACAAGCTGCGTGGCCCAAACCATTCGGTCGTCACCGCTTGCTCTACCGGTGCGCATGCCATTGGCGATGCGGCCCGTTTGATTGCTTTTGGCGATGCAGATCTGATGGTCGCTGGTGGAACGGAATCTCCAGTCAGCCGTATTTCGCTTGCCGGTTTTGCGGCCTGCAAGGCGCTTTCCACGGAAAGAAATGACGATCCTACAGCTGCTTCCCGCCCGTATGACAGAGACCGCGATGGCTTTGTCATGGGTGAGGGCGCCGGTATCGTTGTTCTTGAAGAGCTGGATCACGCATTGGCTCGCGGCGCCAAGATTTATGCCGAAGTCATAGGCTATGGCCTGTCGGGCGACGCCTACCATATCACCGCGCCTTCCGAGAGCGGTGAGGGTGCACAGCGCTCAATGGAAATGGCGCTCAAGCGTGCGGGCATTACCCCGTCGGATATCGATTACATCAATTCGCATGGCACTTCGACCATGGCTGATACCATTGAGCTTGGTGCGGTGGAGCGGGTTGTCGGCGATTCTGCGTCAAAAATTTCGATGTCGTCAACGAAATCGTCGATTGGGCATCTTCTCGGTGCTGCAGGTTCCACGGAAGCAATCTTCTGCGTATTGGCGATTCGCGACAACATCGCGCCACCGACGCTTAATCTTGACAATCCATCTGTTGAAACCAAAATCGATTTGGTTCCGCATAAGGCGCGCGAACGGAAGATCGATATCGCCTTGTCCAATTCTTTCGGATTTGGCGGAACCAATGCTTCGCTTGTTCTGCGGCGTTATCAACAGTGATCGGACTTATGGCGAGGGCGCTCGGCGCTTTCGCCATATTACAGTCGATTTTACCGCATAGTGGCTGAATCAGCTTTGATTTGAGCTGTACTATGCGCCATCTGCAAAGTTGCCGTTCCTTCATCCACTGGGTGAACGGCAAAATAACCGCTAATTCGTCCCGAGGTGCTTGCGTGAGTTCAGATCAGCAGTCTGGAGAGACAAATAGTTCCGGTACGCCGGAGCGTAAGCCTATTGTCCCGCAGTCGGCATCTGAAGCTTTGCGTCCAGAACCAGGCACGCCTCCACCAGCGCCGAAGCGCCGTTCACGCCGCGCCCGAAGCCAGATCGTCGTTTTTGCAAACTTCATGCTGTCATTGGTTGTGCTGGTTGTGCTCGCCGCGGCTGCTGTTGTTTATTTTGGCAAGGTCGAATTTAACGAACCCGGCCCAAATGATGTGACCACCAATTACGTGGTCAAGAGTGGCTCCGGTATTATTGAAATAGCCGACGGACTTGAGCGCCGTGGGATTATCTCTGACGCACGCATATTCAAATATGGCGTACAGGCCTATGGCCATCAGGGCAGCATGAAGGCCGGCGAATACGAGATCAAGGCGCACGCATCCATGCGCGAGATCATGGACCTGCTGCGCAGCGGAAAATCTGTTCTGCACTCTCTCACCATACCGGAAGGTCTGACTGTCGAGCAGATATTCCAGCGTATCAGCGAGGATGACGTTCTGACCGGCAATCTACCAGCTATTATGCCAAAGGAAGGCTCGCTTTTTGCTAATACGATGCGGTTTTCCCGTGGCACGACCCGCGAAGAACTCGTGAAGAAAATGCAGGCGGACCAAAAGAAGCTGGTTGAAGATATTTGGGAGCGCCGCGATCCAAGCGTGCCGCTAAAAACCATTGAAGAGTTTGTCACGCTCGCTTCTATTGTCGAGAAAGAGACCGGCAAGGCTGATGAGCGCCCGCGTGTTGCCTCCGTATTCATCAACCGGCTGAACAAGCGCATGCGCCTGCAGTCTGATCCGACGATCCTCTATGGTCTCTTTGGAGGAAAAGGCCGCCCTGCGGACCGCGCAATCCTGAAGTCGGATATCGAAAAGCCCACGCCATATAATACATATACAATTAATGGTCTCCCGCCTGGTCCTATTGCCAATCCGGGTCGTGACGCTCTTGAGGCTGTCGCGCATCCTTCGCAGACGAAAGATCTATATTTCGTTGCCGATGGCACTGGAGGCCATGTCTTTGCCGCGACGCTGGAAGAGCATAATGAGAACGTAAAGCGGTGGCGCGAAGTCGAAAAGAACAGGCTTGATGAAGCCGCAAAAGCCGCGACGGGGGACGAGAATGCCGTGCCGGTTGAGGGCGGCGTCGCAAATTAACCGGAAAGAATGCCGGGCCAAGGGGGAAGCATATGTCATTGCAGAGTATGACGGGTTTTGCCCGTCACCTCCGGACCTTTCCCGGAGTGCAGATTTCGTGGGAAATCAAATCGGTCAATGGTAAAGGGCTCGATGTACGCTTTCGGCTGCCGCAAGGCTTCGAAGCGATTGATCAAAAAGCCCGGGCGCTTTTCGGACAGCATTTCAAGCGAGGCAATTTTCAGGCCGCATTGACTGTCGACAAAACGGAAGGCGCTTCTGCCAGGACTGTGGTTAACCGGCCATTGCTTGAGGAATTGGCATCAATCGCCGGGCGGTTGCGTGAAGAATTCAATCTCGCGCCCTCAACGCCGGAAGGGTTGATGGCGCTGCGCGGCGTACTTGAAGTGCCGCAGGATATTGTCACACCGGAAGATCAGTCAAAGCTGGATGATTTAGCGCTAACGGTTCTCGAAGAGACGCTTGTAAGGCTTGAGCAGGATCGCCGGGCAGAGGGAAGCGCGCTCGGCGAGATATTGTCGCGGCAAGTGTCTGCCGTTGAAGCGCTGGTTGAACGGGCAAAGCGCGATCCAAGCCGGTCGCTTGAAGCGATAAAGGGCAGGCTTTCCGCACAGGTCGCCCTTCTGCTTGATGCCGCACCAGCGCTCGATGAGGCAAGGTTGCATATGGAAGCGGCGTTCCTGGCAACAAAGGCGGACATTCAGGAAGAGCTTGATCGTCTTGAAATGCACGTGACATCAGCGCGGCTTCTTTTGGCGGATGGAAACGGCGCTGGGCGAAAGCTGGATTTTCTGACACAGGAATTTAACCGGGAAGCAAATACACTTTGCTCAAAGGCAAACGCCGCATCAATTACAACCATAGGTCTTGACCTTAAGGCCGTTGTAGATCAATTGCGCGAGCAGATACAGAATTTGGAGTAGATATGCTCAACGCTATCAAAAGACGCGGCCTCATGCTGGTGCTTTCATCGCCCTCCGGTGCCGGTAAATCGACGATCGCCCGCCTGCTGCTGAACGATAAAGAAAAGCTCGAATTGGCGCTGTCAGTCAGCGTTACAACACGAACACGCCGCCCAAGTGAGATCGAGGGTGTCCATTACCACTTTATTTCGGTGCGTGAGTTCGAACGATTGCGTGACAGCGACGAGTTGATCGAATGGGCAGAGGTTCACGGCAATTTTTACGGCACGCCTCGCGAGGCTGCCGAAAATGCGCTCGCCGATGGTCAGGACATGCTGTTCGATATTGACTGGCAGGGTGCTCTTCAACTTCAGGAAAAGATGAAGGGGGATGTTGTGAGCATTTTCATTTTACCGCCTTCCATGGCCGATCTGAAGCAACGTCTGCATCGCCGCGCCGAAGATACGGAAGAAGTGATCGAGATGCGCTTGCGAAATGCGCGCAATGAGATCGAGCGTTGGCGTTCTTATGACTACGTTATCGTCAATAAGGACCTCGACCGTGCCTATAATCAGGTCCAGTCTATCGTCACCGCGGAGCGTCTGCGCCGTGATCGCTCGCCCGGCCTGTTTGATTTCGTCAACGGACTACTGGAAGAAAAGCTGGACTAGAGCGAATTTGCAAGCGCCACAAACTCATCGATAGACAATGTTTCGGCGCGCCGGGTGGGATCAATTCCCGCCTTTGCCAGCAGAGCCTCGCCACCCAGCGATTTGACGCTTTGCCGTAGCATTTTGCGGCGCTGACCGAAGGCAGCCTGCGTAACCTTGCCTAAAACCGTAGCATCACAGGACAATGGTGCCTCCCGTGGCACCAGATGCACCACTGATGAGGTAACCTTTGGCGGCGGGGTGAAGGCCTGCGGCGGCACGTCAAAGGTTATTCTCGCCTCTGTACGCCACCCTGCAAGCACACCAAGTCGCCCATAGGAGTCCGATCCCGGTCGTGCGACGATGCGTTCGGCCACTTCGCGCTGAAACATCAGGGTCAGCGAAGAGTAGAATGGTGGCCAGGGCTCTGCCAATAGCCAGCCGACCAGCAGGGGTGTTCCAACATTATAGGGCAGGTTTGCGACGATCTTTATCTTGCTGTCGCCTGCCAGAGCCGCAAAGTCGGTTTCCATTGCATCGCCCGGGATGACGCGAAGACGGCCCGGGTAATGGTCGGCAATTTCCTGAAGAGCAGCCAGACAGCGCTCATCGCGTTCGATGGCGATGACATTGGCGCCTTGTGCCAAAAGCGCGCGCGTCAAACCACCGGGGCCGGGGCCAACTTCAATAACAGTCTGCCCTTCAAGATCCCCGGCTTGACGGGCGATCTTTGCGGTCAGGTTCAGATCGAACAGAAAGTTTTGGCCGAGTGATTTTCTCGCCATCAGTTCATGACGTTCGATGACTTCGCGTAAGGGGGGAAGGTCGTCGATGCTCATGCGATATTCTTTTCTTCTTTGTTCGATGCGAGTTCATCGGCAAGGCGGATTGCCGCGATCAGGCTGTCGGGCTTGGCCTGTCCGGTCCCCGCAATATTAAATGCAGTGCCGTGGTCGGGCGAGGTGCGTATGAAGGGCAAACCAAGCGTAACATTGACGCTGTCGTCAAATCCAAGCGTCTTTGCCGGTATCAGTGCCTGATCGTGATACATGCATATCGCAACATCATATGTTGCTCTGGCTGCCGGATGGAACATCGTATCGGCTGGCAGGGGCCCGCGTGCGTCAATACCTTCGGCACGAAGAATCTGGATAGCGGGCCAGACGATGGTTTCATCTTCGGTACCCATGCTGCCGCCTTCGCCCGCATGCGGGTTAAGCCCGGCTATTGCAAGCCGAGGGTCGGCGATACCAAACTGGTTTTTAAGCGCTGCGGCGGTGATACGGCATATTGCAACGATGGTTGGGATATCCAGAACAACCGGAACCTGAGCAATGCCTATATGTATGGTCACGGGAACCGCCCTAAGCAGTGGCCCGGCAAGCATCATGACGGGCGTGACGTCATGTCCGAGATGTTGAGCGGCAAGATGTGCAAGAAATTCTGTGTGGCCCGGAAAACGAAATCCAGCATCGTAAAGCGGTTTCTTTGCAATGGGGCAGGTAACGACAGCGCGCGCTTCGCCTGACAGGCTTAATGCAACTGCGCGCTCGATAGCCTCCATCGTTCCCGGGGCATTCTCGACCAGCGGTGTTCCCGGCTGGTCAATTTGTGCGTTTTCAAGCGGCACGACGGGGAGCGCATCAGCGAATAGGCCTTCGGCCTTCACCGGCGTTGAAATAGCAATCGTGCAATTCTGCCCTGTAAGCTTTGCGCGCGCTTCAATCAGCGCCGGGTCGGCGAGCAGAAAAAACGGCGGCAGACCCAATTGCTTGCGCTTCAACCAACAGGCAATGGCAATTTCAGGACCGATGCCCGAAGGGTCGCCGCAGCTTACAGCGATGGCAGTCATGGGCACGCCCCGTCTTCTATGAGGTAGAGCAAGTCTTGTTTATTCGACGCGGCATCGTGCCGAAGGCGAACACTGCTATTCGTTGGTGATTTTGGCTTTGGCGCGCAGTTCATCAAGGTATTTCTTATCAACGGCCTCTGCTGTCGCATCGCCTTTGCCGCTATTTTGTTCTTGCGCGAATACCATACGGGCTACGCGGTCATCGGAGACCTGGCGTGTTGCACAGACACCCAGATATTCAACGCCCTTATCGGTATCAAGCGTAGCGGTGGCGTGGCCAACTGATGTCGATTTTACCTGAGCTGCCCATTCAGGGGGAAGTTCCTGCTCGATAAACTTGCCAAGGTCACGCACGGTCACGTCAAGTGTACCTTTGGCAATATCGCGCGTGCCATCGCAGCCGTTGAACTTGGCGCGCATTGCATTGGCTTCGCTGCGACGCTTTGCAAGTCTGTCGCGCTTGTTTGCCGGTACAACGAAAATCACCTGTTGAAGCTGATATTCAGTAGAAACAGGTTTCTTGCCGCCATCTTTGAGCATGCGTTGAACTGCATCCTGCTCGGTAAACTTAGCGCCGCCCTGCGAACGATTGCGGGTCGCCAATGCGCGGCCCCAGCTCATCTGAATGCGGATATATTCCTTAAAGTGCTGGGCGGTAACGCCAGCCTTGTCCAGGACGCTATTAAGCTGAGCCAATGTCATCTTGTTATTGGTTGCGAAGCGGGCGAAAGCATCGTTGACTTCGCCATCGCCAACAAGAAGGTTGAGCCGCCGCAATTCCTGGCGCTTCAATGCTTCTTCGGTCAATTCCTCTTTGGCATCGCCCTTTTTACGCTGCAACTTCAGGAAGGCGGCGCGCCGTGAAATATCGTAATCGGTGATAGGAGCACCATTGACAACAACTTTGATTTCGCTTGCGGCTGCAGGTAGAATTGTTCCCGCCGTGAGACTCGAGCCGATTACGGCAAACAAAGCCGCTGCAATAATATGGTTCCTCGCCATCATTCCTAATTATCCAATCATTGTCCGCATGTAATAAGCGGGCTGTAGCCTTAGTGCTTTGGTGTAGTAGCGTAATTACTGTCGCTTTACTAAGGCAAAAGCGTGACTGACCGCAAGAGCGGTCGTCAAACGTGATGGTTAGATGCCGCCAATATCAACTGGCTCACCAACGCCCCAGAGCGTTCTGAACGAGATATTGAACCCGAATTTCGTCGTCTTGTCGCCCTCTGCGCCATTAACGGTCACAGGCTGCTCTTGCTGATAATACATGCTGTATGTGAAGCATTCATCATCATAGGCCAGCGCTGCGGTGCGCTTCACCAACGTCTCGGATACGAGATCATAGGTCCCTGAGCCGAGAACACGCCAGTTCGGTGTTAGCTTGGCAGAGCCGCCTACCGTCACCTCGTGGCGGTCTGTCGGAAACCCGTAAGTCTCCTGCTTGTCAATGAATGCATATTTGACAAAGGCTGAGCCATACTTGCCATCCGCTGTGCTGGCAACTTCGGCGCGGCGAACCTCAAATGTGTCCTTGTCGAAGCGCCCGCCAGTTGTCACGTTGAACCGGCCATAATTGGCACCGATCATCGCAACATAGTCTGAACGGTCATCTTCAAGGCCAGACTCTGCGCCAACATTCACGAAGTCATTCGTATTGAACGAATTTTTTCCGGCGATATGGAATGACTGGCCAGCAATACCATTGAGCGACAGGCCATTGCTGAACGTACCGGAGTAGCGAACGCCGAGATTGACGCGCGTGCCACCTTCAACCCGGTCATAACCGGAGAATTTGTCACGCTCGAACAGGCTGGATGCGTCGAAAACAAAGCTCTGTGCGTCTTCGTTCGGCATCTCGCCCGCATAGGGCTCATTATTACGAACGAATAGCTGAGCAGTCGGCTCCAGCACATGCGTCGAACTGGTCGTTGAGAACAGGATAGGCCATCTGGCTTCAAGACCTGCTGTCGCCATGCCGCGGAAGGCTTCAGACCGCACAATACCGGCTGTGTCGGAATCCACATACATGCCATCACCGCGCAGAGCGAGAAGGGGTGTAATAACCAGACCGTTAGGCGCGATGAATGTGCGTTTCCATTCCGCCTCAGCGGTCAGACGCCCATCATTGCCTTTGATGCCAGAAATATAGCCTTCACGTGTAAGGTCGCTGAATCCGGTACCACTTTGCCTGTCGCGATGAAGCGCTTGCAAATTAACATCGAAATTCAGTTCGCCGCCTGCAACCGACTGTGTGGGCGTGAAGGCGTAATCCAAACTTGGCATTACCCAAGGTTGCTTCGTTTCTTGGGCGCTGGAATTATCATTACCAATCGATTCCTGAACAAGGAAATTATAGAAGCGAAGATCAAAGAAGTTTCGATCATTGATGCCCGTCAGATAAACCTCATTGGTGATATCGTAATTGTCATATTGATCAATGCCATATCGATAGGCAAACGCCTTGTCCGATTGGGCCATAACATTCCAGCCGACAGTCCATCGCGGATTGATACGCAAAGCCCCCTTCGTCGCGATCATGCCGCGGCCGTGGTTATCGCGATCGACATTAAAGTCGTCTAGATTGTCACGATAATCATTGTATTTAAACGCCTCCGGATCGCGCTGACTGATACCGGCGACCTTGATTGAATATTCGCCATTATTCAGGCGATGGCGCCATTCAGCCTCACCGAGGAAGCCCTGCTTGCTGTAATAAGTACCGGTAAGCGTCAGATCATAATTGGGTGCAAGGGCCCAGAAATATGGCACGGAAACGCCTGATCCGAGATTGGTTTCATGCTTGTAGCTTGGAATGAGAAAGCCACTTTTGCGCTTGACTGTCGGATCTGCAATTTCGAAGGCTGGCAGGAAGGCCAATGGCATGCCGAACATTTCAAAACGGCCACGCTCGAAACGAATTGTCTTCTTCTTGCCGTTCCAAATGATCTTTTGCGCACGGACCTGCCAGAGCGGAGCTTTGTCCGGCTTTGTACGGCAAGGCTCGCAGGCAGTATATATACCGTTGTTAAAGGTTGTAATTTCGCCGCCAATACGCTCGGCGCTTTCGGCTGCGAACCGCGTATTGTCAGCGGACTCAACGCGCAGGGCATTGACAAAGCCTTCGCGGAAATCGTCGGTGACATCGAGATTCTCGGCATAAATCCGATTGCCGTCTTTTTCGACAATCTCAACTTTGCCCATGGCTTTCAGGCGGCCGGTATTCTGGTCATACGTGACCTGACGCGCGACAAGCCGGTTTCCATCATAGTCAATCTGCACACCACCAACGGCGGAAATCGTCTTGGCATTGATGT
This sequence comes from Phyllobacterium sp. GQ127, assembly GCF_059758635.1. NCBI lineage: Bacteria > Pseudomonadati > Pseudomonadota > Alphaproteobacteria > Hyphomicrobiales > Phyllobacteriaceae > Phyllobacterium > Phyllobacterium sp. GQ127. The sequence continues at coordinate 142,698 of NZ_JCAXDZ010000001.1, forward strand.
CGTAGACAAGCTCGTCTGATTCCAGAAGAAGCTGTGCATTTGGATTAGTCTGGACAGTGCCCACAAGTGCATCACTTGTCTGGGCATAGGCTGGGAGCGAAATCCCGCCTGCTAGGCATAGCACTGCCGTCCCGCACAACAAACGTGCGAGCCACGACGGTAACACCGAGCGCGTTACATTCAATCCCACTCTAACCATCCTCCTTGTGCAACAGAAAGGAGACCCCAAAAAATGTTGCAATCAACACGGGTGTCCATGCGGCTATGAAAGGCGGGACGAATCCCGCATTGCCAAATGCCTTGACCACAACAGTGACGACATAAAGCACGAAGCCCGCCAGGACGCCACCCAGAATCATCGTTCCGGATTGTCCAAAGCGAACAAATTTCAACGAAACTGTCGCGGCGATCAAAGTCATCGCCATCAACAAAGCCGGTAAAGCCAGCAAAGACTGGAAATGCATGTCAAAACTGTTGGCTGAATAACCAAAAGAACGGGCTGCGGCAATTTTGTTACGCAGCTCAAAAAAAGGAATTGTTTCAGGCTTGGCGAGGCTTTCTTCAACGAATTCAGGGCGAAGATGCGTCGGAATACGTATTGAATCCAACGGAACCGGGGTTTCGCCAAGCACAAATTTGGTCACATTGTTCAGTTCCCAATAGCCATCTTTCAAGTCAGCGGTTCGCGCATCAAGCCGTTCCCGAATGTCCTGATTCTTGTCCAGCCGAATGAAAGTCGCGTCAACCAATCGTAAACCACGATTGACGATAGATTTGGCTCCGATAATGGTTTCGCCATCTTCAGTCTTTTGGCGGAGCCACGGAACGCGGTTCGTGCCAACATCATTGGCTTTGCCGGAACGCCAGGCGGAGGTGATTTGCTCGCTTCGCTCATAGCCGTGAGCGGCGAGGGGATTGACCAGTAATATGGCAATAAGACCAAAAAGCAGGGCACCTGCGCAGGCTGGCAACAGGAACTGCCACGCTGAAACCCCAACTGAACGAGCGACAACAAGTTCGTACTTGCGATTCAGGGAAATCAACGTTGCCATTGCCGAAAACAGGGCGATGAATGGAAAGACCTGCTGCATGATGAAAGGGATGCGCATCGCCGATATGCCGAATGCGGCAAGTGGCGAATAGTCGGGTAATGCCGATAATTTGCCCGACAGCTCCGTAAAATCGAGAATGAGTGCCAGCGCGAAACTGCCCAGCAAAAAATATGCCGTGATTGTCACGTAGCGCAAAAAGAAATAGCGACCCAGAGTCCAACCTATCATTTGCGGTTGCCTCCGCGTTTGCGACTGAACAGCTTCGTGCCTACGCCGGCAAAAGCTTCCTGCCGCGCCGCCAGGTTTGATTTCAGCCACTTCGTCCAACTATCAGGCAAACCGATTTGCCGGTTTGTGACCAAAGCATAGGTTGCAGCCAGACCCGCAAACAGTGGTATCGCGACCAGCAGCGGCAGCAGGTCTGCATTTTTATTGGTGTTTTGCCCCGTCGAATAGGCCATCCAGAATACGATGAGGCTGAGCGTAATGGCGGTAAACGAGGCCGAAATCCGGGCCTCGCGATGGGAGCGTGAATCGGCAGCCGCCGCCAGCGCAATCAACGCAAACACAAAGGCATAACTCCACTCAGTGAATCGCTTGTATAGTTCAGACGTGTAGCGCAGTGGGTTGCTCTTATATTGCTTGTCGTTCGGATCAGGATTCAACAGTTCATCCAGAGGGCGGTCTTTCGCAAAAATGGTCGGCTCTTTCTCATCTGCCGCCAAAAATGCTGCAAGATCAAGTGCATACGTATTGAACTTGATGATGGAAACATTCCCGGTCTGGACATCGCGGCGATCGATTTCACCGTCTTTCATGACCAGCAGACTCTGGTTTCCCGTTTCAACGACCAGTCCTTCCTTGGCGTAATAAATCAGGTCTGTCGTTGGATCGCGGGAATCGGAAACAAATAGTCCCTTGATGGAGCCGTTGGAATCGCGTGCTTCGATCTGAATGTAAAGATTGTCCGCCAGTTCCTGAAAAGCGCCTTGCTGCACCACAAGATTAACGACGTCAGCATTCGCGTCGGCAATCATCTGGCGCATATTAAGTGTGGAGTAGGGCGCGATGAAATTTGCAATCACGAATGACGATATTGAGACGAAGGCGGCAAAAAGCAGAACGGGGCGGATCACCGCCGAGCGCGGCGCGCCCGCGGCATTGATAACGACAAGCTCTGAATCCTGGTTCATTGTCGAAAGCGTCTGCGTAACAGCAATCACCAGCGCAAATGGCATAACAAGCGGGAAGGCGGATGGAAGCAGGTTGGAACTGAATTTGAGAACGTAGAAAAAGCTTTGCCCACTGGTCGTCAGGAAGTTGATGCGCCCCAGCACCTGGACAATCCACGTCACGCCGACTGCCGAAAGCAGCACAGCAAAAAACATGACGACGATCCGTCGCAAGATATATATCTCAATCAGGCGCATGTCATGTTTCGCAAGAAGAGTTCCGCCACCTTGTTTAACCACCGGACCGGAAAGACCGGCTGTTCAGTTTATCCCATGAAGCCCATGGAATTTTGGGACGAACCCGTTACGTGTTCTATATATCGACTTTAGTTCAATCTAGTCAGGCTTGGCTAAAAATAGGCGAAGAAAGCTGGTTAACAAGGTGTTAGTCCACATACTTCGTTGAGTCCCTTATTTCATCACGTTTGATAAATAAGAAAATCACGTTTTGTTCAATCTGGAGATATCATGTCCAAACGCCCATCCATCAGTTTTGCGAAGCACGCGCCAATCGAAGGCAAGACTGCCATTTTGCTGGCCAATGCTGAAGGTAAGATCTCTGCAGAGGCCGAATCTGTTATCGGTGCCGATGCGCTGTCGCGTATCATCAATGTTTCGGATTTTAAAGGTAAACTGGCTTCGGGTATTTCCACAATCGCTCCTGCGGATACTCAACTTGATCGGCTGGTGCTGATAGGAACGGGTGATCCAGACAAACTTAAGGCCGATGATTGGCTGAAAATGGGCGGTGCCGCTCTTGCGAAAGTGGCCGGTGTGAAAGACATATCGATTGTTCTGGCGCTTCCGGATACGCAAATTTCGGCCACAAGCGCCGCTGATTTTGCACTCGGCATATTGCTGCGCTCCTATAGTTTCAACAAATACAAAACGAAAAAGAACAGGGACGGCGAAAAGGATTATCGCTCAGCCCGCATAACCATTCACGTGGCAGATCCTCAAGCGGCAAAAAAAGCTTTTGCTCAAGCCGAAGCGGTCGCAGAAGGCGTTGTGCTGGCGCGTGATCTGGTGAATGAACCTGCCAATATGCTTGGACCCATCGAATTTGCTGAACGCATTGAGGAGCTGAAGAAGCTCGACGTGAAGGTCGAAATATTGTCCGAAAAAGATATGAAAAAGCTGGGCATGGGCTCGCTTCTCGGTGTTGCACAGGGTTCTACCCGCCCGGCGCGTCTGGCCGTGATGCATTGGAACGGAAGCAAGGGCAAGGACCAGCCGATCGCATTTGTCGGCAAGGGGGTCACCTTTGATAGCGGTGGTCTCTCCATCAAAACCGCGGGTGGCATGGAGGAGATGAAGGGCGATATGGGCGGCGCTGCTGCTGTCACCGGTCTGATGCATGCTTTGGCCACGCGCAAGGCAAAAGTAAATGTCGTCGGCGTGATCGGCATCGTGGAAAACATGATCAACGGCGATGCACAACGTCCGGGCGATATCGTGACCTCTATGTCGGGGCAAACCATAGAAGTGCTCAATACCGATGCCGAGGGACGTCTTGTTCTGGCGGATGCGCTTTACTACTGCAATGATCGTTTCAAGCCAAAGCTCATGATAAATCTGGCCACGCTAACCGGCGCGATCATGATAGCGCTCGGTCTTCATCATGCGGGTCTATTCTCCAATAATGACGAGCTTGCGGGGCAACTTTTGGAGGCCGGACAGGCTACGGGAGAAAAACTCTGGCGCATGCCTCTTGGACCGGAATATGACAAGCTTCTCGATACCAAGAATGCCGACATGAAAAATATTGGCGGGCGCTATGGCGGCGCAATCATAGCTGCACAATTCCTGCAGCGCTTTGTCGGCGATACGCCTTGGGCGCATCTGGACATCGCTGCCACGGCGATAGGCGCTCCCACCAATGAATACAGCCAGTCCTGGGCTTCAGGATTCGGCGTGCGGCTTCTGGACAGATTTGTTCAGGATAATTTTGAGGGTTGACCGTGGAGATCAACCTCTATGGAACGCTTGAGAGCGTATATGTACGCATTGTCAGACTTGTCCTCCTCACTAAGGGAGCCAAATTTTCAATGGTGGAGGCTGACCCTTTCGAGGGAGGAAAGCTCCCGGCTCACTATGACCAGCTGCATCCATTCGGAAAAATCCCGGCGATAGAAATAGATGGTTTCGGTCTTTATGAGACCGATGCCATTGTGCATTATATCGACGCAGTTTTTGACGAGCCTGCATTGATACCGTCATCTGTAAAGGATGCAGCACGCATGCGGCAGCTCATGCGAATTGTTGATGCATATGCCTACCGGCCATTGGTCTGGGGGCTTTACGTTCCGATCTATTGGCGTGATGGACTTGCACCGACGGACGAGGCAATTACCCAATCCCGACAGGTGCTGGGTGTTATCGAGGGAATTCTTGACAAGTCACCTGCCTGCGGCTTCACAACGCCAACACTTGCCACATTCTATATGATGAGCACTCTTGCCGCTGCCGATACAGTGGAACCAGGGGCCGCGCTGATTGACGAGAGGCCACGCTTGCGGGAATGGTGGGATTCGATGCGTGTATCCGCCAGTATGGTCGAGACACGACCGGACTGCATGAAATTCTGACATACGGAATGAAATGACTGAAATTCTCTTCTACCACTTGACTGAATCGACCCTGGAAAATGCGTTGCCCGGGCTCGTTGAGCGCTCGCTTGACCGGAAGTGGAGAGTTGTCATCCAGACTGGCTCGCAGGAACGGCGCGACAGTCTGGATAATCATTTATGGACCTGGTCGGATTCGTCATTTCTTGCCCATGGCACGGATCAGGAGGCCAATCCTGAAGAACAGCCGGTTATCCTGACGACAACGGATGCCAATCCCAATGCGGCAACGGTCCGGTTTCTCGTTGACGGAGCCGTCCCAAGTGATGCCGAAAACTATGAGCGCCTTATTTTGATGTTTGATGGCCATGACCAACAGCAGCTTGAGCAGGCTCGGGCACAATGGAAATTATTGAAAGATCAGGGCCATGCGTTGACCTATTGGCAGCAGAATGCCGAGGGGCGCTGGGAAAAGAAGGCTTAAAGCAATTTCAGGAAAAGTGGACACCGGTTTTCCGTCCGGAATTGCGTAAAACAAAGACAGGCAATTTCAGGAAAAGTGGACACCGGTTTTCCGTCCGAAATTGCGTAAAACAAAGACAGGCAATTTCAGGAAAAGTGGGCACCGGTTATCCGTCCGGAATTGCGTAAATTGGAATTGCTTTTGAGGGGAGGCGCCGATGCGTTTCGTTTTCCTGTTTCTGCTTGTTCTAGGTGTTGTTTTCGGCATTGGCGGGCCTTGGGCAGCCGTGAATTTCTCTGGAGAGGAGATCGGAACCTGGCGTGTTTATGACCGGCCCGGCCCCTACAAGCCTGTCACGGTTGCCTTGAAAGCTGAAGATGCGCCCGTGCGCGCCTTTGTCGATATGCAAACACTTCGCAATTTTATCCCGACGGTAAGCCGCACGGCCTTAACCGCGGTTGTGACCCATAATGGCAAAGACGTTCTTGTTGAAACATTGAACTATACCGGCTCAAAAGCCACCAATAAAGGTTCGCCACAAGGGCAGCAGATCTATCGCGATGAAATTGGCGATATCAACCCTGCCCAAGACGGAGATTATCTCTTCACGATAGGGCCAGGCGATTTTGACGGGTTGGAAGTGGCTCATGTCGATCTGGTTTTGCGAAAAAACGCTTCAATTGTCGATTGGCGTATCATGCCCGCTGGTATTGCCTTGATCGTAATCAGCATAGCCGGGCTTTTATTTTTGCGTCGCCGCGGCAAGGCAACGCCAGTTTCGGTTCCGCCGCAGTCGAAATGGGGCAGATGATGGCCAGTCAGGCCACAAAATTTCCTGTTATGGTCACGCAAAGATTGCGCTTGCGTCAGTTTGAGCCGAAGGACGATAAGGGTCTCCATGCTTGCCTCGGCAATCAGGAGTTGGTGCAATATTGGGATTTCGCGCCTTGTAGGAATATCCAGGAAACACGGGGTTGGGTAAGGGCTCTTGCGAAGGGAGCCCAGCCGGAAACAGCCATTGCTTGGGCCGTGGCCGATATCAAGACAGATGAATGTATCGGAATGGTCAATTATCACCATCGCGAAGCCTACAGCCGCAAGCTTGAGATTGGCTATATTCTTCGGGCCGAATATCACGGCCAAGGCCTGATGACGGAGGCTGTCCGAAAAATCATGACCCACTGCATTGATGAGCTGAAAACGCGGCGCATTGCGGCGATTATCCATCCAGATAATGCACCTTCAATCCGATTGGCGACGAGACTGGACTTTGCACTCGAAGGCGGACCCCTTCGCGATTATTGGCGGGTAGGGGATCGTTTCATCAGTCCGATGGTCTACAGCTTCATCGCAAGCTGATCGCTTTGTTTTGACCTTGCTGCAATTGTATAAGCACAACGCCGCGCACCTTTGAGGATGTGCTCGAAACGTGTAACTTCAACATCAGGCCCAAGTGCTGCTTGAAACACTTCAAGCTCGGAGCGGCAGAGTTTTTGACAGGCCTTTGCAGCAACACAAATAGGGCAATGATTCTCGACAAGGACGAGTTTGCCTTCTGCGTTGCGGGTGCTGGTGGCCATATATCCTTCCGCTGAGCGAATGGCTGCAAGCTGTTCCACCTTGGCTTCAAGGGTTTCAATTGGTTCAAGTGCAAGCTGATATTGATTAAGCGTCGCCTGTTCGCGATGAGAAATCAGTTGATCCAGTCCGGACTCCCCGAATACCGCAGAGATTGAAGCGATGAGATCTCTGGTTAACCCGGCATGGTTATCCGGAAACTGGGCGTTTCCTGCCTCAGTCAAATGCCAAAACCTCTTGGGTCTTCCCACGCTCTCACGGCTGTCTTCATAATCGACAAGGCCGACTTCATGCAGTCGCCCCAGCATCTGGCGAACAGCCACCGCGGTAATATCCAGACGTTCCGCTAATGCCGCAGCTGTTTGAGCCCCGGTCACTTTCAAGGAATATAGCATGCGATTTGTCGTTCGATCCTGCATGGTGCCAATATAGGCATAAAAATTAAAAAAGCTATTGCTTGTTTTATAAAGCGGAATATAAAAACATAAAACTAATTAAATTGAGGAAATGCCATGAGTGACCATGCTCAACCCAGCGATGCCCGCTGGTCGGAACTGCTAACCGCCGACTATTCGGCAGCCACAACGACACTTTGTCTGGGCGTTGCCCTTTTCGCCTTTAACGGCTTTCTGGTGTCGACATCGCTTCCCACTGCCGTGGGCGAAATTGGCGGTATTGAGCTGATATCCTGGGCATTTACCCTTTATCTGGTGTTTTCTATTGTCGGCGGCGCCAGCGGTGCCTTGCTGAAAGCCCGCTTCGGCTCTCGTACCGCGCTTGTCGGTTCGGCCCTGGTATTTTTGGCTGGTACATTGATTGCGGCCTTTGCCTCATCCATGACCGAAGTCCTGATAGGCCGGGCCCTTCAGGGCGTGGGCGAGGGCATTATTGCTGCCACCTGTTACGCGCTGATCCCGGAACTCTTTCCGTCCCGGCTTGTCGCCAAAGTGTTTGGTGCTGAAGCGGTCGTTTGGGCTATTGCGGCATTCGGTGGTCCGTTGGTGTCCGGCATGCTGACCGAGCATCTTTCGTGGCGCGCAGCCTTCCTCATCAATGTTCCCTTGGGGCTGATCTTCATCGCATTGACATTCCGCATCGTTCCGCGCTTTTCCGGCGAGATACAGCGATTAAGCGTACCATTTTTTCGGCTATCCGCCATCGGTGCCGGTATCATGCTCGTTGCGTTAGCCAGCATCATGCAGAGCGTGCCCATGGAAGTGCTTTTCGTGGCCGGTGCAGCCATAGTCCTTGCCTCGGTCATCCTAATTGATCGTCGCAGCGACACACCACTCTTTCCGTCAGATGCCTTTTCGCTCAATTCCACGGTTGGCATTGGCCTTTGGGTTGTGCTGCTTATGCCGGTCGCGCAAGCTTCCACCTCGGTCTATCTGGTTATGACCCTGCAAAACCTTTGGGGTTATGGTCCAACCAAAGCTGGTGCTTTCAGCGCAACTTTTGCAATTGCATGGAGCCTTTTTGCCATTCTTGTCGCAAATATTCAGGATCCGCGCCGCCGTGCCTGGATGATCCGCCTTGGACCAACGCTGCTCGTCAGCGGTCTTGCGATCATCGTCTTTGGTTTCTCGCTGGACGAACCTCTGGTGGTCATGCTCGGGCAAATATTGATCGGCACGGGCTTTGGCATAAGCTGGGGCTTCCTCAGCCAAACGGTGATGGAAGCTGCCAAGAGCGGCGAGCGTGATCGCGCTTCTGCCTTGCTGCCAACCCTGCAATCTGCCGGCTATGCGATTGGGGCCGCCATAGCGGGGCTGGCTGCAAATGCTGTCGGCTATCCGCTCGCAACGACGCCAGATGCCTTACGGCATGCATCGATAATCATCTTCGCCGTATCGACGATTATCGGCCTCGGCGCACTGCTTGCCGGCTATGCTTTGCCGCTGCGCAAAAAGACAATGCTTGCAATCGATTTGCCCAAGCTTTGACAGACTTTCGGAGGGCTAGGGTCTTGGCCCTGAAACTCTGAAATATCCAGGAGAGGGGACGGTTTCGACCTGCACGTTCCCTCTCTTGCGATGTTCTTAATTATAAATCAGCCATGGCCTCTTCATATTCGCTGGAGAGCGCCAGCCATTCTTCCTCGGCACGCGCCAGTGAAGATTTGGCATAGCCAATCTCTTTGCCGATCTGCGTCGCCTTTGCAGGTTCGCGGGAATAGATGATCGGGTCCGCGAGTTGGACTTGCAGCGAGTCGATCTTCTTCTGGAAGCGCTGAACCTGTGCTTCGGCTTCCTGAATCTTTTTCTGCAACGGCTTTAATGCCTCGCGCTTTTGGGCAGCCAGCTTCCGCTGTTCTGCTTTGCTGAGCTTCTGGCCTTCTTCGACCACGATCTTGTTGCCCGAGCGCTCGGCCTTGGCATCAGCCAGAACCAGTGAGCGGTAAGCATCAAGATCGCCATCGTAAGGCGCAACTGCGCCATCGCGCACCAACCACAGCCGGTCCATTGTCGCTTCGATCAGGTGGCGATCATGGGCAATCAGGATGACAGCGCCGTCGAACTCGTTTAGCGCGTGCATCAAGGCTTCGCGGCTGTCTATATCAAGGTGGTTGGTCGGTTCGTCGAGGATCAGCAGATTTGGCCCTTCAAACGTCGCAAGTCCCATCAAAAGTCGGGCTTTTTCACCACCAGAGAGGTCTTTCGCCGCCGTATTCATCTTGACCGTAGCAAGACCCATGCGCGAGACGCGCGCGCGCACCTTCGCTTCTGGTGCATCCGGCATCAGCTTGCGAACATGCTCGATGGCATTGTCTTCCGGTACGAGATCGTCCAGTTGATGTTGGGCAAAGAAGGAAATCTTCAGGTTCGAAGCAACCGTGATCTTGCCTTTTTGCAAAGGTAGGCGGCCACTGATCAGCTTGGCAAGCGTGGACTTACCATTGCCATTCGACCCGAGCAGCGCAATGCGGTCATCCGCATCGATGCGCAGGTTCAAATGCTTGAGAATGGGTTTGCCCGGCGTATAGCCGACTTCACCGCTTTCAATCGCGATAATAGGAGAGGCCACGACCTTTTCCGGTTCCGGAAAATGGAATGGCATCACATGATCCTCAATGTGCGCGGAAATCGGTTTGAGCTTCTGCAAGGCTTTCAAGCGTGATTGCGCCTGCTTGGCCTTGGATGCCTTGGCGCGAAAACGCTCCACAAAGGCTTCCATGTGCTTGCGGTGGGCTTCCTGCTTGGTACGCGCCTTCTGCTGCAATTCCAGCGCTTCCGAACGCAGACGTTCGAACTGATCGTAATTGCCCTGCCAAAGTGTCAGCTTGGTCTGATCCAGATGGATGATGGAGTTGACGGCGGAGTTCAAAAGGTCGCGGTCATGGCTGATGAGGATGACGGTATGCGGATAACGGCGCACATAATCTTCCAGCCATAAGGTGCCTTCCAGATCGAGATAGTTGGTTGGCTCGTCGAGCAGCAGAAGATCCGGCTCAGCAAACAGCACCGCCGCCAGGGCAACGCGCATGCGCCAACCGCCGGAAAAAGACGATGCCGGTCGTTTTTGCGCTTCCGCATCAAAACCAAGGCCAGAAAGAATTGCTCCGGCGCGGGCTTCAGCCGAATGCGCGTCAATGTCGGCCAGTCGGATGTGAATATCGGCAATACGATGCGGATCGGTTGCAGTCTCCGCCTCGGCTAGCAGTTCCGTACGTTCCTTGTCGGCGGCAAGCACGATTTCTATCAGCGAGTCTTCGGTGCCCGGCGCTTCCTGCGCCACCTGACCGATGCGGATATTCTTCGGCAGGAAGAAATCGCCGGTCTCTGCATGGAGTTCGCCAGTGATGACCTTGAACAGCGTGGATTTACCCGCACCATTACGGCCCACAAGTCCGGCTTTTGTGCCGGATGGCAGGTTGAGACTGGCGTGATCGATCAGCAAACGGCCGGCCATCCGCACGGATATATCGTCGAGAATAAGCATGGCCGCGCTTTTGCACGGGAAATCTCATTTCCGCAAGGTATTCGTGTTTAAAAGTCAGATTGCACGGCTGCTGTGCGTGGTTCGCCCTTCGACAAGCTCAGGGTGGCTCACCATGACGAAGGTTGATGCTCCGCAATAATATCACTGAAGCTGCAATTCTTGATGCCTGCAACCCACCACCTTCCTCATCCTGAGTTTGTCGAAGGGCGCTATTGCGTTCTTGCAAAGATTTTCAATAGTTTGAAGGAAGAGTTCAAGAATAAGGCCTACCTTCTTCAGTCCTTTGAAATTGAGCGAGATCAAACGAAGGCAAGGTCTTTCCAAGACTCGTCAAAATACCGTGAGCCTGACCGCGATGGTGAGTTTGGTGATTAAACAGATGCGCCAGAGCTGGTGCCAGCCGTTGGCTGATGGTGCGCATGTCACTCACGGTTGTATAGGTGAAACGAGAGGCGATTGCCTTGCTGTCCAAGCTCCGTACCCAGTTTAAAATGCGGGCATCTTCCTGCTCCCGCGCCGCTTTCAGCTCATTGAACCTGTCAAAGAGTATCGCATCGAGAGCCTTGGGAGCATCCCCTTCGCCGCTAAAGCGAAACATCCAGATGCGGTCAGTCACCAGTAGGTGGTTTAGCGTCCTGTGCAACGAGCCAAAAAAAGCGCCCATGTCACGGCGGTATTCCTCGTCCTCCAGCTCGGCCACTGCGATATAGAGCCGCTCGTTTACCCAGCGGTTATATGCCGCCAGCATTTGAAAATGCTGTTCCATCCGTTGACTTCTCCATTACAAGAGTCAGTATTGCTGACATACTATATCGAGCGAGGTAATTTGCCATGGGAATTGTTCTGCACGAGCTTGTCGGTACTGACAAGAGCCGCCCATTTAGTCCTCATTGCTGGAAGACAGTGATGTCACTCGCTCATAAAGGCCTGCCATTTGACAGGAATGCGGTCTCTTTTATTGATATTCCGAAACTTGAAAACGGCTATTCCGCCAAGGTCCCGGTGGTAAGGGATGGCGAGAAGCTCGTTGCTGATTCATTCGACATCGCGCTCTATTTGGAGGATCATTATCCGGACCGTCCTTCACTTTTCAAAGGCGAGGGCGGCCGCGCCATGGCTCGTTTTGTCGAGGGGTATTCGCAAATGATCCTGCATCCCTTCCTCAATCTGGTCGTGCTGATGCCGGTACACGATGTGCTGGACACACCAAACCAGGCTTATTTTCGCGAAAGCCGCGAATAGATTTTTGGCCGCAAGCTTGAAGATGTCGCCGCTGATCGCGATAGTAAGCGCGACGCATTTACCAAAAGCCTGGCTCCGATCCGCAAAATGCTGCTCTCGCAGCCATTCATTGGCGGTGAAACGCCGCTCTTTGGCGACTACATTGTTTTCGGCGCATTCCAATGGGCAAGGGTGTTGACGCCTTACAAGCTGTTTGATGAGGGAGATCCGGTTGCAGACTGGTTCGAGCGGTGTCTCGATCTGCATGGCGGCATAGCCCGTAAGGTATTGGCTGCGGCATAAGAGGGCAGTTCAGGAGGGCATTCAAGCGCATCGGGTAAAAGGTCTCTTGGCAAACGCACTGCCTGCCGCTATAGACCCGCCATCCAATCTCCCCAAAATGACAAGGTTTCATTTCCATGGCAATTGAACGCACTTTCTCGATGATCAAGCCCGACGCGACACGCCGCAACCTCACTGGCGCCATCACCGCCAAGCTTGAGGAAGCCGGTCTTCGTGTTATCGCTTCCAAGCGCGTCTGGATGAGCCGCCGCGAAGCTGAAGGCTTCTACGCAGTGCACAAGGATCGCCCTTTCTTTGGCGAACTGGTAGAATTCATGTCTTCCGCTCCAACCATCGTTCAGGTTCTTGAAGGCGAAAACGCCATCCTGCGCAACCGCGAAGTCATGGGCGCCACCAATCCAGCCAATGCTGACGAAGGCACAATCCGCAAGACTTTCGCCCTGTCGATCGGTGAAAACTCGGTTCATGGTTCCGATGCACCTGAGACAGCTGCAGAAGAGATTGCTTACTGGTTTTCCGGTACAGAAATCGTCGGCTGATTCTTAAAAGCTGATGAATAAAAAAGCCGGGTTCGCCCGGCTTTTTTATTGGCCTTATGCCACGATTGACAGGATAACCAGCACCAACACTGCGATAAACCCCACAATCAGCGAACCTGTTGCGAGCCGGTTCACAGGCTATGCCAACGTTTGAATGCGTCCTGATCCTTGGTCTTGGCTTCGACCCAGCCGCGTTCTTCGCCCGTAATCAAATGTTCTTTTTTCCAAAACGGGGCCGTGTTCTTCAGATAATCCATCAGGAATGAAGCGGCATTGAATGCCGCCTCGCGATGGATTGATGCTGCCATGACAAGAACAATGTTCTCTCCGGGTTTGATCAACCCGAAACGATGAATGATTGTGAGGCCGGTAAGTGTCCAGCGGTCCAGCACTTCGGCTGCAACGCGGGTCATTTCTGCTTCCGCCATGCCGGGATAATGTTCAATCTCAAGCGCCGCCAGCGTTCCAGCTTCGTCGCGGCAAAGACCGCTGAATGTTACCACAGCGCCTATATTCCGGTTCTGTCCGGAAATCTGGCTCATCTCAGCGGCGATATCGAAATCGTCACGCTGAACTATGATCCGTGGCTGCACCGCGTCCATATCATCCCCCGGTCATCGGCGGGAACAGGGCGATTTCGGTTGCTCCTTTTACAAAAGCGTCGTGTTCCACATGTTCCTGATTGATGGCAACGCGGATCACATTCTCATATTCGAGAGCCGCGGCATATTCTTCGCCGCGGGTTTTCAAATGAGCCAGTAAATCGCTGACTGTGACAATTGCCGGGTCAAGCTCAATCACTTCCTCGCCTTTTCCGATCCGCTCACGCACCCATGCGAAATAGACGAGTTTGGTCATTGATCAATCCACCACATGTTTCAGGCCAGCGCGGAAATAATCCCAGCCGGTATAGAGAGTTATCAGTGCGGCACTCCACAAGAGCACGATACCAAGAATTGTGATGATTGGCACGATCTTGTCGCCAGCCGGGCCCGCAAGGAGAAAAGCCACCGCGACCATCTGAATTGTGGTTTTCCATTTTGCCAGACGGCTCACAGGCACGCTGACTTTAAGCTCTGCCAGATATTCACGCAGGCCAGAGACCAGAATTTCGCGGCAAAGAATAATAATCGCGGCCCAGAGTGTCCAACCGGCGATAGTTTGATCTGCTGCCAAAAGAAGCAGGCAAGCGGAGACGAGCAACTTATCAGCGATAGGATCAAGCATGCGGCCTATTGTTGATGTTTGCTTCCAGATGCGCGCCAGATAGCCGTCAAAAAAATCGGTAACGCTGGCAATGATGAATATGGCAAGCGCGGCCCAACGGGCTGTATCGCTTGATTGCAGGCTTCCTTCAATGAAAAAGCACAGGACAACCAGCGGCACAGCAATAATACGGGCATAGGTCAGGATATTCGGTAGTGAGTAGGCGTTGTTCTTGGGCATATTTCCAACCATTCAAATCATTACCGATCAAAGGGACTTAAGCACCTTACGTCAAGCTCATCATGGCCAAGTCAGGCGCAATTATGTCTGATAGCAGAGCAAAGTTCGCTCCGACCAGTTTCCTTCCTATGTACGGAAATGATCGCGAATTGTAATAGCCATCGCTTCAGATATACCGTCGACCTTCATCAAATCTTCGACAGCAGCCCGGGAAACGGCCTTGGCAGTACCAAATTGATGCAGCAGCGCGCGTTTGCGTGATGGTCCGATGCCTGCAATTTCGTCGAGCGGGTTCTTTATCATCTCTTTTTTGCGCTTCGCTCTGTGCGTGCCAATCGCGAATCGATGGGCTTCGTCACGCAGCCGCTGGAGGAAATATAGTACCGGATCGCGCGGGGGTAGGGTAAAGGCTGGTTTGCCTTCCATGAAGAAGCGCTCGCGGCCCGCATCGCGGTCCACGCCCTTCGCCACACCAATGGCAGTGACCTTGTCGGTAAGACCCATTTCGTTGAGGATACCGCGCACCGCGGTCATCTGACCTTGCCCGCCGTCGATGAGAATAATATCGGGCCAAGCCGGGAAGGCATCTGAATCATCATCGAATTCATCGATTTCGACGTCTTGTGCCGGCATATCCTTGTTTTCGGGCGAGCCATGTTCTTTGACCAATCGGCTGAAGCGGCGCTCAATCACTTCACGCATCATGCCGAAATCATCGCCGGGCGTAATATCTGTCGAGCGGATATTGAATTTCCGATACTGGTTTTTGACGAAACCCTCGGGTCCGGCAACAATCATGGCGCCTATCGCATTGGTGCCCATAATGTGGGAATTATCATAGACCTCGATGCGGCGCGGCGTCTTTTCCAGTCCGAATGTCTCCGCTACACCTTTGAGCAAGCGCGATTGCGACGATGTTTCTGCCAATTGCCGCCCTAGAGCTTCTCGCGCATTGCTCAAGGCATGCTCGACCAGATCTTTCTTTTCGCCGCGTTGTGGAACAAGGATCGTGACCTTGCGTTCGGATTTGGCTGTCAGCGCAACTCCCAGTAATTCCTGATCCTCCACTACTTCGGAAAGCAGGATCATTGAAGGGCAGGGCTTGTCATCATAGAACTGCGACAGAAATGCCCCCAGAACTTCCGCACCAGACAAGGATGAATCCGCCTTGGGGTAATAAGCGCGATTACCCCAGTTTTGCCCGGTGCGGAAAAAGAACACTTGAATGCAGGTGACGCCGCCATCCTGGTAGATCGCAAAGACATCTGCTTCCTCGACACCTTGCGGATTGATGCCTGAATGGGATTGCACATGGGATAGGGCCGAAAGCCTGTCCCGATAGATTGCTGCCCGTTCGAAATCGAGATCGGCAGAGGCATCCCGCATCGCATTTGAAAGATGCGTCTTCACCGCCTGACTCTTGCCCGAAAGAAACGCCTTCGTCTCGGCAACGAGCTCATCATAATCGCGCTCGTCAATTTCGCCGGTACAAGGGCCAGAGCAACGCTTGATCTGGTAGAGCAGGCAGGGGCGCGTGCGGTTCTCATAAAATGAATCCGTGCAAGTGCGCAGCAGAAAGGCACGCTGTAGCGCGGTGATTGTTCTGCCCACTGCACCGGCAGAAGCGAATGGGCCGAAATAGTCTCCCTTGCTCGACCGCGCACCGCGATGCTTGAAAATGCCGGGGGCAATGCGCCGCTCTCCCGGTTTTGGCGCTGTCAGCAAAATATAGGGAAACGACTTGTCATCGCGCATCAGCACGTTAAAGCGCGGACGCAAGCGCTTGATAAGATTCGCTTCCAGCAGCAGGGCTTCCGTCTCGGTACGGGTAACCACGAACTCCATTTTCATGGTTTCGCGGATCATGCGCGCAATGCGATTATTGTGGCCCTGTCCACGTGCATAGTTTGAAACGCGTTTTTTCAGACTGTGTGCTTTGCCAACATAAAGCACGTCGCCTGATTCATTGAACATGCGATAGACGCCAGGTTTGTTGGGCAGGCGTTTGACAAGTTCGGCAATGACATCGGCGCCACTATTGCCGTCGCTGACAATTGCTGAATCCCATTCGATAGCGCTAATCAGCGCTGCAACGTTCCGCACCGGTTCATTGGCCACTCTGGCCGTTTCGTCAGTGTTTTCCGCCATGTCGAAATCGGGGTCGTCCCGTTCGAGGTTAGTCGCTTGTTTTGCTGGTTCGATCATTCTGCGATTCCCGTCGCATCGGCGGTTTTCCAGGCCAGGTGCTGTCCGCCATCAAGGGCGATCATTTGCCCCGTAATGGACCGTGTCTCCCAAAGATAACGAATTGTACGGCCAAATTCTGAAAGGTCCGGGCCTCGCTCCAAAAGGAGGCTGCTGACTTGTTGATTGAAATCATGCTGGTCCTGTCGGTCGCTCGGCATGGTCGGTCCAGGTCCAATCGCATTGACGCGAAGACGGGGGGCCAATGCCTGCGCCAGCGTTTGGGTAGCAGTCCACAGGGCGCTCTTCGACAAAGTATATGACAGGAATTTTGGGGTCAGTTTCCAGACGCGCTGGTCAATAATATTAACAATCAGCCCATCCTGTCCATCGGGCAGCAACGAGGCAACGGCGTCCGCAAGCAGCACCGGCGCCTTCACATGCACCGCAAAGTGGTTGTTCCAAACAACATCATCGGCGAGATTGCCAATTGCGTCTTCCTGAAAAACCGAAGCGTTGTTGACCAGAAGCTGTACCGGCCCAAGCTCGTGCTGCACCTGGGAAACAAGCCGCCTTGTTGCGTCGCTATCAGTTAGGTCAGCTTCAACAACGCAACCCTTGCCGCCTTTGCTCTCGATTGCGGCAAGTAGGGCCTCACCCTCAGCGCCCGAATGGTTGCTGTGAATTGCAACAGCAAACCCGTGACCGGCCAAATCTTCAACAATTGCCTTGCCGATGCGCTTGGCACCACCAGTTACAAGGGCAATCGATCGATCAAGCGTCACAGTTTTCTCCTTCATGGGGTGATTCAACGCTAAATATAGGCATGAGCCCGATAAAGCGCGAGGGGCTAACGTCAGCAATGAACAGTTCTAGTCGAACTTTAACGCGGATTGGAAATCAAACACGGAAAACTCTGATAGAGACAGAAAATCATCATTATCGCCAAGTCCAATGTAAATCTTAAGCAAGTGTTAAGTATACTATATTGACCGGCAATATTGTATGACTTTGAATGAAATTTGATTCAAATAGTGTGCGATTTCTATTTTGTAAGCTTATTTATAAATGATTGAATTTGCAGGGAAATTCTAATTGTTGCTGAAAAACCACATCGCATTTCGGCCATTTTCCTGACAGTTTCTTTTCACAGTCCGGCACGAGTCCCGCCACATTGAAGAGCGAATGTCATTCTCGTCAAGCGGACGTAATTTTGGTTTCCCCCCGACCAAAGGCCCGCTGCGTGTAAATAGAGTTTAAAAAGGAGATTGCGATGCGCACTCTTAAAACAATGATCCTCGCTTCGGCGGCTGTGCTTACGCTCTCCGCCCCGGTTCTCGCTGCTGATGCTATCGTCGAACAGGCGCCAGCTCCTGAGGCTGCACCGTTTGAACAGCCAGTTGGCGGCTGGGATGGTGCTTACGTCGGTGCTTATGGCGGCTATGGCTGGAACAAGAACAAGACATCCGAAGGCAAGCTTGATGCCGATGGCATGAAGGGCGGCGTTTACGGCGGTTACAACCTTCAGAATGGCCAGTTTGTTTACGGTGTTGAAGGCGACGTTGGTTACTCCGGTGCCAAGGAACGCAGTTTTGGTTATAGAGCCAAGCAGGGCGTAGAGGGTTCAGTACGTGCCCGCGCCGGTGTCGCTCTTGATCCGGTCCTGCTTTACGGTACAGGCGGTGTTGCCATGACTGAAGGCAAGCTTAGCGGTCCTGATGGCAGCGATTCCAAGACACATATCGGCTGGACAGCCGGTGTTGGTGCAGAAGCCAAAATCACCGAAAATATCGTTGGCCGTGCTGAATATCGTTACACCGATTTCGGCAAGAAGAACTACGATCTCGGTGGTATCGACGATGTATCGAACAAGATCACAACGAATGAAATTCGTCTGGGTGTTGGCTACAAGTTCTAATACCAGGGTGATTTAACGAAAAAAGCCGGACAGGAGACTGTCCGGCTTTTTTCGTTTCAGGCCTTCCGCAAAATTACTTCGGCAACAATGCCGCCAGTTCGGGATGCAATTCCTCGAATCGCTTTTGCCAGCGTGTCAGTTTAGAGCGCCCCTTTTCCCATTTTCCTTCGAACCGCAAGCTTGCATAGGCGAGGGCTGCCGCCAACGCGATATGGCCGCCATGCAGTTTCTTGCCAAGACGGGGAGGTGCCGCGTTCAAAACATCAAGCACACGCACTGCCTTGACCCATTGGCGATCCAGCCACGGCTCGTAGATTTTTTCTTCTGGGCGGAAACGGCGCTCATAAACATGCGCCAGCAAAACATCACAAAGTCCATCGGCGATAGACTCAAGCTGCTCTGCCTCAAGGCGTTTTTCCGCGTTGCGCGGAAAGAGCTTGTTGCCAGAAAGGCGATTGAGATATTGCGTAATGACGCGGCTATCGAAAATCGCCTTGCCATCGTCGAGGATCAGGGTTGGAATTTTACCAAGCGGATTGGCATTGACCAATTCCGGCGGCTGCGCATTGCTGTCAACGAGAACGGCTTCAAGCGGAATATCCGCATAATGCGCCGCCATACGCACCTTGGTACTATAGGGCGATGCGGGTGAATAAAGAACTTTAGTCACGATGAACTCCGATTTTGCGACTCGATGTGAAACGGTAAACTTCGTGTGGGATTATGAAAAGCGCGCATTGATAAAGTGAGTTGCAAAACGGCAAGCGTGTTTTCTTTTCAAAACATACCTTGTCGAAGGGCGAACCATGCAAGAACATTAGTGCAAGCTAAAACGCTCCCGGCATATCAACAGCGCGTCTACGGCACGAGGACCTATCGACCTGCGGGCAGGAACGGAAATTCAGATCCTTTGTCAGGCAGATGCGCACCTCCCGCAAATAATCACGATCGCAGGTCACTGCTATGCCATCTTTCTGCATACCCGGATTGGCGGCTGTGAAAGCCTGTTCAAGCACTAGCGGGTTAATCGGGCTGCGCTGGCTTGGTTGGCGATATGCGGAGGGAATGGAAACCCGCTGCATTGCCTGACGCATCGTTGCAAAATAATCGCGTTGCGTCAGACCGCTGCAAGAGCCGTGCTTGCGCCACTGATAAGTGACGAGGCCTGTCGAAGGCATTATATCGGAGAGCTGCTTGGCTTGGGCAAAAGGTACATTGCGAGGTTGCGAGGTATCGCAATCCTGCGGAAACCCCTGTTCATATTGCGGCCAAAGTCCGTGAACCACAAAACCATAAGGTCTGCCGGAGGCGCATTGCTGCCCATTAGCGCGGTCGCCTTCTGCCGCGCAATAGCTTGGAGACCAGGAGAGCGCGAGAACATAAAAATCAAATCCGCTTCCCGTCGCCAATTTCTCGCCCGAAGGCTGTTTGGGCAGCTGGCTGGCTGGCACATTCTCCCGATCCTGCGTTGTAGGGCGAGGTGCCGGAACGTCCTGTTCTCGCAAATAGGTCAGAATACTGATGCCGATCAGCGCCGCAAACAGAAGATAGCGGGCAATCTTTCCAGCTGGCATCAGCTGAATTCAATCAGCGCAGTGTGCGGCAGCTTCCGCTATAAACATGCCAGCGATCAAAACCGGCAAGACAGAATTCGACATTGTCTCCAACACCGACAAACCCTTGACCGTGCTCCACGAGATACCAGACAGGCTGCTGGCTTCCGTCGGAAAGATGAGCCGTAGCGCGGCAATAATGCCGTTCAACTGCATCCATTTCAGGATCAGCACTGGGTTCGTGGCGTGTCTGCTGCACATCGGTAAAATTGTCGATACCAACCTGCGGCAGGTTTGGAACATGCCTTACCTGATAAGAAAATTTGTTGACGATGCGGTTAAGCACGCGGGCCTGTCCGCAGGTCTCGTCATAGCTTTGAGCCGGGCCTTCGACGTAATCTGCGGCCATGGCAGGGGCGGCAGATGACAGGGCAACACCAACGGCGAAGCTTGCAGCAATCAATGACGAGAAGCGTGACATGGATATATTCTCCGGGACATATTTATGTGTGCAATTTCAACCAGGGATAGCGTCAGGTCAAGCGTCAACTTGCTCACCCCTTATCCAATCGACCTTGAACCCTGCATTCGTTTGATCACTGAGGATTTTTGACAACGCCGGAAGGATGGTTTGCAACTCGGCTTCCAGTGTAAAGGGCGGATTGACGATGATCATCCCCGTTCCATCGAGTCGCGGTTCTGCTGACGGCGCTCGAATCATCAGCTCGGTTCGCAATATCTTGGGAATACCAGTATCCGCCAGCATGTCCGTAAAGCGTCGCAGCTGCTGAATATCTTTTACCGGATACCACAATGCAAATGTGCCGCCCGAAAAGCGCTTATGCGCCCGCGCCAGACCCTCAACCAGGCGGTCGAATTCGCCGCCAACCTCGAAGGGAGGGTCGATCAGCACCAATCCTCGCTTTTCCTTGGGCGGAAGATGGGCTCCAAGCGCCAGCCAGCCATCAAGCTCGGTGACACGGGTTTGAAAATCGCCTTCAAAAACCTCTGCCAGCAGTTTTGCATCCTGAGGGTGCAGCTCCAGTGCTGAAAGCCTGTCCTGTTTGCGCAGCAAATGCCGTACAATAAGCGGACTGCCGGGATAATGGCGCATCTGGCCATCGACATTCTCGGCGCGGATAATATCAAGATAGGGCGCCAGCAATTCGGCTACCTGTGGATCGAGCTTGGCTCCCATAAGCCGCCCGACACCGTTTACCCATTCGCCGGTCTTGCCAGCTTCCGTGCCCTTCAAATCATATCGGCCAATGCCCGCATGGGTGTCCATCACACGAAACGCCTGTTCCTTGCGTTGCAGATAAAGGACAATCCGCGTCAGGATGATGTGTTTGACCACATCGGCGAAATTGCCAGCATGATAGGCGTGACGATAGTTCATGCGCCGCTTGTTTCATGATGTTCGCGCTCTCGCAAGATGGTTGATGTTAAAGTTGAAATTATACGACTTGCTGGCCTTCATGGTTCTGTCATAGAGCAGATCAGCATGCTCCATTCCGCAGCATGCCGGCAGGTAGATGCATCAATGTCCGGAACTGTAGTCCTCGTTGTGCTTTTTGCAGCGCTCATGCATGCAAGCTGGAACGCCGTCGTCAAATCCGAGGGCGACAAATTTCTCAATACAGTCGTGGTTGTCACCTCGGCAGGATTGATAGCAGCTGTCTGCCTGCCGTTTTTGCCTGCCCCCGCACCGGAAAGCTGGCCATTTTTGGCGGCGTCAGGCGTTGCACAGGTTATTTATCTTGCGATGGTTGCCGCTGCCTATCGCAGCGGTGATATGAGCCAAGCCTATCCTATCATGCGTGGCACAGCTCCGTTGATCGTTGCACTTGCCAGCGGACCTTTGGTTGGGGAAGTTCTTTCCTTGCAAAAATGGATAGGAATAGCCCTGATTTGCGCCGGTGTTCTTGCGCTCGCATTGGAGTCGCGCCGTCGCGTAGGGGCAAATCGCGCCACAACTATTCTCGCCTTGGTCAACGCAGTCGTCATTGCGTCCTATACGTTGATTGATGGCTTGGGCGTACGCCATTCCGGTGCGCCCGCCGCCTATACAATGTGGGTATTCGTGTTGAATGCTGTTCCACTTCTGGTTTGGACGCTTATCATGCGGCGCGGCGAGCTCTGGCCGCATTTTGTCAAACGTACCCGCCTGGCAACAATCGGCGGTGTCGGTACACTCGGTTCTTATGGCCTCGCTCTTTGGGCAATGACCATGGCCCCGGTTGCTGCGGTGGCGGCATTGCGGGAAACCTCGATTCTCTTCGCAGTCGCCATCTCCGCATTTATCCTGAAAGAGCGAATCGGCTCCAAGCGTCTCGCCGCAGTGGCGTTCATCGCTGCGGGTGCCGCCGTAATGCGGATTGCCTGATTTACACCAAATCCGCGCACCGTGATTGCAAGTTTGTCACCAAGACAAAAAGCTGCATTTCTGTCGTTGAATTTTTGCGCTATGCCTAGGGCTATGAACAAACCACTCCTTCTTCGTACAGGGCATTCCGCATGCCCTCATGATTGCCCGTCAACCTGCGCTCTTGATATCGAGATACTCGATTCAGGCATGATTGGACGTGTGCGCGGTGCAAAGGACAACAGCTATACGGCTGGCGTGATCTGCGCCAAGGTTGCACGTTATGCCGAGCGCATTCATCATCCGGATCGCCTGTTGAAGCCGCTGGTTCGCAGCGGTGCAAAAGGTGAGGGCATCTGGAAAGAGGCAAGTTGGGAAGCAGCGCTTGATCTGATTGCGGAGCGCTTCCTCAAAGCTGAAACCGAATACGGCTCGGAAAGCATCTGGCCCTATATTTATGCTGGAACAATGGGGCTGGTCCAACGCGACAGTGTACACCGGCTTCGCCACGCCAAGAAATACACCAACACATTCGACAGTATTTGCACCAATCTCGCGACGACTGGATTTTATGCCGGAACGGGGAAGCTAGCCGGTGTCGATCCGCGCGAGATGGCGAAATCCGATTGCGTGGTTATATGGGGTACGAACGCTGCGGCAACGCAGGTCAATGTCATGACCCATGCCGTCCGTGCCCGTAAGGAGCGGGGCGCAAAGATTGTTGCAATCGACATTTATGAAACTGCAACGGTTCGACAGGCTGATCTTGGTCTTGTGCTGAAACCCGGCACAGATGGTGCCTTGGCATGCGCGGTCATGCACATTCTGTTCCGCGACGGCATGGCGGATTGGGACTATCTAAACGCTTATACGGATGATCCAAAAGGTCTGGAGCGGCATTTGCAAAGTCGCGGACCTGAATGGGCCGCCGCCATTACAGGGCTTGCAGTCGCTGAAATTGAAGAATTCGCCAGACTTGTTGGAACGACCAAGAAGACCTTCTTCCGGCTAGGCTTTGGCTTCACCCGGCAACGCAATGGCTCGGTCAATATGCATGCCGCCTTGTCAATTCCAGCCGTCACTGGCGCGTGGAAATATGAAGGCGGCGGCGCATTTTATTCGAATGGTGGCATTTACAGCATGGACAAGCGGGAGATTGAAGGCCGCGCCTTTGCCGACCCTTCCATCCGCCATATTGATCAAAGCCGTATTGGCGCTGCGCTGACCGGCGATCCGAGCGCGCTTTATGGCGGTCCGCCTGTTATGGCGATGCTTGTCCAAAATACCAATCCGGCCAATGTTGCACCCGAACAGCGCCTTGTCCGACAGGGCATGATGCGCGATGATTTTTTCATGGCTGTGCATGAGCAATTCATGACCGACACCGCCAAGCTGGCAGATGTCGTGTTGCCAGCAACGATGTTCATGGAGCATGACGATATTTATCGCGGCGGCGGCCAGCAGCACATTGTGCTTGGCCCAAAGCTGATTGACGGACCCGGTGAAGCGCGCCCAAATCTGTTTGTTATCAATGAATTGGCTAATCGTCTTGGCGTTGGCGATCTCCCCGGCTTTGGCCTCGACGAAAAGACGTTGATCGATAATATGATGCATTCCAGCAATCTGCCGGGCTTTGATATGCTCAAGAAATTGCGCTGGCTCGATGTGCAGCCGGACTTTGAAACGGCGCATTATCAGAATGGCTTCAGCTGGCCCGATGGGAAATTCCGCTTCAAGCCTGACTGGACGGGAACGCTATCGCCAAACAGGCCACCCCAATCCATGGGACCGCAGGGGCCTTACCAAACCCTGCCGCAATGGCCCGATTATTTCCAATCCATTGAGCTGGCCGACGAGAAACATCCGTTCCGTCTGGCGACGTCGCCCGCGCATAATTTTCTCAACTCGACTTTTGCCGAAACGCCGACATCCCTTCAAAAGGAACGCAGGCCTGAATTATTGATCCATCCGGAAGATGCGGAAATGCTCGGCATTCATGAGGGCGACCGTGTGGAAGTTGGCAATGTTCGCGGTGAGGTCATTCTTCACGCGCGTGTTCAACCTTTGACAAAACGCGGCGTGGTGATTTCAGAAGGAATCTTCGCCAATTCGTCCTTTGAGCGCGGCGAAGGGATCAATGTGCTCACTGGCGCCGATGCACCAGCACCCTATGGCGGCGCGGCGTTTCACGACAACAAAGTTTGGGTGAAGGCGGCGACATAAGGCCCTGCTACAGAGCTTTGGTCTTCTAATCGCTAAAAACCGTCCGCCCATCTTTCATCACGGCCTTGCCTTGTGCAACCAGCGCCAACGCGCGGGTATAGGTCTCGTGCTCTACGGAAAGCACACGCTTAGCAAGCATATCCGGTGTATCGCCGGTTTTCACAGGCACTGCGGTCTGGGCAATGATTGGGCCGTCATCCATACCGGCAGTGACGAAATGCACCGTACAACCATGCACGCGCACGCCTGCTTCAAGCGCCTGCTCATGCGTATGCAGGCCCTTGAAGAGTGGCAGCAAAGAAGGGTGAATGTTGAGCATCTTCCCTTCCCATTGCGTGACAAATTCGGGTGAGATAATCCGCATATAGCCTGCCAGACAGACAATATCCGCTTTGGCTTCGACAAGTGCTGCGCAGACAGCTGCTTCATGCTCGCTCTTGGACGCATAGTCACGGTGAGGAATGGCAATTGCAGGGATGCCTTCCAAGTGCGCTACTTCCAGGCCGCCAGCATCCGCCTTGTTGGCGATGACCGCAACGATTTCCGCCGGATAGTCGGCATGTTTGGCTGCCTCCACAAGCGCGCTCATATTAGAGCCACGCCCGGAAATCAGCACTGCAACGCGTTTCTTGGTCACAGCGCCCTGGATCACAACGCCAATGCGCCCTGATAAACAACGCCGCTTTCGGCGCGTGCAATCATTGTGCCTAGCCGTACTGTCTTTTCGCCTTGTGCGTTCAATGCGGCCAATACAGTATCGGCATGTTCCGGCGAAACCACGACTATCATGCCGATGCCGCAATTGAATGTGCGCAGCATCTCATCGCGTTCCACGCCGCCGGTCTTTGCCAGCCATGAAAATACCGCAGGCACGTTAATCGCAGAAAGATCGATGCTCGCCGTCAGATTCTTCGGCAGCACGCGTGGGATATTATCTGGAAAACCGCCACCGGTAATATGCGCCAGCGCCTTGATCGCATTGGTCTCGCGGATCGCTGCAAGCAGCGCTTTCACGTAGATGCGTGTTGGCGTCAGCAGTGCCTGTCCCAGCGTCTTGCCGGTTTCGAATGGTGCATCTGCATCCCAACCAAGACCGGAAAGCTCAACAATGCGCCGCACCAGGGAAAAGCCGTTGGAGTGAACGCCGGAAGAGGCGAGGCCGAGTATAATATCGCCTTCTTCTATATCGCCGGTCGGCAAAAGCTGGTTGCGCTCGGCCGCGCCAACAGCAAAGCCTGCAAGATCATAGTCGCCATCGCGGTACATGCCCGGCATTTCCGCCGTTTCACCGCCAATCAACGCGCATCCAGCTTGCAGGCAGCCTTCAGCAATACCGCCAACAATGGCTGCGCCCTGATCGGGATCGAGCTTGCCCGTGGCAAAATAGTCGAGGAAGAAAAGCGGTTCGGCTCCCTGTACGACCAGATCGTTGACGCACATTGCGACGAGATCTATCCCCACAGTGTCATGAACACCCGCATCAATGGCGATCTTGAGCTTCGTGCCCACGCCATCATTGGCTGCAACCAGTACAGGGTCCTGGAAACCCGCGGCCTTTAGATCGAAAAGACCGCCAAAACCGCCGATTTCGCCATCTGCGCCCGGGCGGCGTGTTGAACGCACCAGCGGCTTGATTTTTTCGACAAGCAAATTGCCTGCATCGATGTCGACACCGGCCTGCGCATAGGTAAGGCCATTCTTGCCGGGCTGTTCTTCGGTGCTCATGGTCAACTCCAGATTATTGCCCGCGAAATGACACGACTCTGACCAAGCTGCAAGGTCTGAGTGCCGCAAGGGGCTATAAAACGCCACTTATTGACAGTTAGAGCCTTGACCGCACCTCTACTGACTGCCTATCTCCAGACTGAACAACGAGAATGGCGGTTATGAGCAAGACTCCGGGCAAGGCTGTAACGACAAAAAAACCTCCCGTTCCCGTGGAGATTCCCGACAAGGATATCCATGTCGAGGTGCAGCTAAATTCACTTACCAGCAGTTTCCGTCGTCAGGCCATTTTCTGGACTGCTGCGATGATCGTGTTTGCGCTGTTCCTGTTTGTATTTTCCTCAATCCTGTTGCCGTTCGTTGCTGGCATGGTGTTGGCTTACTTTCTTGATCCCGTCGCTGACAGGTTACAGCGCCTCGGTCTGTCGCGTCTGCTTGCAACCGTTGTTATCCTTGTCCTCTTCATTGTCACGTTCACGGTATTGCTGATCATTCTCGTGCCCGTCCTGGCATCGCAGATGAGCGATTTCATCGCGCGGCTGCCAAGTTATGTCTCGCGGCTCCAGGAGCTGATCGCCAGCCGGGATTCGCAGTGGCTCAAGGATTTCATAGGCGTTGATGCTTCCGTTATTCGCAACAGCCTCGATTCGCTGCTTCAGCAGGGTGCTGGCTTCCTCACTACCTTGCTGCAATCGATCTGGAGTTCGGGCAAGACGCTCATTGATGTTGTTGCACTCTTCGTGGTGACGCCTGTGGTGGCCTTTTACATGCTGCTTGACTGGGATCGCATGGTTTCGAAGATCGACCAGCTGGTGCCCCGCGATCACCTCTATACAGTGCGCGGCATCGCTACTGACATGAACAAGGCTATTGCCGGTTTTGTGCGCGGGCAGGGCACCGTCTGTCTGTTGCTCGGGATGATTTACGCAGTCGGCCTTACTGTTGTTGGTCTTAATTTCGGGCTGCTCATCGGGCTTTTCGCAGGCCTCATCAGCTTCATACCCTATGTTGGATCGCTGGTTGGTCTGGTATTGGCCCTCTGTGTGGCATTGGTGCAGTTCTGGCCGGAATGGGGCGGTATCGTCGGTGTCGCGATCGCATTTGGTATCGGCCAGTTCATCGAAGGCAATATCCTGCAGCCAAAGCTGGTTGGTCAGTCTGTTGGTTTGCATCCTGTCTGGCTGATGTTTGCGCTTTTTGCCTTCGGCTCGCTCATGGGGTTCACAGGCATGCTGATTGCCGTGCCAACTGCCGCCGCTATTGGTGTGCTGGTGCGGTTTGTCATCAATCGTTATCAGCAATCCCCGCTCTACACAGGCGATTTCCGCAAAACCGACGAGACAAAACAAATCAGGTGACAGTGCGCCGAGCTAGGTTGTATTTGTTCGCGCCATGAATGACACGACAAAGCCCCGCCAACTGCCGCTGGACCTTGGTCACGAGCCAGGCTACTCCCGCGACGATCTCATTGTTTCCGGCACCAACATGGCCGCTGTCGACATTGTGGATCGATGGCCAAACTGGATTTCACCGGTCGTCATACTGGCGGGCCCGACAGGCTCCGGTAAAACCCATCTTGCAGCTGTCTGGAAGGCGGAATCGAACGCAATGGTCATCGATGCGCGCAATATCGCTGCCGCCGCTGGTCAAACCGGGCCTTTTTTGATCGATGATATAGGAACAGGACCAATCGATGAGTCCGCTTTGTTCCATTTGATCAATAATGTCCGACAAAGCGGCAGCAGTCTTTTGATGACCTCGCGCATCTGGCCGGCAAACTGGCCAGTAACCCTGCCGGATCTTGCATCACGTTTGAAGGCCGCTACCACCGTCGAGATTGGCGAACCGGATGATTTGCTGCTCTCCGGCGTGCTCTATAAGCTTTTCGCAGATCGCCAGATTGCCGTGGACCCGAATGTTATTGGTTTCCTGGTCAGCCACATTGAACGGTCGCTCTCGACCGCGAATCGGGTGGTGGAGCGACTCGACCGTGCCGCCCTTGAGAAAAAATCCAAGATAACCCGCGCTCTGGCGGCGGGGGTCGTTACAGCATTGGACGAAGGGCAGGCGGCTTTCGACCTCTGAGCGCTGCCAAAACCGCTGTCAAACCTGCGACCTTCCGGCACGGTTCAGTTTTTTATTGGATTTGTTGAATTTATAGCTTGCTTCTCGTCTCCGGAAACTCTAGTCAGGCAACCGTTGAAGAACACGGAGCGTAGCGCAGCCTGGTAGCGCATCTGGTTTGGGACCAGAGGGTCGGGAGTTCGAATCTCTCCGCTCCGACCACTTCAACGACGATTGCTGCTGGAACTGAAGCAAAGCCTGTAATATATCGGAATTGCAGACAAAAGGATTTCTTCAATGGCCGCGCGCATTTATCGCCCCGCAAAAACCGCAATGCAGTCCGGCAAGGCCAAAACCGAGGCCTGGATGCTTGAGTTCGAGCCGGAACAGCCACGTAAGGTTGAGCCGCTTATGGGTTATACCTCATCGGGCGATATGAAGAGCCAGATACGCCTTTCCTTTGAAACCAAGGAAGAGGCAATAGCTTACGCCCAAAAGAATGGCATTGCCTATTCGGTGCAGGAACCGAAGGAAACACGCCGTCGCGTTGTATCCTATTCGGAGAACTTCCGATTCGACCGCATGCAGCCTTGGACGCATTGATTTACAACAGATTGGTCCCGTAGCTCAGCTGGATAGAGCACCGGCCTTCTAAGCCGACGGTCACTGGTTCGAATCCAGTCGGGATCGCCACTTCTTCAAAATTCAATATTTATGGATGTTCAGGTTTCTTTGGGCTCGGCAATAAGGCCGTTTTTCTGATCGTGCCGCGATATTATTTCTCGTAAATGATGCGATAGCCGCCGATAATGATCTGCTGTCTGTAAAGATATATCTTCTTTTTGCCCGTCGCGAGACGATCGAAATACTTTTTCTTGGCCGCTTTCCAAACGGATAATCCGCTCCTCGTGTTCCCGGACGGCTTTTCTCAGTCTTTCAACAAACTCGCTATGCATAATTCCCATATAACGGCTCCGAGAAAATCCATTATCCAATATAATCGATTCTGCGCATGACACGGATATTGATGTCATTGCACCGGTCTGCCTGCGAACGCAGATCCCCCGCCCACCTCGATATGACAATTTCCTCCTGGGTACCTTGATGAATATCAAGGCGAGGTGAAAGCTGTTGTCATAATACTTAAAATTGTATGCATTCCATGTCGAGGTTTATTTGACCCCATTTTCACAATGTCCTGCCGCTTGCATTGCTGCGCTATAGAGCGCATTCCCCAGGAATCGCCTTTATGAAGTACCATGAAAACGGCGTTTCGCGTCAGCTTGCGCGTCGGTAGAAGGCGAGAGACCCGGCAAGGGCCAACAATGCGCCGCCACAAATCCGGTCCAGCCACAATGCGCCTGATCGCTTCAACAGCTTGACCGCGCGTGACCCAAGCAGTGCATAGCCAAACATGACAATGGCGTCGATCATTGCAAAGGTCAGTGCCAGCGCCAGATATTGTGGAAATTGGGGCTGATCAAGCACAACGAATTGAGGCAGGAACGCCGAAAAGAACAGGTAACCCTTGGGATTGGTAATAGCGACAAAGAAGCTCTTGAGGAGCACCGAGCGGGAAGAGGGGCCTCCGCCAGCCTCCCTATGCGAATTCGTAACCTCGAACGTTCCTCTGGACCGCAAAAGCATGATCCCGAGGAAGGTCAGGTATCCAACGCCTATCCATTTGACCACGGAAAACCAGAATTCGGATGCAGCCAAAAGCGCGCCCAAGCCAAGGGCCACTGCCCCGATGAGCACGAAGTCTGAAAGAACTGCTCCCACCATGCCCACGCTTGCCGTTCGAAGGCCGTAGCGCGAACCATTGGTCAGTGCCAGTAATACTGTCGGCCCCGGCGTGGCTATGCCTATGAACGCCACCAATGCGAAAGCCAAAATCGTCAAACTTGTCATCATCTATCCCCCGTCAGAACATGGTGACCTCATTCTTGCCCGCCATCAACATAAAATTGAGCCAGCCACAACGCTTCCTGTTCGCAAAACCACCAGCGTTGCCATGTCGGAACTTATCGGTATCGGGAGAATTGAAGTCTTCAACAGGGTGCGCAAGCTCTCCGGCAGAACGATTCTATTTGAGCAAGAAAGCGCTCTGTGGTCCTTCGCCATTGATTTGCCGCGGCTTAAAGCGGTAATGCTGACCGATGAATGACGGAGTTGCCAGATAATCCATGGAAACCAAAGCCAATTACTTTATCGTGGCGGTCTTTACGGTCGTGGTGGCGCTTCTGGCGGCGGGGTTCTTTTACTGGATCGGCCGTTATGGCGAGCGGCGCGATACGAGCACGCTTGAAATCAGAGTTCCAGGCTCTGTGACTGGTCTTACCGTCAAAAGCCCGGTTTTCTTCAATGGCCTGAAAGTTGGTGGGGTAAGCAGGCTTTTTATTGATCAGGAAAATCCTGATGCGGTTATCGTTCAGACTGAAATTGCTTCCACGACGCCGATCACCCGCTCAACAGTGGCAACCTTGGCTTTCGAAATACTTGCTGGCGCTGCACGTATCGAGCTCACCGGAGGCAAGTCCTATGAGCCAAAGCTGCTTGAAGAAGCTGCCAAGGAGGACACGGTTGCACGCGTCGATGTCGATCCAAGTTCGTTGAAAACGCTTGTCCAGACCGCGCAGGACTGGATCGAGCGTGTGGACAAGGCAACTGACGTTACCGAGCGCTACATAGAACAGGCGCGGGGCCCATTGCTTGAAAGCGTTCGCAGCGCCAAGGCTTTTTCCGAAGATTTGGCCAGCAGCACTGAAACCATTGATGAATATGGCCGCAAGGCGCAAAAGCTGGAAACAACAATGCATGATGCACGCGATGTAATTTCGCGCGTCAACAAGGCTTCGACGAAGGTCGATGAGACTTTGCTAAAGGTTGATAAACAGCTTTCCAATGACAAGGACAGCATGGTCAGCGAAATACGCGGCAAACTTGAGGATTATCAGAAACAGGCAAAGGAACTGGATGCGCGCCTGCAAGCGATTGCAGGCAATCTTGATACTCTGACCGGTGAAAAGCTCCGCAACGCCCAGAAAGTGATTTCTGAAAGCCGTCGTGCCGTTGAACGTATTGAGAGGGGCGTTACAAACTTCCAGGACGATCCGCAAAAGTTGCTTTTTGGCGAGGACGATACCGTTCCGGAATATACACCAAAGCGCTGACCGAAAGGTTAGGGCTGATTAAAAGAATTCCAGTATCCGCCATATTGGTGGCCCAGATATAATACGATGGGGATGATTATAAGAAAAAGAATGAGATAGCCCCAAACCGGCGTCAGGTAGGGCGCATAATCGTCTTTTTCTTTGTCACCCTCGTCCATCATGGCTTCAGCTGCCTATCCGTAGGTATTACAGCTAACAAATACGTCGAAATAGAAAGATGCGCCGCGCAAACCAAGCCGCACAGCGCACGCTTCTATAATATATCACAATGCTCCTTGAAGCGTATGCGCCACAAGCACCTATAATTATTTAGAATGCTGCTTGAAACGCCGGTGAGTGAAACCACCTTTGGCGCGTTTCAATATATCCGACAGCTTATTGCTGCTAGCCGGCTTGGTAGGCATTTCCGAGCGAACCTTCTGCAATATTTGTGGGGTCGCGCAGCTTGCATTATGGGGCGTATGAAGGGTCACTTCTCCCATGTTTGTCACTCCCTGAAGAAGAGTAAATATTAGCCGGTTTAAGCCGGTACTCTCCACCCGAACATGCAGAATACGCCCAATTAATTATTGGCACAATAAATTTTGACATAAGGGATCGATCAGCGCCTGCCGATACATTCAACATGCTGTGATAGCGGTATAGGCAGACACGGGTGGGAAGCTTTAGGCTGGCGCTCCGCACTTTCTGCGATCAATCGAACGGCTCATCGACTCAATCTGGCCTTGCAGCGCTCCGGCCTTTTTCTGATTTTCGGTACGATAATCCGGCAGGACGGGACCAAGACCGACAATCACGTCCGGGTCCTGATAGCCTTGGCCATTGGTAAGGCGGCTGACTTCCGCCATGGCCTGGCTGCGCTGTGCAATCAGGGCCGGGCATTGAACCGTGTCATAGCGCAGCGACGAAATTTTCTCGTTATCGAGCTGTCCCTGGATATTCCCGCAACCTGCAAGCAGGGCGGTGAACATGATTACTGGAAAGAGCCTCGTTCTCATATGCCAATATCCTCGATGGTGGGCAGCGGGACATGAATGGGGCAATGAGTTTGTTTTGGCAAGGCGAAACGCGGGTAATCTGCATCAAATTACCAGTTATGGTTGCGTAGGTGCCGGAAACACCATCTCGCTTGGTGCATAAATCGATCCCGCAGCGGAAAGCCACTGGTTGATCCTTCGCTGGGTCAGATCGCTTACCCGTCAACTCAAGAGTATAAAGCCCCCGCATTTCTTTAAACATCGTCACACTCAGTCTAAACGATTGAATTATTTGGCGGGTCGAGAAGGAAAACTCAATAATATTAGGCTTTTGGCAAAATTAAATAAGAGTGCAGATTAATAATGAACAGTAAGCCCAGTGCTATCGTTTGATTTAATTAAAAAACTCGATTGAATAAGTATGGATTAACAGTTTTGGCTTGCGGTCCATGGCATGTCGCACGTATGATTCTGTTTCCGGGAGCCCCCGGCAGTGCAACACAAAAGTGAGGAGACAGGAATGCCTGGTTTGCTGCACCCACTTCATGAAGGCCATGCGCCTATCATCTTGCATAACGCCTTTCAGGACGCGATTGACGCCTTGGAAGACTGGGAACTCGGCAGGGACGAACCCGTAATAAACGTCAATGAGAGACAGGTTGCTATCAGCACTGTGTTCCGGCGTTTGGGAACCTGTACGGACATACTCCCAGCGCGCACACTGGCTGTCGTGGAGGATCTTTTGCCTTTGCGTTCAGCCGAATTCAAAGCCGGTACATCGACTTATGCCGATGCCGCCTACAGCCTTTGGGAACTCTGCCTGCAGAAGCGCGCTGCAAGCAATGAAATACGCCAATAGGCTAACCGACAGTTTGCGTAAAAACACCCGCCGGTCAATCCAGACCAGCGGGTGTTTTCTTATGTCGCTGAAAGGATCAGCTATTAGCCGCCATTTTTCTCCAGCCAGGCCTTCATATCTTTGATTTCGCCTTCCTGAGCGGCGATGATCGTTTCGGCCAGCTTGCGGATTTCGGCGTCCTTGCCATATTCGAGTTCAACCTTTGCCATGTCGATCGCACCTTGGTGGTGGGCAATCATTCCGCGAACGAAATCCTTATCGGCATTGCCTGTGAACTCGATGGCCATATCCTTGTGCATTTTCGTATTGGCTTCCACGAACGCTTTTGAGGAGGGGGACTGATCACCCTTCTGCGCCTTCATGGAATCCTGTTTCATGGCCTCGTGCCCGCTATGCTCCTGCGCCAAAGCAGGCGACGCAAAAGCGACGAGGCAGATGAGGGCAGCATTTCGGATGAGTTTCAAAGTCATGATTCAGTCTTTCATCTAAATGATAGTGGCGCTGTTTGATAACAGCCGTTGCTCATCACATTGAAATCAACTTCGGGTTATGCGGCGCGCGCGGCCGCTAATCCTTTGGCAATATCGGCAATCAAATCTTCCTTGTCTTCCAATCCGATCTGCAACCGGATAACGGTCCCTGCATAGTTCTTGCCGGTGATCTGCCTGTCGTTGAGCCGGACATGAACAGCCAGACTTGCAAAACCGCCCCATGAATAGCCCAGGCCGAATATCTCAAGCGCATCCAGAAAAGCGTGCGCCTGTGCCTTGCCGCCCTCAATGACAATCGAAAAAACGCCGCCGCCGCCCGTAAAGTCGCGCTTGTAAATTTCGTGTCCCGCATGACTTGGCAGGGCCGGATGCAGAACTTCCAGAACGCCATCCTGCTTTTCCAGCCATTCGGCAATTGCCAGCGCATTTTCTGCGTGCCGTTCCATACGCAGACCCATGGTCCGCAAGCCGCGCAGAACCTGATAGGCATCATCACCACTGACGCATAGACCCAGCGCCGTATAGGTCTGCTCCAATGTCTTGAAGTGTTTTTCATTGGCGGAGACTGTGCCCATTAAAATATCCGCATGGCCGGAGGGATATTTGGTCACGGCGTGAATCGAAATATCAACGCCGTAGTCCAAGGCCTTGAAATGAATCGGTGTTGCCCAGGTATTGTCCATCATAACCACGGCCCCGGCTGCGTGTGCCTTTTCGGCAATTGCCGGAATATCCTGCATCTCGAACGTGTTTGAGCCAGGCGATTCGGTGAAGACCACTTTGGTGTTTGGCTTAATCAGCTTTTCAATGCCGGCACCGATGAGCGGATCGTAATATTCGACCTCAACACCCAGTCTTTTCAACGTTGTGTTGCAAAAATAATGCGTATTGCCGTAGCAACTATCGACCATCAGAAGATGATCACCCGGCGAAAGGAAGGCCAAAAGTGGCAGCGTTACCGCCAATAGGCCGGATGGAACGAGCAGCGTGCCAGCCGATCCCTCAAGCTCGTCGATAGCGCGGCAAAGCGCGTCTGTGGTCGGTGTTCCGTGGGTGGCATATGTGTAGGGTTGATTCCCCGTTGCCATGGTCTGCGCGTCCGGAAACAGCACGGTTGAAGCATGCACGACCGGCGGGTTGACGAAACCATGATAGTCGGTGGGATCATAGCCGCCATGTGCAAGTCTCGTATTTATCCCAAGTTTTGAACGAGATTGCTTATCCATGACAGGTCCTCCAAATTATCGGCTTAATTTTAGGCTTGTAGGGTTACGTCGATAATCGCACTGCATGACGGTTGCAACAGGAGAAGGATTTTTGATTGGCTGATACATCGTCCATCGCGCAACGATTGAATCGTTCTCTTGCCCGCTATTTGCATGTCGTCACCGCGCGTCCACATCCGGATGGAGCGGCGGCTTGGACGAGATCAATGTCCATGGCGGTCGCGTTGATCGTCTTTCTTGTACTGTCACTGCATCCTTATGACGAATATTTGTCGCGCATGTTCACATCGCCGGACAGTGATCTACGCAATCTGCGCTTGATTACAGATATCGGACTGTCAAAATGGTATGTAATTCCGGCCTTCATTATCATTGTCTGCCTGATCGCGATTGATTGGCAGCATTTGCCAGTCCCTCGGCGAAAGCGGCTGCATCTCGTTTACACGCAGGCAACCTATGCCTTTTGGGCAATCTCTCTGGCCGGAACATGTACCGCTATCGCCAAATTCTTTATTGGTAGAGCCCGCCCACCCTTCATTGATACGCTTGGCACGGGTCATTTTTCTCCATTTGCAGGTGGTGATGATCTTGCCAGCTTTCCTTCCGGCCATTCAACCACCATGGGGGCTGTCGGGGCGATACTGGCTTTATGGTTTCCCCGCTGGCGGGTTCCGATCATCCTTGCCACTATGTTCATCGCTTTTACCCGAATCGTTGCACGGGCGCATTATCCGACCGATACCGTGGCGGGCTATAGTATTGGCTTCCTCGTCGCGATAACGCTGGCCAGATTTCTTGCTCGCCGCCACGTTATTTTTCGTTGTGAACGGGGTCGATTTTTCCCGGTTATAGGCTCGTGAATACTTTGCGGCAGTAGTGATTCCATACAACATCATGGAAATACATCGTGGCATGAGTGCTTTGCGGTCCAATGAGAGCTTGCAATATCCAGTGCTGATCTACTGAGTCCGAATTTCCGGCTTTGGCCGCGAATTTGAAAATTTTGCGCCCGTTTTCATCGAAAAAAGAAAAACTGAGTAGAAAATCAGCGGTTTTTCGCTTCGCGTGCAGCAATTTTGACGTTCTTGCTTCAAAATTGAGCAAATATTCTCCCTTGACCAAACCCTCAGAATGCCCTTCGATAGATAGGTGAATGGGAGAGGCATTGGGGCCCTTTTCGGGGCTGGGGTAA
Source organism: Phyllobacterium sp. GQ127 (assembly GCF_059758635.1). Taxonomy (NCBI): domain Bacteria; kingdom Pseudomonadati; phylum Pseudomonadota; class Alphaproteobacteria; order Hyphomicrobiales; family Phyllobacteriaceae; genus Phyllobacterium; species Phyllobacterium sp. GQ127. The sequence continues at coordinate 178,988 of NZ_JCAXDZ010000001.1, forward strand.
ATAAACCGATGTAAACTTACCTCTCTGGGAACGACTACAACAACCAAAGGGCAAATTAATTATGAAAAATCTTGTTTTGAAGGGCGTACTGGCGGCTTCGGCGTTGGTCCTTCTTGCCAACGTCGCTTCAGCAACAGTGCTTGAAGATGTAAAGAAGAAGGGCTTCTTGCAGTGCGGCGTTAACACAGGTCTTCCTGGCTTTGCAGCGCCGAATGACAAGGGCGAATGGTCTGGTTTTGACGTTGACTATTGTAAGGCTGTTGCTGCTGCTGTGTTTGGCGATGCAAGCAAGGTTAAATATACGCCCTTGTCTGCAAAGGATCGTCTTCCTGCTCTGCAGTCCGGCGAAATCGACGTGTTGATTCGCAACACCACATGGACACTCAGCCGCGATACACAGGGTTTTGATTTCCCGGGCGTCAATTATTATGACGGCCAGGGCTTCATGATCAATGCGAAGAAGCTTTCGGGAATCAACTCCGCGCTTCAGCTATCGGGTGCATCGGTATGCGTTCAGGCCGGCACAACGACCGAGCTTAACCTTGCTGATTACTTCCGTACCAATAAGATGGAATACAATCCTGTTGTGTTCGAAAAGGTTGAAGAGGTTAACGCAGCCTATGATTCCGGTCGTTGCGATGCTTACACGACCGACCAGTCTGGTCTTTATGCCTATCGTCTGGCGCTGACTGCTCCTGATGACCATGTTGTTCTGCCGGAAATCATTTCCAAGGAGCCACTTGGACCGGTTGTCCGTCAGGGCGATCCACAATGGGCCGATATCATTCGCTGGACTCATTACGCCCTGTTGACTGCTGAAGAATTCGGCATCACCCAGGCCAATGTCGAAGAGTTGAAGAATGGCGAAAACCCTGAAGTCAAGCGTATCCTTGGTCAGGAAGCCAATACCAAGCTCGGTACAGACCTCGGTTTGACCAATGATTGGGTTATCAACATCGTCAAGGCAGTTGGCAATTACGGCGAGATTTTCGAAAAGAATCTCGGTTCCGGCAGCCCGCTCAAGATTGCCCGCGGCATCAATGCTCAGTGGACCAAGGGTGGCTTGCAATACGCGATGCCAATTCGCTAATCGCATATAGCTAATGATGAAATCGGAGAGGGGGCGCTGGCCTCCTCTCAATTTACTATAATAATAAAAATAATAAGAACAAGAACTTAGCAGAAATGAGGGGCCAATGGCATCGCAGGATATTTCGCCTGGCACAGATAGCGGCAAAGTTTCGCTTTTAAACGACCCAAAATTCCGTGGTTATCTTTTTCAGGCTTTAGCACTGCTTATCATCGTTGTGCTGGGGTACTGGATCGTTAACAACACCATCGCCAATCTTCAGCGCGCGCGGCTCGCTACGGGTTTCGGCTTTCTCGATGGCCGCGCTGGTTTTGATATCAGCAGCAGTCCGTATGTCTCCTATTCCAGTGATTCCACTTTTGCCAAGGCGCTTCTGGTCGGTATTCTGAATACGCTGACTGTGGCGATTGCGGGTATTATCACTGCAACCATTATCGGCTTCATTATCGGTATTGGCCGGCTTTCGCATAACTGGCTTATCCGCAAGATTTGTACGGTTTATGTGGAGCTTTTCCGCAATGTTCCGCCGCTTCTGGTTATTTTCTTCTGGTATTCCGGTGTGCTTGCTGTGTTACCCCAGGCACGCCAAAGTATAGCTCTGCCTTTTGGGACATATCTGAACAATCGCGGATTTTATGTTCCGTCATTGATTATGGGTGAGGGTGCCTGGCTGGCGGGTGTCGCTTTCCTGATAGCTGTCGTGGCGACTTTGCTGGTTCGACGCTGGGCCCATAAGCGTCAGATGGCAACAGGTCAGCCGTTTCCGGTTGGTCTGACAGCGATTGCCCTCATTGTCGGTCTGCCGTTGTTGGCGCTGGCCGTCAAAGGCTTTCCCATGACGTTGGACTATCCAATCCTTGGCGCCTTCAATCTGAAAGGTGGCTCGCAGGTCGGACCTGAGTTTATCTCGCTCTATCTGGCTCTGTCGTTCTATACGGCGGCCTTTATCGCCGAAATCGTCCGGGCCGGCATTCGTGGTGTTGGCAAGGGACAGAGTGAAGCTGCCCATGCTCTCGGCTTACGTGCAGGCACGACAACACGGCTTGTTGTTGTGCCACAGGCAATGCGCATCATCACGCCGCCGCTGGCCAGCCAATATCTGAATCTGACCAAGAACTCCTCACTCGCGATTGCAGCCGGTTATCCGGATCTCTTTGCCGTCGGGGGAACGATCCTGAACCAGACGGGCCGCTCGCTTGAAGTGGTCGTTATTTTCATGATCGTTTACTTGAGCCTCAGTATTCTGACGTCGCTGTTCATGAATTGGTACAACGCCAAAATGGCACTGGTGGAGCGCTGATCATGACAGACACCAATATTAGTTTCGTTCGTCAGGAAATGCTGCAGGGTCAAACTCCGCCCTTGGGTGAACGCGGCATTGTGCGATGGGTGCGGGTTAATTTGCTTGCAACGCCGGTCGATGCTGTTCTGACCGTCTTGGCACTTCTCGTTCTGGCATGGTTTTTACCGCCACTGATCAACTGGCTATTTATTCAAGCTGCGTGGGTCGGGCCGAACAGGTCGGTATGTGCGACCGTGGCACAGGGCGGTTTGCAGCCAGATGGCTGGTCCGGCGCATGCTGGGCCTTCGTGAACGCCAAATTCGGCCAGTTCATGTATGGTCCTTACCCCATTGACCAACGTTGGCGGGTCAATCTTGTGGGCATCATGTTCGTTGCCCTCCTGATTCCACTTCTGATTCCAAAAGCGCCCTACAAGGTACTGAATGCGATCGTCTTCTTTTTCGTATTCCCGATCGTCGCATTCTTCCTGCTGGTCGGTGGCTGGTTCGGCCTTCCCTATGTCGAAACCTCCGTTTGGGGTGGTCTGCTGGTTACGCTGGTTATTTCCTTCGTTGGTATTTCCGTCTCGCTGCCGCTTGGCATAGCACTGGCACTTGGACGGCGCTCGAAAATGCCGGTCATCAAGATGCTGTGCGTCATTTTTATCGAAATGGTGCGTGGTATTCCGTTGGTGACGGTTCTGTTCATGGCCAGCTATATGCTGCCATTGTTCCTGCCGCCGGGCGTTTCGTTCGATAAGTTCCTGCGGGCGCTGATCGGTGTTGCGCTATTCGCTTCGGCCTATATGGCAGAAGTGGTGCGTGGTGGTCTGCAAGCCATCCCGAAAGGGCAATATGAAGGTGCGGATTCGCTTGGACTCGGTTACTGGCAGAAAACTGGCCTCATCATTCTGCCACAGGCGTTGAAACTGGTAATCCCAGGTATCGTCAACACCTTTATCGGTCTGTTCAAGGATACATCGCTTGTTTCGATCATCAGCATGTTCGATTTGCTCGGGACGGTGCGTCAGCACTTCAACGATACAAATTGGTCATCGCCGCAAACCCCCATGTCCGGTCTGGTTTTTGCCGGTTTCGTCTTCTGGATTTTCTGCTTCGGCATGTCGCGCTATTCCATCTTCATGGAAAATCGTCTCGACACTGGCCACAAACGTTAGGAGCATACGTATATGACAACTGAAAACATTATCGACCCGGAAGAAATCCACGTCGACCATTCGCTCCTGCAAGTCTCCACGACAGACGTTGCCGTTGAGATCATCAATATGAACAAATGGTACGGGGATTTTCATGTCCTGAAGGACATCAACCTCAAGGTGATGCGCGGCGAGCGTATCGTCATTGCCGGTCCGTCCGGTTCAGGTAAGTCGACCATGATCCGCTGCATCAACCGTTTGGAAGAGCACCAGAGCGGCAAGATTCTCGTTGACGGTATCGAACTTACCAACGATCTGAAAAAGATCGACGAAGTTCGGCGCGAAGTCGGCATGGTGTTCCAGCATTTCAATCTCTTCCCGCATTTAACTATCCTGGAAAACTGCACGCTGGCCCCAATCTGGGTACGCAAGATGCCGAAGAAGAAGGCGGACGAAATTGCGATGCACTTTCTTGAGCGCGTCAAAATCCCCGAACAGGCCAATAAATATCCGGGTCAGCTTTCCGGTGGTCAGCAGCAACGCGTGGCCATTGCCCGTTCGCTCTGCATGAATCCACGCATCATGCTGTTTGATGAGCCGACGTCGGCCCTTGATCCGGAAATGATCAAGGAAGTGCTCGACACAATGGTGCAGCTTGCTGAAGAAGGTATGACCATGGTTTGCGTAACCCACGAAATGGGCTTTGCGCGCCAGGTTGCAAATCGCGTTATCTTTATGGATCAGGGCCAGATCGTTGAACAGAACGCTCCTGCCGAGTTCTTTGATAATCCGCAGCACGAACGCACGAAGCTATTCCTCAGCCAGATTCTTCATTGAGATAGTTTTCTGCAATGTTACCAAACGGCGGCCTTATGGCCGCCTGTTTGATACTGCAATCCATTTTTCTTATATTTGGCCTGCAAGCCCTTTTGGGCGCTCATGACCCTCGCTTCGGCGAGGGTTTTTGCATTCAAATCTGGCCATCATATCCATAGAGCCAATCCAGCCCTTCGATAAACTTTTCGGCAGGGCGTTTGCGCATAACCATATTGCGCGCCATGGCGATTGGCCCCTTGGCATGATAGGCGAGTTGGTTCATCGCGCCGCGCCGCACCACTGCTTTGATACGTTTGCTGCGGGTCTTGTCAAACGCGTCTAAAGCCGATGGCCATGCTGCGATATTTTCCCCCAAGGCAGATGCCAGCGCCCATGCATCCTCGATAGCCATGGCCGCTCCCTGCGCTGCATATGGCGTCATCGCGTGGGCAGCATCCCCGATCAGCACCAGGCGATCCTTTATCCGGTATCGGCATTTACGCTGCTCAAACAATGGCCATGAAGTCCAAGGTCTCCCCGCCAGCATGATGTCGCGAATACCGGGATGCCAAAGATTGAATTCCCGGATAAAATTTTGGCTTGGCGTTTCCGGCACAGCCCCAGCGTCCCATCGCCGTCCGCCTTGGCGATCCGGGGCAACAGCAATGAAATTGAACATTTCACCGGAACGTATCGGGTAGGCGACCAGATGAGCGTTTGAACCAACCCAGGCAACAACATTGATGCCCTGAGGCAGCAGGGACGTGAAGCTCTTTGGCAACTGGTCAGCGGCGATTGTCGAACGCCAGGCAATCGTCGATGTATAGCGCGCGCGCTCCATGTCGGACATGGCAGTGCGCATATTCGACCAGACGCCGTCGGCACCTACGAGCAAAGCCCCGCGATGTTCCTCGATACGATCGTGATATTGAACGCGAACGATAATGCCATCTGCGTCAGGCTTGTACTGTGTCACCGCTGATTGCAGCTGGATAGCTATATTGGGCTGGCTTCGGGCCTGTTCCAGCAAGGCATTTTGCAGATCGGCCCGGTGGCAGACAATATAGGGTGAGCCCCATCTCGTGCGGGCCACATGACCAACATCAAGCGAAAGCAACATTTCGCCGCTCGAACCATCTGCAAGACAAATTGCCTGCGGTTCAACCGAGGATGGCGTTAATTGGTCGAGAACACCGAGCTGCTGCAATATCCGCGTGGCATTGGGGGAAAGCTGCACTCCGGCACCGGCTTCGGCCAGCGTCGCGCTTTTCTCAAATATCTGAACTGAAAAACCTTTGGCACTCAAGGCAAGCGCCAGCGTCAATCCGGCAATGCCAGCGCCGGCGATAATAATCTGGTCAGGATTGGGATCGCGCCTGTTTCGTTCGGTCTTTAAATCGATGAGCGATGCGTTCAAGCGGCCCTGTCCACATAGGTGCAACCCGCTGGGACGGTCTCATCGGCATGCAGCGAAGCGTCATAGCGGTAAAGCGTGGAGCAATAGGGGCAAACTTTTTCATTGTCATCGCCCAGATCGAGAAACACATGCGGATGGTCGAAAGGCGGGTTGGCACCCACGCACATGAATTCCTTCACGCCGATGGCAATGGTCGCATGTCCTGCGCTGTTCTGGAAATGAGGGATGCTGTGGCCAGCCATTTTTCGCTCCTGAATCGTCTCGTCAAATACGCATGTTTGGCATTTGACTTCTCTTTCGCTTCGGTTTGTATCATCCTGATTACGATTTCAAGACGATTGCTATCAAACTGTCAAAAGACTTGTCTATGGTGCGCTCTTAAGTCCGCATTTTGCGGGAAATTTTTTTAGCTGGAGAATATTGATGAACGACCAATCGCCCACCATTCCGCAGCCTGTTGAGAATGTCTCTCTGCCGGATCTGCACACCAGCGTTGATCGCTTCGTCAACCGCGAATTCTCCTGGCTGCAATTTAATCGCCGCGTGCTTGAAGAAGCGCAAAATACCCATCAGCCCTTGCTTGAGCGCCTGCGCTTTCTGTCTATTTCGGCTGCCAATCTGGATGAGTTCTTCATGGTGCGCATTGCCGGTCTGGCCGGGCAGGTGCGCGAAAACGTCTCCAGTCGCAGTGATGATGGACGCACGCCGCAGGAACAGCTGGAATTCGTTCTCGAGGAAGTCGGCAAACTTCAAGCCGCCCAGCAGCTGCGTCTGAGTGCCTTGCGCGAGGAATTGATCAGGGAGAACATCGAGATTGTTCGGCCTGATCGTTTGACCAAAGCTGAGCAGGAATGGCTGGAGGATCATTTTCTCGAAACCATCTATCCTGTGCTAACACCCTTGGCCATTGATCCGGCGCATCCTTTTCCATTTATCCCGAATCTCGGCTTCACCATTGCCATGCTGCTGAATCGCAGCACGGATAACCGCCCAATGACGGCGCTCCTGCGCCTGCCGCAGGCGCTCAAGCGCTTTATCCAGATACCGGATGATAGCGGTCGCTACCGCTTCTTATCTCTTGAAGATGCGATCAGCCTTTTCACCGGGCGGCTTTTCCCTGGCTATGAGGTCAAGGGTGCCGGCACGTTCCGCATCATCCGTGACAGCGATATTGAAGTTGAAGAAGAGGCGGAAGATCTGGTTCGCCTGTTCGAAAGCGCCCTGAAGCGCCGTCGCCGCGGTCAGGTGATCCGCATCGAATTTGATGATGAAATGCCTGAATCCCTGCGCAGCTTTGTGGCTACGGAGCTGGGTGTGCCGGATAATCGTATCAGCGTGCTTGGCGGTCTGCTTGCGCTCAATATGATTTCGGAAATTGTCAGCATTGCGCGCCCGGACCTGAAGTTTGTTCCTTACAATCCGCGTTTTCCTGAACGTGTGCGGGAACATGGTGGCGACTGCTTCGCAGCGATTCGCGAGAAAGACATCATCGTCCATCACCCTTACGAATCCTTCGATGTCGTGGTGCAATTTCTGCGTCAGGCCGCTGCCGATCCGGATGTCGTTGCAATCAAGCAGACACTTTACCGTACTTCAAATGATAGCCCGATCGTGCGTGCGCTGATTGATGCCGCAGATGCCGGTAAGTCCGTTACTGCCTTGATCGAACTTAAGGCGCGTTTCGATGAAGAGGCCAATATTCGCTGGGCCCGCGATCTGGAGCGCGCTGGCGTACAGGTCGTTTTCGGCTTTATCGAGTTGAAAACCCATGCGAAAATGTCGCTGGTCGTGCGCCGCGAAGAAAACAAGTTGCGCAGCTATGTGCATCTGGGCACCGGCAATTATCACCCCATCACCGCAAAGATTTATACGGATCTGTCGTTCTTCACATGCGAGCCTTCGATTGGCCGCGACGTGGCGCAAATCTTCAACTACATCACAGGCTATACGCCGCCTTCCGGCGAAATGCAGCTTGCCGTTTCCCCGATCACGCTGCGTCCTCGCATTCTTCAGCATATTGCCGAGGAAATCGCCCATGCGAAAGCTGGCCGTCCTGCCGCAATCTGGATGAAAATGAATTCGCTGGTCGATGCGAAGATTATCGATGCGCTTTATGAAGCCAGCAGTGCCGGCGTGGAAATTGATCTCGTCGTGCGTGGCATTTGCTGCCTGCGTCCGCAGGTGCCAGGGCTTTCGGAGAATATTCGCGCAAAGTCCATCGTGGGCCGCTTCCTTGAACACAGCCGTATTTTCTGTTTTGGCAATGGCAAGCCGCTCCCATCGGAAAACGCTCTGGTCTATTTCGGTTCAGCCGATATGATGACCCGTAATCTTGACCGCCGTGTTGAAACTTTGGTGCCCATCACCAATCCAACTGTGCATCAACAGGTTCTTTCACAGATTATGCTGGCAAACCTTCTCGACAACCAGCAGAGTTATGAGCTACTTGCAGATGGAACCTCGCGACGGATCGCTCCCGCCGATGGGGAGGATGCTTTTAATGCGCAGGAATATTTCATGACCAATCCTAGCCTTTCAGGCCGTGGCAAGTCGCTGAAATCTTCTGCGCCTCGATTGATTGCCCATCGCAAGCGGAAAGCGGCGAAAGAAAAATGAATTTAATTGCGACTTTCTCTGGTGACTGCCGATACACCGGTTTGGGAACCCAGACTTTATGATATCGGCAGCACAGGGACGTGTGCAGGGACGCCGACCGGCCGCTGTCATCGACATCGGCTCGAATTCCGTGCGTCTTGTGGTTTATGAAGGTGTTACGCGCTCGCCCACGGTTCTTTTCAATGAAAAGATATTGTGTGGTCTTGGCAAGGGACTGGTCAAAACCAAAAAGCTGAATGCCAAAGCCGTGCAGAGCGCCTTGCGCGCGCTCCGCCGGTTTCGCGCGCTTGCCGAGCAGGCCGGTGCCGTGTCGCTGGATGTGCTTGCCACTGCCGCCGCACGTGAGGCGGAAAATGGTTCGCAATTTATCCGCGAAGCGGAAGCCATCCTTGAAGAACCCATCAAGGTTCTGTCGGGCCGGGAAGAAGCCTATTATTCGGCGCTTGGCATCATTTCCGGTTTTCATGATCCTGACGGCATTGCGGGCGATCTTGGCGGCGGCAGTCTGGAACTTGTCGACGTCAAAGGCCGTAAGATCGGTGATGGCATAACCTTGCCGCTTGGTGGTCTGCGCCTGCAGGATATGTCTGAAGGCGATTTGACCGAAGCGCTGAGCATCGCTCAAAAAACCCTCGGCACAGCCAAGCTTCTTGCCAATGGCAAGGGCAGGGCCTTTTATGCGGTTGGAGGAACGTGGCGCAACCTTGCCAAGCTGCATATGAGTGCGGAACATTATCCGCTCCACGTCATGCATCATTATGAAATTCCGTTCGAAGAAGCCCAGCGCTTCCTCAAGCGCGTTGCTGTCGGTGATGTGGACAATATGCGCGGCATTGAGGATGTCTCAAAAAACCGCCGGGCGCTCTTGTCCTACGGCGCCATTGCATTGCTTGAAACAATCAAGATCATGAAGCCGTCGAAAGTAGTCTTTTCGGCACTTGGCGTGCGTGAGGGCTTTCTCTATTCGCTCTTGCCCGAGAGCGAGCAGTTGAATGACCCGCTCATTTCTGCCGCCGAGGAACTGGCGACACTGCGTGCACGTTCGCCTGCCTATGCGCGTGAACTTGCCGACTGGAGCGGCGATGCTTTCGCGGCGCTGGGTTATAAAGAGACTGATGATGAGAAGCGCTACCGGCGCGCGGCCTGCCTGATTGCAGATATAAGCTGGCGGGCGCATCCCGATTATCGCGGCAGTCAGGCGCTGAACATGATCTCCAATGCCGCTTTTGTCGGCATTGATCATCCTGGCCGCGCCTATATAGCGCTTGCCAATTTCTTCCGTCATGAAGGGGTTGCCAATAGCGTACCGGACCCGGAGCTTGCGGCGATTGCCAGCCCGCGACTTTTGGAGTTCTCGCGTCTTCTGGCCGCCATCATGCGGATTACCTATCCATTTTCGGCTTCCATGTCCGGCGTCGTGCCGTATCTTTCGTGGAAAAACACCTCTGATGGCATCAGCCTTGTGGTGGATAAATCGAAAGCTGATCTCATCGGCGATGTCACCGAAGGACGCCTGCAGCAATTGGCAAAGCTCATCGGCAAGCCGCTTAAAATGGAAGTCGGCAAGTAATCTTGTTCAACGCGCCGCCTCTACCGGCGAAGCGTCGCTTTTCATAGCGAAATGCGCCAAAGCGAGCGAACTGATACCAGCGATAAAGAATCCTGCCGCCAGATACATTGTCATACCATCATAGAAGCTCCCTATAGCGATGGCGAACAGGGTGGCAATAAGGCTCGATCCGGATGCGATCAAAGATGCGCCCAAGCCAGCAACCTGTCCCAGAGAGCGCATAGCCATGGCATTGAGGTTTCCGAACAATATGCCGATGGTAAAGAAGGCTGAAAAGGTGAAGACCATCAGGACCACCAGAGGCAAGTGCCCACGCCAGAGCACGGATGCAATCAACATCAGAAGACCGATTATTGCCAATCCCATAAAGGCTGCACGCGTCATGGCATCCGTTCCAAACCGCTGTACGAGCTTGGCATTGAGAAATGATGCAAGTCCAATTCCTGCGGCCAGCACCGCAAAATAAAAGGGAAATGTTTCCTTGATCTCATAAGCGTCGAAAAACAAATCGGCTGCCGTGCTGAGGTAAAGCAGCTGTGATCCGAACACCATCCCGGTCGCGACGATCAGCAGCGCCACACGGCGTTTTGCCAAAATGCGCCTGCCATTCCGTATCAAGAGTTTCGGCCGGAAGGATATGCGTTTGTCGACCGGCAGTGTTTCCGGTTGCCGAATCACCAGCCAAAGACCCAGGATCATCGCCATAGCGAGGTAAATGCCGAAAATGGCACGCCATCCAGCCATAAAAATCACTCCCTGCGCCATAGCTGGAGCCAGCATCGGCACCATAATGAAGAGGGTGAACATCAAGGACATTACGCGAGCCATTGCGTCGCCCTCAAACTGGTCACGGATCATGGCGCGTGTAGCTATCTTGGGGCCGGATACGCCGACGCCCTGAAGAATCCGACCAAGAATCACTACTTCCAGCGATCCGGCCAGCATCGCAATAATGGTTCCAACTGCATAAATGCCAAGGCCAAGCACAAGCGCTTTCTTGCGTCCCATGGCATCGGATAGGGGCCCTAGTAGCAGCTCGCCGACGGCCATGCCGAAAATGAAGAGCGATATGATGTGCTGTGTGGATAGCGGCGGCCCGCCAACAACGTCTTCTCCGATTTGGCGCAACCCTGGCAACAGCGCGTCAATGCTAATGGATGTCAGCGAGGTCAGAAAAGCATAAAGAGCGATGCGCTCGCGGAAACTGATCGAAGAAGTCATGGATTGTTTGCACCGAGAGGAAGAGACCTCGACCTCTATCAGTTTTCTTGCAGAACTCCCTCAAATTTGTTGCGATCGGTAATTTTTGCTTTGGGAATTTGCTCTGGTCATGGCCTTGGCGGGTACGCCTTATATCTGACAATCCAGTTTCTGCGACAAGCCGGTATGATCACACGCATGTGAGCGGAGTTGAGTTGCCGTACCGCTTCATGCTCGTCAAAGTCGCCGCATGAAAACCCATCCGGTTAATCGCCGCAGCTTCATCTTGGCCACCCTTGCTGGTGGAGCGGGCGCTTTGGCCCCTTCGATCTCTTTTGCGCAGGTTCCAGGCAAAGCTGTGGCTTTGGATAGTGTTGCGACGAGCCAGATCATTGAACAGGCTTCGTCTTTTCCGACACTCCAGACGATGATCGTATATGCCGGCGGGCAGACCCAGATTGAGCACCGTTTCCATGGTCCCGCCATAGATCGTCCCGTCAATGTAAAATCCGTTTCCAAGACAATCATTGCGACCTTGGCTGGCATAGCCATTGAGCGCAAAGTTTTTTCCGGGCTGGACGAGCTTGTTGCGCCAATCCTGTCGAATAAGCTGCCGCAGGATCGTGATCCTCGGCTGGCGCGAATAACGCTCGGCAATCTGCTTTCCATGCAGGCGGGGCTTGATCGTACATCCGGCCCCAATTATGGCCGCTGGGTCGAGAGCTCCGATTGGGTTCGTTATGCGCTCGCTCGAGATTTCGTCGATGAGCCGGGCGGGCGCATGCTCTACTCAACCGGCAATTCGCATCTCATATCCGCAATGCTCACCCGCAAGACGGGTCGAACGACATTGCAGATTGCGCGCGATTGGCTGGGCGAACCGCTGGACATCACTATTCCACCTTGGCCACGTGATCCGCAGGGCATTTATTTCGGCGGCAATGACATGGAATTGTCGCCGCGGGCCATGCTTGCCTTTGGCAAAATGTTTCTCGATGGCGGAAAGAGCGGCGGCAAGCAAATCGTGCCAGCTGCCTGGATCGAAGAATCGTGGAAGCCTCGAACCAGCTCGCCATTTACTGGCGATAGCTATGGTCTGGGCTGGTTCATCTCTTATACGCCGGATAGCAAGCCGTTCTATTATGCCTGGGGCTATGGCGGCCAGATGATCTATGTCGTGCCCCATGCATCCGTGGTGGCGGTGATGACCTCAAACACCGCAGCGCCTTCCGGTCGCTCGGGCTATGTGCGCCAATTGCACGATCTTTTGGCAACCCGAATTGTTCCGGCAGCGGAAGCTGCCATAGGTTGATCAGACGGGCACAGTCTTCTTGCGCGATGGAAATGTCATGGCGGCAACGCCGATGACAACGAATACAAGTCCGGTCAATGCGGTCGAGGCCAAAGTCTCACCAAGAAAAATAACGCCGATTCCTACACCAATCGGAACGCGCAGATAGGCCTGCGATGTTGTACTCACCGAGCCAAGCGTGTGAATAAGCCGAAAGTAGATGACAAAGGCGAGGGCGGTCGAAAACACCGAGAGACCGAGCAGTGCCAGCAGCGAGTCAGCCGACGGCGCAATGGTCCATGGCTGATCCACAATCAAGCTGACGGGGATAAGTATCGCCGCGCCGCAAACCATTGAACCAGCGGCTGGCATCATCGGGTCAAGCCCCTTGAAGCCCCGTCCGAATATGGCAGCGGCGGCGTAGGAGATTGTTGCGGCCACAATTGCCAGTTGCGCTACCAGTTCCTTGCCGACCCCCTGAAAGGCTTCCATTCCGATAATCAGGCTGATTCCGATGACACCGGCAATTGTTCCCAAAAGCTTGCGCATCGTCACCGCTTCATGCCGCGTAATCAGCACCGTCAGCAGAAAGGCGAAAATTGGCGTGGTCGAATTGAGAATAGTCGCCAGTCCGGCATTTACGGTCTGCTCGGCCCAGGCAATCAGCGTAAAGGGGATAACACTGTTGATACAGGCTTGAATGAAAAAGCGCTTCCAGATCGCCGGGTCCTTAGGCAGCGAAAGTCCACGCATTTTTATGATCGCCACCAACAGCCCTCCGGCTATCAACGTGCGTGCAGCAATAAAGGTGATCGGCGGGATGGTTTCAACACCAATTCTGATGAAGGTGTAGGAGGCACCCCATAAAGTTGCGAGTACAGCAAGGAGCGCAACCTCTTTGGCGAGAGCGGGCGTTGTGGTGGAGGAAGCAGTCATGGTTTAAACCTTCGCGGCATGGATCATAGCAATGATCAATGTCCTGAATCCTTAGCCCGATGCTTCGATGATGGCCGAATTATCGAAACTCAATAGGGTTGATTGGCCGAATTGAGTAATTTGCAGGAAAACAGCCGGGTCTTCACAGAAAAACCGGCTGTTTTGACTGAATTTTTGTAACTATGGGCTGCAAAATGAGTGCAGTCAGTTGCAACCCTCATTCACTGGGAAGAACCAGCGCCCGAATTTTCTTGTTTTCGAATTTCAGGCAAAGCTCGCCATTGATCAGTTGAAGCGCCTTTTCTCCAAAGACTTCGCGACGCCATCCCTGCAATGCCGGAATGTCATCAACATCACCTTCCGAAGCGATCCTGTCGATTTCATCGGAGGTAGCCACCACCTTTGCGGCAACGCCATGCTCTTCAGTAACAAGCCGAAGAAGCACCTTCAAAAGCTCCGAAGCTGCTCCAGCGCCTTCCGGGGAAGCGCTTTGTTTCGGCAAGCGGGGCATCTCATCCTTCGGCAGGTCGAGTGCCAGATTGACAGCGTTGAGCAAGCCTGTTGCCATGCTGGAGCGTTCCCAACCCTTTGGAATCGTTCGCAAGCGTGACATTGCTTCCGCATCGCGCGGCTGCTGTTGTGCGATCTCGTAAATCGCGTCATCCTTGATGACACGCCCGCGCGGCACATTGCGTTCGCGCGCTTCGCGTTCGCGCCATGCTGCCACACTGCGTAGGACGGCAAGTTCCACCGGCTTGCGCAAGCGCATCTTCAGCCGCTTCCAGGCATCGTCCGGATGCATGTCATAGGTTTCGCGCGCGGTGAGAATTTTCATCTCGTCCAGAACCCATTCGGTGCGGCCCTCGGCTTCAAGGCTTTCCTTCAAATGGAGGTAAATATCGCGCAGATGTGTCACGTCCGCCAAAGCATAATCGAGTTGCTTTTCGGAAAGAGGACGCCTGCGCCAATCGGTAAATCGTGAAGATTTGTCGATTTGTGCCCCAACCACCTTTTGCACCAATTGGTCATAAGCAATGGCATCGCCAAAGCCGCAAACCATCGCCGCAACCTGTGTATCGAACACCGGGTGTGGGATCAGATTGCCAAGATGGAAGATGATTTCAATGTCCTGGCGGGCCGCATGAAACACTTTCACGATTTTCTCGTCAGCCATCAGCTTAAAAAACGCTGCAAGATCAAGGCCAGGGGCCAGCGCGTCAACAATCGCCGTATGATCAGGCGATGCCAATTGGATAACGCAAAGCTCCGGCCAGAACGTGGTCTCGCGGATGAATTCCGTGTCGACGGTCACGAAGTCTGATTGGGAAAGGGCGGCAACAGCCTGTTCAAGCTGATCTGTGGTTGTAATCATGGTCATGATTTTTCTATAGCGAATGAGAATGGGTTTGTCTCGGTTCTTGACAAATCAGCTCCAAAATGCGCTTGTCCGCCCAAATTCTTTGGCGTGTCGAGGGCTTATCCTCGGTCTTTTCGCCATATTTAATCAGAGGCACATATCATGCACCGTTACCGCAGCCATACCTGCGCCGCCTTGCGTAAATCGGACGTTGGTTCGACAGTTCGTCTTTCAGGTTGGGTCCACCGCGTCCGCGACCATGGCGGAATTCTCTTTATTGATATCCGCGACCATTATGGCCTGACGCAAATCGTCGCCAATCCCGATTCGCCAGCTTTCAAGCTTGC
Organism: Phyllobacterium sp. GQ127; assembly: GCF_059758635.1. Taxonomy (NCBI): domain Bacteria; kingdom Pseudomonadati; phylum Pseudomonadota; class Alphaproteobacteria; order Hyphomicrobiales; family Phyllobacteriaceae; genus Phyllobacterium; species Phyllobacterium sp. GQ127. The sequence goes on from NZ_JCAXDZ010000001.1 coordinate 194,067, forward strand.
CGAAACCGTACGGGGCGAATGGGTTATCCGCGTTGACGGTGAGGTGAAGGCACGTACCGAAGATACGGTAAACGCCAACATGCCGACCGGCGAGATCGAAGTTTTCGCGCGTGAGATCGAAGTTCTCTCGGCTGCGAAGGAACTACCTTTGCCGGTGTTTGGCGAATTGGATTATCCGGAAGATATCCGCCTGAAGTACCGCTTCCTCGATCTGCGCCGCGATACACTGCACAAGAACATCATGCAGCGCACGAAGATCATCGCTGCGATGCGCCGCCGTATGAGTGAGATCAACTTCACGGAATTCTCGACGCCAATTCTGACAGCTTCTTCGCCGGAAGGCGCGCGAGACTTTCTCGTGCCAAGCCGTATTCATCCCGGCAAGTTTTATGCTCTGCCGCAAGCGCCGCAGCAATATAAGCAGTTGATCATGATGTCCGGTTTCGACCGATACTTCCAGATCGCACCCTGCTTCCGCGATGAAGATCCACGTGCGGATCGTTTGCCGGGCGAGTTTTATCAGCTCGACGTTGAAATGAGCTTCGTTGAACAGAACGACGTTCTGACTACCATGGAACCGGTTCTGCGCGGCGTTTTCGAAGAATTTGCTGAAGGCAAGCGCGTTACCAAGGAATTTCCGCGCATCGCTTATGATGATGCCATGCGCAAATATGGTTCCGATAAGCCGGACTTGCGTAACCCTATCGAAATGCAGGCAGTGACCGAGCATTTCGCCGGTTCAGGCTTCAAAGTCTTTGCAAACATGATCGCCAATGACCCAAAAGTCGAGGTATGGGCTATCCCGGCCAAGACCGGCGGCTCACGTGCATTCTGTGACCGCATGAACTCTTGGGCGCAGAGCGAAGGCCAACCGGGCCTTGGCTATATTTTCTGGCGCAAGGAAGGCGAAAGCCTTGAAGGTGCAGGCCCTCTCGCCAAGAATATTGGACCGGAACGCACGGAAGCCTTGCGTGTGCAGCTTGGTCTTGATGATGGCGATGCAGCCTTCTTCGTTGCCGGCGATCCTAAGAAGTTCGTGTCCTTTGCAGGCGCTGCGCGTACGCGCGCTGGTGAAGAGCTGAACCTTGTTGACCGCGACCAGTTTGCGCTTTGCTGGATTGTCGATTTCCCCTTCTTCGAATGGCTTGAAGATGAAAAGAAGATCGACTTTGCCCATAACCCATTCTCAATGCCGCAGGGCGGCATGGATGCGCTCGAAAATCAGGATCCTCTGACGATCAAGGCATTCCAGTATGATATGGTTTGCAACGGTTTCGAAATTGCCTCGGGCGGTATTCGTAACCATCTGCCGGATACAATGGTCAAAGCATTTGAAGCTGTCGGTCATTCACGCGAAACCGTGGAAGAACGCTTCGGTGGTCTTTATCGTGCATTCCAGTATGGCGCACCGCCCCATGGCGGCATGGCAGCTGGTGTTGACCGCATCGTCATGCTGCTGGTCGGTGCGAAGAACTTGCGTGAAATCACCATGTTCCCGATGAACCAGCAGGCCTATGATTTGCTGATGAACGCTCCATCGGATGTTTCGCAGGCGCAATTGCGCGACCTGAATATCCGTCTTAACCCGGTGAAGAAGGAAGTTTAGAGACCTTCTCTAACCGACTCTGGACAAACAAAAATCCCGGCATCGCTGCCGGGATTTTTTCATTTTATCGCCAGGATTACTGGTTCGCAATAACCGTAACACCGAGTGTCTTGAGCAGAGACTTTGGATCGGCCATGCCGCCCGCTGCAATGATTGCGAATGGAACTGACTTTGGCGGAGCTGCCTTGATCTCGAGGGTCTTTGGATCGTCGAGATATTCGCCGACTGCCGTGCCGAGTGTCTGGGCGAATTCTGCATCGCCCAATTGTGCCGCAGCCATTGGCACGATTGCCTTTGCCTGATTGATCAGGTCTTCGCGCTTGGCATTCTGCTGCTTGGCAACATAGTCGAGCGCCTTGTAGGTGACTGAGTCGTCCTCAAAGCGGATCGAAGCGCCGGTAAAGCTCAACTGCTGCATAAGGCCGAGCATCGCCATGCCTTGTGCGTCGTCAGGCTTGCCTTCCATATTCTTGGTGGCTTCCTGCAGACCCTTGATGAAGTCCAGCGTGTAACCGGAAATGTCGAGCTTAACGCCGAGTGTACCAGCATCATCGGTGATGAAATCCATCTTTTCGATGTTCAACCGGCCATCTGCAACATTCCACGTGCCGTTCATATCGATTTTCCCGGTCAGTGTCTCATAACCAAGAGCGGTCAATGCTTCCTTGGTCTTTGGATCTTCGACTTCTGACAGATCGGCTTTGAAGCTTTCAACATTTGTCGTGAAAGCTACAGGTGACGTTTCAGTCAGCGGGGAAATCGTTGCGGTAAGCGCGTCGGCAACGAAAACATCCTTGCCTTTAGCATTAAAGGCGACGTGCTTTATTTCCGCTTTTTCATACTGCAAAAACTTTGCCAATGGCTCAGTTGCGCCTTCCGCCGGAAGGGTGATCCCTTCAAACGCTATGCCTTCCAGCTTAATTGTTCCCTTGTCTTCGCCTTCAGGAGAAAAGCTGACATCGGGGACCGTCAACGATCCGACCTTGAAGCCACCACCGGAAACGTCGCTCACATCGGAAAGCGTGACGTCACCGGCATTGAATGTTTCTTTAATGCCTGTTGTTGAAACCTTGGCATTCTTCAACACGACTGTCGTGCCGTTTGTTTCAACATTGCTGTATTCAAGGACACCGCCCTGTTCGGTATAAACAGCCTTCAGGCGCGCAGCGACAGCGTTTCCGTCGATGGCATAGGCTGAACCGGCAAATACGACAACGAGAGCAGAGGTTGCAGCCAGCAGACGCAAGCCGGACTTCACAGGGTTTGGACGCATAATTTGTTCCTTGTTGAGATCAATGATCATACCTATTGCATGAGGCGCGGCAAAACTGTGACAGCCATCAACCAAGCGGCAATATTTACGATTCGGGCGCTAGAAAGTCAGATTTGCCGTTCGAAGGCAAGCTTTGTTCAGCAGAACGGTGATTATGGGGCTATCAGCCTGTGATCTGGGCGAATCATTGCTTGCCCGCGAATCCTTGTCTTGATAGTCCATTCACATGGGAAAAAGCCTGATTCCGCCAGACAATGGCGATGATAATGTCGAACCGGTTGATCTGAAGGCAGCGCTGGAAGAGCGCTATCTTGCCTATGCTCTGTCAACGATCATGCATCGTGCCTTGCCGGATGTGCGGGACGGGCTAAAACCCGTTCATCGCCGCATCATGCATGCCATGCGTTTGCTGCGCCTGTCGCCTGATCAATCCTATGCCAAATGCGCCCGAATCGTCGGCGAGGTCATGGGTAAATTTCATCCCCATGGCGACCAGTCGATCTATGACGCGCTCGTTCGCTTGAGCCAGGATTTTGCCGTACGCTATCCCGTGGTCGACGGGCAGGGGAATTTCGGCAATATTGACGGCGATAACCCGGCAGCGATGCGTTATACCGAAGCGCGCATGACCGACGTTGCCATGCTGCTGCTAGAGGGCATTACCGAAGATGCCGTCGATTTCCGCCCGACCTATAATGAGGAAGACGAAGAACCAATCGTTCTTCCCGGAGCCTTTCCAAACCTGCTTGCCAATGGTTCGTCGGGCATTGCGGTCGGCATGGCCACCTCGATTCCACCGCACAACGTATCGGAACTCTGCGCTGCGGCACTGCATCTGATCAAGCATCCTGACGCGACGGTGGAAGAGCTCATGACTTCCCCGGAGGAATGGGCGGCCATCGAAGCGTTGGCGAAGGACGACCCTAAAGCCCTGCTTACCTGCAAGGTGCGTGGTCCCGATTTCCCGACGGGCGGCATTCTTGTCGAAAGTTGGGAAGCAATTGTTGAAGCCTATAAAACCGGCCGTGGCGGTTTTCGTCTGCGTGCCCGCTGGGAAACGGAAGATCAGGGCCGAGGCACGTGGAACATCGTCATTGGCCAAATCCCTTATCAGGTTCAAAAGTCACGGCTCATTGAAAAGATCGCGGAACTCCTGATCGCCAAGAAGCTGCCATTGCTGGATGACGTACGCGATGAGTCGACTGAAGATGTCCGCCTTGTGCTTGAGCCCAAGAGCCGAAGCGTCAATCCGGACATTCTCATGGAGTCGCTGTTCAAGCTGAGCGAACTTGAAACGCGCTTTCCGCTCAATATGAATGTTCTGTCGCAAGGCAAGGTGCCGAACGTTCTTTCCCTGCGTGAGGTGCTTAAGCAGTGGCTCGAACATCGCAAGGAAGTGCTTATTCGCCGCTCGCGCCATCGCCTTGGTGAAATCGAGCGGCGTCTCGAAATTCTGGGCGGCATGCTCATCGCCTATCTGAATATTGATGAAGTTATCCGCATCATCCGCGAGGAGGACGAACCGAAGCAGGAGATGATCCGCCGCTTCGAACTCACCGATAATCAGGCGGAAGCTATCTTGAATATGCGCCTGCGCTCCTTGCGCAAGCTTGAAGAGTTTGAAATCCGCAAAGAATTTGACGGATTGAGCGCCGAAAAGAAGCAGATCGAGGAATTGCTGGGATCAGAGCCAAAACAATGGCAGACGATTTCGTGGCAGATCGCTGAAATGCAAAAGAAGTATGGACCGGAGACCTTGGTTGGCAAGCGTCGCACAACCTTCGCCAATGCGCCGACACATGACCTGACCGACATTCATCACGCCATGATCGAGCGCGAGCCGGTGACGGTCGTCGTGTCGGAAAAGGGCTGGCTGCGCGCCATGAAGGGGCATCTGGCAGACTTTGCTACTTTGACCTTCAAGGAAGGCGACAAGCTGAAGCTGGCATTCCACGCTGAAACAACAGACCGCATCCTCGTTCTGACTACCGGCGGCAAGTTCTACACCATCGGTGCAAACAGCCTTCCCGGTGGGCGTGGTCATGGCGAGCCGATCCGCATCATCGTCGATATGGAGAACGACCAGGATATTGTCACCGCTTTCGTGCACAATCCCGAGCGTAAGCTGTTCCTGTCATCGCATGTCGGCAATGGCTTTATCGTTCCTGAAGCAGATGTCATTGCCAATACGCGCAAGGGCAAGCAGGTGATGAACGTCAAGTCTCCGGACGAAGCGCGCCATTGCGTGCCGGTCATCGGCGATAGCGTTGCCATTGTTGGTGAAAACCGCAAGCTGCTTGTCTTCCCGCTGGCCGATGTACCAGAGCTCGGTCGCGGCAAGGGCGTGCGTCTGCAACGCTACAAGGATGGTGGCGTTTCCGATATCCGCATCTTCACAATGGAGCAGGGATTGACGTGGCAGGACGCTTCCGGCCGCAGCTTCACGCGTGGAAAACTGGAGCTTTTGGAATGGGTCGGCCCGCGCGCCACGGCCGGCCGCATGGTTCCAAAGGGTTTCCCACGCTCGGGCAAGTTCTCGTAAGTCGGGCCCTAGATCGGATGGCGGATTGCCGTCGTCCGGGCTCGCCTGCGCGAGTGGACCATTTGCCAGAGCGAATGGCCGATTAAAGCAGAAATGATGATGATGCCACCCAAAAGGGTGGCGTCGGTTGGGCGTTCGGAAAATACCAGCCAGACCCAGATGGGCGTCAGCACTGTTTCAAGCAGATAAAACATCGCGACTTCCGGTCCTGAAAGAAAGCGCGGGCCGGTTGCGAGGCAGATGAAGGCGATTGTGGTGACCACCGCGCCGTTGAAGATGATCCAGCCAGGAACGGCGACGTTGAATCCATTTTGCGATACCATGAATGCAGCAACGGCTATAGGCACTGCGGTGCCCATCATTGCAGCAAAGCTCATATCCTTGCCGGACGCGCGCGTGACCGTGATGGCCGATGCGAGAATGAACGTCGATAACAGTCCCATCAAATCGCCGAAGACATGACCTGCCGATAAGCCTTCATACACGATGATTCCGACGCCGATCAGCATCAGGAACATGGCAATGAAAGTGATCGCCTTGGGCCGTTCTTTCAGAAATACCCAGGACAAAAGCGCAGCGAATACGGTGTTGAACGCCAAAATGAAAACAAGATTGGCTGTTTTCGTATTATAAACAGCAGTCATGAAGGCGATTGAAGCCAAGCCATACAGCGCTGCAACCAGATACCCGATCTTGCCCGGAAGGACTTTTCGGCGCTTTCCGGTGACGAGATTCCAAACGGCCCAAATGATGAGCGCGCAGATGAAGGTTGTCGAGCTGCGCAGCAGCAGCGTTGACCATGTTTCCCCTTGGCCAAGGCGCAACAAAGGAATGTCTGCCGAAAGCACCAGACCTCCGATGCCGGTGATGAGCAAACCTTTGCGATGGTCGAGGTGAAGCTGGGACATGCGGCAGATTTCCGGGGGGATTCATTTGAATTATGCCGCGTTGTCTAGCGGTAGAACAGGCTGCCGTCCAGCGTACCGATCAGGGTGCGCGGCGCTCCCAGCCTTTCATGCCCAGATGTTCCTGCGGCTGGTAGCGGATTTTATATTGCATCTTGCGCGAGCCCTCGACCCAATATCCAAGATACACATGCGGCAGGCCTGCGGCAGCTGCGCGCTGAATATGGTCGAGGATCATAAAGGTGCCAAGAGAGCGGCTTGTATGGTCCGGATTGAAGAATGAATAAACCATGGAAAGCCCGTCACCCATGATATCGGTCAATGCCACGGCAATCAGTTCACCTTCGCCCTTTTGCGTAATGAAGCTATCGGGGCCGCGCCGGCGATATTCGATGATCTGGGTGGGCACGTGGGTGTCTTCCACCATCATGGCATAATCGAGGACGGTCATTTCCGACATGCCGCCCTTATTGTGGCGCGCATTGAGATAATGCCTGAACAGTGAATATTGTTCGGTCGATGGTTCGGCGTGATGAATATTGCCGATCAGGTCACGATTGCGATTCCATACACGTCGCATGGATTTATCCTGCGTGAACTCACCGGCGAGAATGCGCACGGAAACACATGCCCGGCAATTCTCGCAGGCTGGCCGGTAAGCGATGTTTTGCGAGCGCCGAAAGCCACCTTGAGTCAGCAGATCATTCAGCTCGCTCGCTCGCCCGCCCACAAGGTGGGTAAATACCTTGCGTTCAAGCTGTCCCTCAAGATAAGGACATGGCGAGGGGGCTGTTAGAAAAAACTGCGGTGATTGCTGCGGTTGATGGGTCATCCAAGTTCCTGGCACACTCTGTAACAACTATAGAATCGTATGACCGCCTAAAACGTCAATTCAATTATATTGCATTGCAGAGTGAATGTCGCGTGTGTCGTATCAGTGCACGGGTCTTTCGGGGCAGCGTGACCCACTCCATGAATGGATGGGCGGATCGAAACGGCCATTGGTTGAACCACCCCACGCCGCTTTGAAACTTTGATAATCGCTGCTGAAATGTAAAGAGACGAGGCCCGTGCCATCCTTGTCCGTCCAAATCAGCGTGCGGTCTGTCGGGCTGGTTTGATCTTTTTCGATGATATTGCCATCGGTGCGTCCGGCCAACCCATCTATTTTATACGTCCCGGTAATTCGCCCGTCACGGTCCACGCTCAGATTGGTTTGGATATCCTGGTAATCGCCATAGGAAATAACTTCGCCGCAGAATTTTCCCGCAGGCGAAGCTGCATAGCTCACGCCGCCTGACAAAACGAGCAGGGCAGCTGCTACAGCAACGGATTTGTGTCTGTTCATCATTTCAATGCCGAAGAAGAAAGGCTCCCGGACGGGAGCCTTCAATGTTTAATTATATGCCCTGACGACAACCGTTCCGAGCAGAAGGTCATGCAATGTACGTTTGCGGTCAAGGAAGAAGGTTGCGAGCAGAATAAATGGGGTCAACACGACATTGAGGCCCCAGAAGAGCACAGTATGAACGATTGCGAGCAGTCCGTCCACTTTCCCGCCATCCAGGCGTTCAAGCTTCAGCCCCATCATCTGCATACCTTTGGTAGCCTGACGCGGTCCGCCAAGGGTGCCGTAAATATAAATCAGGGCAACAGCTGGAAACATTATGCCGTAAAGCATCCAACCAAGGCCCAGCGTCGCGATCCCCAGAATGAAAACGAGGATAGCTACCGGAATGCAAAGCAGAAACACGATCGCATAGTCGATCAGGAAGGCAAATATGCGGCTGGTGCGCACGCCCTGATACAAGCGCCAATCGTCGAAACGATCAGTAATTATTTCGCCATCAAGGGTTTTCGCGTTCATTTTGGTTCCTGTTTTCAAGTGATAGCCAAATGGCCATTACCCTGAAATTGGGAATTCAGGCAGATAAATTCAAGCGCCAGCCTTCAATCGTTCTGCAACAATGGGTGCGAAGTAGGTGAGAATGCCGTCGCAGCCAGCGCGTTTGAAAGCCAGCAGCGTTTCCATCATCACCCGTTCTTCGTCGATCCAGCCATTGGCGCCGGCGGCTTTGATCATCGTGTACTCGCCCGAAACCTGATAAGCGAAGGTCGGCACAGAAAATGTGTCCTTCAACCGGCGGATAATATCAAGATAGGGCAGGCCGGGCTTTACCATGAGCGAATCTGCGCCCTCGGCAAGATCCTGCTCTGCCTCGAGCACCGCTTCATCGGTGTTGGCTGGGTCGATATAATAGGTTTTCTTGTCGCCCTTCAGCCGACCGGACGTGCCGATTGCTTCGCGGTAGGGGCCATAAAACGCCGAAGCGAATTTGGTGGCATAGGCCATGATCGCGACATCTTGAAAGCCATTTTGATCCAAGGCATCACGAATGGCACCAATGCGGCCATCCATCATATCCGATGGCGCAATAATATCGGCGCCTGCAGCAGCTTGCAGCACTGCACCTTGCGTAATTTGAGCAACAGTCTCGTCATTGATGATGATACCGTCGCGCAAAATACCATCATGGCCATGGCTGGTGAACGGGTCGAGCGCAACATCGGTAATCATGCCAATTTCAGGCACGGCATCTTTGATCGCGCGCGTAGCCCGGTTGATCAAATTGTCAGGGTCAAGAATCCCTGAACCCGTATCGTCGCGCAGATCAGCGGCAATATTGGCAAATGTAGCTATGGCAGGAATGCCAAGCTTGGCGGCCCGTTCTGCTTCACGCACAGCCATATCCACTGAAAAACGCTGTACGCCCGGCATGGCGGCAATGTCTTCTCGTCGGTTCTCACCTTCGCAAAGGAATATCGGCCAGATTAGATCATTGACTGTCAGCTGGTTTTCCTGGACCAGACGACGCGACCAGTCGGCCTTGCGCATGCGGCGCAAACGGCGGCTCTGGGTAATTTCATCAACGGTTCTTGGCGCGTGCCTTTGAAATGCGGGATGCTTGTTCATGTTTTCTGCCTGCTGTTTGGAATAGTTTTAACAGGATCGCCACAATAGCATAACCCCAAAATTGCGGCTCGTTCTTGGACCAAATGCCCAAGCTGCCAGCTCTACCTTTGTCCTGAACCACGTCATCCATTGACGCGCCCCGCCGGAGTTTCCTACCTTCGCTTGCAAATAACGGAGAAATGCATGGAAATCGATTTTGGCGGGATGGGTGAAATCGCATTTGAGCGGCGCGGCAAAGCTGGTCTGGTTCGCCTGACGCGGCCAAAAGCGCTTAACGCGCTGACGCGGATTATGGTCAGTGCATTGCATCGTGCGCTGATTGCCTGGTCTACCGACGAGGCGGTCCATTGCATTATAGTTGAAGGCGAGGGACGGGCCTTTTGCGCTGGCGGCGATATTCTCGCCGTTTATCATGCTGGCCGTTCCGGTGCCCCGCTCTATGATTTCTTTGCCGACGAGTATCGACTCAACGCCTATATTAGACACTATCCCAAGCCGTATATCTCGCTGATTGATGGCATTGTCATGGGCGGCGGTGTTGGCATTTCGGTGCATGGCTCGCATAGGGTCGTCACGGAAAACGTCACTTTTGCCATGCCCGAAGTTGGCATCGGCTTTTTCCCGGATGTCGGCGGCAGTGCTTTCCTGCCGCATCTGCCGGAGCATTTCGGCACTTATCTCGCTTTGACCGGCAATAGAATCAAGCAGGGCGACTGCCTGCAAAGCGGTATTGCCACCCATGCGATCAAGGCGGAAGACAAGGAAAAACTCAAACGCAGCCTGATCCGGTCGGGTGATCCCGAAAAGGCGTTAAAGGGCAAGACGATCAATCCTGACTTTGAAACACCCGAAGCAATGCGCGACATGATAAGCGTTCTCTTTGACTCGCCAACATTAAGCGGTTGTCTCATCCGTCTTGCTGCCGCAGGGGTGAACGGCAGCGAAGAAGCACAAAAACTTCTTGATCTGATCAAGACTCGCTCGCCCACAAGTCTGCATGTCAGTTTCCGTCAGATAGAAGAGGGCCGCGAACTTGATATGGACCAGTGCATGCAGATGGAATACCGCATTCTTTGCCGTATGCTTGAAAATCACGACTTTTATGAAGGTGTAAGGGCACTTCTTGTGGACAAGGATAATTCGCCCGTGTGGAGTCCCGCAAAAATCGAAGATATAACGCCTGAAATGGTCGATGCCTATTTTGCATCATTGGGCGAGCGGGAATTACAACTGACATGAATGACAAGCCCACCCATTTGCCTTTCGACCCGACTATGGCCCAAACAGGCTTTGTCTGGTTGCTGCGGCTTGTAGCGATCTACTCACTTGTCGCCGGGGTAGGCTACTGGGCGCAGATCAGTGGCTATTATGAAGGGCTGCTCTGGCGCTTCGACCTCATGCCATGGCAATGGAAAGTCGCCTCCGTTTCGCTGGCAATGCTTTATCCCGTTGCTTCAACCGGTCTTTGGATGATGGTGTCTTGGGGGCCGGTTATCTGGTTTGTCGCCGCACTCGGCGAAACGCTGATGTTTACAGTATTCTCGGAGTTCTTCTTTTACAGGCCCCAAATTGCTATTATTCATGGCTGCGTTGCACTGCTTTACATCGTCTTCCGGATAGTGCTGTTTTTGCAGAAACGTCAGCAGGCCATGCCAATCCGCTAATTCTCAAAATATGCTGGCGGTAAGTCTTCATTAAGGTAGAAATTGATTCTGTGATGGTAAGATACTGTTAAGTCTATGTTTTAAGTCGAATTTTATGCGTATTCGATAGTGTCTGCTCAACGGTGAGAAAAATACACCGAAACAACAGTGAGGCAGGTATTATGAACAGCATACAGAGAAAGTCTGGCGCAAGCTCGCATTCTACAGTAAATGACACAGCATTGCGTACATTATATCTTGAAGCACTTCAGTTGGTCGAGCGGTTACATCGCCGGTTGCTTGATGTAGTCAAGGATGAATTCGATCGTAATGGCCGCAGTGACATCAACGCCATTCAGGCATTGCTGCTTTTCAACATCGGCAATGCGGAACTGACAGCCGGAGAACTTCGCAGTCGCGGCTATTATCTGGGATCGAACGTTTCCTACAATCTCAAGAAACTGGTCGAACTCGGCTTTATCTCCCACGAACGCTCACGCACAGACCGTCGTTCGGTTCGCGTCAGCCTCACGGAGAAGGGTTCTGAAGTGGCCGAACTGGTTGCCGGCCTCTATGAGCGCCACGTTGCATCGATCGAGCATGTTGGAGGCATAAAGGCTGAAGAATTCCAGTCCATGAACAAGGCACTTCAGCGTCTTGATCGCTTCTGGAACGACAGCATCGCCTACCGCATGTAATTTTGGGGTAGCTGCAATAACAAAAGCCCGGCTTTGCGCGCAGCAAAGGCGGGCTTTGTCTATTGGTTCACAATACTTGAAGTTCACGCGGGGGCAATTCGACTTTGGGCCGAGTTAAGACAGGTTCTGCATCTCGGTGACTGCTCTAGCCCAAGTCATTAATCCGCCATAATGGAATGCAACTGCACGATCTATACTCAAGTCAGTGCAGCATCATTATCGCCTCAATGGGCGCATATCGCGTAATTATCACAATCGCGCTATACTTCGCGGAAAGTTGATGTTTGTTAACGATGTTCCTGATATTTTTGGAAACCATATCTGCTCGCGCGCATTGCTGTGAGCAGCTTGACTGCGAAGCTTCCAACAGGTTGGACAAGAACATGAAAAAATTTGGATCGTCAGCGCTGGACCGCCGCGCATTTTTGACCGGTGTCGCAACAGCAGGCATGGCGGCCGTTGCTTCGTCTGCCTTTGCGCAACAATCCGATATTGGTGACATTCTCTCCGCTCCAAAACGCGGCAACTGGGATGATCAGTTTGATGCGCGCTCGACAAGCCGTGGCAAGGTCGCAAGCTTCCAGCCTATCGCCAGTCCTGAAACAGTGTCCTTCATCGAGAATGCCATCAACACCTATAGCCAGATTGTCGGCAATGGTGGTTGGCCGACCGTCCCCGGCAATGTGAAAATGCAGCTCGGCGTGGTCGATCCCGCCGTTTCGGTCATGCGCAAGCGCCTGATCATCGCGGGTGATCTTTCGCAGAGCGCCGGCGTTTCCAATTCTTTTGATACGTATGTCGATGCGGCGGTCAAGCGCTTCCAGTCGCGCCATGGTCTGCCCGCCGACGGCGTCATGGGCCAATATTCATTGGCAGCAATGAACGTTACGGCTGACGTTCGTCTCGGCCAGTTGCAGACAAATCTGGAGCGCGTCCGTAAGCTTGCTTCTGAGGATCAAGGCGCCCGTTATGTCATGGTCAATATTCCTGCCGCGCAGATTGAAGCAGTTGAAGCGGGCAGGGTTGCCCAGCGTCACACGGCCATTGTCGGCAAGATTGATCGCCAGACTCCCATCCTCGACTCCAGGATTCACGAGGTCATCCTTAATCCATATTGGACAGCGCCGAAGTCGATTATCCAGAAAGATATCATTCCGCTGATGCGTAAGGACCCAACCTATCTGGAGAAGAACAAAATTCGCCTGTTTGACGAACGCACCCGCGAGGAAGTTTCGCCGGAGAGCGTTGACTGGTCAACCGACGATGCTGTCAAGCTGATGTTCCGTCAGGATCCAGGCAAGATTAACGCCATGTCCTCGACCAAGATCAACTTCGCAAATCCCTATGCGGTCTATATGCATGACACGCCCTCGCAGGGCCTGTTTAACAAGCTGATGCGTTTCGACTCGTCAGGTTGTGTCCGCATTCAGAACGTACGCGATCTCAATGTCTGGCTGCTGCGTGACACCCCGGGCTGGGATCGCCAGACAATGGAGGCGACAATTGCCTCCCGCGTCAACACACCGATTGCCGTGACTAACCCTGTTCCCGTGCATTTCGTCTACGTGTCGGCATGGTCCACGGGTGACGGCGTTGTTCACCTGCGTGACGATATTTACGAGATGGATGGTCAGAAAGCCCTGTCGATCGGCACCAACACCTAATTCTGTCTGACTGAGAATTGAAAAAGACCGCTAGTAGCGGTCTTTTTTATGATGGCGGTTTCAAACCATTGGTTTTCGTCCATCGGCCATTGGCCTCTGCCATTTAAGTATGATAATGCGCGGCAACTACCCACGAATATCCAAATGGCAAATGAGGGTTCAGGCACCATGTCGAATGCAGATACATTTTTCAACGCATCGCTCGAAGATATCGATCCGGAAATTTTCAGCTCGATCCGCAAAGAGCTGGGCCGTCAGCGCCATGAAATCGAATTGATTGCATCGGAAAATATCGTGTCGCGCGCTGTTCTTGAAGCGCAGGGTTCGATCATGACCAACAAATATGCCGAAGGCTACCCGGGCAAGCGCTATTATGGCGGCTGCCAGTTCGTTGATATTGCTGAAGAACTTGCTATCGAACGCGCCAAGAAACTGTTTGGATGCAATTTTGCCAATGTGCAGCCTAATTCCGGCAGCCAGATGAACCAGGCCGTGTTTCTGGCCCTGTTGCAGCCCGGCGACACATTTATGGGCCTGGATCTGAATTCCGGCGGTCACTTAACCCACGGTTCTCCGGTCAACATGTCCGGAAAATGGTTCAAGGTCGTTTCCTATGGCGTTCGTCAGGACGATCATTTGCTGGATATGGATGCCATTGAAAAGCAGGCACAGGAAACTAAGCCGAAGCTGATCCTTGCTGGTGGTACTGCCTATTCCCGCATTTGGGATTGGGAGCGGTTCCGCAAGATTGCCGATAGCGTCGGTGCCTATCTGATGGTTGATATGGCTCATATTGCCGGTCTGGTCGCTGCCGGTGTTCACCCTTCGCCGATACCGCATGCCCATGTTGTTACCACCACCACGCATAAATCACTGCGCGGCCCTCGCGGCGGCATGATCCTCACCAATGACGAGGATATTGCGAAGAAGATGAATTCAGCCGTATTCCCCGGTTTGCAGGGGGGGCCCTTGATGCACGTCATCGCTGCAAAGGCAGTTGCCTTCGGCGAGGCGCTCAAGCCTGAATTCAAGGTCTATGCACAAAACGTTGCTGACAATGCCAAGACATTGGCCGCTACATTGAAAAAGAACGGCCTCGACATCGTTTCCGGCGGTACAGACAACCATCTTATGCTCGTAGATCTGCGTCCAAAGAATGCAACCGGCAAGCGGGCGGAACAGGCACTTGGCCGCGCAAACATCACCTGCAACAAGAACGGCATTCCTTTCGATCCGGAAAAGCCATTCGTCACGTCTGGTGTCCGTCTTGGAACGCCAGCAGGCACTACGCGCGGATTTGGTGCAGCAGAGTTCACCGAAATCGGTAATCTCATCTCGGAAGTGCTTGATGGCTTGAAAGTCGCCAATTCCGATGAGGGCAATGCAGCTGTGGAAAAGGCAGTTCAGCAGAAGGTTATTACCCTGACTGACCGCTTCCCTATGTACTCCTATCTGGGCCAATAAGCCTGTTTTGCCTTGGCGATACGCACTTCATTGACAGTGCGTTTCGCCGAGGCGCTTTAATCTCGCTTCGAAAAACACTATCTTCGCGGTGATTTCAGAATCATCTTCGGAAAGTTCCTCGATGCGTTGTCCATATTGCCAGTCTGAAGATACTCAAGTGAAAGATTCCCGTCCTGCGGAGGATGGGGCTGTCATTCGCAGGCGACGTATTTGCACGGTGTGTGGTGGAAGGTTCACGACCTTCGAACGCGTGCAGTTGCGCGATCTTTCCGTCATCAAGAAAAGCGGCCGCCGCGTTCCATTCGACCGGGATAAGCTTATGCGTTCCGTCGAAGTCGCCTTGCGCAAGCGTGAGGTGGATCAGGAACGGGTTGAGCGGGCTGTCTCGGGCATTGTACGCCAGTTGGAAAGCTCGGGTGAACCGGAAGTAAGCTCCGACGAGATTGGCCGTCTTGTCATGGACGCGCTCAAAGGCATTGATGACATTGCCTATATCCGCTTTGCCTCGGTTTATCGCAATTTCAGCGAAGCCAAGGACTTCCATGACGTCATCGATGAAATTACCGCGAGCGATATCGCAACTGGCCCGATTGAGGACGATTGATCCCCATGGCAGCAACTGCACTTGATCGCCGCTATATGGCTGCGGCTATTCGTTTTTCGCGCCGCCATCATGGACTGACCGGCACCAATCCTTCTGTCGCCACGCTTATCGTCAAGGACAATGTCATTGTCGGGCGCGGTGTCACGGCAATTGGCGGACGTCCCCATGCGGAAACGCAGGCCTTGCTTGAAGCAGGCGAACATTCACGCGGCGCAACAGCTTACGTTACGCTTGAACCTTGCGCTCATCACGGCAAAACGCCGCCCTGTGCCAATGCGCTGGTCACTGCGGGCATAACCCGCGTTGTATCGGCCGCGAATGATCCTGACGATCGGGTGGCCGGCAAAGGCTACGCTATTTTGCGGGATGCGGGCATTGAGGTAGTAACGGGTGTGCTTGCCGAAGAAGCAGTTGATGAACTGGCCGGATACTTGATTCGATCTTCCAGGAAACGCCCGGAAGCGACTCTAAAACTTGGGCTTTCTACCGATGGATTCATCGGGAGGAAAGGTGAGGGTCAAATAGCGATAAGTGGTCCCATTTCCAGAGCACAGGCGCATGTCATGCGTGCCGAGACTGACGCCATCCTGGTTGGCATCGGAACTGTGCTCGCGGATAACCCGCAATTGACCTGCCGCTTGGCTGGGCTGGAACATCGCTCGCCGATCAGGATTGTCCTCGACAGCCATCTGCGGATTCCCATGGACAGCGAGTTGGTTAAAACAGCTGCAACTGTACCGGTGTGGATTGCCGCCAGAGCAGATGCGGACCCTGCCAAACGGCAAGCGCTCATTGCAGCAGGATGCAAAATTCTAGCAACTGAAACCGATTGCGGAACAACAGCTCTCCCGGAATTGATGGATGATCTTGCCGCGCAAGGCATTTCGACATTGATCGTCGAGGGCGGGGCAGTGGTGGCTGCCTCGTTCCTCGAAGAAAAACTGGTTGACCGCATCGTGCTGTTTGAAGGTCCCGTGGAGCTTGGCGAGGGTGGGGTTGCAGCCCCCGACCTGCGCTCCCATATGGCTCATGAATTCAAGCTGTTGTACGAATCCCGCTTCGGCGACGACCGCTACAGCGAGTATGTAAGACCGCTTTAAGGAGCCGCGAATGTTCACGGGAATTGTTACCGATATTGGCAAGGTCGGACAGATCAAGCCACTTAATGAAGGTGTATTACTGCGTATTGAAACCAATTACGATCCCGAGACGATCGAGATCGGCGCATCCATTTCCTGTTCGGGTGTTTGCCTGACCGTAACAACATTGCCGGAAAAAGGCTCCAATGCCCGCTGGTTTGAGGTTGAAGCGTGGGAAGAAGCGCTACGCCTGACCAGCATTGCCGATTGGAAGACTGGCACGCGTATCAATCTGGAGCGCTCGCTAAAGCTTGGCGATGAAATGGGTGGTCATCTCGTTTCAGGCCATGTAGATGCCATGGCTGACCTGATCAAGCGTGAAGAGGAGGGCGATGCTGTTCGCTTTACCTTGCGTGTCCCGGAACACCTTGCACGCTTCATTGCGCCAAAAGGCTCCGTGGCGCTCGATGGCACGTCGCTGACGGTCAACGCGGTGAATGGCAATGAGTTTGACGTTCTCCTCATCCGTCACTCACTGGAAGTTACCACCTGGGGCGACCGCAAGGTCGGAGACAGAATTAATATCGAGATTGATCAGATGGCTCGATATGCTGCCCGACTTGCAGAATATCCTAAATCAGCCTAAAGCATCGAACCGAAAAGTGGAATCCGGTTTTCGGATCATCCGATGCGACAAACAAAAGCCAGATCGCCACTTTGCGCCCGTAAGGGCGTATAGCGATCTGGGACGACACAATCGGCCTTAGCCGATCAAAATTCCTGGAGCGAGCATGTCCAAAAACAAGGCGCGTGCGCCACATCTACTGATTGTGGAAGCACGTTTCTATGAAGAACTGTCCGATGCATTGCTGAACGGCGCCAAGCTTGCGCTGGATGAAGCCAATGCGACCTATGATGTTGTGACTGTTCCAGGCGCGCTTGAAGTGCCCGCCGTCATTTCTTTTGCCCTTGATGGTGCCGAAGATGGCGGCAAGAAATATGATGGCTTCGTAGCGCTTGGCACCGTTATCCGCGGCGAGACTTACCATTTTGATATCGTCGCCAATGAATCATGCCGGGCTCTGATGGATCTGGCTGTGGCTGAAAGCATCGCCATTGGCAATGGAATCCTGACTGTTGAAAACGAGGAACAGGCTTGGGTTCGCGCGCGCCGCGAAGACAAGGATAAGGGTGGCTTTGCCGCCCGCGCAGCGCTGACAATGATTGCCCTCAAGGATAAGCTCGGAGCCTGAACCATGGTCAACTCTAACGATGGACAGACCCCGGCGGTAAAGACCGCAAACAAGCGTGGCGTTGCGCGGCTTGCAGCTGTACAGGCGCTTTATCAGATGGATGTAGCCGGAACCGGCGTGCTGGAAGTTGTTGCTGAATATGAAGCGCATCGGCTTGGCAAGGAAGTAGACGGAAAGCAATATCTGGATGCTGACCCGCAATGGTTCAGAGGTATTGTATCCGGCGTTGTGGCCGATCAAACGATACTTGATCCCATGATCAGGCAGGCATTGACCGAAGACTGGCCGCTATCGCGACTTGATTCCACATTGCGCGCTATTTTGCGTGCCGGAATTTGGGAACTTCGCGGCAAGGCCGATGTGCCAACTGCCGTTATCGTTTCGGAATATGTCGACATCGCCAAGGCATTCTATTCGGAAGATGAGCCGAAGTTGGTGAATGCCGTTCTGGATCGTCTTGCTTTTGAGCTTCGAGGCGAGAGCAAGGGCGTCAAAAGCCCGAAACGCTGACTACTTCATATCGCGGCGATGCTGATGCTTTGCCGGATATCTCCAGTCATATAAAAAGACAGCACCTGCGAGCAACAGGCCAGCCGCAGGCATAATCATAAATGAGATCATTTGTAAGGTTGTCACTGTTTCATCCTCTTCAGGAAGCGGCTTGCTATGTAAGGCAATAGCAGTCAGAAAACAAACGGCGCTCATAAAAGAAATAAATAATGTCGGGCCGGTTTGCCCGTTGAGGCTGGTTATCAGGGGTGCCAATCCTCCTACAGCCAATATCGCGACACCCACACTATTCAGGAATGTAGCAAATAGTTTGATCCGTTCATTGTAGATCACGCTAATGGATACCCTTCCTAGCCATTTCCCAACATAGATTGCCGCGCCATTTCCCTGCCAGCAATCCCTACTTTGGTCTATCGTTTTGATCCGGATACGAAAGACCTTGACGTTTTCGCATTTGCTTCGTTACTCCTTACACATGCGGTCGCGTTTCTGCCGGCCTGGCAGCTGCGTGTGCCGTACTGAACCTGACCCGGGGAGGGGTTTTCCGGTCAAATCTGAGGGAGTGGCATGACAATACTGTTTTTGGTCATTGCCTGCGGTCTGCTGTCCATCGTCTATGCGGTTCTAGCTACCAAATCGGTGCTTGCTGCGGACCAGGGCAATGCGCGCATGCAAGAAATCGCCGGTGCAATTCGAGAAGGCGCACAGGCATATCTCACACGTCAATATACCACGATCGCCATTGTCGGCGTGGTCGTATTCATAGCGGTCTGGTTCCTGCTTACAGGTACAGCCGCTATCGGCTTCCTCATTGGAGCGGTGCTCTCGGGTCTGGCAGGTTTCATAGGCATGCACGTCTCGGTTCGCGCGAATGTGCGAACGGCACAGGCGGCTTCGCGCAGCCTGGCAGCAGGGCTTGAGATCGCGTTCAAATCCGGTGCTATCACCGGCATGCTGGTTGCGGGCCTCGCTCTGCTTGGCGTTGCAGTCTATTACTGGGTGCTGACAGGCCTTCTCGGCTATTCCCCGGCAGACCGCACAGTCATCGATGCACTGGTATCGCTGGGCTTCGGGGCTTCGCTCATCTCTATCTTTGCGCGTCTCGGCGGCGGTATTTTCACCAAGGGTGCGGATGTCGGCGGCGATCTTGTTGGCAAGGTTGAAGCCGGTATTCCGGAAGACGATCCACGCAACCCGGCAACCATCGCCGATAATGTTGGCGATAATGTCGGCGATTGCGCTGGTATGGCCGCTGACCTGTTTGAAACCTATGCGGTAACGATTGTTGCGACAATGGTTCTCGGTGCGATCTTCTTTGCAGCAACGCCAGTATTGAGCAGTGTCATGCTCTACCCGCTGGCGATCTGTGGGGCCTGTATCCTCACTTCAATTGCGGGTACTTTCTTCGTCAAGCTTGGAGCCAATAATTCCATCATGGGCGCCTTGTATAAGGGGCTGATCGTGACAGGTCTTCTGTCCATTGTCGGTCTTGCATTGGCGACGTGGGCAACTATCGGTTGGGGTGAGGTTGGTACGGTAGACGGCCAGAGCATTACAGGGCTCAATCTGTTTTATTGCGGAATTCTTGGTCTGGTTGTCACGGCGCTGATCGTCGTGATTACCGAATATTACACCGGGACCAACAAACGCCCCGTCAATTCAATCGCTCAGGCTTCGGTCACGGGTCACGGAACGAATGTGATCCAGGGTCTTGCCGTATCGCTTGAATCGACTGCTCTGCCGGCATTGGTTATTGTTGGCGGTATCATCTGGACCTACCAGCTGGCCGGTTTGTTTGGGACGGGTATTGCGGTCACTGCCATGCTCGGCATCGCTGGCATGATCGTTGCGCTGGATGCATTTGGTCCTGTTACCGACAATGCCGGTGGTATCGCCGAAATGGCCGGTCTTGATCCGGAGGTTCGCAAATCCACTGACGCGCTGGATGCGGTCGGCAATACAACGAAGGCTGTCACCAAGGGCTATGCCATTGGCTCGGCAGGTCTGGGTGCGCTTGTCCTCTTCGCTGCCTACTCCAATGATTTGAAGTTCTTCATTGCTGAGGCCGATAAGGCTGGATCAACTGCTTTCTCTTACTTCAAGGGAATCGGCGCAGTATCGTTCGAGCTGTCCAATCCCTATGTGGTGGCCGGCCTGATCTTCGGTGGTCTTATCCCCTACCTCTTCGGTGGTATTGCGATGACCGCTGTTGGGCGTGCAGCGGGTTCTGTTGTCGAAGAGGTTCGTCGCCAGTTCCGCGAAAAGCCCGGCATCATGGCAGGCACTGAGCGGCCGGATTACGCCCGCGCGGTGGATATCCTCACGCGTGCTGCCATCAAGGAAATGGTGATCCCGTCACTCCTGCCGGTTCTTGCGCCGCTCGTCGTTTATTTCGGCGTGCTGCTCATTTCCGGTTCGAAGGCTTCAGCTTTTGCTGCGCTCGGCGCTTCTCTTCTGGGTGTGATCATCAATGGCATCTTCGTGGCCATCTCGATGACTTCCGGTGGTGGCGCTTGGGATAATGCGAAAAAGTCCTTCGAGGACGGTTTTGTCGATAAGGACGGTGTCCGGCACCTCAAGGGCTCCGATGCCCACAAGGCATCTGTCACGGGTGATACCGTCGGTGATCCTTACAAGGATACTGCCGGTCCAGCCGTCAACCCGGCAATCAAGATCACCAATATCGTGGCTTTGCTTTTGCTTGCGGTGCTCGCACACGGCTAGCTTTGATTTGAACCGCTTCAAATCTTGATAATAAAAAACCCGCGAAACATGCTGTTTCGCGGGTTTTTGTTTGCTTGAAATTCTATTGACCGGTTGGTCCGCCACCGCCAAGAGATGGCGGAGCCTTGCCTACACCTTGCAGTAGCTGGCCGAGGAAGGTCAGGTCTTTACCGCCTGTCGGTGTGGTTCTGCTGATGAAGTCAAAAACCTTGCCATCCTGCAGGCCGTAATTGGCGATGCTGGAAACCTTGCTATCCTTGTCAAAGTAGACAGCAAGGATGCGCCGGTCCGTAACCTTGGGCTGCATGAAAGCCACGCTGCGGTGCCGCTTCTGTGAAATATAGTAGAATACTTCATTGTCGAAGGTCGCGGTTGTCGACGGGCTGCCGAGCGAGAGAATGACTTGTTCGCGGCTTGATCCGACAGGAACGAACTCAAGCGTCTTCTCGTCGAGGACATAGCCTTGGCTCAATGTTTCCGAAGGATTGAGGCTTGCGGTATTGCAACCGGCAAGTCCTGTAGCCAAAACGAAAGTTCCCGCGAGAAAATATCCGCGTGAACTATGGGTCTTGAAAATCCGCTGCAGCAACGACATCTCCATTTCAAAGTGGGCGCAAGTCTTTCGCTGCCCGCAGAACTTCGGTAAACCACCTTGAAGTCCGATGCAACACGCGACTCGTGTTGTGTCCCCGGTTCAAGCGAAAGCCCAATTAATGATTCTCAGTTTATTCAGCCGCAAGGCCAAGGCAAATGAGGCGATAACGATTGCCATCTACGAAACAATCGTGGCGGCGGCGCGGCAGCCCTATTTTTATTCGGACATTGGCGTGCCCGATTCACCCTTAGGCCGCTATGAAATGCTGTCTTTGCACATTTTCCTGTTTATCCGGCGCATCAAGGGCAGGAATGACGCGTTGAAATCAATCGGGCAGGAAGTCACCGATGAGTTCTTCCGCGATGTTGATCATTCGTTGAGAGAACTCGGAATTGGCGATTCCGGTGTGCCAAAACGCATGAAGAAACTTGCGCGAATGTTTTATGGCCGTGTCGAGTCTTATGATAAGGCGCTCGAAAACAACGATCAGACCGAGCTGGCAACTGCCCTGGCGCGCAATATACGTCCAGATAGTGCTGATTGGATTGGCGGCGGCGTGGCGCTGGCAATTTACGTGGAACAGGTGGTATTACTGCTGGAAACGCAGCCAGACGACGTTTTGGCGAGTGGAAAAGTTATATTTCCCGATGCCGCGACCACGCTGCCCGGACAGAGAGATTAAGGAGACCTCAATGGCTAGAAAAATGGATGGGGCTTTGAGTTTTCCGGTTCAGGTCAAGCGATTGCCGCAAAAGGGCCTGACAATTAAAATCGAAGCGGACAGCAAAGAGCGCGATGCGTTGCGCGATTTTCACGAACTCGAGGATGTAAAATCCTTCAAGGCAGATTTGCAGATCGTTCCTTGGAAGAAGGACGGTATCCGTATTCGCGGCAGGGTTAAGGCCGATATTGTTCAATCCTGCGTGGTTACCCTTGAGCCTATCGACGCGAAAATCGATGCGGAGATTGATAGCCTTTTCGTTCCGCAGGACTCGCGCCTGGCCCGCCTGCCGCTCGATGAGAATGGTGAGTTGATAATCAGCGCCGATGGTCCGGACATACCGGAGACATTTTCTGGCGATAGTCTGGATGCTGGAGCTATCGCCGAGGAGTTTTTCGAGTTGGCAATCGACCCTTACCCGCGTAAGCCCGAGGCGGAAGCCGCCCCGCCAGTGGAGGTAACGTTTGGCACGGAAGGAACCGAGGAAAAGCCCATCAATCCATTTGCTGGCTTGAAAGACTGGAAACAAAAAACTTGATTGGCATATCCGTGACGATTTTGTTCGCCCGCGTGCAAATTCAATGAAGGTGTGAGGGGAAACTTGACGATTATTGTCGCCAGCAAGCCGGTTGCGATTAGAATCCGGTTGTGTCTGCGAGCAAAATGGCTATTTTCGCCGAGTCTTTTCAAAAAACATTAAGAACTGAACAGGACAGGACAATCAAGAGTGATTAGAATTTCTATTGACGCCATGGGCGGCGATTTCGGTCCTGAGATCGTAGTTCCCGGCATGGCGACGGCGCTGGAGCGCCACCCCGATATCCACTTTGTGATTTTCGGGCGCGAAGAAGAAGTTCAGCCGCTCTTGGCAAAGCATCAAGCCTTGTCCAAAGCGTCCACGTTTCATCATTGCGATGTCTCGGTACGGATGGATGAAAAACCAAGTCAGGCCTTACGCAATGGCCGCTGGAAGTCATCCATGTGGCGTTCGATTGAAGCGGTCAAGACGGGCGAGTCGGATGTTTGCGTTTCAGCAGGCAACACCGGTGCTCTGATGGCCATGTCAAAATTTTGCCTGCGTACGATGGCAAGTGTTGAAAGGCCGGCGATTGCAGGCATTTGGCCAACACTTCGCGGCGAAAGCATTGTTCTGGACATTGGTGCAACCATTGGTGCTGATGCCCAGCAGCTTGTTGATTATGCCGTCATGGGATCTGCCATGGCGCGCGCGCTGTTCGAGATCAAGCGCCCGACGATTGGTCTTTTGAATGTTGGCGTTGAGGAGATCAAAGGCCAGGACGATGTGAAGGATGCAGCGCGCATCCTGCGTGAGATACCCTTGCCAAGCCTGGAATATTACGGCTTCGTTGAAGGCGATGATATTGGCAAGGGCACCGTTGATGTCGTTGTGACTGAAGGTTTCACCGGTAATATCGCGTTGAAAGCAGCGGAAGGCACGGCAAAACAGTTTGCCCAATATCTTCGCGAAGCCATGAGCCGCACGCTGATGGCAAAGATCGGTTATATTTTCGCCAAGGGCGCGTTTGACCGCCTGCGGGAGAAGCTCGACCCGCGCAAGACCAATGGCGGCGTGTTTCTCGGGTTGAACGGAATTGTTATCAAGAGCCATGGCGGCACGGATGCTCTCGGCTTTGCTGCTGCCATAGACGTAGGTTACGACATGGCCAAGAATGGGTTGCTGGATAAGATTGCTGCCGATCTGAGCCACTTTCACAAGAGCCCGGTCGGTGTTGCCTTCAAAGGTGAGGGTGATGCCGAGGCGGACGTTGAAATAGACCAACAGGAAATTAAATGATCCGCTCCGTTGTCAAAGGGATAGGGTCGGCCAAGCCGGCTCGTCTGGTAAAAAATGCCGATCTTGAAGGCGTTGTCGAAACCACTGATGAATGGATCGTACAGCGTACAGGCATCCGTCAGCGATATATTGCAGGCGAGGGCGAGACAACTGTAACGCTGGGCGAAGCAGCGGCTCGTGCTGCGCTCGACAATGCGGGAATGACACCCGACGATATTGATCTCATCATTCTGGCAACATCCACGCCGGACAATACGTTTCCAGCCTCCGCTGTCGACATTCAGGCCCGTCTTGGCATGACCCATGGGTTTGCCTTCGATATGCAGGCTGTATGCTCCGGCTTTGTCTATGCTGTTACAACAGCCGATCTCTATATTCGCGGTGG
The DNA here is from genome assembly GCF_059758635.1 of Phyllobacterium sp. GQ127. Classification (NCBI taxonomy): domain Bacteria; kingdom Pseudomonadati; phylum Pseudomonadota; class Alphaproteobacteria; order Hyphomicrobiales; family Phyllobacteriaceae; genus Phyllobacterium; species Phyllobacterium sp. GQ127. The sequence goes on from NZ_JCAXDZ010000001.1 coordinate 218,523, forward strand.
CATGGCCAAGCGTGTTCTGGTGATAGGCGCTGAAACATTTTCGCGCATCCTGGATTGGAATGACCGCACCACCTGCGTGCTCTTTGGGGATGGCGCTGGTGCTCTGATTCTTGAGGCCAATGAAGGACGCGGTTTGACCTCTGACCGTGGCATACTGACAGCCAATCTCCGGTCGGACGGTTCCCACAAGCAAAAGTTGTATGTCGATGGCGGACCGTCCTCGACGCAGACTGTTGGTCACCTTCGCATGGAGGGCCGCGAGGTTTTCAAACATGCCGTGGGCATGGTCACGGATGTTATTGAAGCATCGCTTTCCGATGCAGGAATTACAGCAGCGGATATCGATTGGTTTGTTCCACACCAGGCCAATAAGCGCATTATCGATGCCACCGCAAAGAAGCTGGATTTGCCTTCCGAAAAGGTCGTCATAACCGTTGACCAACACGGAAATACTTCTGCTGCTTCAGTACCCTTAGCGCTTGAGACGGCTGTTTCGGACGGTCGAATCAAAGAGGGTGATGTTGTGCTGCTTGAAGCCATGGGTGGGGGCTTTACGTGGGGTGCAGTTCTGCTACGTTGGTAGTAATCCGGTTGGGTTGGCAGATTAGGTAACGAAGTTCCCCATCCTGCTTGCCCGATCAGTTTTCATCCTATAACTTCCGCTGTCACCGATAGTTTTGCAATAAAACGAGAGCTTTGAGATCGTATGGGGGGTAAAACCATTACGCGCGCTGATCTGGCTGAAGCAGTCTATCGCAAGGTAGGGCTTTCACGCACCGAGTCAGCGTCACTTGTCGAAACCATTCTTGACGAGGTTTGTGATGCAATCGTCCGCGGCGAGACCGTAAAACTGTCGTCTTTTGCGACATTTCAGGTCCGGGACAAGAATGAACGGATCGGGCGCAACCCGAAAACAGGTGAGGAGGTTCCGATCCTGCCGCGTCGCGTCATGACATTCAAGGCGTCCAATGTGTTGAAGCAGCGCATTTTGCGTTCGCATCAAACCCGGAAGAAAAAGTCGGCCTGATCGGTACTATCATGCATGCTTGGACGAGATTGCTGTGGGCCGATCTCGGACTGAGCTTGAAAAATTGCTGATAAACCGCTGAAATACACGTCGAATCAGAATTCTCCTTAACGCACCATGCGCTGTAGCATCGGCCAAAAGTGGAATCCGGTTTTCGAGTAAGCCGATGCGAAAATAAGGATGGATTGGGACCTTGCGAAAGCAAGGCTTGGACTATCTGGCGCAAAGGGTGCAGTAACGCTTTGGCTCAAAGGTGGAATCATGGACAAGAGTCCCGACGCATTTAGAACCATCAGCGAAGTTGCCGAAGATCTGGATTTGCCACAGCACGTCCTGCGCTTTTGGGAAACCAGATTCACGCATATCAAGCCAATGAAGCGGGGCGGTGGACGACGTTATTACCGTCCGCTCGACGTCGATCTGCTCAAGGGCATCCGTCATCTTCTTTATGATCAGGGTTATACGATCAAGGGCGTTCAGCGTCTTCTGCGCGAGAACGGCACGCAATTCATCATAGCTCTTGGCAGTGGTGATATTGCTGCGGCAGAGACGATCAGTCAGCAGAAACAGGCTCATGCACGCCAGGAAGAAGCCTTGGCGGCAGAACAGAGCAGGGCTGATGCTGATGAAGAAGCCGCTGTTATGGGCGCGCCAAAAGCGGCGCCACATGGGCGCCGCCTGTTCGGATTGATCAAGGGCGATGATGAAGGGCCTGTAGCTGCCGATGGCAAGCGCTTGTCGAAAGATAATCGCGCTCTGTTGCAGGAAACATTGTTTGATCTTCTTGAATGCAAGCGCCTGCTCGATCAGGTTCGTTAAAGTTTGCCTGTCATATGAACCCGGCACTAGGGCCGGCTTGCCAGCATTCCGATGATAACGCCGAGACCGGCGATCATTACCAATGTCGAAATTGAATTTTGGGTCGGAATGTCACCGATCCGTTTGGCCTGATGACCGATTGCTCCGGCAGCTTGAATACCTCGCCGCCGGATTGTGTGCGCGGTCGAGGAATAGTCTTCATCGTCATCATCTTCGGTAAGGTCATCGAAAACCCTGGCTCCCTTATCCGCCAGCGTTTTCGTTATTGCAGCAAGATCGCGTTTCAACTGGGCGATCTCGCTTTTCAGGCGAGCCTTGTCGGCCTCACTTTGAATTGCATCGGCTATATCGTCCATGATGCTGATCCTTCAAATTAACGGCGTGAGAAGAGACCGATCAACAATGCTGCCCCTGCTACGATGGCGAGGGTGGCAACCGGGTTTTGCTTTGCGGTATCGGCCGCGTAACGTGCTTGTTTAGCCGCAACGCGGCGAACCTCGTCAAACCGCTCGGAGCCCAAATCCGACAGACTTGAAGAAATCTTGGAGATTTCCTTGCGTAATGCAGCAATCTGCGCCTCTACGTCACCCTGCACATCGTCTGCGTTCTTGGAAAATATCGCCATAGTTGAATGCTCCTGTTTAACACACGAGCTATAACGGTGTGGTTCGGCGAATGTTCCGATTTTAATCACCTGGATCAATGCATAGCTTTAGCGGTCATGTTTCGCCATGGCGCTACTGGTCCGTTTGTACCGGTTGATAAGGCCTGTGAGCGTTAGGTTCTGTAGTCAAGTTTGGGATACCAGTCGCTACCCCTTCCTTCGGGTGTCATATCCAGAATGGTCCAAAGCGGCATGGGATCGGGTGCACCTCGCGGATCTTGCCCCGGATCAGCTGTTGCTCCGCCCATTTCGGCACTCCAAAAATGCCGGATGGTGCCGTCCCGCCGGGTAAAAACGTTGATGGCTGTATCGTCCTCGTCATCCGCGCTGACATAGTCCCGGCTGTAGTCTCCTGTCAGATCAGTATAAAGATTGAGGCCCTGCCAGCCGCGCTCTTTCTTGAAAGCGATCAGCCGGTCGATGGGTGATCGCGCGACGACAGCAAGTGCGGCGCGTTGGCCGACATCCTTTGCCTCGCCATCCCAGGATGACAGAAGTGATGTGCACATGGGGCAGGGTCTTTGGCGTTGTGGACCGAACATATAGCTGTAAATGATCAATGTTTGTTTGTCGCCAAACAGGTCGGCAAAGTCCGCAGGTCCGTTTTCTCCCTCAAATTTGTAGGGCCCCGTCACTGTTCCTCCCAGTGGCAAGGCCCGGCGTTGTTGGGCTACGCGTTCAATATGCCTGCGAAGTTCGATCTCCTCCGCAAGCAGGGCATTGCGGGCTTTTCGATATTCTTCGCTTTCATTGGGATAGCGTGCACCATTTTTCAGGGCCAATTCCTGTGCGGGTACGAGCGTTTCATTGCTGTTCATTAGGCATCTCCTCACATGCGTCAAAAACTGCTGTCTGCTGGAAAGGTGAGTTCAAACCCGGTTGGGCCCTCATGCGATTCATCAGCCCACAATAGGTTGATATCAACTTATTGGCAAGTTTCGATAGGAACAATGTCAGGCAGCCACCCGGTTACTGCGAAAAAATCCTTGCAAAATAAGCGTTTCGGGTTGTGGCATTGGACGAAAATGGGCCGGTAATTTGATTACAATTACGCGTCACTCTCGCGTCACGCTGGCCCGCGTATTGGCGGATATATCGACTCACCAATGAGAAAATCAGTTCAGTCTTGGCCATCTGCCAAGGATGGAAGCCCTTTACTGAAAAGAAGGGGATTAAATGGGGTCCCAATGGTTAACCTTGAATTTCTTCCTGTCATCCTGGAAAATAATCAGACCGGTCGGAACGAAACTATTTCGTCAATAAGTGAGGCAGCTGCGTTTTTGCTCAATGGTTGGCCGAAAAAGAGATCTTCTTTGCATCTGGAAGCGCGCGTGGCGTGCTATGAAGCGCAATCCGGCATTGTCTCGGTGAGTGCCGCGCGGACGATATTCGTTGAAGCCGCAATTGAAGCCAATATCTATGTCGGTCAAGAACCTCCTGCCATCCTCGACCAGCGCCGGAACTGACGCGAAATTGCCTGGCATCCGGCGCCAAGCTCCTTGGATGGCATGCATTGTGTGGAGTTTGTCTTATTTCTTTGGCTTTAGGTATTGCTATAAAAAGCTCAGTAATCTAGGGATTTCGCCGTGATTGCGTATCTTGCATCTGAGCAAAGCTTGGTTGCACCACGCACTTATAGAAAATGTCGGAGTGTAGCGCAGCCCGGTAGCGCACTTGACTGGGGGTCAAGGGGTCGTCGGTTCGAATCCGGCCACTCCGACCATTTTCTGTAGGAATCACAAAAGCCTAGTATAGTTTCAAAGCGGAATAAGGTTCGGCATTGCTTGCCCTGCCTTTTTTGCCATTTGCACTGTTATTGTGTGACACTCAGCGCTACTTAAATAATATGACTGGTCAAATGGGTCATGGGAGCGAATGAATGCGTATTGTCACCAATCCTCAAATTGCGCGCCGTTTATTGGCATTGCTTGCAGTTATTGCTGGCTTGGCAGTGGCGGGCAGCGCATCAGCTGCACAATGCGGAAGCATGGCGGAGCCGGGGCTTGACTGGAGCGAATGCAACAAGCGCAGCATCATTATCCCTGGAAGTAACCTTGAAGGTGCAAATCTTTCGGGAACCGATTTCACCGGCACGGATTTGAGCACCGCCAATGTGAACAGCGCCAATTTTGAAAAGGCCACGCTGATAAGAGCTTCGCTCGCCGAGGCGTCCGCCACGAAAGCCAACTTCAATCGTATTGAAGCCTATCGCTCAAATTTCACCAAACTGTCTGCCGCCAGTGCCACATTCGCCAGTTCGGAGTTGCAGCGCGCAAATTTCACGCAGGCGGATTTGTCATCGGCCAATTTGGCCAAAGCCGAGCTTGGGCGTGCCATTTTCCAGAAGGCCAATCTTTCAGGCGTCAATTTCAGTCTGGCCAATCTCTCGCGCGCTGATCTGACGGGTGCGACGACCGAAGGAACGCTGAACTTTGACAAGGCGTTCATGTTTCGCACGCGAATAGAAGGACTTGATCTTTCATCATCCAAGGGTCTGCAGCAGGCACAGCTTGATCTGGCATGTGGCGATAGCGCGACGAAGCTACCACAAGGGCTGACCGCACCAGCCAATTGGCCTTGTCCGCCCGAGCAACCCGATTAGGCAAGCAGGCGTCAGCGATGTGAGTTTTTGCGCCTGATAAGAATTGCGTTCACAGTGAAACTTGCGATGGCATCCACATCGCGGTTGCCGATGATAAAGGCAGCGCGAACAAACCGAATGAGTGAACTGCGCTCATGTTTGTTCTCTTCGCAAATTCCCAATTTTGCAGCGGCAATATCGAGCGCCTGCTGCATAAGTTCACCATCAGAAGTGGAATAGTTTGGGTTATTCTTTTTTAAAAAATCGACTATGGCCTTCATCCTGTTTCTGGATTTTGCTGGTAGAAATGCCTTATTGAACTAAAAAACCAGCTGAAGTCGATTCATTCAATTGCAGAAAACGACAGCAATTCGTTAAAAACGCGCGCATTGTGCTATTTTCAGTTGCAGGACATGGCAGTATTACTGTCATTTTTCTTGGCGTTTATTTGCCACCTCAAGCGCAACGCATCCCCATATAACCCCGACCAGCAGATAAAAATGGCGCCAATGGTCTGTATCGATAACGTTTCCCACCACCACATGTGTGAGGTAGGCAAGATAAGCGCATAGGAGATATGGCTGCCAGGGCCGGTCACGGAAAAGGATGCGTAACCCAAGTCCGAGAGTGAGCATGGTGAGCAGCAAATAACTGGCAAAACCGATCCAACCATAATCCAGCAGTGCTTTAAGCCAGATATTATGTGTGTCTTCGCCATAGATGGGGCCAAACTCCAACGGCCCAATGCCGAGAGGGTGGTCGATAGACATTAATAAACCATACCAGTGGCGGGCGAAGCGACCGAACTGCGCATCATCATAATCCTGAACCAGTTGTGCACGCGCATTGAAAAGCTCGGCCACGCTGGGGATCTGCAATGCGATGACAATTGCAATCAATGCCAGCGCAACGGCCACGATCGCCATGATGATGATCCGCAGGCGAAACAACGGGCTGGGGTTGTGAATGAACAGCAGCAGCGCCATCCCGGCAATGATGAGCAGCGCCATGCCCCACGCCGCCCGTGAAAATGAGAGAAAGATTGCCAGTGTCAAAATCAGAATTGGTACGAGGCGCAAGGGCAGGGCGCGCAAACTTCCCGCCAATATGCCGTGCAATAACCAGGCAAAGGGCAGCATGAGAAATGGCCCGAAAACATTCGGATCCTGAAAAGCACCCATCGCCCGTCCGTAGCGCGTAAAGAGCTCTGAGCCGGGAAAGGCATTGAAATAGCCGAGAATGCCGAGCAGTGAGGTACATATCGCTGCCAGCACATAACCGCCAAAGATGATGTTGAGCACGCGGTAGTCGTTTTTAACTATGGCAGCGAAGAAGACGGACGTCAGCGACAAGAACAGCGATACGGCGAGATACATGGGTGCGGTTTTCAGATCGGACATCTGTCCCATCGAGATAACGCCGCCAATATTGAAGATCACCAATATGGCAAGAAGCGCGCCGCTAACCTGCGAGAGCCTGAGGCCGAACAAGGCCCAAATCGCGATCAGGCCCGCCATGTAAAGTTCGTATGGAGCAGGCTCGTCGATGACGAAACCACTCAGGAATACACCGAAACCCACCGCAAAATTCGAAATGAGCCGGATGAGCGCGCGGTTCTTGGTGGCGCGGTCTATCCCGCTTGGTAAGTCGCGATGCGCAACAGTGCTCAATAGGCGTTGTCCGTATTCAGCAGGCGTATGGGGGTAAGCAGCAGAATTTTCAGATCAAACCAAAGCGACCAGTTTTCAATATAATAAAGATCGAACTCCGTGCGCATCTTGATCTTGTCGTCCGAGTCGATCTCTCCGCGCCAGCCGTTAATTTGGGCCCACCCTGTCACGCCTGGTTTAACCCGGTGCCGGGCAAAGTAGCCATCCACCACATCATTGTAGAGAAGATTGTGGGAGTGGGCCGCTATGGCGTGAGGACGAGGCCCGACAAGCGACAGGGTCCCCATCAGCGAGTTGAAAAATTGGGGCAGTTCATCGATGGAAGTCTTGCGGATGAAACGACCCACACGAGTGACACGCGGATCATTTTTGACAACTGCGTTGCGCGCCGTCGGGTCGCACATTTCCGTATACATGGAACGGAATTTCCAGACCTCGATGATCTCATTATTGAAGCCGTGGCGCTGTTGCTTGAAAATGACAGAACCCTTGCTTTCCAGTCTGATCGCAAGCGCTGTAGCCAGCATGATCGGGCTGAAAACGAGAATGCCGAAGAGACTGAAGAAGATGTCAAAAGCGCGTTTGGCGACCGAGTCCCAATCATTGATCGGCTTGTCAAACAGATCGATCATCGCCACTGAGCCGATATAGGAATAAGCGCGTGGGCGGAATTGCAAATGATTGTTGTGGGCCGATAGTCTTATGTCGACCGGCAGTACCCAGAGCTTCTTCAAAAGCGAGAGTACGCGCTCTTCAGCCGTTATAGGCAGGCAAACGATGAGCATATCGATATGCGCTATCCGCGCAAACTCGATGAGCTCTGAAATATTACCAAGCTTCGGGTAACCAGCAACAATAGGCGGTGAACGTTTTGCGTCGCGATCGTCAAAGACCCCGCAAATGCGGATATCATTATAGGGTTGCTGCTCGATGGAACGGATGAGGTCTTCGGCGGGTTTGCCGCCACCGACGAGAACGGCCCGCCGCTCCATCTTGCCATTACGTGCCCAGCGCCGGATCAACCGGGACATGATGAGCCGAAATGCAACAAACAAAACCAGTCCGCAAAGAAACCAGGCGCCAAACCAGACACGCGAATAGTCTTCGGATATTTTGAGGAAGAAGGCTGCCAGCGACATCATCGCGAAAACGCCCGACCATATGATGACAAGCCGCCCGAACTTGCTGAAAGGATCGCGCATCGTGGCAAGCTGGTAACTGTCGCTCAGCTCCAACATGAAAACAGTCGCGGTTGCGGTGACCACGACTGCCAGCAAATAGTGCAGAAACAAGCTCGGCGATGCGCCCACATAGAAAATATAGATCGCGATGCCCGTAACCGCCACGATCATGAACTCGATGATCCGCATGATACCGCTGATCATTACCGGCGAGTTGGTTGATTGCGCATATTGTGACGCAATCGTGTAGGCGACAGGGCTCAGGCTGCTTTTGCCCGTTGAAGATTCTTCATCGGACACCAGATTACGAACGGACTCGCGAGTGAGCTTCGGTTTTGCGTTGTTATCTCTCATAATACTACCTTAGGTAGCATATAGGCACTAAGAAAGGTTTGATAATTAGTGACCAAGTGAAACGAAATATTCGGTTTCCAACCGGGCTGCCATACTGCTGGCGCTGAAGTTCTTTTTCAGATCGTCCATATCCGGCAGGACGGTGCGATAGGCTGCAACATCGCCAATGGCAGTCAGTATTTTCTGGGCAAGTTCGGTTGCGTCGGGCCTGACCAGTGCCAGCGATTGATCGCCCAGAATTTCTGGAATTCCACCCACCCGGCTGGCGATCAACGCCTTTCCAGCTGCCAATGCCTCCAGAACAATATAGGGCAAGGCTTCAGCGCGCGAAGGCACCACCACAATTTTTGCAAGGCGGAAAGCGTCTCTGGCCTTCATGGGAGGCAGGAACCTTATGTCGGTCTGCTCCCGTATCAATACGGCCTGTTCCACCAGTGATGCGCGGTCTCTCCCATCACCAACAATAACGGCAGTAAACTTCCGCGCGCTTGCTTTGCTGGCCTTTGCGAGAGCCTCAATGAAAATATCGGGCCCTTTCAGCGCGCGTAATTCTCCGATGAACAGAAAATCTGCGGCATTGTCGTTCTCGACGACCGGATCAAACTCTTGTGCGGACAGCCCATTATGGATCAAAGCATTGGGGCAGTGGGGCTCTCCAACTTTCCGCACATAGGTTTCGCGCTCGAACTTTGAAACAAATATAATGCGATCCGTCATTCGCTCCATCAGCCGCTCGATCCGGAAAATCAGTTTTCCGGAAAGTTTCGTCGGATCGTAATGGAGACTACCGCCATGCGGCGAATAAAAACGGGCAACGCTTGCACCAGATACCCGTAACAGCGAGCCGAATATTCTTGCATAGGTGCCGCCTTTGGCGCCGTGCCCATGCAGAATCTCAGGCTTCAATTTCTTGATTGTCTTGTATGTCCTGAATGCCGCTACGGCATCGCGGAACCCAATCTGCCTTTGCATTGGAATACGCGTTAGTCCCAAAGCCAGCCCGACGCCAAGTTCGGCGAGGAGTTGTTCCTCAAGTTCGCTTCCAATTGTTGCGTCGCAGATTACGCCAACTTGATGCCCCGCGGCATTCTGCGCAGCAACCAGATCGCGGACATGCCGAAAGACGCCACCTACGGGAGCCCTGAAGCAATGAACAATACGGAGTGACCGGCTGGTCTTCATGTGCGCCGATCAGAAAAAGCGTTCGCGCACGTAGATCGTGTCGCCGGGCAATACCTGATCTGAGATAGTCACACGCCCGGTGAGGCTTTCACCATTAAATTGCCGCGTAATATCGACGTCGCCTTGATTGGCGCGAGCGCTAAATCCACCCGCGGCAGCAATGGCTTTCTGGGCGGTCATGCCCGGAACATAAGAATATTGGCCTGCAGCGCCCACTTCGCCCATGATGAAGATGGGCCGATAGCGATCAATCTCGACGGCAACATCGGGCTCGCGCAAATATCCCTGCTTGAGCTTGGCTGCCACTGCTGCCTCGATCTGCTGGATGGTCTTGCCGCGCGCTGGCACGCTGCCAATCAGCGGAATGGAAATATAGCCGGCCTGATCGACGCTATAGGTGTTGGTAATGCCGTCCTGCTCAAAGACCGTCAGGCGGATTCGGTCACCCGCGTCGAGCATATATGGCTTGTTGATCGCCTCGTTAAATGCAGGCGGCGCTGGGCGATAACTGGCGCAACCACCAAGCGTCATGCAGGCAATGCCGATTGATACCAGAAATATCTGCTTGCTGAACACGATTCGGACCCTAACTTGGCAACGCGCTTGTCGATTCTCTGGGTGCATTATCAATTCATTAGGGTTAATGGCTGGTAAAGCTCGCGATATGAGAAGGCTGTTCTGGGCGCAAAAGTCTTAACTTGGTGGTTACCATAAGTCTTTACCCTTAAGGCATATGGTATGGGGTGATCGCATGGCTCAGGCCAAATCCACAGGCACTGATGTAGACATCGATATGGGTGCGCTGTTTGCCAGTCTATGGCAAAACAAGCGTCGCATCATCATTGGTACATTGCTTGTCACCGTTCTGACCTTCATCGCTCTCTCTATGGTCTCGCCGAAATATCGTGCTGAAACACGTATCCTTATCGAAGCGCGTGAATCCGTATTCACTCGTCCGGCCAATCAGCAGACTGATGATCGTCCTGTGGTTGATCAGGAAGCGATCAAAAGCCAGGTTGAATTGATCGGTTCATCCGATGTTTTGCGCAACGTCATCACCAAGCTTGATCTGGCAAAAAATGCCGAGCTGACCGCAAGCGCCGAACCCTCAATGTTGTCCAGGCTTCTGGATAGTGTGGGGCTTGGCCGTAATTTGAGCGATGAAACGCGTGCAGACTATATTCTTCAGGCACTGCGCGACCGCCTGCTGGTTTACAGTGTTCAGGCGTCCCGCGTTATTGTCGTCCAATTTTCGTCGAAAGATGCGGATTTGTCTGCCTCGGTCGCCAATGCCATCGCAGATGAATACATGGCTATGCAGCAGGCGGCGAAGTCCGAAATAAATACGGATGCCACGGGCTGGCTACAGCCAGAGATCGCGGACTTGAGCAAGCGGGTCAAGGATGCGGAGGCCAAGGTTGCGGCCTATCGCAGTTCGTCCGATCTCTTGATTGGGCAGAATAATGCGGTGCTGGCGACCCAGCAGCTTTCGGAACTTTCCAGTGAATTGTCACGCGTTCGCGCCAACAGGGCCGCAAGCGAAGCGCGCGCAGCAAGCGTACGGGCAGCATTGCAAAGTGGCGCGCAGGCGGAAACCCTGCCGGATGTCATTGCTTCGCCTTTGATCCAGCGGCTGCGCGAACGCCAGGTCCAGCTTAACAACGACATTGCTGACCTGTCAGCTTCACTGCTTAGCGGACATCCCAGAATAAGGGCATTGCGCTCGCAGCTTGCCGACTTGAACAATCAGATACGCCTCGAAGCGCGCAAGGTGCTGGCAAGCCTTGAAAACGAAGCAGAAACTGCGCGCTTGCGTGAGGCAGAGCTGAATCGTTCCCTGAACCAGCTCAAGGCGCAGTCATCGCGGGCCGGTGAGGAAGAAGTGGAGTTGCGGGCGCTGGAACGCGAAGCGACGGCCCAGCGCCAACTGCTCGAATCCTATCTTACGCGTTACCGCGAGGCATCGTCGCGCACAGATCGGGGCTACATGCCTGCTGATGCTCGCATTTTCTCTCGCGCCGATCGCCCAATCGAACCTTACTTCCCCAAAAAGGTTCCGATGACGCTAGCTGCCTTCGTGGCTTCATTGTTGATCTTGAGCATTGGGACCCTTCTCCACGCGCTGTTCAGTGGCCGGGCCTTGCGTCCTGTATCGGGCGCTTATGAAGTGCCGGCTCGGCCCATCGATCAGCCCGCAACCATGTCCCCACCTGTAGCGGCAGTGGCTGCTGTACCGGCCACAGAAGAGATTCAATCTGCATCAGACAAGTCTGCTCCGCTGCCGATCATGCCGGAGACGCTTCAGTCGATAGAAACCGATCATACCAGTGTCGCCATTGTCGCTGATCGAATCATGGCAAGTGGCGCGGCGAGGGCTGTCATCGTCTCGCCAGAGGGCGATGAAGCGTCCGCCTTGACGATCCTGCTGGTGCGCGAACTGGCGGACAGGGGCGTACGCGTGATTCTCGTTGATATGACCGGTTCGCCGGAGATCGGGCGTTCCATGCTGGATAATGGTAGCTTACCCGGCATCACCGATCTGCTCGTCTCTGAAAAACACTTCAGCGATGTTATTCATCTCGATCACTACTCACAGGCCGAAATTATTCCGCTCGGCAATCATGATCCGGTAAAGGCTATGCAATCGGTCGGGCGTCTGCCAATGATTCTGACCGCCTTGCAGTCTGCCTATGATCTGGTTGTCGTCGATAGCGGCCCGTCTACCGTTTCCGAGCTGAAGCATTTGCTGGCTGAGGGCACAGAGCTTATTCTCGGCGTGGTCAATCCGGATGATCCGGACGTGACTGCCACTGCAAAAGCCGTTTATGATGCGCGCTTTCTTGAGCCAAATCTGCTGACGCCCTTCCATCCTGGCGAGTTGTGGCTGGAAGCTGGCAGGCTCGTGCGCCGGGCTTAACTTCGGCGCGCCCCGCGCAACATTGAGCGCAGTTTTTTCACCTTTGCCCAGACAAATTCATTCTGCTTCATCATGCGCACCAGCTTGCGGCGAACCTGAAGCCATACCTGGAAAATCCTGCCCTTTGCTGTAAGGCTGATATCGGTATCATAGGTCGACAGCTCAATATCGCACCAGCTGCGCTTATAGGGTTCATCCCCGATGCCAAAACTATAAATATCTAAATCGGTCTGGCAGCTTGCGGCAATATCTTCAAAGAACAGAAACTCGCCCGGGCTCGTGCTGACCAGATCGTCTTCAGCAATTCCAACGAAATCGATGAAGGTCTGATCTGCAGCATAAGATTTTCCAAGGACTGCACGATATTGCCCGGCAACCTTCAAGGCTTTCAACTGAAAACGCGGCGAGGGCGCGGCGGCTTCCTCCGCAAAAAGCTGCTTGAAGAAGTCCTTCACGCCCGCTGGTTCATAAGTGTTTTTAATCCCCGCCTGTGCCAACCGCGTTGCTTTATGCTCGAAATAATTATCGAGCATCGCATTGGTCTCTTCCGGCGTTGTCGCGGTGATGATGCCGAAGCCGCCTGCATCCTCGAACCGGCGCATATCGTGCCTGTGCTTTTTCTTTTTGCGCTTCGCATTGCCCCTGGCGAGAACCATCTCGAAATTTCCATCCAACGTGATGGCAAGGCTTATATTTGCGTTAACCCTGCTTGGAATTTTTATCAGGGGATTTGCAAAGCCGCCGAGTTCGCCCACCTGACGGGTCAGCGATACAAGGTCGATATCGGGACGCGCATGGTGCAGGGCATCGAAGAGCAAACGAAGCGCGTCCGCCGTAATGTTTTGACCCGGCAAAATGGCGGGAAAATTGCAATTCGCATGAGGGCCGCCAGCATATATCGCGATACGTAGCGGCCCGGTTTGCCGGATTTCCAGCGGCAGGATAAGAACAGGTTGCTCCTCGCAATAAAGCGCCGCGACAAGGCAATCGCGATTGACCAGAGATTGCCAAAGCGCAAGCCAACGCGGCGTTTGCGAGGCTCCCGAGATGAAATCGGCACCAAGTTCAAACCAGGCAGCCTCAACATCCCGGCCATCGATCAGTATTTTTGCTTCAAGCTGCCGATGGTTCATTCTTGCGTTCCACGAAAAGACGATTTACGACGAAGGTATTCGATATATCATCAGCATTCACTATGCTCTATTGGAGCAATAACTATCCTGTTGCTTCTACATAAATCAAAGTTGGTGAAGGAATGGTCCACGCGGCCGATTTAATACGCAAGGCCGTGATGAGGCTGGCTTGGCATAGCGGCTTTGCATCGCGGTCGCGCGCGCGTCTTGGCGGTCTCGGTTCAATCATCATGCTGCACAGGGTGCGGCCGGACTGCACAAGTCCGCTCGGCGTCAATCGTTCGCTCTCAATCTCTCCGGCCTTTCTCGACACAATACTGGTATCCCTTAAGTCGGAAGATATTGAGCTGGTTTCCATGGATGAAGCTGTCGCCCGGATTGCATCCGGCTCAAAGGGCGGGCGCCGTTTTGCGGCGGTCACGCTTGATGATGGCTATAGTGATAATCTCCATCATGCCTATCCGGTCTTTCAAAAGCACCGTGCGCCTTTCACGGTTTATGCAACGCCCGGTCTTATAGAAGGCGCGGCTGTTTTGTGGTGGGAGGTGCTGGAACTTCTCGTCGCCAAGGCTAGCTTCATCAAGGCACCGAACGGCCAGGAATGGCGTTGCGCAACAATGTTCCAGAAGCGCGCGACATTTCACGCCTTGATGCGCTATTTCACCGAAACACTGACCGAACTCCAGCAAATGCCTGTCTTGCGGGAAATGTGTGACGCCCAGAACATGATTTGCGGTGTCGCTGCCGATCGCGATGTTATGAACTGGAAAGAATTGCGTCAGATCGCCACCGATCCGCTATGCACAATCGGCGCGCACTCCGTTCATCACTACAATCTCAAGCGATTGACACCTGAGATGGTTTCTTTCGAAATGCGGCAATCCGCAGATATGCTGGAAGAAAAATTGGGCAAACGACCGCAGCATTTCGCCTATCCCTATGGCTCGGTGAGAGCGGCGGGCGATCGTGAGGCATCATTGGCGGCGCAGGAAGGTTTTGTTTCGGCAGTGACAACCCGTCACGGCACCATCCACGCCGAACATCGGGCTCACATGCATATATTGCCGCGCATTTCGATCAATGGGCGTTTCCAGAAGCTGGTTTATGCGAAAACCATGATGAGTGGTGCGACCACACCTATCGCCAATGCGGGCAGGCGGATTATTCAGGCTTGAGTGCCTAGATTTTGGTCTTGGGCGCCTTCTCCATCCAGCTGATGATGAACATCGCCGGGACCACCCACAATATGCCTGTGCCGAAGAAGTAGAGCAGGTGGATCCACGGGCTGGCATTGCCAAGGAGAGCCACAGCAAAAATTGTCGCGACAATGGCGTAGACGCAGACCAGCGCGACCAGGAAAAATGTTCCGATGAGTTTCTTCAGCCTTACGGGCATATTGCTATCCAATTGAGCGTTAGGTTGATCTATCTGTTAAATCCTCACTCGAAAAGCGAAAAAGCCACGCGAGGCTTGCAAACGCGACGGCGTGTCGCGTAAGCGCCGCTTGTCATGCACTGCAAGATGCTTCACCTATCCGGCTCTAAGGAGTTTTTGCATGGCCGCCCATATTACGTCCGAAGACGCGCTTGTCTTGGTGCAGGATCGCGAAGCGAGAAATCGCCAGCATATCCGTATCTGGTTGTATGTGGTGCTGGTGGTGCTGGCGACCATCGTGTTTGTGGGTGGTGCCACTCGTATGACGGGTTCGGGCCTCTCCATCACCGAATGGAAGCCGATCCACGGTATTATTCCGCCTATTGGATATGACCAGTGGATGGAAGAGTTCGATAAGTACAGGCAGATTCCGCAGTATCAGCAATTGAACAAAGGCATGAGCCTGTTTGAGTTCAAGCAGATTTTCTGGTGGGAGTGGTCTCATAGGTTCCTTGCTCGGGGCGTTGGTTTTCTTGTTGCCCTGCCGCTGGCTTTCTTTTGGCTTACGGGCCGACTCGAGCGACGCCTCAGATGGCCCATGATTGGTATTTTGGCGCTAGGCGGTCTGCAAGGTGCCGTAGGCTGGTGGATGGTCGCCTCAGGGCTGGCTGTTCGGGTCGATGTCAGCCAATACCGTCTCGCTACACATTTGACTTTGGCTTGCATTATTTTCGCAGCCGTCATGTACGTGGCAAGAGGTTTGGCGGTCTATACTGAAAAACCGGCAGATCGCCCCATTCAGCGCTTTTCCGGCTGGCTGGTCGTGCTTGTATTCATTCAGATTTATCTTGGCGCCCTCGTTGCTGGCCTTGATGCGGGGCTGTCCTACAATACCTGGCCGCTAATGGATGGCTCAATCATCCCGGGCGACATGTTTCCTATTCAGCCGATTTGGCACAATTTCTTTGAAAACCCGAAGACTGTGCAATTCGTCCATCGCATCTTTGCTTATTTCGTCTTTGCCATGGCGATCTGGCATGCTTTCTCAACCACGCGCATGGCGCCTGAGACAACGCATGCCCGACGTGCAGTTTTCTTCGCGCTGCTGGTCGCTGCTCAGGCCGCAATCGGCATTACCACGTTGCTTATGCAAGTGCCGATCGGGCTCGGATTGCTTCATCAGCTTTTTGCAATTGTTCTGCTTGGCTTTGCTGTGGCGCATTGGCGCGCAACAAAAGGCGCATATCCGCTTGAAACGAAGATTGTACAAGGAAACTGACTGCTTACAGTGAGAGACTCAGTTAGTTTGCAGGTCCTGACGCTAACCCTGTTAAGCATGCATATCGGAAACTAAAATTATGATCATCAGTGCGAGGCGGTCGCTGGCTACGGTAGTTGGCCTCGGTATCACGCAGATCATCGGTTATGGTACGCTTTTCTATAGTTTCAGTATTCTGGCTCCGGTTGTAGGGCAGGAGTTTGCTCAGACCCGAGAATGGCTGTTTGCGGCGTTTTCCGGAACGCTGTTGATTGGCGGCATTGTATCGCCATGGTCAGGTCGCTGGGCAGACAGGTTTGGGGCAGGGCGCGTCATGACCCTCGGCTCACTGGCTGCGGCGCTCTCCCTTGTTTTTTGCGCTGTCTCAACCAATTGGTGGATGTTTGCGGCCGCTTTGGTCACAACAGGCATAGCCACGCCTTTCATCCTTT
The DNA here is from genome assembly GCF_059758635.1 of Phyllobacterium sp. GQ127. NCBI lineage: Bacteria > Pseudomonadati > Pseudomonadota > Alphaproteobacteria > Hyphomicrobiales > Phyllobacteriaceae > Phyllobacterium > Phyllobacterium sp. GQ127. Next base: position 235,135 of record NZ_JCAXDZ010000001.1, read on the forward strand.
ATAACACTGCCTTTGCCGTACTGGTACAAGTAGACCCACAGCTCGCGCCGCGCCGGATAACCTATTTGACGTTGATGGGCGGTTTCTCGTCGACACTGTTCTGGCCGCTTGCCACAGCACTTTTGGACACCTTCACCTGGCGCGAAATCTTCCTGTTTTACGCCGTTTTGCAAGTCGCAGTCTGCTTCCCCATCCACTTCTGGCTGTCACAAATGACACGGCGCTCGGCGAAGATGACGCACAATGCTTCGCCTCAACCGCCCCACGCGATGGAGGCTGGCGGCTCGCTACAATATGATGATCGCAAAACTGCTCTTGTTCTTTTGGCAATGGGTTTTTCGCTGACGAGCTTCTCGCTTTCATCAATGCTTATTCATTTTGTACCAGTGCTCGGCGCGGTTGGGCTAGGCGCTTCCTCCGCAGTCTTCGTCGGGACGATGTTTGGACCGGCGCAATTTGCAAGCCGCCTCATCAATATGCTTATGGGTGGCCGGTTCTCTGCGATGACCATCGCAATCGTTTCCACGGTAATGATCCCACTCGCATTCATGATGTTGCTGCTGCCAGCACCCATACCTTTAGTTGCCGGAGCGGTCATGTTCGCTATTCTGTTTGGCATGGGATCGGGATTGAACAGCATCGTGCAGGGCACATTGCCGTTAGCGTTGTTCGGTCATCAGGGCTATGGCGAAATTCTCGGCAAAATCACCTCGTCTCGCCTGATCGTTTCTTCGGTGGCGCCTTTCATTTTTGCATTTCTGCTTGAGCATTTCGGGCCGACGGCAGCGCTCGTTGTCGTCGCCATTATCGCTACGCTGGGGGTCATGACATTCGTCGTGGTGGCAAGACTCGTAAAACGTTCAGGCGGCTGAGGCGAGCACCTCGCGGATAGTCGTCGCCACGGCAAGGCTGCGATCTCGCTCTTCGTGGTTCTTGTCTTCATCATGCCATGAAGCAGATAGGCATGCATGCGCCATGCCGAATTCCAGATAGTCTTTGCGATCACGCCTGAGCACGTCTTCGAAAATCTTCGCCATGGTGGCCACGCGTTTCGGATCAGTACGCAGGTCAGTCCGTTCCACCGGATTGTAAAACATATTGGCGGCATCATAGGCCGGGTCGCCCAGCAATGCCTGCGGATCGATAACCAACCAGCCACGTTTGCCAAAAAGAATGTTCTCATGGTGTATGTCACCATGCAGCGGCTGAATATCACGTTGGTTGTCGAGCAACCGGTCTGCAATTGCGGCCACGTCTACAAATATACTTCGCTCACCGGCCTTGCGGTCCTTCTCTGCCTTCTTGAAAAGGCTGGAAAATTGTTTCCGCAATGGCACGAAATCCGGTGAAACCGGTTTCTGACTGCGAAAGGTTTCCTGCAATCGCTGGAATAGATCAGTGAAGATCAATGTTGCCGATGAATCGCCATGTTCATTCAGATGATCGAGCAGGGTGCGCGAGCCGCCATATTCCAGCAGGAGATTATTGTCTTGTTGCTTGAGTACGCGCACGCACCCATGGCCATCATGCCATTCAAGATAGTGCGCGCCACGCAACTCATTTTCCATGCCGGTGGCATTCAACTGCTTAACCACAGCCTGCTCACCATTTTCCAACCGCACCATAATGATGCGGCTGGTATGGGTTTCTGTGAACAGTTCGGGTTCAGAAAGATACCATTCGGCTGGCAGGCTTTGCAGAAGATTGTCAGCCATGACCCAACATGAGATCAAGGTTCTGCACTGCCGCGCCCGAAGCGCCTTTTCCGAGATTGTCCAAAAGGGCTACGAGATTGACCTGCCCGGAGCCTTCCGTGCCGAACACGTAGAGCTTCATGATGTCCGTATCGCGCAGTTCTTCAGGGTCTAGACGGGGCAGGGTGGCGCTTGTTTCAAGCGATACGACCTGAACAATATTCTGGCCGTTATAATGAGCGGTCAGCGCAGCGTGGATATCCGCCATCGAAGCATTGCCGTTAAGATCGCTCGTATAGATCGGCACCTGAACAATCATGCCTTGGGCAAAGCGGCCAACGCTCGGGCTGAAGATCGGCTTGCGGTCAAGGCGACCATGCAGCTGCAGTTCCGGAACATGCTTGTGCTTGAGTGGCATTGCATAGAGGAAATGATTGGACGCGATATGGTCTGGCGCGTCAGGGTTTTCCATCTGCGCGATCATCTGCTTGCCACCGCCCGTATAGCCCGAAACCGCATTGACCGAGATCGGATAATCGGCAGGCAATATGCCAGCATCACGCAATGGGCGGATCAGCGAAATCGCGCCGGTGGGATAGCAGCCCGGATTGGCGACAAGCCGCGCTTTGGCGATCTTTTCGCGCTGCGCATTGTCGAGTTCCGCAAAGCCATAGGCCCAGTCAGGGTGAACGCGGTGCGCTGTCGCCGTGTCGATAATCTTGGTGGAATTGTTTCCTTCGAGAATAGCAACGGCTTCCTTTGAAGCCTCATCCGGCAGGCAAAGAATCGCCACATCCGCAGCTTTCAGAAACTCCTCGCGCAAATCCTTGTTACGCCGTTCGGCTTCAGGAATGGAGATGACTTCTAGATCATCGCGCCCCGCAAGCCGGGTGCGAATTTGCAAACCTGTGGTGCCGTGTTCGCCGTCGATAAATATTTTCGGTTTCATCAAAATACCCTTGGAAGCTTTGAATTCAGATAGTTAGCGAGAAAAGCGGATTCAATGTGGGAGGTTGCCGAAAATCAAATTTAAACTGATGAGTTAGCTGGGGTGATTTTCGAGAACCGGAGCGCAGTGGACGTTCTTGTCCATGAGCACCGGAAGCACAGAAAATCGCATCAGATAGCCATCAGGTTGGATTTGATCGGTTGGCCTTCTGTTCGGCCAATATACCTAAATAATACATCGCTATTGTGGCACCTGCGATTGCCGTCACATCCGCATGATCATAGGCAGGGGCGACCTCCACCACATCCGCACCGATAATATTTAGATCGGTCAGATGGCGCAGAACCGACAGAATCTTTGCCGATGACGGGCCGCCTGCGACGGGCGTTCCGGTTCCCGGTGCAAAGGCCGGATCAAGACAATCAATGTCAAAGGTCAGGTAGACCGGCTTGCCAGCGGTGCGAGCGATGATCTGCCTGGCAATTTCCGCCGCCGAAAGCTCCTCAACCTCGTAGCCATAAACGATCTTCAGTCCGCAATCATCCGGCGCATGGGTACGGATACCGACCTGAATCGAATGGGCAGGATCGATAACACCATCGCGTGCCGCACGGCCAACAAATGAACCATGATCAATACGCTTGCCATCATCGTACCAAGTGTCCTGATGCGCGTCGAACTGCACGAGAGCAACCGGTCCATGTTTTGCCGCATGCGCCTTCAGGATCGGCCATGTGACGAAATGATCGCCGCCAAGCGAAAGCAGGAACGCCCCGGATTTGATTATTTTGGCCGCTTCCCGTTCAATCGTGGCCGGTGTCTTTTGATGATTGCCATAGTCGAGCAGGCAATCGCCATAATCAATCACGGCCAGATCTTCGAACAGATCGCGCTGGAAGGGATATTGCGGGTCATTGTCAAAGATTGCCGAGGCCCGGCGGATTGCCTGCGGACCAAACCTTGCGCCAGGGCGATTGGAAACCGCAGCATCAAATGGAATGCCCCAGACAACAGCCTCTGCCCCATTGAGATTCTTGGTATAGCGCCTGCGCATGAATGAGAGCGCGCCCGCATGTGTGGGATCAGTCGCTGCGCTGGTCAGCGTGCGAGCTGTAAAGGCATGATCGATGGATTTCGAGGGCATTGGTTTTCCAACTCCGGGAGTTCTGGCATTTCTTTTGTACGTGGTTCGATAAGCTCACCATGAGGAAGGGAGACGCCTGAACCGGCGATCTAAGAGTTCCCATCAGATGAAGGCAACCCGGATTCCTCATGGTGAGCTTGTCGAACCACGCACAGCGGCGAAGCTATCTCAAGTATATCTCAGCGCAACAAAAAAGCGGACCCGAGGGCCCGCTTTCTGTTCTGTCCGTATAAAGCGATATTAGCGCTTCGAGAACTGGAACGAACGACGGGCTTTCGCCTTGCCGTACTTTTTGCGTTCTACAACGCGGCTGTCGCGTGTAAGGAAGCCGCCCTTTTTCAGAACGCCGCGCAGTGCAGGTTCGAAATAGGTGAGGGCCTTGGAAATGCCGTGACGAACAGCACCGGCCTGACCGGAAAGACCACCACCGGCAACGGTAGCGATGATGTCATACTGGCCAGCGCGGTTAGCAGCAACGATTGGCTGCTGCAGGATCATCTGCAGAACCGGACGAGCGAAATATGCGCCATATTCCTTGTCGTTGACAACGATCTTGCCGGAACCTGGCTTGATCCAGACGCGGGCAACCGCATCCTTACGCTTGCCGGTTGCATATGCACGGCCCTTGGCATCGAGCTTCTGGACATGAACAGGTGCAGCAGCCTGCGTCGATGCAGCAGCTGTACCGAGTTCTGCGAGCGAGTTGAGCTCAGCCATTCTTATGCGCTCCTTTTGTTCTTGGAATTCAGCGCGCCAACGTCGAGGACTTCAGGTGCCTGCGCTTCATGTGGGTGGTTAGAACCGGCATAAACGCGCAGGTTCTTCATCTGGCGACGGCCGAGCGGTCCACGTGGAACCATGCGCTCAACTGCCTTTTCGACAACACGCTCAGGAAAACGGCCGGAAAGCAGCTGACCAGCTGTACGTTCCTTGATGCCGCCTGGGTGGCCGGTGTGCCAATAATAAATCTTGTCCGAAAGCTTCTTGCCTGTGAAGGCAACCTTGTCGGCATTGATGATGATGACATTGTCGCCATCGTCAACATGCGGGGTAAAGGTAGCTTTGTGCTTGCCGCGCAGGATGTTTGCGACGATGGTGGCGAGACGGCCGACGACGAGATCCGTCGCGTCGATCAGGATCCACTTTTTCGTCACATCTGCCGGCTTCTGTGTGAAGGTAGCCATTTGTGTTGTCCTTGAGATCATCCTTCATAAAAGAAGGCTTTTCTTGTTGCTTGGGTTGTGAAGATCATGAAATCCGCACAACAATGAAAAACGGCGGGAAGCCCCACCGCAGTCATGGGTCTCAATAAAGGCTCAAATGGAGAGCGTCAAGTCGTTAATTTCGACATATAATATAAATAAATAAGCAAAATCAATAGCTTGTAAGAAAGGTATTGTATTACCACATCTTGGCGCATTGTTTTTGCAGCTTGCAACCAGACGTTGGTTGCGATATGTGATCTATTACATCACATTCGAGGAATGATCAGAAGTTTTCGCCATAAGGGACTTGAGGTTTTCTTTGAAACGGGTTCCACCCGGAGATCAATGCTGCGCATGTGAAGCGATTGTCTCGAACACTGGCCTTTCTCGACCGCGCTTCCGTACCTGAGGATCTTTCTATTCCAGGCTGGAGACTTCACCGGCTTCAAGGGGTCTCTGGAAGGTTTTTGGTCGATTTCCGTCAGTGGAAATTGGCGGATCATTTTCCGGTTTAATGATGTCGAACTCGTCGATTATCTGGATTATCATTGAGGAATAATGACATGGGACAGTTTAATCCCCCGCATCCCGGTCAAACCCTCCTGGAGGATGTTTTACCAGCGCTTGCCATATCGGTGACCGAGCTTGCGCGCAGGCTAGGATTTGCGCGTGAAACCCTGTCTCGCATTATGCATGGTCATGCGCCCATAAGCCCAGACCTTGCTGTACGCTTGGAGCGTGCAGGTATTGGCAGGGCAAAGGTCTGGCTTGGCGTGCAGGCTGATTACGATTTATGGCAAGCGGAGCATCGTGAGCAACCGCCTATCGAACGTTTCGCCAATCTGTCGTAGTTAAAGCGGCACCCCTAAAGTTCGCCAATCTCTCCCTTGAAGGGAGCGATTGGTGGTTTTCATGAGCCATCCAGCCCGTCAAATAGCGCTGTTGAAAGATAGCGTTCGGCAAAGGAGGGGATGATCACAACGATATTCTTGCCCTTGTTTTCCGGGCGCTTGCCAACCTCGATCGCTGCTGTCAGCGCCGCGCCTGAGGAAATGCCAACGGGTACGCCTTCAATACGCGCGACCAGTCTTGCATTGGCAAAGGAATCCTCATTGGAAACCTGGACCACCTCATCGTAGATATGGGTGTCGAGCACGCTCGGCGCAAAACCGGCGCCGATTCCTTGAATCTTGTGCGGTCCGGGATTGCCGCCTGAAAGCACGGGCGAATCTCTGGGTTCGACTGCAATGATCTGCACACTTGGTTTACGCTGCTTCAGCACCTGACCGACGCCGGTGATCGTGCCGCCCGTGCCGATGCCGGAAATGAGAATATCGACCGCACCGTCCGTATCGTTCCAGATTTCCTCGGCTGTCGTCTTGCGATGAATTTCAGGATTGGCCGGATTGTCGAACTGGCCGGGAATGATTGCGCCCGGCGTGGTTTCAACGAGTTCATTGGCTTTGGCGATAGCGCCCTTCATGCCCTTTGCGCCTTCTGTTAGCACCAATTCGGCGCCAAGCAGCTTGAGCATCTTGCGGCGCTCGACGGACATGGTTTCCGGCATGGTAAGGATAAGGCGATAGCCCTTTGCTGCGGCGGCAAAGGCGAGTGCAATGCCTGTATTGCCGGATGTCGGTTCCACAAAAACCGTCTTTCCCGGCACAGCTTTGCCCTGATCTTCCAATGATTGGATCAGCGCAACACCGATACGATCCTTGACGCTGGAAATCGGATTGAAAAATTCAAGCTTAGCCAGAAGATTTGCAACGACGCCGTTTTCCTTGGCGAACTTGTCGAGACGCACAAGCGGCGTGTCGCCAATAGTATCGACAATAGAGTTGTAGATACGGCCACGGCCCGGCTTGCGTAGCGTGTCGCTGCTCATGATATTCTCCCGAATTGAAATTGTTCTGGCCGCGATCTTATGGCTCTTGGCAGAAAATTCATAGTCGGGTACGTGCACAAAGGCGGGGAGGAATGGAAAATTAAACTAATAATCCATTCCTGTTAGAATATGAATCCAAGTCAGCCAGCGCGACCAGCGATAGCCAATGCCGCGCCAGCCATAAAAGCGGCGGCTGTACGGTTAAGACGCTTGAGAGCGCGGGGAGAGGCGAGCAGACCGCGTGCCTTGGCGGCCAGCGCAAGATAGGGCACGAGTACAATCATCAGCACAATCACTGTTAAGACAGCGAGAATGGAATAGTCAGCCAGAGTAATGGATTTCAGATCAACCAGCGTCGGTGTCAGCGCGATGTAGAAAAGCATGGTTTTTGGATTGCCTAGTGTCAGCGTCAGTCCAGCTAGAATAGCTGAAATATTGCCGCTGCGGCTTTTACTCGCTTCGATTCTCTCGGTCGAAATGCCAGTCGTCCACAGCTTCCAGGCCAGATAGGTGAGGTAGGCAACACCAGCCCATTTTATAATCAGAAACAACGTACCGAACGTTTGCGCCACAACTGCAAGGCCGAGTACGACCGCGGTAAGATAGGTAAGATCACCAAGGACAAGCCCGATGGACATGAACAGGGAAGAGCGGAAGCCAGAGCCCAGCGCGCGGGCGACAAGGGCAGTTACACCCGGTCCAGGAATGGCTGCGGCAATAGCGAGTGCGCCCGAATAGGCGATAAAACCTGTAAGTGTCATGAAGAAATCCGGCACTGGTAATTGAATGGTGCGCAACATACTCCCGCGCCTGCACCGTGTCTATCGGGCCTTTTCAACAGTGTTTATCAATTTTATTGATGATTGTGGTCAAGTTAATCGGCACACTGCGGTTGTACGGCTACCCAACTCTTACCTTGAAATTTTTGATCAAACGCTCTAGTTTAGAATTATTCTAATTTAGGAATATCCCATGTTCAGCCGTTTTTTTGGTCACCGCCGTTACGACCGTGCTTCCTTGTCGGAACAGCAGATTTTAGCCCTCGCCATTTCCTCCGAAGAGGATGATGCGCGCATCTATCTCGCCTATGCGGATGGTTTGCGGGAGGATTTTCCGCAAAGCGCCAAGGTGTTTGAAGACATGGCGGAGGAGGAGAACAGCCATCGCCAGGCGCTGATTGATCTTCATGTTCAGCGGTTCGGCAACCGCATTCCTTTGATCCGCCGCGAACATGTGCGGGGCTATATCGAGCGTAAACCTGACTGGCTCCTGCGCCCACTCGGAATCGATAAGGTCCGTGAGATGGCGGAAAAAATGGAGGAGCAGGCCTATCGCTTCTATATGGAGTCGGTAAAACTCGTTAGCGATGCTTCAACCCGCAAGCTGCTTGGTGATCTGGCCGTCGCCGAAAAAGTCCATGAATCGTTGGCGCATCGCCTTGGTGTGCAACATACGCCGTACGATGTGCAGCAGGAAGAGAAGCAGACGGAGCGCCGCCAGTTTCTGTTGACCTATATCCAGCCTGGTCTGGCGGGTCTTATGGATGGTTCCGTTTCCACGCTCGCGCCAATTTTCGCAGCCGCCTTTGCAACGCAGGACACTTGGCAAACTTTTCTCGTCGGCCTGTCCGCATCGCTTGGTGCGGGTATTTCCATGGGCTTTACCGAGGCTGCGCATGATGATGGCAAGCTGTCCGGACGCGGGTCACCGCTCAAGCGCGGCCTTGCCAATGGTCTGATGACAACAATCGGCGGGCTCGGCCACGCCTTACCTTATCTGATCACCAATTTTTGGACCGCAACAACAATTGCTGCGCTGGTAGTTTTCGTCGAGCTTTGGGCGATTGCATTCATCCAGCACAAATATATGGAAACGCCCTTCTTCCGCGCTGCCATACAGGTTGTGCTTGGTGGCGGATTGGTGCTGGCGACAGGCATTTTGATCGGCAATGCCTGACGCTTATACGTTGGCATGAACGCTTTGCGCGCTTCGACAAGCTCAGCATGAGGGACGTGGATTGATCGCATGGAGGTGTTATTCCGTTGCGTGGAGGTAATGCAATCATTACCCCCACTCATGCTGAGCTTGTCGAAGCACGCAGAGAAGAAATGCAATCTGCTTTGCGGCGAATATCAGCTTCTTGGCGGGATGGAATAGGTTGCTGTTGCATGGGCAACCAGTTCGCTGCTGGCCCCGCTGGTAATGGCAATGTCCACCACGGCAAGACGCTTGCCAAGTTTTAAAAGCGTAGCCCTTGCCTCCAGGGGACCAATTTCAGGCTTGCGCAGGAAATTGATGTTCAGATTGGTTGTAACAGCCAGCGCGACAGGGCCGATTTGAGCAAGAATGGCCATATAGGCGGTAATGTCCGCCAATGCGAACAGGGTTGGCCCTGACACCGTGCCTCCGGGGCGCAAATGTTTCACAGTCGGCTCCAGACGCATCACAGCATAGCCAGCGCCGGCATCAACAACAGTGTAAGCAATGCCGTCTGCGTTAACCTGCGGAAACTCCTCTTCAAGAAACGCTGTCAGGGCTTTTGCGCTCATTAATGCAGCCATTATCGCTGTTCCCTTGCTGTTTTGTTTACACTTAGACTGTTACTATTGACGCTGCTTGGTCTTTACAAGGATGGGGCCGTTTTATGAAACCGCCAGGAATAGTTGTCACCTCTGTTTTGCTCACCGTTGGGTATGCGGGTTTTTTCGCCACGCGGCCCGCGCCGCCCTTGGCGCCTGTTATAGAACGCTACCAAATGCCGGATCGGGCCGTGGCTTTGAATGAAGAGATCGTGACGCGTTTCCTTTATGGCTATGCGCCAGTCGCCGCCGCACAGCGCGAACTTGATGAGGACGATGAAGCATCCGTCCGGACCGCTATACTTGACGCGAAGGCGCGGGAATTCGGCTTTGCCAGCTATGCCGATTGGCTCGATACAAACAACACGATCATGGTCACCTATCATTGGGCCACCCATCCACAACCCCAACAGGAAGTGGAAAAAGCTATCGCTTCGGTTCCCACAATGGTTGCTCTCTCGCCCGAGCAAAAAGCAGAAGCAATCAACGGCTTGAAAAGCGGTCTGGCCCAGATTCAAAATGCCAGACCGTCGCTGGACAACATCGTAATTGTAGAGCGTCATTTGCGCTCATTGAAGCCATTCTATAATCAGTGGGTACGGCAGCAATAAGCAACGAGGCCACATAAGTACGAGGAATGCCATGGGAGAAGTTCACGCCATCCGCAAGGAAGGGCAGGTTAGCCCTATTGTCGGTCATGAGCTGTTGGACGGCATATTGCGTCTGACATTGCAAAACGCTCCGGCCAACGCTTTGTCGATTGCGATGATGCAATTGCTATTGGAACACCTTCGATCGGCAAGAGAAGACAAGGCAGTTCGCGTTATCATTATCGATTCATCGCTGAAATTGTTTTCGGCAGGCCACGACCTCAAGGAATTGTCGAGCCATCGCTCCGACGAAGATCGTGGCCGTGCCTTTTTCGAACAAACCATGCGCTTATGCGCGGAATTGATGCAGGCTATCGTCAGCCATCCAAAACCTGTGATTGCTGGCGTTGACGGGCTTGCAACCGCCGCCGGATGTCAACTGGTTGCCTCTTGCGATCTGGCAGTTTGTTCAGACAAATCCACCTTCTGTACGCCGGGCGTAAATATCGGTCTTTTTTGCTCGACGCCGATGGTCGCGCTGTCGCGCAATGTATCGCGCAAACAGGCTATGGAAATGCTGCTGACCGGCGAAACCATTGATGCTTCAACTGCGCGCGAGTTTGGACTGGTAAACCGGGTTGTGCCACAGGAGTATCTGAATCAGATTGTCAGGAAATATGCTCAAGCCATTGCAGCCAAATCACCTTTGGTACTGAAAATCGGCAAGGAAGCATTCTACAATCAGGCAGAAATGGACCTTGCCAGCGCCTATGATTACACGGCGCAGGTTATGGTTGAAAATATGCTGGCCCGGGATGCCGAAGAGGGCATCGGTGCCTTTATGGAAAAACGCAAACCTGAATGGACGGGCGAGTGAGCGGCATGGATCACGACCACTACTCCGACGATTATATTCGCGGCATTCTCTCGTCTGTTAAAATTATCGCCATGGTTGGCGCTTCGGCCAATGAGGTGAGGCCGAGTTTCTTTGTGATGAAATATCTCCTTGCAAAAGGCTATCAGGTTATCCCCGTCAATCCGGGACAAGCCGGGAAAAACATTCTCGGGCAACTGACTTATGCACGTTTGGCGGATATTCCGGAGCCCATTGATATGGTCGATGTGTTTCGCGCTTCCGATGCTGTCCCTGCCATTGTCGATGAAGTTCTGGCGCTCAACCCTTTGCCGAAAGTCATCTGGACACAACTTACGGTACGCAATGACGAGGCTGCGCGAAAAGCGGAGGCGGCGGGAATTCAGGTGGTCATGAACCGCTGCCCGAAAATTGAATATGCGCGTCTTTGTGGCGAAATCGGATGGAGCGGAGTGAACTCGCGGGTTCTTTCTTCCAAAAAGCCAATTCTTGGAAAAGGCTTTCAGAGTTTCGGATTGAACCGTCTGAAGTAAGCCGAGGCTTGAATCAAATTCATCGATATTCGGTCCGCATTTCAACGAAACCACACCAATTTCCTGCAAAGCACAGCAATCTTACCCAAAAACTGCCGAAAATTGCTCAAAATTTGAAATCTGGAGATGCAATTTAGTTGTGGCCGGTTGAGTCTGGTAAACTTTGCCGATTGAAAAATCTTTCCTTGGCGGGGGCTCGACTATCCCCTAGCTTGCCTCCATCACTTGCTTTGGAGGAATTGGAATATGGCAAATCGTGCACCCGGAATTGAAACATTGGCAGTTCACGCCGGAGCACAGCCAGACCCGGCGACCGGGGCGCGGGCAACTCCAATCTACCAGACGACCGCGTTCGTCTTCGACGATGCCGACCATGCGGCTTCTCTTTTTGGTCTCAAGGCTTTCGGCAACATTTATACGAGAATTACCAATCCAACCAATGCCGTACTGGAAGAACGTGTTGCAGCGCTTGAAGGTGGTACGGCCGCATTGGCGGTTGCATCGGGTCATGCTGCACAGCTTCTAGTGTTTCATACGTTGATGCAGCCTGGCGATAATTTTGTCGCTTCCAACAAGCTGTATGGCGGTTCGATCAATCAATTCGGCCAGTCGTTCAAATCTTTTGACTGGCGTGTTCGCTGGGCTGACGGCACTGATCCCACGGCTTTTGAAGCGCAGATCGATGAAAGCACCAGAGCCATTTTCATCGAGAGCATTGCCAACCCCGGCGGTATCATTTCTGATATCTCTGCCATTGCGGAAATTGCCCATAGGCATGGAATTCCGCTCATTGTGGATAACACTTTGGCATCACCCTATCTCATCCGGCCAATCGAGCATGGTGCTGATATTGTTATACATTCTGCTACGAAGTTTCTGGGCGGCCATGGCAATTCCATGGGCGGGATCATTGTCGATGGCGGCACGTTTGACTGGTCGAAATCCGGTAATTACCCGCTGCTTTCCGAGCCTCGTTCGGAATATAACGGCATTGTTCTCCACGAAACTTTTGGCAATTTTGCCTTTGCCATTGCAGCGCGCGTTCTTGGTCTTCGCGATCTTGGCCCGGCTCTTTCGCCCTTCAATGCATTCCTGATTGCCACCGGTATCGAGACCTTGCCGCTGCGTATGCAGCGTCATGTGGACAATACGCTCGAAGTTGCGAAGTGGTTGAAATCTCACGCGAAAGTCAGCTGGGTCAGCTATGCTGGTCTCCCGGACGATCCCTATAATGCGCTTCAGAAGAAATACTCCCCTCACGGCGGTGGTGCTGTTTTTACATTCGGTCTGAAGGGCGGCTACGATGCTGGTGTGAAGCTCGTTGAAAACCTTGAGCTTTTTTCCCATCTGGCAAATATCGGCGATACCAAGTCACTGGTTATTCATCCGGCTTCAACCACCCACCGTCAGTTAGGTGATGGGCAGAAGATTGCTGCCGGTGCGGGCCCTGATGTTGTGCGCCTGTCTATTGGCATTGAGAACGTCACCGATATTATTGCTGACCTCGATCAGGCCTTGGCGAAAGTGTAAGCCTATGACAAACCTAGTGAAAATAGACTTTGGCGATATTGATCCGGAACATGGAGCACCCAATCCAGACCGCATTATTGCCGGAGACCCGCAATTCCGGACTTGGAACTGTGACGAATCTGATGGCGGCATCTATGCCGGAATCTGGGAAGCAACGCCCGGTAAATGGCGCATTGCTTATGATGAATGGGAGTATTGCCACATCCTTTCGGGCCGCTCGATTATTACCGAGGATGGTGGGGACGAGCATCATATCCAGGCCGGTGACAGTTTCGTGTTGCGCCCGGGTTTTCGCGGAACATGGGAAGTGATCAAAACCACAAGAAAAGAATATGTGATAAGACTTTGACGAATGATGACATGTTCGTTAGCCTCGCAGAAGGTCAGTAAAAACAGAGTCTTATCATGAAAATCATTATTGTTGGGGCTGGTATTGGCGGCCTGTCTTCGGCTTGGTCTTTGACGAAGGCGGGGCATTCCGTCACGCTTATCGAACAGGGAGCCATTCCCAATCCACTGGCAGCTTCAGGCGATCATCACCGTATCATAAGACGCGCCTACGGTGCTGCGGGCGGATATGCCAATGCTATCTCCGAAGCTTATGAGGCATGGGGGGAGCTTTGGGCGGACATTGGTGCTGTTCATCTGGATTCGCGTGGTTTTATCGCTGTATCGCGCGAGGCTGGAGACGAAGCGGACGAATATCGGGAAGGCCTCGAGAATGGTGGCTATCCCCTTGAAATTTATGATTCTGTTGAAGCCCTAAAGCGCTATCCATACCTTGAAGAAGGTAGCTTTCGATATGCGTTCTTCTCGCCGGAAGGTGGTGCTTTGCATTGTAAGAAAATTGCGACCGATATGCTGCGCTGGCTGCGCGAAAATGGTGCAGAAGTCCTTGAAAATACCCAAGTTATTGCCGTCGATACTGAAAATGGTTCGGTTACCATTGCTGATGGCACAAAGTTGACGGCGGACAAGGTCGTCGTGACTGCCGGCGCTTGGGTTACAAAGCTTTTTCCGGACATCACTAAAGATTTGACAACCTATCGCACTGCCGTTGTTTATCTCGATCCACCGGCAGATTTGAAGGCCGCATGGGATGCGTCACCTGTGGTTCTTGATGTGGGTGGGCGTACAGACGGCTATATTCTCCCGCCTAGCGGTGGCGGTGGTTTGAAGTTTGGTTCCGGCCTCCACAAGCGCAAAACACCCAGTGCCGATCTTGATCGCGTCCCGGTCGAGGGGGAAGGCGAAACCATCCGCGATCTTTTCGCTCCACCTTTAAAGCGCATCAACGAATATCGCGTCACGAATGTTGTGACTTGCGCTTATACTTTCACCTCCGATGAACGTTTTTTTGCGACAGAAATGGGTAAATGCATCATCGTCTCGGCCTGTTCGGGCCATGGGTATAAATTTGGCGCTGCCGTTGGCCGCCGTGTCGCACGAACCGTCGAAAACGGTGATGTTCCGCTATTAAAGCGTTGGCTGAGGGCAGAGACTTATTAATCTCGGGCCATTCACCTTCATATTGAACCGGCATCCTGACGCGAACATCTTGCGGAAACGGGTGCCAACACCCTATGTAACGAATCATTGTTCCACGAATCTGAGGCGCTTCCAGCCTCATATTCTCTTAAAAGCTGAGGCCCACCGATGAGAGATCCAATCGAAACAGCTATGAATCTTGTTCCAATGGTCGTCGAGCAGACCAATCGGGGCGAGCGGGCCTATGATATATTTTCGCGCCTGCTGAAAGAACGCATTATTTTCATTACCGGACCAATCGAAGATGGAATGGCGACGCTGATCTGCGCGCAGTTGCTGTTCCTTGAGTCGGAAAATCCGAAGAAAGAAATTAACCTGTACATCAACTCGCCTGGCGGTGTGGTAACATCGGGCATGGCGATTTACGATACGATGCAGTTCATTCGTCCTGCCGTATCAACCCTTTGTTTCGGTCAGGCCGCCTCCATGGGTTCGCTGCTGCTGACTGCTGGCGAAAAAGATATGCGTTTCGTCCTCCCAAATGCCCGCATCATGCTTCATCAGCCATCGGGCGGCTTCCAGGGGCAGGCTTCCGATATTGAGCGTCACGCGCAGGATATCATCAAGATGAAGCGCCGCCTCAACGAGATTTATGTTAAACATACAGGCCAGGATTACGAGACAATCGAGCGTACTCTGGACCGTGATCACTTTATGACGGCACAGGAATCACTTGATTTCGGATTGGTCGACAAGATGTTTGAATCGCGTGCTGCGGTCGAAGGCGACGCAAAGTAACCGGCTAAATTGCCTGCATGGGTCGAAAATGAACTTTTTTTGACCCATGTGGGGACTTTCTGCCACATAAGCGGCTTGCATAGAGACGAGCAGACGCTACGTTAAGTTATTGGTGAGTTTGCAGAGCTTATTCTACCAATAATTGATCGAATCACTTCCAACTAAGGGAAGTGGCGGCCCCCGCAAGAGGAGGGGCCGATACTGAAAGGAAACTGCAATGAGCAAAGTCAGCAACGGCGGCGGCGATTCAAAGAATACGCTTTATTGCTCGTTTTGCGGGAAGAGCCAGCACGAAGTTCGCAAGTTGATTGCGGGCCCGACTGTTTTCATCTGTGATGAATGCGTCGAATTGTGCATGGACATCATCCGCGAGGAAAACAAATCCTCGATGGTGAAATCTCGTGAAGGCGTCCCGACGCCGCAGGAAATCATGGCTGTTCTGGATGATTATGTCATTGGCCAGAACCATGCCAAGCGTGTTCTATCTGTCGCGGTCCATAACCACTACAAGCGGTTGGCCCACGCATCGAAAAACAATGAAGTCGAATTGGCGAAGTCCAACATTCTTTTGGTTGGTCCAACTGGTTGCGGCAAAACCTATCTGGCGCAATCGCTCGCCCGCATCATTGATGTGCCGTTTACGATGGCAGACGCGACGACGCTGACAGAAGCCGGCTATGTCGGTGAAGATGTTGAGAACATTATCCTGAAGCTGCTTCAGTCCGCCGACTACAATGTCGAACGGGCGCAGCGCGGTATTGTTTACATCGATGAAGTCGACAAGATCAGCCGCAAGTCGGACAATCCTTCGATCACGCGCGACGTATCGGGTGAGGGTGTTCAACAAGCTTTGTTGAAGATCATGGAAGGCACTGTCGCTTCCGTGCCGCCGCAGGGTGGTCGCAAACATCCCCAGCAGGAGTTCCTGCAGGTGGATACGACGAACATCCTCTTCATCTGTGGTGGTGCATTTGCCGGGCTCGACAAGATCATTTCCGCTCGTGGTGAAAAGACGTCGATTGGCTTCAGCGCGGCAGTCAAGGCACCGGATGATCGCCGTGTTGGCGCAATCTTCCGCGAACTTGAGCCGGAAGATCTGCTGAAATTTGGTCTTATCCCCGAATTTGTTGGTCGTCTGCCTGTTATCGCAACGTTGGAGGATCTCGACGAGGTCGCTCTGGTGCAGATTTTGTCCGAACCAAAGAACGCCTTGGTAAAGCAATATCAGCGTCTGTTCGACATGGAGAATGTCGAGCTGACCTTCCATGAGGATGCATTGAAGGCAATTGCAAAGCGCGCGATCGCCCGCAAGACCGGTGCTCGTGGCTTGCGCTCGATCATGGAGAAAATCCTGCTTGATACGATGTACGAACTGCCGACGTTGGATGGCGTTCAGGAAGTCGTCATCTCGGGCGATGTGGTAGAGGGCAATTCACGTCCGCTCTATATCTATGCTGAACGCAAGGAAGAAAAAGGCAATGTTTCCGCGTAATCCTTCGGAAATAGCGCAAAATAACGAGGAGCTCCGCGTTGTGCGGAGCTTTTCTGTTTTCAAAGCTGTGTACGGCGTCGCAAAAGATTGCGCTCCACCCATCCGGAGCGCAGGATAGATTACGATTCTGTGAAGACGCTTGGAGCCCGGTGACTTGAAACAGGAGGGTTGCCACTCCAAGTAATAGGTAAGCCGCATAACTGGTAGTACGCCGCTCTAGCATGGCTCCGGGATTGGAGTTTTCTCCCATCCATTTTCGGAAACTCATGCAACCAAAAGGGTGCCCGGACGCGGTGATCTGACCGAATGGTCTGAGAAAGGACATTGAAATGACGGTTGCAAGCAAGAAGACTCCGGCGGGTGGCGAGAACGGGCTTTATGCCGTTTTGCCGTTGCGCGATATCGTTGTCTTCCCTCACATGATCGTCCCGCTCTTCGTTGGACGCGAAAAGTCAATTCGCGCCCTTGAGGAAGTGATGGGCGTCGACAAGCAGATACTGCTTGCCACACAAAAAAACGCGGCGGATGACGATCCCCAAGCCGATGCAATCTACACGGTTGGCACAATCGCTAATGTCTTGCAATTGCTGAAATTGCCAGACGGAACGGTGAAAGTACTTGTCGAAGGCATTGCGCGCGCTGAAATTACGAGTTTCAACGATCGTACCGACTATCACGAAGCCAATGCAACAACGCTGGCTGAACCGGAGGAAGATCCGGTTGAGGTCGAGGCGCTTGCCCGTTCGGTGGTGTCGGATTTTGAGAATTACGTAAAGCTCAATAAGAAGATTTCGCCTGAAGTTGTTGGTGCTGCGGGTCAGATCGAGGACTACTCGAAGCTGGCGGATACCGTTGCATCGCATCTGGCAATCAAGATTCCTGAGAAGCAGGATATGCTGTCCATTCTGTCCGTGCGTGCACGGCTGGAAAAGGCGATGTCGTTCATGGAATCCGAAATTTCGGTTCTTCAGGTGGAAAAGCGTATCCGCTCGCGCGTTAAGCGCCAGATGGAAAAGACCCAGCGCGAATACTATCTGAACGAGCAGATGAAGGCCATTCAGAAGGAACTCGGTGACGGCGAAGATGGCCGTGACGAGGCCGCTGAACTGGAAGATCGCATCAAAAAGACGAAGCTTTCGAAAGAGGCCCGTGAAAAGGCCAATGCCGAGCTCAAGAAGCTGCGTCAGATGAGCCCGATGTCCGCTGAGGCGACGGTTGTTCGCAACTATCTCGACTGGTTGCTGTCCATTCCGTGGGGCAAAAAGTCGAAGGTCAAGAACGATCTCAACCTTGCCGATGAAGTGCTGGATGCCGAACATTATGGTTTGGACAAGGTCAAGGACCGAATTGTCGAGTATTTGGCGGTGCAGGCACGTTCGACCAAGATCAAGGGCCCTATCCTCTGCCTCGTTGGTCCTCCCGGCGTCGGCAAGACGTCACTGGCTCGTTCGATCGCCAAGGCAACTGGACGCGAATATGTCCGTATGTCACTGGGCGGCGTGCGTGACGAGGCCGAAATCCGCGGCCATCGCCGCACTTATATCGGCTCTATGCCCGGCAAGGTCATTCAGTCGATGAAGAAGGCGAAGAAGTCAAACCCGCTGTTCTTGCTCGACGAAATCGACAAGATGGGGCAGGATTTCCGCGGCGATCCGTCTTCCGCATTGCTCGAGGTGCTCGATCCGGAACAGAACTCAACCTTCATGGATCACTATCTTGAGGTCGAATATGATCTCTCGAACGTGATGTTTGTGACGACCGCCAATACGTTGAACATTCCGGGTCCTTTGATGGATCGTATGGAAATCATTCGTATTGCCGGCTACACCGAAGATGAGAAGCTGGAAATCGCCAAACGGCACCTGTTGCCCAAGGCAATTCGGGATCATGCGTTGCAGCCTAAGGAGTTCTCGGTCTCTGAGGATGCTATCCGCGCCATTATCCGCAGCTATACGCGGGAAGCCGGTGTACGTAGTCTTGAGCGCGAGTTGATGAAGCTTGCTCGTAAGGCGGTTACGGAAATTCTGAAGTCCAAGAAGAAATCGGTGAAGGTGACGGCAGCCAACATTGATGATTATCTTGGTGTCGAGAAGTTCCGCTTCGGCCAGATCGACGGTGAAGATCAGGTTGGTGTCGTTACTGGGCTTGCCTGGACTGAGGTGGGCGGCGAATTGCTGACCATTGAAGGTGTCATGATGCCCGGCAAGGGCCGCATGACCGTTACAGGTAATCTTCGTGATGTGATGAAGGAATCAATTTCGGCGGCGGCATCCTATGTCCGTTCGCGCGCCATTGATTTTGGAGTTGAGCCACCATTATTCGATCGCCGCGATATCCACGTGCATGTGCCGGAAGGTGCTACGCCTAAGGATGGACCATCGGCCGGTATTGCGATGGTGACTGCCATTGTGTCGATATTGACCGGTATTCCGGTTCGCAAAGATATCGCTATGACTGGTGAGATTACCTTGCGGGGCAGGGTGCTGCCTATCGGTGGGCTGAAAGAGAAACTGTTGGCTGCTCTGCGTGGTGGTATCAAGACGGTTCTGATTCCGGAGGAGAATGCCAAGGATCTGGCAGAGATTCCGGATAATGTGAAGAATGGCCTTGAGATCATACCTGTCTCACATGCCAATGAAGTTCTCAAACACGCCTTGATTCGCCAGCCGGAACCTATCGAGTGGACTGAACCCGCTCATGTTCCAACTCCGGCTGTCGAAGATGACGCCGCTGCGCAGATCGCCCATTAGCATCTGACACGTTCAAAAATGGCCGGGTAAGCGATTATCCGGCCATTTTGATTCCCCCTAGCCCGTCTCTAAGCTTGATGCTTGCTGACGGTCTTGCTTCGCATTCCGTTAAAGATGGTCATAGGGGTGGAAGTGATATGATTCTGGTGGATCGCAACACAAAATACCCGACCAGCGCGCTACAGCGATGCGCATTGCCGGTTAAAGGGCACTGTCCGGTAGATGATTGCTTCAAGAAGGCAGAATACTGCCAGAACACACATGCGATCAGGCCGGTAGGCCGTGTGCAACATTTCTTATCTTGGAAAGGAATGGTGGGCGATGAGAGACTCGAACTCCCGACATCTTCGGTGTAAACGAAGCGCTCTACCAACTGAGCTAATCGCCCCTCACAGGGTGTGTTCCGGAGCGTTTAGGCGTTTCGAACGACATTGGCAAGAGGGGATGTAGCACTTTTATGAATTGTTTGAAGAGTTTTTCACAATCGCATTTTTCATGGCTACTTGCGCTTGACACTCTCCCGCGAACCCCTTAAACGACCGCTCACGCCGGACAAATTGTTCGGTACGAAAGTGCGCGGGTGTAGCTCAGTTGGTTAGAGTGCCGGCCTGTCACGCCGGAGGTCGCGGGTTCGAGCCCCGTCACTCGCGCCACTTTTCCCTTAGACAAATCAAATATTGTTTGACTACTGGAAAAGTGGCGGGCCCCGCAGTTTCAACTTCCATTTCTGGAAAGTTTCAACTTTTTGATTACGTTCTGTTCTGAGGCGATCGCGCGCCGCCCGATTATGCGGGATGCATCGGCTGCTCGCACTGCCGCAAGATTGACCGGCATGTAAGTTTTTTGCAGCGTTTTATTCTCGTCGATGCTGTTTCCCATCTTGGCCGCAATTGATTCGACTGTGCCGCCGCCTGATACGGCTTCAACCGCGCCAGTGCGCCGCATGTCGGATAAGCGTCTCATTTCTCCCTTGCCAAAAACCAGACGGCGGATATCGGCAAAGTCGTCGATCAGACTATCTTTCGTGTATCGAACTGGGTTGTGCCGTCTGCCGCCCTTCGGTCCGGGCGCAGCTCCACGCGTCCGGAATATTGGTGCGTCATCGAGTAGATCGAAATCGAGGCCACGAATGTAAGTCTCGAAGAGCCTGCGTGTTCGTGGCG
The DNA here is from genome assembly GCF_059758635.1 of Phyllobacterium sp. GQ127. Lineage (NCBI taxonomy): Bacteria > Pseudomonadati > Pseudomonadota > Alphaproteobacteria > Hyphomicrobiales > Phyllobacteriaceae > Phyllobacterium > Phyllobacterium sp. GQ127. The sequence continues at coordinate 255,812 of NZ_JCAXDZ010000001.1, forward strand.
ACATTATTCCGAATGCGGTTTCATCCGTCTTTCCTCGCACCGTTAGAAAACCCCAGTCGTCGCCAGCAGTGACCGCGTGGGCTGGCGTCAGGGTGCGGCAATCTACCGGCGAAAAGCTGGTGTCCCACGCAACAGCGATGATGCAGGCCAGCCCTTTATAGCCAGCGCGCCATGCGCCTTTGACCAATCTTACAGCTTCGCCTTCCGACCAAATCTCGGTTCTGCCGGGAACGCCTCTCTTCTGAATCATTAGAGATGGGTCTTGCAGGGGCGTACAGAGCTTCATCGCTGCCATTACGGTGTAAAGGGACCGCCACGTCTTCATCGCGCGTCCAGCCTCTCCTGCGCCCTTTTTGTCCAATATTTGATGGTACCACTTGTCCATCAACTCCATGGTGACAGTTTCTGGAGCAACGTCGCCGAAGATTGGGTCAATATACTTCCAGCCACGCTCCCAGTCTTCGCGGGTTCGCGGCGCGCGGGATTGCCATTCTTTTGTGCGACGATATCGGTCAAAGGCATCACCAACACTATTGCGCGGGTAAACCTTCAACAGCGGCGCTTCCAGACCTTTGCGCGTCCGCTGATAGCGTTCTTCCCATTCGGCGGCAATTCGCCATGCCTCGGGGCCGTCATGGCCGCAAGATACTATCTGGAACCCAAGCGCACGCATCTTCGCTGTGGGAAGCCAGTATCCGTGTTTTCCCTTTCGAACAACGTAATGCTTCAGTTTAATGCTACCCAAGTGATGCTATCCTTTGCGCGGCAACGTCTCTGGCGTCCAAAGCTACTGCTTTCGCCAGACCTTTGCCAATCCCCAACCCGGCACGCCGATCCAGCCATGCATCAATCGCAGCGATGTCGTAAAATCCCGTCACGGGGCACGGTTCTGGAAAGCCGATTTGCTCCAGCGCCCGGAGCTTTTGCTCAAACTCTTGCAAAGTTAGATGCAAGCGCCTGGCTGCTTTGGCTGGGGGGATAAGTCGAGGTTCAACGCTGAAGCGAATATCGGTCATGGCTGGACCTCAAACGTTTCTGGATCAAGTTCAATAACAACGTCGTCAATCATAAAGGCCTTGCGTGGCCTCCAATTGTGATCGCATTTATCGCAAAGGGCACGGACACCAATCCAGCCGCCAAAATTATGAATTCCATCCTCTCGATTGAGACGGCCATTGACGACGCGAAAACTGGTGAATGCCTCCATCGTCTCCGTTATTTCCAAATCCTTTGAACGGCACTTAGGACATTTGATTTTTGAAATAGCGGGCCTGAGCTGTCCGTTGAATGCCGCTGGAAAGTCGCTCTCCGTTAACTTGCTCATTTGCCAGCCTCCGATTTCAGGGCGGCGCGTGTCTGGCGCTCGTCCGCTGTGTCGAGGGAACGGTTTCCCGCATCAATAAATCGCCGCGCGTCACGCTCCGTCTTGAAAAGCGCCACGGTTTTGAATGAACGTTCGGCGCTGAACTGAACAGCGGCGTGCAGGCCCTTTCCTTCCTTCAGGTACGTCAGCCGCATCGTTCTACCTCCGATTTTGCAGCGGTGGCGTGAATCCGCAATCTTTGGGTAATTTTCGGTTTCGACGGTGCGCTGAAACGGGTGCCGTCCGGCGCTACACCCTTCCACGTCATGGGGCCATCCGGGAAATAGAAGATTGTCCCTAGACAATTCGAACCCGCCCAGACTCGGAACCCATTGAGGCCATTTTCAGCGACATACTTTTTGAAAGCTATCATTCTGGAACCTCACCGTCGTCATACCTAAAGGTGGCGATCGGACCTTCAGACGGCTCGCCGCTATCGAGATTGACGGTTGGTGAACCATCCAAACATGCTGCGTGGCATGTCCCCATTTCGATATCAGTGGCGCAAAGATCGCCGTTGTCGAATGGCTTGGCGCATACCGGGCAAAGCTCTGTTTCGATTCGGTCTATGCGCTCGATATCGGCAATAATTAGAGCGGCGGCTTTAACCAGATCGCGGCGGCGGGTAGTTGGCTTGTAAAAAGCTTTTTCATGTGGGTATCGGTACGATCCGTTCCACCATGGCCATGGGTCTAAAAAGGCGACGCCATCGCTTGATATAACGTTGTGTCTCAAGTCCGGACAAAGATAACAAGCCGCTGCGGTGCTAAGCTCACCGGCGCTATGCTTGTCGTCATGCTCTGGCGTCCAGCCTTCTTGGCTGATCTGGCGCAACCGTTCTGCCAGTACGTCTTGGGCGGCATGAGTTTCCTCTAGTGGCTTCTGAAACCATGCGTACTCTGTAGATGGGTTGGCGAGCTCATCGGCATGGGATGATCGGTCATGCGGCCATTCAATAGGGACGGCCCACATGCGGGGATCATAAGGATGATGGTCTATCTTAACCCGCGACTGCCAGAACGCGTTGAAGCGGTTGGCGACGTAGATTGCGGTCGAGTAATTTTCTGCCGCTATTAGATCGTCAGGACCGTGAATGCTGACTGCCCAAAGTGTATTATCGTTTGCTGTGATCGCGTCGTTCATCGGCGCACACTCCAGTTTTGCAGAGCCTCGACAAGGGCAGCTTCAGTTGACGGAAAATCGGTGTGATGGATTCCAATGCCGCCCTCGGCATTCCATCCGGCGATATTGCTTTCGTAGTCATCGATTAAGATGTCGCCGGGGGCATGCATGAACATTGGCTTGAAGCGACTGCCGTGGACCGGCAGTACAGTCACCGTGGGTGACAAATGCTTCTGAACCCATTGCCGCTTCTGGCGCGCGACGTTCTCGAAATTGTCCTTTGAACAGGCGGTGAGAACTATCGGCTTGAGCCGTTCGATGGACTGAAAGAAATCGAGCGCGCCAAGGCATGGCGGCATGTCGAGGAAATATGTCGGGTGAGAATTTATCTTTGCCCAAATCTCCTTGGACGCCAAATTCCGATGATCAAGATTGAACGTCGCCGGAAAGTGGTGATTGAAGTCGGCCATCACACCATCAAGATCGAGGTAAAGGCGAGGGGTTGTCATGCTGATACCTCTTCACATGTCGGGCGGTTTGCTATGCTTAGGAGAACATCTGCGTGGCAGGGCTTGCCGTCGATCGCGCACCAACATGCGAGGTTTTTGCCGCGCAATTCGTGCAGGTGGTCGTCGACATATTTACGGCTTGCATGCAGAGCGTCGATGTGTGGTGACTTGGCAAGGGCTAGCAAACCGGCGAGAAGCGCCTTGTATAGATCCACGCAATGTTCGCGGTCGCCATCTTTGCCAACGATAAATGGGTTTCCCCATGGACCTGGCCGCGCCACGTGAACAGCCTCAAGGCCATTCAGCTTCTTGGATTGCTCTTGCAGATTGAAACCGCGAGCGCGGGAAAGTCGCATGCGGACGGGCTTCGTCATGACCGCACCTCATCTTTGGTGCGGTCATGTTCGATAGCGCGGTCGGGCGACATCGTGCGCCAATCGGGCCACGTGCGCCCTTCATTGCGTTTCAAAACTTTGTCCAGCGTGGCAACGATTTCTTCTGGTGAAAAGCCTCGGCGCAAAGCGCCGTCAAAGGCGAGCAGCATCACATCGACCCACTCTTTCAGGTCATCGGGATCGCGCTCAATTTCCACAAGCTCCTTTCGGATATGGTCAAGATTGCCAAGCGTGCGCGGACCGGGGCCGAATGCCCGTTGCGAGAATGCGGACTGGCGGTAAAGATGCGTTACCAGATCAAACCGGCTTTCAAGTTTCTTGCGCTCGGCCGCAAACGTTTTGACGCGGTCACGAGCTGCTTGGCGAAGCTTCGCGTTCTCGGCTTTAAGGGTGGCGTTTTCTGCGGATTGATCGCCCGACCACGTGACGTTCGTCATAATGCACCAGCCTTGGATTTCACTTTTTTGACGGTGTGCTTAAGCTTTGCCACTGCCATAATGGTCGGTTTGACTTCAGGAGAGGCGTAGTCGAAGCCCATGCCAAACCGGGCGCTGAGAAGGGGGAGGACGGCGCGGGGAATGGCTTCCCAGTTCGACGGGTCTGTATTGAGGCGGTTCCCGTCCAGGCACTTAAGACATTGATCGTCTGCCAGCGGTCCGTTCTTCTGTTCCCAAAGGTAGCGGTGTTTCAGGACGTGCCTACGCCCATAGCCCGTATGAGGGTTTGTCTCATTGACACTGATTTCGACGTAGCCATCTTTTGAAACGCGCTCATGTCCAAGAAATTTAGTGTTGTGCGGCGAGTTGCCCTTTTTGAACTGGGTACGCTGCGCGTTGGGATGGCGACCGCCGGTACCGGGCGCGCACCTCTTGCCCTTGTTAAGGGGTTCGGCCCCTTTTACGTATTGGCCGGTGCGCCCAGTTTTCCAGCCTTCGCGCTTGCGGAGAGCATGGAGACTTTGCGCAGAAATATCTTTTCGACTGAACTTGGTGCAGAATTCTCGTCGATAATCACGGATCGGCAATGTGCAGTTATCCCGAAGCCATGAGATTTCTTCCGAAGTGAACTTTCTGCGCCTGCCGCGATAGCGACTGCCGTCGCGTCCGACCTTCCAGCCCTTTCGTTTGCGTAAGTCATTCAAATGCACCGGCAAGACATCATGCCGATCGAATTGCAATACGAAGGCTTGATGATAGTCGCTTATGACCATCATATAGTTCGCCTCAAGCCATGCCATTTCCTTGGCGCTATAGGGAATTCGAGCTCCCTTCATTTGTCATTTCCAATGGCAGGGCGCTCGGCCTGGCCCTCGATCGTGTCGGGCTGGCGAAAAATTGTGGGAAGCATGGTTTTGAACCTGTCACCATGATTGGCGATCAAATGTGCCGCCTTGAGCGACAAAGAGGAATTTTCGATTATCTGTTCGCTTACCGCGACAATGGCGTCAGCGCGCTTCACTTCCATTTCGATCTGTTCGGCAGAAAGCGATTCTTCGGTAAGGCGTTCCATCTGGCTGAACAGGTGATTGTTAAGGTCGAGAAGGCGATTCTTCATAGTGAAGCTCCGATCATTGCGTTTGGTGAGTGGCTGGAATCATTGGTTTGGCCCCAACGGGTCAAGGCCAGCGATTTCTCGTGCTTGGTCGAAACAATCAGGGATCATGGCTATAAGGGCGGCTCGAATCTCCCCGTGTTTCTCAACATCCGTAAGTGAGGCCGCACATCCGCAAGCACCGACCAACAGGCCAGTGATAAGAGCTTCGCACCTCAGTTGATTATCGGTATGAATGGTGTTGGCGTGTTTGAGCGCCCTTAGAAAAGCGTCCGCTGTTTCACTCTTTGTGGCATGTGCGATTGCATCGAAGGGGTCCGACTCATCAAACAGTTTCCGCTCGTCCGTCATAATTTCACCTCGGGAAATGCATCGTGGGTAACGCCGTCGAGTGCCCGGCCTGCGGCTTTCTTGCCGATCTGGTAGACATCGGGTTCATCGTCCCAACCGTCCTCTGGATCGCCCATATTGGTTGAGCCAATCATCCAGCTGTCGTTCCACCAGTGGGCAGACGGTCTGCGGCCACGAATTGATGACGGCACGTTTTCGCCGGGGGTCCATGCGCCCCACTGCTTGAAGTGGAATGCCACTCCAGATTCGGCACACTGATCCCGCAAATCTCGCGCCCAGTCGGGATGCATCGGGCGTGCGCCATCGCCGCTTTCGCCGCCTACGACAACCCAGTCGAGTGTTGGATGCATGTACCCATCGGGGATGCTGCTGACACCGTACCAGTCGAGAAACGATTCTAATTCCTCATCGACGTTTTCGGAGGCACCTTTCCAAGAAAACTCCCATTCATCGCGCCAAAGGCGGGCATTTACAGTGTCCATAGAGCTATCGCCATCAATGTCGATATTCTTTAAATCAATCGGGCCAAGCAGCGGCTCCGCGCTGATCCAGCGAACAGCAGCGGGAGTGCTGAGCAGCAACGGAATGCGTTCTTCGGCCCGCTTTTGATCCTCGACGGAGACGCCAAGCCATACATTACGAAGTGGATACCAATCGTGAGCGGATCGAGGTTGAGTCCACGGGATGCCATGTAATTCGCAGGCTTCATTCACGGTCGGCCAGCCTTGATCAACAAGCGACATCATTTCCAAAACTATCCGCTGGAAGGCGGGCTCGATATAGTCCCGCATACGTTCGGGACGCTTCGTCAGGACCTGAAATGTATGTTGGGGCGATAGCGCCATAACGGCGAAAATCTTGTCGATCCACTCGTCTTGGACGCCTTCCGCAAAAAGATCGGCATGGGCGCAGACGAAAATCATGCGCGGCTTGCTCCAGCGCAACGGCTGATCAAGCCACTGCTCGTTGAAACGGACTTCGCCGGTCCAGACAGGTCCGGCCTTCGTGTCGCGGGTCAAGCCCTTGCGGCTTTCGTGGTTGCTGAGGCGGGTGCCTGCCAGCTTCATGGCGTAGCAATTGGTGCAGCCCGGAGAAACGACACTGCATCCCGTGATCGGGTTCCACGTGGCGTCGGTCCATTCGATTTTGGTTTTGTCAGCCATTTGCGATGCCTCGCAGCATGGCGGCGATGAAAAGGCAGCCCATTAAGCCAATGGCAGCAAGCAGGATGACGCTTGACCACGCGTCGGCAAAGCGAGTGAACGAAATCTTTATAGGCTCAAGTTCGCCGAGAAAAACGCGATTAGTTCTATGCATGTCAGGCTATCTCCCGTGAAACTGCACGCAAGCCCTCGACGGGCGCATGGGCACGAAAACTGATTGTGATGGGGCCGTTACGGAGATCGCCGGTAATGATGCCGTGACACTGATCCCGCTCGCGATCTGTCAGGTTCTTCCATTTGGCGATGAGTACGTTTCCGTACATCACGCCAATGGGATGCTTGCCGCTCGCGCTGCCGAATGACCATCCGCGAGCGGTTAAAAATCGCTGTGCTGAACCGAGCGCGGAAAACGCGCCGGTATTTCTAAAGATGATGGGGTCCGGCGTGCGCGAGGATGGGTTCATAGCTGGCACACCGAATAGCCTGCGAGTGCGAGCGCGATTATCGCAATGTAACCGCAAACAAACTGGCATGTGTCGCTGTCGAGGCGGTTAAGCATCCACATGACCGATGACCTTTACTGAGCGGCGGCGGGCCATGCTGGCGGCAGCTTCGCCGTAGCGCTCGATAACAGCTGCGTTGAAGCCGTGCTGCATCAAGGTTTCGGGGGTAACGTTCTCGCCAGCGAATGCCATTTCGCGCATTTTGAATTCGAGGCGGTCAACCCACTGAATCCGGCAATGTCCGGGCGAGGTTGGCTTGTTCTGGCGCTTTACAAACTGAATCATCGGTCATCCTTTTCCGTTGAGATTCCCGGAAAAAGGACCGCGCCGGTTTGGGGTCTCCCCGACGCGGCCAGTTAAGGGGAACGCCGGATAATTGCGCTAATCGCAAATATAAGTCAAACCAAAAAATTGAGATAATCGCAAATCATTGAAAAGTTAAGAAAATTAACCTTTCGTGCGAATCACTCTGGACTCTCAACCCAAAGTTGGGAATCAATGTGAACACAAGGAGAACAAAACTATGGACTTGTCGTTCAATCATGCCCAACGATCGTTCGCACTCTTGATTCGATGCTCAAACTGCGCACGGGACAGCGAGCGAGAAATACTCGTCCCGTGTGTGGATGACGCGCCGTCTGATGTACAGGAACTGCTTGAGAGCGTCGTGCTGACACGCTTCGCGTTCAGTTGCGTAGACTGTGAAAGTGCGATTGGGAGGATTATTGATGTGACCGGCGGGCAGGTGATCTAGAACAATGGAAAATCGTTCATTATGCGCCGCATTAATCCGATAATCTCAACTTCGACGCCTTCGTCAGCATGCGCATCTTTTCTGACAACTATCGGTTTATAGCGGGCGTTCTTAGATCTCGGATGGAATTCAACCCTGTCGTCATAAATCTCGATCTGCTTGACAGACCATTCTCGCGTATGCCCGCCGTCGCGTGTGCGTTGGACTACAACCACCATGCCATCGCGCAACGGAACCGAATGGGCTACATCCTCGTAAGCGACACATATGGCGCGGTCTCCGTCGAGTATCGGACGAGGTTTAAGATCGTTCATCGAGTCGCCTGCCACGTTGAAAACGAGAATCCTGGCTCTCGGAAATTGCCGATCGGCAGGAACCGCGACAATCTCTGGCTCCGACTGGTCTAGTTCGTCTACCTCCCGGAACGATCCAGCTTCCACAGTACCGGCCACGTAGGTTTCGACCATTTTGTCGTTGCTGAGTTTAAGCTCATTCTCAAATTCCGGCGCGTCATATTGCTTCGGTTCTAAGCCGGGGGCGGACATTCCGAAAAACTCACTCATCTTCACAAGTTCGTGGGCTTTCACGTCGCGGGCTTCTTTGCCGGGTTTGGAATTTAAAATGCGGGACACAGCTTCGGAGCTGATGCCGAGCGCTTCTGCTAGCTTCTTCTTAGAGCCGTGGCCCATCTTGGTTAGTTGATCGCCAAGCCAATCGCGCAATTCTTGTCGTGTGTCGGACATGCGCGCATTTTTGCGCATTCCGCAAACATTGCTATAGAGATAATCGCAAATATCGTTTGACATGAATTGGCGATTATCGCAAATATCGCGCATGAAAATGGAACCCGCAACTTCAGTCATTGAATTTCTCGGCGGTGCTCAGGTGGTCGCTTCGATCATTGGTAAGCACTATTCGCGTGTATATCGCTGGACTTATCCGGAAAGCACGAGGGAAGGGACTGGCGGTTTGATCCCCTCCCGGGACCAACGATCCCTCCTGCAATATGCGCAGGCCCATGATTTGGATTTGCGTCCCGAGGACTTTTTCACAGCCGATCGATTGCAAGTGCTCTTGGCAAATCGAGCCAAACGAGAGGACGCATGATGAGAGTTTTTCGATTTTGTGCGGCACGGCCTGTCCAATCTGTTTTTAGGACAATTATGCGGCATGCCTCTCGCGGTCACGTTGATTGTTTTTCTCCCGCTTTACACGGTTTCGTTCGCCACCTCCTCCCGGTGAACGGAAAAGTGCGCCCCGGCTACCTCCTCCCAGCCGGGGCGCGCGCCATTTTCGGAGTGCAGTCATGAATAGAACTTCATCTGACAAGCAGCGCGTAACTCTCAAGATCGCTCCCCGCATTGCCATCGAAAACTGTGGCGGCGGAAAATTTGTTTCGCAGGTTACGCGGGTGAGTGAGGCGGCGTTGTCCCTCTACATCGCTCAGCACGAGCTGGAGCGGTACATCCCGATTGATGTGGCTTTGGATATCGACCTTGCGTCCGGTGAGCCCGTGATCGCGAGGGCGCTCGCATCTGCGCAAGGCTACGACCTTGTCAAAGCCGCACCAAGCGACATGTCAGGAAGTCTCGGGATTTCTGATCTTTGCCGCTGGATCAGCGAAGGCAATGACGTAAGCAAAGTCATCGGAAACGCGTTGGCCGATGGTCAACTGTCGAATTTAGAGCGCGCCGAAATCAAACGCGAAATCGCAGATGCGCGCGCCGTCCTCTCAGCATTAGAAGCAAAGGTTGATCAGCAATGATTTCCAGTGGTCATTCGCAAATTCCAGCTTGGACGCAGAAACAAGTTCTTGAAGTCGCGGCTTATCTCTTGGCCGGATGGTCTGCCCATGAAATTGCGGTTCGCATGGCGTGTCAGATCGGGACGGTCAAGCGCCGCGTCGATGCCATTCCTAAACTTCACGCCATCGGATTTGACGGGCGTACCAGCCAGCAAGGGGAGCGAAGGCTCCAATCTTTGGGGTTTACTGACATTGCGGTGCCCAAATCGCAGAGTTTGAAAGCCCTGCACGAAGCATTCGATCGGAGCACAAGGCATCTGACCTTTCTGGCTGTGGGGCAGAACGAGTGCAAATGGCCTGTCAATGAGCCGCCTCGTGGTGGCGTTGTCTTGTTCTGCGGACATGACAGGACGCCCGGCAGCAATTATTGCGAACATCACGCCGCCAGATCGCGCCAAAACCGAAGCCAGTTCATCGCCGAGGCCGCATGATGGAGTCGCATCCGCTCGCTGACCTGTTTCCTATGATTGATGCCGTTGACTTGCAGCAGCTCGCCGACGACATCAAAACGCGCGGGCAGGAAGAGCCGATTGTCATTTATGAAGGCAAGGTTCTCGACGGGCGAAATCGCCTGAAGGCTTGCGAGCTGGCAGAAATTGAACCGCTGACAATCGATTATGAGGGCAGTGACCCGCTCGGTTTTGTCCTGTCCCACAATCTGCATCGTCGCCACCTTTCCAACGCGCAGCGCGCCATGGTCGCGGCTCATGTTGTGGGCTGGGAAAACGGTATCAACCAGCACACGATTGGGTCAGCAGAACTGCTTACCCAAGAGAAAGCAGCCGAAAAACTGTCGATTGCGCAGCGTGCCATAATCGCAGCCAAGCGTATTCGTGAGCACGGCGTGCCGGAGCTGGTCGAGGCAATCCGGGATGGCAGGGTGTCGATCAATGCTGGTGAGATGATTTCTCACCTCGCGCAGGCCGCACAATTGGAGGTGCTTGCCGAGGAAGAGCGCGAAATTATCGCAGCATCCAAGCGGATAAGGGCGGAACGTCAAAGAATCCGGCATGCCGAGCGTGTCGCCAACATGCAGCGTATTGCCACTACAGGTCAAAGTGCAGCGCCTGGCATGGTCGGATTTCAGTTTCCTATCATCTATGCTGATCCACCTTGGCAGTTTGACGTTCGCGAAGAGGAAACGGGCAGGGACCGTAGTGCTGAAAATCACTACCCCACCATGCCGACCAACGAAATCTGCGCGTTGTTCGAAAAGATCGGCTCACCAGCGACGCCGCATTCCATCCTGTTTCTGTGGGCGACCAATCCAATGTTACCGGATGGTCTCCGCGTCATGGAAGCTTGGGGCTTCCGATATGTGCATCATTGGATTTGGGACAAGGTTGTCGCTGGCACTGGCTTTTGGGGCCGTGACCGCCACGAGATTCTACTGATCGGCAAGCGCGGTTCGCCGCCAGCTCCATTGATGGGATCGCAGCCGGAGACGGTATTCGCGGAAGCCAAAGGCAAACATTCCGTCAAGCCGGACTTCTACGCCGAAACAATCGAGCGTCTTTATCCTGATGTGCCACGGCTGGAAATGTTCTGCCGGTCGCCACGTCCGGGCTGGGATGCTTGGGGCTATGAATCCACGCCGATGTCTGATCGCGAGCCGGACAACTATGCCGCTGCTGTCGCTGTCGTGCAAAGTACGGGCAAAGCATCAACTAGCCTAATCCAGCGGCGTTTGACGATTGGCTACAATCAAGCTGCCATCCTCATCGAACGAATGGAGCGTGAGGGCATCGTTGGACCTGCCAATGCAGTTGGCAAGCGCGAAATTTTGCAGGTGTCAGCATGAAGCACACCCGCTCATCATCCGAATGGGAAATCAGGGATGCTCTTGTAGCGTTTTGCCGGTCTGCAATGCCGACCGGCAGGATTGTTCATGAGCTGAATACAAGCGGGCAGGGTAGCTGCCGCGCCGATCTGGCAGTTATTGAGCCGGACTATCTCACGCTGTTTGAAATCAAATCTGAAAAAGACACGCTGAAGCGATTGCCCGAGCAAGCGAAGGCTTTCAAAGAGTGTAGCCATGAGTTTGTCATTTGTGCTCACAAAAAGCACTTTCTGCATGAGGCTCTAGCCAATTACACCAATCCGGTGAAGCGCTTGAACGCCGATGGCTTCACTTGGAGCACTAACAGTGTTTGGGAATACCCGGAGCCAGCTCCATACGAGGGCCTTGGCGATTTTCGGTGGAAACTTCGTCGTCATGATCAGTGGCGCAAAGGCCGACCATTTGAACCAAGGGCATTTAGCTTTCTCTCGATGCTATGGCAGGAAGAGCTTGTATCAATCGGTCGCGCGCATAGCCTCGATGTTGCTACCCGCACGACGATACCAGATTGCATCAGGCAAATTACTTGGATGATGACAGGCAGAGAAATCTGCAAGGCTGTCTGCACGGCGTTACGGACGCGAACATTTACGGAAGCGGATGCGCCCATTTTTGAGGTGGCAGCATGACCAAGCCAGTCCCTCAATACTCCCCGCAAATGCTGAAATTCTTCCTTCGGGCCGGCGCGTCCTATCGTTGTTTTAGCGCGCCGCTGCCTGCCGGACGTTCCGCTACAATCAAGCGATACAAAGCAGACATGCGCCGCGCGGCTCGCGTCACGCATGCCGAGCTTGAATTTGCGTGGATGGGCAGGCTGTCGTCCGCCACGCCGCGCAACCGGCTGTGGGCAGCGCTCAAGATCAATCCGGCTGATCACGGCATCAGGCTGGTCGACGGCGGCGGGCAGGAGGTGGTCAAGTGACTGAAACCCACCTTGACGAACCTATAGGCCGCGCGGATTACGATTGGCGAAATTTTGGCCTGTTATTGCGCGGTCGCTTGCAGCATGACGGGCGCGGATATCGTGCTTTAGCTCATCTCATCGGTGTGACGCCTGCTGATTTGTCGAGGATGGCGAGCGGGCAGGCGGTGGCGGCGCACAAGGTCATCGCGGCCTGCGACTGGATGAGTATCTCGTTTCGCTCGTTTTACATTTCTCCAACGATTTCAAGCTGTTTCAGTGTGTCGCGCGTGAAACAATCGGCGGTGCCGCATGAATGAGGAAGCGACCAAACTCCGGCAGATACGCAATCGACTGGCGATGCTTGGCGAGTGTCAATGGTTGGTCTCTGTCAGCGGTGCTGACACATATGTTGAGGCCAAGACGGCGACCGATACCAGCATCGTGGCGCAATTCTCGCGGGGTGCTTCGCCAGATGAGATTCAGTTCTTCGCGAACGCGCCAACCGATATGGCGTTCATGATGAGGTTAATTGATCGCGCCATAGAGGCGGCACGGCAACGGTCCCCACAGACGAAACAGCCTCGCCAACCTGACCCGAAAGACTTTGCGGCGGAATCCGCCATGAAATGCGAAGAGCCAGCGTTCAAGGCTTTTCTCGAAGCTTGCCACGGGCTGGAGCGTCCTTTGACGGCCGACCGCGTGGCGCAACGATTGCGTACAATCCTCTCCATTTCCTCACGGAAAGAACTCAATAACGATATGGCTGCGGCAGATCGGTGGCGTAACTTGCGCGCCGATTTTGAGGCGTGGCGGAAGGCAAGCCGATGAATCACCCAAGACTTTCCATCATTCCGGCACGCGCAGCGACCGACAGGGCGCTCAAGCCGCGCGATTTACAGGTGCTATGCGTGCTTGGACGTCATACTGACGACCTTGGCTGGTGTCGCCGGTCGCAGGTCAAGATGGCGCAAGAAATGGATTGCGCCCGCTCAACAGTGTTTGAATCGATCAGTCGCCTTGTCGAAACAGGCTATCTTGAAAAACACGTTCAAGAGACTGACAGCGGGCGGGACAGCGCGCACTTTTATCGTGTCATTCTTGACCCGAAACACCCTGATCCGGCGTCAATTTGTGACGCCGATGACCCCTGCCGGTATGTCGGCACCCCTGCCGGTATATCGGCACCCCCTGCCGGTCCAGAGGCGGCACCCCCTGCCGGTTCTGGACCGGCACCTATTAACGACCCTTCTTTAACGACCCCTCTTAGCGGGGAGAGAGAGCGCGGGGGCGAAAATCCCGAAAAAGCAAAATCCAGTAATGAGGCGGAAGCAAGGAAGGAATGTAATCGCGCGCATCGGATTTGGCCAACGTACATTGACGATTCCGAACCGAGAGCGATGGCGCAATGGTTGGCCTTGTCGGAAACAGATCGACAAGCAGCGGTTGAGCGCATGCAGGATTACATCAGCGTTGCAGGTAAGGCAGGTGGCAGGAAAACCATTTGTGCTTTCGACACCTATCTTCGGGAGAAGCGATGGGAAAAGCTTCCACCCGCTTCGGAAACCAAGAAATCCGATACCTTGGACGCTGCACCATTTGGCGCATTGTGGGCAATCGCCCGTGCCAAACAACTCGTCACCGGTCCAAAAAATCCATTCGCGTCGTTTACGGCTTTCCAGAAGCATCTGATCAGCAGCAGCGATGATCCAGACAGGTTGAGTGACCAGCTGCGCCGGGAAAGCCTTGCCAAATCCGGTTGGCCACACATCAACACCATGCACGAACGGGCAGCAAATCATCAGGGCGTTGCGGTCGCTGCCTCGCTGGAGGCATTCAAGGATTGGGTCGAGGCCGTACCGGTTGGAAGCACGCGGTACGAAGAATGGAAAACCCACCACGAGCAGTCTGGCTGGCCGTGGATACCAGACCCCGGCAGACAGCCGGTTGTCTATTTTCCGGTCGGCGGACCGGCTCGGTTAGATGCATTCAAGCAGGCTGTTTTGGGGAATGATCATGATGGCAATCGATAAGCGTACCCTCGAAAGAGCAATTGAAATCAACACAGATCGCGTTCGGATCGCAAGAGAAAGGGCGCTGCAATGGAATGATAGGCAGCGCCGTTTTCTCGCAGCAGCGGCGGGAAATTCCGAATCAAAACGCCGATGGTTCGTGATTATGACCGCAAACAATTGCGAAAAGTCTGTGCATAAACTCTTGCAGGATGCTTCAATCGAGGCGTGGTTGCCTGTGGAAGTGAAGCGCACTCCGCGTCGTGGGAGCCGTCCCGCATCGGAAAAGCACTTGATATGCTGGCCTGGCTACATCTTCGTAAAAGTAGTTCCTGTTCCGGAAAGTTGGGCTGGCTTGTCTGCCTTGAAGCACGTCAAAAGCATCCTTACGGATGGCGACCATCCAATCGCGCTCAGAGATAAAATGATTACATATCTCAAAGACTTGGTGGCCAGCGGTGAAATCTTCAGAGAGGACAAAGGCGGCACTGCGCCGTTTGATCTTGGTGAGCGCATCAGGATTAAGGATGGTCCGTTTGCATCGTTCCCAGCCACGGTTGAATACTGCAAACATGACGACGAAAGAGTCATGGTTGAGTTAGCCATATTCGGTCGGATTAACCCAGTTTGGCTTGATCTTGATCAAATCGAAAAAGTCTAGTAGCGAGTCTTACCAGACGACCCGTAGACAGTGAGGATGATTCTCCTTCGAGACGGTGAGCTGCCATCGTGGTAGGGCTCCCTGCGGACCTTAGAGAAGCGAATGCCAATAGGCGGATAGCTTCTCCCCAAGTGCTACGCAATTCCACACTGATACCGGGAACATCATGGCTCTGGATGTAACAACATCTTTGTCAGGCGGCTCATCTTTGGGCGGAACTGCGGCATATCTCAACTTTGATACCAAGGGCTGGGAGCGCTTCCTTGATCGTGTGGAGCGGTCGGTTCTGCCGGAAGCAACGATAGCAGCGTTGAACAGGACAGCCGCTGTCGGTCGTCTGGAAGTTCAGAGCCAGATGGATCAGCAGCTAGACCGGGTGACACCATTCGCCAAGAAGGGTGTGGCCTACGAGCAAGCGACAAAGAACAAGCTGACCTCAACGGTTATCATCGCGGGCAAATCGTGGGCAAAGAACTCGACACCGCCTGCAAACTTCCTCACGCCTCAGTTCTTTGGTGGCCAGCGCAATCTCAAATCCTTCGAAGTGCAGTTGCAGTCTGCGGGGCTATTGCCATCGGGATATTATGCTGTGCCTGCAAAGGATTGTCCGCTTGATCAGTACGGAAACGTTCGCGTTGCGCTGATCGTTCGCATTCTTGCTGATCTTCAGATCAATGCGCGCACTGAAGGTTTCAACCGCAAGCGCACCGATGCCTCGGCCAAGCGGAACAAGAGCTATCGCAATGCGCGGTTCTTCGTGCCCGCCAGAACTTCCAGTCTGTTTCCGGGTGTCTGGCAGCGCGATCCGCGTGACAACGGGATCAAGCCCTTGTTGCTGTTTGTGAAGATGCGCAGCTATTCGAAGAAGATTGATTTCCAGCTGACCGTGCAGACCGTCGCAGAGCGCAAGTTCCCGCAATACTTTGCCGAGGCGATAGGCAAAGCGCTCGCAAAGTGAGCCAACCGACCTCAAAACCATCCGGAATCATTTGGGGTCCTTCCTGTGCAGATCGGTCTGCGGGTATTTCGCGCGGCGACCCTTCGTCAGTCTGAGCCTGAAATTGAAGCCTAAAGAGCAGAGCCTAAACAGCTAAAGTCAGGGCTAAAGGATCGCTCAACTCGCAATCACTTCCGGACAGACTGCGCATCTGTTCGCTATTGCGCTTGAGGAATTTTCAAATGGAAATGCCGACCGGCCAGATTGTGAGCAAGGGAGAATTTGCGCGGCTGCTCAATGTTACGCCTGGCCGCGTCTCGCAGTATATCGCAGCCGGGCAGATCACGCGGGATGCGATTGAAGGCGAGGGCCGTAACGCCAAGATCATCGTTGATAAGGCGAGGGCGCAGCTAACCGGACGGCTCGATGTCGCACAGCGTGTTGGTTCGAACGGAATGACCACGCGGCTCGGAACATCAAGCGAGGCTCTGGACACCCCAGCCGCTGCGCAGCAACCGGCTCTCCGGTTTCCGACCGATATCATTGCCGAGCAGATCGCCCGCGAGAAACTTGAGCAGGCCCGCTTTCAGACCGCTCGGGCCAAGCGCGATGAAGCACTTGCGGTTGGTCGGTACATGCTGACCGAGGATGTCAGATCGGAAATGACCAGAGCGGTCGCAGTTGCTTTCCGCGTCATGGAAAGCGGTATTGTTGATATGGCGGCGGCAATTGCCGCACAGTTTGATGTTCCGCAGCGTGATGTTCAGCATCACCTGCAAAAGGCTTTTCGAGCGGTGCGGGTTCGGGCGGCGGGTGAATTCAAGGCGCAGGCCGCTGATGAACCACTGACCGTTGATGATCCCGTTACGGACGATCGCGACGACGAGGCGGCATGAGCTATCTGGTTAATCCGCGCCGTCTTATTTTCGAGATACTTGGTCAGGAATGCGAGCCACCGCCGCCTGTCGATTATCTGGCATGGGCGAAACAGAACATCGTGTTCTCGGAACGTATTACCCAGTATCCGGGGCCATATAATGAGGCGCTGTTTCCGTTCTTCTCGGAAATCCTGCGGGCACTGTCACCGGAAGACCCTTGCCGAGTTGTCTCGATCGCAAAATCTGCGCAGGTCGGCGGCACGGTACTGGCCAACATCTTCACGCTCGGGACCATCGATATGGACCCTTGCGATTTTCTCTACGTCCACCCAACCGAAGAGAATGCGTCGCGTTGGTCGAAACAGAAATTGATGCCGCTCATTCGCGAAACAACCGCGTTGACGTCATTGTTTCCCGAGAAGAGTCGCGATGGCGGCAATTCGATCCATTACAAGGAACGCGCTGACGGAAGGGGCGCTATTCAGGCAGCGGGTGCCAATTCACCTTCTGGCCTTTCGATGATCTCGCCGCGCAAACAGGTGCAGGACGATCTGTCGAAATGGCAGGACAATGATGCGGGTGACCCTGAGAGTCAGGCGGAAAGTCGCTCGAAGGCCTTTCTCAATGCCAAGCTCCTGAAGATATCGACACCACTCATATCGCCGGGATGCCGGATTTCAGCGAATTATGATCAGGGTACGCAGGAGCGCTATCATGTTCCCTGTCCGCATTGCCGCCACCTGCAACCGCTCGAATGGGAGCAGATGCGCGACCACATTGATCAGGAGCATCCCGAGAAGGCATGCTTTTACTGCGTATCCTGCGGTGCGGAAATCAAGGAACATCACCGCGCATGGATGGTTGCGCCTGAAAACGGGGCGAAATGGGTTGCGAAATACCCCGAGCGTGCGCGCTATCACCGCTCGTTCCATATCTGGGTTGCCTATTCGCCGCTTGAATCATGGGAGGCTCTGGCGCGTGCCTGGCTGAACGTTCAGCGCGGCGGTCCCGACGATAAAGGCAAGAAGGCCGGAGCCGAGCAGGTTTTCTGGAATGACTGGCTTGGCCTTGCATTCGAGACGGAAGGCGAGGCTATCGGCTGGGAAATCCTGCGCGATCGCGCCGAGCAGCTCAAGTACAAGCGGGGTGTTATCCCGCCGCGCGCCTTGGTCGTGACGATCGGCATTGACGTGCAGGGTGACCGTGTTGAATGGCTTGTGCGCGGATGGGGCAAGAACCGCTACAGTTGTGTCATAGATTGCGGTGTCATTGATGAGCGGGCGGGTAAGGGGCTTCCGGGCTTTGTAGAACACTCCGGGCATATTTCAGAACCGCAGGTAAAAGCGGCGCTTGACCGGATCGTCAAACGGGAATGGCCGGACACATACGGCAACAAGCGCCGCGCCGACCTCGCTGCAATCGACGGAAATGCCTACACCGAAGATGTATGGGAATGGGCACGGCGGCACCCGATCACTGATGTGATCATGGTGCGCGGCGACAACCGCGAGACCTCGCCAATGCTGGCGCAGGTGAAGAAAGAAAAAGACCGCAAGGGCAAGCCGCTCAAATATTCACGGCGCTTTTTCAACTTCAATCAGGCGGTGATGAAAGCAGGTCTTTATCGTTCCTACCGCAAGGAAGATCCAGAGCAGACCGGCTACATCGATTTCGTTGAAGGTCTCGGCGACGAGTTTTACAAGCAGGCAACATCGGAGCGCCGTGTTGCCAAGAAGAGCAAGAAGTCCGGCCACGTGCACTATGAGTGGACGTTGCCTGCAGGAACGCGCAACGAAATCCTCGACATGATGAACCAGGCGCAGGCAGCAGCGCTGCGCATCGGTGTCAACTTCTGGACGGAAGATGAATGGGACGCACTTGCCGAGCGTCTCGCCAATGAGCCGGCACCTGTCCAGCTCGATCTGGAAGATCAGTTGCACAACCCGCGCCAGTCGAGTGTGACGACCACAAAAACAGAAACGAAAGTCAGTCCGCTCGTTGCGCAGGCGATTGCCAGAGCGCAGGCGCGTGCCGCCCGCAGGGCTTGATTACAGGAGCGTCATTAATGGTTGATCGTGCAGTTCTCCAGATGCGTCTGGATGAAGCCGAAACGGCTTTGCATCAGTTGATCACTGGCAAGGCAACCGTGTCTTTGAGCTATCAGGGTGAAAGCGCCACGTTCTCGACCGCTGATGAAGGTCGTCTACGCGCCTATATCGCTGACCTTAAAGCACAGCTTGGCCTTGGTGTTCGCCCGCGCACTCCAGCTCGCAGGGTAATATTCGGATGAACCAGATTGTTCTTTTCGATGCCAACGGCCAGCCATTGCCGCCAGAGGTTCGGGCGACGGCGCGCCGCCAGTATGCCATGAACTCTGCCTATCAGGCGGCGGGCACGGATCATGCTTCCATGGCGAGTTGGCAACCGGGCACTTGGTCGGGCCAGTCGGCGCTCAGCTTCTCACGTGATTTCATTTCCGATCGCGTTCAGGATGCTGTCCGCAATAATGGCTGGGCGTCTGCTGGTGTCTCGCGTCTCGTGGATACGATCATCGGCTCCGGCTGGCGGCTATCATCTCAGCCGAATTTTCGCACGCTTGGCATTGATGCAGATCAGGCAGACGAGATCGGCGACCAGATTGAGGCGCTGTGGTCTGATGTTGCGACTGACCCCGGAAACTGGTTTGACGCAGAGCGCACCAAATCTGTCGCCGGAATCCTCGGCCTTGCAGCCCGTCATCGCTTTTCTGACGGTGAGGCCTTTGCAGTCTTACCCTATCGCATGGGTGCCAATGGCTACGGAACCTGCGTCCATGTGATTGATCCGGCGCGGATCTGCAACCCTTACGGCGTAATCGACAGCGACACGATGCGAGACGGTGTTGAGATTGACGGCCATAGTGCACCGGTTGCCTATCACGTGCGCCGATCACATCCCGGCGATATCGCGCGTCCTTTGCGAGATGCTTTCATATGGGACCGCGTCGAAAAAGAAACTGAGTGGGGCAGGCCGCTTGCCGTTCATGCCTTTGAGGCGAGCCGCGCCGGTATGACGCGTGGGCCATCGCCATGGGCGTCGGTTCTGCAATCGCTCAAACAGGTTTCCGATTACAATGATTATGAATTGCAGGCCGCATCGCTCAATGCCGTCATGGCCGCTTTCATTTCAACGCCGCTTGATATGGATCAGCTTGCCGACAGCATTGGCGCGAGCGATGCAACGAAGGCGGTCAATTCTCTGTACGAAGCGCAGGCCGCTGCACAGGGCGCGGCTTACAAAGCTGATCCAATCCGCCTGAAAGGCGCGCAGATCAACTTCCTCAATCCCGGCGAGGAAGTCACATTCACCAAATCCGA
This sequence comes from Phyllobacterium sp. GQ127, assembly GCF_059758635.1. Lineage (NCBI taxonomy): Bacteria > Pseudomonadati > Pseudomonadota > Alphaproteobacteria > Hyphomicrobiales > Phyllobacteriaceae > Phyllobacterium > Phyllobacterium sp. GQ127. Next base: position 275,912 of record NZ_JCAXDZ010000001.1, read on the forward strand.
GCATCCGAACGCTGCCTTTGAGGTGTTCGTCAATGCTGCCCTGCGCAATGTCGCCTCGGCAATCGGGCTGACCTATGAGCAGCTCACCATGGACTGGTCAAAAGTCAATTATTCCAGCGCTCGCGCAGCGCTTCTTGAAATCTGGCGTGGATTGACCTCGCGCAAAACCAATTTCGCCCATGGCTTCATGCAGCCGATCTACATGGCCTGGCTGGAAGAAGTGTTTGATCAGCGCCGCATTAAACTTCCTGCCAATGCTGTTTCCTTCGAGGCAAACCCTGTTGCATGGGCGCGCGCTGCGTGGATCGGTGCTGGTCGCGGCTGGGTCGATCCTGAGAAGGAAGCGAAAGCCGCTGCCATTCGCCTCGCCACTGGTCTCACCACGCAAGAATCGGAAGCCGCCGAACAGGGCCGCGACTGGAAAGAGGACATTCTGCAGCGATCCCGCGAACTCAAGTTTGCTGCCAAACATGGCGTTGTCTCCGGCGAAACTGCCAGTGCCGGTGTCGTTTCGCGATTTGCCGCCGATCCAAAAGAGAAAGAAGAAGGGGAAAGCGCATGACACCGTTTGCAATGCCGGAGATCGCCGCGCGCCTCTTCAATACTCCGTTGATGCTGCATGCCGCGAAAGGCGATGTCATTGCCCGCGCATTCGGGCCGCGCGTTTTGGGACAATCTGTCGACGTGCATTCGTCGATCGAAATGGGTGCACTTGCCGAGCCGGTGCGCCAGTTGCGCGACGGATGGACCGGCGAGAAGGTTTACAGCGGGCCGAAGATGATTGGCAGTGTTGCTTTGATTGAGGCGGAAGGCTCGCTTGTCAACAAGGGGTCATGGATCGGCAAATCGTCGGGTATGACCAGCTATGAGGGAATTTCCATACAGACCGCCGATGCCCGCGCCAGCGCCGATGTTACCGCCGCTGTCTATGAAGTTGACAGTTTTGGCGGCGAAGTCGATGGCTGTTTTGCCTGCGCCGAAGAAATTTATGAATTAAGTCAGGTCAAGCCGACCATTGCCATCCTGACCGATCATGCTTGCTCCGCAGCTTATTTGCTCGCCTCCGCTTGCCGCCAGATCATCATTCCGGAAACCGGCTTTGCCGGTTCGATCGGCGTTATCACCATGCATGTCGATCTGTCCGGATGGGCGAAGAAAGAAGGACTGGAAGTCACGATCCTTCGCGCCGGTGCCAAAAAGGCCAAGCCCGGCATGTTTGAGGCTATGAGCGAGGAAGAATACAACACCTATATCGCCGATCTTGAGGCGATGCGTGTGACATTTGCCGAGACGGTTGCCCGCTATCGCGGTGACCGGATCACAACGCAATCCGCTCTCGCTACCGAGGCGGACACCTACCGTGGACAGGCGGCGGTCGATATCGGCCTTGCTGATGCCGTGGGCCGACCGAAGGAAGCTTTTCGCGCTTTCGTCGCGGCAATGGATGCATCCGCATCCTGATCTGAACCAACAATCCCAACGTTTCAAAGGAAAAGCCGATGTCGCTTGCAAGCGCAATCCGGGCCGCAGTCGGCGGTCGGGTCAACCGTTCACGCCTTGAGGAAGAAAAGCCCGAGGATCTGGAAGAAGAAACAAAGCCTGAAGAGGCCGAAGGCGATGAATCCATTCCTGTCGAGGATGAGGATAAGCCCGAAGAGGCCGAGGGGGACGAAGAAAACCCCGACGACGAAAAGAAAGAGGGCGAGTTCGCCAAGGGGCGCAAGGCAGAGCGCTCGCGCATGGCTGCAATTCTCGGTAGCTCAAAAGCCGATGCCAATCCAACCCTTGCCGCTCACCTTGCCTTCAATACAGGCATGAGCGCCAGAGAGGCTGTCGCTACGCTTTCCGCTTCCGTGCCTTCGCAAGGTTCTGGCCTTGCAAGCCGCATGCAGGGCCGTGTTCCTGCGCTCGGCAACGGCGGCAAGACACCGTCCGCACTGACCGGCGATGCTGCTTTGATCGCACACGCCAAAGCCCGCAACGAAGCGCGCAAGAAGAAGTAACCGCCTTGCGCATTCGGCGTGGGCCAATGATCCCTCCATCATCTTTCAAGTCCCAAAAGGAGACTTTGACATGCCAACAGAACATTACACACCCGGCGATCTGCTTGTTGGCGATCATCCGGTCGTTGTCCGCACGGTCGTTATCGCCAGCGGGCAGAACATCAAACGTGGTGCCGTGCTTGGCCGCATCACCGCATCCGATAAGTACATCGTATCGCTGTCGGCGGCGGCTGACGGTTCGCAGGTTCCTGCAGTTGTTGCGGCTGTGGACGTTGACGCCACCGCAGGCGACGTTGCCAAGCGGGTCTACACCTCGGCGGAGCTGGATGCATCCAAGCTCATCTACGGGGCGGGTCATACCGCTGCGACCGTAGAAGCCGCATTCCGCACGGCTGACGCTTCGCTCTACGTCCGCACGCTCGCTTAAGCGCCAGCCTTACATCCCCTTTTTCTCAATCGCACGCTCAGACAAGCGGTGCTTCAAGAAGGAACTTTTGACATGAATCTGTTCAGCACAACCGCGCTGCTTACTGTTATTGAGTCGCGCGATCGTCCGACTGCATTCATCCGGGACACATTTTTCCCGAATGGATTCCAGTCGGACAGCGAGGAAATCGCTTTCGATAAACTCAAGCGTCGGCGTAACATCGCGCCTTACGTGTCGCCGCTCATTCCGGGCCGGGAACGCGCCATCCGTGGCCGTCAGACCTCGACATTCACCCCTGCGTACCTCAAGCCAAAGAACACAGTTCGACCCGGTGAAGGTTTCCGCCGTCGCCCCGGCGAGCCGATCAATGGCAATCTGACAGCTCAGGAACGTTATCTCCAGACAGTCACCGATATCCTTGCCGATCAGGATGACGAAATCACCCGCCGCGAGGAAATCATGGCGGCGGAAGCGCTGCGCACCGGCAAGATCGTTGTCACCGGCGAGGACTATCCGACCGTTGAAATCGATTATGGCCGTCCTGCCGGTCAGACCCTTGCTCTTGCCGGAGCAAGCCGTTGGGGGGAGGCGGGTGTTTCCATTCGCGGCACTCTGCGTTCGTGGGCAACCACGGTCGCAACTGCATCTGGCGGTGCTGTAACGGAAATCATTCTTGGTGCGGAAGCTGCCGAACTTGTTCAGTCCGATGAAGAAATTCGAACCATCCTCGACAATCGCCGTCAGCAGGGCGGTGAATTCCAGTTCGGTCCCGTTGCCGCTGGCAGCGAGGACATGGTTGCGATTTACCTCGGCACGGTCGGCCAGTTCAACTTCTGGCAGTACACACAGAAGTTCCAGGATGATGCTGGCAACAACATCGATGTCTGGCCGAGCTATGGCGTCGGCGTGATTGCGCCATCGCAATTACAGGGTTTCATGGCGCATGGCGCCATTCAGGATGTGGAAGCTCAATTGCAGCCGCTTTCTCGTTTTCCGAAAATGTGGCTCCAGCCCGATCCTTCGGCAACCATGGTCATGACCCAGTCGGCACCATTGCCAGTGCCGGGCGATCCATCCGCCTCGATGTTCGTGTCCGTCCGCTAAACGAGCGGATTTCCAGATCGCTGCACCCCCGCGGTGCAGCGATCGCCAGTCTTTCCCGAAGCAAACAGGAGCCAGTCAGATGGCAAAGAATGAAAAAACTATACGACAGGCATATCCGGCAACGATCATTGTAGACGGTGAATCAATTGCGCCTGGAACTGCGGTCACCCTGCCGGAATCGGAAGCGAACAGCATCGCCGCAAATTTCGGCGTTATTTCCGCAACTGCCGAGCACAAGCGTTCCTCCGGCAAGTCGCAAGGGCCTGACCTCGGCGTTTTGGAAAAGGCCGTAGCTGATGCCCGCGCCACTTATGATGCGGCTGAAACGGCCTTGAAAGCCGAGAACTCCGGCGACAAGGAAGCCAAGGCGTTCGAAGCGGCTGAAAAGGCGCTGGACAAAGCAGAGGCAGCATTGGCCGAGGCCAAGGGTCAGTGATCCGTCCCGCCATCTTTTCACCGTTGGGGGCGGCATTTGTTGCCGCCCTCGGCAATGTTGACGCGACTGTCACTGTGGGCGGCGTCCCGCTGCCCAGCTTGCGCGGTATTTTTCGCGGGGTTCGCGAAACCGATCTACTCGACCTTGAAGGTGTCAGCGCTGAAGGCGTAAAATATGTATTTTCCGCGCAGGGTCATCTTCTCGACGGTATCAAGCGCACGGACACCGTTTTAATTGCCGGGAAAACCTACGGGATTGTCGGCCACATTGATGATGGCCGCGCCATGAAAAGGCTTTATCTGAGCGAGGATGAGTGATGGTTCACGTCCGCCAGCAAATCCTTGACGAATTCCGTGAACGGCTAGCGCCGGTCGCTACCGAAGTTGGCGGGAACGTATCGCCGATGCGTACCGGCTCGGTTCCGGAAGAAGATATGCCCGGTTTCACCGTGCTCTATACCAATGACACGTCAGAGCCTGACGGCATTGTTTTTGATGAGGTCACCGGCGAGGAACTCACCCGCTACAATCATAACCTGACGGTCAACATCGTCCTGCATTTCAAGGGCAGGAAAGACCCATCGCGCGAATTTGATGCTCTGGCGGAACGCGTTGAAGTCGCCCTGCCACCGTCTACCCTTGGCGGTCTTGCCATTGATGTGCTGTTGACCGCTACCGATCATTTCATAGATCCGCAAACGGCCTTGAGCCTCGGCGCAGGCCGCATGGTGTTTGCCGTCCGCTACCGCACCTTTGCTGGCGTGCCTGACCGACCAGCCTGACCAAAACGGCAAACCGTCCGGCAAAAACCTTTCATTAACCATAGGAGATGACCATGGCCCTCGGTCGTGAGCTTGTTATCAAACGCAGAATGCCGCCTGTTGCCCCGGAAACGGAAGGCTTGTTTGTTTCGGTCTGTGTGACCGAAGCGCGCTCGCTGGAAATCAACAACGAAGAAATCGACATCACCAAGCCAAACTGTGCCGATCCCGGCAGCAAACTTGTGCTGGCGCTGATGTATGGCGTTCAGCGCATCAACGTCCAGATCGACGGTGCGGTTGTCAACAATACTGCCCGCGCAGCGATGACGGCAGATGCGGTCAATCAGGTGCTGTCGGAATACCAGATTGTTGTGCCTGGCGTCGGTACGTTCGAAGCAAATTTCCTCGTGTCTTTGACATTCTCCGGCGACAAAACCAACGAGCTGCAATGTCAGGGCCGCATGTCGGCAACCGGTGTTGTCGGCTTTGAGGCAATTGCACCATGATGGATGCGATCGCCAACCCGCTGCGCGGCGAAGCGGCCTGCAAGATCGGGTCAGTTGATATCGTGCTTGTCGTCGAGTTTGCCCGCCTTGCGACACTTTGCGAGGTGGCAGGTTGTGACACGATGGACCTGCTCTATACGCGGTTGATCGGCTTTCATCCGAAAACCGTCATTTCAGCCATCCGGGTTCTGACCATTCATCCGGACGGCGACAAGGAAGCCCGCGAGCTTGCCTACAAGGCAATCGGCGAATTGACCGGAGCTGATGAACCTGAATTTCGCGATGCCATAACCATGGCGCTCAAGGGCCATATCGATGCTGGAAAGAAGCTTCGGGGAGAACCTGATATTCTTTCAGATCTTGAAGCCGCCGTGCAGAGAGCAGCCTCCGGAAAAAAACGCAAAAGCCCTCGCTTGTAGCCGACAGTATCGGCCAGTGCCAACGCATTGCGACGGGTATCCTGAAATGGTCACCCTCGCAGTTTTGGCGCTCGACATGGCCGGAGCTTGAGGCTGCGATCGAAGGGCATACCGGCAAGCGTAGCGACGAAGTGATCACGCCGGAACGGGCGCGTGAAATCGTCAGACATTACCCGCCGACAACCAGCATCCGAAAACAGGTGACGACATGAGCCGCACGGACATTATGGCGTTCATCGGCGCGAACGCTCAAGGCTTCTTTGATGCCATGCGGCGTGTTCGCTCCGATACCAAGAACACTGCCGACAAGGCGCAGCGGGATTTTTCGGGATTATCTTCCGGCATTAACCGCTCGCTGGGCATGGTCAAAGGTGCTCTTGCCGTCGCCGGGGTTGGTTTCAGCATTCAGGGCATAACGCAAACCATATCCGAATTTGCTGATCTTGACCGCGAGGCAAAGCGGGCTGGTGTCAGTGTCCGGGCGTTTCAGGAATTGAAATTTGTCGGCGAGCGCAACCGTATTGAAGTCGACGCCATGGTCGACGGCATCAAGGAACTTAGTCTGCGCACGGATGAATATCTGCAAAATGCTGGCAAGTCCGGCGTTGCAGCGGAATCCTTCAAACGTCTCGGCTTCACCGTTGATGAAGTGGCGGTCAAACTGCAGGACCCCTCAGCCCTGTTTACCGAGATTATTGGCAAGCTGCAAAAGCTCGATCGCGCTGCGCAGATTCGCATTGCCGATGAATTGTTCGGTGGTTCTGCCGGTGAACGCTTTGTCCAGCTGATAGATCAGGGTGCTGAAGGCATCCGCGAGACCATTGCCGAAGGTCATCGCCTCGGCGTTATCATTGATGAAGAATTGATCCGCAAGGCAACCGAGCTCGACCAGGCGTTCAATACGATCGTCACGACTGTCGGCAGCAATCTGAAACAGGCGATTGTCACCGCAGCCGACCAGCTGCGCTACTTCATTGACCTTTTGAATGATGTCGACAGCCGCAGCATATCGACGCTTGAACAGCAGCTCACGACGAAACGCAAGCAACTTGCCAAAACCGACAGGTCCACAATGGCCCGCTTTGTCGTCAATGGTTCCGACGGCGGCGGCATTGACCGGCTCAAAGCTGAAATTGCTGAAATGGAAAAGGTCATTGCCGACCGCAAGGCGGCAGCTGAGGAAAAACCGATCAAGCTTGCTCCGATAACAATCGGCTCGGGCGAAAGCGGCGACGGCTCGCGCAAACCCAAGATTACCGAGGCTGAACGCGAAAAGAAGGCAATCGAAGAACTGATTGAAGCGCTGGAAACCGAAGCGGCGGTCGCCGGATTGTCGGATGAAAAGCGCGACATTGAAGTTGCGTTGCGCAAGGCGGGTTCTGCCGCGACCGCCGATCAGAAAGAAAAGATCGAAAGCCTTATCGAGACGCGATACCGGGAAGAAACGGCGTTAAAGGCTGTTGAAGATCAGCAAAAACGCAATGCCGATGCTGCCGAGGACTTCGCCGACATGGCGATGGATGGCATCGACGAAATTATTGACGGGACTTTCTCGGCAGAAAAAGCTTTGTCCGGGCTGGCGAAATCCATGGCACGGGCATTGCTAACCGGGCAGGGGCCATTTGCAAATCTGTTTGGTACCACGTCTGCAACCAGTGGCCTTGGTGGTTTCTTCAGCATGTTCTTCGGTGGCCCGAAGGCTGCGGGCGGGCCTGTCTCTCCCGGAAGCTTCTATAAGGTCAACGAAAAGGGTGAGGAGTTTTTCAGTCCCGGCACGCATGGAAGCATAATCCCGGCTGGCGGTGGCGGCTCCGGCGCAGGTTCTGGCGGTGCGCCCATATTCCATATCGATGCGCGCGGCTCCGAAGCCGGCGTTGAACAGAAAATCAAAGATGCAGTGAGCGAAGCTCTCGACCAATACGACCGTGGAAACACGGCCCGCGTAGCGCAGGGCTATTCGGAAGCTGCAAGACGGAACATGATCTGATGGCCGCAGAAGCACTCCCCAACGTTGGTTTCCGCGCCATGCGTTTTGTGATCGGCGACGAAGGCGCAGCTTCGGCATCTGGCGGTCATCTGTTCAATATCGTCCGGACCAATGATCCGCTATGGACGCTCAATTGCGAGACACTTCCGCTACGCGAGCCGGATGTGCAAAAAGTTCTGGCATGGAAGGAACGCAGACGTGGCAGTCTTCGCTCTGTTCTCGGTGTGCAGAATACCATTTGCCGCCCACGTGCGCATGCCGATCCGGCAAATGCCAGTCCGGCCCGCACAACCGGAACCATCACGGCAATCAACGGCAATGCTATCACGTTTGGCGGGGTTCAAGCAGGACTAGTTCTCGCGCCGGACGATATGTTCGGCATCAAGCTCAATGAATTCCGAGCGCTTTGCCGCATCCAGACCGTCAGCTCTCCGACTGCCAATTCGCGTTCCGTCACCGTCGAACCGATTCCGCCAGACTATGCGGCAAAGGTGGGCGCGACCGTCATCTTTGAAAATCCATCGCTAGTAATGCGGCTTGTCCCCAATTCATTCACGCCGCCATCCGGCAATCTGCCAGTGATGAGCTGGCAGCTTGTGGAGTCAATTGCATGATCAACCATTCTGCAGAAGTTCTCGAACTGCTCGACAAGGGGCTTTGCGATGTGCGCGGCCTGCTTCGTTTCGAGTTCGGCACCGGAACGTATGGTTTTATCCGTGGTCGTTCAGTCTTCACCTACGGCGGCCTCGACTATGTGCCTGGCGGTGTCATTGAAGTGTCAGACCTGCCGGGCGGCACTGGGCTTGAAGCGCGCAAATTCACCATCCGGCTTGCGGCATCACCGGAAGATGCTTTGACACCGGCGGTCTTGCAGACAATCGAAAACGAAGACTATCGCGACCGGCCTGTCCGCATCTACGACGCCTTCTTTCATCCCGATACCGGCGCACTGATCGATGTTCGCGGCATTCGTCGCGGCTATGTAGACGTGATTGATCACGAGGAAAACGACAAGGACGGCTACACGCTTGTCGCCAATTGCGAGACACGCGGTCTGGACTATTCCCGCACCAATGGTCGCGTGCGCTCCGATGAAGATCAACAGCGCCGCATTGCCAGCATCAAAACGCAGCTCGGCATCGCGCGCGACCGCATACTTGAACACGCAGTCACGCGCGGACGGGTCGAAGTGTTCTGGGGAAGGACATCCAAACGATGAGAGTGAACGGTTGGGAACGTCTGCTGACCGCAGCCGTCGAGAAACATATGGCGCTGCCCTCGCAATATGGGATTTCCGATTGCTTTGTTTTTCCTATGGACTGCGTCGAGGCCATCACTGGTGAGCGCTTCTGGTCTGATTGCCGCCAGTACCGGACGGAACTAGGTGCGGGCAAGTCGCTGCGTCGCAAGGGTTTTGCCAATGTCGAGGAAGCCTTTCGGTCCAAGTTTGAAGAGATCCCTGTGCTCACTGTGCAGCGTGGCGATATCGGAGTCATCGAGATTGATGGCATTGTTTCGGGCGGCGTATTTACACCGCTTGGCTTTGCCGTACGTGACACGCAACGCGTGCAATTCCGCCCTGTCACCGATGCTAAGACTGCTTTCAGAGTGATATAATGCCATTTATCGCTCCCATCATAGCTGCAATCGCGGCACCCATAGGCTCGTTTCTGGCGGGCATCGGGATTGTCGGCAAGCTGGCGATCGGCCTCGGGCTTAACCTTGTCTCGGCTTATCTCGACAAGAAAGCGCAGGAAAAGGCAAGAAAAGAAGCTGCCGGCGTGCAGTTCGACAAGCAGTACGGGCAGGATGTGCCGCGTCAGGTGCCGGTCGGAACGGTCGGCCAGGCAGGGCATGACTGCTATGTTAATACGTGGGACAAATCGAACAAGCGGCTGCAAAACCTATACATTCTCGGTGACTGGCCAAGCGGTGGTTTGACCGATCGCATCGGCATCAATGGCAAGTGGGAAGTTCTCGGGCCTATCGATGATGAAAAAGGCCGTGGCGTCAAAGGCGAATGGGAAAATCTCATTTGGGTGAGGGATATTCCCGGAAGCCTCGCGCAGCCTGTTGATCCATATTTGCTGGCGCATGCCAATCCGCAGACCCGATGGACTGTCGAGCATCGCGGCATCGGTATGGCGATGGCGGTCGTTACGCTGAAATATGATCAGGAAAAGAACAATCAGTTTCCGGAAATATTCTTCGAAAACCGGGGCAGCGTCTTTTACGATTTCCGCAAGGATAGTTCGGTCGGCGGCAGTGGTCCGCACCGCTGGAATGACGTATCGACGTGGGAGCCCACAAGAAACCCCATGGTTGCACTGTACTGCTACATGCGCGGCCTGAAAGTGGGTGATGACCTTTTCTGCGGCATGGGCATACCGGCTGCTGACCTTCCGCTGTCGAAATGGTCATTGGCTATGTCGCTGTGTGACGAGACTGTGGAAAACGAGCCGCGCTATCAGGTTGCAGCAATACTGGATTGCGGTCCTGATGCGACACACCGGACAAATGTGGAATCGCTCCTGAAATCCTGTGGCGGCTATATGATGGACGGTGTTGACGGTATCTGGCCTGTCGTCGGGTCGGATCAGCCGATCGTTGCCACTTTGACCGATGATGACATTGTGCGTCCGCGTCGTGGCCGGTTTCAGCGCTGGCGCTCCCAAGGGCAACTTGTCAACAAGATCTCGGGAACGCATCCCAACCCTGACAACCTTTGGGCCATGGAAGGCTATCCGGCGCAAATTGCCACAAACCTTTTGGCGTCGGATCGCCGCTCGCGTGATGTGCCGATGGACTTCCCCATGGTGCCGTCGAAACGTCAGGCGGCGCAACTGGCTTCCATCTATTTGTTGGAAAACCGGCTGGAAGCAACTGCATCGTGGACATTCCGCCCGCGCTGGATGGGCTTGGAAGGCGGCGATTGGATCAGACTGAATTCCAAACGCTACGGCAACTTCACATTCATGATCACTGATTCATCCCTTGCTTCATTGGATTCGGAGGGGCCGCGCAATATCAATGTGCAGTTGCAGGAACGAAATGGCAGCATCTACGACGCGACTGCCAATCCGGACATTCTGTTTCCGCCTATACCAAGCGACCCGCCCGATTACCTGTCGGAAGTGCAGAATTTCAGCGCAGTGGGCGTCGTTGTCGATGTTGGCGACGGCAAGAAATACGTTGCCATCCGAACGCAGCGCGATCCGATCGAGGATGACACTGTCGTCGCGGTTGATTTTCGCTATTGGCCGACATTGCAGCCCGCCGTTATCTTCAATCATTCTGCCAAGGCAGACGTTCAAGTTGTGCCATTGGTCGAGGGCGTCGTTTCTAAAACCCAGTATCAAGTGCAAACAAGGCTTGTGACCGATCCGCCAAGGGTTGTTCCTTGGGCAGCACCTTTCCCGGTTACTACTCCGGATCAACCTTACACAGACGCCTACCCGCCTGGCGTAATCGAGGATGTAATTAAGAAGCTCGATCAGAAGCTTGCTTGGATCGGAAATTCATTGCGAATTGCTTCCGATGCGCGCCAGCAGCACATGAACCTGATTACCGAAGCTGGCGCTCAATCGGAGAATGATAAGAAGGAACTTAAAGCGGAGGTTGGAAACTTCGCGGCGACGTTCACCCAGCAAATATCAGTTGTTGCCACAGATACAGCAGCAGCGGTTTTCAGCATTACCGAACTCACTGCCCGCATGAATGATCCTGAAACGGGTCTCGCTGCTCTCGCCACGATCACCAACACACTGTCAGCTTCTGTCAGCACCATTGATGGGGAGCTTACAGCAGTAACCCAACGGGTTGATGTCAACGAGGCGAGAGTCGGGAACTTTTACGCCAACGGCATTTTTCGGTTTGAACAGATTGCAACAATGGCGGGGGCGCTATCCACTGGCGCCATGAGTGTGTCTGCCACAGGGACGGGACCGACAAGTCAAGCTGCCATCATACTCAATGCCATCGCAGGAGGATTGAGTGAAGCTCTTGTCTATGCCGATCGCTTCGCGGTTATCAACGGAACTGACAAGAAGTATCCATTGATATTTCAAGGTGGCGTTCTCTACCTCAATGACGTTCGGGCAAACAATCTCGCGGCTATTTCGAGCGTTCTCGGCAATGTTGATATCAGCAATGCCGTCATCGGCAATCTGATCGTAAATACTTCGAACCTCGGATTCCGTGCTGTTACGGCAAACATAAGTTACAGTTTCCCGACGCAGACAGGTACGCAAACCTCATGGACAGTGGGCGCTTCAGTAACCACGCAAAACCCAGAGCAGGTCCCGGTCTTCTGTGAGTATAGCCTATATACGAACGTCAAAAGCACGACCGGGTTCTCCAACTTTGCCGAGGCGAGATGGCGTCACGTTGAAAGCGGCGCAATTCTAAAACAAGTATCGAACTTTATAAGCAACGCCGGGGAAGCCGTTCTTAACGACGCTGGCTTTTTCCTGCATGACGCGCCCGCTTTGGGCACGAACACTTACATTCTGGAGTATCGAAACCAGACACAAGGTCCGAACTTTGCCCAAGTAAGGGCATTCGTCAAATCCATTTGGTGGAAGAAGTAACTCCAGACCCAACAATCCAACTGCTGCGTCCCGCTGATCGCGGGCAGGAGAAACCATGTCAACTGATCAATCTGTGGAACCCCGCCCCTTCGAGGCTATGGCTGCTGCAATGACACCGCCAGAGCCTGCTATTCAACCCATAGATCATGCTGAAGAGTTGATGGCGCTCAAATCCTACTACGAGGCTCGAACTATTGGTCTTCGCGGGGCATTGCGGCGCGAAACAGAAAAAAATGCGGAACTTCTGAAAATCAATGACGAATTGTCCGCGCAACTAGCCGATGCACAAAAGGGAATGGAAGAGCTTCGCGAAGAGTTCGCGGAGATTGCAGCCAAATCCGGAAAGGCGCACTGATGGCTGAGAATACAGATATCATTGACGGCACAGTAGCTGTTACAGAAGGCACTAAGATTGTCACCGGCGTTGACACGCTATGGCTTTCTGACGGAATTCAGCCCGGCGATCTATTCGGCAGCGACGGTCATCCTCGCGCTCGCATCGATACTGTCAACAGCAACACCTCCCTCACGCTCAAGGATAATTGGCGGGGTCCAACGTTACCTGCTGGTTCGCCTTACTGGATACGGTATCAGGCGGACAGTTCGCGCTATTCGGTGTTGCTTGGTCAGGTTCGCAAGATGCTGTCTCAGGCGACATTGGCTGCATTCTCGGCTCTGAATGGGGCAGCCAACAAGCTTCCATATTTCATCGACGCAACCACGATGGGCCTTGCGGACTTCAGCGCAAATGCTCGCGCCACCTTGGCCAATGCCAAAGCATGGACCACATCGCTCTTCGGCCTGACGATGGCCGCTGACAAGCTAGTTTATGGCACTGGCGCAAACACCGTAGCGTTGGCTGACTTTACGGTGCAGGCACGCGCGTTGCTGGCGGCTGTTAGCGTTGGCGATCAGCAGGCGGTCCTCGGAATATCCGCATTCATCAAAACTTTGCTAGACGATCCGAGCGCAAGTGCTGCGCAAACTACGTTAGGCATCTCTAATTTCATTAAAGCTCTGCTCGATGATACCGATGGCGGAAGCGCTCTCGCGAGCTTGGGTATCACTAAAAATCTAACCGGCAATGGTGGATGGTACCGCTTCCCAAGCGGCATCATGGTACAATGGGGGAGCACGTTTAACGCTTTGTCGGATTTTGCCACGGCCTTTCCGGTTGCCTTTCCCACCGCATGTGTCGGTGTCTTTCAAAACCCGAACTTCAACACAGCAAGTACGAATGCCTATGTCATCAACACCAGCAACGTAAGCGCTTCGACGTTCGATACTAGAGCGCGTGCAATTTCCAATGGTGGTCTTTTGTCGGCACAGGCCAATCTTCCCTTTTTCTGGATAGCGTTTGGATTCTAGACCATGACAAAATTCGCAGTTTTCACCAATGAAGGTTTTCCGGCTGGGTTCTATATCGAGGAGCTTCACGGCAATCGTATGCGTCCTGTTTACGGGCCTGTCCCGGAACCAACAGAAGATGAACCAAATCCTGTTGCCCCGGTGATTGGCGAAGAGCCAAACCCGGATTGTTGCATACCGACCAACGCAATTCCTATTACTGAACAGCAATGGCAAGCGTTCATTAACAACAACGGTCGGCGCAAATGGTTGGATGGCCATGTCGTGCCTTACGAGCCACCGGCTCCCGAACCCGTCATCCCTGACCGCCTGTCCCGGCGTCAATTCCGCCTTGCACTGATCGACGCCGGTCTGCTCGAACAGGTCGAGGGCTGGGTGGCTACCCAAGATATTCGCACGCAAGCAGCCTATGCGGATAGCAGCACGTTTCTGCGTACGGATGAAATGCTGCAGCAAGGGTTTAGTGGTCTTGGCTTCACGGAAGAGCAGATCAATCAGTTCTTCACAAGCGCTGTGAACCTCTGAGGCTCAAACTATGAAAACGCTTCAGGAAGTGCAGAACTGGCTCAATGCTGTGGCATACAGTTCGCAGGCCGGGGCTACCAGCACGGGCATTACCGCTGCTGCCTTTAACCGCGATGATACGGTAGAAATTATCCGCAACGGCAGGGCGCAGACCATCCTATTCGACGTGGTGGATGGCAAGGCGCAAAACACACTTAGTCAAGAGGTTCTGGACTGGATTGCCAAAGGGAATGAGATCAAAACCTTTGATACTGCGATCCTCGTTGATGAAGCATGGGCGACTCTGCGCGCCCGGCGCAACGCCATCCTTTCCGAAACCGACTGGACGCAAATGCCCGATGCGCCAGTTGATACGGCAGCATGGGCAGCGTACCGGCAAGCACTTCGTGACTTGACCAACGGTCTGGACGATCCGTTGCAAGCCATCTGGCCTGAAAAGCCCTAACCACCCTTTCAAATCAGGAAATCGCTATGAACATTCCAACGGAATGGATGCCGAAGGTATCCATGCTGCGCATCATCTGTCACTGGACGGCTGGCGGGCACAAGGCGAGTAAATTTGACCGCGAGCACTATCACCTCCTGATTGAGGATGATGGAAAGCTCATTCGGGGCATCACCTCAATCGCCGATAACGTCAACATCGCGGACGGTAAATATGCCGCCCATACAAAGGACTGCAACACAGGTTCGATCGGTATTTCTCTGTGCTGCATGGCTGGCGCTGTTGAAAATCCTTTCAGTTCCGGCAAGGCCCCTATGGTGCGCGCCCAGTGGGATGCGCTGACAACGGCAGTTGCTGAACTCTGTCGGCAATACAAAATCGCCGTCACGCCCAAGACAGTACTTACGCACGCCGAAGTGCAGACAAATCTCGGCATCCCCCAACGTCAGAAATGGGACATAGCGCGTCTTTCATTCGATCCATCGGTGAAGGGTGCGAAGGCGTGCGGCGACAAGCTGCGAGCCGAAGTGTCCGCCAAACTCAAGGGCTAATCAAATGGAAGGGACAGGACCTGTTGATGCAGTTGTTAATCTGCTGATTGGTCTCGGTCTGCCGGGGGTGATTATCATTGCCCTCGGGTTTGCCGTGCACCGTCTTTACAACCGCAATCAAGAACTACTCGACACGATGGTCGAAACCGGCCGCGAAACCGTCAAAGCCCAAGAAGCTGCAACAGCGTCGATCAACAGGCTGTCCGATTTGCTTCTACGCGGCAAAGTACCGGAGTAAGCGAATGGGACTTTTCCAGAGAATTTTCAACCCGAATGACGGCTCGCGCCGGGCTGTCGTCGCCCGTGTCATCGAGGCGCGAAAAGACGTTGAACGAGCCGCCAACCGCCTCGAAGTGGTGGTCGCGGATTTGCTCGAAGAAAACGACCGCATAACAGGAAGGAAGCGAAATGTTCAAAAGCCTCGCTCTTAATCGCGTGCTTTACGGGATCGTGCTCGGCACTTCCCTGTTCTTTGCGTTGCGGATGATCTTCGCGCCGGTTGAACTTATCATCTTCTTGAATGGCATATTCGCGGGATCGATTGTTGCCATTCTCGTGGCCTACGGCAAGCTGATCTGGTACGCGCTGCTTGGTATAGGGGAATACAATCGCGTTCGGCAGATGACCATCGGTTTCGTGGTTTGCTGGTGTGCCATCTGTGTCGGGGCATCGAACTCTATCTACCTACGCTCTATGGGCGCTGACATTCCCATGACGGACCTGACAGCCGCCGCACGCTATCTCAGCATTATCGCAGCCATGCTTCAGGTGACTGCGCCGGACTTTGGCCTTGGTCTCTTCCATGGACGCGACAGACGCGTACTTTGGGCAAGCGTGACCATCGGCCTTCTCGTTGCCATCGTAACAATAACACTTCAGCAGTGGGGGACATGATGACCTGGCTGAAACTCACCCCTTACTTTGTCATCGCCGCTCTGGTTGTCGCGGTGCTTTGGTATCGCGGAAATCTTATTGATGCTGAAGCTGAACAGGCGAAGGCAACCGCTGCTTTGTCTGTCGCGAAGGAATCAAATGCTCAACAGGCAAAAGCCATTGAGCAGCTCACGGCGCGAAAGGCGCGTGACGATCAGATCCTCGCAGATATTTCTACAAAGCTCTCTGGCATCAACCAAAGCCTTGCCAAAACCAATGAAACAATTTCAGGACTGGAAAAAACCGATGCAGACGTTCACAAGTATCTTGATGAGCCTATTCCTGATGCTTTGCGCCGGGTGCTCAACAACCAGCCCTGAAGCATATCAAGCAACAAAGATTGTTGAAGTTTATCCGCCTTCCGCCTTGATGGCACCATGCCCGAAACCATACCGCGCGGTAAAAACTACCGGCGATTTGGTCAAGCGTCTCAATGCAACGGAAAGTGCACTGAGTACGTGCTCCGCTCAGGTCGATGGGATTAGGTCTTGGCGAAGTTCACCGCCGTTCTGAATTTTCGCCTGGCGGCGCTTTACATTAGTATTAATCAGCTTCCAGAGCGTCAGTCAGATTGCTCATCCAGCTTGGCAATCCTGGCAACAGCGTCAGGATGCAATGCCTGGTATGGCGAGATGTATTTTTGCTCCCAGATTGCCCACTTACGTCCATCATCCGAAATGCGATTAAGTTTTATTTCATTGGGAATAGCCGCCATTTCGCGTGCGAAAGGGTCAGAATCGCTCATGATCTATGTAATCCCCTCAATTTTGTGCCAATTCTCCTAAAGCCATTGGTCAAACGCCATGAAGTGGAATTCTTTAATTGAGAAACGGCATTTTCCAACTGCTCCTCCGTGAAATATAAACAGTCGCTGAACTTAAGGCCAGATCCGCGCCCGACGAGAATTTGTGACATGCGCAACGGCTTCGTTAGCTTCCATGAAGTCGAGTTAAGTATAGCATAAATTTCACGAGTATTCTTTTGCATGTTCCCGTATTCGGAAGGCCTGTTTGAATGACCGGTTTGTCTTAGAATACTGGTTTCATGAAAAAGATTGTCGCGCTCATCAACGAGTTTTAGAATCCTTCGAAGTGAACCTGACGGCAAGAGAAGAGGTCTAGTATCTAACTTCTGTTCGATGCGGAGATGATTAACCCTCCACTCATGTTCGGCATGTGCACTCTTTGAATTATTCAGATCAAACCACTGGTAGATTCCGGTAATCACTGGATTGGAGCCAACACCGACAACTGCCGCGACGCGCAATATATAGTCCCAATCCTCTGTGGTCGTTAACTCTTCGTCAAACCTCATGTTCAAGTCATGGAACACGCCTCTGGGGAATGCGAGCGTATTGTTGGGTGACTGATTTTGTTTGAGGTGGTCAATAAAATCGAAAGTAGAGGCGTATATCTTTTGGAATGAGCCGATCGCGCGGACACCGTTCCGCTTATCGATTGCCACCGTCTTTACAGACTGCAAAACAGCGACGCAACGAAGCAAGCAGCCGTCATGCTTCTTCGATACTTTTTCGAACTCCTCTACCCAATTTCCTAGGGGTATGTCGTCATCGTCTTGAATTGCAATGTATCTACCGTTTGCATTTTCAAAGCCCACGTTGAGTGGATGAGTCCGATTCCCTTCAAAAACTCGAATTAAGCGAGTTTTCTCTCGGAGCCAGCCTGGAAGGTCCCCGATTACCCGTTCGACCGCGATTTGTTGTTCGACTGAAAGCTTATGACCAGCAATTATCACCTCAAAGTCGCGACACGTTTGCGCGGCTAAACATGTAAAGTACTCTGTGAGGCAGTGAATTCTGTTGCCCTGCGTTCTAGTGACGATGGTCAAGAACGGACGCGGCGTCTCCCTTTCAGTCACGAATGGTGGTGTTTGTATTTTCTCTCCCGGTAGGCAAGCTACTACAATCTGGTTGACTAAGTCTTGGTCGTCAATCTTTCCTCGTATCGTCTTGAGGAACGACCGGAGCATTGTTGCGTCTTGTAGTACGGGATGTTCAGGGGGGAAAAACTGATCGCTATGGTTCATCCGAACGTCTTTGCGATCGACAATGTGCAGACCTGAATATCGCAGAGTATTGGTTAGAGATTTTTCGTCAAACATGCGCACATGGGTGTGATCTAAGAGGCCGGCGTCTGTGTAGTTCAGTCTGCCGAGGGCCAACTTAAAGCCGATATCGCGATGCACCATGTTTGGCACGCTTATTACAACAACAGAACTATGGGCCTTGGCCACATCGTATAGCGCAGCAAGAATCTCTTCGCTGTTTGGAAGATGCTCCAACGTATCGAGTAGGGTGATTGAGCCTACGGTTCGCTCACCAATTATACGACGCAAAAATTCTACGTTCGTGCTCTGATCCGTGAGGGTGAACTGATGTGTTTCAAAACCCCGCGATTTGAGTGATGTTAGGCCGTTGGCATTCGCATCAATGCCAACGTACTTCCTTCCCAATTGGGAGGCAATTTCATCAGCGATGCTTCCGTAACCGCATCCGATGTCGAGGTGAATGGTTGCGTCATTAAGGGGCGCCGAATCCAAGTTTCTCTTTAAGAGCTCCAACGCATGCCCATAAACATTGTCAAAGGCATAATCGTTTTTGTATTCATGGAACGGGTTGGTGATCACAGCGCGTACCTATGTTTTGCGTAGTTGCCATTAATAAACTGCGCGATTTTATGATCTGGATCACGTTGAAGCGGAAGGAGATTCGCATCCTTTCGGCGCTCGTACTCGGTAACTGCTCTTTTCTGGAACTCATCACCGTGATCCAAAAAGCTTTTAACAATATGCTCAGTTAAATCAGACCGGGACCACTTGTGGGCCAAGAGGAGTGCAGCTTCTGCGGAATAATACCGTTCTGTAGAAGTAGTCTGCCATGTGCCTTCGTTTGAAAGCCGTTTATCATGAAATACAACAGCGGATGGCCGGAATACCACTCGCAAGCCAAGCTCCCACACCCGCCAAGAGAAGTCGACGTCGTCGCAATATAGAAAAAAAGTATCAGCGTCGAAGCCTTTAAGTCTTTCGAATGTGGCTCTGTGCACCATCGCGCTAGCTGTGCTCGCCCAAGACGTGTCCCCGGTAGCCTCATCATAGTCTTTTGGGTGCTCAATCGGGAGCTGTTTGGCCTCCACGAAACCAATACTCTTATCTGAAAAAGGAGCCACCAAGTTTTCTAATAGCCGAGGGGACGGTACAATGTCGGGATTTTGAATCAAAATAAAGTCGGACTCACCGCTTTTTGCGAGCCTGTTATGGCCTGCAGCCGATCCAAGGTTAGCTCCGAAAAAGTCGTAACTTATTGTGATGTTATGAAATTTCTCCCTCAGTGCTTCTAGTCGTTCTTCAGACAAGCACGGATGGGGAGAAGAGTCGCCATAGGCAACCATCATCTGGGTGATACCAAATTCACGACCGAGCTGGGCTGTTCTATCGATACTTTCGAGAGATCTAACTATTGCGTCGAATTCGTTATTGAAAAGAACGGATTGTTGTTGAATGGATACGGCCATCAGTTTTTACCGGTTTCTACGCAATCGGACGAGATATGACATCCCGCTTTTGGTTGGCGAGTGAAGTAGCGATTTGAGCAGCAGGCAATCGGCGCTTTGGCTTTAGCTTTAAAAACTGGCTTTCCACAAGATGCCAAGACCCAATAGCGCAAATTAAAGACAGTACGAACGAAATAACTATCAGCCACAGTGCGGATATCTTTCCCTCCGTAAACCAATAGAGTGCCTGTTGAATAGGAAATGCATAAAGATAGATGCCGTAAGAGAAGTCGCCCGGTCTTCCCCAGTTATTTAGAATTGGTGTCGATAACATTCCCAATGAGAGAACGAAGTAGCTAAGGACGATCCAGTTCATGGACAGCGTCAGGTATGGAGAGACCGTTTTCGGAATAAGATAATAAGCGATGAGCAATGCGACGGCTGCGAAGATGTTCAACGGAATTCTGAACAAGCGGATAATTGCACCGATCATAAAATAGACCATGACGGCTGCTGCTTGAAACACGTCCGTTGCATAAAGTACAATCTGCGGACCTTTATAACTTGGGAAGTAAAAGTTGACTCCGACGAGAATGAGTAAAAGCGCAACAAATATATACGGACGCAATCGCGCGTTGGCGAATCCCACTGCAGCGACAATCATGTAGCAAAGGAATTCTGGCGCTAGGCTCCAAAGTGAGCCATTGACTGCGTTGGCGATTGGATTGTGTTCGAACACCCCTGGCAAAAAATAGGTAGAATAGAGCCAGATATTTCGGAAGAAGTGGAAAAAGTTGGGGTTACTAAAATAATCGCCCACTGAAAGCGATGAAACTAGGGGACCTAATACACAGGCCGTCAGGATCGTCACTACAACCAGAGCTGGGAATATGCGCAGACACCGGTTAGCAAAGAATACCCAGAGCGACGGATTTCGCTCCCAACTATCTGTTATCAAATAACCGCTTATTGCGAAAAAAGTCATCACTCCGATAACAGCGATCGATCCGCCGAAAACTTGAGTTTGCGACAAAGTAACAATTGCTTGACCGTGTCCGAATACCACAATGGATGCCGCAATAAATCTGACAAAGTTTAGATTGTTCTCTCTATTGTGGATCGCTTCCATAAATTCCCGGGTGCCTCGTTTTTGAGACCCCATATCATCGAGCGGTCATCTCAACAATAGAAATTAATAAAGGTTCTCGTAATTCTGCCGATATAAAAATGATTTCAAGTTTATCGTAAAAGCAACTATGCAACATTCTAATTTAGGAATTTTCACTATGGTAGACTCAGAAGAAATCATCAGGCTCAAGGCTGACAATGCCTATTTCCGAGAGCGATTGAGCCACGGGTTCGCCATCGAGATGGATTATCCGTATAAACCTCGCGTGAGGAAATGGGATGAGCTTCCGGCGGGAAACCCTGTTCGGTCCTTAATCAGTGCCCATGACGAAGCTTACAGCAAAATATTAGTCGAGTTTCTCGGCTTTCGAGACCAACTTCTTCTAATTTCAGCAGAAGAACCAGCCGACGTTCGCCAGCCCTATTGGTCTAACGATTGGTTGCCGCCGCTCGATGGGATAAGCCTGTATGGGTTGGTCACCAAACTAAACCCGCGACTCTACGTCGAAGTTGGCTCTGGTAATTCAACCAAGTTTGTCAGGCGTGCGATTGAAGACAATGGCTTAAGAACCAAAATCATTTCGATTGATCCTTTTCCCCGTGCGGAAATCGATGGCATCTGCGATCAAGTGATCCGCTCAGGATTACAGGACATCGACCTCACCGTTTTCTATGATCTTGGGCCGGAAGACGTTGTATTCATCGATAACTCTCATCGTAGTTTTCAGAATTCTGATGTTACGGTATTTTTCACTGAAATATTGCCAGCGCTGAAATCAGGTTGCCATTATGGAATTCACGATATTTTCCTTCCCTTGGATTACCCCGAAATTTGGCTAGGGCGATTTTATAACGAGCAATATTTGCTCATGATGTATTTACTAGGCGGGGCGGGAGGGGATGAAATTGTTTTACCTATGGCGCACATCACGCAGCAGCAACATTTGCGGGCGATATTAGAACCGATTACCAAGAATCCACCATTGAGTGCTTTAAGGGCTGGCGGCGGGGCGTTTTGGATGCGGAGGCGCTGATCAGAATCATTGCCAGGTTATGTCTAATTGAGCGTTAGATTTATTGACACTTGTACTTGAAAGTGTGAAACCGACGCTATCTTTCTGAGCTGCTCTCAAATTTAGGATTATATCTGTGAAATACCTTGTTACTGGTGGCACCGGATACGTTGGTCAACACGTCGTCAAGGCGTTGGTTGATAGAGGAAACGAGGTTGTTGTTGCAAGTCGCAGTGCTGTTTCCGTACCATCAGGAGCGACATTTCTTGAATTAGACATCCTGGATTCTAACGAGGCAATCTACGAACTCTCAGGGCGCCCCGATGTTTTAATCCACCTTGCGTGGGAAGATGGGTTTAACCATTCGAGCTACAAACATCTGGAAAACCTCCCGAAGCACATCACGTTCCTAAGGAATATGCTTTCAGCGGGACTGAAACATGTCGTGGGTGTAGGTACGATGCATGAGATCGGATATCATGTTGGTCCAGTGTTCGAGACAACACCCACATTTCCACAACATGCATATGGCATCGCAAAAAATCATTTGCGTCTGGTTCAGTCCCTTCTCTGTCGCGAATATCACGCCATCGATCACTGGATACGTTGTTACTATATTTATGGCGATGACATTTTGAACAATTCAATATTCTCGAAACTGCTAAAGGCCGAAGCTGAAGGAAGAACCGAGTTTCCGCTCAACACTGGCGAACTGCTTTATGACTTTACTCCGGTAGATGAGCTTGGGCGAATGATAGCCGATGTTGCGCAACAGCGTGAAATTTCGGGTATCATCAACTGCTGTTCGGGCGATCCTGTCTCTCTAAAGACGATGGTTTTGAGATTTATTGCCAACAATAAACTTAAAATACAACCTGTTTGGGGAGCGTTTCCGTTGAGGCCGTATGACTCTCGTGCGATATGGGGAGATACATCCAAGCTCAACTCCCTGAATGATAAAGGCACTCTCATTCTGCGGTGAAACTAAGTTTTCCGCATCTTTCCTTTGTGCCATTTTTCCAGTTTGCCGGTTGATGGCGGCCGGCCAACTGCCTCGACGTAAATGTCAGCTTCTTTGGCGGCCTCGATGAAAGCCATACGCGCAACGCCGGGTGACAGCTTACCGTCATAACTTTCCAACAGCGCATGCTTGGCGATATCGAGCCTTTCAGTATCCGTGCCCGGCCATTCATTCATAATGAACTCTGCTGCCTGCACTATGGAGGTTATCACCTTCATCTTGCCGAGCTGGCGGGTCATAACTGTTACTTCTTTGAACTGTAAATCTTCCATGAGTCAGTGAACGACTTTTGCAGCGAATCAGTTCCGCTAAACCTTGCCTTTGTGCTTATGCTCGCCGCAGTACCAAACAATTCCATATCGCCCTGAGAACCCAAAGCTGCCCCATTGCTTGCAGTCTTTATGATCGCACCAATGTTCGAACAACCCGGCAGGTGCGGATTCCATATGTGCAGGGTATTCTGACTTAGGCGAGGGCGGTGTTTCAGACATCAGAACTTTTTCGATAAGATGGGGTCATATTCCAAGGCAAGTATGACCATGACCAACAGGATTATTCCGACGCAAATTACCCCAAGTTGATAGTAGCCGTTCGGCCAAACCGCCTTGGACTCTTGAGATTTATCAGCCCACACCGCCTCAATCTCTTCGTCTTGCTTTTCAGACATCAGGTTTCTTCATTAATTTCGACATATGTATTCTCACGGACTCGGCCACGGTTGCGTCAAGCGCGAGCGCAGTATTGTCAGCTACGGCAATCATAGCGGTTAAAACCTCGGCCTTCGTCCAGCCCAAGGTGTTCGCATCTCCCAAAATCTTCAACAGCGCATCCTCGATAGCCATCTGACAGTCGATTTCTCTTTCCGGATACCGGCCTACCAGCTTTGGAGCGATGATAATCATGTGCCATCGCCCTCAAATGCTGTCTCGTTGTAAGCGGGATCGTTCGCAGCCGCATTGGTATAGAGAACGTGCAGCTCACCCTCGGTTTCATCCGGCACGCCCTTGAAAATGAAAATCTCGCCCAGTTCAGGATGATTGGCACGGACAGCGTCAAATGGAAATTCGTGGGGATCGGCGGATTCGGCAATGGTGATATTCTCTACAATTTCCTCGCCGTGCGAGGCGACATCGAATGAACCCGGCAGTTCTTCGACATCGGTCATGTCCGCCTCGACTTCTCCCATATAATCTTCATCGAAATAGCTCTCGATGCTGTAGTTTTTCCCGCGAAATCTGACTTTCCAAGGCATGACCATCCCTCCTAAAGCAAAAGCGGCTCTTCTTCGATCTTCTTTGGCGGTGCGAGAACAACCAAATCATTGTCGGGCAGCGGCCGTTGCAACTGTAGCGCTTCCTCGGCCGGAGCGTTCATCCAGATATCGAGCTCTTCGCGAGTTCTGAGAATGACGGGCATTGCCTTGGGATGAATCGGCTTCACAACCTCATTGGGTTCAGTGGTCAGGAATGCGAAGATATCAGCCTGGACAGGGCCTTCTTTCTTCTTTCGCATGCTGTACCAAGACGTCCAAATGCCAGCAAACCAGAACAATGGCTGCTCTTCATTGAGGGCAAACCAGTACAGCGGTAACTTCTTCGTCTCCGGATCGCGCACCTGACCATATTCGGAAAAGCTCGTTGCCGGGACAATGCATCGGCTTTCAGGCCCCAACCAGCGGCGCCAATGGGGAGACTTCACGTTGCGGATATTGGTCACGCCATAATCAACTTCGCCCTTGATAAAGGCCGGAGGCGTTGGCATTCCCCAACGCAGCATTGAAACTTCAAGCTCGCCGTTTTCATCCTTACGCGCGACCGGCGCGGGATAGTCCGGATAAATGTCGATATTGAAATCTGTGATGTTTGTCCGGTTTCCGATCCCGTTGAAGAGGTTACGGACCGCATCGAAGCCAGTCGATATCTTGTAGAGGTTACACATAGTCTTCCTCGGTCAAAGCGTGCAGCGGCGACTTGTCATCAATCCACCGATTGTAATTCCGGTCAACTCTGCCTGCTCTAATATCCTCGATCCGCTGCCAGAACTCTTCCGGCCGGTTTGCCTTCATCCAGCGAAGCCTATCCGAAGATTCGCTTGGCCGCATCTCTTCCGGCTCGAGTCCTTTCCCGCCGCCGTCTTCAATTGGTGTTGCAAGATAGAGTTTAATCCGTTGCCGCAACTGCTCTGATGCAGCTTGGCTAGTCTGTTCGGCTCCGGAACTTGCTCTCATAAACTCCGGGCTTCCGCACCAAAAGCTCCAGTTCCATACCAAGGTCATTCCGGCTTGGTACTGGCCGTAGACACGTCCGACACTCACGCCTAATAAGTAGGCGCAGAAATCGTCTGGCTTCACTTCGCCACCGATGCAAGTCGGCTTCCATCGTATTTTCATAGTGTCCTGCGGCATCATTGATCTTGACGGTTTGGGATTATGTTCTCATTCTGTTCTCATGACAACCACCATTAGAAGATTAGGTCAGGCGGCACGGCACGGCATGTTTTTGCTCGTGTGCTGCCGCGCTTGCGAAAAGGAGACGACCTTCTTCGCCCGAGACGTTGCTTTGATTTGCAATCCAGAGACACCGCTGGAGCAATTGCCGTTTCGGTGTTCGAGGTGTGATGCAAGGGCGACCGATGTAATGGCCTATGAAGTGTGCCGGGACCGATCAAACAAAAAGGTGCTGGTCTGGCGACCAGTTGAAATGTGATGGGTGTATTTCGAATACGAGGACCACGGCGCATCCTCGGCAGATGTCAACAGCTGTCAGCCCAATGCAATCGCTGTGGCCACATTGCTGATATCGATCCTCAATCAGTCAGCGCCGATCTTACCAACGCCACAGATATTTACGAATTAAGGGCAAGACTAAAATGCTCCCCATGTGGCTCGAAAGACGTGGAACTAATGATCTCGGATCGTACAAATAAATGACCGATTTAGGTTTCAACTTTTTCGTGTTTTGCTACGTGTTATTGCAGCGGGATATTTGAAACATTCCTTGAAATAACAAAGCAATCTATCGGCCTGTCACGCCGGAGGTCGCGGGTTCGAGCCCCGTCACTCGCGCCACTTTTCCCTTAGACAAATCAAATATTGTTTGACTACTGGAAAAGTGGCGGGCCCCGCCGCATTCGATACTTCCCGGACTTCTAAAACACCAATTTGAAAAATGGCTGATCGCGTGGCCGGCGTCGAATCCCGCTCGTGCTCAATATATTTTAGCTGGGCCGCAAACAGTCTTGCTTTAGAAGCTCCTCGAGCCAATCCGCAAAAACCTTTAATCGCCGCGAGAGGTGTTGGCGATGGGGATAGAGCAAGGTCATGGGCATGGGAGCTGCTCGATATTCGGGTAAAACTTCGACAAGATCACCAGCATTAATATGGGCACGGACATCATAGGCTGGTATCTGAATGAGTCCGAGGCTTGCTAAACAACAGGCTATGTAGGCCTCAGCGCTGTTTACGGTGACGCGGCTGGGCATTTGCAAAGCAAATTGCTCGCCATTTTCAGTCCATTCCCACTCCGTCGTACGCCCGGAGGACGGAGATGCGTAATTTACGGCCCAGTGAGAATGTAGTTCGGCTGGAGAATCAGGAATGCCAAACCGCTTCAGGTATTCCGGGGTTGCAACATTTATCAGCGGCAATGCGCCGATGGTCCGGCCTATCAAGCTTGAGTCTGAAAGCGGTCCAACGCGGAGCACACAATCGATATTATCTTCTACAAGATTAACCGCGCGATCCGTAACACCGAGATCAATGTGGATTTGTGGATATCGATCAAGAAAATCCGGAAGTGCAGGCGCGATAATCAATCGCCCAATCCGACCTGGCACATCGATTCTGAGCTTTCCCGACGGCTGAGCTGCTGTTTGCTTGAAAAGGTTTTCGGCGTCTTCTACGTCGGAAATGAGCCTTTGACAGCGATCATAGAAAACAGTGCCGTCCTGAGTAGGGGATACCTTGCGCGTGGTCCTATGGAGGAGGCGGGCGCCGACTCGTCCCTCAAGTTCTGCGATCGCCGCTGAAACCGAAGATCGCGGAACGCCAAGCGTGTCTGCCGCGCGTGTGAAGCTTGAGCATTCTACGACCCGAGAAAAGATACGGAAGAGGTCAATACGATCCAAATTGCTGTCGCCCCATTGTGCGGAAATTCTGACAGGTGATGTCCAATTCTCCAGCTTTATCCAGAAAACCTAGCCTATATTCTGGTTACCTGAAAGCGCCCGCATGATGTGAGCGCACCAAAAGGAGCCGACACATGCCTGATCACGGGATCAAAGGAAAAACTATCATCATCGCAGGTGGCGCAAAGAACCTCGGTGGGTTGATCGCTCGCGATCTGGCTGCCCATGGAGCCAAATCAATCGCTGTGCACTATAACAGCTTGGCGACGAAGACAGATGCGGAGGCAACCTTGGCTGCAATCAAGGCTGCGGGTTCGACAGGGGTGGCGTTTCAAGCCGACTTGACGACTGCAGGCGCCATGGAAAAGCTTTTCGATGATGTGGTCAATGCGATAGGGCGTCCAGATATTGCTATTAACACCGTGGGCAAGGTGTTGAAGAAACCTATCGCAGAGATTTCAGAATCTGAATATGACGAGATGAGCGCAGTTAATGCCAAGACCGCTTTTTTCTTCCTCAAGGAAGCAGGCAAAAATCTCAACGATAACGGAAAGATTTGTACGCTTGTCACTTCGCTGCTGGGAGCGTTTACGCCATTTTACGCAGCCTATGCGGGGACTAAGGCGCCCGTGGAGCATTTCACGCGGGCAGCCTCAAAGGAATTTGGTGAGCGAGGCATTTCGGTGACGGCGATTGGTCCAGGCCCAATGGACACGCCGTTTTTCTATCCCGCTGAAGGTGAAGATGCTGTCGCTTATCACAAAACGGCTGCTGCGCTCTCAAAGTTCTCCAAAACAGGACTCACCGACATTGAGGATATCGTGCCCTATATCCGCTTCATGGTGTCGGAGGGCTGGTGGATGACCGGACAGACTATTCTCGTAAATGGCGGCTATACGACGAAATAAAGCCCGCTTGGTTTCTGCGTATGCAGGCCGACCTGATTATTCCTCCGGAATCCGATGGATGCCGGAGGATTTGCCAAGCGCAACCATTTCAGCAGCGAATTTTAATTAGATTTAATCATGCGCAGTAAAGGCCGATTAAGCAATAAAATCAGATAGTTTTTGGTAACCATCTCCATTAATGCGTGCTCAATTCCTGTCACCCTATGTTCACGACGGTTCAACGAAACCAATTATATTTTAAAACAGGACAGGCACATGACAACTCTCATCACACGTTTCCTCAAGGACGAATCCGGCGCGACTGCAATTGAATACGGTCTTATTGCAGCTCTAATCTCCGTCGCCATCATCAGTGCGGCAACGACATTGGGTGGCAATATTTCTGCTACGTTCGGCAAAGTTTCCGAAAAGTTGGTTCCGGGCGCACCAGCTGAATAAAAATTAAAGATGAGGCGCGAGATTATCTGATATCCGGGGCTCAAAAAACCAGACCGCTGTCCAGTGGTCTGGTTTTTCGTTTGGTGTTATCAATACCCTCTCATCACAATGATCTCTCGACCGTGGTTCCGTTTAGGTGTATAGCGCACGCCCATTGCAGCTATTTTTAACCGGACCCAAAAATATGGAAGAATTTCATAAAGTTCGCCGCCTCCCGCCTTATGTTTTCGAGCAGGTTAATCGCCTGAAGGCCAGTGCGCGAGCCGCGGGTGCGGACATTGTTGATCTTGGTATGGGCAATCCCGATCTTCCAACTCCTCAGAGTGTTGTAGATAAATTGTGCGAGGCTGTTCAGGATCCGCGCACGCATCGATATTCGTCATCAAAGGGTATTCCAGGTTTGCGCCGCGCACAGGCGGCCTATTATGAGCGCCGTTTCGGAGTAAAGCTTAATCCGGACACGCAGATCGTAGCGACCCTCGGCTCGAAGGAAGGTTTCGCAAATATGGCGCAAGCCATTACTGCGCCCGGTGATGTCGTTCTTTGCCCAGATCCCACTTATCCAATCCATGCATTCGGTTTCATCATGTCCGGCGGTGTTATTCGCTCGATTCCTGCAATGCCGGACGATCATTTCATCCCGGCTCTGGAACGCGGTATCCGCCATTCCATTCCAAAGCCGCTGGCATTGATCCTGAACTATCCGTCCAATCCTACGGCTCACGTTGCTTCGCTTGATTTCTACAAGGACGTGGTAGCTTTTGCCCGGAAGAACGAAATCATCATTCTTTCGGATTTGGCATATTCGGAAATTTACTTTGACGATGCGCCACCGCCATCCGTATTGCAGATTCCAGGCGCTATTGATGTCGCCGTTGAATTTACTTCGATGTCGAAGACATTTTCCATGCCCGGTTGGCGTATGGGATTCGCGGTTGGTAATGAGCGGCTGATTTCAGCGCTGACGCGGGTCAAATCATATCTCGATTATGGTGCTTTCACCCCTATTCAGGTCGCAGCAGCCGCTGCGCTGAACGGTGATGGCTCAGATATTGCTGAGGTTCGCGCCATCTACAAACATCGCCGCGATGTTCTGGTGGAAAGTTTCAGCCGCGCTGGTTGGCCCATACCAGCTCCTGCAGCGACAATGTTTGCTTGGGCACCAATACCGGAGAAGTTCCGCAGCCTTGGTTCGTTGGAGTTTTCCAAACTTCTGATTGAGCATGCGGATGTAGCCGTCGCGCCTGGTATCGGCTTTGGCGAACACGGGGATGATTACATCCGCATCGCCCTGGTGGAGAACGAGCATCGTATTCGTCAGGCCGCCCGTAATCTGAAGCGTTTCCTCAGCACAGCTGACGAAAAACTACATAATGTTATTCCGCTGAATGCGCGCCGTTAAGTTGGCGTAGACCGAAGCGGAATCAGCGGCGCTGTCTGGCGCCGCTTTAATGAAAATCCAAGGAAGTGAACGATGAGTGAAGCACTGCGCGTAGGAATCGCCGGATTGGGTACCGTTGGTGCCTCGGTTCTGAAAATTTTGCGGGACAAGGGTGAAATGCTCACCCGTCAGTGCGGGAAGCAGATTATCGTCACGGCAGTATCAGCGCGTGATGCCAAGCGTGATCGTGGTGTGGATTTCTCAGCGGCGACCTGGTTCGATGATCCGGTTGAGCTGGCCAAATCGAATGAGATTGATGTTTTTATCGAGTTGATCGGCGGCGACGAGGGGCCGGCTCGGGCAGCTGTTGAAGCAGCCCTTAAATCGGGACGGCACGTCGTCACTGCAAACAAAGCGCTATTAGCAAAGCATGGTGTCTATCTCGCCAAGATCGCTGAAGAAAAAGGCGTGCTGTTAAACTTTGAAGCTGCCGTAGCAGGCGGTATCCCAGTCATTAAAGCGCTTCGCGAATCATTGACGGGCAATACGGTTTCGCGCGTTTACGGCATCATGAACGGCACCTGCAACTATATCCTTACAAGGATGTGGGACGAGGGTATCTCTTTTGAGAACTGTCTCGCCGATGCACAGCGCCTTGGCTATGCAGAAGCTGATCCGACATTCGACATCGAAGGAAATGACACAGCGCACAAGCTCGCAATCCTGACGAGCCTCGCGTTTGGAACGCAGATTGCAGCAGATGACATTTATCTGGAAGGTATCAGCAATATATCATTGGCAGATATCAAGGCTGCCGACGAACTTGGTTATCGCATCAAGTTGCTTGGCGTTGCGTTGAAGACTGAAAGCGGCATTGAACAGCGTGTGCATCCAACGATGGTGCCGGTTGAATCGGTTATCGCACAGGTCCACGGCGTTACTAACGCCGTCGCTATCGAAACGGATCTCCTGGGTGAGCTGTTGCTATCCGGCCCTGGGGCTGGTGGAGCGGCAACGGCATCTGCGGTTATCGGCGATTTAGCTGATATCGCGAAAAGCCGACCTGGTTTTCAGCATGGCCCTGTTTTTGGCACACCTGCGAAAGCGCTAGCACCCTATAAGCGTGCTAAAATGCGTGCCCATGAGGGGGGGTATTTTATCCGCCTGACTGTCCATGACCGGGCAGGTGTGTTCGCTGCGATCGCAAAACGCATGGCAGATAATGATATTTCGCTTGAATCGATTGTGCAGCGGCAAAGTGCCAATAGCCAGGCAGAGGCGACCAAGACAGTCATTCTGGTAACGCACGAAACGACGGAAGCCGCGGTTAAAAAAGCTCTCGAAGGAATCGTCAAGGATGGTCACGCAACCGATAAACCCCAGATGATTCGTATTGAAAGAGCGGGTTAAAAACCGGCATAGTGCGTTTAATCGATTAGCTTTTTCGGCAAGTGGCTTTTCTTCGGCTCAAGCCCTTGCCGCGTGGTTGCGACTTTGACAAAAGATTTGCATAGCGATGCTACTAAAGCCGCATTGCTGATCTTGAAATGCGGCCATATCCACAAAAGCAGGAAAAACTATGCCGAAAACTTCCGACCAGACTGATGTAGGCCTCGATCGTATTTTGACCCTTGAGCTGGTTCGTGTAACCGAGCGTGCAGCCGTTGCCGCCGCTCGCCTGCGCGGGCGCGGTGATGAAATGGCAGCCGATCAGGCTGCTGTAGATGCAATGCGTCAGGAATTGAATCGCCTGCCCATCGCGGGAACTGTTGTTATCGGCGAAGGCGAGCGCGATGAAGCACCAATGCTGTACATTGGTGAGGAAGTTGGAACACGCAGTGGGCCTGAGGTTGATATTGCGCTCGATCCACTGGAAGGCACGACTATCTGCGCCAAGAACTTGCCAAATTCCCTGGCAGTTATCGCGATCGCCGAAAAAGGCAACCTGCTCTATGCACCGGATGTGTACATGGAGAAGATTGCCGTTGGACCGGGTTATCCAGCCGGAATCATCAATCTCGATGCGCCTGCCATTGAGAATATTATGGCAGTTGCCAAAGCGAAGGGCGTGCCCGTCAGTGAGATAACAGCCTGCATTATGGACCGTCCTCGCCATGCACGTTTGATTGAGGAAGTCCGCGCCACGGGCGCTTCCATCCGTTTGATCGGCGATGGTGATGTCGCCGGCGTTATCCATACAACTGACCCCGACGAAACTGGCATTGATATTTATATTGGCATTGGTGGCGCGCCTGAAGGCGTTCTGGCTGCTGCGGCGCTTCGCTGCATTGGCGGGCAGATGCAAGGGCGGCTCCAACTCAACAGCGATGACAAAATCGCCCGGGCAGCCAAAATGGGCATCAGCGACCCCAAGAAAATCTATACGATGGAAGAAATGGCCAAAGGTGACGTGCTTTTTGCCGCAACCGGCGTGACCGATGGCAATATGCTTTCCGGCGTCAAGTTCGCCCGCGACTATATTCAGACCCACACAGTGGTGATGCGCTCACATTCTCAGACAGTTCGCGAAATCAAAGCGAAGCATCAGGATATGAGCAAGTTCCAATAATAGAATGAACTTTCGGGGCATTGCATTCCGGGCCGCCGAGTGATTGAACGCTCAGATGACATCTGAACGGCTTTTTCTCGGCGTTGGACAATCGGCAACCGGTCTGAAGTGGGTCGATCGACTCGGCCAGCGCGAGGCAAATATTGCGCTGGCCATGGCGCAAAATCATGGCTTCCCCGATATCGTCACTCGCGTCCTGGCTGGGAGGGGCGTTGGTTTGGATGACGCGGCGGCTTTTATGGAGCCGACTCTGAAAAGTTTGATGCCAGACCCGACGTCGTTGACGGATATGGCACCGGCAGCAGCGCGCATCGCCAAAGCTATTATTGCTCGTGAGACAGTTGCTATTTTCGGCGATTATGACGTTGATGGCGCTTGTTCTTCAGCCATTCTATCGCGCTTTCTCGCCCATTATGGCATCGCAAATCAAATCTACATTCCAGACAGGATATTTGAGGGCTATGGCCCAAACCCCGCTGCTATGCAGGAATTGGCAAAACAAGCCTCGCTGATAGTCACAGTTGATTGCGGAACAAATAGTGCCGCCGCAATTGATGCGGCCAAAGCCGCTGGTGCCGACGTTGTCGTTCTGGATCACCATCAAGTGGGTGGTAATCTGCCCGAGGCCGCACTCGCTATCGTTAATCCCAACCGTGAGGACGATTTGTCCGGCCAGGGACATCTCTGCGCTGCGGGCGTAGTTTTTCTGACGTTGGTGCAAACCTCGCGAATCCTGCGGGAGCAGGGGGTAAAACTTAATATCAATCCACCAGATCTGCTGTCTTTACTCGATCTCGTTGCTTTGGCCACGATCTGCGACGTTGTCCCATTAAAAGAATTGAACCGTGCTTTTGTGGTGAAGGGGCTCCTTGTCGCGCGCACTCAGCAGAATGTCGGACTTGCGGCATTGGCGCGCGTCTCGCGGATTGGAGAGCCGCTTAATGCGTTTCACTTTGCTTATCTGATCGGTCCGCGAATCAATGCCGGTGGGCGGATCGGCGATGCAGGTCTCGGCGCGCGCCTTTTAACGCTCGACGACCCGGATGAAGCCATGCGCATTGCGCAGGAGCTTGATCGGCTTAATCAAGAGCGTCAGGCGATGGAAACGATCATGCTTGAACAGGCAGAAGCCGAGGCTATGGCCGAGCTTTCCTCCTCATCTGGTCCGGCTATTCTCATTACAGCCAATGACGACTGGCATCCCGGTATCGTCGGGTTGATCGCCGCGCGATTAAAGGAGCGAGCACGTCGGCCTGCTTTTGCCATCGCGTTCAACGCAAACGGAACCGGCAGCGGCTCCGGGAGGTCTATTAACGGCTTTGATTTGGGGAAGCTTGTCAGAGGCGCGGTAGAGCAGGGTCTGTTGGTTAAGGGTGGCGGCCATGCAATGGCTGCCGGAATTACCGTTGAACGTGGGAAAATGGGTGCTTTGCGCGCATTTTTCGAAGAGCAATCCGCAGAGATGGTGGGACAATTGCGTGGAAATGCCTCACTGGCAATTGACGGAGCTTTGAGCGCTGCAGGTGCGACCGTACCCCTTTACGAAACGATGGAAAAAGCTGGTCCGTTTGGGTCGGGTCATCCCCAACCGGTTCTTGTCCTTCCCCATCACAGGCTGATTGACGCTCGGTCAGTCGGCATCAACCACATCAAGGTGACGCTTGCTGGTGCAGACGGTAAGCGTATCAATGCAATTGCCTTTCGTGCGGTGGGAAGTGACCTCGGCGACTTCCTTTTCAGGCAATTAGGTCAATCTTTGCATGTCGCAGGCAATCTGGCTCTTAATCATTGGAACGGCTCAACGACAACACAATTTCGCATTCTTGATGCGGCAAAGGCTGTCTGAGTCAATATTGTGCTTGCATTTGCAGGGTAACTATGTTCTGTTTTTGTTCTCATGTGGGAACATTGAAAATGCGCAAGCCGACACATGCTGAGAAGCTTTATCTGGATTTTGACAGCTTTTTTGCCAGCGCTGAACAACAGTTGAATTCTGCGCTGCGGGACAGGCCCGTCGCCGTAGTGCCGCTGGACTCCCCGCACACAAGTGTTATTGCTGCTAGTCGCCAAGCCAAACCCTATGGCATCAAGACGGGTACATCGGTGCGGGAAGCACGCGAGAAATGCCCGGATATCGTGTTTGTGTCAGCGAGACCGGATGTCTATGTAAAGCTGCATAACCGCATTCTGGAAACAATCGAAAGATGTGTTCCAATTGCTGCGGTGCGTTCAATTGATGAGGTCGCCTGCCATTTGCTGGAGTCCGAGGCACGCCAAGCGCAAGCTCTTGCAGTGAGAATAAAACGCGTGCTGCGCGATGAAATTGGGCCAGTTCTTACCTGCTCGATAGGCATCTCTCTCAACGAGCTTTTGGCAAAGATTGCAGCGGAGATGGATAAGCCGGATGGATTTGTCTTGCTTGATCACGAAGACCTGCCAGGCAGGCTGTTTGATCTGGAGTTGCGCGACCTGCCTGGTATCTCCAAGGGTATGGAGGCGAGGTTGGACCAAGCCGGGATCGTTGACATCAAAGGTTTGTGGAGCCTTGCACCCAAGCACGCTCGGGCTATCTGGAACAGCGTTGAAGGTGAGCGGTTTGTTTCAGCGCTGCACGGTTATGCGATTGAAAAGCCGGAGACCGTAAAACGCATGTTCGGACATGGTCGCAACTTGCCTGCCGATTGGAGGGCGCCTGAAAAGGTACTGCAATGCGCAAGGCTGCTGACGTTGAGCGCGGCGCGGCGTTTGCGTCGTTCCCATTATCGAGCGGCAGCAATGAGCTATACGGTTGGCGTCAGACGCGATAACCGCGTGACGCTGGAGGGACAATTTCGACCCGCGCGTGATGATCGCAGTTTTTTGGATTGCCTGAACAATCTGCACCAAAAAATGGTTGAGGCAGGGGAAATGCGAAATATAAGCTCGGTCACTGTCGTTCTTCACGACCTTTCGGCCGAACAAGAAGGCACTCACGATTTGTTCGATACGGGCGAGAGCGTGAAACAACGGGCTCAGTGGGAAAGCGTTTCTGATTTGATAGACAAGATTCGTGTCCGCCACGGGTCGAAAGCGCTCAGCCTGGGATCCACTCAGGGCCCCGGTGATTATATAGGCTCAAAAATTGCATTCGGGCGTATTCCTGAACCCGAAGATTTTTAGCTGCCCCAAGGTGAAGTGGGGCAGCTAAAAAATTAGTAAGCCGCGGTAAAACGTTGCTGCTTGTGCTTTGGACTATGAACTTCATCGACAATCGCAACTGCAAGATCGCTTGCGCTGATTGCACTTTTACCTTCAGCGTCAAAAACCGGGTTTTCCTTACCCAGACGGTATTTTCCGGTGCGAGGACCAGGTACGAGATGGAACGGGGGTGAAACGAAGCTCCAGTCAAGTTCGGTTTCAGTGCGAAGATCATTCAGTGCCTGACGTGCGCCAAGTGCACCTTCCTTATACTCCGCGGGAAAATGTTCGCCGTCTACGAATTGTGTGCCGTCCTCAGCATACAGGCTTCCTGCGCCGCCAATGACGATCAGACGTTTTATGCCTGCCGATTTGGTCGCTTCGGTAATTGATTTGCTTGCTTTGATGTGGACAGCCTGAATGTTTGGATCTGTCCAGCCTGGATTATAAGCAGAAACCACGATGTCATGCCCTTTGAGCTTCTCCGATAAAGCTGCTGTATCCAAGGCATCCGCCTCGATGGCGGTCACGCCATCCAATTTTTCAACCTTTGCGGGATTGCGCACCAAAGCAGTAACGCTGTCTCCGCGAGAAATGGCCTCTTTCAAAATTTCCTGGCCGACAAAACCGGTGGCACCGATCAATGCAATTTTCATCATATGCTCCTTGATGCAGGTACGCATCGTTTTCTGGTTACTAACAATAACTATCTATGCTAGATGCGTGGGTCTGAAAAGAACGCACTTTTTCCGTTTTAAGGCACACCTAGGTAACCGCCCGGGTGATATCCAAATTTGGTGATGAAGCTATGACGATACACGCAAATACCAGTCGAAACGTCCCCTTGCTCGAATCAATGCCCGCTATGAAGGCGGAAGAGGGTGGTTTGTGCCCCATGCGTGAGGTGCTTGATCTTGTCGGTGATTCCTGGAGTCTTTTGACGATCATCAATCTGCAGTCCGGACCACGGCGCTTCAATGTATTGCGACGTATGATCCAAGGCATTTCGCAACGTATGCTGACCGTGACCCTGCGTTCGCTGGAACGCGACGGACTTGTGTTGCGCACCGTAAAGCCGACATCTCCTCCGGAAGTCACTTACGCACTCACGGATATTGGACATTCAATAGCGGTGCCAGTGGGAGCCTTGGGTGAATGGGCGGTGACCAATCGCGATCACCTGCGAAAGGCGCGCGCTGAGTTTGATGCGGCAAAGTCAGAATAACGGAACCCTCCCAAGTGCATTGCGTTTCTCCACCTCAAGGAATGTTTAAAGGGAGAACGAAAATGCCGGCAAAATCCCAGGCTCAACAGAAAGCAGCAGGTGCAGCGCTTTCAGCAAAACGAGGCGACACCAAGAAGAGCGAGCTCAAAGGCGCATCAAAGGGCATGTATGAGTCCATGAGCGAGAAACAGCTCGAGGAGTTCGCTGAAACTGATCGCAAGGATCTGCCCAAGAAGAAAACCAAGCATTGATCCCTGCGAGCGCGCATTACTGGCAGATGCGCGCCTCGCAGCTCTTTCCGTGGCACCCTTGATCAAGATGCAGGTTACCCTGATGTGCGGCGTCCCCGTCCGGGCCGATAACCGTCATGAATCGCTCGCAGCTAAGCTTGTGCAGTGATGACCAAAACGCCTGCTCTTCCGGTTTGCCTTTCCAGCCTGATCCGAGTTCTGTCGTTTTTCCGTTCTTGAACTTGAACGAGATAATGTCCAACGCATTGGCAAAGGCATGCTCTGAAACGCGTCCCTTATGACCATTATTGACCTTTCGGCACTGATAGTCGGAACCGGTCGCAATGCTTTCTATCTCGGCACCGAAGTTTTTCTGTGCCTCTTTTTGAATTTCGACAACCCAATTGGCCAACGATCCAGCCATTGCGCAATTCGTTATGATTGGCGCGGCAAATTTCACGGGATTGTCTTTGCCAATCGCCGTCACCTTCAATGGTGAACGCTCGCCGCAAGCCCCTTCCGAAAGGGGAGGTATCAATTCGCCTTGGATATCGCCATTCATAATTGCGGGGCACGCATTTTGGTAAATCCGATCCGGTGAAGTTGCGGCGTCATTTGTTTCAGTGGCTTCGTCCGGCTTCTTGTTGTCTTCTGTCTGATCCGGTTTAGGACCTTGTTGCTCCGCCTTGGGCGCAATAATTGGCTTTTCATCAGGTTTTGCTGCAGGTTCAGCTTCCATCGCCGGTTTTTGGTCCGGTACGGGCGTTTCAGCCTTTTGCTCCGGCGCGACGGTTGCTCGCGGATTATCCAGCGGAAGCGGGGGAATAATAGGCAAGGCAGGCTTCGCGATTCTGGTTTGGTGGTTGCGCCGGGATCGCGCATCCGCATCGCTGGTGAAACTCCCCAATGTCAGGCTTGAAACGGATGCTGCAAGAGATAAAAGGATGAATAGATGAAAACGCGTTGGACGCGAGAATAGGGTCATTATCGGCTCTACTCCTGTTTGAGCGTCTATCCTAACGTGCGAATACCAATATCGGTTTCAATTTATATGAGTCGCTGAAACATCGCCTGCGCTTGACATGTTAAGACCTTCGCACTAGAAGCCACAACAGCGCAGGGCCTAACAGCTCTGCGTTTCATTTGACGTGTCCCGTGGGTGATCTCGCAAAGCGTGCGTGGGTCGCTCTGTCAGTCTTCGAAAACGGAAGGCAGAGGAGGGCGCGTTTCCTTGAACCAGGGTATTTAGTCTTGGTTTGGTTTTGTTGAAAGGAAATGCGATGAGCAAGCGCGAATCGTCCAAATATAAAATTGACCGCCGTCTTGGCGAAAACATCTGGGGCCGCCCGAAGTCCCCTGTAAATCGTCGTGAATATGGCCCAGGCCAGCACGGTCAGCGCCGCAAGAGCAAGCTGTCCGACTTCGGTGTTCAGCTGCGCGCAAAGCAGAAGCTCAAAGGCTTCTACGGCGACATTTCGGAAAAGCAGTTCCGCAAGACCTATGAAGAAGCATCACGTCGCAAGGGCGATACTGGTGAGCAGCTCATTGGTCTGCTTGAGTCGCGTCTGGATGCGATTGTGTACCGCGCAAAGTTCGTTCCAACGATCTTCGCAGCGCGTCAGTTCGTCAACCACGGCCACGTAAATGTTAATGGCCGTCGCACCAACATCCAGTCCTACATCTGCAAGGCGGGTGATGTGATTGAAGTTCGTGAAAAGTCAAAGCAGCTTGTGATTGTTTTGGAGGCCGTTCAGCTCGCTGAGCGTGATGTTCCAGAATACATCGAAGTTGATCACACCAAGATGGTTGCCAAGTACAATCGCGTTCCGGCCTTCTCCGATGTGCCATATGCTGTACAGATGGAACCAAATCTGGTCGTCGAATTCTATTCGCGTTAATCGGGTTTTGAAGTTTTTGAAGAAGCCGCCTGGAGCAATCCTGGCGGCTTTTTTGTTCCAGAATCATAGAGGATGCGGGAATGACTGACCTAAAATCCATTGTTGATAGTGTTTATCACGATCTTTCAGACAGGATCGGGGAAGGCAAGCTTGCTGATTATATTCCCGAGTTGGCGACAGTGGACCCAAGGCAGTTTGGCATAGCTTTGGTCACGACCGATGGAAAACTCTACTCTGCCGGCGATGCGGCTACAGCCTTTTCGATCCAGAGTATCTCAAAGGTTTTCACGCTCACTTTGGCGCTCGGCAAGATTGGCGATGGGCTGTGGAAAAGAGTTGGCCGTGAGCCATCAGGCAATTCGTTTAATTCCATTGTGCAGCTTGAGCAAGAAAAGGGAAAGCCGCGTAATCCCTTCATCAATGCTGGCGCAATTGCGGTGGCAGATGTAGTTTTGGCGGGGCATGTGCCTAAAGAGGCCATCGGCGAGATCGTGCAATTTATTCGTCAGTTGGCCGACGATGATACAATAGCGATTGATCACAATGTCGCGCGTTCGGAGACAAATACCGGGTATCGCAATGTTGCGCTCGCAAATTTTATGAGATCGTTCGGCAATCTCAATCACCCCGCCGAGCACGTGCTCGGCGTTTATTTCCATCACTGCGCGGTGGCGATGTCTTGCCACCAACTTGCCCATGCCGGACTCTATCTTGCGTCGGCTGGTCGCAATCCTTTGAGTGGTGGAAGTGTGGTTTCCCCCAGCCGCGCACGCCGGATCAATGCTCTGATGCTCATGTGTGGTCATTATGATGGTTCTGGCGATTTTGCTTATCGCGTAGGTCTTCCCGGCAAGAGTGGCGTTGGTGGAGGAATTCTGGCCATTGCACCCGGTAAGGCTTCGATAGCAGTATGGTCTCCGGGGTTGAACGAAAACGGCAATTCGCAGTTGGGTTCGGCAGCGCTAGAACTTTTGGCACAACGGACCGGCTGGTCGGTATTCGGACAATAACAAGGTCTGTATCCGCCTGCATTTATGGGCAATGAAGATGAAATGAGGTGTTCCCATGACTGTTCATGATCTGAATATTGCCCAAGATTCCGGCTGTCATCCTATGTTTCTAAATGCGCCGCCCGGAGTTGAGTTCAACAAATTGCGCAAGCGTCTGCTGCGCAATACACGACAGGCACTTGAAGATTTTGCCATGATCAATCCAGGCGAACGTTGGCTTGTTGGGCTTTCGGGCGGTAAGGATTCCTATGGGCTTCTAGCACTGTTGCTTGATTTGAAGTGGCGCGGGCTGCTGCCGGTCGAGCTTGTTGCTTGCAATCTGGATCAGGGCCAGCCCAATTTTCCGAAACATATTTTGCCGGATTTTCTGACACGAAACGGAATTCAACATCGTATTGAATATAAAGACACCTATTCAATCGTCACAGAAAAGGTTGCCGAAAACCAGACCTATTGCTCGCTGTGTTCACGGTTGCGGCGTGGCCATCTTTATCGGGTAGCGCGGGAGGAAGGTTGTTCTGCATTGGTTCTCGGGCATCATCGGGAAGACATTCTCGAAACGTTTTTAATGAATCTCTTCCACGGTGGCAGGCTCGCGGCAATGCCTCCGAAATTATTGAATGATGATGGTGATCTGATGCTGCTTCGGCCTTTAAGCTATTGTGCTGAGGACGATCTGGAAAAATTTGCACAGGCGATGCAATTTCCCATCATACCTTGCGACCTGTGCGGAAGTCAGGACGGACTTCAGCGAAACATGATGAAGGCAATGCTTTCCGACATTGAAAAACGCATGCCAGGGCGCAAGGAGATTATGATTCGCGCCCTTGCCAACACACGTCCAAGCCATCTGCTGGACCGCAAGATTTTCGATTTTACAGGACTGTCACCGAAGGCAAACCCCGGCGAATGAACATGCCCGGGTTTGCTAAGACCTTAAACGGGTTGATTGTGTGGCTTGAATAATTTGCCCCGCTCGGCAATGAGAACAAACACCAGCCCGATTAATGAAAGCACGAAGAAGCCTGCTACCAGCGGCGTTGTCGTGCCATCGAAAGCCTGTCCAATCAATGCGCCAATTGCGCCGCCACCGGCTGTTCCCATAAAGCCAAGGACCGATGAAGCTGTGCCCGCTACATGCCCCAGCGGTTCCATGGCAAGCGAATTGAAGTTGGAACCGATCCAGCCGAACTGGAACATGGCCACAGCGAAAAACAGGAAATAGAGCACAAACGGCGTTGGGTGTGGTCCAAACAATGTAACCAGCAGCCAGAGGCCGTTGACCGTCAGAAAGGCCAGGAGCGCTCCGTGAGAGAGGCGGCGCATGCCAAAACGACCGACGAAACGCGAATTGACGAATGACGAGAATGCCATAGTTACAGCGACACCCGCAAACGCTACCGGGAACCATACGCCGAGTTCATAAATGCCGACGTAAATTTGCTGGGCAGAATTGATGAAGCCGAAAAGAGCGCCGAAAATGAATGCGCTCGCTAGTGTATAGCAAAGAGCCACACGGTTCGTCAGAACGATGATGAAGCCCCGGCTGACCGATCGCAATGTAAACGGCCGCACGTCGGCTGGATCAAGTGTTTCTGGGAGACGGATATAGAACCAGCACATCACGGCAGCTGCGATAATTGCCATGAAAATGAAGATGAGATGCCAGTTTCCAAACAGCATGACTGCTTGCCCCGTGCCCGGGGCGATGACTGGAACCACCATAAACACCATCATGATGAGAGACATGACTTCTGCCATCATCCGGCCGCCATAAACGTCACGAACGATCGAAATCGTGATGACGCGTGTGGCTGCCGATCCGATGCCTTGAAGCAAGCGAAAAAATAGCAAGGAGGCGAAACTCGGCACAAATACGCACGCTAGCGCGGACAGAATGTAAATCACCAAACCAACGAACATAGGTTTGCGGCGACCAAAACGATCAGAAATTGGACCATAGAATAATTGCGAAACCGCGAAGCCCATGAGATAGGCCGAAATTACATATTGACGATGATTTTCGCTGGCAACGCCAAGGCTGGCACCGATTTCCTGCAATCCTGGCAGCATAATATCAATTGCAAGGGCATTAAGCGCCATGAGCGCTGCCATCATTGCGATAAACTCAATCTTGGTCATTGCGCCAAGTTTAGGAGTTAATCCTGTAGAGGGGGTTTTCATTTTCGAACCTGCAAACATCATCTATAAAATGCCCGAGCGATGACCGCCGGGTCGCTCTTGCAATCGGTTAACGGGCCTGACGCTCATTTCATTAACCGCTCAAAACACACCATGGTGCTGTCACCTCTTGAATTCCTACAGAACCTGAAACAACGACAAAGGCGTCGGTATATCCGACGCCTTTAGAATATAATTCCACTAAACCGCGGAACTGACTGATTTATTTGCGTAATCAGGCTGCCTTGGTGGCAACACCTTTTTCGCTAAAGAGGGATTGCAGTTCGCCAGCCTGAAACATTTCGCGGATAATATCACAGCCGCCAACAAACTCGCCCTTAACGTAAAGTTGCGGGATGGTTGGCCAATTAGAATATTCCTTGATGCCCTGACGCAATTCGTCGGAGGTCAGTATATTCACGCCTTTATAATCCACGCCAACATAATCAAGTATCTGCACAACCTGACCGGAAAAGCCGCACTGGGGAAACCCTGGGGTGCCCTTCATGAACAGAACAACATCGTTGCTCTTCACTTCGTTATCGATAAATTCGCTAATACCGCTCATTTCGGCAAACCTTCCTACCAAACACGACGAATCGTCATCGCTGGTCAAAATTGAACTTTCCTAACAAATAGCGCTTCAATTCTGGCAAAACAAGGCTCGGTGTTCCCGAATTGGTTTATTCCGGTGCGCTGGTCTGCAGGGCGAGGGCATGCAGCACACCGCCCATATTGCCCTTCAATGCATCATAGACCATCTGGTGCTGCTGAACTCGTGACTTGCCCCGAAAGCTCTCAGCGACAACCTCAGCAGCATAGTGGTCTCCGTCACCCGCCAGATCGCGGATGGTAATCTTCGCATCGGGAATGGCATCTTGAATCATTTTTTCGATATCACGCGCGTCCATTGCCATGTGTCGTTCTCCTCAGGCGGCCTGATCTTTTTGGTTCGCCGGACCGTTCATATAGTCAGGGAACCACGATTCGTGGGCA
This sequence comes from Phyllobacterium sp. GQ127, assembly GCF_059758635.1. Classification (NCBI taxonomy): domain Bacteria; kingdom Pseudomonadati; phylum Pseudomonadota; class Alphaproteobacteria; order Hyphomicrobiales; family Phyllobacteriaceae; genus Phyllobacterium; species Phyllobacterium sp. GQ127. Next base: position 318,777 of record NZ_JCAXDZ010000001.1, read on the forward strand.
TTTGTCAGGTCTGCTACTGATATGGAGACCAACTCTCCGATCGTCAATGCATTGCCCTCTACGACGCCAAGCTTGCGGAACGGAATGCCCGAGCCCTCAGCATTGAGCGTTACGAAGTTTGCCATATCGGCGGGCACGGCGATAATATACCGAGCCTGATCCTCACCAAAGAGCAGGGCATGCGGGGCATCTTCACCAACCGAAACAGATGCACCTTTGCCAGAGGCCATGCACATTTCAGCCAGAGCGATGCCAAGTCCGCCATCCGATAAGTCATGGCAGGCAGTAACCTGGCCATTGCGTATTGCGGAGCGGACGAAATCGCCATTCCTCTTCTCGACTGCGAGATCGACATTGGGAGCCGGTCCATCTGAGCGACCATGAAGATCGCGCAAATAAATCGACTGCCCAAGATGGCTGCCGTCTGTGCCGATGAGGATCAAGATATTTCCGTTTGCCATGCCGCCTATCTTGGCAATCTTGGACCAATCAGGGATCAGTCCGACGCCAGCAATGGTCGGGGTTGGCAAAATGGCTTGTCCATTTGTTTCATTATAGAGTGAGACATTGCCCGAAACGATCGGGAAGGCGAGCGCACGGCAAGCGTCGCCTATGCCGCCAATAGCTTTAACCAACTGGCCCATGATCTCCGGTCGTTCCGGATTACCAAAATTGAGATTATCGGTGGCGGCGAGAGGTTCGGCGCCAACAGCTGTAAGATTGCGCCAGCATTCAGCGACAGCCTGCTTGCCGCCTTCATATGGATCAGCCTCGCAATAACGCGGCGTGACGTCTGATGAAAATGCGAGTGCTTTGGTAAGATGACCTTCGACGCGAACCACGCCAGCATCGCCACCCGGCAATTGCAGTGAGTTGCCTTGAATGAGCGTGTCATATTGCTCGTACACCCAGCGGCGCGATGACAAATCTGGCGAATTAAGCATCTGCAATAATGCTGCGTTATAATCTTCAACCTGTGGAACGTTTGAAGCAGGCAGCGGAGCGTGCTTGCCCGGTTCCATCCATGGGCGGTCATATTCCGGAGCCTGATCGCCGAGATCCTTGATGGGGAGGTTGGCAACTTCCTCGCCCTGATGAATGACGCGAAAGCGAAGGTCGTCGGTTGTATGCCCTACGATGGCGAAATCCAGTCCCCATTTCTTGAAAATGGCCTGGGCTTCTTCTTCTTTTTCCGGGCGCAAAACCATAAGCATGCGCTCCTGGCTTTCGGACAGCATCATCTCATAAGCGGTCATACGCTCTTCACGTACGGGAACTTTGTCCAGAATGAGTTCAATACCGAGGTTGCCCTTGGCGCCCATTTCAACAGCAGAGCAGGTCAGGCCCGCAGCGCCCATGTCCTGAATAGCGATAACAGCGCCCGAAGCCATCAATTCAAGTGACGCTTCCAGCAGACACTTTTCAGTAAAGGGGTCACCAACCTGAACGGTAGGGCGCTTCTCTTCGATTGACTCGTCAAATTCGGCAGAAGCCATCGTTGCGCCGCCAACGCCGTCGCGTCCGGTTTTAGCTCCGAGATAAACGACAGGAAGGCCAACACCCTTGGCTTCCGACAGGAAAATCGCATCGGTTTTGGCCAAACCGGCAGCAAAAGCGTTTACAAGAATATTGCCATTATAGCGCGCATCGAAATTGACCTCGCCGCCTACGGTCGGCACTCCGAAGGAATTGCCGTATCCGCCAACGCCTTCAACCACGCCCGATACAAGATGACGGGTCTTGGGATGTGCAGGTTCGCCGAAGCGCAATGCATTCATGGCAGCAATCGGGCGGGCACCCATGGTGAATACATCACGCAAGATACCGCCAACGCCTGTTGCAGCGCCTTGATAGGGTTCAATATAGGAGGGGTGGTTATGGCTTTCCATTTTGAAAACCACGCAATCGCCGTCACCAATGTCTACGACGCCAGCATTTTCGCCGGGACCTTGGATAACCTGGGGACCGGTGGTCGGCAATGTACGAAGCCATTTCTTGGACGACTTGTAGGAACAATGCTCGTTCCACATGGCGGAGAAAATACCAAGCTCTGTAAAGCTGGGCTCGCGTCCGATCAGATCGAGAATGCGTTGATATTCATCCGGCTTCAGCCCGTGCGAGGCAATTAGTTCCGGTGTGATCTGAACAGTGTTGGAAAGACCCATGAGCAATATCAGTTCCGTTGTGTGTTAAGCGGTTCTCTTAGAGCAATTTGCAACGGGAATACACCATGTTCGAGAGAAAAAAGAACAGGGAACCACTGAAAAATGCCCGATCAAGCCTGAGACGTGACGCTGTGAGGGCTGGCGGCGGTTTTCCGCCACCAGCCCTCAGTTTCAGCGATTGTCGAGTTCCGACCGGACCAGTTGCAGACCCCGTCGCGTTACCCGATAAGGTCCACCGCCCGAAGAGGCTATGGCCTTTTTTTGCTTCAGTTTGCGAAACAGCCTTAAATCGCAGGCAGTATAGCGGGCACCATCGCGTGTAAGGCAGATGATATCCCGAATGGTTTTGTCCTCGTCCTTTTCAAGCAGAATTTTACCGCCTTGAGCGAGCAAGTGAAGAATGCGCTGTTCATCGCGCGAAATGTCCATTTGTTGAGTCCTGGAAAACGGGCAAATGCCCATGAGAAACACATCCGCAGCCGGTTTGAATTGGCTCGGGGCTCCTGTTTTCATGCCCCTGACTTCAAAGAAGTCGGGGCTTTAGCGGGACTCAGACTGATTGAACATAAAAACTCCATCGTGGATGGCGTTTATATAATGGTGTGCAGAGTGGCTGTCAAAGAGTGCAACCTTGTTAGACAGCGTTCAGCTTCCCATAGGCCAGAATAAACGCAATTAACGATCCTGTGCTGGCAAAGGTGCGTACATGATTCCATGGCACCCACTCTGCAAAATAACGTGTCCACAGTGCCGTGCCTTCCGGACTCGCCGGTGAGATGGCTTGAAGTGCATCATTGAGTGGAACATTAAACACTACGGTAATAGCGATGACGCCGATCAGGTAAAGCAAACTACCTATGAGCAACCACGCAGATCCTGGCTGCGACCAAAGCACGATGCTGGCAATGCCCAGCACAATACAAAGTAGGGCTGTACCGAAGAAGGCCATGCCAAATGTAGCATTTAGGATTGTCACGTTGATTGAATTCATTGCCGCAATGCCCTGTTCGGGCGGAAGTTTTGAAAATGCCGTCATGATGAAGCTGGAGAATGCGAAGAAAAGGCCAGCCATGATGCCGCTTCCCAAGGCAGCAAGCATCGTTAGAACGGGCAAAAGCATGATCATTATCTCTTCTCCCAAATTCCCGTTGCTATGATTGTGGTAGTACTGGTCGTTGAACGTTTCGAGCGTATAACTATATGCGGGGTGATGGAAGATACGAACATCCCGATCGAAAACGTCAGAATCACTTGCCTCATAAGCCGGATTGCACTAGCCAGTATTCAGATATTTTCAGCCAGGAACGACAGACCAGCATGACTCTTGTTGATACCCGCACGCCCGAACCCAAGCGTTTTGTCTCAGGTGCCACAGGCGATTGGGAAATCGTCATCGGTATGGAAGTCCATGCCCAGGTAACGTCTAATTCAAAGCTGTTTTCCGGTGCATCCACGACATTCGGTGCTGGCCCCAATGAGAACGTATCGCTGGTAGATGCTGCTATGCCCGGCATGCTTCCGGTTATCAATGAATGGTGTGTGCGCCAGGCTATTCGCACCGGTCTTGGCCTGAAAGCGCAAATCAACCTGAAATCCGTATTCGACCGTAAGAATTACTTTTATCCTGATTTGCCGCAAGGCTATCAGATTTCACAGTTCAAGCAGCCAATCGTCGGCGAAGGCACGATGATCATTTCGGTCGGTCCCGATAAGAAAGGCGAGTTTGAAGATATAGAAATCGGTATTGAGCGCCTGCATTTGGAACAGGATGCTGGCAAGTCGCTCCATGATCAGAACCCCACAATGTCTTATGTGGATCTGAACCGCTCTGGCGTTGCGTTGATGGAAATCGTATCCAAACCCGATATGCGCTCGTCGGACGAGGCCAAAGCCTATCTGACCAAGTTGCGTACTATCGTGCGATATCTGGGCACTTGCGATGGAAACATGGATGAAGGTTCCATGCGGGCCGACGTTAACGTTTCTGTCCGTAAGCCAGGCGGGGAATTTGGCACGCGCTGCGAGATCAAGAATGTGAACTCCATCCGCTTCGTCGGTCAAGCGATCGAATATGAGGCCCGCCGCCAGATAGCTATTCTCGAAGATGGCGGTTCCATCGATCAGGAAACTCGACTGTTTGATCCGTCCAAGGGCGAAACACGTTCGATGCGTTCGAAAGAAGAGGCGCATGATTATCGCTACTTCCCCGATCCAGATTTGCTGCCGCTCGAATTCACGCAGGCCTATGTTGACGAGTTGAAGGCTGATCTGCCGGAATTACCTGATGACAAGAAGGCGCGGCTGGTATCCAGTCTTGGGCTATCCGTTTACGACGCCTCTATTCTTGTTACTGAAAAGGCGATTGCCGATTATTATGAAGCGGTTGCCAAAGGTCGTGATGGCAAGTTATCAGCCAACTGGGTAATTAATGATCTTCTCGGAGCCTTGAACAAGGCAGGAAAAGGCATTGAAGAATCGCCAGTTTCACCGGGTCAGCTCGGCGCGATAATTGACCTCATCAAGGAAGGCGTGATTTCCGGTAAGATTGCCAAGGATCTGTTCGAGATTATCTGGAACGAAGGCGGCGATCCAAGAGAAGTGGTCGAAAGCCGAGGCATGAAACAGGTCACGGATACCGGAGCCATAGAACGGGCCGTTGATGAAATCATCGCTGCAAATCCTGATAAGGTCGAACAGGCAAAGGCTAAGCCCAGCCTTGCAGGCTGGTTCGTCGGGCAGGTGATGAAATCGACGGGCGGCAAAGCCAACCCGCAGGTTCTCAGCGATCTAGTCAAAGCCAAGCTTGGGATAACAGAATAAATGTGGGTTCGCAGCGCAACCAAGGAAGATCTGAACGCTGTTCACGACTTGCTGGTCGAAACTTGGCATGCGACCTATGACGATGTCTACGGCGTTGAAAGGGTCAACGAGATCACATCTCGCTATCACTCGTTGGAGGCGCTCAAAAAACAATTGGCCAAGCCTTACTCGGAATTCATTATTGCGGATGATGGCGCCGACATTCTCGGTATGGCCTATGCTTCGCAAAAAGATCACAAGCTTTCGATCCTGAATCAGCTTTATGTTCATCCCGAGCATCAGAAAAAAGGTGTCGGCTCTCTGTTGCTCGCCGAGGTTGAAAGTGCATTTCCCGGTGTATTCGCTTTACAGCTGGAAGTAATCGACAAGAATCGGAATGCTGTTGAGTTTTATGAGAGCAGAGGGTTTGAGAAAACCAGCACCAAGATCGATGATTGGGGCCAACCCAATTCGGGCATTTCGGTAATCGTTCTCGAAAAGTCTTTGACTGGGTATGAACTGGCGCCATGAACATCGAAAGTGGTTTGAGCTTTCGGGAAGCAACGATTGAGGATTTGCCTGCGCTTGTTGCATTGTTTGCAGATGATGTTGTTGGCGGCCATAATGACACCACGGATATTGCCGCTCTTCCCATCTATGAGAGTGCCTTTGCCGCAATTCAAAATAGCCCGAATGATCTGATTTTTGTTGGAATCATGAGCGGTGAAATTGTTGCAACGGCACAAGTGACATTCGTAACGTCACTTGTTGGGCGTGGAAGCAAGCGCATGATCATCGAAGCGGTTCAAACCCGCGCCGATATGCGCGGCAAGGGTATTGGAGGCCTGTTGATTACACATTGCCTGAAAATCGGACAGGAACGTGGAGCAAATTCGGCGCAATTGACATCGAACAATCAGAGACAGGATGCCCACCGTTTTTATGAGCGGCTGGGTTTCAAGAAATCTCATGCGGGCTTCAAGTTGAAACTACAAGCAGGTCCAGCGTCAACTTGACCCTTGCTATCAGCCAATGATACGGCCATAAACCCGGTAACAAAATGACTTCGTTGCAAGCAGGATTGCCATGAAAAACCTCATTACCCAGATTTTCACATGGTGGAACGGCCAGACCATCGGCACGCGTTTCTTTACGTGGCGCAAGGGCACGAAGGTTGGCGAAGACCAGTTTGGTAATGTTTACTATGAAGGTACCTTCGATTCAGAGGGCCGTAAGCGCCGCTGGGTGATTTATAATGGATATGCAGAGGCGTCGGCCATTCCTGCCGGATGGCATGGATGGATGCATCACCGCGTTGCGACAGCGCCTTCTCAGGAAGATTACCAGCCACATCCGTGGGAAAAGAATCATCAGCAGAATTTGACGGGCTCTTCTGCGGCATACCGGCCAAAGGGTTCGATCGCCCATGGCGATAATCGACCGACTGTTACTGGCGATTACGATGCTTGGACACCAGGCAGCTAGGCTGATTTTTTGTCGCCACAATTAATCTTTATCGACGAGGGGGAAATGCCCCCTTTGTCGTCCCGCTAAACCGGAAGTGAAATGATCCGTCTGACCCAGTTCTTTCCCTTCTCTCAAATTGTCAGCGTACTGTTTGCGGGTATCGCCATGGTTGCGAGCTATCCTACTGTGGGGTTGGCTCAGGAAAAGATTGCTAACCCAATTGCCGTATTTTCCGGCCTCGACAAGATCACCGGGCGGATCACAACCTTTGATGTCTACATCAACGAGACGGTGCAGTTTGGCGCATTACAATTGACGCCCCGCGTTTGTTACACGCGTCCCGACACGGAAGCACCAAAAACTGACACCTTCGTGGAAGTGGATGAGATCACGCTAGACCGGAAAATTCGCAAGATTTTTTCTGGTTGGATGTTCGCGGATAGCCCGGGGCTGAACGCTGTCGAGCACCCGGTCTATGACGTCTGGCTAAAATCTTGTAAGCTAAAGTCGGACATACCCGCGCCCGACAAAAGCTAGATTCATTTCATGCTGTGTGCATTGGTTTTGCGCAATTAACGATCCACGGTGTACCAAAGCGATCCGTAAACATTGCAAACTGCTGAGCCCATGATGTCTCACCAAGAGGCATCATCACGCCCTCTGCATCTTTTGAAAGATCTGCAAACAAACGTTTTGCTTCATCAGGCGTGTCAACATTGATCGCGACCGTCATGCCTTGTGCTTTTTGGAAATAGGGCGGCGGTGCGTCCGATCCCATCAATACATTGTCGCCTATCGTCAATAAGGCGTGCATGACGTTCTTTGCCGATTCAGGTGGGAAGTCTCCGCCCTCCGGCATTTCATCATAGCGGATAATCGCTTCTATCTTACCGCCCAGAACGCTTTCATAAAACTTGAAAGCCTCTTCGCATTTTCCATCGAAATTGAGATAAGCATTGATTTTCATCAGAGTTCTCCTGTTGGGTTTATTCCCGGTCAAAGGACGAATGAAAAACTATAAATCCTACTCCGTGACGAAAATATTTTTAGGTCAAAACTCAGCAGGTTGGGTGAGCGCGTTCTCCAGCATCTTCTGGTACTGGCGGCGGGGTACTTCAACAGCGCCAAACGTCTCAAGATGATCGGTGGTAAACTGTGTATCCAGCAGCGTGAAGTTCTTTTCGATCAAATGGCTAACCAGATGAACGAGACAGACCTTTGAAGCATCACGCTCTCGTGAAAACATGCTTTCGCCAAAGAAGGCAGAACCAAGAGATATTCCGTAAAGTCCACCCACGAGCCGGCCATCGCGCCAGGCTTCGACCGTATGACAATAGCCAAGCTTGAACAGCTTGCCATAGGCTTCGCGAATTGGCTGGTTTATCCACGTGCGAGCACGCTCGCCGCTACCACTTGCGCAACCATCGATTACGCCGGCGAAATCCGTATCATAGCGAATATCAAAAAGTGCCTTACGCACCGTTTTGCGCAGACTACGTGAGACGTGGAAGTTTTCAAACGGGATAATACCGCGCTTTTCAGGGCGAACCCAAAAGATTTCCGGATTGTCCGCCTCTTCTGCCATAGGAAAGATCCCGGTTGCATATGCACGAAGCAGCAATTCGGGGTCCAGTATCAATGATTTTTCCGGGTTGTTACCCGCCATGCTTACGCCTTGAATTATTCTTCGGCCGTAACTGGAGCATCACCAGCCAAATATTTTTCAAGCCAGTGAATATCATAGTCGCCATTGGCAATGTCAGGGTTGTTAATCAAATCCTGAAAAAGGGGCAGGGTTGTCCTAACCCCATCGACAACAAATTCATCGAGCGCACGGCGTAGACGCATCATACATTCGACGCGATTGCGGCCGTGCACGATGAGCTTGCCGATGAGGCTATCATAATATGGCGGGATTTTATAACCCGTATAGACACCCGAATCGACACGGATACCAAGCCCGCCCGGCGTGTGCCAATGCGTGATCTTGCCTGGAGACGGCGTGAACGTCCGAGGATCTTCTGCGTTGATCCGGCATTCAATCGCATGGCCAGAAAAACGGATATCTTCCTGCTTGACTGAAAGGCCGCCGCCAGAGGCAACACGTATCTGCTCGTGAACAAGATCAATGCCGGTTATGGCTTCGGTCACTGGATGCTCAACCTGAAGGCGTGTGTTCATTTCGATGAAATAGAACTCGCCATTTTCATAAAGAAACTCGATCGTACCCGCACCGCGATAGCCCATATCGGCCATGGCATTGGCGCAGATCATACCGATCTTTTCGCGTGCATCGGAATTCAGGGCAGGAGAGTTTGCTTCTTCCCATACCTTCTGGTGGCGGCGCTGTAGCGAACAGTCGCGTTCACCGAGATGCACGGCATTACCGAAGCCGTCGCCCATGATCTGAACTTCGATGTGGCGTGGCTTCTGTAGGTATTTTTCAATATAGACCGCATCATCGCCAAAAGCTGCGCCAGCTTCAGAACGTGCAGTCGACAGAGCAACTGAAAGCTCGTCCTCGTTGAGCGCGACCTTCATGCCGCGCCCACCGCCACCAGCCGAAGCTTTGATGATGACCGGATAACCGATCTCGGCGCAAATACGCGCTGCTTCAGCGTCATCCGTCACGCCGCCATCAGAGCCAGGGACGACGGGAATGCCAAGACGTTTTGCAGTCCGCTTGGCTTCGATTTTGTCGCCCATGATACGGATATGAGCTGCGGTCGGTCCAATGAAGGTAATATTATGCGCTTCAAGAATTTCTGCGAACTTTGCATTCTCCGAAAGAAAGCCATAACCGGGATGAATTGCATCTGCCCCGGTGATTTCGCATGCAGCAACGATCTGATGGATATTCAGATAGCTATCACGTGAAGGCGGCGGTCCAATACAAACGCTTTCGTCGGCGAGACGTACATGCATGGCATCTGCGTCGGCGGTGGAATGGACGGCAACCGTTTGAATGCCAAGCTCTTTGCATGCGCGAAGCACGCGCAGGGCAATTTCACCGCGATTGGCTATGAGTATTTTTTGAAACATTGCGCTCTCGATCTAATAACGGTTCCGTCTATTCGATAACGACCAGAAACTCGCCATACTCAACCGGTTGGCTGTCTGAAACGAGGATCGAGGTAACCGTGCCAGCGCGAGGTGAGGCGATCTGGTTCATCGTCTTCATGGCTTCGATGATCAGGAGTGTCTGACCTTCCTTGACCTGAGTGCCAACCTCGATAAATGCGCGAGCGCCAGGGGCAGGAGACAAATACACTGTGCCAACCATGGGAGAAGGAACCGCATTCTTCGACGGGTCACTGGCTGGAGCAGCGGGCGCAGCGACGGAAGCCGGGGGCGCAACCGCTGCCGGTGCCTGAGCCTGAGCGTAAACAGGAGCACTGGCCTGCATCGTTATTTGCCGCGATACGCGAATGCGAAGATCGCCCTGTTCAATTTCGATATCTGTAAGGTCTGTCTCGTTCAGGATTTCCGCAAGATCGCGGATCATGACCTTATCGATCCCGTTGGTTTTGGTAGCCATGCTTGTTCAAGCCCCTTATTACTGTTTGGCGAATGCCGATTATTGCGGCGCCAGCTTGATGAGTGCGCGTAAACCCATGACATAGCCATCAACTCCAAAGCCACATAGCACCCCTTTGGCCAAAGAGGAAACGTAAGAGTGATGACGGAATGACTCGCGCGCGTGAATGTTTGAAATATGAACTTCCACTAGGGTAACACCAGCAGCACGAATGGCATCATGCAGCGCAATGGAAGTATGCGTGTAGGCCGCGGGATTTATCAGCACGAGAGCACGGCGCTCTCCCGCTTCCTGAATCCAGTTTACCAGATCACCTTCATGATTGGATTGGCGAAACTCGATGTCCACACCGAGAACCTCGCCCTCGGCCCGGCACATAGCTTCAATATCGCTCAATGTCGTTGCACCATAAATCCCGGGTTCACGCTTTCCCAGCATGTTGAGATTCGGGCCGTTGAGGATGAAGACTTGCTTTTTCATGTTTACCGGGCAGGTTAAAGGTTCTGGTCCCATATAGACGGCTTACGGCCACGCGGAAAGCCTGCAAATACGCCTTATTGCTTGTCCACAATTCGTTTTGGCAAGAAGCAACAATTATTTGTTGCGAATGTGGCTGATTTTCTCCGCCAATGCATCTGCTCCTAGTGCCCCGGGGACAACTTCATTGCCTATAATATAAGAGGGCGTGCCGGTAATGCTCAGGCTTTGCGCCAATTCGAAATTGGTGCGGAAAGCATTGGCAATCTCGGGCTGCTTCATTGTTTCGCGCATCTTGGCCTCATCGGCTCCCAGTTTAACGGCGATTGCCATCGCAGATTCTTCTGTCGCGCGCCCCTCCGCGCCAAGAAGGTCCCGGTGAAATTCAAGATATTTTTCGGGCATCAGAGTTTTAAAGGACTTCGCAACAAGATGAGCGCGTGTTGAATCCGGACCAAGAATTGGAAACTCTTTCATGACAAATCGGAGATTGGGATCGCTTTTAAGGAGCGCGTCCATATCTGGCAGGGCCTTTTTGCAGTAGCCGCAATTATAATCGAAAAACTCCACTATCGTAACGTCGCCCTCCGGATTTCCGAAAACAGCATCCATCGGCGATTGAAAAATCTTGTTGTTATTCTCACTTATTATTTCTGTAGAAGCTGCCTGCTGAGCCGCTTCCTGTTTTTCATTAAGTGCTGTTTGAACTTCGATCATAACCTCCGGGTTGTTGATCAGATAGTTCCTGACAATACCCTCAACCTCGGCGCGGTCGATTGCGGGCGCTGCGATAGCTACTGGTTCAGGCGCAGCAAGCGCGATTTCCGAGCGGCCCGCTTGATAACCCAATACCAAAGCGCCGATACCAATAAGCCCGGCGGCAATGCCGATGAGGGGGGCTTTTGTCATGTTATTCGTCCTTTTCGTTCCGTAGGCAGATTGCCTGCCCTTGGCAGATCACTTGCTCTTACCGCGCTTGGCATTGATTATGTCTTGCGCTTGTATCCACTCGGGCGAACCCTTTTGCAAGGCGCGTTGGGCGCGGATCGCAAAGATTTGAGCGTCTTGAATTTTCCCGGAATAGTATTTTTCCTCAGCGCTCGCTAAATCGGAACGTGCCGCATCCCCAAGCTGTCCATAAGCTTGCGCCAGATAAGCATAGCCTGTGGGTGATTCGCGGTCGCGGCCAATACTTGCCTTCAACTCGCTCACCGCGATTTTCAAATTATCAGGCTTCCCGGTAAGCATCAATGTTCGCCCGTAATTCATCCTGATCAGACTCGACTTTCTCGGATCCAGGTCGCTCGCCCTTTGGAAAGCTTTCGCAGCTTGATCAAGCTTGCTCTGTTTCAATAATATTTCGCCGCGAATTTCTTCGAAATAGGGATTTTTGGGTTGCTGTTTAATCAACGCATTGATCTTGCTGAGCGCCGACTCTGTAGAGCCATTGAGAAAAGTCGCAATTGCGTCTCCGTAACGCGCGCCAATGTTGGTTGGGTCTTTGCGGAATGTTTGAAGGACTCTGGCTCCTCCGGCGGTATAGGCGGCAATTTTGCCCCGCATAAGATCATGTCGCTGTTGCAGCGCCGGGCTGTCCTTCTTATCGAAATTCGGACTTCCCCGCGCCAATGTCTCTAGATTGGCAATGCGTTCACGTGGCATGGGATGGCTGATACGGTATGGATCAACCCGCGTTCCTGTAAGGGACAAGGCATTCGAGAAACGTTCGAATGTCGTCAACATGCCTTTGGCAGACTGACCAGTATTTGCCAGATAGGTAATCGCGGAACGATCAGCAGCCATTTCTTCGGTGCGCTGATAGTTTAGAAGATTGCGCATTGCAGCTTCGGGAGCGCCCATGGCAATACCACCGCCAGCCTGAGCCAAACCACTTTGCTTGCTGGCAGCACCGGCAATTGCAGCCCCAATGCCTAATAAGCCGGCAACAACGGCCATTGTCTTTGCTGCTGCAAGCTGTTCGCGCAGTTTGAACTGATGACCTCCGGCCAGATGACCTGTCTCGTGGGCCAATACACCGATGATTTCATTGGGTGTTTCGGCTTCAAGAAGCGCACCGGTATTGATAAATATGCGTCGGCCATCGACAAACGCGTTAAAGCTGGGACTATTGACCAGAACGATTTTAATCGACTGTTTGCCGAGGCCAGCCGTCTTGATAATCGGTGCGGCATAGTCTGTGACCAGTGCCTCGATTTCAGCGTCGCGAACAATGGGTACAGAGGATGACTGGGCGAATGCATTGCCAGTCTGAATTATACCAACCACACTGGCTGTGACGACGGCAACGGCTCCGCGCATAAAACTCGCGATGGACCCAAACAAAACTGTCTTTTGTAATACGATCATATCTATTCGTACCCAAATCAATCTTTGAAAGAAAGAGCGCTCTCAAAAGCTCCTTGAAATGTGAAAACTAGGTTTATTTAGGTAAAGTTTGATTTTTTTTATGAAATATTTGCCAAAAAGAAAAACCGGCTATTTGCCGGTTTCTCTTCATTCTAAGATTTTTTTGGGTTTCTAAAAGAAGCCCTTCTTTTGCCACCAGCCTTTTTTGGGAGCTGGTTCGTTATCAGCATTCTTATCTTTTCCAGTAGAGGTGACGACAGGCGTGCTGTCCTCAACTTTTTTGGGTGCAGGTGCAGCCTCAACTGCGGGTTCGGGTGTCGGCTCGATCTTCGGCTCCGGCGCTGCGGCAATAGGTTCCGTAACAACAGCATCGTCGACAACAGTGGTCTCAGCCTTTTTTCTAGGTTTGCGTGGCGCACGCTTCGGCTTCGCCGGAGTCTCTGCATCTGCTTCGTTTGCAGGCACTTCAGAAGTAACAGTCTCAACCTTTTCAGGGCTCGCTTTGGCACGCGAACGACGCTTGGTGGGTGCTTTTACCGGTGTTTCTTCAGCAGCAATTGCTTCAGCGGCCACCGTTTCCGAGTTTTCGGGGGCAACTACCGGCGCTTCTGCGATCACAACAGAAACATCCGCAAGCTTGGCTTTGGAGAAATCTGGAAGAGGGATCGAGACAAAAACAGGCTCGGCGTCCGGCACCGCATTTACAAGGGGACGATTTAAATTGTCACCCTCATCAAAGCGCTTGTTCTTGCGCCCGCCGCGACGTCCACGACGACGTTTCTTGCGACGCTCATTTTCTTCTTCACGGGCTGCTGCCTGAGCAGCGTTTTCACCCTCTACAGGTGGCTGCTCGGCATCATCGGAGTCGTCTTCGCCGATTGGCTGATCACCTTGTTCAGAACCGCCGTTTTCGTGGCGATCACGACCGCCGCGCCGCCGCCGCTTACGCTTACGCTTACGCGATGCATCATCGTCTGAACGCGAAGTTTCAGTCAAAACGGTTTCGGTTTCGTCGTCAACTTCTTCGATGACCGGGTCACTCTCATCAAAATCTTCAGCGATATTAAGTGCCTGCGTTTCCGAGAGGGGTACAATTGGACCGACCGCCAAGGAACCCTTGTCGATGGCGAAATGCTGGGCACCGACGCTATCATCGGCCTCAATGCTGATAGTCAAACCAAAGCGAGTTTCAAGATCTGCAAGATTTTGACGCTTCTGATTCAATACATAAAGGGCCGTTGCAACTGTTGTGCGGACAATGATGTTGTTCTGCGAATGACGCAGCAAGTATTCCTCAATTGAACGCATAACATGTAACGCTATTGATGAAGCGGAACGAACATGGCCCGTACCACCACACATGGCGCAAACCTGTGTCGTGCTTTCCAGAACACTGGCGCGAATGCGCTGTCGAGACATTTCGAGCAATCCGAAATGCGAAATGCGTCCGACCTGGATGCGGGCGCGATCATCTTTAAGACAATCCTTCATCCGCTTTTCAACCGCACGATTATTGCGGTTTTCTTCCATATCGATGAAGTCGATAACGATGAGGCCGGCGAGATCGCGCAGACGCAATTGGCGCGCTATTTCATCTGCTGCTTCAAGATTTGTCTGGAGCGCTGTGTCTTCAATTGAATGTTCTCGGGTCGAGCGACCGGAATTGACATCAATCGCGACCAGAGCTTCCGTCTGATTGATGATAATATAGCCACCCGATTTCAGCGTAACTTGCGGCTGCAGCATGCGGTCGAGTTGCGCCTCAATCCCATTGCGGGCAAAGATTGGCGTCATGTCACGATAAGGCTGCACAACCTTTGCATGGCTCGGCATAAGCATGCGCATGAAATCCTTGGCTTCGCGATAGCCATTCTCGCCAGCCACCTGAATCTCGGTGATGTCTTTATTGTAAAGATCCCGGATTGAGCGCTTAATCAAGCTGCCTTCCTCGTAAACGAGGGTAGGTGCACTGGATGCTAAAGTAAGACTGCGCACATTTTCCCAAAGGCGCATCAAATATTCATAATCGCGTTTGACTTCAGGCTTCGTGCGCATGGCGCCCGCAGTGCGTAGGATAACACCCATACCTTTCGGTACTTCAAGATCCTTGACTATATCCTTGAGGCGCTTGCGGTCCTGAATGCTGGTAATCTTGCGTGAAATACCACCGCCGCGGGCAGTATTTGGCATAAGCACAGAATAGCGCCCGGCTAGAGATAGATAGGTTGTAAGGGCAGCACCCTTGTTGCCGCGCTCCTCCTTAACGACCTGAACCAGCAATATCTGACGACGCTTGATAACGTCCTGAATATTATACTGACGGCGCTGAAAGCGCTGATGCGTTGGAACCTCTTCCATGGCATCTTCGGCTCCAACGGACTCGACTTCGTCGAGCTCATCATGTGCTTCTTCTTTATCGTCGTTCGAACGGTGGCGTGAACGCCTGGAGCGTGTTTGACCACCTTCCGATTCCACGATCTTGTCGTCATCGTGGGACACGTCATCCAAATCAGACTGGATTGCCTCTGAAATAACGTCCGTCTCAATGGCTGCAGCCATGGTCTGACCGTTGCCGTTATCAGATGAATCACTATCTTCCAGATCGACGTGGGGCTGTTCAGATGTTTCAGAAACATCGCTGACTTCACCGGCCACAGTGTTATCATCCGAATCGCCGGACTCTAGTTTTGCAGCATCGTCGCCCTGACGCGAACCGCGGCGTCCGCGCCGCCGATTACGCGAGCCACGATCATTACGATCACGTGTGCGTTGTTCGCTGGCGTTTTCGTCATGATCTTCATCTTGGCTGGCTGCTTCCGCTTCCGCTTCGATTAAAGCCTGACGATCTGCAACCGGGATCTGATAGTAATCCGGGTGAATTTCGCTAAAGGCCAGGAAACCATGGCGGTTGCCGCCATATTCCACAAAAGCTGCCTGAAGAGACGGCTCTACGCGCGTTACTCGCGCAAGATAAATATTACCTTTGATTTGTTTCTTGTGTTCTGATTCGAAATCAAATTCTTCAATTCGATTGCCGCGAACCACGACAACGCGTGTTTCCTCCTGGTGGGAGGCGTCGATTAGCATTTTGTCCGACATTATATCTGTTCTCCCCGGCTAAAACGCTGGCAACCCTCAACAGCCAGGATGCCCGTGGGGCTCCTGGCGCGGGGAGTTCACATTTGCCGGATTTATTAAAGTTCGCAGGAACAGACAAAACTGGCGTCGCGCGAAGCTGCCCTGAGGCAACCGCGGCTTGCAAGCCGGTTATGATACTGTCTGTTACAAACATTCCTGTTCCTGACGAAACGACCTCATGAATGGCACGCTTTTCACGCTGTGCCGACCCGTTACTGCGTCGTGCGTCCTTAAACGCACTAAGGACGCAGTAACAAACTTAAGATTCTGCATGATTCAAAAATCGTAGATTTCTGGACCATGCGGTAACACCCTTGATAGGGCTGGCGTGATGCGCCTTGTCCGGGCGATCTGCCGTTCACAAAAAGCGCTACAGACATTCCCTGTCCGCTCGCGCCAAATTCTTTTTCGGTTAGCCACAGCGAAATCGCTCTCGCCACTCCAGATCATGTACTTTTGTCATCCGGTCTTAGCCGTGACATTAAAGTTCCTGATTCCAAGGGGCATGAAACTAACCCACCTTTGCTTTTAGGAGGTGTGCTGCATTATGACAAGGGCTTCTTCATAATCGTGTCATTCTAGTGTCTTTCTTGTTTAAATAGGATCGTTCTTTGGAAGAGAATTTGGACCGAATGTTCGGTTTAGCTTCGCACCATGGACGGTCGTCTGTCTTGCCATCCGCGAGTTGGAACTGATCGTTTTTAAATTCTATTTGAACAAAGAAGGATTCAATGTGCAGGATGCGGCCCATAAGACAATATTAACCATAGCTCTCTACCTACTATTGTAGGATATGGCCCCTGCGGGGTGCAGGCACCTGCCTGATCTGATACAGAAGAGGCGCCCGCGGGGGTATTCGCCCCAGTTGGTCTCGATCGGTAAAGAGATGAATGTGATCTGTCGGATAGTTGTAGCCGCATTTGCAGGCTTACTCATTTTTATATCGGCGACTGGAAGTTCTTATGCGTCCGATGGATTGGCTGCTCTGACCTACCAGGCGGCTGGTGATGAGTTGCGCACACGCGTTGTTATCAATTTTGACCGTGAACCCGATATCTCAACCATGTTGCTTGACCATCCGCACAGGCTTGTCGTGGACATGCCAAAGACCGTTTTTGCCTTCGATAAAAAATCCGTTGAATCACGGGGGCTTGTAGATGATGTGCGTTATGGAATGCTCGATTCGGAGCGTTCCAGGCTCATTTTCTCCCTCAAGGGTCCCTTCGCCGTAGAGCGTATTGATGTCATCAAGAACGACAATAGTCCTGGCTACCGGCTGGTTGCCGATCTCGTCGCGTCTTCAGATAGAAAATTTGCTGATGATCTGAGAACACAGAACGCTACCACCGCGTCTACTGAAAGCACCCCAACGCGGGATAGGGTCGTCGCTGCTACGCCGGACGAAACGAACAAAACTGCCAAGCCTTTTACCGTGGTCATTGATCCGGGGCATGGCGGCATCGATAGTGGCGCGGAAAGCGCGGGCGGCATCATGGAAAAGAATGTTACGCTGATGTTTGCCCAGCAATTGCGCGATGAGCTTGCCAAAATACCCGGTATGCGCATCGAAATGACCAGAACGGACGATACATTCCTGCGGCTTACCGAGAGGGTTCGTGTTGCGCGCCAATATGAGGCGGATCTGTTTATTTCGCTGCATGCGGATACGATCAATCGGGGCAATATTCGCGGTGCCACGGTTTATACTGTTTCCGACAAGGCTTCTGACGCCGAATCGCGCGCTATGGCGGATCGAGAAAATCGAGCCGATGCTGTGGCAGGTATTACATTTGACGGTGAGGCGCCGGAGATTGCCGATATCCTTATGGATCTGACGCGGCGTGAAACCCATAATTTTTCACTGAGGTTTGCCAAAAATGTGGTGGATTCCCTCAGAAAAGAAGTGAACATGATCAATAATCCGCACAGATTTGCAGGATTTCAGGTCTTGCGCGCCCCCGATGTGCCTTCGGTGCTGGTTGAAATCGGCTACTTGTCGAACGCTGAAGATGAAAAACTCATGCTTGATCCGGCATGGCGCGCCCATGTAGCAACTAGACTTGCAACGGCAGTCGCTGCATTTTCCGGATTAAAGACTGCTGGCGCGCAGAATTAGGCCGCGTGAGTTCATCCATGCGTGCGTTGCCGAAACTCCACAATTAGTATTTAAATTGTGAACGCAGATGGGTTGTCCTTGCCTTTGTCACATTTGTCGCCCAATTGCGTCAGCAACATCCGGCGTTCGCCAATGTGATACCGGATATGGAAAACCCTTCGGGGGTTGGTGTTTTCCGCAACACGACCTGCATAAATTCAAGTGCAGCAATGTTAAATGCCAACTGGGTAAAATGGATTCCGGATACAAATGATACGCTTGATCGGATATTTTTTCGGAATCGGCACGGTGATGGCACTGCTGGGTGCCGCAGGCGTGGCACTTTACGTTGTCAGTATTTCCAAGGATTTGCCGGACTACGAGGTTTTGGCGAAATACGAACCGCCAGTTATGACGCGGGTTCACTCATCGGACGGGCAACTGATGGCGGAGTTTGCTCGGGAACGCCGGCTATATCTGCCAATTCAGGCAGTTCCGGATCGGGTGAAGGCCGCCTTTATCTCAGCCGAAGACAAGAATTTCTATCAGCATCCAGGTGTCGACATCAGCGGTTTGGCGCGCGCCATTGTCGTAAATATCCAGAATTGGGGTGCACGGCGTCCTGTCGGCGCTTCGACCATCACGCAACAGGTCGCCAAGAATTTTCTTCTCAGTAACGATCAGACCATTGGCCGGAAGGTCAAGGAAGCCATTCTTTCGTTCCGTATTGAGCAAGCCTATTCAAAGGACCGTATTCTTGAGCTTTATCTCAATGAGATTTTCTTCGGTTTGAACTCATACGGTATCGCCGGAGCGGCGCTTACATACTACAACAAGTCAGTCAATGAACTGACTATCGCGCAGGCAGCCTATCTCGCCGCGCTGCCAAAGGGCCCTTCGAATTATCATCCCTTCCGCCAGCCAGATCGCGCAATCGAGCGCCGAAACTGGGTTATCGATCGCATGGCCGAAAATGGCTATGTGACGATGGAAGAAGCTAAGGAAGCAAAGACAGAGCCTTTGGGTGTAACACCGCGTCACACGGGCAATTACCTCTTTGCGTCGGAGTATTTCACTGAAGAAGTGCGCCGTCAGATCATTCAACGTTATGGCGAGAATGCATTGTATGAGGGCGGACTGTCTGTCCGCACCACCCTCGATCCCAAAATGCAGGTTCAGGCACGCGCCGCATTGCAGCATGGCCTCTTCAAGTTTGACGAAGGCAAAGGCTATCGCGGCGCATATAAAACCATTTCGACAGCAGGCGATTGGGGTATTCCACTTTCCGAAATCAAAGAGTTTTCGGACGTCCCGGATTGGAAGCTAGCCGTTATTCTGGAAGTTACACCGCAGCAGGCGGTAATCGGATTGCGACCGGAACTGGATGCATCTGGCAAAGTTGTGCAGGAACGCACACAGGGCACAATCGCTGCTGATGATGTCAAATGGGCGTTCCGCATCATAGACGGTGACAAGCGCACCACTGCCAAATCGCTGGAGGGTGTGTTCAAAGTCGGCGATGTCGTATTTGTCCAGAAAAAAGAAGGCAGCGAGGCTGAATTCGATCTGCACCAAATTCCCAAGATTGAAGGTGGTGCTGTTGCGATGGATCCACATACAGGACGTGTCCTCGCAATGGTTGGCGGTTTCTCCTTCGCTCAATCTGAGTTCAATCGCGCAACGCAGGCCATGCGCCAGCCAGGCTCTTCCTTCAAGCCGTTTGTTTACTCAGCAGCGCTCGATAATGGATATACACCGGCGTCCGTGGTTCTCGACGGACCAATCTCGGTTGACCAAGGTGGAAGCCTCGGCGTTTGGGCACCGAAGAACTACAGCGGCAAATTTGCTGGACCATCGACTCTGCGCTACGGCATTGAACAGTCTCGCAATTTGATGACTGTTCGCCTTGCCCAGGACATGGGCATGAAGCTCGTTGCGGAATACGCCGAACGCTTTGGCATTTATGACAAAATGCTGCCAGTTCTGGCAATGTCACTTGGATCTGGCGAAACGACGGTCTTGCGTATGGTAACTGGCTATTCAATCATCGCCAATGGTGGTCGCAAGATCACGCCTTCCATGGTTGACCGCATTCAGGACCGCTACGGCAAGACTGTGTTCAAGCACGACGAACGCAAGTGCGAAAAGTGCTCCGCTGAGCAATGGAATGGTCAGGACGAACCCGAACTGATCGATGATAGGGATCAGGTGCTCGATCCGATGACTGCTTATCAGATTACTTCCATGATGGAGGGCGTGGTCCAGCGCGGCACTGCCACTATTCTTAAGAGTCTGAACCGTCCGATTGCTGGAAAGACCGGAACGACGAATGATGAAAAAGACGCCTGGTTCATAGGCTTTACGCCTGATCTCGTTTTCGGTGTTTATCTCGGGTACGACAATCCTCAACCCATGGGACACGGTTTTACAGGTAGCGGTCTTGCTGCTCCCGTATTTAAGGCCTTTGCTGAAGCTGCCTTGAAAGATCAAAGGTCAGTTGATTTCCGGGTACCCGACGGGATGACGGTTCTGCCTATTGATCGTAAAACTGGTATGCAGGCGTCCGAAGGTGGTGCCAATGTCATAATGGAGGCTTTCAAGCCGGGTACTGGCCCAGCAGGCAGCTATTCAGTTATCGGCATGGATACTTTCTCCGAAGGTTCACCTGTTGAAGTTCAGTCACCTAACGTCAACCGGGCAATACAGGGCGGCGGCGGCGGACTCTTCTGATCCTCAATCCTTGTGTCTTGGTCGAAGTTTTCAAGACTTTACATCGCGCGGACCAGTCAATATGGTCCGCCGAAATTTGAATGAACTTTAAGGAATAATACCCCATGCGCGCCGAAATCGAGACGCTGGTCGATGAGATCAAGCAGGCCATAAGCCTGCTGAGGAGGCATCTTTGACTGGGATACTTCAATCAAACGTTTGGGCTATCTGAACCAGCTTGCAGAAGATCCTGCGCTATGGAACGACGCGCAGGAAGCACAAAAATTGATGCGTGAGCGTCAACAGCTCGAAGACAGCATCAATTCCATTCGTACATTGTCGCAAACGCTCGAAGACAACATCGAGTTGATCGCCATGGGCGAAGAGGAAAGCGACAAGTCCATTGTCGACGAAGCTGAGGCCGCTATCCGCGACATTAAAACCGAAGTCGACAGGCGTCAGATTGATACACTCCTGTCAGGCGAGGCCGATGCCAACGATACCTATGTCGAAGTGCATTCCGGTGCCGGTGGTACTGAAAGCCAGGACTGGGCCAATATGCTCTTGCGCATGTATACACGCTGGGCGGAACGTAAGGGCTATAAGGTAGAATTACTGGAAGTTCATTACGGGGAAGAAGCAGGTATTAAATCTGCGACAATTCTCGTTAAGGGACACAATGCCTATGGTCTCATGAAGACAGAGTCGGGTGTGCATCGGCTGGTTCGTATTTCGCCTTACGATTCGAATGCACGGCGACATACTTCGTTCTCCAGCATTTGGGTCTATCCCGTTGTTGACGATAATATCGACATCGCGGTTACGGAAGCAGATGTGCGCATCGACACATATCGTGCGTCTGGTGCCGGAGGCCAGCACGTAAACACTACCGATTCTGCAGTGCGTATCACGCACATTGCCACTGGAATCGTTGTGCAGTGTCAGGCTGAACGTTCGCAGCATAAGAACCGCGCAACCGCATGGTCAATGTTGCGCGCGCGGCTTTATGAAGCTGAATTGGAGAAGCGCGAACAAGCGGCTGACGCCATTTCCGCTTCGAAAACCGATATTGGTTGGGGGCATCAAATTCGCTCATACGTTCTTCAGCCTTATCAATTGGTGAAGGATCTGCGCACAGGCGTTGAAAGCACCAGTCCTCAGGATGTGCTCGACGGCGAAGTCGATATGTTCATGGAAGCCGCACTTGCGCACCGGGTGCATGGTACCGATGTCGAAGTGGAAGATATCGCCTAAGGATTACTATAGCTCGGCTGCAATCTGGCGGCCGATGCTGAGAAAGCTGGCTGGGTTTACAGCATTACCGCTTTTGCGGACTTCGTAGTGAAGGTGAGGGCCAGTCGATCGCCCGGTGCTGCCAGCTTTGCCAATGATATCGCCGATATTGACTTGTTGCCCAGGTGCTACAAGAATCTGGCTCAAGTGGCCATAGCGCGTCGAAAGACCATTATCGTGGTCGAGATCAATCATGTTACCATAACTGCCATTATAATCGGCAGCAGTGACTGTTCCCTTGGCCGTGGCATAGACAGAACTTCCACTTGCCGCTCGAAAATCCATGCCGGAATGGAATGCCAATAGCCCGAGCAGGGGGTCTCTGCGGATACCGAATGAGCTGGAAACCGGCATGCCTGGTACAGGATGAGCGATGGGAGTTGAGTTCGCCAGTGTTTTAGCTTGCTCGAGCTCTACAAGCGCAGCATCAAGATCAGAAATATTTGACTCAAAATCGGTAGCCTGGCTCGCATTTGCCAGGATCAACGGCCCTCCGGTGCCAGCCCGCTCGCCGAGCGCAGGAGAGGTTATACCTGCATTTGCAAGTGCGCCTTTAATTGAATTCGCGCGTTCATAAGCCTTAATTGATAATGCCTGCAATCGCTTGGCTTGAAGTGTTTCAAGTTTACCAAGTGAATAATCAACACGGTCGAATAACAGCTCAGCCTTATCAACGCCAAGCTTTGACGGCTTACCTTGGGTCGGGACGATCTTCCGGCTCGTTGTCGTTGGACCTGTAATAATGGGATCAATTCCATAATATCCATCGGATTCTTCTGAATCAATGCCAGGACCAGTGTTGTCGGCCCGAAGTTGTAAGGGTAGGCTTTCGCTCGCGCGCTGGAGTACAGGTGCCAAACGATTATTCTGTTCGCTCAATATTTTCTGGCGATCAATGAGTTCGCTTATTTTGCCTTCCATAAGCTTCTGATCGAGCATCTGGCGGCTTGTTACCCGATCCAGCTGCGTTCGAAGCGCAGCGATGCGATCCTCATAAGCCTGTTGCAGACGTGCTTGGCGTGCAACACTGCCGTGGATCAGGTCGTCACGAAAGACCAGATAGGATGTGGCCAACAGATAGCAAGCAGCCAGTCCGATCGCGAGGGTCCCCACCGCAATCGTCATCCAAGGTTTCAAAGTGAAATGGCGAATGGTATCGCCCCGCGCGACAATAATCGTGTGGGGCTCATTTGCGCCGTTGAAGATACGTTGATTTTGAAGTTTCTTCACTGCGGCTACACCATTGTTAGCAGCTTCAATCTTTCAACTATTAGACTTCAGTAAGGTTAATAAACTCTAATAAAGTGCAAGATATCAATGCTTTCGATGGCTGTCAGGCAATGAGAGCCTTGGTTTCTTGCAATACTTCGGCTGCGTGACCAGGAACTTTGACCTTGTTCCAAATTTTTGCAATTTTGCCGTCGGCACCAATGAGAATTGTTGTACGCTCGACTCCCATATATTTGCGGCCATACATGCTTTTCTCAACCCAGAGGCCATATGCATCAACAATCTTTTTGTCTTCATCCGCGACCAGAGCGATTTTCAGATCGTGCTTGGCGATAAACTTGTCGTGTTTTTTAACGGGGTCAGGCGACATGCCAATGACCTTTGCTCCCAGCTTTTCAAATTCGGTTTTCAGTCCAGAAAATTCAATGGCTTCTTGTGTGCAGCCGCTGGTATCATCCTTGGGATAAAAGTACAGAACCACAGGGCCGCCGCGTAGCGCTGACAATGTGATCGCGCCACCACCATCTTTCGGCAACGTAAAATCCGGAGGTGTGTTACCAATTTCGAGAATTGTCATAGGAATGCCTTTCTTTGATTCTTGTGTGCAGTCTTCAATTACGCAACTATAGCGAGGTACGGGAATCATCTACGGTTTCCCAATTGATTCCTCAATTGGCTTGGGAATTTGACAGAGAAACCGGAAAAAGTCCGCTTTACAAAGCGTGATTTCACTAAGCTGCATAAGCACCCGTCTGCCAGCACTCAAGCTCAGGCGCCTGTTGCCACTTTGCGCCAGCGATCGCTTCTGCACAAGCTCACAAGTGCTTGTATTTCCTTTATTATTCTTTTTGCTGTGCTTGCTGGGATAGCATTTGCAGTGCTGCTTGCCGGTATAGGCGGAGAAGCGCTGACACAGCGTGCCGAACAAGCTCTGAAATCGGTCGCAGGTCCCGATGCGTATGCGACAATCCAGTCAGCGCAAATCTCACTTGATCAGCGCCGGCATGTGGCTTTGGAAGCTCGCAATGTCAATATTACCGATAACAAGCGCGGGATCGCGATCAGTAATGTGCGCGCGGTGCGTATTGGTCTGGCGACCTTGCCCTTGCTTCAGGGCAAGGTGCGCGTGCAACGTTTGGAGCTCGAAGGCGCTCAAATAAAGGTAACGTCACACGCGCCGTTCGATTTCATGAGCCTTGTTCCTAAGGATGAACGCGGACTTATTGATCTGGACGGAGCAGCGGCGGCGATTTTTACCGGTCTGGAAAGCGCAGTATCATTGCTTGATCAACGTGAGACGCGGGATATTTCCATCTTGGACACTGCGTTTGACTTCACTTTAGCCGGTGAATCAAAGCGCTTGCGCATAGTAAAGCTTGATCTGTCAGAGACCGGAGGCCCTGTGTCCATCGAGGGAATTGTCGAGTGGGAAGGCAAAGAGATTGAAGTATCTGCGCAGGCGAAGAGGTCAGCCACCGGTGGAAAAATCGAGGCTTTCTCACTGGCAATCAACAAGATCCCGCTGGCCGCAAAGCTCGGAACCGCGCCCGTCCCGGATATTGATGGGATCAAGCCGGACGGAGCTTACCTTTCTTACGACAATGTTTCCGATCTGAAGCTTGATGGTATCGCAGCAAATGCCACCGGGTCAGCAAGACTCTGGGGAACTGTCAATATTGGAGAAGGACCTGTCACTATAGGCAATGTTGATGACATGACCGTTGCCTCTGTCATTGCGTTTGAACACGTCTCCGGTTCGGATAAAATCGAGATAAAACCTTCGAGACTTCATTTTGGTGCTTTTGACGGCGTGCTCGAAGGAGCGATCGGACCAGAGCCAGCTAAAATAGACGGCAGTGCCGCCTCGAACCCCGGTTACCGGTTCGAGCTTGTAACAGAACGGGCCAAATCCGCGCCACAGGATTCGACCGAACAACCACTGATCTTCAATGCCAGGGTCGCTGGCCGATATGATCCCACAGTGAAACGGCTGGATGTTTCCGAAATTGCTGTTCGCAGTAATGATGAAAGCGAACTTTACGGACAGGCAGGAGCAACGTTCGGGCAGGGGTCGCCTGCCATGAATTTAAATTTGCGAATTCCCCAAATGCCCGTTTCGCAGGTTAAGCAATTATGGCCGATTTGGGCGGCTACCGGAGCACGGCGTTGGGTTCTCGACAACCTTTTCGGCGGCACAGCGAAAGATGGTCGTATTGATGTCGCATTCCAGGCAGGGCACTTTGACGGTCCTGGAAAACCTCCACCTTTAACCAAAGATGAGGTTCAGGTTGATTTTGCTGTTGAGCATTCGCGGTTTGATATTGTCGGCGACTTGCCGCCGGTGCGCGATGCCAATGGAAAGATTAGCGTGCGTGGTGCCTATACAACCATCACGCTTGAAAAGGGATCGTCCTTCACGCCGAATAATCGAGAGGCGCGGATCATTAATGGCAAGCTTATCATTCCGTGGGGTCCGCAAAGGCCAGTATTGTCAGAGCTTGATCTTAATCTGGAGGGGGATGCCTCTGCTGTTGCCGAAATTATTGGTTTCAAGCCAATAAATGGTTTGAAAAGTCTGCCTTTTGGTCCGGACGACATCAAAGGCAATGTGAAGTCACATGTATTGGTAACATTTCCAGTCACCAGGCATTCGCCGCCAGGTAGTCTTAAATGGTCCGCGGATATGCAACTGTCCGATATCTCGATCGGAAAGAAAATCGATGGCCAAAAGGTAGATAATGCCAATGGCAGCTTGTTTGTTACCCAGTCGGAAGCGCGTATAGATGCAGAGGCGGAGCTCAACAGTGTGCCAGCTGAAATCGAGCTTTTCGAGCCTTTGGGCGATAACACCGCCCAACGTGAACAGAAAGTTACGCTTAAGCTCGACGATAAAACCCGCAACACTCTTTTCCCGGCGCTCACCCCGCTTCTGTCTGGGCCAATTTCTGTAGATATTGAAAAAGCGCCTAATGGCTCAAAGCTCGCGGTGGCAGATTTGAGCAAGGCCGAGATCAGATTGGCGCAACTCGGCTGGACGAAGGGAGCTGGCGTCAAAGCGAGTGCAAAGTTTGCCATCAAACAGGACGGCGACAATGTGGAAATCAGCAATCTCGATGTGGCCGGAGACACATTCCGCCTCCGAGGTGATGTGAGCGTCGTCAATGGTGATCTGACAACTGCGGAATTCAGTACAGCTAAACTCAATCGCGGCGATGATGTTGCAGTTAAAGTTACGCGGACCCAGTATGGTTATCGTGTCGATGTGAAAGGCGATACATTCGACGCAAGACCTCTGCTCAATCAGATTACCGAGCGAAAACAGCGTGGCGAAAGCGCCAATGCGGGCGGTAAACAACGTATTCTGGTCAATGCAGACATAGGTTCTGTTACCGGATTTTATTCAGAAGATCTCAGCAACGTGTCGCTGTCTTATGAGGGGGTGGGGACCGCTGTTTCCGGCCTCGCGTTCAACGCATCGACGAAGGCCGGTCGAAAGATATTTGCGGCTGACAGCTCCGAAAGCGGTTCCCGCTCTATAAGTCTGCAGTCGAAGGATGCCGGTGCCGTGCTCCGTTTCTTTGGCTTTTACGACAAGATGCAGGGTGGCGATATCAATGTAACGCTGGATTCTAAAGGCGATGGGCCGTTGCGCGGTCAAATTGATGCGCGAAATTTCACGCTTGTCAACGAGCCAAGACTGGCAAGCCTTGTGTCGTCTTCTCCTAACGGAACAAGTCTCAATGAGGCAGTGAAAAAGAATATCGATGTTTCGACAGTTACATTCGAGCGCGGTTTCTCCCAAATCGAAAAGGGAGAAAACTATATTAACTTGGCAAACGGGGTTATCCGCGGCTCCACTATCGGAACGACTTTTCAAGGTGTATTAAGCGATCCCAGCGGAAATATGGCTCTCACGGGTACCTTCATGCCAGCCTATGGCCTTAATCGTATATTTGGCGACTTGCCCGTATTGGGTTTGTTTCTAGGGAATGGTCGTGATCGGGGCTTGATAGGCATCACCTACAAATTGGTGGGGCCTCTGAAGCAACCTCAGATCATCGTCAACCCGATTTCGGTAATTGCACCGGGTATTTTCCGCTCAATATTCGAGTTTCAATAGTTTTCCTCGAAGTTTGTGCGTGACTTTGAACACGCACAAACATCGGCATTTTACTTACGCTGGGCGAACCAGAATATGCTTCTTCTTGCCGAGCGATAATTTGATTACGCCATCAGTCGTCACTTCGGATGCTCCGACTTGGAGTTTTTCGTCTGAGACGCTCTCATCATTCACACGTACGGCACCGCCTTGAACATGGCGGCGCGCTTCACCGTTTGATGCTGCAAGGCCAGCTTTAACCAGAAGGGTGAGAATGCCCACTCCTGTTTCCAAGTCGCTGGCAGCGACTTCGACAGTCGGCAGATTGGTTGCCAGCGCACCTTCTTCGAAAGTTTTGCGAGCAGTCTCAGCCGCATCTTCGGCAGCTTGTCTGCCATGCAACAAAGCCGTAATTTCCGTTGCAAGAACTTTCTTGGTTTCGTTGATTTCCGCACCACCCAACGCCCCGAGCCGTTCAATTTCATCAAGTGGTAAGGTCGTGTAAAGCTTGAGAAAGCGGGTTACGTCGGCGTCTTCTGTGTTACGCCAATACTGCCAGAAATCGTATGGGGTAAGCAGGTCCGCGTTCAGCCAGATCGCACCATTCATCGATTTGCCCATTTTGGCACCTGAAGAAGTGGTCAACAAAGGTGAGGTCAAGGCATATAGCTGCGGCGTGCCAAGGCGATGACCCAGATCAATGCCATTGACAATATTTCCCCACTGATCTGAGCCGCCCATCTGTAGTCGAAGTCCATACCGCTTGTTAAGCTCGACAAAGTCATAGGCCTGCAAAATCATGTAGTTGAATTCGAGGAATGAAAGCGATTGTTCACGATCAAGCCGCTGTTTGACAGAGTCGAACGACAACATGCGGTTGACGGAAAAATGCTGACCCACATCACGCAGGAACTCAAGGTAATTGAGAGGCATCAGCCATTCGGCATTATTGACCATAAGGGCATCCTGCGGGCCGTCGCCAAAATTCAGGTAATTGGTAAAAACCTGTTTGATGCCGTTAATATTGTTTTGGATAATTTCAGGCGTCATCAGTTTGCGCGCTTCATCCTTAAACGAAGGGTCGCCAACCATACCTGTGCCACCACCCATCAGCGCGACAGGTCTGTGCCCCGTCTTCTGCATCCAATGCAGCATCATGATCTGAATCAAACCGCCCGCATGCAGGCTGGAAGCTGTAGGATCAAAGCCGATATAAGCCGATACAGTTTCCTTGGTGAACAGTGCATCCAGACCCGCATCATCGGAGGTCTGATGGATGAACCCACGCGTGGAAAGCGTATGCAAGAATTCGGATTTGAAGGCAGACATAGATTTATTCCTGATTAGATCGGCGCTGCGAAAGAAGCGCTACGAGGCGTCTGTGCTTTTTAGGCAATGTGTGACGCGCCCGAATTTTCAGGGCGCGTCATCTAGTGGCTTAACGTAGACGTTTAGGCTTGGCTTCGACCAATTCCCCATTGAGGCGACGGTCGAGATAGTCAGAGCATTCAGCAATAACTTCATCAGTCATGCCGGAAAAGAAGT
The DNA here is from genome assembly GCF_059758635.1 of Phyllobacterium sp. GQ127. Taxonomy (NCBI): domain Bacteria; kingdom Pseudomonadati; phylum Pseudomonadota; class Alphaproteobacteria; order Hyphomicrobiales; family Phyllobacteriaceae; genus Phyllobacterium; species Phyllobacterium sp. GQ127. The sequence continues at coordinate 347,699 of NZ_JCAXDZ010000001.1, forward strand.
GGTTTGCTCCAACCATCGTTTTCTGAGTGATGGTTATGCCTTTTTGCGTCTTCAGCTTGTCAACCAGCCCTTGTACATCCTTGGGTGGTGCGACCTTGTCCTGATCGCCATGGAGAATCAGACCGGATGAGGGGCAGGGCGCCAGGAACGAGAAGTCATAGGTATTGGGTTGCGGCGCAACGGAGATAAAACCTTCGATTTCAGGACGGCGCATAAGTAACTGCATGCCAATCCAGGCGCCGAAAGAATAACCCGCAACCCAGCATGTTTTTGAGTCCGGATGTAGGGATTGCACCCAATCAAGCGCTCCTGCAGCGTCAGACAGTTCGCCAGAACCATGATCGAATTCACCTTGGCTGCGCCCAATGCCACGAAAGTTAAACCGCAGTGTCGTAAAACCGCGCTGCTGAAACATGTAGAAAAGATCATAGACGATCTTATTATTCATCGTGCCGCCAAACTGCGGATGCGGATGCAGGATGATGGCTATAGGAGCATTTTTTTCCATAGAAGGCTGATAGCGGCCCTCAAGGCGTCCCGCAGGTCCATTGAAAATTACTTCAGGCATGTATACTCCAGTCTTCGCCAACGGGTGCTTCTTGACCAGCCGGGCTTGACGGCAATCAATAGCGCCCATAAAACCAGTTTAGAACCGTTCAAAACTGGTGTAGAAACTATATCGAAGCGGCTTAATAGGCTGGTCTGAGGTGCAATTTCAAGAAAATTGCGCTTTAAGACTACATTGATCGCAAAAGAACAGGATTTGACCGCGTATGGCCCGCAACCGCGCCTATTTCGACTACAATGCTAGCGCCCCGCTGATAACAGCCGCGCGCGATGCAATTGTCGATGCGCTGGCATTGCCGGGTAACCCTTCATCGGTACATATGGAGGGCCGTGCCGCTAAAGCAACTCTGCAAGCTGCCCGACGCGACGTGGCAGGACTCGTAAACGCCAAACCTGATCATGTATTCTTTACATCGGGGGCAACCGAGGCAGCTTCAACCCTTCTAACACCGCAATATTTGATGGGACGTGCAGAAATGCGCCTGTCCAAATTATATGTCAGTGCAAGCGAGCATCCTTGCATACTTGCTGGTGGTCGGTTTGCAGCGGAACGGATTGAAATTATCCCCGTTGACGGCAGTGGTTTGTTGAATTGTGATCGGTTGCGGGAACTGTTGGCACTTCATGATCGCAACGAAGGCTTGCCGTTAGTGGCCGTACAAGCAGCCAATAATGAAACCGGTGTTTTGCAACCAATTGCAGAAATCGGCGCTCTGGTAAAGCAGTTCGGCGGTGTATTTGTCGTGGATGCCGTCCAGGCTGCTGGTCGAATTGCATTAGATATTACAACGAGTTCCGTGGATTACTTCATTTTTTCAGCGCACAAGATTGGTGGTCCTAAAGGAATTGGGGCAATTATCGCTGTGTCAGACTTGATCATGCCCAAGCCGCTTATACGTGGTGGAGGGCAAGAAAAAGGGCATCGTGCCGGAACTGAAGCCTTGACGTTGATTGTTGGCTTTGCAGCTGCTGCGCGAATTGCGCGCGAGCGCCTTGAGCAGGGCGGTTGGCCCGTTTTACAGCGGGATAAGATTGAGCGTGGTATTCGTGTCATTGCTCCAAATGCAATAATCTACGGTTCGGATGTAGAACGGCTCCCGAATACGACCTTCTTTTCCTTGCCACACGCCAAAGCAGAAACGGTGCAAATAGCTTTTGATCTGGCAGGGATCGCATTATCTGCGGGCTCTGCGTGCTCATCCGGTAAAGTTGGCCCTAGTCACGTTCTGGCAGCCATGGGGCATGGCGACGGTACCGGAGGGATTCGTGTGTCTACCGCGCCGGACACGGATGATGATGACATCGAATTATTTCTCGACGCGCTGAAGAAAATCGTTATTCGAAGCGACCGTTCGGGAACCGCCGCTGCTGATGCAGCATAAAAATTTCAATTATTGACGTTTTTCGTCGATAGTTGCAAAAAATCCGGTAAATGCCGGTGTTAAATCGTGCGAATGCACATTACATAAAGGCAAATATTCAAGACGACATACTGCCTTGACGTTTGCAACTGCGGGACCTTGAACCCCGCGAGGATGGAGAACGCCAATGCCTGCAGTGCAGGAAACCATTGATCGGGTCCGTACGCTTGACGTGGACCAATATAAGTATGGCTTTGAAACGCTTATCGAAATGGATAAAGCGCCAAAGGGCCTGAACGCCGACATTATCCGGTTCATCTCAGCCAAGAAAAATGAGCCAGAATGGATGCTGGAATGGCGCCTTAAAGCCTATGAGCGTTGGTTGACGATGGAAGAGCCCACATGGGCCCGGGTCAACTATCCCAAGATCGATTTTCAGGACATGGTTTACTACGCCGGTCCGAAGAATCAGACAGGCCCCACCTCGCTTGCTGAAGTCGACCCGGAGCTTCTGCGTACCTATGAAAAATTAGGTATTCCGCTGAAGGAGCAGGAAATCCTAGCCGGTGTCCGCAAGGTCGGTGAACCAAGCCCAAGCGATGAAGACGAAGAAGCCAGTGACAACGTTTATAAATCAGGCCGCGTTGCAGTTGATGCCGTGTTCGACAGCGTCTCCGTTGTAACGACATTTAAGGCCGAGCTGGCAAAAGCGGGTGTCATCTTCTGTTCCATTTCCGAAGCCATTCGCGAGCATCCGGAACTGGTGAAGAAGTATCTTGCCACGGTCGTTCCAGTCTCGGATAATTTTTATGCGACGCTGAACTCGGCAGTCTTCACGGATGGTTCGTTTGTCTATGTACCCAAGGGTGTGCGTTGCCCGATGGAACTTTCCACTTATTTCCGTATTAACGAGCGCGATACAGGCCAGTTCGAACGTACATTGATCATCGCCGAGGAAGGTGCATACGTGTCCTATTTGGAAGGATGTACCGCACCGCAACGTGACGAAAACCAGTTGCATGCCGCAGTTGTCGAACTGATTGCACTGGACGATGCCGAGATCAAATACTCAACCGTCCAGAATTGGTTTCCGGGCGATGCGGAAGGCAAGGGTGGCATTTACAACTTCGTCACCAAGCGTGGTGATTGCCGCGGTGTCAATTCCAAGATTTCCTGGACGCAGGTTGAGACGGGCTCAGCGATCACTTGGAAATATCCGTCAGTTATTCTACGCGGTGATAATTCTCGCGGCGAATTCTATTCGATTGCGGTTTCCAATGGCCATCAGCAGATCGATAGCGGCACCAAGATGTTGCATCTTGGTAAAAACACATCAAGCCGCATCATCTCTAAAGGCATTTCCGCAGGTAAGTCTAACAATACCTATCGCGGTCAAGTTTCCGCCCATCGCAAGGCTGAAAACGCGCGTAACTTTACCCAGTGTGACTCGCTGCTGATCGGCAATGATTGCGGTGCGCATACGGTGCCATATATCGAAGCGAAAAATGCGACCGCTCAGTTCGAGCATGAAGCCACAACGTCGAAAATTTCCGAAGATGCGTTGTTCTACGTGATGCAACGCGGCATTCCCGAGGAAGAGGCGATTGCCTTGATCGTTAATGGTTTTGTCAAGGAAGTCATTCAGGAATTGCCGATGGAGTTCGCCGTTGAGGCTCAAAAACTGATCGGTATCAGTCTCGAGGGGAGCGTCGGCTAATGGCTGTAACCGTCACGAAGGAAGAACTGGATCGGCTACGCAAGCGCTATAAAGAGCTTGGCGATGTCATCGATGAACTGACCGATACGCTTGGTCGGGCTTCCACCGCGACGGAACGTGTCCTCGAACCGGAATTGATGAGAGCTCGCAAGGAGCTTGTTTCGGTGGTCGAGCGCCTCAAAAGCTTAAGTGGCGAAAGTTCGTCATAGCTCGGCGCCGACTACCATAAAATTTAACTGGGATCACGAGTGTGGATCCACGGAATATCAAAGGGTACTAAAATGCTGGAAATCAGAAATCTCCATGCGAAGATCGCAGACACAGATACCGAAATCATTCGCGGTCTTAATTTGACGGTGAAGGCTGGTGAAGTTGCGGCCATCATGGGACCGAACGGGTCGGGTAAGTCAACTTTGTCCTATATTCTTGCTGGCCGTGACGATTATGAAGTTACTGAAGGCGATATTCTTTATAATGGCGAGTCCATTCTGGAACTTGATCCAGCCGAGCGTGCCGCAAAAGGCATCTTTCTGGCATTCCAGTATCCGATGGAAATACCTGGCGTAGCAACGATGGAATTCCTGAAAGTTGCTCTGAACTCGCAGCGCAAGGCGCGCGGTGAAGAGCCTTTGAAGATTCCTGAATTCATTTCACGTGTTAAAACAGCAGCTGGATCGCTCGACATGGATCTGGCAATGCTCAAGCGTCCCCTGAATGTTGGTTTTTCGGGCGGTGAGAAAAAGCGTGCTGAAATCCTGCAGATGAAACTGTTGGAGCCAAAGCTTTGCGTGCTCGATGAAACAGACTCTGGGCTTGACATTGATGCTCTAAAGATCGTGTCCGACGGCGTGAATGCACTGCGCTCGCCTGATCGGGCCGTGATAGTTATTACCCACTATCAGCGTCTGCTCGACTATATCGTGCCAGATAGCGTGCACGTGCTTTACAAAGGCCAGGTCATCAAGTCTGGCGACAAGAATCTTGCACTTCATCTCGAAGAGAATGGCTACGCCGATATCATCGGTGAGGCCGCTTGAGGATTGATGTCATGAATGTTCACACAGGGCGTCAGCCCACTGCAGCGGAATCGGCTTTGGTCGACGCTTTTGTTGATCGCATGGGTGAGTTGCCTGGCGATGCCGAGGTTGTTAGTGCTCGCGATAACGCAATTGAGGCTTTGAAGACGCAAGGATTGCCATCAAGGCGCGTCGAAGCTTGGCATTATACCGATCTTCGCACTTTGTTACGCGGCATACCTGACTATGATTCATCCGCCGGTAGCGCGGCCCTACCTTCGGTTATCGCAGGATCATTAGTAGCAACCGTCTCAAACGGTACTGCGTTGAACGCCCCGAAGATTGATTCTGTCACGTTCACGAAGTTCAGCGAGTTACTCGCCAATGGTTCCGCGATACGGCATCTGGCTATTCGGGATGGCGATGACGCTATTGGTCAGATCAACGCAGCTTATGTCACTGACGGTTGGAACATCATTGTTGACGATGGCGTGGAACTCGAAGCGCCATTAGAGATACAAAATGCGCAGCTTCGCGGGCAGGGCCATGTTCGTTTTCCGGTTCAATTCGGAAAAGGCGTCAAGGCTACAGTCATAGAGCGCCAAACCGGCGGCGATGGCGAAGGATTTTCGACAAGCGTCAGTAATTTGACTGTTGCTGATGATGCGGAAGTAAACTGGATCATTTTGCGTGAACAGGGTGCCAATGCAACGCAGTTGGCGCAATTAACGGCGACGCTTGGCACCAATTCAAAGCTCACACTCTATGTTGTTAATGCAGGTGGTAAGCTCGTACGCCAGGAAGTGCATGTGCTGGTAAAAGGCGAAGGCTCTGATTTCCAGTTGCGCGGCGTAAACCTCCTTGCTGGCGATACGCACACCGACGTTACTATGACGCTGGGTCATTTGGTTGAAAATACGACTTCGGTGCAGGTTGTTCGCAACGTTGTTACGGATCGTGCTCGCGGTGTGTTTCAGGGTCAGATTAAGGTGAACAGGATCGCCCAGAAGACCGATGCACGCATGGCGTGCAATACCCTTCTATTATCCGATGATGGCGAGTTCGATGCAAAGCCTGAACTTGAAATCTTCGCTGATGATGTCGCTTGCGGTCATGGTGCAACTGTCACTGAAATCGATGGTAATCATCTGTTCTATCTAAAAGCGCGCGGAATACCTGAAAATGAAGCGCGTGGACTTTTGATCAAAGCTTTCGTTGCTGAGATTATTGAAGAACTTGAAAGCGAAGCATTGGTAGAAGCGCTTGAAGCAATTCTCGACAAATGGCTGAGCGCGCATATCTGATCGATAACGCGACAATCCCAAGGACAAGTGCAGCGATCATGGATACGAAGATCATCAATAGCGGCTATGATGTAGACGCGATCCGTAGGGATTTTCCGATCCTATCGCGTGAAGTCTATGGCAAGCCACTCGTCTATCTTGACAATGGCGCTTCGGCACAAAAACCGCGGGCCGTTATCGACACGATCTCACAGACCTACTCCAATGAATATTCTAACGTGCATCGGGGGCTGCATTTTCTCTCTAACGCTACCACCGACGCATATGAAAAAGCACGGGAAAGTGTCCGGCGTTTTATAAATGCCGCATCGGTTGACGAGATCATCTTCACGAAGTCAGCCACTGAAGCCATCAACACAGTGTCTTATGGTTACGGTATGCCAAATATCGGCGAGGGCGACGAGATCGTTCTGTCGATAATGGAGCATCATTCGAATATTGTTCCTTGGCATTTCATTCGTGAACGGCAAGGCGCCAAACTTGTGTGGGTACCGGTCGATGAACAGGGCGCGTTTCACATCGAAGAATTTGAGAGGCGTCTGACGGATCGTACCAAGCTGGTCGCTATTACGCATATGTCGAATGTGCTGGGAACCGTAACGCCGATCAAAGATATTGTGCGTATCGCCCACGCGCGAGGCATTCCGGTTCTTGTCGACGGTAGTCAGGGCGCCGTGCATTTACCGGTCGACGTCCAGGAGCTCGGTTGCGATTGGTATATTTTCACAGGCCATAAGATTTATGGTCCGTCCGGTATCGGCGTGCTTTACGGCCGCAAACAGATACTCGAATCGATGCGACCGTTTCAGGGCGGAGGCGAAATGATTGAGGAGGTGACTGAGGATTATGTCACCTATAATCATCCGCCGCATCGTTTTGAGGCCGGTACGCCACCGATAGCGCAGGCGATCGGGCTTGGCGCGGCAATTGAATATGTCGAGAAAATTGGACGCCATGCCATTTTGGCACATGAAGAAGATCTGCGCGACTATGCCCACCAACGGCTGCGCGAGATCAATTCACTGCGTATTTTTGGCGATGCCAAAGACAAAGGTGCCATTATCTCATTTGAGCTTCAGGGCATTCACGCACACGATGTGTCGATGGTTATTGACCGTGCCGGTGTGGCTGTCCGTGCGGGAACGCATTGCGCACAGCCGCTCTTGAAACGCTTCGGCGTAACCTCCACATGCCGTGCATCGTTTGCAATGTACAATACCAGAGACGAGATCGATGTTCTCGCCGATGCGCTTGAAAAAGCGCGAAAGTTTTTTGGGTGATGATCATGACCGATAAAGTCGAAACAGAAAATGTGGCCCTCGAAGCCGCGCCGATAGTCGACTCGGAACCAGTCTCTGCCATCCCTGCCGACGAATTGGCGCGCATGACAGATGATGTTATTGGCGCGTTAAAAACTGTCTATGATCCGGAAATTCCCGCCGATATTTATGAACTCGGCCTCGTCTATAAGATTGATATCGAAGATGATCGTTCGGTGAAAATTGAGATGACGCTTACCGCGCCGGGCTGCCCCGTTGCCGGTGAAATGCCGGGCTGGGTGCAGGATGCAGTCAGCGCCGTAGAGGGCGTTAGTTTTGTCGACGTAACGATGACGTTCGATCCACCATGGACGCCAGACCGGATGTCTGAAGAAGCCCAAGTCGCCGTTGGTTGGTATTAATAAGCAGTCTTTATTTTTCAACGAGTTAGACTAAAGTCTGGCTGGAATCAGCTTATTCTTTTCGATACATTACATTATTCCCGGAACAGAAATTTTCGTTCTGATTTATCCATTTTTGCTGCTTATTTTACAGTGGAATAAGAATGTTTGATGGTGTGTCTGTGGCTCGGATCCTTTTGGTCTCCGTTAGCCTCTCATTCATAATAAAAGCGTGTTGGCACAGCCACAAATTATCTGAGATATTAAATGCGGCAGATATTGCGGGCCTGTCAGACGGGCGCTGCACGTTGACCCTTTTGGCCGACGTGGCAAAGGAGCGGAAAAAACTGTTGCGCGAGACGTTGGTTTCAATAGGTTTAGCTAGCACGGCTGTCATTACAGCAACAATATTATACTGTTATTTCGATTGATGGGCGCGATTATACCGCACCAATGGTCCCGATCTGTGGCACTCGCTCCTGTAAATTTCTAAACTTTCAACGAATTCATAAATCGTTTTAATGAGTCGCGTGCAGGGTATTAGACTATAGGCGTACGACTAAGGTACGGATTGTTACTGCAATTATTCCATTCTATTGCAACCAGCAGATGAGAGCGAATGTCATGCAAGGACATTTCTTTTTTAAAAGCTGCACTGTTTGTGGTTGTTGGAGCGATAGTGATGACCAGTTATGTAACCTTAGCGAATATCAATTTTTTGATCACAATTTTCTTCGGTTGCTTCGTGCTGCAAGCGCTGTGGTATCGCCGAACTCCCGCTAGAAATGGCTGGGTCGGTGCTTCGGGCGCTCATGGCATCCAGCGTTTGATCATGGTGCATAGTAGCCGTGCAACGATGAAGGACAGAAAAAATCGCACCATCGACTTGCTTAGTATCGCTGCGATCATCGGAGCGGTAATCTGCTTCATCTAATCCACGAAAAAGAGTGCCGGAATTCAAGGGGCTTCACAACCTTCCGGCACACTTTCTTCCATGCTTTTTTCGGACTTTTGCAGCGTGCCGTCTATCAATGAAAGCGGCACGAATGGAACGCCCTGTATGGCGGGGTTCGCAAGCTTTAGTCGATAGCAACCGTAAAAGACTTTGATTGAGCCATCTTTCTCTTCGGATTTTACCGCAATGGGTTGGCTCCAATAGGCTGATCCTGCAGCACCTTCGCCTTCCACCTTTCCAAACTGAACCGTCACCGATTTGGTATTTTCATATCCAGCCTGAAACTGTGGAAATGGCTGGGGAGGGCTTTCAGGTAAGTAATAGCTGTACGCTCTCGCATATTCTTGTCGATTGATAGCATTGTAGTAGGATTTGATAAGAGTTTCCGGCGTGCTTCGATTATCCAGGTATTCGGGGGGCGTCTGAGTTGGACTCAGTGCCGTTTCGATTTTGGAAGGTGTGTCAGACACCGCAGGTGTTTCGCTGCTTGAGGCAGGTGCTTTTGGTTCCTGTGCAATAACTGGAGCCGTGTGGAGAGCCAGCATTGCAATGCCGATAAGGACACAATAACGATTTTTCATGGTCATTGCCTTCCGTTTGTCTGTTTTCGAGCCCATGCCTATTGTGAACACTTGCAGTGACGTCCGTGTAACACTAATTATAGTGGCAGGTGATTGTTGCACCGTCTGAACAAGAAAGCTGATAAATGGGTCGTTTTTCTGTCATAACATTGACTGACGCTGCTGCGAGCCGCGTCGACGAAATTACATCGTCGCGTGAAGATGCGCTGGGTATCCGCGTCGGAATCAAGAAGGGCGGTTGTGCAGGTATGGAATATACAATCGATCTCGTCACTGAGGCCAAGCCGGGCGATGACGTTATCGAGAAAAATGGCTCCAAGGTCTTTGTTGCGCCTGAAGCAGTGCTTTACTTGCTTGGCACCGAAATGGACTTCGAAATTACCAAACTGCGCACTGGTTTTGTATTCAATAACCCAAATCAAACGTCAGCTTGCGGCTGCGGCGAATCGGTTGAATTGACACCGGCTCGCCCCGAAGCTTTGACGCCTGCCATTTCTTGATAGTCGTCACGTGGATAATGATGCGATCCACGATTTGTTTGCGGGATTGGGCGGCGTTAGCATCCGGCGGATGTTTGGTGGTAAGGGCATCTATTTCGAGGGGGTAATTATCGCCCTTGAACTTTCAACCGGAAATGTCCTTCTTAAAGCCGATGAGGTATCAATTCCGGAATTTGAAGCAGCAGGCTGTGAGCAATGGACCTATACAGGTAAGTCCAAGCAGGTAAAAATGCCCTACTGGTCCGTTCCGGAGGAGGCTTTTGATGACCCGGATATCATGACCGAATGGGCCAAGCGGGCTTATGAAGCCGCTCTGCGCGTGGCCAAGTAGTCTCAGATCAAGCCGCGCTGCTCGAGAAAGCCGAGAGCATGCCTTGTGGGCAAGGTCAATAAATTTGGCAATTGTTGAAACGGGAACCAGCCTACTCCCGCATGCTTTTCGGGTTCCAGCAATTGCACTTCACCTGAAAAATTTTCAGCAAGAAACAACACTCCCAGCCAGTGTTGCTGTTCATCATGAAATAGCTGTTCGCTGATGCCGAGCAAACTCATGGTTTTGGCGTAAAGCCCGGTTTCTTCGAGTGCTTCGCGATGCACAGCCTGTTCGGCGGTTTCAAGAAAATCTACTTTACCGCCTGGTATGCCCCAACAACCTATTTCCGGGCTCTTCTTACGCTGCAGAAGAAGAATATGCCCCTCTTTCAGAAATACGATGCCGCACCCAACGCCCGGACTATTCATGCTCAGATTTTAGTATCAATCAGCATAAACGCAGGAATTTCGTCGCCAAAGCCAATGGGGGCTGTCCCCATATCATCACGGTCTCTGCGATGGTCGCGGCGTGGTTCCGGCCGTTGCTCGGGCCGAGCTGCAGCGGGGCGAGCGCGACGTTGTTCATTCTCAGTTTTAATCGCAACCTTGTTGGGCTTATCAGCTGTACGAATAACAGGCTGATCGTCCAAAGGCTCGACTTCAATGTCTTTTGCCTTCTCAGCAGCCGCTATGATGTCAATTTCGGACTGTGGGCGCTCGCGCTCACGACCTTCATTGCGGCGACGCTTTGGTGCTGGCTTGTCACGGCCACCGCGTCCACGACGAGGGGCCTCATCCGGCTCGTTCGATACGGGCAGTGTCGACAGATCACCATCGTACCAGACGATATCTTCGCCGATCAGTTTTTCTATGGATGCCAGATATTTGACGTCTGCTTGTGTTACGAGCGTAAACGCCTTTCCGGAGCGTCCTGCGCGTCCCGTGCGTCCAATACGATGAACATAATCCTCGGAATGAATTGGTACATCGAAATTGAACACGTGACTCACATCGGGTATATCGAGCCCGCGCGCGGCGACATCGGATGCAACAAGTATTTTAAGCTTGTTATCCTTGAAATTCGCCAACATTGTCGTGCGTGCACGTTGATCCATATCACCGTGGAGTGCGCCAGCGTCGAACTCATGTTTAACGAGCGAGCGGAAGAGCTCCGATACATCTTTCTTGCGGTTGCAGAAGATGATTGCGTTTTTAAGTCCATCGGCTTCAGCGCGGATAAGATCGCGCAATATTGCCCGTTTCTCCCAATCCTTCTTGCCGGACTTTACTAGCTTCTGTTCAACCGTCTTTGCAGTCGTTGCAGCCTTCGCCACTTCGATGCGTACTGGCGAGTGCAAAAACTGTTCCGTCAGCTTGGTGATCTCAGGTGGCATGGTAGCCGAGAAAAACAGTGTCTGCCGTGTGAAGGGAATGAGTTTACAAATGCGCTCAATATCCGGGATAAAGCCCATGTCGAGCATCCGGTCAGCTTCATCGATCACGAGAATGTCTACTGCGCTCAGCAGCAGTTTACCGCGCTCGAAATGATCAAGCAAACGGCCTGGCGTAGCGATCAGTACGTCTGCGCCACGTTCAAGCTTGCGCAATTGGTCGTCGAAAGAAACGCCGCCGATGAGCAACGCAACATTCAAGCGGTGGTTTTTTCCATATTTAACAAAATTTTCCTCGACCTGCGCTGCGAGTTCGCGCGTAGGTTCGAGAATGAGCGTGCGGGGCATGCGGGCTCGGGCGCGCCCCTGCTCGAGCAGTGTCAGCATAGGCAATACAAATGAAGCGGTTTTGCCGGTTCCCGTCTGGGCAATGCCGAGGACATCCTTGCGTTGCAGCGCATGTGGAATTGCGCCTGCCTGGATGGGGGTCGGGATCGTATATCCTGCTGCTTCTACAGCATCGAGCACTTTCGGTGAAAGGCCCAGATCAGCAAAGGTGGTCAATGGAGATTTAACTTTCTATCTGCAGTCGGTACCATACATGCCTGTTAGTGGCGTAAAGCTGCATTTGCCAGAAGCATCTGACGCTTGATTGCATAACGTTTGCTGTAATTGCGTTACGGCGCATACCAGCAAAAGTCAACTCTTTGGTATGGTCACATTTAAGCGTTTGTTACAATTGTCCGTCATTTTATTCTAATGTTGTCAATAAAGGAACTGTTCCTTTAGAATTCGTTCGTTCCACGAATGGTTTTTATCAAAGAGAATGGTAGCTCGCAGCTGGGAAGCTTCTTCAATGGTGACCGATAAAACCGACTTTACTTCCGTATGATCTGCAACGGCGTTGACAGGTCGTTTCTCCGGCTCAAGAATATCGAAACGCACAGTCACCTTATTGGGCAGGAGCGCACCACGCCAGCGCCGCGGCCGGAAAGCCGAGACAGGTGTAAGCGCAAGAAGGCGTGCATCAAGCGGCAGGATGGGCCCTTGGGCTGAAAGATTGTAAGCCGTCGAACCTGCAGGCGTGGCAACCATGACACCATCGCAAATGAGTTCTTCCAGCCGGATTTGATCGTCAACGCTGATGCGGATTTTCGCTGCCTGGTATGATTGGCGAAGCAAGGAGATTTCATTGAGGGCGAAGGCCGTGACAGTGCCTTCCTCCACCGATTCCGCTACCATCTTCAGTGGCCGGATCGTCTCGGATTGCGCAGCCTCAATTCGATCCTTCAGGCCAACGCTGCTGAACTCGTTCATTAGAAAGCCAACGGATCCGCGGTTCATGCCATAGATCATTTTTCCTTGGTTCATGTAGTGCTGCAATGTCTGCAGCATGAAACCGTCACCACCGAGCGCAACGATCACATCAGCATCGCGAGGGTCGGACTGACCGTAGAATTTGATGAGTTCTTGAGCAGCTTCATCCGAATCCGGCGTGCCGGAGGAAAGAAAAGCAAATGTTTCAATTTTCCGGTTCATGACTGCCTGCGAAATGTAAAGGAATAAGGATATATCGCCTAGCACGCTGGGCGTGATCTGGCAAAACGCGAAAGTGATATTGGTAAAGAAACAACGCCGCTGCAGCGCTTGGACAACTAGCCGGCGAAAAGATCTGGAGCGTGCATCATGCGTGAAGCAGGTAAAGAATTACCAGCGTACTCGCGTGCAAATATTAAAGGAAAAGGTGGTGCCCCCAGAGAGACTCGAACTCCCGACCCTCTGATTACAAATCAGATGCTCTACCAACTGAGCTATAAGGGCAGCGGCGTTCGATTAGCACAAAGCTCCGAAGTGTAAAACGGAAAATGTGGTTTATACGAAATAATTTTACGAAAAGCTCGAAAACCGGGCCGATATTGTCTTTCAGGGTTAGTCGAATAGGGCAGTCTGGCCAAGCATGTCTCGATATCATCGGAAGCGCGCGTAAGCGCCACGATAATCAGGCGCTCGAAGAATCGACGTGCGTAATAACGTTGACGTAAAGGTTATCTGTAGTTCAATGTTGCTGAAGGGGGAGATCTCAGAGATGACATATGATGCTGATGCTATTGTGATTGGAGCGGGGCTGGCGGGGTTGGTAGCTGCCACGGAACTGACCGATGCGGGCAAGCGGGTAATCATTGTTGATCAGGAACCCGAGCAGACATTGGGCGGACAGGCGTGGCGCTCTTTTGGTGGATTGTTTTTTGTAAATAGTCCCGAACAACGTCGACTGCGAATTAAAGATTCTTACGAGTTGGCATTGCAGGATTGGATGGGATCTGCGGGCTTTGATCGCGAGGAGGACCATTGGCCGCGAAAATGGGCTGAGGCCTATGTCGATTTTGCTGCCGGCGAAAAACGTTCATGGCTGCATGCGCAAGGGATGCGCTGGTTTCCTATCGTCGGTTGGGCGGAACGGGGCGGTTCATTGGCGACGGGCCACGGAAATTCTGTGCCACGCTTTCATATTACGTGGGGAACGGGGTTGGGCGTAGTCGAGCCCTTTGTCCGGCGGGCCCGTGAGGCTGAACAAAAAGGACTTTTAAGTTTCCGATTTCGCCACAGGGTCACGTCGCTCGGCACGAATGGCGGCATTGTGGACAGCGTGGAGGGTGAGGTGCTTGAGCCTAGCAATGTCAAGCGCAGTGAGCCCAGTTCACGTGTGGTTGCCAGCTCGTTCATTTTAAGGGCGCAGGTAATTGTTGTTTGCAGTGGAGGCATGGGAGCCAATCACGATCTTGTGCGCAAAAATTGGCCAAAACGCTTGGGTGAAGCTCCTAAACGCCTCATCAGCGGGGTGCCGGATCATGTTGATGGATTGATGCTGGGCATAAGCGAACAAAGCGGCGCGCATCTAATCAACTGCGATCGCATGTGGCACTATGTCGAAGGCGTGCACAATTGGAACCCGATTTGGTCTAGGCATGCTATCCGTATTTTGCCGGGGCCATCATCCTTATGGTTTGATGCCAATGGAAATCGCTTGCCTGCACCATGCTTGCCGGGCTTCGACACATTGGCCACACTCAGTCACATCATGAAAACGGGATATGATTATTCCTGGTTCATACTCAACGAGACCATTGTGAAAAAAGAATTCACGCTATCAGGCTCAGAACAAAACCCTGATTTCACCAGCAAGAGTTGGCGGCAGGTATTGAAGCGAGCCACCGGTGGCATTCCCTCACCTGTTAAAGCGTTTCTCGATAAGGGCGAAGATTTCATCGTTGAAAATAATCTGACTGATCTGGTGCGGCGAATGAACGCTCTGAGCGGGGATAATTTGATTGATGAGCAAAAACTTCACGCACAAATTGCCGCACGCGATCGCGAAGTCGAGAACACCTACACGAAGGACGCACAAATCACGGCGATAAGGGGCGCGCGCAATTATATCGGCGACAAGCTCGTTCGCGTCGTGCCTCCCCACAAGATACTGGACCCAAAACATGGGCGCCTGATAGCGGTGAGACTCAATATTCTGACGCGCAAGTCATTGGGCGGCATAGAGACTGATCTGAATGCACGTGTTCTGAAACAAGGCGGCGAGCCGCTACCGGGAGTTTACGCGGCGGGCGAGGCGGCTGGCTTTGGCGGTGGAGGAGTTCACGGATATAACTCGCTTGAAGGAACTTTTCTTGGCGGTTGCATATTTTCCGGCCGTATTGCTGGTCGGGCAGCCGCCAAGGTTGTTTAGATCACGCCAATACCGTGGTGGGCAGTTCCTTCATCGCGTCAGATAGCGTTGGGCTGCATAAAGTGAGATTGCAGCCGCGTTGGACACATTCAATGATTTGATAGCGCCGGGCATATCAAGACGGGCGAGGTGGGTAACTGTCTCGCGCGTCTTCTGACGTAAGCCTTTGCCTTCTGCGCCGAGGACCAAGGCAATGCGTCCTGGCTTCATCGTTTTTTCGAGTTCGAGCGGCCCTTCCGAATCAAGCCCAATTGTTGTGAAGCCGAGCTCGTGTAATTCACTGATCGCATCAGCAAGATTGCGAACTTCTATATGGGGAATAAGTTCAAGCGCGCCAGAAGCGGCTTTTGCAAGGACGCCTGATTCTTGTGGGCTGTGCCTTGCCGTTGTGATGATAGCTCCAGCGCCGAAGGCCACTGCGGACCGCATGATTGCGCCGACATTGTGTGGATCAGTAACCTGATCAAGAATCAGCAGGAGATCGCTTTCTTGAAGCACTTTCAAAGATTGGGCTTTTAAAGGCTTTGCTTCGATCATCACGCCTTGATGCACGGCATCAGAGCCGGTTTCCTTATCGATTGCGCGGGGCTCAACAATTTCAACGTCGAATCCCAGGGCGTCTGGATCAGCGATTTCCAGTCGATCGAGAGCATTCTTCGTGACCAGCATGCGTTTGATCTGGCGGGCAGGGTTATCCAGTGCTGCGCGGACCGTATGCAAACCATAGAGCCGGACAAGCCCTTCCGGTGCTTGTGTGCCGGCGACTTGAGGACGCGAAGCTCGTTCAGCCTGTTGCGGTGTACCGCCAGCCTTCTGATCGCGGTACTGGCGGCGCAATGTCGCGTAATGGGAATCTTTTTGCGTATGTGTGGGTTTTTGTGTCGTCATAACGCGACCATATACGCTTTCACTTCGTTCAGCGATACGACTATTCGTTGAATTTATTGGCTTCGGTCGGTTGAACCGCATAATTTGTCAGGCAATTTCCACAACTCATTCATTTTCTGCCAGTAAGTGTTGACACCACGTGACCTAGTCGGCATAAGGCCCTCCGCAAGCAGCAGCCTGATGAACTGTCCGGCGGGTGTTTGCGAAGTGCCAAATGGCGCGGTTCCATCGGCAGTGACCGGAGGAGTGCCCGAGTGGTTAAAGGGGACGGACTGTAAATCCGTTAGCTTGGCTTACGTTGGTTCGAATCCAACCTCCTCCACCACTGCCGGAACCGCCCGCCTGGCGCATAATCCCAAGACGAATTGGTCTTGGTGGAGATTATGTGCCAATTTGAGTGTTGTGCGGGTATAGCTCAGTGGTAGAGCAGCAGCCTTCCAAGCTGAATATGCGGGTTCGATTCCCGCTACCCGCTCCAGTTTCGACAGAGAGCACCGCGTACACGCGAGAGCGCGTATGGTGCTCTTCGATTTTGTCTTGAGCTTGTACGCCGCTCATGTGTCCCCATATGAACGAGCATATCCCAAGACAAACCCAACCCGGATCGGTCGTGTTTGGCCGGGCGGGTGACTGTGCTGACGGACGGCTCGCTGTCTCGTCTGACTACAAACATGGTACCGGCCTCTAGACCGGTTGTGATGACGAGAGAACGACGATTATGGCTAAGAGCAAGTTTGAACGTAATAAGCCGCACGTAAACATCGGCACGATTGGTCACGTTGACCATGGCAAGACGTCGTTGACGGCAGCGATTACGAAGTATTTTGGTGAGTACAAGGCGTATGACCAGATCGACGCTGCACCGGAAGAGAAGGCACGCGGCATCACCATTTCGACGGCACACGTTGAGTATGAGACGCCTGCGCGTCACTATGCACACGTTGATTGCCCTGGCCACGCCGACTATGTGAAGAACATGATCACCGGCGCTGCGCAGATGGATGGCGCTATTCTGGTTGTGTCTGCCGCTGACGGCCCGATGCCACAGACCCGCGAGCACATTCTGCTTGCCCGTCAGGTTGGCGTTCCAGCGATCGTCGTGTTCCTGAACAAGGTTGATCAGGTTGACGATGCTGAATTGCTCGAACTGGTTGAGCTTGAAGTTCGTGAGCTTCTTTCCAAGTATGATTTCCCGGGCGACGATGTACCGATCGTCAAGGGTTCGGCTTTGGCTGCGCTTGAAGACAGCAACAAGGAAATCGGCGAAGACGCAGTTCGCGCGCTGATGGCTGAAGTTGACAAGTACATTCCAACACCAGAACGTCCGATTGACCAGCCATTCCTGATGCCGATCGAAGACGTGTTCTCGATCTCGGGTCGTGGTACGGTTGTGACTGGCCGCGTTGAACGCGGTATCGTCAAGGTTGGTGAAGAAGTTGAAATCATCGGCATCAAGCCGACGACAAAGACAACAGTTACCGGCGTTGAAATGTTCCGCAAGCTGCTCGATCAGGGCCAGGCAGGCGACAACATCGGTGCACTGGTTCGCGGTGTTGGCCGTGAAGACGTTGAGCGCGGTC
Source organism: Phyllobacterium sp. GQ127 (assembly GCF_059758635.1). NCBI lineage: Bacteria > Pseudomonadati > Pseudomonadota > Alphaproteobacteria > Hyphomicrobiales > Phyllobacteriaceae > Phyllobacterium > Phyllobacterium sp. GQ127. Next base: position 365,270 of record NZ_JCAXDZ010000001.1, read on the forward strand.
AGATCCTTGCCAAGCCAGGTTCGGTCAAGCCGCACACGAAGTTCAAGGCAGAAGCCTATATTCTGACGAAGGACGAAGGTGGCCGTCATACGCCATTCTTCTCCAACTACCGTCCACAGTTCTACTTCCGCACGACTGACGTGACGGGTGTAGTGACTTTGCCGGAAGGTACGGAAATGGTCATGCCTGGCGACAATATCTCGGTTGATGTGACGCTGATCGTGCCAATCGCCATGGAAGAGAAGCTCCGCTTCGCTATCCGTGAAGGTGGCCGCACCGTCGGTGCTGGCATCGTCGCTTCTATCATTGAGTAAGACTGTCGCCTGACAGTTCGAATCGGGAAGGGCGGTCCATTGGATCGCCCTTTTTGTTTGCAAAGAATTTGGTTTCGAATCGAAAATAGGCGCAGCCAGGCGCAATTGTTGGCAAGCTAAACAGATAATTTTTCAGCAAGGCGCAAGAAGTCGCGTATTGGCCCTTGAAAAGGCCACGGCTTTGTGGAATGTACGCCCCGAAGATAGGGGAGTAGCTCAGTTGGTAGAGCGGCGGTCTCCAAAACCGTAGGTCGCAGGTTCGAATCCTGTCTCCCCTGCCATCTATATAGTCTGCTGGGTACACGATTGGATGGTGTAACTGCAGATGTTGAGAAGGAATTGACTCCGGGGCCTTGTGTTTTACCGGAATCGGTTCTATGTAACGTCAACAGACACGCGGTGCGTGGAGCTGAATAATCAGCTTTACGGGCCGTAATGGTGTGAACAGTCGGCATTTAAATATTAATGCAGTGTGTTTGCAGCGAAATGACACGCACGAGCGGTAAATGGCATCCAAAACGAATCCAATAACTTTTTTTCAGCAAGTGCGCGCTGAAACCGCAAAGGTCACATGGCCTTCGCGTCGCGAAACGCTCATTTCCACTGCGATGGTGATGATAATGGCGTTCTTTGCTGCGATCTTTTTTTTCGCAGCTGATCAGTTGATGGCATACGGGATTGATCTCATTCTCGGTCTTGGTCGTTAACGCAGGCTGACAAGAAAATCGGGATTGGGAATTCAACAATGACCGCGCGCTGGTATATCGTTCACGCCTATTCGAATTTTGAGAAGAAGGTCGCCGAGTCGATCGAAGAAAAGGCGCGACAGAAGGGTCTGTCGCATCTTTTTGAAAAGATCCTTGTTCCGACCGAAAAAGTGGTTGAAGTGCGCCGTGGCCGTAAGGTTGATGCTGAGCGTAAATTCTTCCCGGGCTATGTCATGGTTCGTGCTGATTTGACGGATGATGCATATCATTTGATCAAGAACACGCCGAAGGTAACCGGTTTTTTGGGTTCGGATAATAAGCCGATCGCAATTTCCGACAAGGAAGCAGAGCGCATCCTGACCCAAGTTCAGGAGGGTGTTGAGCGTCCTAAGGCATCGATCTCGTTTGAGATTGGTGAAAGCGTTCGTGTTGCTGATGGACCCTTTGCGTCGTTCAACGGTACGGTACAGGAAGTTGATGAGGAGCGTTCGCGCCTCAAGGTCGAGGTTTCGATCTTTGGTCGTGCAACCCCTGTCGATCTGGAATTTGGTCAGGTGGAAAAAGTCTGACCATAAGGGCGGCTCTCGAAGTTGTCCTGTCACTCCGGTGACGAAGAGGTGGGAGGCGAGAAACCTTAGCCGGGTTTTAAACCGAACCACCAAACTGCAACCGCTGGTTTTCCAGCATAATGTAAAGGTGCCGGTTTATCCGGCATAACCATAAGGCAGAGTACAATGGCTAAGAAAATAGCAGGCCAGCTCAAGCTGCAGGTTTCGGCAGGATCGGCAACGCCATCCCCGCCAATCGGACCGGCACTTGGTCAGCGCGGCATCAACATCATGGAATTCTGCAAGGCCTTCAATGCGGCTACGCAGGAAATGGAAAAGGGCTCGCCCGTTCCAGTCGTGATCACATATTATCAGGACAAGTCCTTCACTTTTGCAATGAAGACCGCTCCGGTTTCCTACTTCCTCAAGAAGGCTGCAAATCTGAAGTCCGGTTCCAAAGAACCAGGTAAGGTAGTTGCCGGTAAGGTTACGCGCGAGAAAGTCCGCGAAATCGCTGAAGCGAAGATGAAAGACCTGAACGCAGCAGATGTTGAATCTGCAATGCGCATGGTCGAAGGTTCTGCCCGTTCGATGGGCCTGGAAGTGGTGGGCTGATCCGATGGCAAAAGTAGCAAAGCGCGTAGCGAAGGTTCGTGAAGGCATTGACCGCAACAAGCTCTATGATCTGACTTCGGCAATTGCCATGGTCAAGGAGCGTGCAGTCGCCAAGTTCGACGAAACTATCGAAGTTGCAATGAATCTCGGCGTTGATCCTCGTCATGCGGACCAGATGGTTCGTGGTGTTGTCAATCTGCCAAACGGCACTGGCCGTACCGTTCGTGTTGCCGTGTTTGCACGCGGTGCCAAGGCTGATGAAGCCACGGCTGCCGGCGCAGATATCGTTGGTGCAGAAGATTTGTTCGAGATCGTCAATGGCGGCAAGATCGATTTCGATCGCTGCATTGCAACACCGGACATGATGCCGCTCGTTGGCCGTCTCGGTAAGGTTCTAGGACCTCGCGGCATGATGCCAAACCCAAAGGTTGGCACGGTTACGACTGACGTTACAGCTGCAGTTAAGGCTTCGAAGGGCGGCGCTGTTGAGTTCCGCGTTGAGAAGGCCGGTATTATTCACGCTGGCGTCGGTAAGGCTTCTTTTGATGCCAAGGCGCTTGAAGAGAATATCAAGGCTTTCGCTGATGCGGTAACCAAGGCCAAGCCTGCTGGTTCCAAGGGCGAATATGTCAAGCGCGTCGCGATTTCCTCGACAATGGGCGCTGGCGTAAAGATCGACCCGGCAACAGTACGCATTGCGTAACTGTTGATTGAGTTTTCAAGCTTAACTGCTTGATTGAAAAGAATTCCAGGCCTTTCGGGGCCTGGATAACCGGATGAAAATCCGGTTATCCTGTCCGAGATTGCGGGTGGTTCGCCTTAATTCGTAAGAACCTGCATGAGACGTGGAAAAACTTTGATTTGAGGGCTTTGCCCAAAGAACAAGGTTCGAACCGTAGTTGCCTTTCGCTTGCAGCCAATCCGGCGAAGCAGGGGGGACAGGATCCTCAACTGTTGTTTGGTTTCAGTTTTCGGACTGAAGGCTTGCAACAAAAGGCAACCCGGCAGGAATGCAATATCGCATTACTGTCAAATGGAGAGAGACAGTGGAAAAAGCGGAAAAGCGCGAATTTGTCACTTGGCTGAATGGGGTCTTCAAGGATTCCGGTTCAGTTGTCGTGGCCCACTATACCGGTCTCACCGTTGCGCAGCTGAGCGATCTTCGCTCCAAGATGCGTGATGCTGGTGGCACTGTTAAAGTCGCGAAGAACCGCCTTGCCAAGATCGCTCTTCAAGGCACGGAATCGGAAGGCATTTCTGATCTATTCGTAGGTCAGACACTTGTTGCCTATTCCAATGATCCGATTACGGCACCAAAGATCGCCATTGAATTTGCCAAGGGCAACGAAAAGCTCGTTATCCTCGGTGGCTCAATGGGAGCAACAACTCTTGATGCAGATGGCGTGAAGGCTCTGGCCGCACTTCCATCACTCGACGAGTTGCGCGCAAAGCTGGTTGGTATGATCCAGACACCAGCTTCTCGCATCGCTCAGGTCGTAAACGCACCGGCAGCTCAGCTTGCCCGCGTTTTTGGCGCCTATGCCCGGAAGGACGAAGCGGCATAAGGCCGTTCTCGCTGTCAATATATCGAACCTTGTAAAGGAATATCACAATGACTGATCTCGCAAAGATCGTAGAAGACCTGTCCAACCTTACAGTTCTTGAAGCTGCGGAACTTTCCAAGCTTCTTGAAGAGAAGTGGGGCGTTTCTGCTGCCGCTCCTGTTGCTGTTGCCGCTGCTGGCGGTGGTGCAGTTGCAGCTGCTGTTGAAGAAAAGACTGAATTCGACGTCGTTCTGACCGATGCCGGCGCTAACAAGATCAACGTGATCAAGGAAGTCCGCGCAATCACCGGTCTTGGCCTGAAAGAAGCCAAGGACCTCGTTGAAGCTGCTCCTAAGGCAGTTAAAGAAGCAGCGACTAAGGACGAAGCTGACAAGATCAAGGCACAGCTCGAAGCAGCTGGCGCCAAGGTTGAACTCAAGTAATCCTTGCGTTATTGGCGGGCAGGGTGACCTGTCCGCCGACTACCCTCTCCGGAGGGCCCGGTACTCAACCCTTTTCCTGATGGCAATTTGGTGCTTTCAGGAAACGGGTTTTGTCCCGTTCACGGGGCCGCATACGCGGTTTTAAGAAACAGGCCAGTTTCTGGCATAAAGACGAGGAGCGACGATGGCTCAGACCCATTCTTTCAATGGTCGTAGGCGCGTACGCAAGTTTTTCGGTAAGATTCCGGAAGTCGCAGAGATGCCGAACCTCATCGAGGTTCAAAAGGCTTCCTACGATCAGTTTCTGATGGTGGAAGAGCCCAAGGGCGGACGTTTGGACGAAGGTTTGCAGGCTGTATTCAAGTCTGTTTTCCCGATCCAGGATTTCTCTGGTGCTTCCATGCTCGAATTCGTCAAGTACGAGTTCGAAGCTCCAAAATTCGACGTTGACGAATGCCGTCAGCGCGATCTGACATATGCTGCGCCGCTTAAGGTGACGCTGCGCCTTATAGTGTTCGATATCGATGAAGATACCGGCGCGAAGTCGATCAAGGACATCAAGGAACAGGACGTTTACATGGGCGATATGCCGCTCATGACCGATAATGGTACGTTCATTGTAAACGGCACCGAGCGCGTGATCGTTTCGCAGATGCACCGTTCACCGGGCGTCTTCTTTGATCACGACAAGGGCAAAACCCATTCGTCCGGCAAGCTTCTGTTTGCTGCGCGCGTCATTCCGTATCGCGGCTCATGGCTCGATATTGAATTCGATGCGAAGGACGTTGTGTATGCGCGTATCGACCGCCGCCGCAAAATTCCGGCGACATCGCTGTTGATGGCGCTCGGCATGGATCCAGAAGAGATTCTGTCGACTTTCTACAACTCGCTCACATTCAACCGTGACGGCGAGACATGGCGTATTCCATTCTCAGTCGACCGTTTCCGCGGCTTCAAGGCGACCACTGACGTTATCGATGCTGATACTGGCGAGGTTATCCTCGAAACCGGTAAGAAGCTGACTGCGCGTAGTGCCAAGCAGCTTGCTGAAAAAGGCTTGAAGTTCATCAAGGCGACCGAAGACGATCTGCTCGGCTCATATCTTGCCGAAGATATTGTCAATATGGAAACCGGTGAAGTTTATCTTGAAGCAGGCGACGAGCTTGACGAAAAGACACTGAAGGTTCTGCTTGACACGGGCGTTTCGGAAATCAACGTCCTCGATATCGACCATGTCAATATCGGACCGTATATCCGTAACACGCTCGCTGTTGACAAGAACGAGAGCCGCCAGGACGCATTGTTCGACATTTACCGTGTCATGCGCCCGGGTGAGCCACCGACAATTGACTCGGCTGAAGCCATGTTCAAGTCGCTGTTCTTCGACAGCGAACGTTATGATCTGTCGGCTGTTGGTCGCGTCAAAATGAACATGCGCCTTGATCTGGATGCGGAAGACACTGTCCGTATCCTGCGCAAGGAAGACATTCTTGCCGTGGTCAAGATGCTGGTTGATCTGCGCGATGGCCGTGGTGAAATCGACGACATCGACAATCTCGGCAATCGCCGTGTGCGTTCGGTCGGCGAATTGATGGAAAACCAGTATCGTGTTGGTCTGCTTCGCATGGAGCGTGCCATCAAGGAACGTATGTCATCCATCGAAATTGACACTGTCATGCCGCAGGATCTGATTAACGCGAAGCCAGCAGCAGCTGCGGTTCGTGAGTTCTTCGGTTCTTCGCAGCTTTCGCAGTTCATGGATCAGACCAACCCGCTGTCCGAGATTACGCATAAGCGTCGTCTTTCGGCTTTGGGACCCGGCGGTTTGACACGCGAACGTGCAGGCTTTGAAGTTCGCGACGTTCATCCGACACATTACGGCCGTATCTGCCCGATTGAAACGCCGGAAGGCCCGAATATCGGTCTGATCAACTCGCTTGCAACCTTTGCTCGGGTCAACAAGTACGGCTTTATCGAAAGCCCGTATCGCAAGATCATTGATGGTAAGGTTACCGACGACGTTGTTTATCTGTCGGCAATGGAAGAAGCCAAGTATCACGTGGCGCAGGCCAATGTGGAGCTCGACTCTTCCGGCGGATTCACAGATGAATTCGTTGTCTGCCGTCATGCGGGTGAAGTCTTGATGGCCCCACGTGAAAACGTGGATTTGATGGACGTTTCACCAAAGCAGCTTGTATCGGTTGCCGCCGCACTTATTCCGTTCCTTGAAAACGACGACGCCAACCGCGCTCTGATGGGCTCGAACATGCAGCGTCAGGCCGTTCCTCTGGTTCGTGCTGAGGCGCCATTCGTCGGAACAGGTATGGAGCCGGTTGTTGCTCGCGACTCCGGTGCTGCTATTGGTGCCCGCCGTACAGGTATCGTCGATCAGGTTGACGCAACCCGTATCGTTATCCGTGCGACGGAAGATCTCGTACCGGGCAAGTCTGGCGTTGATATTTATCGCCTGATGAAGTTCCAGCGCTCGAACCAGAACACCTGCATCAATCAGCGTCCGCTGGTACGTGTAGGCGACCGGATCGAAAAGGGCGATATCATTGCTGACGGTCCTTCGACGGATCTGGGTGATTTGGCTCTTGGCCGTAACGTGCTGGTCGCGTTCATGCCGTGGAATGGCTACAACTACGAAGATTCCATCCTGCTTTCTGAAAAGATCGTTTCGGATGACGTCTTCACCTCGATCCATATCGAGGAGTTTGAAGTTATGGCTCGCGACACGAAGCTTGGACCGGAAGAAATCACGCGTGACATTCCGAACGTTTCGGAAGAAGCGCTGAAGAATCTGGACGAAGCCGGTATCGTCTACATCGGTGCTGAAGTTCAGCCGGGCGATATTCTTGTCGGCAAGATCACTCCGAAGGGCGAAAGCCCAATGACGCCGGAAGAGAAGCTTCTTCGCGCCATTTTCGGTGAAAAGGCTTCGGACGTTCGTGACACCTCGATGCGCATGCCGCCCGGGACTTACGGTACGGTAGTGGAAGTTCGCGTTTTCAATCGCCACGGCGTTGAAAAGGACGAACGTGCCATGGCTATTGAGCGTGAGGAAATCGAACGCCTGGCCAAGGACCGCGACGACGAACAGGCTATCCTGGACCGCAACGTCTATGGCCGTCTTGCTGATGTTCTCAACGGCAAATCTGCTGTTGCTGGACCGAAAGCGTTCAAGAAGGGCACAGTCGTTACGCAGGACATCATGGGTGAATACCCACGTTCGCAGTGGTGGCAGTTTGCTGTCGAAGACGAAAAGATTCAGGGCGAAATCGAAGCTCTGCGCAACCAGTATGACGACTCCAAGAAGCTGCTTGAACAGCGCTTCATGGACAAGGTCGAAAAGGTCCAGCGCGGCGATGAGATGCCTCCAGGGGTCATGAAGATGGTCAAGGTCTTTGTCGCTGTGAAGCGCAAGATCCAGCCAGGCGACAAGATGGCTGGCCGTCACGGCAACAAGGGTGTTGTTTCGCGTATTGCTGCTGTTGAGGATATGCCGTTCCTTGAAGATGGAACGCATGTTGACATCGTTCTCAATCCGCTTGGCGTGCCAAGCCGAATGAACGTTGGTCAGATCCTTGAGACGCATTTGGGCTGGGCTTGCGCCGGAATGGGCAAGAAGATCGGGGAACTGATCGAAGCCTATAAGGCACAGCACGCACTAGGCGAGCAGGGCGACATTGCTCCGCTTCGGGCGACGATTGAGTCGATCATCCCGGACAATGACCGCAACGAACCGGTTCGCAACTATGATGATGAAAGCATCATTCGTCTTGGCGAACAGATGAAGCGCGGTGTGTCGATTGCAACGCCGGTATTTGACGGTGCGCATGAACCAGACATCAATGTGATGCTGGAGCAGGCCGGCCTAAAATCCTCCGGTCAGTCGACACTGTACGACGGACGTACGGGTGAAACTTTTGATCGTCAGGTGACTGTCGGCTACATCTATATGTTGAAGCTGCACCATCTGGTTGATGACAAGATCCACGCTCGTTCGATCGGACCTTACTCGCTCGTTACGCAGCAGCCTCTGGGTGGTAAAGCCCAGTTCGGCGGTCAGCGCTTCGGTGAAATGGAGGTCTGGGCACTGGAAGCATATGGTGCGGCTTACACGCTGCAGGAAATGCTTACGGTCAAGTCCGATGACGTTGCCGGTCGTACCAAGGTCTATGAGGCGATTGTCCGCGGCGACGATACGTTCGAAGCAGGCATTCCCGAGAGCTTCAACGTTCTCGTCAAGGAAATGCGTTCGCTCGGACTTAATGTCGAGCTGGACGATACACGCCAGCAGGAACAGCAACAGGCATTGCCTGACGCTGCAGAGTAAAAAACGTCAGGGTGCGCGATTAGTTTCCGCGCACCCCGGCATTCGTTTCGAGCCGCTGAAGAAGCGGCATTTGATCTAGATGGACCGCGGTGGCGGATATTCATCGCAAGGAGAGGGCACTTTTTGCCCCATGGAGAAACGGCATGAACCAAGAGGTCATGAATCTTTTCAATCCTCAGGCGCCTGTGCAGGCATTCGATTCCATCAGGATTTCGATCGCCAGCCCTGAGAAGATTCTGTCCTGGTCATACGGTGAGATCAAGAAGCCGGAGACGATCAACTACCGCACCTTTAAGCCGGAGCGGGATGGTCTTTTCTGTGCTCGGATCTTCGGGCCGATCAAGGACTACGAATGCTTGTGCGGCAAGTACAAGCGCATGAAATACAAGGGCATCATCTGCGAAAAGTGCGGTGTGGAAGTCACGCTGTCACGCGTTCGCCGTGAGCGCATGGGCCATATTGAACTTGCTGCGCCGGTTGCGCACATCTGGTTCCTGAAGTCCCTGCCAAGCCGTATCGGCACATTGCTTGATATGACCCTTAAGGGCATCGAGCGCGTTCTCTATTTCGAGAACTACATTGTGACCGAGCCAGGTCTGACTGCACTGAAGGAGCACCAGCTTCTTTCGGAAGAAGAATACATGATTGCTGTCGATGAGTATGGTGAAGATTCCTTCACTGCGCTGATCGGTGCGGAAGCAATTCATGAGCTGCTCGCTTCCATGGATCTGGAAAAGATTGCTGGCGATCTGCGGGAAGATCTGGCGACAACAACGTCTGATCTGAAGCAGAAGAAGCTGATGAAGCGTCTTAAGATCGTCGAAAACTTCCTGGAGTCGGGTAACCGTCCGGAATGGATGATCATGAAGATCGTTCCGGTCATTCCTCCGGATCTTCGTCCTCTGGTTCCGCTGGATGGCGGACGTTTCGCTACATCCGATCTTAATGATCTGTATCGTCGCGTAATCAACCGTAACAACCGCTTGAAGCGCCTGATCGAACTGCGTGCTCCTGGCATCATCATCCGCAACGAGAAGCGCATGCTTCAGGAATCGGTCGATGCGTTGTTCGACAACGGCCGTCGTGGCCGTGTTATCACCGGTGCCAATAAACGTCCGCTGAAGTCGCTGTCCGATATGCTCAAGGGCAAGCAGGGCCGCTTCCGTCAGAACCTTCTAGGCAAGCGCGTCGATTATTCCGGCCGTTCGGTTATCGTGACTGGTCCTGAACTCAAGCTTCACCAGTGCGGTCTGCCAAAGAAGATGGCGCTCGAACTGTTCAAGCCATTCATCTACGCCCGTCTTGACGCAAAGGGTTATTCCTCAACCGTCAAGCAGGCGAAGAAGCTGGTTGAAAAGGAAAAGCCGGAAGTCTGGGATATTCTTGATGAGGTCATTCGCGAGCATCCGGTTCTGTTGAACCGCGCTCCGACGTTGCACCGTCTTGGTATTCAGGCATTCGAACCCACCCTGATCGAAGGCAAGGCTATCCAGCTGCACCCGCTCGTCTGTACCGCTTTCAACGCGGACTTTGACGGTGACCAGATGGCTGTCCACGTACCGCTTTCGTTGGAAGCGCAGCTTGAAGCCCGCGTTCTGATGATGTCGACGAACAATATCCTGCATCCTGCAAATGGTCTGCCGGTTATCGTACCGTCTCAGGACATGGTTCTCGGCCTTTACTATCTGTCGATCGTTGCGGTTAAAGAGCCGGGCGAAGGCATGGCGTTTGCCGATATGGGCGAACTTCATCATGCTATCGGCAATGGTTCGGTCACTCTTCACACGAAGATCAAGGGCCGCTTCAAGAGCATCGATGCTGATGGCAAGCCAACGTCAAAGATTTTCGACACGACGCCTGGCCGCATGATCATCGGTGAGCTTCTGCCGAAGCATCACAATGTGCCTTTCGATATCTGCAATCAGGAAATGACCAAGAAGAACATCTCCAAGATGATCGACACGGTTTATCGCCATTGCGGACAGAAAGAGACGGTCATTTTCTGCGACCGCATCATGCAGCTCGGCTTCAGCCATGCTTGCCGCGCCGGTATCTCGTTCGGCAAGGACGACATGGTTATTCCGGAAACCAAGGCGAAGCTGGTTGCTGAAACCGAAGCTTTGGCGACCGAATACGAACAGCAGTACAATGACGGCCTGATCACTCAGGGCGAGAAGTACAACAAGGTTGTTGACGCTTGGGGCAAGTGCACCGAGAAGGTCGCCGACGAAATGATGGCTCGCATTAAGGCCGTTGAGTTTGATCCTGTTACTGGTCGCCAGAAGCAGATGAACTCGATCTATATGATGTCGCACTCCGGCGCTCGTGGTTCTCCGAACCAGATGCGTCAGCTGGGCGGTATGCGCGGTCTGATGGCCAAGCCTTCGGGCGAAATCATCGAAACGCCAATCATTTCGAACTTCAAGGAAGGTCTGACTGTGAACGAGTACTTCAACTCGACCCACGGTGCCCGTAAGGGACTTGCAGATACTGCATTGAAGACGGCTAACTCCGGCTATCTGACACGCCGTCTGGTTGACGTCGCTCAGGATTGCATCGTCATCTCTGTTGATTGTGGCACCACAACCGGTCTCACAATGCAGCCGATCGTTGATGCGGGTCAGGTCGTTGCGACAATTGGCCAGCGCGTTCTCGGTCGTACCGCGCTTGAAGATATCTTGCACCCGATTTCAGGCGACGTGCTTGTAACTGGTGGCAATATCATCGACGAGTTCGATATCGATGCCATTGAGAAGGCTGGTGTTCAGTCGATCCGCATTCGCTCGGCTCTCACCTGTGAGACGCGCGGCGGTATCTGCGCCAAGTGCTACGGCCGCGATCTTGCCCGTGGTACGCCGGTCAACCAGGGTGAGGCGGTCGGTGTTATCGCTGCTCAGTCCATTGGTGAGCCAGGCACGCAGTTGACCATGCGTACGTTCCATCTTGGTGGTACAGCGCAGGTTGTCGATCAGTCGTTCCTCGAAGCCAGTTATGAAGGCACCGTACAAATCCGCAACCGCAACGTGGTGCGTAACTCCGATGGCCATCTGGTTGTCATGGGCCGCAACATGGCAGTTGTCATCCTGGATGCAACGGGCAAGGAACGCGCAACACACCGCGTTACCTATGGTTCGCGCATCTATGTTGATGACGGCGACACGGTTAAGCGCGGTCAGCGCGTTGCCGAGTGGGATCCTTATACCCGCCCGGTCATGACGGAAGTCGAAGGTCACGTCGAATTCGAAGACATGGTCGACGGTCTCTCGGTTACGGAAACGACGGATGAGTCCACCGGTATCACCAAGCGTGTGGTTATCGACTGGCGCTCAACACCGCGTGGTTCGGATCTGAAACCGTCAATCGTGGTCAAGGACAAGGCAGGCAAGGTTCTGAAACTGGCAAAGGGCGGCGACGCACGCTTCCAGCTGTCAGTGGAATCCATCCTTTCGGTCGAGCCAGGCTCGCACGTTAAGGCTGGTGACGTTCTTGCGCGTATTCCGATGGAAAGCGCCAAGACCAAGGACATCACCGGTGGTCTTCCACGCGTTGCGGAACTGTTCGAAGCCCGTCGTCCGAAGGACCACGCTATCATCGCTGAGATTGATGGTACGGTTCGTTTTGGCCGCGACTACAAGAACAAGCGCCGCATTGTCATCGAACCGAACGACGAGACACTAGAGCCTGTCGAGTATCTGATCCCCAAGGGCAAGCCTTTCCATCTTCAGGATGGCGATGCGATCGAAAAGGGCGATTATATCCTCGACGGCAACCCGGCACCGCACGACATTCTGGCGATCAAGGGCGTGGAAGCTTTGGCTTCATATCTCGTCAATGAAATTCAGGAAGTCTATCGCTTGCAGGGCGTTCTGATCAACGACAAGCACATCGAAGTGATTGTCCGTCAGATGCTGCAGAAGGTCGAAATCACCGAGTCTGGTGACACCGGCTTTATTGCTGGCGATCACGTTGACCGGATCGAGCTGGACGAAATTAACGAGCGTCTTGAAGAAGATGGCAAGAAGCCAGGCTACGGCACTCCGGTGCTGCTCGGCATCACCAAGGCTTCTTTGCAGACACCGTCGTTCATCTCGGCAGCGTCCTTCCAGGAAACAACACGCGTCCTCACGGAAGCTGCTGTTGCCGGCAAGATGGATGCTCTGCAGGGCCTGAAGGAGAACGTCATTGTTGGACGTTTGATCCCGGCAGGTACAGGCGGAACGGTCAAGCAGATCCGCCGCATTGCCGGAGCTCGCGACGAGTTGATCATCGACGAGCGCCGCAAGGAAGCTGGAGCAAGCGCCGCGAAGGCTGGCCCGATGCTGACAGACATGACAGGCCAGCCAGCCGAGTAAGCTGGTTAGCTGCACCAAATCAAAAGGCCGCACCGGAGAAATCCGAGGCGGCCTTTTTCATGGGCTTTTCAACCAACCGCAATCAAACTATTACTCACGATGGAAAATCTTCAGCAAAAATCGGCGGTTTTTCGGCAAAAATGCTTCAAATCTCTCAGAGACGTTGCCGATGTTTGAGATAATGAAGAAATATGTCGGAAAGGGCACGGAGGCGATCTGAAGGATTGTCCCGAAACGCCCATGAGCTCGCAATCAATAAGAGTATCCAGTTGTATTGTTCGGCAGTACCTGCGTTGTCGGAAGCAAACACCCACTGTGGTGCTCTGGTGCGAATTTCAAAAAATCTGTAGATCGGCCGGTGACAGCTATTCGTTGAACTCTATCATCGCGATCTGCCCAGTCAGGGCATTCTTGTAGGCTGACAGATGGGGCTCTTCAGTTGGCTCTTCGGTGAGGGTGCCGATCTCGAGTAGCTCTGCTTCATCATAGCCTTCATTGGCGAGAATCTGCAGGGCGAAGTCGACCAGCCCTTCAGAATCGTCCCGCATAAGAAGTAGATGAACCTGTCGCGGCTCATCCTGCTTCTCTTTCCATACATCGGCAACGACGAGATGGACGATTTTCGGTTCAGGCTTGTCTGATGGCATTGGTTTGATTCCCGATTCTTCGATTCTACGGTCAGAATAGACGTAACGAGTCGGTCTGGCATGCGAGTCGGCAAGAATCCCTGTGAAGAAGACGAAATTTAACTTGAATTAACGATTGTTCAACGAAACTATCGGTCGTCGAGATGCAAAAGCGCCAGCAAATGCTGTGCGCTCAAAGAATATTGGGGGTTCAGGCTTGACGAAAGGCTGAAACACCAGTATCAGCAGCCCATCTGAGCCGATGTGAGATTGGCCATTTCGGAGCGACACGCTCTGGAGTTCATCTCAAACAGGGTTCGTTTTACGAACGAAATGCAATTTGCCGCTCGCATGAGGCCTTATGGCTTCCTCTGCTTTTATTCGGGCAACCACCCTTGGGGTGGTTTAGTTGCCCGAATTCGTGCATGAGCATGGCGCTGAAACGGCCCTGACGGGCGAAGATACGAGATTTGTGCCGAAGCGCTAGCGCTTTGATACGCATTACAAAGAGGGAAGGTTGAATGCCTACCGTAAACCAGTTGATCCGCAAGCCGCGCACTGCGCCGGTAAAGCGCAATAAAGTCCCTGCATTGCAGGAAAACCCGCAAAAGCGCGGCGTTTGCACTCGCGTCTATACGACGACACCGAAGAAGCCAAACTCGGCTCTCCGTAAGGTCGCCAAGGTGCGTTTGACCAACGGCTTCGAAGTTATCGGGTATATTCCGGGTGAGGGTCACAACCTTCAAGAGCACTCTGTCGTGATGATCCGCGGCGGCCGTGTAAAGGATTTGCCAGGTGTTCGTTACCACATCATCCGTGGTGTTCTGGATACTCAGGGCGTCAAGAATCGTAAGCAGCGCCGTTCCAAGTACGGTGCAAAGCGTCCGAAGTAAGATTTTCCGGGAATTTGGCCACCAGGTAGGTCAACCCGATGCAGATAAGAGACAGAGAATATGTCCAGACGCCATAGTGCAGAAAAGCGTGAGATTAACCCGGATCCAAAGTTCGGCGATCTCGTTCTGACAAAGTTCATGAATGCAGTCATGCATCATGGCAAGAAGTCGATTGCTGAGCGTATCGTTTACGGTGCGCTTGAGTCAGTCGAAGCCAAGAGCAAGCAGGAGCCAGTTGCCCTGTTCCATCAGGCTCTCGACAATGTAGCGCCACACGTAGAAGTACGTTCGCGCCGCGTTGGTGGTGCGACTTACCAGGTTCCGGTCGATGTTCGTCCGGAGCGCCGTCAGGCTCTTGCAATCCGTTGGCTGATCAATGCAGCCCGCGGCCGCAACGAGACGACAATGGTTGATCGCCTGTCGGGTGAACTTCTGGATGCTGCAAACAACCGTGGCTCGGCTGTGAAGAAGCGTGAAGACACGCATCGCATGGCAGAAGCCAACCGCGCATTCTCGCATTACCGCTGGTAATCGTCGAAACCCTATTCTTAGAGGCACCAGATCATGGCCCGCGAATATAAAATCGAAGACTACCGTAACTTCGGTATCATGGCGCACATCGACGCCGGCAAGACAACGACGACCGAGCGTATTCTTTATTACACCGGCAAGTCGCACAAAATCGGTGAAGTCCATGACGGCGCCGCTACGATGGACTGGATGGAGCAGGAGCAGGAGCGTGGTATCACGATCACTTCCGCTGCAACCACGACTTACTGGACTGGCCGTGATGGCAAGAAGCGTCGCTTCAACATTATCGATACGCCTGGTCACGTTGACTTCACGATTGAAGTAGAGCGCTCACTGCGCGTGCTCGATGGTGCGATTGCACTTCTCGATGCAAACGCCGGTGTAGAGCCACAGACTGAAACCGTATGGCGTCAGGCTGAGAAGTATCACGTTCCACGCATGATCTTCGTCAACAAGATGGACAAGACCGGCGCCGATTTCTATCGCTGCGTTGATATGGTCAAGACACGTCTTGGTGCCAAGGCACTCGTCATGCAGCTGCCAATCGGCGCTGAGACAGAGTTCAAGGGCGTTATCGATCTGATCGAGATGAAGGCACTTGTATGGCGCGACGAACAGCTCGGTGCTGAATGGGATATCGTTGAAATTCCTGCCGATCTTAAGGATCGTGCTGAAGAATTCCGCGAAAAGCTCATCGAAACCGCTGTTGAAGTCGACGAAGCTGCTACCGAGGCTTACCTCGAAGGCAATATGCCAGACAATGACAAGCTGCGTGAACTGATCCGTATCGGTACATGCCGCGTTGAATTCCATCCGGTATTCTGTGGTTCGGCATTCAAGAACAAGGGCGTACAGCCTCTGCTCGACGGTGTTGTTGACTTCTTGCCTTCGCCTGTTGATGTTCCTTCGATCAAGGGCATCGACCCGAAGACCGATGCGGAAACAGTTCGCAAGTCCTCGGACGAAGAGCCACTGTCAATGCTCGCGTTCAAGATCATGAACGATCCGTTTGTTGGTTCGCTGACATTCTGCCGCATCTATTCCGGCAAGCTGACCAAGGGCATTTCGCTTGACAATACTGTTAAGCTGAAGCGTGAGCGTATCGGCCGTATGTTGCAGATGCACTCCAATTCCCGCGAAGACATCGAAGAAGCCTTTGCTGGCGATATCGTTGCTCTTGCTGGCCTCAAGGAAACGACAACAGGTGATACGCTTTGCGATCCTCTGAAGCCGGTTATTCTTGAACGCATGATCTTCCCGGATCCGGTCATCGAGATTTCGATCGAACCAAAGACCAAGGCCGACCAGGAAAAGATGGGCCTCGCGCTCAACCGCCTGGCAGCTGAAGATCCTTCATTCCGCGTCAAGACGGATGAAGAATCCGGTCAGACAATCATCGCCGGCATGGGCGAGCTTCATCTCGACATTCTCGTTGACCGTATGCGTCGCGAGTTCAAGGTTGAAGCAAACATTGGTAACCCACAGGTTGCTTATCGTGAATCGATCACCCGCAAGGCTGAAATCGACTACACGCATAAGAAGCAGTCCGGTGGTTCGGGCCAGTTCGCTCGCATCAAGGTTATCTTCGAGCCGCATGAAGGTGATGATTTCATCTTCGAATCGAAGATCGTCGGTGGTGCTGTACCAAAGGAATACATTCCAGGCGTACAGAAGGGCATTGAAAGTGTTATGGGTGCGGGTCCGCTCGCAGGCTTCCCGATGCTCGGCGTGAAAGCCACGCTGATCGACGGTGCCTACCATGATGTCGACTCCTCGGTTCTCGCCTTCGAAATCGCAGCTCGCGCTGCATTCCGCGAAGGTGCACAGAAAGCTGGTGCCCAGCTTCTCGAGCCGATCATGAAGGTCGAGGTTGTTACGCCTGAAGATTACGTCGGTGACGTAATTGGCGATCTGAATTCACGTCGTGGTCAGATCTCGGGTACCGAAGCGCGTGGTATTGCCACTGTTGTCAACGCAAACGTCCCACTGGCCAACATGTTTGGTTATGTGAGCAATCTGCGTTCGATGAGCCAGGGCCGTGCACAGTACACCATGCAGTTCGACCACTACGAACCTGTCCCGGCAGCAGTCGCGCAGGAAATTCAGAAGAAGTTTGCGTAACCATAAGGTTGCGCGTGACAGTTGAAGTTAAGCCTGAGCAGGCGAACATATAACGGAGAGCTCAGATGGCTAAGAGCAAGTTTGAACGTAATAAGCCGCACGTAAACATCGGCACGATTGGTCACGTTGACCATGGCAAGACGTCGTTGACGGCAGCGATTACGAAGTATTTTGGTGAGTACAAGGCGTATGACCAGATCGACGCTGCACCGGAAGAGAAGGCACGCGGCATCACCATTTCGACGGCACACGTTGAGTATGAGACGCCTGCGCGTCACTATGCACACGTTGATTGCCCTGGCCACGCCGACTATGTGAAGAACATGATCACCGGCGCTGCGCAGATGGATGGCGCTATTCTGGTTGTGTCTGCCGCTGACGGCCCGATGCCACAGACCCGCGAGCACATTCTGCTTGCCCGTCAGGTTGGCGTTCCAGCGATCGTCGTGTTCCTGAACAAGGTTGATCAGGTTGACGATGCTGAATTGCTCGAACTGGTTGAGCTTGAAGTTCGTGAGCTTCTTTCCAAGTATGATTTCCCGGGCGACGATGTACCGATCGTCAAGGGTTCGGCTTTGGCTGCGCTTGAAGACAGCAACAAGGAAATCGGCGAAGACGCAGTTCGCGCGCTGATGGCTGAAGTTGACAAGTACATTCCAACACCAGAACGTCCGATTGACCAGCCATTCCTGATGCCGATCGAAGACGTGTTCTCGATCTCGGGTCGTGGTACGGTTGTGACTGGCCGCGTTGAACGCGGTATCGTCAAGGTTGGTGAAGAAGTTGAAATCATCGGCATCAAGCCGACGACAAAGACAACAGTTACCGGCGTTGAAATGTTCCGCAAGCTGCTCGATCAGGGCCAGGCAGGCGACAACATCGGTGCACTGGTTCGCGGTGTTGGCCGTGAAGACGTTGAGCGCGGTCAGATCCTTGCCAAGCCAGGTTCGGTCAAGCCGCACACGAAGTTCAAGGCAGAAGCCTATATTCTGACGAAGGACGAAGGTGGCCGTCATACGCCATTCTTCTCCAACTACCGTCCACAGTTCTACTTCCGCACGACTGACGTGACGGGTGTAGTGACTTTGCCGGAAGGTACGGAAATGGTCATGCCTGGCGACAATATCTCGGTTGATGTGACGCTGATCGTGCCAATCGCCATGGAAGAGAAGCTCCGCTTCGCTATCCGTGAAGGTGGCCGCACCGTCGGTGCTGGCATCGTCGCTTCTATCATTGAGTAAATTAAGGTTTTATGCGGAAGACGCCTGTTATAGGGCGTCTCCGCTAAACAAGGAAAAGATGAAATGAACGGTCAAAACATCCGCATTCGCCTCAAGGCGTTTGATCATCGGATCCTTGACGATTCGACGCGGGAAATCGTGTCGACTGCCAAGCGTACCGGTGCCAATGTGCGCGGACCGATCCCGCTACCTACACGGATCGAGAAGTTCACGGTTAACCGCTCGCCGCACATCGACAAGAAGAGCCGCGAGCAGTTCGAGATGCGCACACATAAGCGTCTTCTCGATATCGTAGACCCGACCCCCCAGACTGTGGACGCGCTGATGAAGCTCGATCTGTCTGCTGGTGTTGATGTCGAGATCAAGCTGTAAGGCTTGAGGACGGAAGGATGAACCGATGCGTTCAGGTGTAATTGCACAGAAACTGGGTATGACTCGCGTCTACAACGACGCTGGCGAGCATGTGCCGGTAACAGTTCTTCGCATGGAGAACTGCCAGGTTGTGGCTCAGCGTACAGTCGAGAAGAATGGCTACACTGCCGTTCAACTCGGTGTTGGTCTGGCCAAGGTAAAGAATACGACGAAGAGCTTGCGCGGTCATTTCGCGACAGCTTCGGTCGAACCAAAGGCGAAAGTAGCGGAATTCCGCGTCTCTGCTGACAATCTTCTAGATGTCGGCGTCGAGATCACCGCCGAACATTATGTTGCAGGCCAGAAGGTCGATGTGACTGGTACTTCAATCGGTAAAGGTTTTGCCGGTTCAATGAAGCGCCATAACTTCGGCGGTCACCGCGCAACACACGGTAACTCGGTTACTCACCGCGCTCACGGTTCTACCGGTCAGCGTCAGGACCCGGGCAAAGTGTTCAAGGGCAAGAAGATGGCCGGTCATATGGGTTCAACCCGTATCACCACCCAGAACATCGAAGTTGTTTCGACTGATCTGGATCGCGGCCTTATTCTGGTTCGTGGTGCTGTTCCTGGTTCGAAGGGTGCATGGATCCTCGTGCGTGATGCCGTCAAGGTAGCGCTGCCCGAGAATGCTCCGAAGCCAGCTGGCCTTCGCGCATTGATCGACGATGCCGCAAACGCCGCAGCAGCTGTGTCTGATGCAGAAGTAGCGCAGACAACTGAGGGGGCCGAATAATGGATCTCACGATTACAACACTTGAAGGCGCGGACGCCGGCAAGCTGAAACTCTCCGAAGAGATTTTCGGTCTTGAGCCACGCGACGACATCCTTCAGCGCATGGTCCGCTATCAGCTTGCACGCAAGCAGCAGGGCACGCATAAGGCAAAGACCCGTTCGGAAATCGCACGGACCGGCGCCAAGATGTACAAGCAGAAGGGTACGGGCCGCGCTCGTCACCATTCAGCACGTGCACCGCAGTTCCGCGGCGGTGGTAAGGCTCATGGACCGGTTGTTCACAGCCATGCCCATGACCTGCCAAAGAAGGTTCGCGCTCTTGCACTTCGTCATGCCCTGTCCGCCAAGGTCAAGGCATCCGATCTGATCATCATCGATGATCTGCTCGCGACAGAAGCCAAGACAAAGACACTTGTTTCGCAGTTCGCCAAGCTTGGCTTGCAGAATGCGCTCCTGATCGGCGGTGCCGAGATTGATGCGAACTTTGCTCGCGCTGCTTCGAACATCCCGAACATCGATGTTCTACCAATTCAGGGCATCAATGTTTATGACATTCTGCGTCGCGGCAAGCTCGTGCTTTCCAAAGCTGCAGTTGAAGCACTCGAGGAGCGTTTCAAATGACCGATCTTCGCCATTATGACGTGATCGTCAGCCCGGTAATTACTGAAAAGTCGACCATGGTTTCCGAAAACAACCAGGTTGTCTTCAATGTAGCCAAGAAGGCGACGAAGCCGGAAATCAAGGCCGCAGTCGAAGCGCTGTTCCGCGTGAAGGTTACTGCAGTCAATACTTCTGTGCGCAAAGGCAAGGTGAAGCGTTTTCGCGGCATCGTCGGACGCCAGAGTGATGTCAAGAAAGCAGTCGTGACGTTGGCCGAAGGCCAGTCAATCGACATTTCGACTGGTCTCTGAGGGGCCGTGGAGTAAAGACAATGGCACTCAAACATTATAATCCAACCACGCCAAGCCAGCGCCAGCTGGTCATCGTGGACCGTTCGGAGCTTTACAAGGGCAAGCCTGTCAAGGCATTGACCGAAGGTCTGTCGTCGAAGGGTGGTCGCAACAACACTGGTCGCATTACCGTGCGTTTCCAGGGTGGCGGTCACAAGCGCACATACCGCTTCGTTGATTTCAAGCGCCGCAAGCATGACGTGGCTGCAAAGGTTGAACGGCTTGAATACGATCCGAACCGGACCGCATTCATTGCGCTGATCCGCTATGAAGATGGTGAGCTGAGCTACATCCTTGCTCCGCAGCGTCTTGCAGTTGGCGACAGTGTTATTGCCGGCGCACAGACAGACGTGAAGCCAGGCAATGCGATGCCATTGTCAGCCATGCCAGTCGGCACCATCATCCACAATGTGGAGATGAAGCCAGGCAAGGGCGGTCAGATTGCCCGTTCGGCTGGAACTTATGCGCAGCTCGTTGGCCGCGACCAGGGAATGGCGATCCTTCGCCTGAACTCGGGCGAACAGCGTCTTGTACATGGTTCTTGCTTTGCAACGGTTGGTGCAGTATCGAACCCCGACCATGGCAACATCAACCTGGGTAAAGCAGGTCGTAGCCGTTGGCTCGGTCGCAAGCCTCACAATCGTGGTGTCACCATGAACCCGGTCGATCACCCCCATGGTGGTGGTGAAGGCCGTACATCCGGTGGACGTCATCCGGTTACTCCGTGGGGCAAGCCTACGAAGGGCAAGAAGACGCGCTCCAATAAGTCGACGGACAAGTTCATCGCTCGTTCGCGTCATCAGCGCAAGAAGTAAGAGAGGTAGTCTGAAATGGCTCGTTCAGTTTGGAAAGGCCCGTTCATCGATGGCTATCTTCTCAAGAAGGCTGAGAAGGTACGTGAGGGCGGTCGCAGTGAAGTTATCAAGATCTGGAGCCGTCGCTCCACGATCCTGCCACAGTTCGTCGGTCTGACCTTCGGTGTGTATAATGGTAACAAGCATGTGCCGGTTTCGGTCAACGAAGAGATGATCGGACACAAGTTTGGTGAATTCGCTC
Organism: Phyllobacterium sp. GQ127; assembly: GCF_059758635.1. Lineage (NCBI taxonomy): Bacteria > Pseudomonadati > Pseudomonadota > Alphaproteobacteria > Hyphomicrobiales > Phyllobacteriaceae > Phyllobacterium > Phyllobacterium sp. GQ127. The sequence goes on from NZ_JCAXDZ010000001.1 coordinate 386,696, forward strand.
CGACGCGTACCTATTACGGTCATGGCGCGGACAAGAAAGCGAAGAGGAAATAACGATGGGCAAGGCTAAGGCTCCGCGCCAGCTAAAGGACAACGAGGCGAAAGCCGTTGCCCGCACGCTCCGCATCAGCCCTCAGAAGCTCAATCTGGTGGCTGCTCTGATCCGTGGCAAGAAGGTTAACGCCGCTCTTGCCGATCTGGAATTTTCGCGCAAGCGCATTGCAGGAACGGTGAAAAAGACTCTCGAATCAGCTATCGCCAACGCAGAGAACAACCATGATCTGGATGTTGATACTCTGGTTGTTGCTGAAGCCTATGTAGGCAAGTCAATCGTGATGAAGCGTTTCCACGTTCGTGGCCGCGGTCGTGCAAGCCGGATCGAGAAGCCATTCTCGCATCTGACGATCGTTGTTCGCGAAGCTGAGGAAAAAGGGGAGGCCGCATAATGGGCCAGAAGATTAATCCGATTGGTTTCCGCCTGGGCATCAATCGCACCTGGGACTCGCGTTGGTACGCGAACACTGGTGAATATGGCAAGCTGCTGCACGAAGACCTGAAGATCCGCAAGTATCTGATGGATGAGTTGAAGCAGGCTGCCATTTCCAAGGTAGTTATCGAGCGTCCGCACAAGAAGTGCCGCGTTACGATCCATGCTGCCCGTCCAGGTCTGATCATCGGCAAAAAGGGCGCCGATATCGAGAAGTTGCGCAAGAAGCTGTCAGAAATGACCAATGCGGATACAACGCTCAATATCGTCGAAGTCCGCAAGCCAGAGACAGACGCTGTTCTGGTTGCTCAGTCGATCGCGCAGCAGCTTGAACGCCGCGTCGCTTTCCGCCGTGCCATGAAACGTGCCGTTCAGTCGGCAATGCGTCTTGGTGCAGAAGGCATTCGTATCAATTGCTCGGGTCGTCTTGGCGGCGCGGAAATTGCTCGTATGGAATGGTACCGTGAAGGCCGTGTGCCTCTGCATACCCTTCGTGCCGATATCGATTACGGAACTGCTGAAGCGCACACTGCCTACGGCATTTGCGGTGTTAAAGTCTGGGTATTCAAGGGAGAAATCCTAGAGCATGACCCAATGGCTTCCGAACGCCGTGCTGTTGAAGGCGATGCCAGTCATCAGGGTTCAGGCCGTCGTCGCGAAAACGCTTAAAATAGCGTCTTTCGTAACTGAGAATTTTGGAGTAGAGAACAATGCTGCAGCCTAAGCGCACAAAGTTCCGCAAGCAGTTCAAGGGCCGTATTCACGGCGCATCGAAGGGCGGCACGGATCTGAATTTTGGTGCTTTCGGCCTGAAGGCCCTCGAGCCGAACCGCGTTACAGCGCGTGAGATCGAGGCCGCTCGCCGTGCAATTACCCGTCACATGAAACGTGCCGGTCGCGTGTGGATCCGGATTTTCCCGGATGTGCCAGTTACATCGAAGCCTACTGAAGTCCGCATGGGTAAAGGTAAGGGTTCGGTTGATTATTGGGCGTCCCGTGTCGCACCAGGCCGCATCATGTTCGAGCTCGACGGTGTTTCGGAAGAAACCGCCCGTGAGGCACTTCGCCTCGGAGCTGCGAAACTTTCGGTCAAGACGCGCTTTATTCAGCGCATCGCAGAATAAGGGGTGGATGTTATGAAATCCGCAGAAGTTCGGGCCTTGAGCCTCGATCAGTTGAATGAAGAACTTGGTTCGCTGAAGAAAGAGCAGTTTAACCTGCGCTTCCAGAAGGCAACCGGTCAGTTGGAAAAAACCGCTCGCGTTCGGCAGATCCGCCGTGATATTGCGCGCATCAAAACTGTCGCCCGCCAAAAAGCGGTCGAGAGCAAGGCTTAAGGAAGAAAACCATGCCTAAACGCATTCTGCAGGGCGTTGTCGTGAGCGACAAAAACGACAAGACCATCGTGGTCAAGGTCGAGCGGCGCTATTCGCACCCGCTCCTCCAGAAGACTGTGCGCCAGTCCAAGAAGTACAAGGCGCATGATGAGAGCAACCAGTTCAAGGTTGGCGACCGGGTTTCCATCGAGGAATCCAAGCCAATTTCGAAAGACAAGTGTTGGGTTGTCGTAACTGACGCCCCGGCAAGTTAATATTAATATCTGTATGTAAGTACGCAACAATCGCGAGGGGCAAAGAAAGCCCAGTCCGGTTGAACAAGAAGAAGGCGGCTAGTCATGATTCAGATGCAAACAAACCTCGACGTGGCGGATAATTCCGGCGCACGTCGTGTCATGTGCATCAAGGTGCTGGGCGGCTCGAAGCGGAAATATGCTTCGGTCGGCGACATTATTGTCGTTTCGATCAAGGAAGCAATTCCGCGCGGCCGTGTTAAAAAGGGTGACGTGATGAAGGCTGTGGTTGTTCGTACAGCCAAAGACATCCGTCGCGCAGATGGTAGCGTAATTCGTTTCGACAAGAACGCTGCTGTTTTGATCGACAATAAGAAAGAGCCTATCGGCACGCGTATCTTCGGACCGGTTCCGCGCGAACTTCGCGCAAAGAGCCACATGAAGATCATCTCGCTGGCTCCAGAAGTTTTGTAAGGAGCAGACGATGCAGAAGATCCGTAAAGGCGACCGCGTTGTCGTTCTGGCTGGTAAGGACAAGGGCCGTACCGGCGAAGTAATCAAAGTTTTGCCGAAGGATGAGCAAGCGCTCGTTCGCGGCGTTAATCTTGTAAAGCGTCACCAGAAGCAGACACAGAGCCAGGAAGCCGGCATTATTTCGAAAGAAGCGCCGCTCCATCTGTCGAACATTGCTATTGCCGACAAGGACGGCAAGCCAACTCGCGTTGGTTTCAAGGTCCTAGAGGACGGCAAGAAGGTACGTGTAGCAAAGCGTTCAGGAGATCTGATCGATGGCTGATGCAAACATTACACCTCGTCTGAAGACACAGTACTTCGACGTGGTTCGTAAAGCTCTTCTCGAAGAGTTCAAATACGAAAACGAGATGCAGATCCCACGCATCACCAAGGTTGTTCTCAACATGGGTGTAGGCGAAGCAACAGCTGACTCGAAGAAGCCAACTGTCGCAGCTGAAGATCTGGCATTGATTGCTGGCCAGAAGCCGGTTATTACCCGTGCGCGCAATTCGATCGCTACCTTCAAGGTGCGTGAGAATATGCCGATCGGTACGAAGGTAACTCTTCGTAAAGAGCGCATGTACGAATTCATTGACCGCCTGATCACGATCGCGCTTCCACGCGTTCGAGATTTCCGCGGCCTGAATCCAAAGAGCTTTGACGGCCGTGGCAACTTTGCCATGGGTATCAAGGAACACATTGTGTTCCCGGAAATCAACTACGATAAGGTTGATCAGATCTGGGGCATGGACATCATCGTTTGCACGACTGCAAAAACGGATGATGAAGCCCGCGCTCTTCTGCGCGCCTTCAACTTCCCTTTCCGCCAGTAACGGCAAGCGTAGCGAGGTATTTGAAATGGCAAAGACGAGCGCAGTCGAAAAGAACAAGCGCCGCGGTCTTCTGGTTAAGCGTTTCGCTGCAAAGCGGGCGCGCCTGAAGGCTGTCGTGATGAATCAGTCGCTTCCTCTGGATGAGCGCTTCCGCGCCACCATCCAGCTGGCAGAACTGCCACGCAATTCCACCAAGGTTCGTATTCGCAATCGTTGCGAAGTATCGGGTCGTCCGCGCGGTTATTACCGCAAGATCAAAATGTCGCGTATCGCATTGCGCCAGCTGGGTTCGCTCGGCCAGGTGCCTGGCATCGTGAAATCGAGCTGGTAAGGAGAGAACGCGATGTCTATGACAGATCCTCTCGGCGATATGCTGACACGTATCCGTAACGCAATCATGCGCAAGAAGGGCAAGGTTTCAACACCAGCCTCCAAGCTTCGCGCTCGCGTTCTGGATGTTCTTCAGTCCGAAGGCTATATCCGTGGATATAGCCAGGTAGACTTCGACAACGGCAAGTCCGAAATCGAAATCGAACTGAAGTATTTTGAGAATGTACCGGTAATTCGTGAGATTACCCGTATTTCGAAGCCCGGTCGCCGCGTTTACGTGTCGGTCAAGTCGATCCCGCAGGTTGCGAACGGTCTTGGTATTTCGATCCTGTCGACGCCGAAGGGCGTTATGGCAGACCACGAGGCACGTGAACAGAATGTCGGCGGCGAACTGCTCTGCCGTATATTCTAAGCACCGGCTTGAAAAGGTTTGAAAAATGTCTCGTATCGGTAAAAAACCAGTGGCAGTCCCGCAAGGCGTAACAGCCAGCGTAGACGGCCAGACCATCAAGGCCAAAGGCCCGAAGGGCGAATTGTCCTTCGTTGCCAATGACGACGTAGTGGTCAAGTTTGAAGACGGTGCTGTCAGCGTTAACCCGCGTGACAACTCCAAAGTCGCTCGTTCAAAGTGGGGCATGAGCCGCACTATGGTCGTCAACATCTTCACGGGTGTTAAGGACGGTTTTGAAAAGCGTCTTGAAATCAGCGGCGTCGGCTATCGTGCAGCCATGCAGGGCAAAAACCTGCAGCTGTCACTTGGCTTCAGCCACGAAGTTGTCTATCAGGTGCCGGAAGGCATCACAGTTGCAGTGCCGAAGCCGACGGAAATTGTCGTAACCGGCATCGACAAGCAGCAGGTAGGCCAGGTCGCAGCTGAAATTCGCGAATATCGTAGCCCAGAGCCTTACAAGGGCAAGGGCGTGAAATATGCGGGCGAGAAGATCGTTCGCAAAGAAGGTAAGAAGAAGTAAGGAACTCGTGTCATGGCATCGCCGAAAGAAATCATTCAGCGTCGCGCTTCGCGTGTTCGCCGCCAGCTCAAGGCGGTTGCCGGTGACCGTCCGCGGCTCAGCGTCCACCGTTCTTCAAAGAATATCTATGCGCAGATCATTGATGATGCGCATGGTCACACTATTGCATCCGCATCCACTCTCGAAGCTGACCTCAAGGGCAAGCTGAAGACCGGTGCAGATTCGGATGCAGCGGCACTGGTTGGCAAGCTCGTTGCAGAGCGCGCCGTCAAGGCTGGCATCAAGGAAGTTGTCTTCGATCGTGGCGCTTATATTTACCACGGCCGTGTAAAGGCGCTTGCTGAAGCTGCCCGCGAAGCAGGTCTTAGTTTCTAAGATCGGACTTCAGGGTCAAGACTTTCGAAGTCCGGGACTGCAAGGGCTCGTCTCTTGTAAGCCGGACTTCGCGTACTAAAACTGTTACCGCGATCTATGTGGATCAATTGATATCCACGGCGCTGTAATGTCATTCGTGCTACCGGAAAAGAAAAAGGAATTAGGAGCATGGCACAGGAAAAGAGAGGCCGCGACGATCGTGGTGGCCGTAACGAAGAGCGCGATAGCGAATTCGTTGACAAGCTCGTACACATTAACCGCGTCGCCAAAGTTGTTAAGGGCGGACGTCGTTTCGGTTTTGCTGCTCTCGTCGTTGTCGGCGATCAGAAGGGCCGCGTTGGTTTTGGTCATGGCAAGGCGCGCGAAGTGCCGGAAGCTATCCGTAAGGCAACTGAAGCTGCCAAACGCGAAATGATCTTCGTTCCGCTGCGTTCGGGCCGTACATTGCATCACGATGTGCATGGCCGTCACGGCGCCGGCAAGGTTCTGCTTCGTGCAGCTACAGCTGGTACGGGTATCATCGCCGGTGGTCCAATGCGCGCAGTCTTCGAGACTCTCGGCGTACAGGACGTTGTTGCCAAGTCACTCGGTTCGTCGAACCCATACAACATGGTTCGCGCGACATTCGATGCTCTCAAGCATCAGATGCACCCGAAGGACATCGCTGCACAGCGCGGTATCAAGTATTCGACACTGCAGGCTCGCCGCCGCGATGTGGTCGGTTCGGAAGAATAGGCCATAAAGTGGCGCAGCAGGGCAGGGCCTACGGCTTTGCTCACTGTAGAGACTAAAGGACAAAGTCATGGTTGAGAAGAAGAAGGGTAAGACGGTTACGGTCGAACAGATCGGCAGCCCTATCCGCCGTCCGGCAGAACAGCGTGCAACGCTTGTTGGCCTGGGCCTCAATAAAATGCATCGTCGTCGCACACTTGAAGATACGCCTTCAATTCGCGGCATGATTGCCAAGGTTCAACATCTCGTCCGCGTCGTGGACGAGGCTTGATACCGGAGATTAGACAAATGAAACTCAATGATCTGAGTGAAAATCCAGGCGCAACCAAGGCTCGCAAGCGCGTCGGCCGCGGTATTGGTTCTGGTTCCGGCAAGACAGCCGGTCGTGGTGTCAAGGGTCAGAAGTCCCGTTCGGGCGTTGCCATCAACGGTTTCGAAGGCGGACAGATGCCAGTTTACCGTCGCTTGCCAAAGCGCGGTTTCACCAACATCTTCTCGAAGAACTTCAACACCGTTTCAGTCGGCCGCGTGCAGACTGCAATCGATGCCAAGAAGCTCGACCCGAAGGCTGCTGTCACGATTGAAACGCTCAAGGCTGCCGGCGTTATCCGCCGCGCCAAGGATGGCGTTCGTCTTCTGTCTGACGGCGAAATCACGACTGCGGTAACTTTCGAAGTTTCCGGTGCATCAAAGGCTGCGATCGAAAAGATCGAAAAGGCCGGCGGTACAGTCAAGCTGCCAGCTGCACCTGCAGCAGCAGAATAATACGGACAGGCAAGCGGCGATCTTTACGATCGCCGCTTGTACCTTTTCTCCCCACATCATATTTGGGGGTAAGACCGTCGATTCTCGATACCGGGTTTAGAACGGGCTCTAACGCAATTTCAGGAAAAGTGGCTGCCGGTTTTCCGTTTGAAATGGCGAAAGAACAAAAGTCGAAGCGGGATACCGCTCTGACGGCACAGACCGGAGACTATAATGGCTTCAGCCGCTGAACAGCTCGCGTCAAATCTCAATTTCTCAGCTTTTTCAAAAGCCAGTGAGCTCAAGAAGCGTATCTGGTTTACACTTGGCGCATTGCTGGTTTACCGGCTTGGCACCTATATCCCGTTGCCGGGCATCAATCTCGGCGCATTCGCTCAGGCTTTCAACAATCAGGCGCAGGGTATCCTCGGCATGTTCAACATGTTCGCGGGCGGTGCGGTTGAACGCATGGCGATCTTTGCGCTTGGTATCATGCCTTATATCTCGGCATCGATCATCGTCCAGCTCATGACGTCCGTCATTCCTGCTCTCGAGCAGTTGAAGAAGGATGGCGAGCAGGGCCGCAAGGTTATCAATCAATATACACGCTACGGCACCGTGCTGCTTGCGACTGTACAGGCCTATGCGATTGCTGTCGGTTTGCAGGGCAGTCAGGGCATTGTCACCGATCCGGGACCCTTCTTCCTGTTCTCGACGGTGATCACTCTTGTCGGCGGCACAATGTTCCTGATGTGGCTTGGCGAGCAGATTACTGCGCGCGGCATCGGTAACGGTATTTCGCTGATCATCTTCTCGGGCATCGTCGCCAACCTGCCGCAAGCCATTTCCGGTACGCTGGAACTTGGCCGTACCGGCGCTTTGTCCACGGGCGTCATTCTGGCGATTATCGTGCTGACGATTGCTGTTATCGGTATTATCGTCTTTGTTGAACGCGCACAGCGCCGCCTTCTGATCCAGTATCCGAAGCGTCAGGTCGGTAACCGCATGTTCCAGGGCGATACTTCGCATCTGCCTTTGAAGCTGAACACTGCTGGCGTTATCCCGCCGATCTTCGCTTCCTCGTTGCTGCTTTTGCCTGCAACCGTTGCCGGATTTGCCCAGAATGAACAAATGCCTGCCTGGGCGACGAGCATCCTGTCTTCGCTCGGCCATGGCCAGCCTGCCTATATGTTCCTCTACGCTGCGATGATCGTTTTCTTCGCCTTCTTCTACACGGCGCTTGTCTTCAATCCGAAGGACACTGCCGATCAGTTGAAGAAGCATTCAGGCTTCATTCCTGGCATCCGTCCCGGTGAGCGTACAGCAGAATATATCGATTTTGTGCTCACCCGTATCACAGTCCTCGGCGCAGCCTATCTGGTTCTGATCTGCATGCTGCCGGAGTTCCTTATTTCGTGGGCTGGTGTTCCTTTCTATCTCGGCGGCACGTCGCTGCTGATCGTCGTGAGCGTTACGCTCGATACGGTTGCACAGATCCAGGGGCACCTGATCGCGCATCAATATGAGGGGCTTATCAAGAAGTCGAAGCTCCGTGGAGGGAAACGCAACAGATGAGATTAATACTTCTCGGACCACCGGGGGCAGGTAAGGGAACTCAATCTCAGCGCTTGGTCGAAAAGTTAGGCATACCGCAACTCTCCACGGGGGACATGTTGCGCGAAGCAGTCACTAAGGGAACAGATGTAGGCCTGAAGGCCAAAGCCGTCATGGATGCCGGCAATCTGGTTTCTGACGAGATCGTCAATGCGATCGTCTCCGAACGCATTGATCAGCCGGATGCAGTCAAGGGATTTATTCTCGACGGCTATCCGCGCACTCTGGTTCAGGCCGATGCAGTAGAGCGCATGCTCGCTGATAAGGATCTGGAGTTGGATTGCGTGATCGAGCTTGAAGTGGACGACAACGTTCTCGTCGAGCGCATATCGGGCCGATATACCTGCGCAAAATGCGGAACCGGGTATCACGATACCAATAAAAAGCCGAAAGTTGCGGGTGTCTGCGACAAATGCGGCTCGACGGAATTCAAACGCCGTCCGGACGACAATGCTGAAACGGTGCGCACGCGCCTTGAGGCATACTACAAGCAGACTTCGCCGTTGATTGGCTACTACTATGCCAAGGGCAAGTTGAAGAAGGTTGATGGCATGGCCGACTTTGAAGAGGTCACGGCATCGATCGAGAAAATTCTGTCGGAACTCTAGGACTGACTTAATTTTCTTGGAGGAGTTGACTTTTGACAGCGATTCCTTCAAGTACGGCGCAAATTCGCTTGGATATAAAGCGGTCGGCGCCGATCCGGTAATAAAGGTTCGGGGCTGATCGTTTATGTTTGTCCTCGAATATTAATTTTCATCCCGTCATCTGGCCGCCGTATCGGTAATCCAGCTCTGCCGGTTAACAAGGAGAACAGACGTGGCTCGTATCGCTGGCGTCAACATCCCGACGAACAAGCGCGTTGTTATCGCGCTTCAGTACATTCACGGGATTGGTCAAAAATTTGCACAGGAAATCGTCGAGAAAGTCGGCATTCCTGCAGAGCGTCGCGTCAATCAGTTGACCGATGCCGAAGTGCTGCAGATCCGTGAAACGATCGATCGTGATTACCACGTTGAGGGTGATCTGCGTCGTGAAGTTTCCATGAACATCAAGCGTCTGATGGATTTGGGCTGCTATCGCGGTCTGCGTCATCGCCGCTCGCTTCCGGTCCGCGGTCAGCGCACGCATACAAATGCGCGCACCCGTAAGGGTCCTGCCAAGGCAATTGCCGGCAAGAAGAAGTAATTATTGTCCGGCGCGGTTCGCTGCGCCGGTTCTGCGTTTTGGGGCGGACGTGCTGGTTTCACACGTTAACTGAACCACGGTGGAGCCTCTGGAAATACGGAGGCGTCGAGATCAACTGAAAGGACTACTATGGCCAAGGAAGCCACACGCGTTCGCCGCCGCGAGCGGAAGAACATTTCGTCGGGCGTTGCCCACGTGAATTCGACATTCAACAATACAATGATCACCATCACTGATGCGCAGGGCAATGCGATTGCCTGGTCGTCGGCTGGTGCGCAGGGCTTCAAAGGCTCGCGCAAGTCCACACCATTTGCTGCTCAGATGGCTGCTGAAGATTGTGCAAAGAAGGCACAGGAACACGGCATGCGTTCTTTGGAAGTTGAAGTTTGCGGACCTGGCTCCGGCCGTGAATCCGCTTTGCGCGCATTGCAGGCTGCAGGTTTCACAATCACATCGATCCGTGACGTGACACCGATCCCGCACAATGGCTGCCGTCCGCGCAAGCGTCGTCGCGTCTAGTCTTTTGCTCTAGGATTTGGCCGGTGGGTTGATTTCAACTCATCGGCTTCAAGCCCCTGACGGGGTTTCCACGCTTCAAGGCCACGATTGGATGGTGGCACTGGCAAGGATAAGGAAAACATAGATGATCCAGAAAAACTGGCAAGAATTGATCAAGCCGAACAAGGTCGAGTTTCAGACTTCCGGCTCGAAGACCAAGGCTACTGTCGTCGCTGAACCGCTAGAGCGCGGTTATGGCTTGACGCTGGGCAATGCCTTGCGCCGCGTTCTTCTGTCTTCGCTGCGCGGTGCTGCCGTGACTGCGGTACAGATCGACGGCGTTCTGCATGAATTCTCGTCGATCCCTGGCGTTCGCGAAGATGTTACAGACATCGTCCTCAACATCAAGGAAATCGCTATCCACATGGAAAGTGATGGTCCAAAGCGCATGGTCGTCCGTAAGGAAGGCCCAGGCGTTGTAACAGCTGGCGATATTCAGACTGTTGGCGATATTGAAATTCTCAACCCGGAACACGTTATCTGCACGCTCGATGAAGGCGCTGAAATCCGCATGGAATTCACTGTCAACACCGGCAAGGGTTATGTTCCAGCTGACCGCAACCGCGCTGAAGATGCTCCGATTGGTCTTATTCCAGTCGATAGCCTTTACTCACCGGTCCGCAAGGTTTCCTATAAAATCGAGAACACCCGTGAAGGTCAGGTTCTCGATTATGACAAGCTGATCCTCCAGATCGAGACTGATGGTTCGATCTCCGGTGAAGATGCTGTTGCTTACGCAGCACGTATTCTTCAGGACCAGCTGGCGATCTTCGTCAACTTTGACGAGCCGCAAAAAGAAGTTCAGCAGGAACAGGTTACTGAACTCGCGTTCAATCCTGCTCTGCTCAAGAAGGTCGATGAACTCGAACTTTCGGTTCGCTCGGCAAACTGCCTGAAGAATGATAATATCGTCTACATTGGCGATCTCATTCAGAAGACAGAAGCAGAAATGCTGCGCACACCGAACTTCGGTCGCAAGTCGTTGAACGAAATCAAGGAAGTTCTGGCTTCCATGGGCCTCCATCTTGGTATGGAAGTTCCAGCTTGGCCGCCAGAGAACATCGAAGATCTCGCCAAGCGTTACGAAGACCAGTACTAATCCGGGCTCTGCCCGACAAATAAGCCCGGGCAATGAGCCCGAACTGAATAATTAGCCCGGGCAATGAGCCCGAAAAGAAAACTGAAGGAGAAGGCTCATGCGCCACGGTAATTCAGGCCGCAAGCTTAACCGGACTGCCAGCCATCGTAAGGCGATGTTTGCCAATATGGCTGCATCTTTGATCGAGCATGAGCAGATCGTGACAACGCTGCCCAAGGCCAAGGAAATTCGTCCAATCGTAGAAAAGCTTGTCACACTCGGCAAGCGCGGTGATCTGCACGCTCGTCGTCAGGCCATCTCGGCTATCCGCGATGCCAAGCTGGTTGCCAAGCTGTTCGATACGCTTGCACCACGTTATGGTCAGCGTAATGGCGGCTACATCCGCATCATGAAGGCAGGCTTCCGCACCGGTGACAATGCACCGCTCGCAGTTGTCGAATTCGTTGATCGTGATGTCAGCGCAAAGGGTTCCAAGGATTTGGCCCGCGTTGAAGAAGAGCGCGCTAACGAAGCCGAAGCAGCGTAATCAACGCTTCTACGGTAGAAAGTTTAAAGGGAGCTTCGGCTCCCTTTTTCTGTTTGTGGCTTTGGGGGCTATCCAACCAGCGCAGAGGGTGCGCAACATTGTGGGTCTCGTTGGTAAGCGAGGCGTATCGACTGCCTATCGATAGCTTAGTGATTGTGGATATCTTGAAGCCACCCACCCGAACTTAGCGCTGTGTCAAAGCAAGCTTTATACCCAACCCGATAAAAGCAGCGGCGAATGAGCGGCGCATCCATGTGAGAACGATGGGCCGGGAAATTACCTTGTCTCGAACAGAAGCTGCAAAGAGCCCATAAATGGCGAAGACAACGAATGTCATTGCCATGAATACACCGCTGAGACCGAGCATGGTCAGCACGGGTCGCCTTTCATCTGCGGTTACGAATTGCGGCAGGAAAGCGAGAAAGAAGATCGATAGTTTCGGATTAAGAATATTAATGAGGATTGCGGTCAAAGTTACACGACTAAATGAGCTTTCGGTGTTTTCCTGATCCACCCGTAGTGAGCCGTTATCGCGCAAAGCATTCCACGCCATGAACAAAAGATAGATAACGCCGAGATATTTGAGCGTCTGAAACGCAATGGCGCTCGTATGCATGATAGCAGCCAGCCCGCCTATCGCCGCTGCCATATGGGGAATTATGCCGATTGTGCAACCAAACGCCGCGGCGATGCTCGCTCTTGCGCCCCGCGTCAATCCGGTCGCCAGCGTATAAACCACGCCGGTACCGGGCGATATGACAATGATCAGTGATGTGATGATAAATTCCAGACTCATAGTCTAAGCTCCTTACTCTTATGGAGAAGGATTAAATCAAGGAATGCTGGCAGCGTCTTGGACAGGATTGCAGCGCTTATCGCCAGATGGCCGGAGGCTTACTATAGCGATGCCGCATAGGAACCGGGCGATAATCCAAACTTTTGCGCGAAAATGCGGTTCATGTGGCTTTGGTCGGCAAAGCCGCTTGCTACCGCAGTTTCTGCAAGCGCCATGCCTTGCAAGATCAGGCGGCGGGCAATATCGGCGCGTCGCTGCATAAGATAGGCGTGGGGGGTAAAGCCAGTTGCCGCTGCAAAGCCTCGCAGAATTTGAAAGCGGCTGAGACCACTTATTTTTGCCAGATCCGACAAAGTATATGATGCGGTTGGTGCATCATCTATGTGCTGCCTCACCATATGAATGGTAGGGGGGATCGGTTCTGATTTAGCTGGTTTTTTGTGCGTGATGGAAAGCAGGTCAATCAGTTTTTCTTCAGGAAGAAGCGGCTCATGCGCATTGCGCGTCAAAGCGCTGAAAAGCTCCTGAAATTGTTTGGCGGCGAGGGCGTTATCCATGGCCGGTTCAGTGAATTCCGTTGTGGTCGCACCACCTTCGTTAATATCATCAATGATATTTTCAATGAGAGCGGGGTCAAAATAGATCATCCGCCAAGAGCGGCCTGAATCGCCGATTGGTACGCCATCATGTATTTCGCCGGGATTGACGGTGATGACATAACCCGGTCCGGCTTCCACAGTACCGCGCCCGCTAAGGGATTTTTGTGCCCCTTGATGAATGACGCCAATGCCGAACTGGTCATGTGTATGGCGGGCAAAAGAATGGCGCGTAGCCGCCTCGACAATTTGTATGCCAGGATTGCCGCTCGGATAAATCCGGAAATGGCCTCTTATATTGCCCAATCGTCCATCGCCTGTTTCGTGCATATTATCTGAATGCCTATTAAAGATGAAGTCGCATCAAATAAGCTGATGGTGAAACGATATGTCTCAAATTTGCTTTGTTTAATAGCTGGTATCCTCGCTCGAAATCACCACATTGGTCGAAGCAGTTTGACTGATTCATTAGCTATCGGAGATTAATATGGGTTCTGTTTCGCGAAGCTCGACAATAGGCGCTTCGGCCCGGGCGATTTTGCTTGGTGCGGCTGTCTTTTCCGCTACCGCTCTTCCGGTTTATGCGCAAACTGCAGATACTACAAAGCAAGTGCCGGAAAGCCGTACCGAGGCGCAACTATCCTTTGCGCCGCTGGTCAAACAGACAGCGGGCGCTGTGGTCAATGTCTATGCGGCCCATTCGGTTCAGCAACGCTCGCCTTTTGCGGGGGATCCATTTTTTGAACAGTTCTTCGGTGGGAGACAGTTTAGCGGTCCGCCTCGCGTTCAGTCATCGCTTGGCTCCGGCGTGATTGTGGACGGTTCGGGCATTATCGTAACCAATAATCATGTCATCCGCGACGCTGACACCGTAAAAATCGCGCTGTCAGATGGCCGCGAGTTTGAATCGAAAGTCCTTCTCAAGGATGAGTCGACAGATCTGGCCATATTGAAAATTGATGCCGGCGAACCGCTGCCATCTTTGAAACTTGCAGATTCCGACAAGGTTGAGGTGGGTGATCTGGTTCTGGCTATCGGTAACCCGTTCGGTGTCGGTCAGACTGTGACGAGCGGCATCGTCTCGGCACAGGCGCGCACGCGCGTCGGTATTTCCGACTTTGATTTTTTCATTCAGACCGATGCGGCCATCAATCCCGGTAATTCGGGCGGCGCCTTGATTGGCATGGATGGAGAACTTGTCGGCGTGAATACCGCAATTTTCTCCAAGTCCGGTGGCTCCGTTGGAATCGGATTTGCCATACCGGCCAATATGGTGCGCGCAGTTGTTGATACAGCCAAGGGCGGCGCAGACACATTCGAGCGCCCCTATATCGGTGCTGCTTTCCAAAACGTGACCGCTGATGTGGCCGAAAGTCTTGGAATGAGACAGCCTTACGGCGCGCTCGTAACCGATATCACCAAAGGTGGCCCGGCTGATAAAGGCGGATTGCAGGTTGGTGACGTGGTGTTGAATGTTGATGGCGTTCGCATTGAAAATCCGGATGGGCTTGGATATCGCATGACGACGGCGGGCATCGGCAAGACAGTCAAGTTCGACATATTGAGCCGTTCCAAGGAAAAGTCCGTCTCAGTGACTTTGCAAAAGCCCGATCCTGACTCTGCGGACAATAAACTGATGATTCAAGGCAAGAACCCGCTTTCGGGTGCACTTGTTCTCAAGCTAAGCCCTGCAAGCCTCGCGCGTTTGCGCTTGCCGGAGGGGACGGACGGTGTTGCTGTTGACAAGGTCTATCCAAACTCTCCAGCTGCGCGTATCGGTTTGCAACCCGGCGATATTATCCGGGGCATAAATGGCACCTCAATTGACAGTATTGCCGATCTTAGCAAGGCAATGTCGACCAATCCCGCGCTTTGGCGCTTCGAATTTGAGCGCGGGGGTGCCATAATTCGTCAGATCATTCGGTAGAGCGTTTTGCTTTTTAAAAACGACGCTCTAAACTTTTTTACGCAATTTCGGACGCAAAACCGCTTCACACTTTTGCTGGAATTGCTTTAGACGCGACAAGGCAGCAAGAGCATGGCGGATTTATTTTCAGTAAGCGGCGATCCTGCTTCGGACAGAAGCAGGCCGCTTGCTGACCGCCTGCGACCGCGTAACCTGAGCGAGGTCACCGGCCAGACACATCTGACGGGACCGGAAGGCGCGCTGACGCGGATGATCGATTCCGGTTCGCTCGGATCGATGATCTTCTGGGGACCGCCCGGAACAGGCAAGACCACCGTTGCCCGGCTGCTCGCCAATGAGACAAATCTCGCATTTGAGCAGATATCTGCGATATTTTCCGGTGTGGCCGACCTGAAAAAGGTCTTTGAGATGGCACGGTCACGGAAAATGTCCGGCCGCCAGACATTGCTCTTTGTTGACGAAATTCATCGCTTCAACCGCGCCCAGCAGGACTCATTTCTGCCGGTCATGGAGGATGGAACGATCGTGCTGGTGGGCGCCACGACGGAAAATCCCTCCTTTGAACTCAATGCGGCTTTGCTATCGCGGGCGCGGGTTCTGGTGTTTAAACCCCATGATGAAACCAGTCTTGTGGCATTGCTCGAGCGGGCGGAAAGCCATGAGGGCAAAGCGCTTCCGTTGAATGACGAGGCGCGGGCAAGTCTGGTACGCATGGCGGATGGTGATGGCCGCGCAATTTTGACGCTGGCTGAAGAGGTTTGGCGCGCGGCGCGTGAAGGCGAGGTTTTTGATGCGGAACGGGTGCAGCAGATCGTGCAACGGCGCGCTCCTGTCTATGATAAGGGGCAGGATGGCCATTACAATCTGATCTCTGCCTTGCATAAATCCGTGCGCGGCTCTGATCCCGACGCGGCATTATACTATTTGTGCCGCATGTTCGATGCTGGTGAAGACCCGTTGTTTCTGGGACGCAGGCTCGTTCGCATGGCAAGCGAAGACATTGGCCTTGCCGATCCGCAGGCTCTGGTCATCTGCAATGCAGCAAAGGATGCCTATGATTATCTGGGGTCGCCTGAAGGTGAACTGGCGCTGGCGCAAGCCTGCGTCTATCTCGCTACGGCGCCGAAATCCAATGCGGTTTATACAGCCTATAAGGCAGCAATGGGAGCGGCCAAAGCCAATGGCTCACTGCTTCCGCCCAAACATATTCTCAATGCGCCGACAAAGCTGATGAAGGGTGAGGGTTATGGCAAGGGTTATGCCTATGATCATGACCAGCCTGACGCCTTTTCCGGGCAGAACTATTTTCCGGAAGCGCTTGGACGGCAAAGCTTCTACGATCCGCCGGAGCGCGGGTTCGAACGGGAAATCCGCAAGCGCATGGAATATTGGCAAAAGCTGCGCCAGGAGCGCGGCGAGGAGTAGCGTTGGCTGCACAATCGCTATGCGTGGTTCGACGGAGCTCACCATGAGGAAGATCGGTGTGCTGCAATAATGGTCTCCAGCGTGGAAAATTCAACTTTCTGCAATCCACGAGTTTCCTCATGGTGAGCCCCGTCGAACCACGCACATGATCTATGCATGCTTTTATCCCAAACCTCTTTACCTCAAAGCAATCTGCATTTAGAAGTCCGCGACCGGATAAGAAATCCGGGAGTTTTAGAAAACCACCCGCAATCGTTGGCGGGACTGGATAGGAGAAGTCTTATGTCGCAAGCAGTTGCCAAAACTGTATCCATGCAATTCCCCGATGGCTCAAAGCGTGAATATGACGCCGCCATGACCGGTGCGGAACTTGCAGAATCCATTTCAAAATCGCTCGCCAAGAAAGCTGTGGCCTATGCTGTCGATGGCACGGTCCGCGATTTGTCTGATCCGCTTGGTGCGTCAGGCGCTATCGAAATATTGACCCGTGATGATCCGCGCGCGCTTGAACTCATCCGTCATGATTGCGCGCACGTTCTGGCGGAAGCGGTCCAGGAGCTTTTCCCCGGAACGCAGGTCACTATCGGACCGGTTATCGAAAACGGTTTCTACTATGACTTTGCCAAGAACGAGCCGTTTACGCCGGAAGACCTTCCGCTGATCGAGAAGAAGATGCGGGAGATCATCGCCCGCAACAAGCCTTTCACCAAGGAAATCTGGTCGCGTGAAAAGGCCCGTCAGGTCTTTGCCGAAAAGGGCGAAGTCTACAAGGTTGAGCTCGTTGATGCGATTGCCGAAGGGCAGGACCTGAAAATCTATGCGCAGGGCGACTGGTATGATCTATGCCGTGGACCCCATATGGCCTCAACAGGGCAGATCGGCAACTCCTTCAAGTTGATGAAGGTTGCAGGTGCCTATTGGCGCGGTGATAGCAATAATCCGATGCTGAGCCGCATCTATGGCACAGCCTTTGCCAATGATAATGATCTCAACGCCTATCTTCATATGCTGGAAGAGGCAGAAAAGCGCGATCATCGCAAGCTCGGCCGTGAGATGGACCTGTTTCATTTCCAGGAAGAGGGGCCGGGCGTCGTGTTCTGGCATGCCAAGGGCTGGCGCATGTTCCAGTCTCTGGTCAGCTATATGCGTCGGCGGCTTGATGGCGTCTATCAGGAGGTCAACGCACCGCAAGTGCTCGACAAGTCGCTTTGGGAGACTTCCGGTCACTGGGGCTGGTATCGTGACAATATGTTCAAGGTCACGGTCGCAGGCGACGAGACCGACGATGAACGCGTCTTTGCGCTTAAGCCGATGAACTGTCCGGGTCATGTGCAGATATTCAAGCATGGCCTGAAATCATACCGCGATCTGCCGGTGCGCCTTGCAGAATTTGGCAATGTGCATCGCTATGAGCCATCAGGCGCGTTGCATGGTTTGATGCGTGTGCGTGGCTTTACGCAGGATGACGCGCATGTGTTCTGCACGGATGAGCAGATGGCCGCCGAATGTCTGCGCATCAATGATCTCATTCTTTCAGTCTACAAGGATTTTGGCTTCGAAGGCATCACGATCAAGCTCTCGACACGTCCTGAAAAGCGAGTCGGCTCGGATGAATTATGGGACCGTGCCGAGGCGGTCATGACCGGCGTACTTGAGCAGATCCAGCAACAGTCAAACGACATCAAAACTGGAATTCTGCCGGGCGAGGGTGCGTTTTACGGCCCCAAATTCGAGTATACCCTGAAGGACGCTATTGGCCGTGAGTGGCAATGCGGCACGACTCAGGTCGACTTCAACCTGCCGGAGCGTTTCGGTGCATTTTATATCGACTCAACATCGGAGAAGAAGCAGCCGGTTATGATCCATCGCGCCATTTGCGGTTCCATGGAGCGCTTTCTCGGCATTTTGATCGAGAACTTTGCGGGTCACATGCCGCTATGGTTCGCGCCGGTGCAAGTTGTGGTTGCGACGATCACGACGGAAGCCGATGATTATGGCCGTCAGGTCGCCAAGGAGCTGAAAGCCGCAGGTCTTCAGGTCATAACCGACTTCCGCAATGAGAAGATCAACTACAAGGTGCGTGAGCATTCCTTGCAGAAAGTTCCGGTGATTCTCGTTTGCGGCATGCGTGAAGCGGAAGAGCGAACAGTGAATATGCGCCGTCTTGGTTCGCAAAACCAGACTTCTCTCTCATTGGACGAGGCAATACAGCAATTGAAGCACGAGGCTACGCCTCCCGATCTTCTGCGTCTGGCTGCCGAATGACAATGCCGTTGACAGCGCGGTGATTTCATCGCGCTGTCACAAATATCCGGGATAATCCCCGAATTAACCTCCGGGGTTTTCACGCGGTGCAGTTTTCCGAACTTTCCTATGCCAACGATACTCAGACGCGCCTTACGCAATGGCTGATCCGCTCGATTGAGGCGATCTCGGGCAGAAATCATTATGTCGGGCTGTATAATGTATGGCGAACTGAGATCGTCCCTGCTGGTATCGATGTTTTTTGCCGCATGATGGAACTGATCAACATCAGGCTTGAGGGCCCCGATCAGTGGCCGCCGCAAAATCTGCCTGACACGCCGCTGGTGCTTATTGCTAATCATCCATTCGGTATTGGAGACGGCATCGCAGCTTTGGCGCTGGCCGAACAATTGGGCAGGCCTTTCCGCGTGCTGATCAATAATGATCTGCTGAAAGTACCGGAAATCCGCCCTTATGCCTTGCCGGTATGTTTCGACGAAACCAAGGAAGCCATGGCGATGAACATGGCAACGCGGCACGAAGCAGTGCGCTTGCTCAAGGAAGGCGTGACAATCATTGTCTTTCCAGCAGGCGGTGTTGCGACAGCGCGCAAGGGTTTTGGTCGTGCGGAAGATCTGCCTTGGAAAATATTCCCTGCCAAGCTCATCAGGCAAGCACAGGCTTCTGTCATTCCAGTCTACTTCAGCGGGCAGAATGGCTGGCTATTTCACCTCGCCAGCAAAGTATCGATGACGCTGCGCATATCATTGTTGATTCGAGAATTCCGGCGTCTTTCCGGCAAATCCATCAATGTGCGGATCGGCAATATCATCAGTTGGGATGAATTGAAGGTGCTGGAAGATCGCCAGACGCTTTTGCAATATCTCTATAATGCTGTTTTTTCGCTGCAGCCGGGTTCATCGAGCAAATAAGAGCTCAATACTCATGTCGCTGGCATGTGGTGAATTTGCGCATGTGGTGCATGGTTCGACAAGCTCACCATGAGGAAGGTGGTGAATTGCCCGCCAGCTTCCAGCGCAGGAGATTTGCCCCTGCAATCCCCACACTTCCTCATGGTGAGCCCCGTCGAACCACGCAAAGCGGTTATGCAGCTAATAAGCGAGATTTAGCCTTTTTCCCCGGCAAATCCATCAATGTGCGATGAGCTGAATGTTACCGAGCAAACAAGATTTGCAAATGTGTGATGCGTGGTTCGACACGCTCACCATGAGGAAAGGTGGAGGCTGGCATGCATCAGGTGGGAGGGATTTGAGGTAGGGGGAGATTGGCATGCTAGCTCACCACGCTCCTCATGGTGAGCTTGTCGAACCACGCAAAGCAGCCATGCAGCCTGTTTTGAGCAGATGTTAGGGGTCAGTCCAGCGGCTCTTCGCCTTTCGCCGGCTGGTTGGCGCTTGCCGCCGTGCTTGCGCCATTGGAGGCGATGACCTCCACATCCTGATTGCGACCGGCAACAACCTTGAAGTCACGCTGGTAAATCTTGTCCTTGTTCTTGGCGATGATGACATAATCACCTTCCGCAAGCACCATGGATGCGAAAGCCCCCACGCTTTCCCGGACAATATCACCTGACGTGGTGAGAACAGACCAAGCCGTATCGGCAAGCGCTTCGCCGCCAGCTTCGCGCACCAGTTTCATCGTCATCAGTGCCGCGCGGTGTTCAACATTCGCTTCCGTGATTTTACCTGCCTCAACGCGGATGTCAGACCGAATGACGGCGTTCGCCGTGCCGTAGTTTGACACGATTTGATAGGTTCCAGTGTTCAGACGGACAACGCTGTCCGGCTTGACATCGGGAATGATCAAAGCGCGTTCGCCATTGGCGTCTTCATGATCCTCATAAATCGAAAATCGCAGACGATCGGGAGGAATGCGACCACCGCCAGCAAGCACAGCATTAAGCTTGATCCCGCCAGCATCGAGAATCATTGTTTCAGTGCGCTTGGCGCGTGTCATGGAAATGCGCTTGGTTGCGCCAGCACGGCCAAAGGCGACGTGGATCAGGTAGCTGCCGGGAGCAAGATTGAACGAAGTGGTACCGCCTTTGGCAGTGGCGAGAAGCGCCAGCTTGCCGTCGGGGCCTGGATCGGGTGAGAATACCCGCCATACCAGCCCCCGGCCAATCGCTTCACTCTCGTCTGAAAGTTTTGCAGTAAGAACAAGCTCGGGCTCATTGACCAGCGGATTGTTCTGCGGAGCCTTTGGATTGGCATACTCATTCAGGTTGGGAATTTTAGGTATATCGCCTTTACCGGCGGGCGGCGCAATGGTGGGTAGCTCAAGCGGGGCGACTTCCGGTGAATCCGGTGTCAGCGACTGTGCAAATGCGACTGGTCCCGACGCCAGACACGCACATGCCGCGATAGCAAACAAGGGTTTGCGGAAAATGCTGCCCGTGGCAATTGTCTGGAATACGCCCATGCAAGCTTTTGATCCGAAGCCGATGGCAATTTCAAGGCTTTTCTCGCTCTCATGTCTTTACTTGACCGACAAAACGAAGCCATTGTCCGCGCAATAGTGCAACAGGGTCGCTACGATTATTCCATGAACACTTCCTCATCCAATCCAATCCTCGATTTTTTGTCGACACGAAGCTCCACCCCGATCTCGGCCATCGGCCTTCCAGGACCATCTGACGAAGAGATTCGCAAGATCATTACGATTGCTTCGCGTGTGCCGGATCATGGTCGTCTGACGCCCTGGCGCTTTATTCTGTATCGGGGTGATGCACGTGTCGAAGTCGGGAAATATCTCGCCGAACTTTGTGAAGAACGTGAAGGGCCACTGACTGAACAACGCCGCGAGCAGGAACTGAAGCGCTTTGCTCGCGCTCCGCTGGTCATTGGTGTGGTGTTCTCTCCAGTTGAACATCATATTCCGGAGTGGGAGCAGTTTCTTTCCTCGGGTGCGGCGGCGATGAAGCTTTGCCTGGCTGCCAATGCATTGGGCTATGTCACCAATTGGATCAGTAATTGGTACTCGTCGGACGAAAAGGGCCGGGCGCTGCTAGGGCTGGCCCCACATGAGCGGGTCACGGGGTTTGTTCATATTGGAACTTGCGCGCAGAAAGTGCCGGAGCGGCCTCGCCCGGAAGTGGATGCGGTACTTTCCGAATATTCGGGGCCGTGGAAAGGCTAGCGTAAGATCAAAATGATCGCGCTCTGGCAATGAGCCGCTCCGCCCGCTTCAGATGCGGGCGGTCGAACATTTTACCATCAATACCAATTACACCGGCAGCGGGCTCAGCCGCAAAGGCTGCAACGATACGCTCTGCCTGATCGACCGCTTCAGCCGAAGGCGTGAAAATCTGATTGATGATTGCGACCTGGGCCGGATGAATTGCCAGTTTGGCTGTGAAACCATCGCGCGCGGCTTCGGTGCATTCGCGGGCAAGACCTTCTTCATTGCGATAGTCGATGTAGACCGTATCAATGGCCGCAACATCAGCGGCGGATGCGCCAAGGACTGTCAAGGCGCGAGCCATGCGAAACACGTCCGTGTAATGACCCGCCTCGTTGCGCACCGCGGTTGCGCCGATAACTGCCGAAAGGTCTTCCGCACCCCAACTGAGGCCGATTAATCGTTTGGATGCATCCGGATAGGTGGCTGCAGACAAGGTACCAATTGCAGTCTCGGTAATGATTGCAATGATCTGCGTGACGCCTTCAGAAAGCCCTGCCTGCGCTTCGTGCACATTCAGTTTCACCGAAAGCCGCGTCACATCCTTACCGCTATTGGATTTGGGCAGAAGAATGCCAACGGGCAGCGACGGCATAATGGCGGCAAGATCATCATCGGCGAAACCGCTGGAGAGATCATTGATGCGAACGAAAAGGCGAGGCGAGGCCGTACCGCGGTTCGATTTCAGAAAATCAGCGGTGATCTGCCGCGCGGCGGCCTTGCGCTCTGCGCTTACCGAATCTTCAAGATCGATCAAAAGCATGTCGGCTTCGCTGGCGAGTCCTTTTTCAAGTTTCTTCTCCGAATCGCCGGGAACAAACAGGAGCGAGCGCATCACGCCGCACTCTTTGATTTCATCATGGCTTGCCGCGTGCATTTTGCAACGAGAACACCATGCTGGTTGAAGGCACGGTGTTCGAACTCGACAATGCCGCGATCAGGCTTGGATTTGGACGGGCGTGTTGAAATAACCTCAGTCTCAACATGTACTGTATCGCCATGAAATAGCGGGGAAGGAAAAGTGACATCGGTTATGCCGAGATTGGCAATTGTCGTGCCAATCGTCGTGTCATTGACAGAAATACCGATCATTAAACCCAACGTAAACAATGAGTTGACGAGAGGCTTTCCCCATTCTGTCTTGCTGGCAAAATCAAAGTCAATATGCAGCGGCTGGGTGTTCAATGTCATGACCG
The DNA here is from genome assembly GCF_059758635.1 of Phyllobacterium sp. GQ127. Classification (NCBI taxonomy): domain Bacteria; kingdom Pseudomonadati; phylum Pseudomonadota; class Alphaproteobacteria; order Hyphomicrobiales; family Phyllobacteriaceae; genus Phyllobacterium; species Phyllobacterium sp. GQ127. The sequence goes on from NZ_JCAXDZ010000001.1 coordinate 409,620, forward strand.
AAAATAGCATATTGTCACTTTCAGTGATCGTTTTGCGAAGCGAATGATTGAAAACGCGTCCGACCTCGAACTCTTCCAGATACAATCCAGCCATGATGATTTCGAACCTCCGCAATGATTTGCGGGACATTATGACGGTGCTCTGCGGATCGCAACAGGGGCAAAACCCTTGTCGTCATGGTTAATGGATATGGTGAACTGATCGTAAACCTTTTTCCGCTAGGCTTTTGCTAGAAAAAATGGGGGCGATAAGGGATGCCGGTACAGCAATATCTCAGAATGATCGAGAATGCGTCAGTGGCGCAACGTTGTCATGCAACGGCGGCTTTGGCGCATATCTATCTGCATTCAGAACTCGACAATGATGAGCGTTGCGCGACAGAGGCTGTACTAACGCTCCTGCTGGACGATTCTTCGCCAAAAGTGCGCCTCGCGCTGGCTGAGGCGTTTTCTACAAGTGTCCGCGCTCCTGCCCATATCGTTGCTAGTCTCGCACGCGACCAGATTGAAATCTCGACCTATATGCTCGGCCGCTCGGTTTTGCTCAGCGATAGCGACCTGATTGACTGTGTTGTGAGTGGTTGCGGAGAGGCGCAACGCGTCATTGCCGGTCGGGCACGCGTTTCGCCAACTGTTTGTGCCGCCATTATCGAAGTTGGCGAGATCGATGCCATACTGGAGCTGCTGGCCAATACACAGGCGAAAATAATGCCGGTGAGTTATCGTCGGCTGCTTGAACGGTCAGGACATATTGCCGAAGTACGTGCATTGCTCGTCGATCATGAAAGCCTGCCAGCCGATTGCCGCCACTCGCTTGCAGTCAAGACCGCAGAGGCGCTGTGCCAGATGGATATTGTGCAGGCACTCATGGGAGGTCGCAGAGCGGAACGAATGACACATGATGCCTGTGTTAAAGCATCCATCGGCCTCGTTGCCGCAACGCCTATCGAAGAATATCCGGCTCTCGTTGAACACCTACAACTGCGCGGTGACATAACAACAGCTTTTGTCATTCGGGTGGTTGCGAAAGGACAGATCGATTTCTTCGGCGCGATCCTTGTTGCGCTGTCCGGTTACAAGCATAGTCGCGTGCGCGGCCTGCTCATTGATGGCCGTCCGAACGTGCTGGGGGCGCTGTTTAGCGCTGCAGGTTTGGCCGAAAGCACACACGCTTCCCTGTGCACCGCAGTTCAGGCATGGCGCGATATTATCAACGGCAAGCGCAAGCTGGGTTTGCATGATGTCGCACGCGCAATGATTGAGCAGATCGCGAGGGTAGAAGCCTATGCAGGGGCTGTTCCCGCCGCCGCAAATGATGATTTGCTTTCCTTGCTCAACGGTATTCACCGCGATGCTATTCGCGAAAATGCGCGCCGAAGCATGTTGTCGATAGCGGCGGCATAGGCTTCTGACCGCTTGATCGAACATTTCATTACAAAATAGTGCCACTCTTTGAATGAAATAATCGATGCGCCGCACCAGAACCGGCGCATCATTGCTTTTTTATTGGCATTGAAAGCCGGGATTTCCATTATCATACCTGGTAAACCTAATTAAATCAGGCGTTTATGTCTGACTTCTGATTCAAAACTCTAGATACAGCAATTCGATTGTGCCAAACGGCCCGTTGCCGTCCCATTGGTCTTTTATGCTATTATGGACAAAGGCATAATCGATTGGGAGGTCTGCATAATGTCGGACAATGGTAGTGTTGAGTTTGGCCCGCTAAGTCTGCACGTCCCTGAACCGGCTGTGCGTCCGGGCGGTACGCCGGATTTTTCCAACGTCACCTTTCCCGATGCAGGCTCGGTGAGACGCCCCGATGTCGATACAAACCCTGAAGACATGCGTGACCTCGCATTTTCGATTATTCGTGTGCTTAACCCTGAAGGCGAGGCAGTCGGGCCATGGGCAAATCTGCTGACCGACGATCAACTAGTTGAAGGTCTGCGCCATATGATGACGCTGCGCACGTTCGATGCGCGTATGCAGATCGCCCAGCGGCAGGGCAAGACTTCATTTTATATGCAGCATCTTGGCGAGGAGGCAGTCAGTTGCGCTTTCCGTAAGGCGCTGGTGCAGGGCGATATGAATTTTCCGACCTATCGTCAGGCTGGTCTGTTGATCGCCGGCGGGTATCCCATGGTCGAAATGATGTGCCAGATCTACTCCAACGAGCGCGATCCGTTGAAGGGCAGGCAACTGCCAATCATGTACTCTTCCAAAGAACACGGTTTTTTCTCGATCTCTGGCAATCTGGCCACCCAGTATATTCAAGGTGTGGGCTGGGCCATGGCGTCCGCCATCAAGAAAGACAGCAAGATAGCTGCCGCATGGATCGGCGATGGCTCAACGGCCGAGTCTGACTTCCATGCCGCGCTGGTTTTCGCTTCAACCTATAAGGCGCCGGTAGTTCTCAATATCGTCAATAATCAATGGGCGATTTCGACATTTCAAGGCATTGCGCGCGGTGGCTCAGGTACCTTTGCAGCGCGTGGCCTTGGTTTCGGTATTCCGGCGCTGCGCGTCGATGGCAATGATTACCTCGCGGTTTTTGCAGTGGCGCAGTGGGCAACCGAGCGCGCGCGCCGCAATCTGGGCCCGACGCTGGTGGAATATGTCACCTATCGCGCCGGCGCGCATTCGACCTCGGATGATCCATCTGCTTATCGGCCCAAGATGGAGTCGGAAGCCTGGCCTCTGGGCGATCCTATTGTTCGGTTGAAGAACCACCTGATTGCACGCGGCGCATGGTCGGAAGAGCGTCATACCCAGACCGAAGCCGAGATACTCGACACAGTTATCGCTGCGCAGAAAGAAGCCGAAAGCTTCGGAACATTGCATGCCGGAGGCAAGCCATCAGCGCGCGATATGTTCGAGGGTGTTTATGAACAAATGCCTCCGCATCTGCGCCGTCAACGTCAGCAGGCGGGGGTTTAAGCCAAATGCCACGTAAAACAATGATCGAATCCATCCGCGATGCGATGGATACAATGATGGAACGCGACGAAAACGTGGTTGTGTTCGGCGAGGATGTCGGCTTTTTCGGTGGCGTCTTTCGCTGCACGCAAGGGCTGCAGGCAAAATATGGAAAGACGCGGTGTTTCGATGCGCCCATCAATGAGGCGGGCATCGTCGGAGCTGCAATTGGCATGGCGTCCTATGGTCTGCGGCCATGTGTCGAAATCCAATTCGCCGACTATGTCTACCCCGCCTATGACCAGATTGTCTCGGAAGCTGCACGCTTGCGCTATCGCTCGAATGGCGACTTTACCTGCCCGATGGTCGTGCGCATGCCGGTGGGCGGCGGCATTTTCGGTGGGCAAACACATAGCCAGAGCCCGGAAGCGCTTTTTACCCATGTTTCGGGCCTGAAGGTGGTTGTGCCGTCTAACCCATATGATGCCAAGGGGCTGCTTATTGCAGCAATAGAAGATCCGGACCCGGTGATCTTCCTTGAGCCCAAGCGCATTTATAATGGTCCGTTTGATGGACATCACGACCGGCCAGTCACGCCGTGGTCCAAGCACGATCTCGGCGAAGTGCCTGATGGTCATTATACGGTGCCGCTGGGCAAAGCTATCAAGCGCCGTGAAGGCTCACAGCTAACGATCCTGACCTATGGCACCATGGTTTACGTGGCAGAGGCCGCTGCAGCGGAACATAATATTGATGCGGAAATCATCGACCTGCGCACATTACTCCCGCTCGATCTCGAAACGATTATTGAATCCGTTTCAAAAACCGGGCGCTGTGTCGTGGTTCACGAGGCGACCTTGACATCGGGCTTTGGCGCGGAACTGGCGGCACTCGTGCAAGAACATTGTTTCTATAAGCTTGAAGCGCCGGTGGCTCGCGTTGCCGGTTGGGACACGCCTTATCCCCATGCCCAGGAGTGGGATTACTTCCCCGGGCCATCGCGGGTCGGGCGTGCGCTGGTTGAAACGCTGGAGGGGCTCTAAGATGGGCGAATATGTCATCAAGCTGCCGGATGTCGGCGAAGGCGTTGCAGAAGCAGAGCTTGTCGAATGGAATGTAAAGGTCGGTGATCTGGTACGCGAGGATATGGTTCTTGCCGCCGTGATGACCGATAAGGCAACGGTGGAAATCCCGTCGCCGGTCGATGGCGAGATCATCTGGCTTGGCGGTGAGATCGGTGAGGTCATTCCGATCGGCTCGCCGATTATTCGCCTGAAGATCGACGGCGAGGGTCACGCATCAGCCGCCGCGGAGCCCTCCAAGCCTGCCAAGGCTGAAGCGCCCGCACCGGATGAAAAGCCTGCCGAGGCCGCAAAGTCCGAGAGCAAGCCTGCAACAGCTGCTGCAAAGCCACAGGAAACTGTAAAGCCCGCTGCCAAACCTGTTTTCAATACGAGCGCGCCCCGTAGCGAAGGTGAAAAGCCTTTGGCTTCTCCAGCTGTACGCCAGCGTGCGCGTGATTCCGGCGTTGATTTGCGTCAAGTAAGCGGTACAGGACCGGCAGGCCGGATCACTCACGAAGATCTTGATGCCTTCTTCGCGCGCGGCTCGCAGAAACCCGGTAGTGCAGCGCTCAGCCCGGACAATTCCGTCAAGGAGATCAAGGTTGTCGGGCTTCGCCGCAAGATTGCCGAGAAAATGGCAATCGCGAAATCCCGGATTCCGCATATTACCTATGTCGAAGAAATCGACGTGACATCCTTGGAAGAGCTGCGGGCAGCCCTGAATAGCAAAAAGCGCCCGGATCAGGCCAAGCTGACGATCTTGCCGTTCTTGATGCGGGCCATGGTCAAGGCCATTGCCGATCAGCCGCAGCTCAATGCTCTGTATGATGACGAGGCGAATATTATTCATCAGCATGGGGGCGTGCATATCGGGATTGCCGCGCAGACGCCTGGCGGTCTCGTGGTGCCGGTGGTCAGACATGCCGAGGCAAGAACGCTTTGGGACTGTGCTGCAGAGGTTAATCTGCTGGCAGATGCTGCAAAAACGGGTACAGCGACACGTGAACAGCTGAGTGGCTCGACGATAACGATCACTTCACTCGGTAGCATGGGCGGCGTGGTGACCACGCCTGTGATCAATCACCCGGAAGTAGCAATCATCGGCGTCAACAAGATCATGATCCGGCCCATGTGGGACGGCACTGCCTTCATACCGCGCAAGATGATGAACCTGTCGTCAAGCTTCGACCACCGGGTTATCGACGGCTGGGATGCCGCCGTATTCATCCAGCGCATCAAGGCTCTTCTCGAAACGCCAGCCATGATATTTGTTGAGGACTGAGCCATGAAGGATATTTCCTGCAAACTGCTGGTCATTGGCGCCGGTCCGGGTGGCTATATCTGCGCTATTCGTGCCGGGCAGCTGAATGTTGATACGGTGATCGTTGAAGCGGCCAAGGTCGGCGGCACTTGCCTGATGGTCGGCTGCATACCCTCCAAGGCGTTGATTCACGCCGCTGATGAATTTGCAAAGGTTGCGCATTTTGCAGCAAATCAGACGCCTCTAGGCATATCCGTCAGCAACCCGGCAATCGATTTCACGCAAACTATCGCTTGGAAAGACGGAATTGTCAGCCGTTTGAACAACGGCGTAGCCGGACTTTTGAAGAAGGCCAATGTGAAGATCGTCACGGGCAGGGCAAAGTTCCGCGACGGAAAAACCGTCGAAGTGGAAACCCTTACGGGCCAGCAAATCATCCGCGCTGAAAACATTGTAATCGCAACAGGCTCTGCGCCCGTGGAGGTGCCTTCATTGCCATTTGGCGGCAATGTCATTTCATCCACCGAAGCTCTCTCACTTGAGACTGTGCCCGAAAAACTGGTGGTTGTGGGAGGTGGTTATATTGGCCTTGAGCTTGGCACTGCCTATGCCAAACTCGGATCAAAGGTCACTGTTGTTGAAGCGCAAGCAAAAATACTGCCGCAATATGATGCAGAGCTGACGCGGCCAATCGTGAAGAGTCTCAATAGCTTAGGTATGACAGTTCTTACCGGAGTTAAAGCAAAAGGGATGAGCGCCAAGGGTGATGCCCTGCTCATCGAAACGGCTGATGGCAAGGATGACAGGATTGCAGCGGATAAAATACTGGTAACTGTCGGCCGCAAGCCTGTGACCACCGGTTGGGGGCTTGAGGAAGTTGTTTTGGACATGGACGGAAAGTTTGTTCGCATTGACGACAAGTGCCGTACCTCGATGCGCGGCGTCTATGCCATCGGTGATGTGACAGGCGAGCCAATGCTGGCCCATCGTGCCATGGCACAAGGCGAGATGGTGGCAGAAATCGTCGCCGGGCATAATCGCAGCTGGGACAAGCGAGCCATTGCAGCTGTCTGCTTTACCGATCCGGAAATCGTGACTGTCGGCCTTTCGCCAGAAGAGGCAAAGCAGGCCGGGCACGAGGTCAAAATTGGTCTGTTCCCATTTGCTGCCAATGGCCGCGCCATGACACAAGAAGGCGAGGAGGGGTTTGTCCGTGTGGTTGCTGCTGCGGGCAATCATCTTGTATTGGGAATTCAGGCGGTTGGAACCGGAGTCTCCGAACTGTCAGCAGCGTTTGCACTGGCCTTGGAAATGGGCGCGCGCCTGGAAGATATAGCCGGGACAATCCATGCCCATCCAACACAGAGCGAGGGCTTCCAGGAAGCTGCGCTGAAAGCACTGGGACACGCGCTGCATATTTAAAGCACCTTTGCAAAAGCAATTTGAGTGCTTCGACAAGCTCAGCATGAGGAATGGGGTCTGATTGCAGGACGCTAAATCCTGCAATCTTTGAGACTATTATGCCAGGCGCAATGTCACCTCATGCTGAGCTTGTCGAAGCACGCAAAGCGCTACTGCTGAATAAATTGGGTTACTCAGCGGCCTCGGCGACAGCGGGCAGGCCAAGCCAGGCACGGCAATCTGCCAGTGCGCGGGCGCTCATGGCGCGTTTTTTGGCATTGGTCTTTTCCTTGCCACGCAAACGCTTGCCCTCAGAGACGGGCGCTTCAATCGGCGGGAATAACCCGTAATTAACATTCATTGGCTGGAATGAACGTTTGCCGGGTTCTTCATCCGATACGATATGCCCGCCAGTAATATGTCCAAGAAGCGCACCAAAAGCCGTCGTTGCAGGAGGTGGTGTCACAGGCTGACCCAAACGCTCGGCAATCATGAAACGGCCGGCCAAAAGTCCGATAGCGGCGGACTCGACGTAGCCTTCGCATCCCGTGATTTGTCCGGCAAACCGCAGTCCTTGCCGGGATTTCAGTTGCAAGGTCGGATCAAGCAAAATCGGTGAATTGAGGTAAGTGTTGCGATGCAGTCCACCCAGCCGGGCAAATTCCGCATTTTCAAGGCCCGGGATCATGCGGAATATGTCAGTCTGCGCGCCATATTTCAGCTTGGTCTGGAAACCGACCATATTATAGAGCGTGCCAAGCGCATTGTCCTGACGCAACTGCACCACCGCATAGGCTTTCACTGTCGGATTATGGGCGTTGGTCAGACCCATTGGCTTCATCGGTCCATGACGCAATGTCTCCGGTCCGCGTTCTGCCATGACCTCGATTGGCAGGCAGCCATCGAAATAGGGCGTGCCTTCCCATTCCTTGAATTCGGTCTTGTCGCCCGCAATCAATGCTTGAATGAAGGCTTCATATTGCTCCTTTGACATGGGGCAGTTGATATAGTCCTTGCCATTGCCGCCGGGGCCAACCTTGTCGTAGCGCGACTGGAACCAGCAAGTGTTCATATCGATGGAATCGAAATGCACGATCGGTGCAATTGCATCGAAAAAGGCGAGGGAGTCCGCCCCTGTTTCATTGCCGATTGCTTCGGCAAGTGAAGGCGCCGTCAGCGGGCCGGTGGCGATAATAACCTTGTCCCACTCCGCTGGCGGCAGGCCGGTAATTTCTTCGCGCTCGATAGTGATAAGTGGATGAGCTTCGATTTTCGCGGTAACTGCTTGCGCAAAACCATCGCGATCAACAGCAAGCGCACTGCCGGCCGGAACCTGATGGGCATCGGCAGAGGCAATAATGAGTGAATTGGCCAGACGCATTTCCGCATGAAGCACGCCAACAGCATTAGTTTCGGCGTCATCGGAACGGAAGGAGTTGGAGCATACGAGCTCTGCAAGGTCCTGCGTTTTATGGGCATCTGTGCCGCGAACAGGACGCATTTCGTGCAGGATAACGGGAATGCCAGCCTCTGCGAGCTGCCATGATGCTTCGGAACCGGCGAGACCGCCGCCAATAATGTGTACGGGTTTATGTGACATGGCGCACCAATAGTCTTTTTGATTGCTGGCTTCAATGAAAAAGCCGTCACAGGTGATTGTGACGGCTTTCATGACGCCTAGGGCAGATCAGGCGCTGGCAGTATCAAGCGTCGCCAGATCATCTTTGCTGAGTTCCATAGTGGCCGCCTTGATCAGACTATCAAGCTGTTCAAGCGATGTTGCACTGGCAATTGGTGCAGTTACGCCATCGCGGTGGATGATCCAGGCCAATGCGACTTCGGCCTGTTTTGCCTTATGCTTGGCGGATATATCATCAAGGGCTGCGAGGATACGATTTCCACGGGGGTTGAGATAATCCTTCACACCGCCGCCCCGCGGGCTTTTGCCAAGATCGGCTTCGCTGCGATATTTGCCGGACAGAAAGCCTTTCGCGAGACTGAAATATGTGATGACGCCGATATCTTCAGCCATACAGAGATCGCGCAGTGGGCCATCATAGCTTGCGCGATCGTAAAGGTTATATTCCGGCTGCAAAACATCGTAGCGATGCAGCCCCTTATTCTTGGCCACATCAAGCGATTTCCGCAATTGATCAGCGTCGAGATTGGAGCAGCCCATTGATTTGATTTTGCCAGCCTTGAGCAGCTTCTCGTGCGCGGCAAGGGTTTCTTCATATGGTGTGTCCGGATCCGGCCAATGCGAAAGATAAAGGTCAATTTCTTCAATCTGAAGCCGTTTCAAGGAGGCTTCGGCGGCCTTTGCAATGTAGGCGGGAGACAAATCCTTCTTGCCTTGTCCCATATCGGAGCCAACCTTGGTGATTATCACCACCTTGTCGCGGGATTTGCGTTCTTTCATCCATTCGCCGATTATGGTTTCGGACTCGCCACCTTCATTGCCCGGCACCCAGCGCGAATAAGCATCCGCAGTATCAATGGCGTTGAGGCCCGCATCAACGAACCGATCAAGCAGATCGAAGGAAGTTTTCTTGTCGGCGGTCCAGCCGAAGACGTTTCCGCCAAAGACCAATGGAGCGATAGTGAGGCCCGTACGGCCAAGACGACGTTGTTCCATGATGAACTCCCGGGGATTATTGAGGTGGGAGCTTGAATGTAGGACGTGACGATGCGGGTTTCCACCCCGTCATTGCAAACACAATTTCTTCAACAGGCCGAAAGGCAATTTCTGATATATTCTCTCATGATGAGATATGCCTTTCTTATTTTGCCCGCTGCCATTGCCTGGGCATGCGTATCAAACGCCAATGCGCAAACATTCAGCGTTTGCCATGGCTATGGCTGTACGTTCAAAACCAGTGTGACGCTTTCTCCTGCCGATCGCGGCAGAATCGCGTCAATCATGAAGAGCGGAGGCAAGTCGGCACAAGCCGAACGGGCTGCGGTGCGGCGCGCTGTGCAGATATTTGAGCGTCGCAGCGCTCAAATAATCGGTATCCGGGATCGCCCGAAAATGGATTTTGGCCAAGGGCGCGAGAGAGGCCAAATGGATTGCGTCGACGAGGCAGCCAATACAGGCGGCTTCCTCAGCTATTTGCAGCGCGCCGGGCTGTTGCGCCACCACACAGTGGGAAACAGGGATTCACGCGGGAGTTTCCTCGATGGCCGCTATCCGCATTTCACCGCAGTGTTGCGGGATCGCTCGGGTACATCCTGGGCCGTTGACTCCTGGTACGAACCAGCAGGAGGGGCGCCAGATGTGATGCGTTTGTCGGAATGGAAAGAGCGGGGTTATGGCGGGCAACGCTGATGTCAGCGCATCCTACAAACAACAACACCCACCGCGGGAGGAGGTGCGGTGGGTGTCGTTATATAAAGACCGGCTGGGAGGAGGAGTGCCGGGCTTTGATCGCGGGAGGCTTTGGGAGGAGGTAAAGCCCCGGCGATATTCGTCAAACTATTAACGTACTGCGGACTTCTTGGCGACGAACGGAATGTCCGAACGGGCAATGCCCAGATCGCTAAGTTCGCGGGTCGACAGACGGTTCAATTCAGTAACCGTGTCGCGATAACGGCGCCAGTTGCTGTAAGAGCGGATAAGGTTCATTTCAATCACCACTTCGGTTGTTGTTCGGTTGATCACTCTTGATCGTTGAACTGAAGATAGTGCAGCCCATGCAGAATTTGCAGAGACAAGATTGCAGATCAGCTATGCATATGTTGCATTGCATCATTAATCGATTTTAATTGCTGCGGCGCACAAATGTCAAAATCGCGATCGGTTCGGCACTGCGGTGGCAATTGCGTTTTTCCTGTCGCTGGCGTTATTTGAATCCCTGTACGACTCAGGAGCACTTCGTGGCATTTTCGATCGGCATCAAAAAACACATTACCCGCTGGCAGCAGGCAGGTCTGATAGACGAGGTGACAGCCGATCTTTTGCGCAAGGACGTAGAGAAAACCCGCTCCGGCTTTGGCCTTGGCGGGATTCTTGCGGTGCTCGGCGCAGTTCTCTTGGGTGCTGCCATCATTTCGCTCGTCGCGGCAAATTGGGAAGTAATGCCGCGCCTTGTTCGCGTCGTGATGATCATCCTGGTGCTATGGATCGGCTATGTTGGCGGCGCATGGCGGGCGAGCCTCGGCGATAATCGTTTTAGTCAGGCGCTTTATCTGATTGCTGCAATCACCTTTGGAGCCGGTATAGCGCTCATCGGGCAGATGTATCATTTATCAGGCGATGCAACGGAAGCCGCGTTGCTTTGGACGGCGGGAACAATGGTTGCGGCGCTTTTGCTACGCTCGCCTGTGTTGGTCGCAACCGGGGTGGCGATAACTGCGCTCTACCTTTTCATGGTTTTGGATACCAATGACTCGCACACCTATAGCTGGCTTCTGCCGGTATTGCTTTTCATCAGTGCGGGACTTGTCTGGTATACCAAGGCGCAGATCGCCCGCCATTTTATCGCGCTTGTACTGATGGCCTATGTTTTCGCCCTTTATGATGATTTGAGCGGTGATTGGATATTGTGGCTCGCCGCTATGGCGGGCGGGGCGCTCTTTCTTGGCGATGCGCTGTCGACTGCAGTGCTGCAACGGCTCACCGGCTGGAGCAAGGCAATCGGCGCTTACGGGTTTCTGATGCTTCTTCTGGTGCTGAGCTATTTTCAGTTTGATCGCTTCGATAGTGAAGTAAGCGATCAGGTCATTATCGGCTTTGGTATATTGGCCTGTGCGATTGCCGGGCTGGTTCTCTCCGGTTATCGCAATCTTGCCGTCAGATGGATGTCTTACACCGTATTTTCGCTCGAAGTGCTTTATCTGGCATTCAAGACGATAGGGACGCTTATCGGAACCGCGAGCTTCTTCTTGAGTGCGGGCGTGCTGGTATTGCTGCTTGCCGCCTTTGTTGTGCGCATGGAGCGGCGGCTGCAAAAGAAGATTGCGCAAGCGGAAGGAGCCGCCTGATGTTCACTGGCAAGCGCATTATCTGGCTGGGTATTATCGTCGCCTTGCTGCAATCGGGCGCTTTATACGCAATGGTTGAGCAGCGCGCATCCATCCTGCGGAGCGGCAAAGACGTGATCCTGCTAAGCCAGCCCATTGATCCCCGGGATTTCCTGCGCGGAGACTATGTGATCCTCTCCTATGATATCTCCAATGTCAGCATCGACAAGATATCCGGCACGCGCCCGGAGGCGAAGGGCCTCATTGACGTCTATGTCACACTGGTCAAAGGGGCAGATGAGCGTTGGAACTTTGCAAGTGCTTCGTGGCAGGCCCGCACTGACCTGAAGCCCGATGAAGTGCAGCTTCGGGGACGTACGCCAAACTACGCTTATTTTGCCTCCGACAACACCTATCATGTCGATTATGGCATTGAGCGCTATTACGTTCCGGAAGGTAAGGGCCTGGCAATCGAAGAACAGCAGCGCGAGAGAAAGATCGATGTCGTTATTGCCGTATCGAATGAGGGAGATGCTCAGATCCGGGCTTTAAGGAGCGAAGGAAAGGTTCTGTACGAGGAACCCCTCTATTAGAAATAAGCGGGAAATTACGGGTTTGAAATAATAGTGTCGATTACCCGGCTTTTTCCTTTGACCCTCAGAAAGACGGTGCTATAGAGACCCGCGCTTGAGGTTCGGCTACGTGCCTCGGATGCGGATATGGCGAAATTGGTAGACGCACCAGATTTAGGTTCTGGCGGGAGACCGTGGGGGTTCGAGTCCCTCTATCCGCACCACAATCTTTCCAAACACAATTGAGAATAAGGCACTGGACAGATAAACTCGCGTGCATGTGGGGGAAACCTGATCATGATTGAAACAAGCCGCCTTTTGTTGCGCCCGCAACGTATTGAGGATTTCGAACTCTATAAGGCGATATGGATCAATGATCCCAACCTAAGCGAGGGTGTTCAAGTCTTGCCCGGACTTACCGATGAGCAAAGCTGGGACAGGCTGCTGCGCTGGATCGGGCATTGGAACGTTTTTGGCTATGGTCCGCTTCTGGTCATCGACCGTCAAACCGGGGAGCTGGTCGGAGAAACGGGGGTGGCAAGGTTTCACCGCGCCAATGGCCCGGCTTTCGACGGAGTTCCGGAGGCATTGTGGAGGATCAAATATACCCGCCATGGCCAAGGCCTGGCGTCAGAAGCAGCGTACGCGGCCTTGCAATGGTACGATGCCCGGAAAATATCCGAGCGAACCGTTTGCATGATTGATCATTGGAACGACACTTCGTTAAAGCTGGCCGGAAAACTCGGGTTCAACGAGTTTTCACGTGCAATCTACAAGGACAGTGATGTCGTGTTGCTTGATCGTATCGTCAAAACTTAGTGTTGCATGAGCAGTCTATGATCCAGTCCCGAAAGAACTTCACCTTGGCTGGCAATTGCCCGGCTTCGGGATAGACCAGATAATAATTGGTGCCGGTTGAGGCTTCGATATCGAAAAGCTTTACCAGCGTGCCCGACTCTATTTCATTCTGGAAAAAAGCTGAAGAAACCAGTCCGACGCCGCCGCCGGACAATGCCAATCCGCCGATAATCTGCTGGGTATCAATCGTTACCCCGGGTTTGGTCATGGTCAATGGCCCTTCGACACCTGCTTGGCGAAACCAGACGGGCCACCAATTATCGTCTGGCGTGATCAGATGACATTGCAGGAGGTCTGCCGGTGTTTGCGGTCTGCCATATCGTTCAAGATAGGCGGGGCTGGCCAAGGGTGTGAAACCGCCCGATAAAAGCCGATGTGAGGTCAAGCCTGGCCAGTTTCCACGACCGAGCCGGATGCCGCAGTCGATTCCCTCACTGGAAAAATCAACCAAGCGGGAGGAAATATCGAAGCGCACCGAAACCTCGGGATGCAGGTTTTGAAAATCGGTAATGCGCGGCGTCAGCCAATTGCTGGCAAATGTATGGATGACTGAAATAACCAGCACGGAATTTTGTTCTTCGCGAATGGCGCGGAATGTCTCGCCCATATCAGCCAAAGCCCTGCGTATCACCGGCGCTATTACTTCGCCCTTCGGCGTCAAGGTAACGCCGCGTGCGCGGCGCTGAAACAAGGGCGTACCGGCAAAATCTTCCAGCAATTTGATCTGATAGCTGACGGCCGATTGGGTCATGTTGAGCTCATCGGCTGCTTTCGTAAAGTTCTGCAACCGCGCAACACTATCAAAAACCCGGATAGAACCAAGAGGAAGTGACGTCATGTCGAGCCATTAAATCTATTGATGTCTAATCATCAAATTCGCGTTGGTATGCCTGTTAATAAGATAATACATCTGTCCACACAACAGGACAATTAATAGCTTGATGGAGAGTGTCATGACCGAATTGCGATTATTCGGATTGAGTTCGCTTGCGGTTTTTTGGGCGGGCTTTTCCAAGCAGACTTCAGTGCCGGCAGGCGACCCTGGGGATTTGAATGCCTATATGCTGCGCGACATCAATCTTACGCCAAGCGAGCGTGCCGCATTCACATATAAGACGCGCGATATGCTTTCACCGGCCTATCGATATCGTCTCCCATAGAATATTGAAGCCAATGCAAAAGCGCGGGGCAGTTAAGGCCCCGCGCTTTTATTTTAATGCGCTGCGGCTTGTTCTGCCGCAGGTTTCGGTTTGCGCCGGAAGGATCTGAGCACGACGTAGAACACCGGTGTCAGGAACAGACCGAAGAATGTGACCCCAAGCATTCCGGAGAACACCGCTGTTCCGAGCGACTGACGCATTTCCGCACCGGGTCCAGTTGCAATCATCAAAGGTACAACGCCAAAGATGAAGGCAAAGGCGGTCATCAGGATCGGACGCAGGCGCAAGCGGCTGGCTTCGATCGCTGCTTCTACCGGGTTTGCGCCTTCTTCCTCGTGTTGACGGGCAAACTCCACAATAAGAATGGCGTTTTTCGCCGCCAGACCAATGAGAACCACGAGCCCGATTTGCGTGAGGATATTATTGTCCATCCCGCGCAACGCCACACCTATCAGCGCGGCTAGGACAGCCAGTGGAACAATCAGGATAATTGCCAGCGGCAATACCCAACTTTCATATTGGGCTGAAAGGGCCAGGAACACGAAGATGACAGACAGGGCGAAGATAAACACCGCCGTATTGCCGGTTGCGCGTTCCTGAAAGGCAAGTTCCGTCCAATTGAACGATGTGCCTTGTGGCAGCGTTTTGGCGGCCAGCGCTTCCATTTGATCAAGAGCCGCGCCAGTCGACACGCCCGGAGCAGCATTGCCCTGCAACGGTACGGATACGTACATATTGTAGCGCTGCACGAGCGACGGGCCTGTGGTGTCCCTGATCTCGATCAATGTGCCAAGCGGAACAAGCGCCCCCGTGGCTGATCGCACCTTCAGGTTCAAAATATCCTGCCGGTCGAGGCGGTATTGCTGATCCGCCTGCGCACGAACTTGATAAACGCGCCCGAAAGCATTGAAATCATTGACATATGATGTTCCAAGATTTGTCGAAAGCGTTTCGAAGATGCTTGGAATGGGCACATTAAGCGCTCTTGCCTTGTCCCGGTCTACTTCAAGGAAGTATTGCGGGCTGGAGGCAGAGAAGGTGGTGAAAACGCCAGTTACACCCGGTGTCTGTGCGGCTTCGCCCATCATCTGATAGGCCAGGGCCAGCACGCGGCGCATGTCGGAGCTGTCACGGTCCAGCAGCTGCATCTTGAAGCCGCCGGAATTGCCTATACCGCTGATGGCGGGTGGAGGAACGGCAATGATGAAGGCTTCCTGAATACTTTGCAGACTGCCATAAAGCTGACCGATAATCTGGTTGGCGTTATGACCTTCCTCCAGGCGATTTTCGAAGGAGTCGAAGGCGGCGAAAACCACGCCGGAGTTTGACGCATTGGTGAAAGTCGCGCCGTTAAAGCCAGAGAAGGCGACGGCATTCTTTACACCCGGCACGTCCCGAACGATCTTTGAAACCTTTTCAATGACTGCATCGGTTCGATTGAGAGACGCACCGTCAGGCAACTGCACCACGACGATGGCGTAACCCTGATCCATGGTCGGGATAAAGCCGCGTGGAACAGCGGTTGCCATATACCATGTGGCGACAAGCAACCCGACAAAGACAAGCAGGGAGGCCGTGATACCAATGGCTGAACTGACGAGGTGGCGAATGACCCAAGAGTAGCCATTCGCCATCTTGTCAAAGCCGGTATTGAAGCCATTGGCCATGGCCCGGCCAAAACGGGCAACCGGGTTTTTCGATTCGCTGTGGTTGTGTGGCCGCAGCACAATCGCAGCAAGCGCTGGCGAAAGTGTCAGCGAATTAAGAGCGGAGATTGCCGTTGCCACTGCGATTGTGATCGCAAATTGCAGGTAGAATTGCCCCGTAATGCCGGGAATGAAAGCAGTCGGTACGAAGACCGCAATCAGCACCAGCGAAATGGCAATAACGGCGGTGCCGACCTCGTCCATAGTGACGTGCGAGGCTTCCTTGGGCGTCATGCCGGCTGCAAGGTTTCGTTCGACATTTTCGACAACCACAATGGCGTCGTCGACGACAATGCCGATGGCAAGGACCAATCCAAACAATGTGAGCATATTGAGCGAGAAGCCGAAGGCGAGCAGCAATGCCAGCGTTCCGATAAGGGAGACGGGAATTGCGACAATCGGTATGATCGCGGTGCGCCACGATTGCAGGAAGACAAGGACGACGAGCGCCACGAGAATGACGGCTTCAATGATCGTTTTGTACACCTCATTGATCGATTCCGCGATGAACTCGGTGGGGTTGTAAACGATATCGTAGGTCAGCCCGTCAGGAAAATCCTTCTTAAGTTCCTCCATTGTGCTTCGGATTGAATCCGCAGCAGCAAGGGCATTGGTGCCCGGGCGGCTGAAAATACCCAAGGCCACTGCCGGATTGCCGTTCAGATAGGAGTTGGTGACATAATCCTTGGCACCAAGTTCGATGCGCGCCACATCCTGCAACTGCACGAGGCGCCCGCTTTCTGTCGCCTTGACGATGACGTAGCGGAACTGCCGGGCATCGCTGAAGCGGCCCTCAGTGGTGACAGTATATTGAAACGCATTGGTGCCGGAGGTTGGCGGACCGCCAATGGAACCGCCCGAAACCTGCACATTCTGATCTCGCAGCGATTGCACAACATCACTTGATGTCATGCCATAGGCTGAGAGTTTCTCAGGGTCGAGCCAGATACGCAGCGAGTATTCTCGCTCACCGAAAATGATCAGATCGCCGACGCCATCCAGACGCAACAACACGTCGCGAACGCGCGAGCGTGCATAATTGGAGGCGTAAAGCTGATCATAACGACCATTTGGCGAAAGAATATGCACAACCATCATGAGATCAGGCGAGCTTTTGGTGGTGGTGATACCAAGACGTCTGACTTCTTCCGGAAGGCGCGGCTCCGCAATGGACACGCGGTTCTGTACAAGAACCTGCGCCTTATCGAGATCTGTTCCCAGCCGAAATGTCACGGTCAATGCCATGGAGCCATCGGCCGTGGAATAGGAGGACATATACAACATGCCCTCAACGCCGTTGATTTCCTGCTCGATTGGTGTCGCCACCGTGTTGGCAATGGTTTCAGCGTCGGCGCCCGGATAGGAAGTGCGGATGACAATGGTTGGCGGGGCTATTTCGGGGTACTGCGCAACTGGCAGCTGTGTGTAAGCTATGCCGCCGACGATCAGCAAGACGATCGAAAGAACGCTCGCAAAGATCGGCCGGTCGACGAAAAAGTGCGCGAATCTCATTGCGCAGCCTCCGGCGCTTTGGTCGCATCAGCCGTTACAGCTTCCGGTGGTAGCACCACCAGTTCCGGCTTGACTTTTACGCCGGGGCGAATCCGCATCAGGCCATTCACCACAATGGTTTCATCGCCCGTCATTCCGGAGCGGATCACGCGGTAGCCATGAAGCTTCGGTCCAAGGCGAACCGGCTTCGGGGTTACAGTGCCATCTTCGCTGACTGTGAAGACGATGCGTTCATTTTGGTCAGAGCCGATTGCTTCATCCGGGATCAAAATACCCTTATAGGTATTGGATGCGGCAACATCGACGCGGCCGAACAGGCCTGGCTGCAAAACGAAGTTCGGATTGCTGAAACGAGCACGCACACGCATTGTGCCCGTCTGGTCATCCAGACGATTTTCCGCGAAATCAACCTTGCCCTTTACGGGCGGCTCGGCGGAATCGGTAAGCCGGACGGTGACTTCCAGACCGGAGGCGCCTTCCTGCAAGGTGCTGCCGTTTTCACGAGCGGTGCGTGCATAGGAAAGCAGGTTACGCTCATCGACATTGAAGTAAAAATCAATCGGGTCGAGTGAGACGATTGTCGTAAGGATCGTTTGGTCTGGCTGAACGAGATTGCCAACGGAGATCAGGCGGCGATCAATGCGCCCGCTCAAGGGGGCTGTTATCTTTGTATATTCAAGATCAAGCTGCGCACGGGCAAGAGCTGCCTCTGCGCCGCGGACATTTGCCTGAGCCGAAATGAAGTCGCGGCGCCTGTCGTCGAGTTGCGAAGCGGAAAGCGTGCCGTTTGCAGCCAGTGACTCGGTGCGCTTAAATTGCGCTTCGGCATAGACGAGCGTGGTCTTTGACACTTCGAGCGAGGCCTGCGCCTGCGACAGGGCTGTTTCGAAAGGTCGCTGGTCGATTGTAAAAAGCGGATCGCCTTTTTTAACCAGCGCACCATCGGTAAATTCGATCTTGTCGAGATATCCGGCGACGCGGGAACGTATGGATACTTCATCAACAGGTTCAAAGCGGCCAATGAATTCGTCGCTGTCAACGACATCACGGACGACCGGCTTGGCGACCGATACCGGCGGGGGAGGTGGCGGGGCCGCTGCTTCCTGGGCAAATGAAGCACCAGAGGACAGAAGAGCGGCTGTCAAACCAACCTTGATTATTGTTAAAAGTGATCGTGACAAAGGGTAGGCCTCCATGACAGTAAGACGTCCCACGCGTGTCGCAAAGGTGTGTCAGCAATGCTGAAACGGTATCAACTTTGATCAGTCTTTGCGGACGATAAGGTCGAGTAGAGCGAAGTCACATAATGCTGGCGGGGAGCGTTTACGAGAGGGCTCTGCACAATTTTAACATAGTGCAGCCATAATTGACCTATCCGAAAATCCCCACATGAATAGATTTGCATAGTTCCATTTTCTTGTCACCCTGCAATCTCAGGCCGTAGCGGCACCAAACAATGCTATTTTGCCAGCCTGCATGGCAGTGCCATTGATTTTTATACCCGAGCCGAGTAAAGGGAGCGACCAGTCGGTGAAGGTGCGATTTCTCACCCAACTTTGTGCCACAGTCTGTGATACAATGCGTGGCATAAATCGAGAGTTGAGTTGGAAATACGGCAATAGAATCAGCGTGGATGGCCAAGCAAAAATTGCTCATCCGCACCCGAAGCCACATAGGCAACAGTTTTTCTCCCGCAATTTGGCGAACGAGCCGGCGACGGCGGGACAAATGTTAAAAAAGTGAAGGTTTGGACATGCAGGTTACTGAAACGCTCAATGAAGGGCTGAAGCGCGAGATCAAGGTCGTTGTTCCGGCCAAGGATCTGGAAGCAAAGCTTTCCGAACGCCTCCAGGGTGCCAGCGCAAAGGCGCGCATCAATGGCTTCCGTCCCGGCAAGGTGCCAATGAGCCACCTTCGCAAGATGTACGGCAAGTCATTCATGGCTGAAGTCGTCAATGAAATCCTGAGCGATTCTTCGCGCACCATTCTTTCGGATCGTAACGAAAAGTCGGCTACCCAGCCTGAAGTCGTCATGACCGAAGACGAAAAGGAAGCTGACAAGGTTCTTTCCGGCGAAGCCGACTTTGAATTCTCGCTTAACTATGAAGTTCTGCCAGCGATTGAAATCAAAGACACTTCCAAGATCAGCATTACCCGCGAGATCGTTGACGTTTCCGATGAGGAAGTCGAAGAGCAGGTTAAGCGTGTTGCAAGCTCTGCCCAGACCTTCGAAACGAAGAAGGGCAAGGCTGAAAGCGGCGATCGCGTTACCATGGATTATCTCGGCAAGGTCGATGATGTTCCTTTCGACGGTGGCGCAGATAGCGATGCAACATTGGTTCTTGGCTCCGGCCAGTTCATTCCAGGCTTCGAAGATCAATTGATCGGCGTAAAAGCTGGCGATGAAAAGCAGATCAAGGTTACTTTCCCGGCTGAATACCAGGCTGCTCATCTTGCAGGCAAGGACGCTACTTTCAACATCACTGTCAAGGAAGTTGCAAAGCCAGGCGAACTCGAAATCAACGACGAAACCGCAAAGAAGCTCGGCATTGAAAGTGCTGATCGTCTGCGTCAGGTTATTCGCGAGCAGATCGAGAGCCAATACGGTTCTTTCACACGCCAGAAAGTGAAGCGTCAGATTCTGGATGCGCTGGATGGCGAATACCAGTTCGAGTCGCCAGAGCGTCTGATCAACGCCGAGTTCAACAATATCTGGGCTCAGATCGGTCAGGACCTTGCACAGGCTGGCAAGACCTTTGAAGACGAAGATACAACGGAAGAAGAAGCACGCGCCGAATATCGCAAGCTTGCTGAACGCCGTGTTCGTCTTGGCCTCGTTCTGTCGGAAATCGGCAACAAGGCCGGTATCGAAGTAACCGAAGAAGAAATGCAGCGCGCCGTTTACGATCAGGTTCGTCAGTATCCTGGTCAGGAACAGCAGATTTATGAATTCTTCCGCAAGACACCGGAGGCGATCAACAATCTTCGCGCTCCGATCTTCGAAGAGAAGGTGGTTGACCACCTGCTCGCCAGCATCAATGTCACCGACAAGAAGGTGACCAAGGAAGAGTTGATGGCTGAAGACGAGTCGGAAGAAAAGTCCGGCGAAGCCAAGAAGCCTGCCAAAAAGGCAGCGCCAAAAAAGGCAGCCAAGAAGAAGACTGAAGACGAAGCGTAAGCTTCTCGGTAAGCGGCTTATCGCCAGTTAAGAAAAACGGCTCCGCATTGCGGGGCCGTTTTTCTTTCCATCCCAGGGCGATAGCCTAGTTTAATATTTACAGCCCAGAAAGTTGAAATTGAAAAAACCCAAATTGGCTCACCTCGGCGCCCCCTTGGCTGATCCACGCGCTTTCATTTTGGAGAACCTGCATATTCTGCCCACTCCTGCTGTGGCGGAGATATTGCTCTATACGGCGCATCCAGCAAGCGGATTGGGTAAACTTGGAAATCAAGACATATATGGCAATGATCATCCGCCATACTGGGCCTATCGCTGGGCGGGCGGGACAGTTTTAGCCCGGTATATTTTAGACCATCCGGCAATGGTCGCGGGCTTGCATGTGCTCGATTTGGGGGCAGGTTCCGGAATTGTTGGAATTGCGGCTGCCAAAGCGCAAGCAACCACAGTGGTGTGCGTCGATACTGATCCTTACGCTGCTATAGCGAGCCGTATGAATGCAGCGGTTAATGCGGTGAACATCGACACAATTTGTAAGGACATTCTCGACGATGATCCGCCAGAGGTGGATATGATTGCTGTGGGTGACTTGTTCTATGCGTCAGATATTGCCGGAAGGGTCGTTGCCTATCTCGACAGATGCATCACCGCAGGTATCAAAGTGCTCATAGGTGATCCCGGAAGAGAATATCTGCCTCACCACCGCTTGCGCACCTTATCAAAATATTCAGTGCCCGATTTTGGCAATGGCAGCGCCGCTTCGACGGACACAAGTGCGGTCTATTTGTTTGAAAGTAAGCCAGCCTAAAAGAGGCCAAGCCCTTTCAGGCTGGCGTGCCCGCTTTTGCCGATAATGATGTGATCGTGCACGACAATACCCATCTGTGTGCCGATATTGGCGATTGTCTTTGTCATCTCAATATCAGCTTTCGATGGTGTCGGATCGCCGGAGGGATGGTTGTGTGCAAGAATGATAGCACTGGCAGAGAGCTGTAAGGCGCGAGCAATAACCTCGCGCGGATAAACAGGTGTGTGGTCGACAGTACCCACCTGTTGGACCTCGTCGGCGATAAGGGCGTTCTTCTTGTCCAGAAACAGGACGCGAAATTGTTCCCGTGACTCATAAGCCATTGCTGCGACACAGTAATCCATGACTTTGGCCCATGAACCAAGCACGATCTTATCGCGAATTTCGCTGCGGATCATCCTGTGGGTGAGGGCGGAGACGAACTTAAGGTCGAAGGCAATAGCTGGACCGCATCCCTTGACCTCACGCAAGAGGTGCTCAGGTGCCCCAAGGACTTCTGCCAGAGAGCCGAAGCGCGCAATGAGTGCCTTCGCCAAAGGTTTTGTGTCACCCTGTCTTATGGAGCGATAGAGCAACATTTCCAGCATTTCATAATCGGCAAAGCCGACGTGGCCGACGCTTTGAAACCGCTCCTTCATGCGTTCGCGATGTCCGACGTAGTGCGGAATGGGTTCGACTTCGGCCGACTGCGGCTGTGCGTTGCGCGAGGTCCTGTTTATATCAACGGCAGGTTGTTCTGAGGAGAGTTTTGCGGAAGTTTCGTTGAGGAAGAAGGTCAGGTTGGGCTTTTCTTCACTCATACGGCTTCCATCTATCCGAGTTTTAATCCAGGTGCGAACAGGCCAGCCGGAGACAGGGTGAAAACCTCGCAGCCTTCATTCGTGACACCCACAGTATGCTCATATTGAGCCGTCAGTGACCGGTCGCGGGTAACAGCGGTCCAACCATCGGCAAGAACCTTCACATGCGGACGGCCAAGGTTAATCATAGGCTCAATGGTAAAAATCATGCCTTCGCGCATTTCCACACCCTCGTTCGGCGTGCCGTAATGCAGGATATTAGGTGCGTCATGGAACAGTTGCCCCACACCGTGGCCGCAGAAGTCGCGAACGACGGAACAACGTTCCGCTTCAGCGTAGGTCTGTATGGCTGCGCCGATGGCACCAGTGCGTGCGCCTGGACGAACGGCGGCAATGCCGCGCATCAGGCTTTCATGCGTTACTTCCATAAGCCGCTCTGCGGCGCGTTTGATCTCGCCAACCGGGTACATGCGGCTGGAATCACCATGCCAACCGTCAACGATATAGGTAACGTCGATATTGACGATATCGCCCTCGCGCAACGGCTTGTCATCAGGAATACCGTGGCAGACGACATGATTGATCGACGTGCAACTGGATTTAGTGTAGCCGCGATAATTCAACGTTGCGGGCAGGGCACCTTGATCGGCACCAAACTCGAACACGAAGCGGTCAATTGTGTTGGTTGTAACGCCCGGAGCTACGATCGAGGCGAGTTCATCCAGACAGCGTGCCGTTAACTGACAAGCCTTACGCATCGCTTCGAAGCCTTCGGGGCCATGAAGCCGAATTTGCCCTGTATTTTTCAGGGGCGCGCTTTGTGCGTCGAGATAGGTAACCATTGAACTGACCGGTTGACGTTAATCTATAATCGGCATCGTGCTGACTGCAGCGATACCTGCAGGCGTGATGTGGCATTTTACGGCGTAAGCTTCAACCCCGCGCCGCATCGCCCGCTCAAAAGCCGCCGCGTAAACCGGGTCCAAATCGCCGCATATCCTCAATTGATCGCAATCTCCTCGCTGAATCACATAGAGCATCACGCCACGATGGCCAGTTTCCACCATGTTGCCAAGCTCGTCCAGATGTTTTGCGCCGCGAGCGGTGGGAGAATCGGGAAATTCGGCCAAGCCGGGCGTACGCGAAAAGTGTACGTTCTTCACTTCGACATAGGCGGTTGGACGGTTCGGGTCGGTGAGCAATATATCGATGCGTGAATTGGCACCATAACGTTGTTCGCGCTTAAGAGCGGCATAACCAGCAAGCGACGGGATTAATCCGGCAATAATCGCTTCTTCTGCAATGCGGTTGGGCATGCCGGTATTGATTCCAACTATGTGCCCGGAGACTTCAACCATTTGAAGCGTGTGCGGGTATTTTCGCTTCAGATCGTCACTATGGGAAAGCCAGACCTTTATTCCCGGATCGGTCAAACCCAACATGGACCCGGTATTGGGGACCGAACTGGTAATAGCCTTGCCATCATCCAGAACGATGTCTGCAAGAAAGCGTTTATAGCGCTGCACCAAAGTGCCGGTAACAAGTGGGGAAGCAAAGATCATCCGGCAGAACTAGCGCAAGCCGGTCATTAAATCGATAGGTTTAAATTCAGTGGTTTCGCAACACAGCATTAATGACATCTGCGAAAGTGGTGTTGGCCATTAGGACCATGGTCGCAGCGGCCAATCCGGCCGCGAGAAATTTCAATGTAGTGTTGATATTATTATTCATACTCGTGATTTCCTGCATGAATTCATCCTAGCGGAAAACGAGCCTATAATGTGTTCCAATGACGTTTGTACAATGGCGACCGTCATACAAAAAACCTGCCTTGGGAAAGGCAGGTAAGTTTGCTCTGGGGTGGGAGAATCGGACTCGTTGGAGGTAAAATGCGAGTCCTGTTGTCACGATGGGAATCGTGGCAACAATTTATGATATGCCAGCTCACCATTTCAGCCTCATAACTTTGTCTAACATGTCGTGACAAAGCTTGAAAAAACCGGGCTGTTCTAATTCTTCAGAGTGTCACATGCTGCGCGGAGGGACAAACGTTAGGAGGACTTTGATGAAATACAAGATTTTCCTGCCTCTGATGGCAGTGGCGGCTTTCTCCCTTGCAGCCTGCGATAACAAGCCTGCAGACACAGGCACCCCGCCTGCGACCACTACGGAGCCTGCAACCCCACCGGCAGCTCCGGCCCCAGCAGAGCCTGCTCCATCGCAACCTGCACCAGCGAATTAATCTATCCGAGATTGAAATAACGGCCCGCTCACCAGAGCTGGCCGTTTTTATATGCGTAAAGCACAGGCAATTATCTTTGCCGTACAAAGTGCTGATTTTTATTGGAAAAAGACTGGTACGCCCAAGGGGAATCGAACCCCTGTTTGCGCCGTGAAAGGGCGCCGTCCTAACCGCTAGACGATGGGCGCCTCCGGTGAAGCGGCTTATAGTGAAACAGTATTTCCGCCGCAACCCCATAATGCATTCTTTTTTAGAAAAAGTGCAGTTTATGCGAAATTTATTGAAAAGACGGTTGCCCGGAAACCGTCAACCCCACGAGAAAAGCCAATTGGAATCAGCCTTTTCTGCCCGAACAGCGCCAATTCCAGTCCCGGCGCGGGCCAATATCCACATGTACCGATTCGGTATGACAGTAAGTGCCGACGCCGCCACGACCTGTCATGGCGCGAGCAAAATTGGCCAATTCCCACTTGCTGATTCCAGGGACCTGAATATCAGCGGCGGCGCATGACATATGAAGAGAAGCCTTGGCGCCGTTTACTTTGCGATTATAGGGAGGACTGCGATAGCCGGAGGTTACAATGACGGATTTGCCATATTTGCGCTCGATCAGCTTCAAAATGCCCACCAGTTGCGGTTTCAGGCAGGCAACATCAACGCTTTCACGTTGAACTTTCAGGCCATTGGGTGCCAGGCGTGCAAGACCCGCCGCCGAAGCCAAAATTACAGGAGCGCCCGCTGCTTCAATGTCGTCATCTTCATAGAGACTATCGCGCTGCATGATCTGGATGCCAGCATTTGGCCGTACACCGGGCAGGGATGCAAGATGTTCAGTCCGGCCAGCAAAGGAATCAGCGGATGGAAGGTCGCTTTCAGATGCCCCGGCAGGCTTTGATTTAGGCTCGATTACCGCAACAAGCCGCTGATTGGCGGGTTTGGAGCGATTATTGGAGAACAGTCGCAAAAGTGCGCCATTGTTCTTCTGTGTAGCAGCCGCCGGTTTGGTTTCTTCCGGAGGAGCCGTGTCCGCAACGGTTGTTTCTGCAGCCTTGGGTTCAGGCTTTGTGGATTCTGCTGCCGCTGCAGGTGTTTCAGGCGCGGGAGCCGGTGCAGTCTCTGTTTTTTTCGTCATGCTTCCAAAAAGAGAAGTCCTGACGGGAGGTAGCGCAACAACGGTCGCTGCACTTGCCACTTGTACTTCTTCTGTTTTTGTCCCGGTATCAGCCGCCACATCGGTCTTTGCATCCGTCTTGGCGAGCTCAGGCTTGCTTTCGCCTGGCTTTACCGCGCCATTGACCGCCTGCAGGGCGTTTGTTTCTGTTGATCCAGCCAATGCCAGCGCCTCAGGGGAAACTTGCGCATTACCGCCAGAGGGCAGGGAGGTTTGGGTATCGCTCGCAGCAGCTTGATCAGTTGGGGCAACAGTCAATGCGGAAGTAACGCTGGGATTGGAGCCAGTAGATGTGCAAGAAGTTGCTATAAGAGCTGCAAGGCTCATAACGCATACGACTGTGCTTGCCCGTAAGGCTGAAACTGAACGCGGCAGTGTTTTCAACGATTCCCCCGTCTGGACGTCCGGCACGATTCGATAATTCAATCCGGCCCGTTTATAAGAGCATTAAGCCCACGAAGTTCTATTGAGGCGCAAATACACCGGCAGAGAGCAACAATAACTAGTTGTTTTTAGCGATCCGCACAAGACACGAACTATATACACAATGAGGCAAAAGCGTGATCTGACACTTTCCTGCCATGGTCCTTAATCGAAAGTTACAGTGAAATTTAATGCTATAGCTGCGTAATTACACGCGTATTCTCACGTAAGTGCCGGGCGCATCTGCCAATACCTGCACGTTATTTTCGCCCGGTATGCGCGGCGCGACACGCGTATTATCCTGTTTTTCTATCCAGGCATGCCAGTGATTCCACCATGATCCCGGGTGCTCGACACTCTTCTCCAGCCATGATTCGAATGAACCAACAGGTGTATCTCCGGTCCAGAATTGATACTTGTTCTTGGCAGGAGGATTGACCACGCCAGCTATGTGGCCGGAACCGGAAAGGACATAGGTGATGTCGCCACCAAAATACTGGCAGCCGGTGAATACGGACAATGCGGGAGCGATGTGATCTTCTTTTGCCGCAAGATTGTAGATGGGAATCTTCACATCAGCCAGTGACAGGCTTTCGCCGGCCAGCTTCATCATTCCTTTAACGAGGTTATTATCAAGGTAGCAATTGCGTAAGTAATAGGAGTGGTTGGCTGCACTCATACGCGTCGCATCTGCATTCCAGTATAGCAGATCAAATGGCACGGGATCGCGCCCGCGCATGTAATTATTGACGACATAGGGCCAGACAAGATCGCCAGACCGCAGCATATTGAAAGCGGTCGCCATGCGGGTTCCGTCAAGATAGCCTTCCGCAGACATTGCGTTTTCGAGGGCGCGAATCTGATCCTCGTCAACAAACACTTTCAAATCACCGGCGTGGGTGAAGTCTACCTGCGTTGTAAACAGAGTGGCACTTTTGATTCGATCTTCGCCTTCCTTGGCAAAGAGAGCGAGCGCAGCGCTAAGCAATGTGCCACCTACACAATACCCGATCGCATTGACCGCCCGTTCGCCGGTTGCAGCCTCAACTGCGTCAAGGCCAAAGCGCAAGCCCTCATTGATATAGGCTGTCCAATCCTTGTGCGCGTGCCGTTGATCCGGGTTCACCCATGAAATGACAAAAACCGAATGACCATGATCAATTGCCCATTTTATAAATGATTTTTCAGGGTTCAGATCGAGAATATAAAACTTGTTGATCCAGGGCGGGCAAATCAGGAGAGGGCGCTTGAGCACATCCTTGGTGGTGGGCTCGTATTGAATAATTTCCGCAACGTCGCTTCTGGCGATGACCTTTCCTGGTGTCGTTGCCACGTTTTCTCCAAGAGCAAACTTGGTCAAATCCGATTGGCGCAAGCGAAGATCGCCGCCGCCAGCAACAATGTCCTCCGCAAGCATTTTCATGCCGCGAACGAGATTCTCGCCATTGCTGGCAACTGTTTCCTTATAGAGTTCCGGGTTGGTCAAAAGGAAATTACTTGGTGAAGCCGCGGTTGTGATCTGTTTGACGTAAAATGACGCCTTGTGGCGCGTGTGATCATCGAGCCCTTCGGCATTCTCAACCAGATCACCTGCCCACCTTGCAGTGACCAGATAGGCCTGTTTTAAAAAGTCAAAGAATGCGTTTCGTCCCCAATCCTCGTCGGTGAATCGCTTATCGCCCTTTTCCGGCGCAGCAATATCCTCAACTTCCTCGCCGCTTATGCGCCTGATGGAGTTTGACCAGATCGCCATATAGCTCGAAAACAATTTTGTTTGGGCTTCAAGCGCGCGGCTGGGTTCTGAGAGCCAATATTCGGAGACCTTCGATAATGTTTTGACAATATCGGTGACAGGATCTGCGAGCGTGTCGCGCTTCAAGCCTTTTTCGCGCGGCTCGACCCAGGCAGAGGCCGCTTTGCCAGCCTGTTCGATCATATGGGCGACATTGCGGGCAAAGGCCTCCGGGTCCTTGACCACATAGTGATCCAGGCTGGGTATCTTTGTGCTTTTATCGCCTTGATTATCCATACAGTGGCATCCTCCCGCCAATTCTCCCGATCAGCATTATTGACATGATAACATAAGTTGGTGCTATCCCTCCAAGGTGCATTTATTGTAGCCATGATAAATATCGTTTTTCTGAGTCAGGACACACAATGAAAATCTCGCTCAAACTGCTCATGCGCTGCTCGGCAAGCGCCGTTATGATCGTTGGCTTGAGCGCGTGCGCCAATACAAGCCCTGCGCCAATGTCGAATTCTCCAATGACAGGGCCGGTCAACACCGGAACCTATCCGCATTTTACGCCTGACCCTAAAGGTGAAACGACCCAGTTTACGCCGGAAGAGAAAGACGCTTTGCGCAACCGCACGACTGCGGCAAAGAACAGCCAAAGAGGTCCTTCCGCCGATCCCGCGGCCGCTGCGCGCAAACAGGCCGAAATCCGCTTGCTGCGTCAGCAGCAGGCAGAAGATCTGAAGGCTATTGAAAGCGGCCAGCAGTAGGACCGTTCTCATTTTGCCGCTGCGCTGACCGCTATTTCCAATGGCGATTAAGTAGCCATCCGATAATGCATTGCTGCATTGCACAAAAATTGGTTGTGCAGCCATCGCGGAATAGGCAGCATCATGCTTTCTCTCATTTGCGGTTGCTCGCTATGCCTTTACCGATTCTTGCCCTGGCCATTGCTTCCTTTTGCATAGGCACCACCGAGTTTGTCATCATGGGACTGCTGCCGGAAGTTGCGGCTGATCTTGGTGTATCGATCCCCAGTGCCGGACTACTCGTGACGGGTTATGCGCTAGGCGTGGTCATTGGAGCACCGATCATCGCAATAGCCACGGCTTCCCTGCCGCGAAAGCCCGTGCTCATAGGGCTTGCCATGCTCTTTGTTGTCGGCAATCTTTTTTGCGCCATCGCGCCTAATTACTGGATGCTGATGATCGCCCGCGTTGTCACTGCCTTCGGACATGGCGCTTTCTTTGGTATCGGCTCGGTTGTGGCCGCAAACCTCGTGCCACGCCATAAGCGGGCGAGCGCTATTGCGCTGATGTTTGCAGGGCTAACGCTTGCCAACATTCTTGGTGTTCCGGCTGGAACGGCTCTCGGTGAAGTTTACGGCTGGCGCGCCACCTTCTTTGCCGTTGTCGCTATTGGCGTTGCGGCTGTGATTGCAATTATAGCGCTGGTACCGTCTTCCAAGAATGAGCCGAAAGGAAGCGGCATTCTCAGCGAGGTCAAGGTGCTGGGCAAGCTGCAGGTCTGGCTTGCCATGGTAATATCGGCGCTTGCCTCGGCCAGTCTTTTTGCGGTCTTCACCTATATCAAGCCAATCCTGACAGATGTTTCCGGCATTTCGACCTCGGCAGTAACATGGGTTCTCCTGCTTTTCGGTGCGGGCATGACTGTCGGCAATGTTATCGGCGGTAAACTCGCCGACTGGAAACTTATGCATACCGTTATAGGGACTTTGATTGCGCTGGTGCTGACACATGTCATCTTGGCCGAGATTTCGGGTTTGCCGACAGCGATAATCATTACCGTGTTTTTCTGGGGTGTTTTGACCTTTATCATTGTTCCACCTTTGCAGATGCGAGTCGTCGAATCTGCAGATGAAGCACCAAATCTTGCAGCTACGCTCAATCAGGGTGCTTTCAACGTGGGGAATGCCTCCGGTGCCTGGATTGGTGGGGCAGCGCTTACTCTGGGCGTTCCGTACCAGTATTTGCCATTCGTTGGTGCTGCCCTGGCTCTCATGGGGCTGGCTGTGGCGGTATGGTCAACTTTGCTTGACCGCAAGGCGCATCACGCCAGGATGATCTCAGAAGAAGGTCAGCAATTCGGCCTTGAACCGCTTGCCGGTATTTGAACTTCTGCCAGTGCGTAAAGTCTGCAAATCACGTGGAAGTCAAAAGGGCCTTGCGGCCCACTTATGCATGTCCGCATTTAGGGCTAAATCGGTTGTAGGACCGAATGTCGCAGTTGGGATTTGCCATGCCGGGCCGCTGCAACCTGCAATCTACATTAATATCATTCTAAAAAGCTTTTTGCGGCCTTTTTACACTAAAATGGGGGTAAAAATGCCTAAATGAGACGATATTTCCGTGGCGGAATAGCGTGTGGATGATAATACGCGCGCAGCTTCGCGACGATTGTTGCACTTGCGTGCATGGCGCTAACGCGCTAACCCTCGGCCATCGAGCCAACTTCAAAAGACGGCGCGATCTGCCGTGCATTATCGGCAGTCATGTGTATGACATGGCATTCTTGTCAGCCTGAGTTCACAAGGCAGAAAAAGACGGATCATGAACGAGCTCTTAAGTTCCTACCTGCCCATCGTTATCTTTATCGGTGTGGCGCTGGTAATCGGTCTGGCACTGTTGATTGCACCGTTTCTGGTTGCATACAGCGCGCCTGACCCTGAAAAATTGTCGGCCTATGAGTGCGGCTTTAACGCATTTGACGACGCCCGCATGAAGTTCGACGTGCGCTTTTATCTCGTCTCCATCCTCTTCATTATCTTTGATCTGGAAGTGGCCTTTCTTTTCCCCTGGGCGATATCGTTCGGTGACGTGGGTTGGTTCGGTTTCTGGTCAATGATGGTATTCTTGGGCGTCCTCACGGTCGGCTTTATTTATGAGTGGAAAAAGGGAGCGCTGGAATGGGATTGACCGACAGCACCACCACCCTTGTGGCACCGCAACCAAAGGGCATCATTGATCCCAATACGGGCAAGCCAATTGGTTCTGACGATGCTTTCTTCGGCGAGATCAATAATGAATTGGCCGATAAGGGTTTTCTCGTTACTTCCGCTGATGCATTGGTAACCTGGGCGCGCACCGGCTCGCTGATGTGGATGACCTTCGGTCTTGCATGTTGCGCGGTCGAAATGATGCATACCTCGATGCCGCGCTATGACGGCGAGCGTTTTGGTTTTGCCCCACGCGCTTCACCGCGCCAGTCCGACGTGATGATCGTCGCGGGAACGCTGACCAACAAGATGGCTCCAGCGCTGCGCAAGGTCTATGACCAGATGCCAGAACCCCGCTATGTTATCTCGATGGGCTCCTGCGCCAATGGCGGCGGTTACTATCATTATTCCTATTCTGTCGTTCGCGGCTGCGATCGGGTGGTTCCGGTAGATATTTATGTCCCCGGGTGCCCACCGACTGCTGAAGCGCTCTTGTATGGCGTGTTGATGCTGCAGAAGAAAATTCGCCGAACCGGCACGATCGAGCGATAGGGTGGGTGCGATGTTTGAAGAAGCATTGAGTGAACTTGCGACCTATCTGACGGAAAAGCCGGGTCTCACATTGAAGTCGGTTGGTATTGCCTATGGTGATCTTTCCGTAGAGGTGGATGCTGATGCGCTGCTCGCAACGCTGGCATTCCTTCGCGACGATGTGCAGTGCCAGTTCATCTCGTTGATTGACATTAGCGGCGTTGATTATCCATCGCGCGTACATCGCTTCGATGTGGTTTATCACTTGCTTTCACCCCGTCAGAATCTGCGCATCCGGGTGAAGGTTTCAACCGATGAAGATACGCCTGTTCCTTCAGCTACGCCTGTATATCCCGGTGCTGATTGGTATGAGCGCGAGACATATGATCTTTATGGTGTTCTCTTCTCCGGTCATCCGGATCTTCGCCGCATTCTGACCGATTACGGCTTTGAGGGTCACCCGCTTCGCAAGGATTTTCCGTTGACCGGGTTTGTCGAGGTTCGCTACGACGACGAAGTAAAGCGCGTTGTCTATGAGCCGGTTGAACTCAGGCAGGAATTCCGCAACTTCGACTTCCAGTCTCCTTGGGAAGGCACCGATTATGTGCTTCCGGGCGATGAGAAGGCCAAGGTGAATTGAGGTCCGCCCGATGAGCGAGCACGGCAATCCATCCGCACAATGTCAGGAAGCCAACAATGGCTGAAACTCAAGTTCGTAACTTTAACATCAACTTTGGCCCGCAACATCCTGCGGCGCATGGCGTTTTGCGCCTCGTGCTGGAGCTTGACGGCGAAGTTGTAGCACGTGTCGACCCTCATATCGGCCTGCTGCATCGTGGCACCGAAAAGTTGATGGAAGCCAAGACCTATCTACAGGCTGTGCCTTATCTTGATCGCCTGGACTATGTGGCGCCGATGAATCAGGAGCACGCCTACGCGCTTGCTGTGGAGCGTTTGCTCAAGATCGAAGTCCCGAAGCGCGGCCAGCTGATCCGCGTGCTCTTTTCTGAAATCGGCCGTATTCTTTCCCATCTGCTGAACGTGACGACGCAGGCGATGGACGTTGGTGCGCTGACACCGCCGCTCTGGGGCTTTGAAGAGCGCGAAAAGCTGATGGTATTCTATGAGCGCGCATGTGGCGCACGCATGCATGCTGCCTATTTTCGTCCAGGCGGAGTGCATCAGGATCTGCCGGACCAGCTCATCGAAGATATCGGCAAATGGTGTGATCCATTTCTGCAAACCGTGAAAAATCTCGATGATCTGATTACGCCAAACCGCATTTTCAAGCAGCGTAACGTCGATATCGGCGTGGTAACACTGGAAGATGCCTGGGCTTGGGGTTTTTCCGGTGTGATGGTTCGCGGCTCCGGTGCTGCTTGGGATTTGCGCAAGTCGCAGCCTTATGAATGCTATTCGGAAATGGAATTTGATGTTCCAATCGGCAAGAATGGCGATTGCTATGATCGTTATCTGATCCGTATGGAAGAGATGCGCCAGTCGGTTCGCATCATGCGTCAGTGTGTCGAGCAATTGCTTGGCAAGGAGCGGGTAGGGCCTGTTTCCAATACGTCCGCAAAGATCGTTCCGCCGAAGCGTGGTGAGATGAAGCGCTCCATGGAAGCGCTGATTCACCACTTCAAGCTCTATACTGAAGGTTACCATGTGCCTGCTGGCGAGGTTTATGCCGCAGTCGAAGCGCCAAAGGGTGAATTTGGTGTGTTTCTGGTTTCCGACGGGTCGAACAAGCCTTACCGCGTCAAGCTGCGCGCGCCGGGTTTTGCCCATCTTCAAGCCATGGATTTTCTATGCCGTGGTCACATGCTAGCCGACGTTTCCGCCATTCTCGGCTCGCTCGATATCGTATTTGGTGAGGTTGATCGTTAATGTCAGTCCGTCGTCTAGCCGAAGATAACGTCCAGCCAGCTACCTTCGCGTTCAATCGCGAAAACAGCGCCTGGGCGAAGCTTGCAATCAAGAAATATCCCAAAGGCCGCGAGCAGTCCGCTGTCATCCCGCTTTTGATGCGGGCGCAGGAACAGGATGGCTGGGTCACCAAAGCAGCCATTGAGCATGTTGCAGAAATGCTCGACATGCCGATGATCCGTGTCCTTGAAGTCGCAACTTTTTACACGCAGTTTCAGCTGAAGCCGGTCGGTACGCGTGCGCATGTTCAGGTTTGCGGTACAACGCCTTGCATGCTTCGCGGTTCGGAAGACCTGAAAAAGGTCTGCCAGAGCAAGATTCATCATGAGCAGTTTCATTTGAATGAATCTGGTACTTTGTCATGGGAAGAGGTTGAATGCCTCGGGGCCTGTGTCAATGCCCCCATGATCATGGTGTTCAAAGACACTTATGAAGATCTGACGCCAGAACGTCTTGAAGAGATTATCGATGCGTTCGAGGCAGGAAACGGCGCGTCCGTGCCCGTTGGTCCTCAGATCGATCGCCATTTCTCGGCTCCCCAAGGTCTTCCGACTTCGCTTATTGATACTGCCGCAACTGCCAAATCAGGCCGTGGAAGCAAGGCGGCCAGCGCAACGTCGCAGGTTCCGCCCTCCAATGCGAGCAAGCCAGTAACGCATGATGATGCAACTAATCCGGCAATCAAAACACCTTCTCCGGTGAAGGCGGCAAAGGGTGGTGAGGCGGCGACATCAAAGCCAGCGCCGACAGCCAGTTCAGCGGCCCGGATGATCAAGAACCCGCCATTGGCGGAAGGTTCGCTTGGCGAGAAGCCCGATGTGCAGACCATCAAGGCGCCTGCCAAGGCAGCTTCGCTCACTGACAATAACCGCCCGGCCGGCATCGAAAAGCCAGCGATCGTTGACGATCTCAAGTTGATTGCCGGTGTTGGCCCGAAGATTGAAGGCATTCTTCACGATCTTGGTATATTCACCTACGCGCAGGTCGCGGCGTGGAAAAAAGCCGAACGTGAATGGGTTGATAATTACCTGAATTTCAAGGGACGTATCGAGCGCGACGATTGGGTCAAGCAAGCCAAGGCTTTGGCCAAGGGCGGCGAAGCCGAATACATCAAGGTTTTCGGCAAGAAGCCGAGATAAATTGGATTGGCGGATGCGCAATTTGCATTCGCGAGTATGGACGAAGAGAGTAGGACCGGTGCGAAATGCTTGCTGATAAGGACCGCATCTTCAATAATATTTATGGCCTTCACGACAAGTCGTTGAAGGGCGTGATGTCACGCGGCCATTGGGATGGCACCGCGGGCATCATTGCCAAGGGCCGTGATTGGATCATCAACGAGATGAAGGCCTCCGGCTTGCGCGGACGCGGCGGGGCAGGCTTTCCGACCGGTCTGAAATGGTCCTTTATGCCGAAGGAAAGCGACGGCCGTCCGCATTATCTCGTTATTAATGCGGATGAATCCGAGCCGGGCACATGCAAGGATCGTGATATTATGCGGCACGATCCGCATACACTGATCGAGGGTTGCCTGATCGCCGGTTTCGCCATGGCTGCACATACCTGCTATATCTATGTGCGCGGCGAATATATCCGTGAACGCGAAGCGCTGCAGCTCGCCATTGATGAATGCTACGATGCCGGTCTGCTTGGCAAGAATAACAAGAATGGCTGGGACTACGACATCTACGTCCATCACGGCGCGGGTGCTTATATTTGCGGTGAAGAAACAGCGCTGCTTGAAAGCCTTGAAGGCAAGAAGGGTCAACCCCGCCTGAAGCCACCATTTCCGGCCAATATGGGTCTTTATGGCTGCCCGACAACTGTAAATAATGTCGAGTCCATCGCTGTTGCGCCGACCATCTTGCGTCGTGGTGCTGCCTGGTTTTCGAGTATTGGCCGTCCAAACAATGTCGGCACCAAGCTTTTCATGGTATCCGGTCATGTCAACAATCCATGTACCGTTGAAGAAGAAATGGGCATCCCTTTCCGCGAATTGATCGAACGTCATGCGGGCGGTATTCGCGGCGGTTGGGATAATCTGCTCGCCGTAATTCCAGGCGGTGCTTCGTGTCCGGTGGTTCCTGCGGCTGACATTATTGATTGCCCGATGGATTTTGACGGGCTGCGAGCCGTGAAATCATCTTTCGGAACTGCTGCGGTTATCGTCATGGACAAGTCCACGGATATTGTTCGCGCAATTGCCCGTCTTTCCTACTTTTTCAAGCATGAAAGCTGCGGTCAGTGCACGCCTTGCCGTGAAGGCACTGGCTGGATGTGGCGCGTTATGGAGCGCATGGTGACCGGTAATGCGCAGAAGCGCGAAATCGACATGCTGCTTGATGTAACAAAGCAGATTGAAGGCCACACCATTTGTGCTCTGGGTGATGCCGCTGCATGGCCGGTTCAGGGATTGATCCGTCATTTCCGCCCGGAAATCGAACGCCGTATCGACGAGTTTTCACGTAACGCAGATGCAAGCCGTCCTGTGCTTGTGGCTGCGGAATAGGATTGAAGGATTGATGTCCAACATCGGAAACAAACCACTGGGATCTGACTGGGCGGCTTTCTTGCCGAAACAGATGATTCCGGTTGCCAATCTATTGGCACCTCAGCTTGAGGTGGCCGCGGCTGTTTCCGTTGCGAGCACTGCTATTGCCACACGCATGTTCGGTATTTGGACAAATGCCATGCTTGGCTCGTTCGATGTAAAGGCGACAGGCGGGAAACAAACCGCTCCTGTCGCTATTGCTGATCTTAAGGCGGCCATTCGTGAGAAGACAGGCGAGGCAGCAAAGGCTTCCGAACCGGCCCAGCGCAGCAAGAACGACGTTATCGCCAATTCGTTGGAAAATATTTCATCGGCAGCAATCGACGATCTTAAAAAGATTTCGGGGGTAGGGCCGAAGCTTGAACAAGTTCTCAACTCCATGGGCATTCGTTCTTATGCGCAGATCGCAGCATGGACAGCGGATGATATTGCCAAGATTGATGGACAGCTGAAGTTGAATGGCCGGATTTCGCGGGATGACTGGGTTGGTCAGGCAAACCGTTTTGTAAGTGAAGTAAAATAAAGAGCATGCCGGTCGTACCGGCGGTATGAAATTGTTGGCGACCTTTAAGGCAGCCGGAAAAGAATGCGGAATGTTCCGCGAGGTTGGACAGACGATGGCGAAGATCAAAGTCGACGGTAATGAAATCGAGGTACCGGATCACTACACGCTTCTGCAGGCCGCAGAAACGGCTGGTGCAGAAGTGCCGCGTTTCTGCTTCCATGAGCGTTTGTCGATCGCCGGCAATTGCCGCATGTGCCTGATCGAGGTCAAGGGTGGACCGCCCAAGCCTGCCGCGTCCTGCGCCATGGGTGTCCGCGATCTGCGTCCAGGTCCAAATGGCGAGACGCCCGAAATATTTACCAATACGCCTATGGTCAAGAAGGCCCGCGAAGGCGTGATGGAATTTCTCTTGATCAACCATCCGCTGGATTGCCCGATCTGCGATCAGGGCGGCGAGTGCGATCTGCAGGATCAGGCGATGGCTTTTGGCGTGGATTCATCACGCTACAAGGAAAACAAGCGCGCCGTTGAGGACAAATATATCGGCCCATTGGTCAAGACGATCATGACACGCTGCATTCATTGCACGCGTTGCGTTCGCTTTACCACTGAAGTTGCTGGTATCTCCGAGCTCGGTCTGATTGGTCGCGGCGAAGATGCCGAGATCACCACCTATCTTGAACAGGCGATGACCTCCGAACTGCAGGGCAATGTGATTGATCTTTGCCCGGTTGGTGCTTTGACATCCAAGCCCTACGCTTTCCAGGCGCGGCCCTGGGAACTAACGAAGACTGAATCCATCGATGTGATGGACGCTGTCGGTTCAGCGATCCGCGTTGATACGCGAGGCCGCGAAGTGATGCGCATTCTGCCGCGCGTCAATGAGCAGGTGAACGAGGAATGGATTTCCGACAAAACACGTTTCATCTGGGACGGTTTGCGTACACAACGTCTTGACCGGCCATATATCCGCAAGGACGGACGTCTTGTTGCTGCCAGCTGGCCGGAAGCCTTTGAGGCGATCAAGGCCGCTGTTGCGAAGACAAGCGGCGAAAAGATCGGCGCGATTGCAGGCGATCTGGCAACCGTCGAAGAAATGTATGCCCTGAAGCTGCTGATGCAGTCGCTTGGTTCAGCCAATACCGATGCGCGCCAGGATGGTTCGGTGCTCAACACGGCCAATGGCCGCGCATCCTACATTTTCAACCCATCGATTGATGGAATTGAGCAAGCCGATGCGGTTTTGATCATTGGTTCGAATCCGCGCTTTGAGGCTTCCTTGCTCAATGCGCGTCTGCGCAAGCGTTGGCGAGCTGCTGGGATACCGATTGCAGTTATCGGCGAGCAGGCCGATATGCGCTTCAAGTACGAATATCTTGGCGCGGGTGCTGAAACCCTGGCTGACCTTGCCGCCGGTTCGCTGAAGTTCCATGGCGTCCTTAAGAAAGCAAAGAATCCGCTGATTCTTATCGGTCAGGGCGCGCTTAACCGTGCTGATAGTGCGGCAGTTCTCGGTCTTGCGGCGAAAATCGCTGCTGATACCGGCGCGCTTGGCGATGAGTGGAATGGTTTTGGCGTCGTGCATACGGCTGCAAGCCGTGTCGGTGCGCTCGATATTGGCTTTGTACCGGGTGAGGGCGGCAAGACTGTTGCCGAGATGAACGGCGCACTGGATGTATTGTTCCTGCTCGGTGCTGACGAACTTCCATGGTCGGGCAAGAGCGGTGCGTTCACAGTCTATATCGGCACGCATGGCGATCAAGGTGCGCATAATGCGGACGTTATTCTGCCTGGGGCAACTTATACTGAAAAGTCCGGAACATATGTGAACACGGAAGGCCGGGTGCAGATGACCAATCGCGCCGGTTTTGCTCCGGGCAATGCCAAAGAAGATTGGGCCGTGCTGCGTGCCCTGTCTGATGTTCTCGGTAAAAAACTGCCCTTCGACTCTCTCGTGGCCTTGCGTTCGAAGCTCTATGCAGAGTATCCGCATCTGGCAGCGGTCGATGCAATCGAATCTGGTGCCTCTGCCGATGTTGCAAAGCTGGCAAATGCATCCCTTTCGATTGAAAAGACGGCCTTCGTTTCGCCGATCGCTGATTTTTACCTAACCAACCCGATAGCGCGGGCTTCTGCTGTCATGGCGGAGTGCTCTGCGCTTGCCAAGGGCGGCTTCAAGCAGGCAGCCGAGTAGGCGGGAAGAGACTGACATGGAAGACATATTCTACACGTACATCGTCCCTCTGCTGATTATCCTCGGAAAATCACTGCTGCTGCTGGTCGTGATGCTGTTGATCATCGCTTACCTGCTTTTGGCAGATCGCAAGATCTGGGCCGCTGTACAGTTGCGTCGTGGCCCAAATGTCGTCGGCCCCTTCGGTTTGCTGCAGTCCTTCGCCGATCTTCTCAAGTTTGTTGTCAAGGAACCGATTATTCCATCGGGTGCAAACAAGGGTATTTTCCTTCTTGCGCCTTTGGTTTCATCGGTTCTGGCCATGGCTGCATGGGCTGTTATCCCGGTCAATGAAGGCTGGGCCGTTGCCAACGTCAATGTCGGTATTCTTTATGTTCTCGCGATTTCGTCACTGGAAGTCTATGGCGTGATCATGGCTGGTTGGGCGTCCAACTCGAAATATCCGTTCCTCGGCGCGCTCCGGTCTGCAGCGCAGATGGTCTCTTATGAAGTCTCCATCGGCTTCGTGATTGTCACCGTCCTGCTTTGCGTGGGTTCACTCAACCTGACGGATATCGTCAATTCGCAGAGGGATGGCCTAGGCACAATGGCTGGCCTGCCAAGCTCTTTCCTTGACTGGTATTGGCTCGGCCTCTTCCCGATGTTCATCATCTTCTTCATTTCGGCTTTGGCTGAAACCAATCGCCCACCCTTTGATCTGGTTGAAGCTGAATCCGAACTCGTTGCCGGTCATATGATCGAATACTCCTCGACAGCGTTTTTGCTTTTCTTCCTCGGCGAGTATGTTGCCATCACGTTGATGTGCGCATTGACGACCATCATGTTCCTCGGTGGATGGTTGCCGCCGGTCGATGTCTGGTTCCTGAACTGGGTTCCGGGTGTTGTCTGGTTCCTGCTGAAACTCTTTATGTGCTTCTTCATGTTCGCCATGGTGAAGGCATTTGTTCCGCGGTACCGCTATGATCAATTGATGCGTCTTGGCTGGAAAGTATTTCTGCCGATCTCGCTGTTCATGGTTGTTGCGACCGCAGCCTTTCTCAAAATCACGGGGCTTACACCATGAGTTCGCTCGCACAAGCTGCCAAATCGCTACTCCTTTTAGAGTTCGTCAACGCATTCTTTTTGTCGATGCGGCAGTTCTTCGCGCCGAAGGCAACATTGAATTATCCCTATGAAAAGGGACCAATCAGCCCGCGCTTTCGTGGTGAGCATGCGCTGCGCCGCTACCCCAATGGGGAAGAGCGCTGCATTGCCTGCAAGCTTTGCGAGGCGATCTGTCCGGCGCAGGCGATAACCATCGAAGCTGGCCCACGCCGCAATGATGGAACGCGCCGCACCGTTCGTTACGATATCGACATGGTGAAGTGCATTTACTGCGGCTTCTGTCAGGAAGCTTGCCCGGTCGATGCGATTGTCGAAGGGCCGAATTTTGAGTTCGCCACGGAAACCCGTGAAGAACTTTACTACGACAAGGAACGGTTGATCGCCAATGGCGATCGATGGGAGCGGGAACTGGCGCGCAATATCGCTCTGGACGCGCCTTACCGTTAATTGACGACTGCGCGCTTGTGTCCATGTCCGGTCGCTTCAACCAGACATGAACATGCGCTAAGACGCATGAAATTTGGAAGGACCGGTTGCCGAATGTGCGGCCGATTCGTTGAAAATGGCAGAACATTCTGCCGGAATGGAAATCGGGGGAACCCATGCTGACAGGTATAGCGGCGGCGTTTTTTTACCTCTTCGCCTTCATAACAATCGCCAGTGCTTTCATGGTGATTGCAGCCCGCAATCCAGTGCATTCCGTACTGTTCCTTATCCTTGCCTTCTTTAATGCGGCGGGACTGTTCCTGCTGACCGGCGCTGAATTCCTGGCGATGATCCTTCTTGTTGTCTATGTCGGTGCGGTGGCTGTTCTCTTCCTCTTCGTTGTCATGATGTTGGATGTGGACTTTGCCGAACTGAAAAGCGGCGCCTTGCAGTATGCTCCGGTTGGAGCGCTTGTTGGTATTATCCTTGCAGTTGAATTGATTGTGGTGCTCGGCGGTTCAGTCTTTGCGCCAAATGTTGCGTCGGTCGTCGTTCAGCCAACGCCGGACATTGCCACACGGTCCAATACGGCGGCGCTCGGCGATATTCTCTACACTGATTACGTTTATTTCTTTCAGATTGCAGGTCTTGTGCTTCTGGTTGCAATGATCGGTGCGATCGTCCTGACGCTGCGCCACAAGGAAGGCATCAAGCGTCAGAATATCTCGCAGCAGGTCGCGCGCACGCCTGAAACGGCGGTCGAGATCAAACAGGTTGAAACAGGCAAAGGTATTTGATGATGGAAATCGGTATCGCTCACTATCTCACTGTCTCTGCCTTGTTGTTCACGATGGGCATCTTCGGCATTTTCCTTAACAGGAAGAACGTGATCATTATCCTGATGTCGGTCGAATTGATCCTTCTGGCAGTTAATTTGAATTTCGTGGCTTTCTCAGCCGCGTTGGGTGATCTGGTTGGCCAGATCTTCGCATTGTTTGTTCTGACTGTTGCTGCTGCTGAGGCTGCGATCGGTCTTGCAATTCTCGTCGTGTTCTACCGCAATCGTGGGTCGATTGCCGTGGAAGACGTCAATATGATGAAAGGTTGACGGGGGCATGCTGTATCTGGCGATTGTCTTCCTGCCGCTGATCGGCTTTCTGATAGCGGGCCTTTTTGGCTCGTCAATCGGTGCCAAGGCGAGTGAATATGTAACGACTGGTCTGCTGATCATTGTCGCTATCCTGTCTTGGGTAGCCTTTGTAAGCGTAGGTCTTGGTCACGGCGAGGCGTTCAAAGTTCCGGTTCTGCATTGGGTGGAATCCGGCTCGTTGAGCTTCGACTGGGCTCTTCGTATTGATACGCTGACGGTTGTCATGCTCGTCGTGGTCAATACTGTATCGGCCCTCGTGCATACATATTCTATCGGCTATATGCATCACGATCCGCATCGCCCGCGTTTCTTCGCCTATCTTTCGCTCTTTACCTTCGCAATGCTGATGCTTGTGACCGGCGACAACCTTGTCCAGATGTTCTTTGGCTGGGAAGGTGTTGGTCTTGCTTCCTATCTGCTTATCGGCTTCTGGTTCAAGAAGCCTTCGGCAAATGCTGCCGCCATGAAAGCCTTTATAGTCAATCGTGTCGGTGACTTTGGTTTCTTGCTCGGCATTTTCTCGCTTTTCGTGCTTTTCGATACTGTTCAGTTCGACACATTGTTTAGCGCCGCTGCTACCTATCTTCCTGCTGAAGGCGCTGCGGATGCAGGGAAGGTTGTCTTGAACTTCCTTGGCTATGAACTCGACAAGCAGGGCGCAATCACCATTGCCTGTTTGCTACTGTTCATGGGCGCCATGGGTAAGTCGGCACAGTTTTTGCTGCACACATGGTTGCCGGACGCCATGGAAGGCCCGACGCCTGTGTCGGCGCTGATCCATGCCGCAACGATGGTCACGGCCGGCGTTTTCATGGTGGCGCGTCTGTCACCAATATTCGAGCTGTCGCATACCGCTTTGATCTTCGTGACGGTCGTCGGCGCAACAACAGCTTTCTTTGCTGCGACCGTCGGTCTGGTCCAGAACGATATCAAGCGCGTCATTGCTTATTCAACCTGCTCGCAGCTTGGCTATATGTTTGTGGCGCTCGGTCTTGGTGCTTACGGCGCAGGTGTGTTTCATCTGTTCACGCATGCTTTCTTTAAGGCACTGCTTTTCCTTTGCGCCGGTTCGGTTATCCATGCCGTTTCCGACGAACAGGACATGCGCCGCATGGGTGGTTTGCGTAAGCTCATCCCCAAGACCTATTGGATGATGATCATCGGAACAGTTGCACTGACTGGGCTTGGTATTCCAGGTACCGTTATCGGCACGGCAGGGTTCTTCTCCAAGGATGCGATTATCGAATCGGCCTTTGCTTCGCATAGTCCGGTTTCAGGCT
The DNA here is from genome assembly GCF_059758635.1 of Phyllobacterium sp. GQ127. Classification (NCBI taxonomy): domain Bacteria; kingdom Pseudomonadati; phylum Pseudomonadota; class Alphaproteobacteria; order Hyphomicrobiales; family Phyllobacteriaceae; genus Phyllobacterium; species Phyllobacterium sp. GQ127. The sequence goes on from NZ_JCAXDZ010000001.1 coordinate 452,015, forward strand.
ACGCTTTCATTCTGCTTGTGATTGCGGCTGTATTTACCAGCTTCTATTCATGGCGCCTGATATTCATGACATTCCATGGAAAGCCGCGTGCAAGCCATGATGTGATGCATCACGTCCATGAATCGCCTTACATCATGCTTGTGCCTCTGTTCATTCTGGCCATTGGCGCTCTCTTTGCCGGTGTCGTGTTCAAAGAGTTTTTCTTCGGCCACGAATATGCCGAGTTCTGGAAGGGTGCGCTGTTTACCGGGCCTGAAAACGAAATATTGGCGGAGTATCACCACGTGCCATTCATCGTTGCCATGTCGCCATTCCTGGCAATGGTAGCGGGCTTTATCGGTGCCTGGTACTTCTACATTCGCTCGCCAGAAACGCCGCGGCGTCTGGCAGAGCAGCATTCCGGACTTTACCAGTTCCTGTTGAACAAATGGTATTTTGACGAGCTGTATGATTTCCTCTTCGTTCGCCCGGCAATGGCACTCGGCAAATTCCTCTGGAAGCGCGGCGATGGTTGGCTGATTGATGGGCATGGCCCGGATGGTATTTCCGCCCGTGTTGTTGATGTCACCAACCGCGTGGTGCGCCTGCAAACCGGTTACCTTTATCACTATGCGTTCGCGATGCTCATCGGGGTCGCCGCACTCGTCACGTGGATGATGCTCGGGAGCAACTTCTGATGACCGACTGGCCAATTCTTACCACCGTTACCTTCTTACCATTGGTCGGTGCCTTTCTGATCCTGCTCATCCGGGATGACAGCGATGCTGCACGCCGCAACATTCGCAATGTCGCTTTGTGGACGACGATCATTACCTTCCTTCTGTCATTGCCGATCTGGTATTATTTCGACAATGCAGAAGCGGGATTTCAATTTGTGGAAAAGGCCGCATGGCTCGATAGTGGTATATCGTACCATATGGGCGTCGATGGCATTTCCATGCTGTTCGTTATCCTCACCACTTTCCTTATGCCTCTATGCATTCTGGCCAGCTGGGAAGCGATCCAGAACCGCGTTAAAGAATATATGATCGCGTTTCTTGTTCTGGAAACGCTGATGATTGGTGTGTTCTGCGCACTCGATATCGTGCTATTCTACGTGTTCTTTGAAGCAGTACTGGTCCCGATGTTCATTATCATCGGTGTCTGGGGCGGAAAGCGCCGGGTCTATGCCAGCTTCAAGTTCTTCCTTTATACGCTGCTCGGCTCGGTTCTGATGCTGCTCGCCATCATGGCAATGTACTGGCAGGCTGGAACGACCGATATTCCTACCTTGCTTGCACATTCTTTCCCCGCTTCAATGCAAACATGGCTTTGGTTCGCCTTCTTCGCATCCTTCGCGGTGAAAATGCCTATGTGGCCGGTTCACACCTGGTTGCCGGATGCGCACGTTGAAGCGCCGACCGCAGCTTCCGCCATTCTTGCCGGTATTCTGTTGAAGCTTGGCGGCTATGGCTTCCTGCGCTTCTCGCTTCCGATGTTCCCGATAGCATCGGCTGATTTCGCGCCGATCATCTATACTCTTTCGGTTGTCGCTATTGTTTACACATCCCTTGTCGCCCTCATGCAGGAAGACATCAAGAAGCTGATCGCTTACTCCTCGGTCGCTCACATGGGCTATGTGACCATGGGTATTTTCGCAGCAAACGAGCAGGGCATTCAGGGTGCATTGTTCCAGATGCTTTCCCACGGCCTGGTTTCGGCAGCGCTGTTCCTGTGTGTCGGTATTGTCTATGACCGCACCCATACGCGCGAAATCTCTGCCTATGGTGGCCTTGTGAACAATATGCCGAAATATGCGGTCGTGTTCTTGATCTTCACCATGGCCAATGTCGGCTTGCCTGGCACATCCGGTTTCATCGGTGAATTCCTGACCTTGATGGGCGTGTTCCGTGTCAACACATGGGTTGCTCTTTTTGCCACCTCGGGTGTTATCTTCTCGGCGGCCTATGCATTGTGGCTCTATAGGCGCGTTGTGTTTGGTTCACTCGACAAGGAAAGCCTGAAGGCGCTTCTGGATATGTCGCCGCGGGAAAAGGCAGTGATTTATCCGCTGCTGATCCTGACGATCTTCTACGGTGTTTATCCAATGCCAGTATTCGATGCGACGGCCAGCTCCGTCCATGCACTTATCAATCAATATAATAACGCGCTGTCCTCAGCGGCCACTTTGGCGTTGAAATAGCAGGAAGAGGCCAAGGCCGATGCAGACCGATATGATTGCCAACCTGACGCTCATGGCTCCCGAACTGCTTCTAGCAGTGGGAGCGATGGCTCTCCTGATGGTCGGAGCATTTTCCGGCGAGAAGTCGTACAAGCTGGTCAATGGTCTCAGCATCATATTGCTGTTGCTGGCACTGGTGCTTGTTGCCGTGTTTCCTCAACAGGGAAACGCTTTCGGTCGTGCTTTCATCAATGATTCCTTTTCCGGCTTCATGAAAGTGCTCACACTGGCAGGCTCGATCGTTACTCTCATCATGTCGTCCGGCTTTGCCAAAAGCGAGAAATTCGACAAGTTCGAATTCCCGATCCTGATCCTTTTGGCCAATGTCGGCATGCTGCTGATGATTTCAGCCAATGACACGCTTTCTCTATATCTGAGCCTTGAGCTGCAATCACTCGCGCTATACGTCGTCGCCGCCATCAATCGCGACAGCGTTCGCTCCACGGAAGCTGGCCTGAAATATTTTGTTCTTGGCGCGCTGTCATCCGGCATGCTCCTCTATGGTATTTCACTGGTTTATGGCTTTACGGGTCATACCGGCTTTGAAGGTATTGCCCAGTCTCTCGCCAGCTCCGAACGTCAGCTCGGCGTTGTTTTTGGATTGGTTTTCATTTTTGCTGGTCTTGCATTCAAGATATCGGCAGTTCCATTCCATATGTGGACGCCAGATGTTTATGAAGGCGCGCCGACACCGGTAACAGCTTTCTTTGCAACTGCGCCGAAAATGGCGGCGATGGCGCTGCTGACACGCGTATCAGTGGATACCTTTCAGCCGATCACGCATGACTGGCAACAGATTGTCGTGTTTATTGCCATTGCGTCGATGATCCTTGGCGCTTTTGCGGCCATCGGCCAGCGCAATATCAAGAGGCTGATGGCTTATTCTTCCATCAGCCATATGGGCTATGCCCTTGTTGGGCTTGCTGCAGGTACGCAGGTTGGCGTTAAAGGCGTTGCCATTTACATGCTGATCTACCTGGTCACAACGCTTGGTACATTTGCATTCATTCTGGCAATGCGCCGCAAGGATGGAAATGTCGAACAGATCAGCGACCTTGCCGGTCTCTCGCGTACAAATCCGATTATGGCGACCATATTGACCATCCTCATGTTCTCGCTCGCAGGTATCCCACCGCTCGCCGGGTTCTGGGGCAAGTGGTACACCTTCCTTGCAGCGATGCAGGCCAATCTCTATGCGCTTGCCATTATCGGCATTGTGGCCTCGGTTGTGGGCGCATTCTACTACCTGCGCATCATCAAGATCATGTGGTTCGATGAACCGGTTGGCGGTTTCGTTCCAGTCGCTGGCGAACTTCGACTCGTGCTTGGTGCCTCCGGTCTGCTTGTTCTGCTCTATGTTCTGATCGGCGGTCCGATTAGTACCTACGCGGAAGCGGCATCCAAGTCCTTCTTCTAGGGCGAAGAATTTGACGGGATTTGCCCTATCGCCTATCGCAGAGCAGAATGGTTTTCGACTGGAAGCTTTCGAAACGATTGGATCCACCAATGCTGTCGCGCTCGAGCGCGCACAGGCGGGTGATCCTGGCAAGCTGTGGATCGTATCCAAGAAGCAGGCGAGCGGGCGAGGGCGGCGCGGCCGGGCTTGGTCTTCTCCCGAGGGCAATCTGGCGGCTTCCTTATTGCTTACTGGAAATCTTGAACTGAAAAGTGCGGCGACGCTCGGCTTTGTAGCTGGCCTTTCGCTTGCTGATGCGCTCAACGCAGTATGTCCTTCAGCAAATTTTTCCGTTGGCATTGATGGCGCCAGCAATGCAGGTGCTGGAAAATCGCCATTACGGGTGGAGCTTAAATGGCCAAACGATTTGCTGGCGGGTGGCGCAAAGCTCGCCGGTATCCTGCTTGAATCGACCTTGATGCCGGATGGGCATTTGGCAGTAGTTATCGGCATCGGCGTTAATGTTGTTGCCTATCCGCAGGATGTCCCTTATCCAGCTACGTCATTGGCACGGCTTGGTGCGAACTGCGATGCCGAAACAGTGTTTCTGGCCTTGTCGGACGCCTGGGAAGAAAACTATCGCATTTGGGCGAATGGACGGGGCTTAAGTGACATTCGCAAACGTTGGCTCTCGCAGGCGGCAGGAATTGGCAGTGAAGTCGCCGTTCGAATAGACGGAGCTGTACTGCGTGGTATATTCGAAACAATTGACGAAGATTGCCAGTTCGTCATTCGTGATAATGACGGTGTACGGCAAAAAATTGCAGCCGGTGACGTCCATTTTGGAACAGTGGCATCGGCAAACGCTGAATGAGTTTCAGTTTTTAGGAGCATAAATGGCAAATTCCGATCAAGCGGAACTTGTTTTCCTGCCTTTAGGTGGTGTCGGCGAAATCGGCATGAATCTGGCCCTTTACGGCTATGGCCCCGCGCGCAAACGCGAATGGGTCGTGGTCGATATGGGTGTGAGCTTTGCTGGCCCGGATCTTCCCGGAGCTGACCTGATCCTGCCCGATATTCGTTTTTTGCAGGCTGAGCGCAACAACCTCAAGGGTATTGTTATCACCCACGCGCATGAAGATCACTACGGAGCGCTGCTTGATCTCTGGCCACTTCTCAATGTTCCTGTTTATGCCACGCCATTTACTGCCGGACTTCTTGCCGCCAAGCGGCACTCGGAACCCGGTGCACCGGATATCCCAGTCACAATCTACCGTGCTGGCGAAACCTTCAATGTCGGCCCTTTCGAGTTCGAAGCACTGGCTGTGACGCATTCCATTCCTGAGCCGGTTTCATTGGCAATCAAGACTCCGCTTGGAACAGTCATCCATACGGGCGACTGGAAGATGGACCCGGAACCCTCGATCGGACCGCTGATCAATGAAGCGCGATTCCGCGCTCTGGGTGACGAAGGCGTTCTTGCCATGATGTGCGATTCTACCAACGCCTTGCGTGATGGCGAATCGCCATCCGAACAAGAAGTTGGCGAAAGCCTGCGGCAAATCATTGAAAACGCCCGTGGACGCGTTGCGATAACTTCGTTTTCATCCAATGTCGGGCGTATCCGTTCGATTGCCCTGGCAGCGCGCGATGCCGGCAGGCAAACGCTTGTGCTCGGACGTTCGATGAAGCGCATGATCGATGTCGCGACCGAGCTTGGTTATCTGGATGGTGTGCCTGAGTTCCTGTCGGAGGATGATTACGGCTATATTCCGCGGGAAAACATGGTCATCATATTGACCGGCAGCCAAGGTGAACCACGTGCTGCCCTTGCCAAACTGGCGCGCGATGAAATGCGCAGTGTTGCACTTTCGCCCGGCGATACGGTTATTTACTCATCGCGTGCCATTCCCGGCAATGAAAAGGCGATTAATGACACCAAAAACCTTCTGATAGAGCAGGGTGTTCAGATCATTTCCGATGGTGATCAATTGGTGCATGTGTCGGGGCATCCGCGACGCAACGAATTGAAGCGGATGTATGAGTGGGTTCGCCCGCGCATTCTTGTTCCTGTTCACGGTGAGGCTGCGCATCTTGTCGGGCAGGGATCACTGGCTGCAATGGCAGGCATTCCAGAAGTGCCGCAAGTGCGCAATGGCGATATATTGCGCCTTGCCCCGGGCAAGGCAGAGATCATTGGTGAAGCGCCCTTCGGACGCTTGATCAAAGACGGCAGGCTGATCGGCGACGAGGAAGAGGTCGGAATCGTTGATCGCCGAAAGCTTTCCTATGTCGGCCATGTTGCGGTGTCATTTATTCTCGACGCCAAGTACAACGTTCTTGAAGATCCGGAGCTTGTCCCTTTCGGAGTTCCGGAAGTCGACGATGAAGGTGAGCTCCTGGAGGATCTTCTTTACGATGCTGCTGTTGGTGCGGTCCAAAGTATCCCGAGGGAGAAGCGACGCGATCTTGCCATGGTGCGTGAGGCAATTCGCCGTGCGGTTCGCTCCGCCGCCAACGAAGCATGGGGCAAGAAGCCGATTGTCACCGTGTTCGTAACCAAGGTCTGAGGTAAGCAATGCTGGGACGGCTCAACCATGTGGCTATCGCAGTTCCAGATATGGCGGCTGCGTCCGCCATCTATAGGGATACGCTCGGAGCAAAGCTGACAGAACCGCAGATATTGCCTGAGCATGGCGTTACAGTTGTGTTCATCGATGTCGGAAACACCAAGATCGAACTGCTTGAACCGCTTTCTTCCGAGTCGCCCATATCGGCTTTCCTCCTGAAAAATCCGTCAGGTGGTATTCACCACGTGTGCTACGAAGTGCCCGATATACTGAGCGCGCGAGATCGCCTAAAAGAGCAGGGTGCCCGGGTTTTGGGTGATGGCGAGCCGAAGCTTGGAGCTCATGGCAAACCTGTTCTGTTTCTTCATCCGAAGGATTTCAACGGAACGTTGATCGAACTGGAGCAAGAGTAATGCCGATTGCAACAGCGCTGGCAGTTTATTTCATTTTCTGGTGGTTGACGCTTTTTACCATGCTGCCGATTGGCCTGCGCACGCAGGCTGAAGAGAATGACGTAACACTGGGCACAACGCCAAGCGCGCCGCACAAGCATCGCATGGGACGAGTCTTCCTGTGGACCACGCTTGTATCCGCAGTCATTTTCGCAATTTTCTACGTGGTCAATCAACGGCTTGGTTATGGCGTCAACGACCTGCCGGTATTTTTTCCACAATTGGACTGATCTTATTTGCCGGTAGTTGTTTGATAATGTGGCGAAGCTTTCCCAGTAAATGCCAGGAAAGATCCAGCGATATGACCAAGATTAGATGCCGCTAAGACGAGCGATCGGCTGGGTCTCAATGGCAGCTTCAGAAGATGGGTCATCAGTTTTAAAAATCGCGATAGAATTGAGCCCGGTAAACGAAGAAGAGCGGTAGTGCGATCCTCGGCGAATCTTGCCCGTAAATCAGAAGCGCTATGATCTCTGCTTCGTCTAAATTGATAGGTCAGAGTCAAGCGTTCGCGGGGAACAGTTTCAAAAACTACGGCATGAGGTGTCCAACCTGTCCGCGCGCCGATTCTCGTGGCCTCCCGATAGAGCTTCCAATCCTCTCCGCCATTTAGAGCCAAGTGATTATCAAATCTCAATCCGGTTGCACGAAAGAACGCTAAATTTCCCATCCAACTCCCTGTGGCAATAAGAATCCTGTCAGCCTTACCGCCCTCTCGTCGCTGAATTGCTCGTTGCTCGTATTTTTGAGTACTCTCAAACAGTCCTTTCCAAACGACCTTTTCGAAAAACGACATTTGCTCTACTTGTGCTGGCCGTACTGGTCCGCCGACAATATCAAGATTTGAAGCATCCCGTTCCGCGAGCAGCTCAACCAGCCAATCCGGTTCTACTGTTTCATCATCATCGGCAAAGGTAAGCAGATCGTGGCCGCTGGAAATTGCAATATCGAGCACGCGGTTGCGTACATATGCAATTCCAAGGCGCGATTCGACTTCATATTGTACGCTGCAGTTGGGAACGCTCGTACGAAAGCGCTCTATAATTTCGGTAAGCGTCGGAAAGGAATTGTTCTCAACAATAACAAAATGCAGCTGCGTGTTGGCAGGGATAGCCATTTTCGCATAGGAGGCGAGGAGTACTTGCAACATGATCGGGCGATTGCGGGTAACGGTTCCCACGCAAATTCTGCGCAATAATTCTGTCATGAAATAATCTGCCTGAAATAAATAAAATAGCTTGGACTAAAAATGCTGTTCGCACGTGCGACCGTGCAAGTTCATTGAATGGGTGCGCTAAAATAAATTTAATTTCTACTTACAGCGCTGTTGCAGCCGACCGTCAATCGGGAATCACACCTATTTTAAAATTAGGATATTAGGCACGAAAAATAAGGTATTGAATTTAAAATGAAAAACATTCGTCAAACCCATAAATGAAGACAAAAAAAATGCAAGGCTTTCGCCTTGCATTTAAAGATCGCGTCTGACCCATCCACTTGCGTGGCGGCTGCGGAAACCGCGCCAAGGGTCACATCCTCCCAAGACTTTGACCGCGTAGGAAAGCAGAAATATTCTTACTTTCTCCTTATGCTTAAAAAAATAGCGGACTGCCTTCGAAATGTCACGAAAAATATTCGTTACTGTCATCTTTTGATTAGAAATCTTGCAGCAGAGTGAATCACCCCTCAATATCATCCTGTGTTATATGCAGTTGCGGGTTCCCAATCAGCCATGAAGCCGATAAGAAATATCGACTTTGCACTTGGTTTTGCCTGATTCTTCAAGCACTCAGGCGTTGTTCAATTTTGGTGACCCTCAATGCGGCTTTCCCGTTACTTTCTGCCCATCCTTAAAGAGAATCCTAAAGAGGCTGAAATCGTCTCGCACCGGCTCATGCTGCGTGCCGGACTGATTCGCCAAGAATCAGCAGGCATTTATGCCTGGTTGCCGGCGGGACTGCGCATTCTCAACAAGGTAAGCAACATCATCCGCGAAGAACAGAATCGCTCGGGCGCAATTGAATTGCTGATGCCGACAATTCAGTCAGCAGATCTTTGGCGTGAAAGCGGCCGTTATGATGCTTATGGCGACGAGATGCTGCGTATTAAAGATCGCGGCGATCGGGAAATGTTGTTTGGCCCGACAAATGAAGAAATGATCACCGAGATTTTCCGGGCTTATGTCAAATCTTACAAGGACTTGCCGCTCAATCTTTATCATATTCAGTGGAAATTCCGCGACGAGCGCCGTCCCCGGTTTGGTGTTATGCGTTCGCGCGAATTCCTTATGAAAGATGCCTATTCTTTCGATATGGATTTTGAGGGTGCCAAGGCTGCGTATAATCGTATGTTCGTTGCATATTTACGGACATTCTCGCGCCTAGGTATCAAGGTCATTCCGATGCGCGCGGATACGGGTCCAATCGGCGGTGATTTGAGCCACGAATTCATTATTCTTGCCGAAACCGGAGAAAGCCAGGTTTTTTGCGATCGCGCCTATCTCGATCTGCCAGTGCCAGGTGCTGATACGGATTTCGACGATAATCAGCAGATTGCCGATATCGTCACGCGTTGGACGACGCCCTATGCTGCCACTGACGAAATGCACGATGAGGCGGCTTGGTCCAAGGTGGATGGCTCCCACCAGATGGCCGCACGCGGTATTGAAGTTGGCCACATTTTCCACTTCGGCACAAAATACTCCGAACCAATGGGGGCCAAGGTAAGCGGTCCTGACGGAAAGGAGCATTTGGTCTCGATGGGGTCTTATGGCATCGGGCCGTCGCGCGTTATTGCAGCGATCATCGAGGCCTCACATGACGAAAACGGAATCATCTGGCCCAAGGCAGTTGCTCCGTTTGGTGCGGGTATTGTGAACATGAAGCCCGGCGACGATGCATGTGATGCAGTTGCGCTGAAGCTCTATGACGCCTTGACGAGGGCCGGCCTTGAGCCGCTGCTTGATGATACGGATGATCGTCCGGGTGCAAAATTTGCCAAGATGGATCTGATCGGTTTGCCGACACAGGTAATTGTTGGTCCGCGTGGTGTGGCCGCTGGCGAAGTCGAGATCAAGGATCGTGCTACAGGCGAGCGTGAAACGCTCTCCATCGAAGCCGCAATCAACAAATTGGCCGGCCCTGCGGACTTTCAGGCGGGAACTTTATGACAGAAAAAGCAGCGACCGCGCCCTCTGGTTCAAAGCCATTTTCAGCCTTTGAGCGTATGATTGCCTGGCGCTATCTGCGTGCTCGGCGCAAGGAAACGTTTATTTCAGTTATCGCCGGGTTCTCGTTTACCGGTATCATGCTTGGCGTGGCGACGCTTATCATCGTCATGGCGGTGATGAATGGTTTTCGGGCCGAGCTGTTGACCCGAATTCTCGGAATCAACGGCCATGTCATCATGCAGCCAATGGATCGGCCTTTGGATGATTTTGATGCTGTTATCAAGCGTGTCGATGCCGTGCCAGGCGTATCTTTTGCCATCCCCGTCGTTGAAGGTCAGGTTCTGGCCAAAGGCAATGTGGGGGCCGGATCAGGTGCGCTTGTCCGCGGTTTGCGCGAAGACGATATCGCCAAGCTGCAACTTGTGGCAAAGAACGTGCGGCAGGGCACATTTCAGGGTTTTAACACCGCAGGCGGCGTAGCAATAGGTACGCGCATGGCCGAGAATATGGGCTTGGGCCTCGGTGACCGACTGACGCTGATTTCTCCTGATGGCGATGTGACGCCGCTTGGGATGGCGCCACGGGTCAAATCCTACCCGGTGACTGCCATTTTTGAGATCGGCATGTCAGAATATGACGCCTCAATCGTGCTCATGCCGCTCGAAGAATCGCAGCTCTATTTCAATCAGGACAACAAGGTTCAATCGATCGAAATATTTGCCGACAAACCGGATGATGTTGACGCACTGAAAAAGCCGATTGAAGAAGCGGCACAGCGCTCTGTCATGTTGACCGATTGGCGACAACGCAACCAGACTTTCTTTTCCGCACTTCAAGTTGAGCGCAATGTTATGTTCATGATTCTGACGCTTATCGTGCTCGTCGCGGCGTTGAACATCATATCGGGACTCATCATGCTCGTGAAAGACAAGGGCCGCGATATCGCCATCCTTCGAACCATGGGTGCAACGCGAAATTCCATCCTGCGCATATTCTTGATGACTGGCGCAGCCATCGGCGTGACTGGTACGATTGCCGGGGTCGTGCTTGGCGTCGTCGTCTGCCTCAATGTCGAACGGATCAGGGAGTTTTTCTCCTGGCTTTCCGGAACGACACTCTTCAATCCTGAACTCTATTTCCTAAGTACTCTTCCGGCCAAAATGGACTTCAACGAGACCTTTACTGTAATTCTCATGGCGCTTGTCCTATCGTTTTTGGCGACGCTTTTCCCCGCTTGGCGCGCAGCCAAACTCGATCCCGTTGAAGCTCTGAGGTACGAATAAAATGGCCGGGCCTATTTTGCAGCTGACGAATGTCGGTCGCCGCTATGATGAAATCGGCCGCGAACTCATCATTCTCGACAATGCCAGTTTTTCTCTGGGCAAGGGAGAAATGGTTGCGCTTGTTGCGCCTTCGGGTGCAGGGAAATCCACATTGCTGCACACTGCCGGTTTGCTTGAGCGGCCCGATAGTGGCGATGTGATTCTTGACGGGCGCTCCTGCGGTTCTTTGTCGGACGAAGAGCGGACGGCCATCCGTCGCAATGATGTCGGATTTGTTTATCAGTTCCACCATCTTCTGCCCGAATTTTCTGCTCTCGAGAATGTGATGATGCCTCAGATGATTCGCGGCATGAAGCCGGGCGTTGCCTCGGAACGTGCTCAGCAGCTGCTCGACTATATGAAGGTCGGGGCGAGGGCAGCTCACCGCCCGAGCGAACTTTCCGGCGGTGAACAGCAAAGAGTGGCGATTGCCCGCGCTGTGGCCAACGCGCCGCTTGTATTACTCGCCGATGAGCCTACGGGCAATCTCGACCCCGTTACCTCATCTTACGTGTTCGAAGCACTGGAGGCGCTTGTTCGTCAATCCGGCCTGTCGGCAATGATTGCTACGCATAATCATGAACTTGCCCGGCGTATGGATCGACGTGTTACGTTGAAAGACGGCAAGATCACCAATCTCTGATTAGTCAGCAGTATTTACCTCTCATTAGCAATTTGAAAACCATAGCACTCACCATGCGGGAGATGCGCTTGACTTTAGAACAAAAATGGAACAAAACATATACATAGTGCAAACGAAGAAGGGTTTTACCGATGAGCGAACTTTTCCAGGATGTGATGTCATTTGTTACCGTCAGTCTCTTCATTGCGACATTCGCGATGTGGGTGAGCGTCATCTGAAGAAACAGACCTTCGGGGATGATTGAGCGAGCCTTAACTATCCACTGTTCACGCGGCCCAAACGTTCAATTTGAGTAGACACCTCATCGCGCATATCGGACTATATGCGCGCGGTGGAATCGGTTCTCCGTTCAGTATCGGAGATAGAAAGTGGCAGATGGGCACGGCAATATGAGCAATGCAGGCAAGCGCCCATTGCGCTTTGTCCATCTGAGAGTTCATTCCGCATATTCATTGCTTGAAGGCGCGTTGCAGGTTCCCAAGGTGATCGACCTTGCTGTGGCCAGCAAGGCTCCCGCCATTGCAATTACTGACACAAACAATCTTTTCGGCGCTCTTGAGTTTGCGCAGAAAGGCTCTAAAGCCGGATTGCAGCCTATCATCGGCTGTCAGATGGATATCGCATTTCACGACCAGACCGAGGAGAGCCGCAATGTAAACCGGCGTGAAGCGCTCGGGCTCGCGCCACTAGTTTTGCTGGCGGCGACGGAAGAGGGCTATGCCAATCTCGTTCGGCTTGTCAGCCGGGCTTATCTTGAAACTCCCTCTGGTGATCCGGTCCACATAGTTTCCAGCTGGCTGGCAGGAAAAACGGATGGCATTATCATGCTATCCGGCGGACCAGAGGGTGCTATTGCCAAGGCAATCAAGGATGATCGGATTGATCGTGCCCGCCAGCGGCTTTTGATGCTGAAATCACTGTTCGGCGACAGACTTTATGTCGAGTTGCAGCGCCATCGCGGTTATGACAAGGCGTTGGAAGCGACACAGGTGGACCTGGCCTATGAGCTGGAACTACCTCTTGTTGCCACCAACGACGTGTTCTTCTCCAAGAGTGCCGACTATGAAGCCCACGATGCCTTGCTGGCAATCGCATCCGGATCGCTGCTATCGATTGACGACAGGCGCCGCCTTAGTCCGGACCACTATCTCAAGAGCGAAGATGAGATGGTGGAGCTCTTCGCTGATTTGCCGGAGGCTGTAGAAAACACTGTCGAAATCGCCATGCGCTGTTCGTACTACCCGAAGAATCGCGCTCCGATTTTGCCGCGTTTTACCGGAGAAAGCGCCGATCCTGAAGCTGCATTGGCAGCAGAGGCGGAAGAGCTTGCGCGCCAGGCCCGCGAAGGGCTTGAACAGCGGATTGCGACTGTAGGGCTTGCGGGAGCCCATACACGGGAAGAATATGCCGAACGTCTCGAATATGAGATTTCCGTCATTACCCGAATGAAGTATCCGGGGTACTTTCTTATCGTTTCGGACTTCATCAAATGGGCAAAGGCGCATGATATTCCTGTTGGGCCGGGGCGTGGTTCCGGTGCTGGCTCGCTTGTTGCCTACGCTCTGACTATTACGGATGTCGATCCGCTGCGATTCTCACTTCTATTCGAACGCTTTCTCAATCCCGACCGCGTTTCTATGCCTGACTTTGACATCGACTTCTGTCAGGAACGGCGTGACGAGGTCATCCGTTATGTTCAGGCAAAATATGGGCGCGATCAGGTAGCGCAAATCATAACATTCGGAACATTGCAGGCGCGCGCTGTCTTGCGTGACGTCGGGCGCGTTCTTGAGATGCCATACGGGCAGGTGGATCGTCTGACAAAGATGGTTCCGGCCAATCCCGCTAATCCGGTAACGCTTTCAAAGGCTATCGAGGACGAGCCAAGACTTCGCGAAGAACGTGACAAGGAACCCGTTGTCGAGCGGTTGCTTGATATTGCTTTGAAACTTGAAGGCCTTTACCGGCACGCATCGACACATGCCGCCGGTATCGTCATTGGTGACCGCCCACTTTCTGAACTCGTCCCGATGTATCGGGATCCGCGTTCCGATATGCCGGTTACGCAGTTCAACATGAAGATGGTGGAAGAGGCCGGGCTGGTCAAATTCGACTTTCTCGGCCTGAAAACGCTGACAGTTCTTCAAACTGCGGTGAATCTGGTCCGTCGCCGCGATATAATCGTGGATCTCTCAAATCTGCCTTTCGACGATAAACCGACTTACGAGATGCTGTCGCGCGGCGAGACTGTCGGCGTGTTTCAGGTGGAAAGTACCGGCATGCGCAAGGCGCTGATTGGTATGAAACCTGACCGGATCGAGGATATTATCGCGCTTGTTGCGCTTTATCGTCCAGGTCCAATGGAAAACATCCCGACCTACAATGCGCGTAAAAACGGCGATGAAGAAATGGCGTCGATTCATCCCAAAATCGACCATCTCGTCAAGGAAACGCAGGGCGTCATCATCTACCAGGAACAGGTGATGCAGATCGCGCAGGAAATGTCGGGCTATACGCTCGGTGAAGCCGATCTTCTGCGGCGCGCCATGGGTAAGAAAATCCGCTCTGAAATGGATTTGCAGCGAGTGCGCTTTGTTGATGGTGCGGTGGAACGCGGCGTAACCAAGCCGCAGGCCAACTTTATTTTCGACCTCCTGGCGAAGTTTGCCGATTATGGTTTCAATAAATCCCATGCGGCCGCTTACGCTATCGTATCGTTCCAGACCGCCTATATGAAAGCGCATTATCCGGTTGAATTCTTAGCCGCGTCAATGACTTACGATATGTCGAACACCGACAAGCTCAATGATTTCCGCCGGGAAGCGGTGCGGCTCGGTATCGAGGTTGTCACGCCTTCGGTCAATACGTCCTACCGGCTGTTTGAAGTCGGCGAAAACCGCATCTACTATTCGTTGGCCGCCATCAAAGGCGTTGGCGAAGCTGCTGTCGATCATATTGTCGAAAAGCGCGGATCGACGCCTTATGCCAGCCTTGAAGATTTTTGTGAGCGGATCGATCCGCGAGTCGTCAACAGGCGGGTGTTCGAAAGCCTTATCAATGTCGGCGCATTTGACTGTTTTGGACGGGAGCGGCCAGCACTTATCGCCGGTCTGGATCGTATAATTGGTCATGCGCAACGCACACAAGAAGACAGTGTCAGCGGTCAAACGGACATTTTCGGCGGTATGGCAGCAACTGCACAAACAATTCAGCTTCCGTCCGTAAGCCCTTGGCTTTCATCAGAAAAACTGCGACGGGAATTTGAAGCGGCGGGCTTTTATCTTTCCGCGCATCCTCTTGATGAATATCAACCCATCCTCGACAAAATGCGCGTTCAAACCTGGTCTGAATTTTCAGCAGCTGTAAAGCGAGGTGCAAATGCCGGGCGGCTGGCAGGTACAATTACCGCAAAGCAGGAACGCCGTACCAAGACTGGCAACAAGATGGGAATTATCCAATTCTCTGATTCCTCAGGGCAATTTGAAGCGATCCTATTTTCAGAAGCGCTGGCGCAATTCCGCGACTTGCTGGAACCGGGCCGTTCCGTTGTCATCACAGTTGGCGCAGAGGACAGGCCTGAGGGCATTAGCCTGCGCATACAGACGGCACATTCGCTTGAAGATGAAGCTACACGCATGCAGAAGGCGTTGCGGCTATATATGCGCTCCAGCGAGCCTCTGGCGGCTATTACGCCCTATTTGACGCCGCAAAATGACGGGCAGATTGTCAGCCTTATTCTGATTAAGCAGAACGGTGCCAATGAAGTTGAGATTGAACTGCCTAACCGCTACCGGATAGGCCCGCAAATTGCGAGCGCCATGAAGGCTATTCCGGGCATTGTCGAAGTTGAAATGGGGTGAATTCAACTTAGCGCAACTATATTGCAATTGCAGATTGAATTTTTTCAGCAAAAATCGCCTGTTTTCTGGCATTTTTGAGCAAAAGTTCAGACTATCTCAGCTTTTTTCCGCTAATCTATTTCATCCGGCGCTTCTTTTGCGCGCGATTTTATCTTGCCGAATGTATATCCTGTTTCCACGGCTTGATTGCCAAATTTCCCGCGTAGCTTGTCTATGGCAGTTTCGGCAACTGCGCGTTTAGTAGCCTGCACGTCAACAAGATCGAGCGGGTCGGCTCTGCCGTCGTCGGTGAGATCGCTCACTCCGATCCCGATCAAGCGATATCGGGTGCCGTCAATTTCCTTTTCAAGCAGCGAAACACCTGTCCGAAAAATCCTGTCGGCAAGCTGGGTCGGATCGGCGAGCTGACGATTACGGGTCTTCAATTTGAAGTCGCGTGACTTCAACTTGAGAACGATGGTTCGCCCAGCAATGTCGGCTGCTTTTAACCGTCGGGATACTTTCTCTGACAGGGCCCGCAAAATGGCGACGAGCTCTTCCATTGACGAGATGTCTTCATTGAACGTTGTCTCTGCGGAAACACTCTTGCTTTCACCTTCAGGCTCAACCCGTCTTGTGTCCATGCCGCGAGACAAACGGTACAGCCTCTGACCCATGGTGCCATAGGAGCGCATCAGGGGACCAAGCTCCATGGTTTGCAATTGACCAATGGTACGAATGCCATCTCGCTCCAAGGTTGCATCAAAAGCCTTGCCGACACCCCAGATCATTGTCACGGGCTTGTCGCGCAAAAAGGTGAGGGCCTCTTCTTCACCGATAATAGAAAAGCCACGCGGTTTTTCGAAATCGGAGGCGATCTTGGCGAGGAATTTGCAATAGGAAAGACCGACCGAAACCGATAATCCCAACTCACGTTCAACCCGATTAGAAAATTGCGCCATGACCCGCGCCGGAGGATCATGGTGGAGCCGTTCCGTACCGGAAAGATCGAGAAAAGCTTCATCAATGGACAGTGGCTCAACGAGAGGCGTGAGGTCGCGCATCATCTGCCTGATCTCGCGCCCGACTCGGACATATTTTTCCATATCCGGCTTGATGACAATGGCGTGCGGACATGCTTCCAACGCCTTGAACATAGGCATGGCGGACTTAACACCATGGATGCGGGCAATGTAGCAAGCCGTTGAAACAACGCCACGTTTTCCGCCTCCAATGATGACAGGTTTGTTGCGCAGTTCGGGGTTGTCGCGTTTTTCGACCGACGCATAGAAGGCGTCACAGTCCACGTGGGCGATACCCAGGCGATAAAGTTCGGGATGCCGAAGCAAGCGAGGGCTACCGCATGATTGGCAACGCTTGGCCTCGTGCGCCTGATTGGCCAGGCAGTCACGGCAAAAACCGAATTGCGGATTGTTAAGACTGGCCATGATGCCCGGAACATAAAATGAACGTCTGGACCTTAGCGAACAGTAGGAGGCGTTGCAACAAGCCTCAGTGACTTACCAACCGTTTCAATAAGCATCCTGACGCCCGCCGGGCAACAGGCGCAATGCCTGCTGAAACAGCGCTGGATCTGTGCCGGTCTCAGTGCAGTAACGCATCAGCGTCGGCTCATGCGCCAGATAGAATTGCAACACGCCCGCAAGAAAACCCGGCTCTTGTGCGGCCGTGCGGATTTGATCGGCGGTAATGCCGGTCAAAGCCAGGAAACGGGAGAACAATTCGCTGTCTTGCGACATGAACACAAGCGAATTGATGGCAAGGTCGTGTGCTCCATCCAAGTCAATCTTCTGCATCTAGAATATTTCATCCATAAGTTGTGTTGAAGGTCTTGAAAATAAACCACATTACCTCAAGCCTTGGCGCTGCTATCCAAATGAAAAGCTTCAATCCATTTAGACCAGATTAATGAGTCTTGAGCCTAATAGCAGTTGAACATATCCAAAAGAACATGTTGAATAAATGCTTGGTTAAACATGATCAGCAGCATTTCTGAATTAAACGGCAGAGTTTTCTTTTCATCAATCATCAGACGTTATTTCAGAAACTGGTAAAGGTAGGATTGTGTGTCTCGCCGTAAGATTTGCATGGCGTGGACCTTATCATTCGAGAGTGACCAACAGGAAATTGCCGATGGTAAAGAAAGTCATGATCGTCGAGGATAATGAGCTTAATATGAAGCTCTTCCGCGATCTTATTGAAGCCAGTGGTTATGAAACCATACGCACACGCAATGGCTTGGAAGCGTTGGACCTTGCTCGCGAGCATCGTCCAGACCTTATCCTCATGGATATACAGCTTCCCGAAGTGTCGGGTCTTGAGGTCACAAAGTGGTTGAAGGCCGATGACGACCTTCATGTTATTCCCATTATCGCGGTGACGGCCTTTGCAATGAAGGGCGACGAAGAGCGCATCCGCCAAGGTGGGTGTGAAGCTTACATCTCCAAACCTATCTCAGTTCCCAAATTCATCGAAACAATCAAATCCTACCTTGGCGACGCTTGAACGTCGGGAGAATTGAACATGACGGCCCGTATTCTTGTCGTTGACGACGTTCCAGCCAATGTAAAGCTTCTGGAAGCCCGGCTTCGTGCCGAGTATTATGAGGTGGTTACGGCGACCGATGGTTATGAAGCGCTCGAGATTTCTGAAAACGGCAATATCGATGTCATTTTACTTGACGTAATGATGCCCGGTCTCGACGGATTTGAAGTTTGCCGCCGGTTAAAATCGAGAGCGGCAACGGCCCACATCCCGGTGATTCTCGTGACCGCGCTTGATCAGGATTCAAACCGGATTACTGGCTTGAATTTTGGTGCTGATGATTTTCTGACCAAGCCTGTCGATGATCTCCAGCTCATGGCGCGCGTTAAAAGCCTGGTTCGGCTGAAAAACCTGACGGATGAACTGCGTCTTCGTGTGGCAACGACCCGTGATGTGGGGCTCGAATCCATTCTGCGCCTGCCAACTGGCGTCCACGAGGCGATGAAATTTGCACGCGTTCTGTTGATTGATGAACGTCCGGAAAGCACCGAAAAGATAAAACGCGTATTGGGCGAAGAATGTTCGGTCGACGTGGAGAGTGATCCGCAAACCGGTTTCTTCAAGGCCGTGCAAGGCAATCATGATTGCCTTATTATTTCTTCAAGCTTCGCCGCATTTGATCCATTGCGGATTTGCGCGCAGCTGCGCTCGCTGGACAATACCAGATCGTTGCCGATCATCTTGGTGGCGGATATGGGGGAAGAGCCATTGATCCGACGGGCTTTAGAACTAGGGATAAACGACTATTTGGTGCGGCCGGTCAATCCGAACGAGCTTCTCGCGCGTCTACGCACCCAGCTGCGCCGTAAGGCCTATCATGACGGTCTGCGCGCCAGCGTCGTGAAAACCTATGAAATGGCTGTGACTGACAGTCTGACGGGCCTGCACAACCGGCTTTATCTCGAGACTCATCTGGCAACGCTGTTCAAACGCGCGGTAGAGCGTCGTCGTCCACTATCGATTCTCATGACTGATATTGATCGCTTCAAATTGATAAATGATACATACGGACATGATGGCGGCGATGAGGTTCTGCGTGAATTTGCCAGGCGGCTGCGTCGCAATGTGCGCGGCAGCGATTTGGCCAGCCGCTATGGCGGCGAGGAATTCTTCATAGTGATGCCAGATACAGATCAGACACTGGCCTCCATCGTCGCAGAGCGAATCCGTCGCGAGGTAGCATCGACGCCTTTCCAGATCAACAATATGGGCCCAGCCATACCTGTGACAATCAGCATTGGTATTGCAAGCGTTCTGCAGGAGGGCGACACGGTGCATAATCTGATGAAACGTGCCGATGATGCGCTTTACGGAGCCAAATCATCGGGGCGCAACAAGGTCGTGTCTGCGGCCGCGTGACCGCGCCTTAGTGGTCGTCGCCTGCATAGATCCACATGGGAACGGTTTTGCCGGCTTTTACGAAACCAAGCGTTTCGTAAAAGGATAGAGCGCCAATATCTGCCGTCAGCATAATTTGATGAAAATCAGCATATCGCTGCAGCATGGCTGTCATCAACTTCCGACCGATGCCCATCCCCTGATAGTCGGGGTGCACAATCAAATGGGGGAAATAGACTACCAGATGGCCATCAGAAATAGCATTGGCTAATCCCAGCAGCTGGTTATTGGAACGTGCCGTAAGGAGAGTGTGGGAGTTACTGAGTGCTGCCAGCAAGGTTTGCGGCTTTTGCGCGGAGGACCAATTATTGGCTTTGTAAATGCTAACCACTTCGTCTTCACGAAGCGTATCACCGGTTAAAATATCGATTTCCATGCATTTTCCAAAATATAACAGCAATAAATACCACAACAAAAAAGCCGCCCGAAGGCGGCTGATTTGTTTGAAGAAAGCAAGATTACTTGATCTTGGTTTCCTTGAATTCAACGTGCTTGCGTGCGACCGGGTCGTACTTGCGGAAAGACATCTTTTCCGTCTTTGTACGGCTGTTCTTGCTCGTAACGTAAAAGAAACCGGTATCAGCGGTCGACAGAAGCTTGATCTTGATATTCGCAGCCTTAGCCATTTTAAAACTACCTGTTCTGAGTATGAAGGACCGCTATTCAAGTCCAGCAGTGTGGCATCAAGCGGAAAGTTGGTCGGACACATAAACCAACCTCGATAAAAGTCAACCCTTGGCTGGCGATCTCCCGATTTTTAAAGCGTCACCAAGTGCATGGACAACCGGCGCGATGATTTGTGTCTGGCACATTCAACCCTGCGTTTGTTGTTCAGCGTGAAGAACCACGTCATCAATAGCTCGAGTAATTTCAGGTTTTGAAGGCAAAAGCAGAAAGCACTCGGCCAGCGGTGCATTGGGGGAGATTGGCTTCTCCAACAACAGGAACAAGCCTTGCCTTCAAACTTGGAATTGAACGATGCGGTATCTGCCGTTTTGTATCAGCCTTATTGTGAGAAAACCCGGACGAGCTGGTCAATGACCGTCCGGGTTCAATTCAAACACTAAGGAAAAGAGAGGCGGGCGAAAGCTCGCCTCTCGCTCCGATAACCAATATATGGCACTTTTAGAGAAAGTCCCAGCACCTTGCAGTTATAACAATCAACCCTTTCGGCTGATGAGTCGCGAGCCAACCAATAGCGCATAAGCAGCAAAGAACAGCGCCAGAGCAACGGCGAAGCCGCTTGGTCCCATCATGTCCATGCCAATGCCGATTGCCTGCGGGCCAACGAGCATGCCCACTGCATAGCAAAACACAAAGGCTGCATTGGCGGAGGCCAACTCACGTCCCGTCAATTGTGATCCAAGATGTGCCAAGCCAACCGTGTAGAGCCCGGCCACGGCACCGCCCCACACAAACAACAGGGCAGCGACAAGATACCAGCTATAGTAGATAAAGGGCAAAAGCCCCATGCCGAGAAGCCCGATCAACGTGCAGGCTAAAAGGATCTTGCGTCGGTCTTTCACGTGATCGCTGAGCAGACCAATCGGAATCTGCATCAAAACGTTACCAAGCCCAATTGTTGTCAAAAGCAGGGCTGCATTGGCCTCACTATAGCCGATGCGGGCGCCGAATACCGGAAACAAGGCGAAGCCGCCTGTTTCGACAGCACCGAAAACAAAGACAGCAGCGGTTGCAGTTGGTACTGCCCAGATGAAGGGGGCGAATGGAACATGTTCTTCTTCGTGAAAATCAGGGCTCTCTTTCCATGCGAACAGCACGGGCAGCATGGCTACAACAATAATGCCGAAGCCAACTGCAAAAGGCGTGATTCCCACACTGCCTATTTGCGCAAACAGCCATGGCCCAAGCGCAAAGCCCATGGAAAGCACTGTTCCATAAATGCCGAGCACCAAGCCGCGCCTTTCGGGTGGAGCGGCAGCATTGATCCAGTATTCAGACAGGATGAAGAGCATGGTCAGTGCGAAGTGCAAAAACACACGCAAGACCACCCACATCCAGAAATCGGTGAAAAAATGAAAGCCAAAAAAGGCGAGGCCGCCCATAAGTAGCATTGCCAGCAAAGTGGGCACGACGCCGAATCGCGCAGCGATTGGAGCCGCGAACGGAGCTGCCACAATGGAGGCAATGCCGGCAACAGCGGCGTTCAGGCCAATCATCGTGGCGGAATGGCCGCGGTTTTCGAGGATCACGCTAAGAAGCGGAATACCGAGGCCGATGGCGACACCAACAGCGCTGATCGTTGCTATGGCCGCTACAAGCGCGCGCCAGGACGAACCGACTTTTACGCGGTCAGAATTAAGTGCATCCATGGATCAAATAACCTCGCGGACGAATCGCCCGTATTTTAAACGGTAACGGATCACAGGATTACCGGGATCAAGAGAAGGATTTGCTTCAAGCAAACCTTGCGCTTCGCGGATGATAATTCTGGTGATGTCCGGAATATCAAGTTCCAGCGCTTCAGCAAAGGAAAGCCATGCCAGTTCCTCGAGTTCCTGTGAGGGGCCGGTTTGTTCGGGAAGCGAATCGGCAACGGCCTCGCGAAATGCCAGAAAAAACCGCGTGTCGAAGCGGCGAGGCATGCCGGGCGGGGTGATTGCTCGCGCAAAATAGCGAAGCGCGGAAAGGTCTGGCATGACATTGCGCTCGGCAAAAGCAGCCCAGTCCGGATGGGAAACATTCGAGAACTCAGTTCTTTGACCAAGAAACAGCCCGGCCTCTTCATAGGTCTCGCGGATGGCCGAAAGAGCCAGCGCACGGCAGCGCGTGATGCTCGAACGCCCCGCCATATCATCGAGAAGCTTGGTCCTGTCCTGCTCCGACAATTCTGCGATTGCCTGCATGCGCCCATCGGCCGGCTCTGTCCGGCCACCTGGAAAAACAAATTTCCCTGGCATGAAGACATGCCGCATGTGACGCTTTCCCATGAGAATGCGCAACTCATCGCCGGAACGGTCGACAATCAGAAGAGAAGCAGCATCGCGCGGGCGTATCCGCTTCTTCAGGGTGCCCTGTTGTGCAAGAACCGGCTTCCTCAGCTCATTCACGGCCATTAAATTGTTATTCCGATGATTTTGGATCGCTGCTCTCGCCAAACCCGTGCATGTAATTTGCCCATTGCAAGCCTATAATCGCGCCTTTTACCGGCTGGAGCAACGCGAGCGACATGATGATCGTCAGCGGTACCCATATTGCCAGATGCGCCCAGTTCGACAATATGACAAGTGTTTCCATCGCCAGAAAGCCGCCAAGCACAATATGCCCGACAATTGTGATGGTTATATAGGCGGGGAAATCATCGGCCTGATGATGCGTATAATCTTCACCGCATACGGAACAATTATCGACTGATTTCACGAAGGCTCGGAAGAGTTTTCCTTGGCCGCAATGCGGGCAGCGGCCTAGAAAACCGCGCCACATGGCCTGACCGACAGGCCGATGCGGTTTCGCCTGTGCGATGCTTTTTCCAATAAGCTGTTCTGTCATCCTCGACCTCTCCGGCCTCCCGGCTTGCCGCGCGACCCGCCAGGAAAACGTTTCTGGCCGTTGCGTGCAGAGCGTGTCGCCTTGTGATGCGAGCGCACGCCGCTGGGAACCGGGTGTGGCTCTGTCAGCATTTCAAATCGTAACGCACCGGCGACGGGCAAGGCTTCCACGAGACGTACCTCGACATTATCACCGAGACGAAATCCCTTGCCGCTGCGTTCGCCGGACAGCGCGTGATTGGTTTCGTCATAATGATAGTAGTCATCACCCAGAGTTGAAATGGGGATGAAGCCATCGGCACCATATGTCGCAAGTGAGACAAAAAGACCAGCTTTGGTCACACCCTGCACGCGGCCTTCGAAACTCGCACCGATCTTATCGGCAAGATGATGCGCTATCAGGCGGTCCACGGTGGCCCGTTCGGCTGCCATGGCGCGTCGTTCAGAGGTGGAAATGAGCGCTGCAATCTCGGCTAGCGCGGCTTCCTCCTTGGGCGTGATGCCATCGGGGCCCAAACCTAATGCTGAAATAAGCGCACGATGCACGATAAGATCGGCATAGCGGCGGATCGGCGAGGTGAAGTGCGCATAGCGCATCAGGTTGAGGCCGAAATGCCCGATATTGGCTGGATTATACTCGGCCTGCGATTGCGAACGCAGCACGACCTGATTGACCATGTCCTGCTGTTCAGAACCATCAACGCGCTTCAATATATTGTTGAAGTGGCTGGGACGCATATCGGCGCCGCGAGCGAGCGAGATGTCGAGCGTGCGCAGGAATTCCCGCAGGCCTTCCTGTTTTGCCAAAGATGGGGCGTCGTGAATCCGGAAGATGAGCGGCTGTTTCTTGCGCTCCAACGTTTCGGCAGCAGCAACATTCGCCTGGATCATGAATTCCTCGATGAGCTTGTGCGCATCAAGGCGGGGCGGGATAATGACCTTGTCGACACCACCTTCGGGCGTCAGCAAAATCTTCTTTTCCGGCAAATCAAGTTCGAGCGGCTCGCGCGCATCGCGTCCACGTTTCAAAGCGGCATATGCAGCCCAAAGCGGCTTGAGGATCGTATCGAGAATAGGCGCTGTTTTCTCATCCGTTGCGCCATCAATCGCAGCCTGCGCCTGCGGATAGGACAGGCGCGCATGGGAGCGCATCATGATGCGATGGAATGTATGCGAGATTTTACGCCCCTCGCTGTCGAAAATCATGCGAACGGCCAGGGCAGGGCGATCCACCAATTCTTTGAGTGAACACAAATCGTTGGAGATGCGCTCAGGGAGCATCGGCACAACCCGGTCAGGGAAATAAACAGAATTGCCCCGCTTCAATGCTTCCCGGTCGAGCTGTGAATCCGGCGTCACATAGGCCGCAACATCGGCAATGGCAACGGTCGCAATATATCCGCCGATATTCTTCTCGTCCGTATCGGGCTCCGCATATACAGCATCATCATGATCCTTGGCATCGGCCGGATCAATCGTCACGAGCGGCACCTTCCGCCAGTCCTCGCGATGCGCCATGGTTGCCGGCTTGGCTTTTTCAGCCTCGGCCATCACACTGTCGGGAAAGACGTGCGGTATCTCATGTTCATGAATAGCGATCATGGACAGTGCTTTTTCACTGGCAACTGAACCGATGATCTGGGTAATGCGCCCAAGGGCAAGACCGTAGCGGCTTATCTTCGAGACCTCGACCTCGACCAGATCATTAACCTTGGCGTTGTCGAGTTGTGCCGGATCGATGGCAAGTTCAGCCTGACGACGTTCGACAGGTTCAAGACGCCATTCGCCATTGTCGAGTTTGCGCAGAACGCCAAGCACGGCATCCTTGCGATGCTCAATCTTCTTGATGACGCGGCCCGTATAGGCTGGACCGCTTGGATCAGCACCTTGGAAGATACGGGCAAGCACGCGATCACCAACGCCGACAGCAGGGCCTTTGTGCCCGCGCGAGGCGCGGATGAAAACGACCGGCGGGCGTTCGTCCGCATGGGTTGCTTCCCATTCGGTTGGTTTTGCTATCAAGCCGCCATCGCCTTCGCGTCCGGTAATGTCAAGAACTGCTACACTTGGCAGGCTTCCAGGCACGGCGAGACGCTTGGCACGTTTTTCAACCAGACCGTCGCCAGCCAGATCGCGCAGAATATCTTTCAGAGCAATACGGGCATCGCCCTTCAGATTGAAGGCCTTGGCGATATCCCGCTTTCCGGCCAGATCGGGATTCTCCTTGATGAACTGGAGAATTTCCTCGCGGCTGGGCATGCGAGCTTCACGAACTGGCTTGATAAGGCCGGAAGTGGCAGAATGGGCAGGCCTTTTTTTTCCGCTGGGTGGAGAGATACGGCGTGCCAATTCTTTATCCTAACTTGCTTTTTTCGCTGCGGCTTTTTTAGGAGCCGCCTTTTTGACTGCGGGCTTTTTTGCCGCTGTTTTTTTGGCTGGCGCTTTCTTTTTCGGCGCCGAACCAGCTTTTGCGGCAATCAATACAAGCGCTTCCTCAACGCTGACGCCAGCCGGATCTTTGCCTTTGGGCAGCGTGGCATTGACCTTACCCCAATTAACGTAAGGCCCATATTTGCCATCGCGAACTGTAATCGGGCCGCCATCGGGATGCTCGCCAAGTTCTTTAAGAGCCGCTGGCGTACCCCGCCCACGTCCTGGACCTTTGGCCTGCTTCTCCGCAATGACTGTCACAGCCCGGTTCAGACCGATTGTGAAAACTTCATCGGCATTTTCCAGATTGGCATAAGTGCCATCATGGGTAAGATAGGGGCCATAACGGCCAATACCAGCCGAAATCATTTTTTGCGTTTCAGGATGCTGGCCGACATCGCGCGGCAACGACAGAAGTGCCAGCGCCTTTTCATGGTCGAGCGCATCGAATGTCCAGCCTTTTGGCAAGCTGGCGCGCTTGGCTTCCTTGCCTTCGCCGCGTTGCACATAAGGACCAAACCGGCCATTGCGGGCAGTAATATCCTCATCCGTATAAGGATCTTTACCAAGCAGTTTCGGCTCATCGCCGCCATTGCCATTTTCGCTTGCAGTCTCGCTACCGCCCAGCTGACGGGTGAATTTGCATTCGGGATAGTTCGAGCAACCGACGAAAGCGCCGTATTTCCCAAGCTTGAGCGACAGATTACCCGTACCGCAGACCTGACAAATGCGCGGATCGCTACCGTCCTCACGGGGAGGGAACACAAGCGGTCCGAGGCGATCATTCAGTGCGTCGAGCACATTGGTTACGCGCAGCTCCTTGATTCCATCGACAGAACCGAAGAAATCCGTCCAGAAGGCGCGCAGGACATCTTTCCACTTGAGCTTGCCATCGGAAATCTCATCAAGCTTCTCTTCGAGGTCCGCCGTGAAATCATATTCGACATAACGCTGGAAGAAACTTTCCAAAAACGCGATGACCAGACGGCCCTTGGCTTCAGGGATGAGTTTGCGCTTTTCAATCGTAATATATTCACGATCCCGCAACGTAGCGAGCGTCGAGGCATAGGTGGAAGGGCGACCAATGCCCAGCTCTTCCATTTTCTTGATGAGCGTGGCTTCCGAATAGCGAGGCGGCGGTTCGGTCGAATGCTGTGTGGCATTGATTTTTTCGCGGGCAAGAGCCTCGCCAGCGCGAACCTCAGGAAGACGTGCGCCGTCTTCATCGACATCTTCTTCTTCGCGATGATCCGTGTAGGCACCCAGGAACCCGTCGAAACGAACGACAGAACCGGTGGCACGTAGCTGGGCCGATCGCGCTCCATTGTTTGCATCGATTTCGACAGTGGTCCGCTCAATATCAGCCGATTGCATTTGGCTGGCAATCGCACGTTTCCAGATCAGCTCGTAAAGCTTGGCCTGATCCGCATCAAGAAACTTGCGCATATCCTTTGGATGCCGGTTGAAGTCCGTCGGGCGGATTGCTTCGTGGGCTTCCTGCGCATTCTTGGCTTTAGTCGAGTAGAAGCGCGGCTTTTCCGGCACATATTTCTCGCCGAATACCTTGCCGATGGTCTGGCGCGCTGCCTGGACAGCCTCCGGTGCCATCTGCACGCCATCCGTACGCATATAGGTGATCAGACCGGCAGTCTCATTGCCAAGGTCCATACCTTCATAAAGCTTTTGCGCGATCTGCATGGTACGCGAAGCGGAGAAGCCGAGTTGGCCCGATGCCGCCTGCTGCAAGCTGGATGTGGTAAAGGGAGGTCCAGGGCTGCGCTTGATCGGCTTGGCTTCAACAGACGCCGCCTTGAAAGCTGCGCCTTCAAGCATGGTGCGAATCTCGCCTGCCTGCTCGCCGTTCTTTATGTCCAGCTTGCCGAGCTTCTTGCCATCGACGGAAACCAGACGCGCTTCAAAGCCATCATTACGCGGAGTCTTGAGCAGCGCAGCGATGTTCCAGTATTCTTCGCGAACAAAACGTTCGATTTCCGCTTCGCGATCCGCGACAAGCCGCAATGCAACCGACTGCACACGCCCAGCGGATCGAGCACCGGGTAATTTGCGCCAAAGTACGGGCGAAAGCGTAAAGCCGAACAGATAATCCAGCGCTCGGCGCGCCAAATAGGCGTCAACCAACGGCATATCAATGTCACGCGGGTTGGCCATGGCCTCAAGCACGGCACCCTTGGTTATTGCGTTGAATACAACACGCTTGACCGACTTTTTGCCGATCGCCTTTTTCTGCTGCAAAACCTCCAGCACATGCCACGAAATGGCTTCGCCCTCGCGATCCGGATCGGTTGCGAGAATGAGGCCGTCACTGTCTTTGAGAGCCTTTACAATATCCCCAAGGCGCTTGGATGAGGCTGAATCCACCTCCCAGGACATGGAAAAATCATCATCCGGGCGCACAGACCCATCCTTGGCAGGCAGGTCACGGACATGGCCAAACGAAGCCAGGACGGTGTAACCCGAGCCGAGATATTTATTGATGGTTTTGGCCTTGGCAGGCGATTCGACGACAACAACGTTCATTGCAGAATTGAGCTTTCCTGCCCTTGTCAGATTACAAAAGCACTAATTTCAGTTCGGAATTGGCCTGTGAAATGAACAGGCTTACACACAACGTCAAGGTCTGTAAGCGAAAAATCGTGAAATACAACCCTGAGTTGCTCGCCGGTCTTGTGCAATTAATGGTAATTTGAATTCAGGTGCAAAGGGAGAACTGATTCATGCAACTGTTTTTGGTTGCGTGGAAAAAGCATTAAAAACAGAAGCTTATATTAACTTAAATTTGAATGCTCTTAGCCGCGTATAACATATATTTTAGATATTAAATTGTATTTGAGGGTAACATTTATGAGCAGCAAGGAAATTAATGAAATCGAAAGCGCGAGATTTATTCAGCAAATGCTTGGTGAATTACGTGTAATGGCAAAAACCAACAATATGGATATGTTAAGCTATTTGATCGAGATCGCGTATATAGAGAGCAATGACCAATTGCGCAAGCAAATGGGCGTGAAGTCAGTCCCACGCAAGAGAAACGTTACCTCCTGAGTGGCGCTGTAGTCGACCGGCCAGATCAAGTTCCAGCAAAATCAGCATTACCACTGACGGATGTAACTGGCTGGTTCGGATCAAATCATCGATATCCACCGGCACCGGCCCCAGCAGATTAAACAGCCGGTCTCTCTCGGTTTGATCGGGAGGCACTGGCGAGATCCAATCTTCTGAAGGGGCAGGAAAGCCGGTCTCGTCGAGAGTGGGACGGTCAATCAGCGGCACAATAGCGCTGATGATATCTTCGGCGCCCGTTGTAACAATCGCACCGTTTTTCAACAGTGCATTGGTACCTTTTGCTCTTGGATCAAGCGGCGATCCGGGCACGGCGAACACCAGTCTGCCAAGCTCACCGGCCAGTCTTGCACTGATGAGCGAACCTGACCGCTCCGCTGCTTCCACAACGACCAGGCCAAGAGACAAAGCGGCGATTATTCTGTTCCGTCGTGGAAAATCCCTGGCGCGTGGCTCCCATCCCAAAGGCATTTCGCTGATGACGGCACCGCCATGTTCGGGAATAGCCTTGTATAATCCCAGATTTTCCGGGGGATAGGGGTGATCAAGACCGCCCGCCATAGCAGCGACAGTCCCGTGATGCAGGCTTGCTTCATGGGCAGCGGTATCGATACCTCGTGCAAGCCCGGAAATCGTGGCAAACCCAACCTCACCAAGCTCGCGAGCGATGGTTCGGGCAAATTTGATTCCGACCAATGAAGCATTTCGTGCGCCGACAATTGCCACGGGCGGCAAACGGAAAACATCAGGATTTCCCTTTATTGCTACTAGAGGCGGAGGATTGTCGCATTGTTTGAGGTAACGCGGATAATCGGGTTCGCCGATGCCGATGAAGAAAGCGCCCATTTTGGCTGCGGCATGAATTTCCCGCTCGGCATCTTCTTTGCTGGTGACGCGGATGGGCTTTCCTCTGCCACCACGCCGAACGAGATCAGGCAGCATCTCAATGGCGTTCGACGCAGAGCCGCAATGGGCTATCAGCTCACGAAATGTAGCCGGACCCACATTCTCGCTGCGGATGAGCCGAACCCAGCTCAACCTTTGCTCATCAGAAAGGCGAATGCCTTTCTTCTCTTCGTTCATTTTTTGGAGCCGATTCTACCTTCGGTACCCGAAACAAGCCGCTGAATATTGGCTCGGTGTTTAAGGAATACGATGATTGTCAAAATGAGAAATAGAAATGCGATCTGATGATAACCCAAAAAGTATAAGGCAATAGGTGTGACGACGGCTGCTACAAGAGCCGCAAGAGATGAATAACGGGTGGCAAAGGCAATCAGCAGCCAGACGGCGGCAAAGATAAGCGCACCTTTCCAGAACAGTCCAAGCAATACGCCAAGATATGTGGCCACGCCCTTGCCGCCTTTGAATTTCAGCCAGACCGGAAAAATGTGACCAAGAAAAGCGCCCAGCCCAGCAGCGATTGCAGCCTCGGGACCGGCAATACCGGCAACCAGCACGGCAACAGTTCCCTTCAGCATATCAAGGATCAACGTCGCTGCGGCCAGCTTTTTATTGCCGGTTCGAAGCACATTGGTCGCGCCGATATTGCCGGAGCCAATGCTGCGCACATCACCCAAACCAGCCATGCGTGTCAGAATCAGCCCGAAGGGAACCGAACCCAGCAGGTAACCGAAAATCAATGAGAGGAGTAAAAGTGGAATTCCGGCATTGAAGAAATCCGACATGACCCATCCCCTCGGGTTTTAGATGGAAAAAACTGACTTTCCAGCAACAAATGTCTGGACAACACGGCCTTGAAAACGCGCGCCTTCAAAACAGCTGTTCTTGGAGCGTGACGTCAAATCTTCTTCTCTGACAATCCATGGTTCGTCAAGATCGACTATGGTCATATCCGCGACCGAACCCGGACGAAGCGATCCCGCATCCAGACCGAAAATCCGGGCCGGGGCGGTGGACAATGCTTCAATGATGCGAAGAAGCGGAACATCGCCATTGTGATAAAGCCGCAGCGCCGCACCGAGCAGGGTTTCAAGACCGATCGCACCCGCTGCCGCATCGGCAAAAGGCAGGCGCTTCGTGTCGACATCCTGCGGATCATGTGCCGATACGATAATGTCAATCGTTCCGTCCCGCAGGCTTTCAACCATGGCGAGGCGATCTTCTTCGAGACGCAGAGGAGGTTGCAGGCGGAAGAATGTCCGGAACTCGCCAATGTCATTCTCATTGAGCGAAAGGTGATTGATGGACACCGCAGAGGTGACATTCAAGCCGTTCTGTTTTGCACGATTGACGACTTCCGCAGACATGGCGGTGGAAATCTGTGCAGCGTGATAGGCGCCCTTCGTCAAGGCAGCAAGGCGCATGTCCCGCTCCAGAGGAATGACTTCGGCTTCGCGCGGTGTGCCGGAAAGGCCGAGCCAGCTGGCGTAAAGGCCCTCATTCATAACGCCATTGACGCCCAGATGAGCATCCTGCGTTTCATGGGCAAGGACGACACCGAAATCCCGCGCATAGGTGAGGGCGCGGCGCATCAACTGCGTGTTGGCGATGGAATGGCGCCCTTCGGTGATAGCCACCGCGCCAGCCTCCCGCAGCAGACCAATCTCGGTCATTTCTTCGCCGGATAAGCCCTTGGTGACCGCCGCCGCCGGATAAACATTGATGACTGCCGTGTCGCGCGCGGTACGCTTGACGAACTCGACCAGTGCAACATTATCGATGACCGGATCGGTGTCCGGCATCATAATGATTGAGGTAACACCGCCTGCCGCAGCTGCATGGCTTGCCGATGCGATAGTCTCGCGGTGTTCGCCGCCGGGCTCACCGATGAAAACGCGCGCATCCACGAGGCCCGGAAGCACAGCCTTGCCACGGCAATCAATGATGGTCGCATCTTCAGGTGTACCCTGATTGCGGACATCGGCGCCGCTGGCAACAATTTTTCCGTCTTGTATAATCAGCGTGCCAATTTCGTCGAGACCGCGCGAGGGGTCGACAATGCGGGCATTGTTAAGAACCGTGGTGTTCATCCGGCAACTCCTTCCGGATTACGGCGTGGATCAAGCAGGGCTTCCATGACCGCCATGCGAACGGCAACGCCCATCTCCACCTGTTCCTGAATGACGCTTTGCGAGCCGTCGGCAACATCGGAAGCGATTTCGACGCCGCGATTCATCGGGCCGGGATGCATGACAAGCGCATCCGGCTTGGCATATTTGAGCTTCTCGCGATCAAGGCCGTGATAGCGGAAATATTCGCGCACGGACGGGACGAATGAGCCGGCCATACGCTCGCGCTGCAAACGCAGCATCATGATGACGTCCACATCCTTCAGGCCTTCTTCCATGTTGTGGAAGACCTCTGCACCCATATGGGCAATGCCGGCAGGCAAGAGGGTGGACGGCGCAATCACGCGCACCCGCGCACCCAGCGCATTTAGCAGGATGATATTCGATCTCGCGACCCGGGAATGAAGAACGTCACCGCAGATCGCCACCGTCAACCGTGCGACCTTGCCCTTGGCGCGGCGGATGGTGAGCGCATCAAGTAGGGCTTGCGTCGGGTGTTCATGGGCGCCGTCGCCGGCATTGACCACCGAGCAGCCTACCTTTTGGGCAAGGAGCGCCGCGGCACCGGCAGACGCATGACGGATGATAAGAATGTCGGGGCGCATTGCATTGAGCGTCATCGCTGTATCAATCAGCGTTTCACCCTTTTTCACCGACGAATTGCCGACCGACATGTTCATCACATCAGCGCCAAGGCGTTTGCCCGCAAGCTCAAAGGATGATTGCGTGCGGGTGGATGCTTCAAAGAACAGATTGATCTGTGTGCGGCCCCGCAGGACGCTCTTTTTCTTTTCCGATTGCCGCGAAACGGCGACTTCGCTGTCGGCGAGATCGAGAAGATGGATGATATCTTGCGGGGAAAGGCCCTTGATGCCAAGCAAGTGGCGATGGGGGAAAAGCAAAGGAGATGTTTTTGATGTCATATCAAGTCCCCCCTATAAGCGCGATAGCTTACGGCTGCAAGCGCTGCCATGCGTCATTGTCCATCGCTCCCCAATAAAAATTTTGAAAAGCCGGAACGGACTTAGCATAGGTATGATGAATATCGACTATCATCGAAGAGTCCATATATTAACCGCTTGTCAGAATGTTCGCTCCATATAAAAGAAAAGCGAATTTGAATCAGGACAGTTTCTTGAAAACCCACGACGTTCTTAACCAGACACCACCAATGACCGGGCAAAACGCTTATCTGGGTGATCCATTGCTGATGCAGATCACCAAGCGGTTCCCGAAAAGCGTACGTGACGAGCTGGAACAGAGCGGTCGTTTTGTGCTGTCGGCTGATGCGTTGGATCTGGCAAGGCTCGCCAATACGGAAGCACCCCGTCTGCGCACCCATGATCGCCAGGGCTTTCGGTCTGATGTGGTTGAGTATCATCCAGCATACCATGCGCTCATGCGGCGGTCTGTCGGGCAAGGACTGCATTCTTCGATCTGGGAAGATGGCAAGGCGGAATCCGGTTTGCGGCATCAGTCGCGCGCAAGCCGTTTCTATCTGACGTCGCAACTGGAATGCGGGCATCTTTGCCCATTGACGATGACAAGCGCTTCACTGGCAGCGCTCATGGCTGCGCCTCATCTCTACCGCGAATGGTCGCCGCTGATCCTGCCGCGCAAATATGATTCCAGTAATAAATCGCCCGCGAAGAAAACAGGCCTGACGCTCGGCATGGGCATGACGGAAAAGCAGGGCGGAACAGACGTCAATACGAATACAACCAAGGCGGAGCCCGCTGGCAGCGGCTTTTATCGTCTGACCGGGCATAAATGGTTCATGTCCGCGCCAATGTCGGATGCATTTTTGGTATTGGCGCAAGCCCGCGAAGGTCTGTCGTGCTTTCTGGTGCCGCGCATACTGCCTGATGGCTCGTCCAATGGCTTTCGATTCCAGCGGTTGAAAGACAAGCTCGGCAATCGCTCGAATGCCTCATCGGAGGTGGAATTTGAGAATGCGCTTGGCCAGATGGTCGGCAATCCTGGTGATGGCGTTAAAACCATCATCGATATGGTGACGTTGACACGGCTCGATTGCTCCATTGCTTCAGCTGGTTTGATGAGGGCGGGCCTGGCCGAGGCAGTGCATCACGCCAGACACCGTGTCGTTTTTGGCGGTCCGCTGATAGACAAGCCTTTAATGCTGCGCGTTCTGGCGGACATGGCGCTGGATTCTGCTGCCGCAACAGCACTGACACTGCGTCTGGCACGGGCATTTGATAATGCAGCCAGAGATCGCGGCGAGGCGGCATTCGCGCGCGTCATGACCCCTGTCGTTAAATATTGGGTGGCCAAAATTGCCCCGGCAATGCTCTATGAGGCAATGGAATGCCTTGGCGGAAATGGTTACATCGAAGAAGGCAATCTGGCGCGGTTTTATCGTGAAGCGCCGGTCAATGCGATTTGGGAAGGCTCCGGCAATGTCATGGCGCTGGATGTGCTTCGCGTATTGAAGCGCGGACCGCAGCTTTTCGATGAAGTGCTGAACTGGATCGGCTCCCAGCTTGGCCGTGGCGGGCAGGGGACGGTGGAAGTGCTCCGCGCCGCCATGCGTGTGGCTGAAAATGATGAAGGTGCAGCACGCATCCTGACCGAGCAATTGGCATTGGCTGCGGCAGGAGCGGAATTGCGCTATCTTCAGTCCGAAGATATTGCAGACGCCTTTATTGAAACGCGCCTTGGTGGTCAATGGCGCACGACCTACGGCATGCTGGACGCCCGGCATAACGCCGCCAATATCGTTAATTCACTCTATCCATCTGCAGGCTGATTCGAGTAGCAGAGATGCCGACCGGCGAGCCTCTTGCCACCGCTTGCGTGGCATTTGAGTCAAATTTTCCTAAAATAGCTGAAAAAATTTGCCGAAGGCTCGGATAGGGCCCTCGCTAATTCCTTCAATTTGAATTAAATTTTCTTAAATTAACCTTAACAAACGGTTTACGTTGCGGCTAACGTCTTAACAGATATCACTCTGAGTCGAAAAGCCTTCATAAAAACCGAGGGTTAGCCAATGAACCATGCAAGCCCTTCGAGGAGCATTGAATGCGCAATTTCCTGATTTTCTGGGGCGGACCGCTGGTTTTCTTGTGGGGATGGTATTTTCTGTCTTATTACGATCTCAACATGGGCATGCATTTTTTCAGCCGTGAGTTGCATGATCAGGTCTTCATGATCTACGGCAACATCCTCGGAATAGCGCCTGAGAGCATTCCTCCGCTGGTCGCCAGAGCATGTGTTTTCGACACAGGATTGGTTCTATTGCTGATCGCCTTCCGGCGTCGCCGCAAGATTATCGCATGGGTCAAGGCATGGCGCGCGGAGCGTGCGCGTTATTCTGAAGAATTGCCGACTGCATCAGCTTCCTGACGCAGGCCTTGCAGGCGGTCCAATGCGCCTTGCAGAATGAAGGCGGCGGCGGCGGAATCAATCCGCTCCGCCCGTTTTTGCCTTGAAACATCCATGCCGATGAGAGCGCGTTCCGCTGCAACAGTGGATAGACGCTCATCCCAATAGACAAATGGCAGATCGGTAAGTTTCTCCATATTGCGGACGAAGGCGCGGGTGGCCTGGACACGCGGTCCTTCGCTACCATCCATATTAACCGGCAGTCCGATGATAATTGCCCCGACATTGTCTGCGGCGAGCGCCTTCAGCAGGTCTTGCGCATCATGGGTGAACTTGCTGCGCCTGAGAACCGGACGCGGGTTGGCAAAGGAAAAGCCACGATCTGATATGGCGATACCAATCGTCTTTGTGCCAAGATCAAGACCAGCAACAGTCTTACCGTCCGCAACATGCTCTTCCAACTGCTCAATCGCCAAAATTGTCAAACTGTTTGCTTCCTGCGGTTGTCTGATCGGTTTAATCTGTTCACATAACGCTATTAGACGCCTCTGGCGAGGCCTGACCTAAATGATGAAGGATTCTGAACAATGAAAATTACCTGGCTGGGACAATCCGGTTTCCGTATCGAAACTGCGAAGAACATCATCCTCATTGATCCGTTTCTGAATGGGAATCCCGGCGCCAAGGGCGTGGACTTCAAGGATGCAACCAAGGGCGCCAATCACATTATCCTCACACATGGCCATGGCGACCATGTGGGCGATACTGTTGATATATCCAAGGATACAGGTGCGCTGGTGACTGGCAATGCTGATCTTGTGACATGGCTCGGCTCGAAAGGCGTGGCGCGCGTCGATCCGACAAATACAGGCGGAACCGTTTCTTATGACGGATTTACAGTGACTTACGTCAATGCGCTGCACTCATCTGCGCAAATGACCGAGGATGGCGTTTCGCATTCACTCGGCAATGCAAATGGCGTGGTGCTGCATTTTGACGATGAACCTACGCTCTATCATATGGGCGATACGGATATCTTTTCCGACATGGCCTTGATCAATGAGCTGCACCAGCCGGAAATCGGTATTGTGCCGATTGGAGACCGCTTCACCATGGGCGGTGCGGTAGCAGCGCTTGCTTCGCGGCGCTACTTCAAGTTTGGCAAGGTCATACCCTGTCACTATGCTTCCTTTCCGATAATAGATCAGACGGCCGACAAGTTTGTTGCCGGAATGGAAGGTGGCACGAGCGAAGTAATCGTCGCCGAACCAAATAAGCATTTTACTGTTTGATTTGAGTTTGTTAGAGCCGTTGCAAAAGATGATCGCTAGGGTTGTTGACCCTATCGTCAGATAACCGAGCTTTGGAGAATATCTTGCGTAAATTGCTGCTGATTTCCTGTTCTCTGCTGGCGCTAACACCTGCCAGTGCGCAAACGGTCGATGCCAATGGGGCAAAAGAACTGTCAGCTACCTTGTCGAAGTATTTTGGTAAAACCGCTCTTGAGAAGAAGGTTCTGAGTGTCAAGCCGGAAGGAGACAGCTACAAAATCACCTTCAGCACAGCCAAGCTGTTGGAGATTTTGCCGAAGCAGGACCTCTTCAAAGGTGACTTCGGCGAATATAGCTTTTTGACCAAGCCGCTGGCTGACGGCTCGTGGGACGTTTCGTCGAAAACCACCGTGAACGGTTCTGTCGAGATAAATGCGCCAACCGGCAAGGAAAGCTTCAAGTGGTCTATCGACAATATGGACCTTCGCGGCGTCTTTGATCCGAAAATCGGCACTTTCTCCAAGGCTACTTCCACGTATGACGGTTTTAAAATGAGTTCGTCATCGTCGACGCAGGAAATGGAAGCCACTGCCGGCAAGGCAAAGGCTGAAATGGCTGCATCTGCTGGCGCGTCGGGAGGAGTGGACTTCACTCAAGTCCAGACAGCCGAGAACTTCAAGGAAACGATTTCATTCAAATCTGACCCGGCAGTTGAAGAGACAGTGACGGATGGTGAAGCCAAACCAGCCGTCCCGACAACACCGGAAGAGTTTATGAAGGTGGGTATCAGTGCTGCCAACCTTGGTGTCGACGCAAAAGGCAGCGGTGTGAGGAATGTTGAGATTCTGGATCTTTGGGCGTTTTTCGTCGCCCATTCCGACGACTTTGCAAAAACACCGGAAGAAAAGACGAAGCTTAGCGACGCTGAACAAGCCGAGTTGAAAACAAAATTGCTTGCCGCTTTGCCGCTTTGGGAAAAATTGGCTGGCTCATATCGGTTCTCGGATATGAGCGTCGACACCCCGATCGGCCCATTCGTAACGAAGAACATTTCTCAGGAGGTGAACTTCGACGGCATCAGCAAAAGCGGCGCCTATAATTACGCAGTGCGCACAAATGGACTTCAGTATCCGCCTCTGCCAATTCCTGATTGGACCATTCCTTTCCTTCCAACCGATGTGGAGCTTTCTTTCGGCGCCGCAGGGCTTGATCTCGATACGGTGGTGCGTGGTGGGATCAAGGAGATGGA
Organism: Phyllobacterium sp. GQ127; assembly: GCF_059758635.1. Classification (NCBI taxonomy): domain Bacteria; kingdom Pseudomonadati; phylum Pseudomonadota; class Alphaproteobacteria; order Hyphomicrobiales; family Phyllobacteriaceae; genus Phyllobacterium; species Phyllobacterium sp. GQ127. Next base: position 489,504 of record NZ_JCAXDZ010000001.1, read on the forward strand.
TCTGAGCAAGGAGAAGCCGATTTCGGATGCGTTTGCCGAGGAAATGGGCACCGCCTTCATGCTCAATCCGCCAAAGGTCACGATCTCGAAAAGCCTTGTGAGAACCGTAGATGCTGAACTTACCGTCGAAGGCGAGGTCACATTTGCCACGCTAAAGCCGCAGAGCCGGACAACTTGGGAAATGGCAGGGTTTGACAAGCTGGTCGACCGGCTGAACAAGGCATCAGAAGAAGAGCCTGAGATCAAGAATTACATCGTCTTCGTCAAACTGGCCAAAGACTTTGGCAATGAGCTGCCCGATGGCCGCATTCAGTGGATTGTCGACCAGAAAAGCGATGGATCGATCCAGGTTAACGGCAATGCCGTCAAAGGTCCCGATGCCGCTGGAAAGCCGCTGTTTGACAGTTCCATCTTCGGGATTGCTCCCGATGATGATACAACTGCGACAGATGACGGTGCCGCTGCATCGGATGATGATGCCTTGGACACTGAAGATGCCCCGCTGGATAGCGAGCAGCAGGAAGTTGCGCCAGACGCGGCGCAGTAGCGCTTATCTGTTGTTGTCCGTTGCGCTTGGGCGTAACGGACACTATAGCTTCAACATCAAAATCTGAATTCAGGAATCCCTATGTCCGTCGATACTGCCACTGTAAAACGCGTTGCGAATCTTGCCCGCATCGCGGTCACCGAGGATGATGTTTCCCGGATGACCGGCCAATTGAATGCGATCCTTGGTTTCGTGGAACAGTTGAACGAAGTGAATGTCGAAGGCGTGGAGCCGATGACGTCGGTAACCCCCATGGCGATGAAGAAGCGCCAGGACGTTGTCACCGATGGCGACAAGGTTGCAGATATCGTCGCCAATGCCCCGACAACCGAAGAAAATTTCTTTGTTGTGCCAAAAGTCGTGGAGTAATTGAACCATGGCTGTTTCCATTGCGATAGAGACACCCTTGCAGGACGATGTGCGCTCGCTGGTAAGCGATCTCAATGATCACCTTTCGCCGCTTTCACCGCTGGAATTCCAGTTCAAAATGACTGTCGAGCAGATGGCAGATGAAGACACGACTGTTTTTGTAGCTCGCGATGAAACAGGCAAGGCTATCGGCTGCGGCGCACTCAAAGAACATGATGATGGAATTGGTGAGGTGAAACGCATGTTCACCCGGCCCACCGTGCGCGGACAGCGCATTGGTTCTGCTTTGCTCGATGCAATTACGGCGCTGGCCAATGAAAAGGGCATGAATCGCCTCGTTCTGGAGACGGGCACTACACCGGGCTTTGAACCGGCCTGGCGACTTTATGAACGCTCCGGATTTACCCGCTGCGGTGTGCTGCTTGACTATCCGGATTCCGAATATAGTGCATTTTACGAAAAGCGGCTCGCTTTAGCAGTTGCTCAATAAGGACTTTAAGATGAACGATCTTACCGCTCTCACCATTGCAGAGGCGCGCGACCAGCTGAAAGCCAAGGCGATTACCGCCACGGAACTTACTAGCGCCTATCTTCAGGCAATCGAGAACGCAAATGAGGCGCTGAACGCCTATATCGTCACCACGCCTGAGAAGGCGCTGGAAATGGCGAAGGCATCCGATGCACGGCTGGCGGCTGGCAATGGCGGCGCGCTGGAAGGCATTCCACTTGGCATCAAGGATCTATTCGGTACGGAAGGTGTCCATACGCAGGCTGCATCGCATATTCTGGATGGGTTCAAGCCGCATTACGAATCCACTGTAACAGCAAATTTATGGGCTGACGGCGCGGTGATGCTCGGCAAGCTCAACATGGACGAGTTCGCAATGGGCTCTTCCAATGAAAGTTCCTATTACGGGCCAGTGAAAAACCCTTGGCGCGCAAAAGGCTCCAATGTTGATCTCGTTCCGGGTGGATCATCGGGCGGCTCTGCAGCAGCTGTCGCCGCACGGCTTTGCGCAGGAGCGACCGCAACCGATACGGGCGGTTCAATCCGCCAGCCTGCGGCTTTTACCGGCACGGTCGGAATCAAGCCTACCTATGGCCGTTGCTCGCGATGGGGCATTGTCGCGTTTGCATCGTCGCTGGATCAGGCGGGGCCGATTGCACGCGATGTGCGCGATGCCGCGATCCTGTTGAGGTCCATGGCTTCCGTCGATGCCAAGGATACAACCTCGGTCGATATTGCGGTGCCTGACTATGAGGCGGTTATCGGCAAGCCGCTTGCGGGCATAAAGATCGGCATTCCCAAGGAATACCGCGTTGACGGCATGCCGGAAGAGATCGAAAAGCTTTGGCAGCAGGGCATTAGCTGGCTGAAGGATGCAGGGGCAACCATTGTCGATATTTCGCTGCCGCATACGAAATATGCACTGCCGGCCTATTATATTGTTGCGCCTGCCGAGGCATCGTCAAATCTGGCGCGCTATGACGGCGTTCGCTATGGCCTGCGCGTTCCCGGCAAGGACATTGTCGACATGTACGAAAACACTCGCGCCAAGGGATTTGGCGAAGAGGTGAAGCGCCGTATCATGATTGGCACCTATGTGCTTTCGGCTGGCTATTACGATGCCTATTATTTGCAGGCTCAGAAGGTGCGCACGCTGATCAAGAAGGATTTCGAAGACGCCTTCCATGCAGGTGTCGATGCTATCCTTACGCCAGCTACGCCTTCTGCTGCTTTCGGCATCGCTGATCAGGAAATGAATTCCGACCCGGTGAAAATGTATCTCAATGATATTTTCACCGTGACCGTGAACATGGCGGGCTTGCCGGGTATCGCCGTTCCTGCCGGGCTGGACAGCCGCGGACTGCCGCTGGGTCTCCAGCTGATCGGCCGTCCATTCGACGAAGAAACTCTGTTTCAGACCGCTTATGTGATTGAACAGGCGGCAGGCAAGTTCAACGCGCCGAAATGGTGGTAATCAGGCGCGCCACAGAAGCTGACATAACAGCAATCGCTGCTGTCGGCTCCAGCGCTTGGGCATCAAATATCTTTTCGTTTGAACCGGAACTGCCCGGCATGCGCATGCATGTCGAAAAGGCTTTCAGGGAATTCGCACGAAGCTCTTATAATACGGTGCTGGTGGCTCAATTGGAGCAGACGGTGCTTGGCTGGGGCGCTCGGGAAGAAAATAACGACTATATTTCCGATCTTTGGGTGGACCCAGCCGTGCAGGGGCAAGGGGTCGGATCGTCGCTGCTGCGTGAAATGATGGCGGCAATTCGACATGCGGGGTACTTGAAGGCGCGCATCAGCACGCATGCCCGCAATATCGGCGCAATCAGACTCTATCAGCGCGAAGGCTTCAATATTGTCGAACGAGGACCGGAATGGTCTACAAGTCTTGAACGTGAAATCGACAAAGTGCAGATGCTGGCGGAGCTCAAATAGTGTTTTTCGTGCTTTCAAAGGTCTTCTGGTTTTTCGCCCAACCGCTGAACTTCGCTATCATTTTCATGGGATTGACTTTCCTGCTGCTCATCTGGCGCTGGCGGCGTCTGGCAATGGCAACGGCTGCTATCGCATTTCTTGTTCTGGGACTTGGCGCGTGGACGACGCTTGGTGCTTTAATGATCAATCCGTTGGAGGATCGTTTCCAACGCCCAGACGCACTTCCGGCAAAGGTGGATGGCATAATCGTTCTTGGCGGCGGCTTTGAAGGCGGTGTAAATCTGGTGCGCGGCGGCTATGAACTCAATGCCAGTGGCGACCGCTTTGTCGAGGCTGCCATTTTGGCGCGCAAACATCCGGAAGCGAAGGTTGTCGTTACGGGTGGAACAGGCACATTGCTTTTGGATGGCGAAGCCGACGGCGTGACCGCGCCGCGCCTGCTGACAGCTCTTGGCGTAGCACCAGAGCGCCTCATTCTCGAAAGCAAGTCGCGCAACACTTACGAAAATGCACTATTCACAAAGCAGATGGTAGACGCGAAGCCGGGCGAAACCTGGCTGCTCATCACCTCGGCATTCCATATGCCGCGTTCGATCGGCCTGTTTCGCAAAGCGGGGTTTGACGTGGTGCCATGGCCAGCGGATTATCGCGCATCTGGTGCCGAAACCATTCGACTTGCAGAAGACAACCCACAGGATTCATTGCAGAATATGGCGATTGCTGCGCGCGAATGGGCAGGGCTGCTGGCCTATTGGCTGGCTGGTCGAACTGAACAATTATTGCCTGCGCCATGATAAAACAAGTTGACGTTCTCATCATAGGCGCAGGCGCGGCTGGCATGATGTGCGCTATTGAGGCGGGCAAGCGTGGACGTTCCGTGCTGATCATCGATCATGCCGCAACACCAGGCGACAAAATACGCATATCCGGTGGCGGCCGCTGCAACTTCACCAATATTAACGCGGCGCCGCAAAACTACATCAGCAAAAACCCGCATTTCTGTATCTCGGCTTTGCGCCGCTATACGCAGCGCGATTTCCTCGCTCTGGTAAACAGATACAGTATTGCCTGGCACGAAAAGACCCTCGGTCAGCTTTTCTGCGATGGTTCAGCCAAGCAGATCATCGATATGCTGGTAACAGAAATGAGGCAGGCCGGGGTCGAGTTACGGTTGCGCACTACGATCGATTCCATCGTAAGAGAAGATAATAGGTATCTGGTTGATCTGGCCGGAGACAAGGTGAGATGCACGTCACTGGTCGTCGCGTGCGGTGGGAAATCCATTCCGAAAATGGGTGCAACCGGCTTCGGCTATGATATCGCCCGGCAGTTCGGCATGAAAATTACAGACACACGTCCTGCACTGGTTCCGCTTACCTTTGACGAAAACACACTTGCTCCGTTGAAACCGCTATCGGGTATTTCGGTCGATGCAGTGGTAAGCCACGGCAAGACAAAATTTGCAGAGGCAATGCTCTTCACCCATCGCGGATTGAGTGGTCCATCCATATTGCAGATTTCTTCTTATTGGCGGGAAGGCGATACGATCAGCGTCGCCATGTTGCCCGGTGTGAAAGTGTTTGATGCTTTGCGCGCAGCGCGAGTCCGCAATGGCCGACAGGCATTGCAAACAGCCCTAAGTGAGCTTCTGCCGAAGCGTCTGGCGCAGTTGATTGCGGAAAATAGCGGCATTGACCGGCATCTGGCTGACCTGACCGATAAGCAATTGCTGGCGGTCGAAAAAGCGGTGAATGAATGGCAGGTGAAACCTGCAGGTTCGGAGGGCTACCGGACTGCCGAAGTGACACTTGGCGGTGTTGATACGGATGGCCTGGACCAAAAAACCATGGAAGCAAAGTCAGCGAAAGGTCTTTATTTCATAGGTGAGGTTGTCGATGTAACCGGTTGGCTAGGTGGATATAATTTCCAATGGGCATGGTCTTCCGGCTGGGTGTCAGGGCAAGTGGTTTAGGGCAAATCACTCGCGATAAGAACGAATGAGCACAAAGCCTGCTGACATGAGGTTGTCAGTGGATGTGCTATATCGATTCCAGGAGACATGTTCAAACGGGAGGAAATCATGGCCATTTTTGCCAGTTGTCATTGCGGTGCAATCAAGCTCGAAATCAGCGAAGCGCCGGAGTCGGTCACGGTGTGCAATTGCACTTTCTGCACCAAGCGGGGTGCGCTCTGGGCTTATTACACACCCGACCAAGTGACAATTTCGGTGAAGCCGGAAGCCGATGCCATTTATTCCCGCAACGGCATGAACAAGCATCATCATTGCAATGTTTGCGGCTGCGGTACTTTTTCGGAAGTACCCAACTGGGTGGATTTCAAACCGGATTTTGAGAATCCGCGCGTCAGCGTGAATGTCCGGCTCTTCGATGATTTTGATATTGCGTCGTTAAGGGTAGATCATATTGACGGAAGGAATCTCTGGTAAATTATTGCTTCATTGAGAGAATCCTGCTTCCTTGGTCCTATACAGGGAGGTATGGCCATGTGGATCAAACTCACAGACGTTAATGGCGATCACATCACGCTGAATTTCGACCATGTTGTTTCGTTCAATCCCTATGGGACGGGGACTCATATCGTGACAATCACGGAAGGACTTACCTTCTTCGTCAAAGAAACCGCCGAAGACATCCAAAACAAGGTTGGCGTAAAAAGCAGCTAGAGATCTTGTCGATGTTTTGACCAGATCGGCTTTAGCGCAGTTGGCAACTGCTCACCTGCCATCTTGGCATTATGCGGATCGAGATGCTGGGCGATAGTGGCGAGCACATCGCTGACAATGGTCTCGGGCGGGCTGTGATGCGCCGTGAGATTATCATAGACTTCTTTGGCAAGTTGCGCTTCCGACTGCAAAGGAAGCGCAAGAGCGGGCCGCCATCCTTCTAGAAATAGGCCGCGCGGCAAAGGCGGCAGCGCGTCCGCAAATGTCAGTATCTGGTCCGTGTCCATGTGGCGGCGCAAACCATGCATAACGCCGCGCATGCTCGCAAAGCTCTGATTGTGGGTCGAAAACATGGATTTCGCTTTGAGCGCAGCCAACCAATCTTGAAATTGTTTCGAAGCCTGAACGATCTCTTGTGGTTGTGTCATGCGCGGTCTCGCTTTCCTCATGATGTAGAAGCCAATTAAGCGTCATTTTTTGACATTTTTCGGGTCAGGCCACCACCGATAGCAGGCGAAAGCGCGGATGCCGACGTCGCAGGCGTTTTTCTGGGCTTAGCGGAACCTTTTACCTCGGGATCGGTTTATTCAAATACAAGTCAAAATTGGATACAAATAGTGATTTGTTAAATCGGTTTAGTTTCTCTAGAAGTTCACTATGCAACGGAATATAAACTGTATGCCGGTAGAGGATTACTCTCGCTGAGAGTATTTTTAATGGAGGTATCAAAGAATGATAACAATAAATAAAGATACATCGTCAACAATTGGAACAAATGCACTTAAGATTGCACAAGTGGCCAAAGTTAAGCCTGCGCTGGTAAAAGCTGCGGCGAAACTAAGCGAGCCATGTGACAAGCGTACAATTTCCCAGATTTTACGTGACTCAAGCGGCGGCTTCAGCTTCCGCAGGTAATTTTGAAGTTTCATAAACGGCATCGAAGGCTCCCCATGGGAGCCTTTTTATTGTGTGGTTCTGCTCGGTATTATTAGAGCGGAATATTATCGTGCTTCTTCCAGGGATTTTCGAGATCCTTATTGCGCAGCATGCGCAATGCCCGTGAAATCCGCTTACGAGTGGAATGGGGCATAATCACCTCGTCAACATAGCCGCGCTCGGCAGCGACGAACGGTGACAGGAAGCGATCCTCGTAACGCTTGGTGTGCTCGGCGATTTTCTCGGCATCACCAATGTCTTTCCGGTAAATGATCTCGACAGCGCCTTTTGCGCCCATGACGGCAATCTGGGCGGATGGCCAGGCGTAATTGAGGTCGCCGCGCAGATGTTTGGAGGCCATCACATCATAGGCGCCGCCATAGGCCTTGCGGGTAATGAGCGTGATTTTAGGAACCGTTGCTTCCGCATAGGCAAAAAGCAGTTTGGCGCCATGCTTGATAAGCCCGCCATATTCCTGCGCGGTGCCCGGAAGAAAGCCCGGTACATCGACAAAGGTTACGATCGGAATGTTGAAACAGTCGCAGAACCGGACGAACCTCGCGGCTTTGCGCGACGCATCACTATCGAGAACGCCGGCCAGAACCATTGGTTGATTGCCGACTATGCCGACGGTGCGACCTTCGATACGGCCGAAGCCGACCACGATGTTTTTGGCAAAACTTTCCTGAATTTCAAAGAAGTCAGCCTCATCGACAGTTTTGCGAACCAGTTCCTTGATGTCATAGGGCTTGTTCGCGTTATCGGGCACCAGACGATCCAATGAGTAATCCATTTCGTCTGTTGGCTGATAGCATTCGATTTGAGGCAGTTCGGCAGTGTTCGAAGCCGGGAGAAAATCGATCAGACGGCGCATCTGAAGCAGTGCCGCCACGTCATTGTCATAAGCGCCATCGGCGATAGATGATTTGGTCGTGTGGATTGATGCTCCGCCAAGCTGTTCTGACGTCACAGTTTCATTGGTGACGGTTTTCACAACGTCCGGCCCTGTGACGAACATGTATGAAGTGTCGCGGACCATGAAGATGAAATCGGTCATGGCTGGCGAATAAACATCGCCGCCCGCGCAGGGACCCATAATCACCGAGATTTGCGGAATGACGCCGGAGGCCAGTACATTGCGCTGGAAAATTTCCGCATAACCGCCCAGCGCGGCAACGCCTTCTTGAATGCGTGCACCGCCCGCATCGTAAAGCCCGATGACCGGCGCGCGATTGCGCAATGCCATATCCTGGATCTTTTGAACTTTCTCCGCGTGGGCTTCAGAGAGTGAGCCGCCGAACACGGTGAAATCCTTGGCGAAGACAAAGACAGTCCGGCCATTGATGGTGCCCCAGCCGGTAACAACACCGTCGCCTGCAAATTTGGTGTCCTGCATACCAAAATCAGTGGAGCGGTGTTCGACGAATGTGTCAAACTCTTCAAAAGAGCCTTCATCGAGGAAAATATCGATACGTTCACGCGCTGTGAGTTTGCCGCGCTTGTGTTGCGCTTCGATACGGGCCTTTCCGCCACCTTCGCGCGCAAGGGTCCTGCGACGCTCAAGCTCGATAAGCACATCCTTCATAGCGTTCCTCCACATTGACCATTTCTGATAACAGGAGACGTCAAGGCTTGGAAGATGCCGGGGATTGAATTTAGCCGGGTTGCGGTTTTCGCCTGCCCCGAACGACCGGGCAGGCGATGTATTGTGTAGTAGTGCAGATTACCAGGAGCCGGTGTTTGGCATGGATAGCCATGGTTCCTGTGGCGCCAGTGCAGGCCCTTTTTGGATAAGCTCAATCGAGATGCCATCGGGCGAGCGAATGAACGCCATATTGCCATCGCGGGGAGGCCGGTTGATCACCACGCCTTTGTCTGACAAATCCTGACAAGTTTTATAAATGTCATCCACGACATAGGCGAGATGACCGAAATTGCGTCCGCCCGTATATTCTTCAGGATCCCAATTATAGGTCAATTCAAGCTCGGGAGCACGTTCAGCGGCAGAACGGGTTTCATCTTCCGACGCGGCCAGGAAGATCAATGTAAACCGGCCTTTTTCGTTTTCCGTGCGGCGAACTTCTTTCAAGCCGAACTTGTTGCAGTAAAAATCCAGCGATTCATCGATGTCGCGAACGCGAACCATAGTGTGAAGATAACGCATCTTTTGCCTTTGAATTCTTTTCATGGGATTGAAATAGCAACGTCTGCTCGCCAGCAAGGGCAAGTGACTGGCAATATCGATAACACTAATTGCTTACGCAAACAAATCTGTGAGCTAATTTGACGAGACTGATTGAGGATAAACACGGGTTTTGGTTATAGTTTGAAAGAAAACATCAAGATGATGCTTGCTCTCCGCTATCGGACCGGTGTTATTCTTCAACAAGAGAATCAGTGTTTAGTTTATGGAGAGGAGGGGATCGCTTCATGTCAGACAGAACAGTATCGACCCAGATCTCTCATAACGACCAAGGCGCAAGCGACAGTCTTGATCTTGTCGAGATTTCAGGCTCGATAAAATGGTTCGACGTTGCCAAGGGATATGGTTTCATAGTTCCCGACAATTCTGATCTTCCCGACATTTTGCTCCATGTAACCTGCCTGCGCCGCGATGGCTTCCAGACGGCGCTGGAGGGTGCCCGCGTTGTTTGCGAGGTCAAGCAGGGCGAGCGTGGTATGCAGTGCTTCCGCGTAAAGTCGATGGACAATTCGACTGCGGTGCATCCGACCGAGTTACCGCCTGTGCGTACCCATGTCACGGTAACGCCTTCGAGCGGGCTTGAACGGGTTCTCGTCAAGTGGTTCAATCGCACGAAAGGCTTCGGGTTTCTAACGCGGGGCGAGGGTACGGAAGACATTTTCGTTCACATGGAAACGCTGCGTCATTTCGGTCTCACTGAGCTGCGGCCCGGACAGGTCGTCCTTATTCGTTTCGGCAATGGCGAAAAAGGTCTTATGGCTTCGGAAATTCATCCTGATATCGGCACGCAGATGCCGGTCTCCCACTGAAGATCAGTTGATGAATCGTCTGAGATTATCTCTGGCCGCCGTCATATTCTGCTTGATTTCCGCTTTTCCGGTGCTGGCACAGCAGATGCCCATGCATTTGCCCATCGATCCTGTTGCGCTGACCATTAATACGGCCAAGGGCGATGTGCCTTTCACGGTCGAAATCGCCGATAATGAGGAGGAACGTCAGCGCGGATTGATGTTCCGCACGGACCTTAAAGACAATAGCGCGATGCTGTTTGTTTTTGACCAGGCCAGGCTGATCTCCATGTGGATGGAAAATACGCCATCGGCCTTGGATATGCTGTTTCTCGATCATGGCGGGCGCATTACTGCAATTCATCAGAACGCCGTGCCGTTTTCGCGTGATGTGATTTCGTCCGGCGGTCCGGTGAAATTTGTTGTTGAGGTAAAGGCTGGAACCGTGCAGCGTCTCGGTTTAAGAGTTGGCGATAAGGTGTGGCATCCCGCAATTGCAGCCAAATAACGGACGGAAAAATGCAATTCTTTGAAAATGACGGCTTAAAACTTGCCTATATTGATGAAGGCGAGGGCGAACCGATCCTGCTTATTCACGGCTTTGCATCGTCGTCATTATACAACTGGATTCAGCCGGGCTGGATTTCCACTTTGACCGCATCGGGATACCGGACAATTGCTATCGACAATCGTGGTCACGGCAATTCCGATAAGCCACATGACAAGTCAGTTTACACACCAACCCGCATGGCTGGGGATGCTGCGGCGCTGCTCGATCATCTCGGTATAAAGTCGGCTCATGTCATGGGTTACTCCATGGGTGCACGCATTAGTGCTTTTCTTGCCCTTAAGCATCCGGATCGCGTGCATGATCTGGTGTTTGGCGGCCTTGGTATTGGCATGGTCGAAGGTGCCGGGGACTGGTCGCCGATAGCCGAGGCTCTTCTGGCAGACGACCCTGATGCAATTACTCATCCACGCGGCAAAATGTTCAGGATGTTTGCCGACAAGACCAAGAGCGATAAGATCGCGCTGGCTGCGTGCGTTATCACCTCCAAGGAAGAGATTAGCGCAGAAAACATGGCGCGCATCAAGCAGCCAACGCTTGTAGCTGTCGGCACCAAGGATGACATTGGCGGCAGCGCGCAAAAGCTTGCAGAGCTGATGCCCCAAGGTGAAGCAATCGACATTCCGAACCGTGACCATATGCTGGCAGTAGGCGACAAGGTCTTTAAAGAGGCGGTGCTGGAGTTTCTGAAGCGTAATCCCATTACTGTGTGATTTGCGATCCGGAAACGCTTCATTCCTTGCGAAAAAGCACAGTTTAACTTACCCATGGCGATGCTGGCATTGATCAGCATCAGGCAGATGAATGGTATCTTCAAAATTTCTTGCGCTTGCGGCACTGGATTTTGAGGTGTCAAGAAACCACTTTTGCCGTATAATCCGTTGCAGAGTATAAAATTCGGCTGAATGCCTGGAGCTAGAAAATGTCAGCAAGCCTTCCTATAAAGATGACTGGATCGATCAAACAGATCGACCCGATCTGGCATGCGATCCGGGCCGAGGCAGAAGAGGTCGTGCGCAATGAACCGCTGCTTGCGACATTTCTTTACACTACCATCCTGAACCATCAGTCGCTGGAACAGGCGGTTATACATCGTATTTCCCAGCGCCTTGACCACCCGGATGTGGAGTCTGAACTGCTGCGCCAGACGTTTACAGCCATGCTTGACGCCAATCCTTCCTGGTCGCAGATTTTACGCGTCGACATACAGGCTGTTTATGACCGCGATCCGGCATGCACGCGGTTTATGGAGCCCATCCTTTATTTCAAGGGGTTTCAGGCTATCCAGACCCATCGTCTTGCGCACTGGTTGTGGCATGAGGGTCGTCATGATTTTGCGCTTTATTTGCAAAGCCGCTCATCTTCAGTTTTCCAGACAGATATTCATCCCGCAGTTCCCATGGGGCAGGGCGTGTTTTTCGACCATGCAACGGGCATCGTTGTGGGCATGACGGCTGTTATTGAAGACAATGTTTCAATCCTGCAGGGTGTTACCCTTGGCGGCACGGGAAAAGAGACCGGCGACCGTCATCCGAAAATTCGTAATGGCGTGCTGATTGGCGCAGGAGCCAATATTCTTGGCAATATCGAAATTGGTCATTGCTCAAAGGTGGCATCCGGTTCGGTCGTTCTGAAGCCTGTCCCGCATAATGTGACCGTGGCTGGTGTGCCTGCCCGTATTGTCGGGGAAGCAGGCTGCTCGGAGCCTTCGCGCGCCATGGATCAGCTCGTTACCAACTTCGAATAAGCCTGGTTCTTACCACTAACGATTGCAGTCAACCCTTTACAGGGCGCCATGCCACATGGCAAACCGCTCTGACTCGACGAATAAGACAGGAGATTTTAGGTGAAACCCGAAGAACTGAAAAAACTCGACAGCTACTTCAAGCGGACATTCCGCAACACGGAATTGGTAGTGAAGGCTCGCCCGCGGAAAGATGATTCCGCAGAACTTTATCTGGGCGACGAGTTCCTCGGTCTGATCTACAAGGATGAAGACGAAGGCGAATTGTCTTATAATTTCTCCATGGCAATCCTGGAAATGGACCTTTAGCCCATTCTTACTATGTTGAGTGGTGCTCGAGCATCACTCAACACTTTTGATGTGGCCACGCGCAAATTCTGCAATCTTTTTGTCCAGAAGCGGCCAATCCTCAAGCATTTCTCTCGGAAACCGATAGGTCAGCTGCAAATCACCGCCGACGAAAATATCGCTTTGGCAGGATGCAAGATTATCGCGGGATGACGGTTCATCAAGACAACGCGCAACAAATGAAGGTTTCGCACCGTGATCCGGTGCAACGAGAAGCTCCTCATTGATGAAGCCGCTATCGCCCCTGAAGCGTTGGAGCGTTAAACCGGCAGGACCGGCAGCGCCGGGCCCTTCGGTCAGTGGAAGATAGACGGGACCATAACGCCCCGGCATATCCTGCGATCCCTGCCTTGCCTCAAATGTCAGGAAGATCAATTTCTTGTCTGGTCCCGCGCCATTGAAATCATTTTTAAATTCTGCGGCGTACCCCTGCATTTCCGGCCAGTGCAGATAAAGGTCAACGCGCTCGGCTATGCCATCGCGCCGCTGCCTATCAAACCGGATCATATTTGCGGGAATCTCGAGCACGTCATTGCCAATGACGATTTGCTGCGCAGAACGATCTTCCGTATGGCCGCCAAGGGAAATTATGTGTCCAAGGAAAAAGCCGGCAAGAGCCAGACATAGGGACAAGAAGCCAAGTGCGACCACGCCATAGAAGACCTTTCGCAAGAGAAAGCTTGCCGAAATTGCCTCTATTTTCTCTGTGGTCGCCTGCATGATGTGGCCCGAAGGTTTCCTTCGGCGCATTCTAACTGCTCATGTGCTGATTTATGGTTAATTGAGTATCAATGAACCGCGTGATTCTGGAGGACGCCAAATGCCGATTTATACGCTTAACGGCCAAGCACCGCAGTTTGAGCACCGAAAGTCAAACTGGATAGCGCCTGATGCGACGATTATCGGCAAAGTTTTTCTAGGTGAAAATGCCGGGATCTGGTTCGGCGCTGTATTGCGCGGGGATAACGAGCTCATTCACATTGGTCGCAATACGAATGTGCAGGAACACACGATCATGCACACCGATCTGGGATATCCGCTGACAATCGGCGACGGATGCACCATCGGGCATCGCGCCATGCTGCATGGCTGTACTATTGGGGAAAATACCCTGATCGGTATTGGAGCGATTATTCTCAATGGTGCAAAAATCGGCCAGAATTCTCTGGTGGGTGCGGGGGCTTTGGTCACCGAGCGCAAGGAATTTCCGGATAATTCCCTGATCGTGGGATCACCGGCCAAGGTGGTCCGTACGCTGGACGAGGCAGCGGTAGAACAGTTGAAGCTTTCTGCCGCTCACTATGTCGAAAACGGGAAGCGTTTCATGAGCGGTCTGGAGATTGCTTAACAAGCCGGTGTAAATACACCGGCCAATTGGATCTGGACTCATTGCTCGATACTGCCGACCAGCACCTGGCGATCATCATTGATTGAAACCCATGCGCCGGTGTTCTTCGTTGATTGGCGCTTGAGGTAATCATAGTTCGTTTCATTCCATGGCTTGATACGGGCTTCGAGATTATCAAGAATGTAATCGCCCTGGCCGGTGCGCACGGTCAATACGGCGTGACCTTCGCCGTTCATCTGCCGAACGACGGTGATCAATAGATCGCTGAGCGGAATGCCGCCTTCATTCAGCAGCTTGCGCTTCAGGAGAACATAATCCTCGCAGTCTCCAACTGTTGTCGGATAGGACCAGACTTCTGCTTTACCCCAGATATCCATGTCCGTCTCTGGGCGAACCTGCGCGTTTACCTGACTGTTGACCAGAACCAGCAAATTCCATGTCTTTGATGTCAGGCTAAGCGGCGTATCATTGCTACTCTTGACGCTGCATTCGCCGCGATATGTCTGGCAGAATTCATAATGACCAATCGGCTGCGAGGTGCGACCGCCGGTCTTCATGATCATTGCCGAAGTGCCTGCCTCAGCATAGGCGGCGATGCACATTAAAAGGAATGCAGCGCCAAATAGGATTGTCTTTTTTATCATTACCGTCGTCTCCCCGGTTGAGGCGACAATGGCAGACAGAGTTTGATTGAGCGGAAACGATGGCGAGTAAATCTGATCGAATTAGGTAGTAAAAAATAAAGGAATTAGGCAATTACGATGTATTAATGTTTATTATTATTTGGTTTAACAAAGTATAGATTTAAGTAAGTTGCAGAATATTAGAATTAAGCATCGGTTTAAATAAATATGTCATTATTTCCATTGGCTTAACGCGCTCCATACAGATGCCAGACAAATGCCGTTCTCTCGCAGCAATCGCGCCAAAAATATTTCTGCCGTGTGAAGAAAAACTAAGTCAGAGAAAAACTGGCTTTAACTCTCAAAGGCCGCATCAATGGCGTCGCGGCTTTGCACCGAGGCAAACTCGATTGCCACGCCTTCGTCAAAATGCCGGGCAACACGGCCCCTCATGGTGCCGAGAATGACCTGGCTGTTCAGGGCAGGGCGCATGCGCAGTTCCACCGCTGCACCCGATATGGATAGATCAACAATACGGCAGGGATATTGCCGACCATCGGCCATGGATAGCGTGGTGATTGGGTTGCGCGGTGCGATACGCTGATGCCGGCGATCTTCAGGCGTATCCAGTTCATGTTTGTTTGCAAGCCATGTCAGCTGCGCCGCTATCTTGTTTTTCTTGCGGTCAGAAACGATGAGCGACAGGAGAAAGCCCCCACTAACCAGCTTTTCGACAGTTCCTTCGACACGGCCAATATGGTCTATATAAGCGATAATGCGCTCGCCATTATTGGCCATGATATCTGTGCCGATGACAACATTGCCAGGCGACATTTCGCTGATCTGGCAAACATGTTCCGTGCGGTCTTCGAGCATAAAACGCCCATAGAGCTGCACTTTAACGCTATAATACCTTGTCGGAGCGGTAGGGTTTGGACTTGAGCCATCGTGGGTAGGTTGCATAGTCACGTCCAACTGGCAGAATTCGTTTAGCCTTGATGACAAGCTATTCCATGATTCTTAATGTGGCGGTAATGGTTTCGCGCGCGTTTTAAGTGGTCGCGAGGATTTTCCGCCATCGAGCAATTGCAGGCGGTCAGTATTTTGCCCGATAATTGTATGAATAGCGCCTTTCGGGTTTGGCGATGATCGCGATCCGCCAGCATACTGGCTCCGACTTGTATCCAGCGTCGTGATTGATCTTATGCGGCTTTCGACGATAGAGTCTGACTCTAGCCAGAACGGCTGTCCCAAGGCGACAATCATTCCGATCAGAAATTGTTCATGCACTTCATTGGCAAGCGGCAAGAGGATGAATTCAAACAGCGCGGTGCGCTGGCGTGCGCTTATGCCTTCGGCGTTTATAGCGACGGGGCTTTTTCGGGTTATCGAATTGACAAGCAAACGCGAGATACTGCGGCGATCTCGTGCCTGCCAAAGCAATTCGAAAGCTGAATCTTTCAATTCGCGGCCGTGAATTGAGCAAATCCGGGTGCCCGCAAGCCGGAACTTTGCTTCGGTATCCTGACTGGCCTGCAAAATGAATATATCGGCCAATTGGCGGGGGATGGCAGCAGGCGCTATCTCGCTGCGTTCGGGCGCAGCGCGTGTGCCACGCAACTGCTCCCAATAAGCGATAAGCTCGTTTGATCTTCCGTGCTGCATAAATTTGTCTGTTTGTCTGATCGGATGTCCACGGACTGTGTCACCGACGGCAGGGTAACGCCACGTTTCATGTGTCCATGTCCACCGTGGCGGGCTGTTAGGGTTAACAAGTGGTTTACGTTGAGGTGTCGCAACGAATGTGAGACAAGGGTTTACGAGATTTCATACCTGACCTTAAATTTAAGGCCGTCCGTAACCGGGCGGCCTTCTTTCTGTTTATGCATCGGATTATTCGAAAACCGGGATTCCACTTGCCGGCTTGATACTATAGCTTGCCGGGACCGAAACGAGGCCGATACAGAATGACCGAACCAGACATAGCGCGGGACAAACCATCAGGCGGAGAGCCGATGTTCAACATTCCGGGTATTATCCTCGCAGCTATCGGCATCTGCATCGCAGTATTTCTCTACCAGACCTATATTCTTGACGATGGACAGGCTGTCGAGTTTCTTTGGTACTATGCCTTTATTCCTGCACGCTTTGCGCAAATGGGCGGCCAGGGCGACGTGTGGACATGGTTTACGACGATCTCCTATTCATTCATGCATGGAAGCGTGGCTCATATCGCATTAAACATGATCTGGCTGGCAGCATTCGGATCCCCGCTTGCGGCGCGCATTGGCCCGGTGCGTTTGACACTTTTTTGGATCGCGACATCCATCGCCGCCGCATTGACGCATTATGCTATTTACCCTGATAGCATGGCTCCCCTGGTAGGCGCGTCCGGTGCAGTGTCCGGCATGATGGGCGCTGCAGCGCGTTTTGGATTTCGTCGCTCAACATCGCGCAACTCGGCAGCCTTTGTTGGTGACATATTGCCGATTGCCGTTGCACTGCGCATGCGCACAGTGCTGACGTTTCTTGGAGTCTGGTTTGTCACCAATATTGCGGCCGGGCTTTTATCATTGGGAGTAGAGGAATCTGCGTCGATCGCCTGGGAGGCGCATATAGGCGGATTTGTGGTCGGTTTCTTCGGAATATCGCTGTTTGACCGGCACCGCGCCTGATAAGTGCAATCAATTTTTGAATGCAAAAGATGTTTTATAATCAATAGATTGGATTGCGTTTATCAAATCGATCTGAGCCAAGTGTTCTTGTGTAAAGATAACTATGGAGGCGACATGCGCAATTGCAATGCACTTGCAATGGGTGCAACATATAAGCACGATGAGTTAGGTTGCTAAAAGCATCGGGGGAGATGCAGCAATCAAACATGTAAGGAGGATGCGCATGACAGTCAGATCGATTCTTGAACGCAAGGGCTATGACGTTTTCAGCATTACGCCTGATGTGTCGCTAGCGGATGCAATTACGGTTTTGGCCAAGCACAAAATCGGCGCACTTGTCGTTTGCGATCAGAACAAGGCTATCAAAGGTATCTTGTCCGAACGCGATGTGGTTCGCGCCATATCGGCCGACGGTGCCGATGCTCTATGGAAGCCGATTTCAGAAACAATGACCATAAAGGTCAAGGTCTGCAACGAAAGTCATACGATTAATCAGGTCATGGAAACGATGACGCAAGGCCGTTTCCGCCATTTGCCGGTTGAAAAGGATGGCCAACTTTATGGCATCGTATCGATCGGCGACGTTGTTAAGCTGCGGATCGAGGAAGTGGAACGCGAGTCACAAGAGATTCGGAGCTATATCGCGACGGCTTAGTTCTAGATTTATCGACGTAGTGAGGTTCATTTTGCTGCAATGAAGCCGACCTAATACCGTAATGGTTCATTACGGGGATTAGGCTTGAATTGGAAAAGACGGCAAAGATAATCTTTATCCACGGGGCATCAA
Organism: Phyllobacterium sp. GQ127; assembly: GCF_059758635.1. Lineage (NCBI taxonomy): Bacteria > Pseudomonadati > Pseudomonadota > Alphaproteobacteria > Hyphomicrobiales > Phyllobacteriaceae > Phyllobacterium > Phyllobacterium sp. GQ127. The sequence goes on from NZ_JCAXDZ010000001.1 coordinate 507,575, forward strand.
GCAGCGGGAAGTCTACTCTTGCGCGAGTCCTTCAGGCACAACTGCCAGAACCATTCTGGCATGTTTCTATTGATCATCTCCGTGATTCCGGGATGTTGCCTCTGGACCGTTTTCGGAACGGCGACTTCAATTGGAGGGAGAATCGCACCAAATTCTTTGACGGATTTCATCGTTCGCTCGTGGCTTATGCTTCAGCAGGCAATAATATTTTGCTTGAACATATTCTCGAGGAAGATTGGTGGGTCACCAATCTGGCCCAGCTTTTCAAACCGTTCGATGTTTTCTTCGTCGGGCTTCATTGCGATCTTGATGAACTCGTAAAAAGGGAAACATTGCGAGCAGATCGGCCGATGGGAAGCGCTGCCGATGATTATCATCGGATTCATGTTGGTCAGAGATATGATTTGGAGCTGCCTGCAGGGCAGACTACGCAGGAATACGCGAACCAAGTACTGTCAACGTGGGCCAATCGACGGATGCCGTCTGTTTTTCAGCAGTTGCTGGAATAGAAATTGTTCAGCCTGTGGAAATTTTTAAGCAAGGCCTACGTTTAGCGCGATGCTACTGTATTGATTGACATCATTTCCGCGAGTGATGCTGATACTAGAAAACAAGCTTTTGCATGCGCTCAAGCTCGCCGAGGCGGGTCATGGTCTCTTCATATCCGCTTCGGATCGCTTCATCAGCGCGATGGAATTCAGCAAGACCGATTTTGCCAACTTTTGGCAATAATGCGATATCCGGCGGATCGCCCGCCATGCGAGCGCGTGAAATCCGGTCCTGAATGATATTGAACGATTCCATCATCACACCTGTAATGCCCAGGCGCTTGGAATAAGCAGGGCGCCGCAAGCCGGAATTTTCAATATCGCCAGTTTGCGGATGAGGTGCCTCGGCGCTATGTTTTATGACCGCTGCACGGCCAAACTGATCGTAATGCAGGTTAACCGCGACGACCAGTGGCTGCTCATAGGAGCGGCAGACGGCGACGGGCACAGGGTTGACCAGAGCGCCATCTACAAGGATGCGGCCATTGCACTCGACAGGCTCAAATACGCCGGGCAGGGCGTAGGATGCACGCATCGAGGTGATGAGGCTGCCACGCGTCAGCCAGATTTCATGACCCGTATTGATTTCTGTACACACCGCGATGAACCGCTTGGGCAGGTCTTCGATGGATAATTCTTCGAGATGGTCACGCAATCGGCGGTCCAGCTTCATACCGCCGAACAACCCATTTCCACCAAATCGCAGATCAAGCAGACTGAAAATGCCACGCTTGGTAAGGCTTCGGGCAAATTCCTCAAGCTGGTCGAGCTTGCCGCCGAGATAGCAGCCGCCAACGAGCGCGCCAATCGAAGTGCCGGCGATCATCGATATTTCTATGCCCGCTTCATCGAGAGCACGAAGCACGCCAATATGCGCCCAACCACGAGCAGCTCCGCCTCCCAGAGCAAGTGCTATGGGTGTTTTGCTTTGAACGGGCCTTTCAGGTGCTGCGATCTTCTCATCAGTGGCATTGCTGATGCCGATAGATTCCGCCGCACGTGTCCGGCGCGATGCCCATTCGAGCATGGCATGAACTCCTAGAGTCGTGGACTTTCATTCAATTTCGATTGTGGTAACCAAAAGCTGAATATTGCGTGAATAACAATTCTTAGCTGACCAATGAAACCTGACTACAAACGCAGAAAACGGCAGATGCGAGGCATTACGCCATCTAAAACTTCATGACCAGCGACGGCTTTCCGTCATGCGCAACGATGTTGCGATAAAAACATGACCTGCGGCCGGTGTGGCATGTCGGCCCGTCTCCTGCGACTCGAACCTTCAGCCAGAGGGCATCCTGATCGCAATCTGTGCCGAGCTCGACAACGCTTTGCAGATTGCCGGAGGTTTCCCCCTTCTTCCACAGTGATTGCCGCGACCGTGACCAATAGTGAGCAATGCCGGTCTCGATGGTCAATTGTAGAGCTTCGGCATTCATATGCGCGACCATGAGAAGTTCACCGTCCCTGGCATCGGTAACAACAGCGGTTATCAACCCCGCAGCGTCAAACCGCGGGGTGAAAACATTGCCTTCTTCAACGTCATGATTATGCGCTGCAGGACGAGGAAAAGACGTTTCTGCCATTTTGTCCTCAACGACCTCGGACCATGGTCATGAAACGAACCTGATCATTGACCTCGTCCTTGAACGATCCGGTAAATGTCGTCGTGGTTGTTAAGGAGCCCGATTTGCGGATACCGCGCATGGCCATGCACATATGCTCGGCCTCGATCATGACGGCAACACCGCGCGGACGCAGGGAACTTTGTATCGCGCTGGCAATCTGGGCAGTCATGCTTTCCTGCGTTTGCAAGCGATGCGCGAAAATATCGACAACGCGCGCAATTTTCGAAAGTCCGACAACTTTTTCACCATCAGGCAAATAGGCGACATGGGCCTTGCCGATGATCGGAACCATGTGGTGCTCGCAGTGTGAAAAGAAAGGAATGTCCTGAATGAGGACCATATCCTCATAGCCAGCTATTTCTTCAAAGGTCCGCCCCAGCACATCAGCAGGATCGAGTGCATAGCCGGAGAAGAGTTCCTTGTATGATTTGACGACGCGTTCAGGCGTGTCGAGCAGGCCCTCGCGGTCAGGATTATCGCCAGCCCAAAGAAGCAGGGTGCGTACCGCTGCTTCTGCTTCTTCCTGAGTTGGTCGGCGAATATTATTTTGCTTTGCAGTTATAGGCTGCAAGTTTTTCACTACCGCATCCATCGCGATCTCCCGTAGTCGCCCTCAAAGGAGCGACGAGTTAAACGGCAATACACGATAATCGTTCCTCGCGGGAACGGACGGTGTATTGAAGCATGAGCGGATCAATCATCCACCCCGTAGGCATACATGCCATCGCAAAATTAATCTACGCGACTTTATGAGGGCCTGCTCGCATACTATATAGGTAGTCTATAGGAAATTCATAGAGCATCAACGGCGAGTTGTGACGCCTTTGAGATGAACACTGTGTCAAGAGTGGCAAATCATGATCAATGACGTTTACAATACGCGAATTCTGGAATTTGCCGGCAATATTCAACGGCTTGGCCGTTTGGACGCTCCCGATGCGTCTGCAAAGGCGCATTCCAAGCTGTGCGGTTCCACTGTCATCGTCGATCTCAAGGTCGAAAATGGCGTAGTTTCCGATTTTGCTCACGATGTGAAAGCATGCGCGCTCGGTCAGGCTTCGTCTTCAATCATGGCCCGTCATGTGATCGGCGCAACGCCCGAAGAACTTCGCGCATTACGCCTGACGATGTTGCGCATGTTGAAAGAAAATGGTCCACCCCCGGAAGGTCGCTTTGAAGATTTGAAATTTCTGGAACCTGTCCGCGATTATAAAGCCAGGCACAACTCCACAATGCTGACCTTCGATGCAGTTGTGGATTGTCTTGATCAGATCGATAGAAAAAACGCTGAAGCCGCAGCCTGACGGGATGTGCAATGATCCCGCGCATAAGCATCCGGTAAAATATTCCCGCAATTGGGGCGGTCCATGGCGCAAGACACCGGGACGCCTGATCGGAACCGGGCTGGTTCGCTTTTATCAACTCACCCTGTCTGGATTCATCGGGAATTCCTGTCGGCATTTGCCGACCTGCTCGGAATATGCCTATGAGGCAATTGCGCGTCATGGATTTTGGGCGGGCGGGTGGATGGGATTGTTCAGGTTTGCCCGTTGCGGGCCGGGCGGCACCAGCGGGTTGGACCCGGTGCCCGTAGCGCTTGATAAGCGTTTCGTCTGGTACCTGCCTTGGCGCTATTGGCGTATCGCTGCAAAAGAAAAAGGCCGCTCATGAGCGGCCTTTTGTTTATTCAGCCTTTCAGGCCGCTTCCGGCTTGCGCGGGAAGGGCGTGACATTGGCTGTGTCATCATCAAGCTTCAGACCGCCAGCCTTCAGCAGTGAGGTAAAGCGGCCATTCTGACGGGCCAGATCATCAAAGCTGCCGGATTCAACAACTTCACCCTGATCCATGAACAGTACGAGGTCAGCGTCACGGACGGTCGACAGACGGTGCGCAATGATGAACGTTGTACGGTTCTGGCAAAGCTTGTCGACCGCAACTTTAACTCGGGCTTCTGTCTCAACGTCCAGAGCACTCGTTGCCTCATCTAATACGAGGATGGGAGCATCCTTCAGGATCGCACGGGCGATAGCCACACGCTGGCGCTCACCGCCGGACAATTGCGAGCCACGTTCGCCGACAACAGTGTTATAGCCTGCAGACTTCGAAAGGATGAAGTCGCTTGCATCGGCAGCTTCCGCAGCGGCAAAGACATCTTCATCAGAAGCTTTGGGGCGACCAACGCGGATATTGTCCTCAATCGTGCGGTTGAACATGCCAGCATCCTGGAACACTGTCGCAATGGCATTACGCAACGAGCGGCGGCTGATTGTCTTCGTGTCGATATCGTCGACAAGAATACGGCCTTCCTTGGGATCATAAACCCTCTGCAACAGATTGATCAGCGTTGTCTTGCCGGCACCTGTCGGTCCAACAATGGCAACAGTCTCACCAGCCTTTGCCTTGAAGCTTACATTCTTCAAGCCCTGCGTAGAGTTCGGAAATTCAAACGAGACATTTTCGAATTCCACATCACCGGTTACATTGTCGATATCGTGCACAGTCTTCGGCTCGACTGCATAGGCAGCAGATTCTTCCATTGCATAGAAGTCTTCAAGCTTGGCACGAGCCGCGAAAATCTGGTTCACGAAGGCACTCAACTGGTCGAGACGGCCGATCAGCAAACCGGCAAAACCTGTGAACGCAACAACCTGACCTACATTCATCTCGTCACGCATGACGAAATAAGAACCAAGCAGCAAAACTATGATCATGGAAATTGTTGAGGCCATGCGGTTGATACCAGCGGCGAGAGCCCACCAGTTCAAAACCGGATACTGGGAATCCAGCAGGTTCTTTGTATAGGTCTGCAACGCCCGTGTTTCTTCTTCAACACGGTTGTAGCTTTGCAATACCGAGATGTTGCTCATGGAGTCACTGACATGGCTGAAAGCTGTGATGTGATGACGTTCCACCTGAGCCTGACCATCCTTGGTCTTGCTGGTAACGACACGGACAACCATCATATAGACCACGCCGAGCACAACGAGCACTGAGGTCAAACGCCAATCCTGGCTGAGAGCAAGCGGGAACAGCAGCACCAGGCCAACGGCAGTTGCCAGATGGGTGCGCATGAATTCGAGCCACAGGCCGAACAGAGTTTCGATTGCGCGCAGCAATGTATGCAGCGCGTTTGATGTGCCGCGCTGATGATGCCATGCGAGCGGCATGCTGATCACGCGATTGTAGGATTCAGTTAGTACGGCGAGCTTGCGACGATGGGCCAGCCTGTCGGCTTCACGAGAAACCAGAACATTGGCACCAATATGAAACAAGCCCACAGCAGCCAACTGGCTAAGCGGGGGAATGATGGCGGTTTTTGTTGCGATAGCCTGAATCACCCGGCCAGCAAGCCATGGTTCTACGATCATGCTTGCAGCGAGTGCAATATTGGCGATGCATATAAACATGGTCGCGCGCTTTTCGGCGCCGAGATATTGGAGGGATCTCCAATAGATGTTTAATAATGACACTTTGCCACTCCGATTGCTTGGTCCGCCACTAACGCGTAGAAATGACACTGCATCAGACTCTTGTGCACCGCAATATTCAATGCTCTAAAGTCTTGATCGTTCCCTGTCGTAAGTGGGAACATTTTTCTACGGCTCGTAACGTCCCGTGATGAGTCAACTTACTGAGATCGCAAATTAATCCAGCCGAACTGAATGTAACATGAACGCAATTTTACTGGTCGCATCTGGAGGAGCCATTGGCTCGGTTCTGCGATATCTCACCGGTCTGGCAATGACACGTCTATTTGGTACCGCGTTTCCCTATGGCACGTTGGTGGTCAATGTGGTTGGCGGGCTGATCATGGGCCTGTTTATCGAACTGCTAACGCGGCGATTTGAGGGTTCGGAAGAGCTTCGCCTGTTCGTTGCGGTTGGCATACTGGGCGGCTTCACAACCTTTTCGTCGTTTTCGCTCGATGTTGTTATGCTTTGGCAGCGCGGCGAGACGGCAAGCGCCGCTTTTTACGTGCTAATAAGCGTCGTATTGAGCATTTGCGCAGTGTTTTTAGGATTATGGCTCGCAAGAACCGTCGCATAGTGCTAAGCGCTGCCGCAAGACCTATGTAATTCCATAAATAATCATTCGATGCGATTTCCGCGTTTCATACGCTTGAGGACACGCCGAATCTAAAGGTCTGCGATTAAAAGGCTTGAGCTGATGGCAGCGGTAGAACAAAAAACAGTCGATACGGGTGAGGCGGAAATGCGCCTCGACCGTTGGTTCAAAGTACATTATCCGGGCCTCGGTTTCGGGCATTTGCAAAAATTGCTGCGTTCCGGCCAGATAAGAATTGATGGGTCGCGCGCCAAATCCGATACGCGGCTTCAGGCAGGACAGACGGTCCGTATCCCGCCGCTGCCCGTAGATTCCAAAGCTGAAGGCCATCTGACAGGCAAAAGCATACGCGGCCGCGATGATGGCGATGTTCTAAAGCAGATGCTGCTTTATGAAGATCCGAAAGTCTATGTTTTCAACAAACCTGCGGGTCTAGCCGTTCAGGGTGGTTCGGGCGTTAACCGCCACGTGGACGATATGCTGGAAGCATGGCGCAACAAAAGAGGTGAAAAGCCTCGGCTTGTGCACCGGCTTGACCGCGATACTTCGGGTGTGCTGGTCGTTGCCCGCACGCGCGGTGCCGCGCAGGCATTGACCGCTGCATTTCGCGAGCGTGAAACCAAGAAAACCTATTGGGCTCTGGTCAAGGGTATTCCACGCAAGCGGGAAGACAAAATCGCCACCTGGCTAGCCAAGGAAGCAACGGAAGATGGCGACCGAATGCGCGTTGTCCCTCATGGCGAGCCGGATTCCGATCATGCGATTTCCTACTACCGGGTTATTGAATCTGCAGGGCAGGTGCTGACCTGGCTTGAAATGGAGCCTTACACCGGGCGCACGCACCAGCTTCGCGTTCACGCAGCCCATATTGGTTGCCCGATCATCGGTGATCCGAAATATTTCGAAGCCGATACAAACTGGTCATTTCCGGGCGGCATCCAAAATCGCCTGCATCTTCATGCAAGGCGCATTCGCATACCAAATCCATCCGGTGGTATCATTGATGTTACAGCACCTCTGCCACCACATATGGTCCAGACATGGAACCTCTTGGGTCTGGACGAAAATGATGCAGACGAAGACAATTGAGAGGGATAACCTCTCAGGCGTAGAAATGGACTTTAACAATGCGCGATGAACTTTTCAGCATGGATGCAAAACAGGAGCTTTCCGATCCGGACCCTGTTCGCCGTGCGCAAATAACCTCAAAACTGCCTCTGCCAAAGCGATTCTACAAAGAGGCCGCTGTTGCAGAGCGCGATGGCGGATTTTCAGTGGAGCTGGATGGGCGTGTGGTTAAAACCCCCGCCCGGCAAAATCTGGTTCTGCCAACACGTGCCGCAGCACAACTCATCGCTGACGAATTTACCGCACAGGAGAAGGAAATCGATCCGGCGCAGATGCCCGCAACACGACTGGCCAACACAGCAATTGACGGTATCATCAATGATCCACAGGCGGTGCTGGAAGATGTTTTGCGTTTTGCCTCGTCGGATATGCTTTGCTATCGCGCCGGTTCTCCGCAACGTCTGGTCCAACGCCAGACTGAGTCCTGGGATCCGATTATCGACTGGGCGGCGGCTGTGCTTAATGCGCGTTTTATCTTGGCCGAAGGTGTGATCCATGTGGAGCAGCCACGCGAAGCGCTTGGCGCTTTTGGTGTTCACCTTGGAGCTTTTACCGATCCCTTTGCGATTGCGGCGCTCCATACGATCACAACCCTAACGGGTTCGGCCATTTTGGCGCTAGCGGTAGCCAAAGGTGAAATCTCCGGCGACGAGGCTTGGGAACTTGCCCATCTGGAGGAGGACTGGACATCAGAGCAGTGGGGCGAAGATGCCGAAGCCGCTATTCGCCGTGATATACGTAAGCGTGAAATGCAGGCCGCCGTGCAAATGTTGCAAGCGGTTTCGGTATAGGCATTTTGCCCGATTTGACTCAATAAAAAACCCCGGCGCGAGCCGGGGTTTTTCGTAGGCAGAGGTCGCTATCAGACCGAATAGTACATGTCATATTCGACCGGATGCGGGGTCATTTCGTAACGCATCACTTCAGCCATTTTCAGCTCGATGAAGGAGTCGATCTGATCGTCGTCAAATACGCCGCCTGCCTTGAGGAAGGAGCGATCCTTGTCGAGGCTCTGGAGCGCTTCACGCAGCGAACCGCAGACAGTCGGGATCTTTTTGAGTTCCTTTGCTGGAAGATCATAAAGATCCTTGTCCATTGGCTGACCAGGATGAATCTTGTTCTTGATGCCATCCAGACCGGCCATCAACATGGCAGCAAACCCGAGATATGGATTTGCTGTTGGATCAGGGAAGCGGATCTCAACGCGCTTCGACTTTGGCGAAGAGCCGAATGGAATACGGCATGAAGCCGAGCGGTTGCGCGCAGAATATGCCAGCAGGACCGGAGCTTCATAACCCGGTACCAGACGCTTGTAGGAGTTGGTCGACGGGTTGGTGAAGGCATTGATTGCCTTGGCGTGTTTGATAATGCCGCCAATGAAGAACAGGCAGTTTTCTGACAGGCCCGCATATTCATTGCCAGCGAATGTCGGCTTGCCATCTTTCCAGATCGACATGTGCACGTGCATGCCCGAGCCATTATCGCCGAAGATCGGCTTTGGCATGAAGGTAGCCGTCTTGCCATAGGCATTGGCAACCTGATGAACGACATACTTGTAAATAAGCATCTTGTCGGCATTGCGTGTCAGGTGATCGAACTTGATGCCGAGCTCGTGTTGAGCAGCTGCCACTTCGTGGTGGTGCTTTTCGACGCGCACGCCCATTTCCGTCAAAACGGTAAGCATTTCCGAGCGCATGTCCTGTGCGCTGTCAATCGGAGGAACCGGGAAGTAGCCGCCCTTGACACGCGGACGGTGACCGAGGTTGCCGGTCTCATAGTCTGTGTCATCGTTTGACGGCAGTTCCGTTGAATCCAGCTTGAAACCTGTATTATAAGGGTCAGCCTTGTACTTCACATCGTCAAAGACGAAGAATTCCGCTTCTGGGCCAACAAAAATTGTATCGCCAACGCCTTCGGCCTTCATATAGGCTTCAGCCTTCTTGGCAGTGCCGCGCGGATCACGATTGTAGGATTCGCCAGAAACCGGATCAAGGATATCACAAAGAATAACCATGGTTGACTGAGCAAAGAACGGATCCATGTGAACCGTTTCGGTATCTGGCATCAGCACCATGTCCGATTCATTGATGGCTTTCCAACCGGCGATGGACGAGCCGTCGAACATAACGCCATCGGCGAACATATCCTCATCAACTTCAGCAACGTCCATTGTCACATGCTGCAGCTTGCCCTTGGGATCTGTGAAGCGAAGATCAAGGAACTTTACGTCGTTGTCTTTGATCTGCTTGAGAATATCATTTGCAGTCGTCATACCAATTTTCCTTATTAAGCACGATGATTGGGTACCGGATTCATCGCCGGCAACAGTTGGATCAGATGGCGTCGATACCGGATTCACCAGTACGAATGCGAACGACTTCCTCGATATTCGAGACGAAGATTTTTCCGTCGCCGATGCGCCCGGTCTGCGCAGCCTTGCGAATTGCCTCTATTGCGGCTTCGACAGATTCATCGCCGAGAACGATTTCCACTTTAACCTTGGGCAAAAAGTCGACGACATATTCCGCGCCACGATACAATTCCGTGTGACCCTTTTGACGGCCAAAGCCCTTGGCTTCGGTGACCGTGATGCCTTGAAGCCCCACTTCCTGCAGTGCTTCTTTCACCTCGTCCAGCTTGAACGGCTTGATGATGGCTTCGATTTTCTTCATCAGAGATCGATCTCCCTATATAACCGGCGGGCCTATGCCCGCTTGCCCATCATAAAAGCATGAAGCGTGCCAATTCCATCGCTTTTGAAGAATATTCTTGAAATGGCAATTTTAATGCCGCTTTGGCAGAGGGAATTTTATTTCCCGTCGATGAATTGAACCATGAATGCACAAATCAGACCGTTGCGCAGCCTAAAAATTAGGCGAATTGCAACATTATTAGGCCGGGCAGGGGCGGCGACTTACTGGATTCGCCTTGTGAGCGCTTGCGCTGCCTGCGGAGCGCGCACTTTGCCTTCGTGGATGAAGTAAACGAACACATCACGAGGATGCTTCTGCGTCTTCTCGTTGGGAGCAGCCAAGGGAAGATCATCCGGCACCCCGCCTTTGGCCCATAATTGCGCTCGCTCAGCCCACTTGTCCAATGCGTCAGTTGAATAAGCCGTTTCAATATTATCATCGCCTTTTTGAAGTCGTGCATAGACAAAATCGGACGTCACATCAGCGATCTCCGGATATTCAAAATGCTCGGCATAGACGATGGCCACGTTCTTCTTGCGTGCCAAGGCAATGAAATCAGGATCGATAAAAGATGGATTGCGCACTTCAACCGCGTGCCGCAAATGCAAGCCCGCTTCCTTTCGGGGAAGGAGGTCGAGAAAAGCGCCGAAATCCTCAATATCAAACTTTTTTGTCGGCGCGAACTGCCAGATAAGCGGTCCTAAACGGTCACCAAGTTCTGCAAGTCCCGATTTGATAAATCGCTCCATGGACTCTCCAGCCTCCGCCAGCACCTTTCGATTGGTGACAAAACGATTTCCTTTAACGGAGAAAATGAAACCATCCGGCACCTGGCCAGCCCATTTGGCGAAGGTCTCCGGTTTTTGCGTGCCGTAATAGGTGCTGTTGATTTCTATCGTCTGGAGATGCTGTCCTGCATAATTAAGCTCCTTGGCCTTTGAAAGACCTTCCGGGTAGAAGGTCCCGCGCCAAGGTTCAAATATCCAGCCGCCGATGCCCGCCCGAATAGTTCCTGCAGTCATAGTTTCCTCCCTGACCGTATCCAGACCAACGCCACGACATCTCTGCAAGCAGCTATTCCGCCGCTGCTTGCACCCTATGTCCCGGACGGCGCCGCAACAGCTCCTTCAGGAATTGACCCGTATAAGAACGCTCAACATCGACAATATCCTCAGGACGACCAACCGCTACGATTTCACCGCCGCCGTCGCCGCCTTCCGGACCAAGATCAATCACCCAATCAGCGGTCTTGATGACTTCGAGATTATGCTCGATCACAACCACCGTGTTGCCTTGATCCACAAGCTCATGCAAAACTTCAAGAAGCTTGGCTACATCATGGAAATGCAAGCCTGTTGTCGGCTCATCAAGAATATAAAGCGTTCTGCCAGTTGCCTTGCGGGACAGTTCCTTGGCGAGTTTGATTCGTTGCGCCTCACCGCCGGAAAGCGTGTTTGCCTGTTGCCCGACATGAATATAACCAAGGCCGACCTTCGCCAATGTTTGCAACTTATCGCGAACGGCAGGAACGGCGGCGAAAAACTCCGCACCCTCTTCAACAGTCATATCGAGCACATCAGCGATTGATTTGCCCTTGAACAGAACTTCCAGCGTTTCGCGATTATAGCGCTTGCCATGGCATACGTCGCACGTGACATAGACATCCGGCAGGAAGTGCATCTCAATCTTGATGACGCCATCGCCCTGACAGGCTTCACAGCGCCCGCCTTTGACGTTGAACGAAAAACGACCCGGCTGATAGCCACGCGCCTTGGCTTCAGGCAAACCCGCAAACCAGTCACGGATTGGAGTAAACGCACCCGTATAAGTTGCCGGATTGGACCGGGGTGTACGTCCGATTGGCGATTGATCGATATCGATGACTTTATCGAGGAATTCCAGACCATCAATATGGTCGTGCTCTGCAGGATGCTCGCGGGAGCCCATGATCCGGCGTGAGGCGGCCTTGAATAATGTCTCGATAAGGAAGGTGGATTTTCCGCCACCCGACACGCCGGTTACAGCGGTGAAGGTGCCAAGCGGAATTTCTGCCGAGACATTTTTCAGATTATTGCCACGCGCGCCGACAACTTTAATCCGTTTCTTATTGACCTTGCGGCGTTCTGCCGGCACGGCCACCTCGATTTCGCCTGACAAATATTTGCCGGTCAAGGATTTCGGGCTGGCCATAATGTCCGCTGGACTGCCTTCGGCGATTATCTGACCACCGTGAATACCGGCGGCCGGACCGATATCGACGACATAATCCGCGGTCAAAATCGCATCCTCGTCGTGCTCAACAACGATAACCGTATTTCCGAGATCCCGCAGATGACGCAAAGTCTTCAGCAACTGCTCATTGTCGCGTTGATGCAGGCCAATGGATGGCTCGTCCAGAACATAGAGAACACCAGTCAGACCGGAACCGATCTGCGATGCAAGGCGGATACGCTGGCTTTCACCACCGGAAAGAGTGCCCGAATTGCGTGAAAGCGCCAGGTAGTCCAGGCCGACATCATTCAGGAAGCGCAGACGCTCGCGAATTTCCTTAAGAATGCGCGCAGCGATTTCTGTCTGTTTCTCATTGAAGCTTTTATCAATATCGCTGAACCAGGCATCCGCATGACGAATGGATTTTTCAGTAATCTGGCCGATATGCAGACCGCCAATTTTTACCGCAAGAGCCTCGGGTTTCAGGCGGTAACCCTTGCAAGCGGGGCAAGGCGTGCCAGACATGAAACGCTCGATCTCTTCGCGCGACCATGCTGAATCCGTCTCTTTCCAGCGGCGTTCCAAATTGGGAATGACACCCTCGAAAGATTTTGTTGTGCGATATGATCGCAAACCATCATCATAGGAGAATGCAATTTCACGGCTGCCAGTGCCGTAAAGTATGGCTTCGCGCGCCTCTTCATTCAAATCACGCCAGCGATCTGCGAGCTTGAAACCGTAGGCTTCGCCCAGCGCCTGCAATGTTTGGCTGTAATAAGGAGAACTCGATTTTGCCCAAGGCGCAATTGCACCATTCTTAAGCGTCAGGGCCTCGTCAGGAATGATCATCGTCGGATCAATCGCCTTTTGAGTACCCAGGCCATCGCAGGTCGGGCAGGCACCGAAGGGATTATTGAACGAGAAAAGGCGCGGTTCAATCTCCGAAATGGTGAAGCCCGAAACAGGACAGGCGAATTTCTCCGAAAACATGATGCGTTCATGTGTTTCGTTCTTGGATTTATTGGCTGATTCACTCGAGGTTTCATCAGCAGGCAGCGGCTTATCCGCAAATTCTGCGACAGCGATACCATCTGCAAGCTTCAGGCAGGTCTCGAGGCTATCGGCAAGACGTGCGGAAATATCAGGTCGGACGACGATGCGGTCAACCACAACGTCGATATCATGCTTGTACTTCTTATCGAGTGCCGGAACATCGGCAATTTCATAAAAAATACCATCGACCTTCACGCGCTGAAAACCGCGTTTCTGCAGATCCGCAAGCTCCTTGCGATACTCCCCCTTACGCCCGCGTACTATGGGCGCAAGGATGAATAGACGGGCGCCTTCCTCGAGCGCCATGACACGATCCACCATTTGGCTGACGGTCTGGCTTTCGATAGGCAAGCCTGTTGCCGGTGAATAAGGGACACCGACACGCGCATAAAGCAGGCGCAAATAGTCGTAAATCTCGGTGACTGTACCCACAGTTGAGCGGGGGTTGCGGCTGGTTGTCTTTTGCTCAATCGAAATTGCCGGAGAAAGACCGTCAATTTGATCCACGTCTGGCTTCTGCATCATCTCCAGAAACTGCCGGGCATAGGCCGACAGGCTTTCGACATAGCGTCTTTGGCCTTCTGCATAGATCGTATCGAAGGCGAGCGAAGACTTGCCCGAACCCGAAAGGCCGGTCATGACAATCAGCTTGTCGCGCGGCAGATCAAGATCGATATTTTTCAAATTATGTTCGCGCGCGCCGCGAATGGAAATGTACTTCTGATCGCTCATGTCGGTTCGCCTTTAAGAGGGCATGCTGTTATGGGGAATTGTTCTTTAAGAGAACAGTTCCCTTTATCTAGTGCTTCATGGATAATTTACGAGGCCGGACTTTATCAACCATCCTGAATCACCATAGCCATGTTGACATTATTAGAGCAAGTGCTAGAACAAAGAAAGAACAAATAATATTGACAGCGGTCTTCGCCATATCCGGATGTATACGGCTGCGAATTGATTGTAAAAGGACGCTTTGAGCTGAGATAGTCGGCTGCATGATCGAAAAATGTCTCCTGACAAATCTGGCAGGAGAGTGATCGCAGCAGACGATGCCGATATGAGGTGTATATTGTGGATAGTGGCAATCAATTGCCCGCCACACCCATGGCTTCTGTATGATAGGCAAAATTTAAAATTGGAATTTGTGGAGTTTGAACATGGCAGGCAGTGTCAACAAGGTCATTTTGGTAGGAAATCTTGGCGCTGATCCAGAAGTCCGGCGGCTCGGTTCAGGTGATCCCGTCGTGAATCTACGCATTGCGACCTCGGAAAGCTGGCGCGACAAGAATAGCGGCGAACGCAAGGAAAAGACCGAGTGGCACAGCGTCGTCATTTTCAATGACAATCTCGCAAAAGTTGCCGAGCAGTACCTTAAGAAGGGTATGAAGGTTTATCTGGAAGGCGCGCTTCAGACCCGTAAATGGCAGGACCAGACGGGCAATGATCGTTATTCCACCGAAGTCGTACTGCAAAAATTCCGGGGTGAACTACAGATGCTGGATTCACGCGGAGAAGGTGCGGGAGCTGGCGGCGGTCGGTCCTTCGAGAGCAATTCCGGGCGCGGACAGATGAGCGACGATCGTGGCGGCTCCGACTTTGGCCGGTCCAATGCAGGCGGATCCTCAAGCTCGAGCGGCGGTAATTTCTCACGCGATCTCGATGATGAAATCCCGTTCTGAGTTGAGTTCAAAAGACCGGACTTGATCGTATTCTCATTATTATGCAGGCATCGGGTAGTCCAAGACTGCCCGATGTTTGTTTTTAGATGAGAAAACAACTTCTCCTAGTTTCCGGAGCGCTTCACCATTGAAATAATGATTTCATAGAGCTCATCTTTTGCCTGAGCAGGAGCGATATCCTCGTTTACTGCAGCATTTGACAAGCCTTCTGCAGCTCCGAGCATTCCCCACAGCCCAGCCGATGAAACACCTTCTGCGCCGGTAAACGCATTTAACAGATGCCTGCACTTTTCTATGAACACGGCCTCGAAGTCGTGCTTTATCTTATCAAGTTCCGGCGAGCCTTTTAATGCGGCAGTGATACCGGGAATTTCGCGTCCCTGTGTAAGAACGCAATCAACATAAGACGAGGCGATCACTTTGGCGACGTCGGTGAGATTGGGTGCGGCACGCTCAAGCGCCGCATCCATTATAACGGTCTGACGCGCATCGAACTCTTTGAAAAGGGCCGCGAGAAGTCCTGGCCTTGTGCCGAAATGGTCATAGACAACGGGCTTTGTAACACCGGACAACTCAGCCAGGCGACCAAGCGTCAAAGCTTCCGTACCTTCGTCACGAATTAATTTCCATGAAACATCCAGTAATTGCCGCTGGCGTGCCTCGCGGGAAAGACGCTGGCGGGGAGATGTTTGAGATGAGGAGTTTTTTGAAACTGAGCTTGACATCACTATATACCAAAAGTAACTTACTAAAAGTATATAAGGTTTCGGACGGTTCCACAATCTCTAATCATGGAGTTATCGACATGCATGCGCTCATTGTTACATCGCATCCAGAATCCAAATCACTGACCAACAGCATTGCATTAAAGATTGGCGAAGGTCTGTCGCAGAGCGGCCCCCATACATTTGAGATTGCAGACCTTGCCGCAGAGGGTTTTGATCCGCGATTTAGCCAGGCAGACATTGCTTCCCACAAACGACGTGCCAAGACGCCGCCAGACGTGGCAGCCGAGCAAGCACGGATAGACCGGGCAGACAGCTTGGTACTCGTATTTCCGGTCTATTGGTGGTCAATGCCGGGCTTGCTCAAGGGCTGGATCGATCGTGTTTTCTCGAATGGTTGGGCATATGACGACAATTTCGAAGGGAAGCTGTCGAAAAAGCTTGGCGATATTCAAATCCATCTCGTCGGGATAGGTGGCGCAGACGCGAGGACTTACGAGAAACATGGCTATGATATCGCTATGGAAAGACAGATCGATCACGGAATTTTCGATTATTGCGGGGCTCGTGTCATATCATCAACACGGCTGCTGGAGGCAGATTCGCGAGACCCGCTTCAACATTTCAATACTGCTCGCAATATTGGTGCGTCCCTTTTCGATAAGCACATGCAGGTCAAGCCAACAGTGGCAGCCTGAAGCGGTTCACTGGGACCAATACATAACGCATTGCTGTCCGGCGTTTGACGCAATTGTCGTGGAAAGGCTGGTCTGTTAGACCAGTCGCGATAGTGCATCGGAGCCCGGTTATGACACAAGTCGAAACACCAGTTGCATCTCGTCATCGCCTCGTGATCGTCGGCGCAGGTTTTGGTGGTCTGGTTACAGTTCAAAACCTTCGCAATGTCGATATCGATGTGACGCTGATTGATCAGCGAAATCACCACCTGTTTCAGCCGCTGCTTTATCAAGTCGCAACCTCAACGCTGGCGACCTCCGAAATTGCCTGGCCGATCCGGCATCTTTTGCGCAAATTCAAGAATGTGAAGACACTGCTGGGAACAGTCGATGGGGTTGATACCGCCTCAAAAACTGTTTCGACGCTCGACGGCGAGGTGATTGCTTATGACACGCTCGTCTTGGCTACTGGTGCGCGGCATGCATATTTTGGTCACGATGACTGGGAACCCTATGCTCCCGGATTGAAGACGCTCGAAGATGCCACGATGATCCGCCGGCGTATTCTCACGGCATTCGAAAAAGCTGAACGCGAACCTGACCCGGCAAAGCGCCAGGAACTTCTGACATTCGTAATCATAGGTGGCGGACCAACCGGCGTGGAAATTGCCGGAACTTTGGCTGACTTGTCACGTGATACATTGAAGGGTGATTTTCGCGTGATTGATCCAGCCACAGCCCGCGTGGTGCTGATCGAAGGCGGTCCGCGTGTTCTCGGCGCATTCAACGAGGATCTTTCTGCCTATGCGCAACGGGCGCTCGAGAAGCTCGGCGTTATCGTGCATGTCGGCAATCCGGTAACCGAATGTCATGCAGACGGCGTCGAATTTGCAGGACATTCCCTGCGCGCAAAAACAATCATTTGGGCAGCAGGCGTTCAGGCGTCGCCAGCCGCCAAATGGTTGAATGCGCAGGCAGACCGGGCAGGGCGCCTTGCCGTTAATCCGGACCTGACCGCACCAGGTCACCCCGAAATTTTTGTCATTGGCGACACCGCAACGGTGGCAAATGGCGATAAGGGCACTGTTCCGGGAATAGCACCTGCGGCTAAGCAACAAGGTGCGCATGTTGCGAAAATCATCAAGGCGCGCCTTGCTGGCGATACTGCGACGAAGCCTTTCCGGTATCGACATTCAGGCGATCTGGCAACGATAGGCAAGCGGGCTGCGGTGACAGATTTCGGATTCATAAAGTTGAAGGGCTACCCCGCATGGTGGTTGTGGGGACTGGCGCACATCTATTTTTTGATAGGCGTGCGCAACCGGCTCGCCGTTGCATTAAGCTGGCTATGGATATCGTTCACCGGCGCACGCAGTGCCCGCCTGATCACTCAGCGGGAAGCTGCGGAAGAAGACAAGCCGCTATAGTGGTTGGCTCGGGCTATTTGATCAGGTCGTAATGAACGTCTTGATGCCATCTGCAACGAACTGCACTGCCAGCGCGGCAAGGATCACGCCCAGCAAGCGTGTCAGGATCGAACGTCCCGTTTCTCCCAAAAAACGATCAACACGTTCCGCAACGAAAAAGACGAGATAAGCCGAGGCAATACATACGAGAATAACGCCAATAAGGGCGATACGCGAAGCTGGAGTGGCCATCGTTCCGGCCAACAGGATCGTTGCCGATATGGCTCCGGGGCCTGCAATAAGTGGTATTGCCAAAGGAAAGGCTGCAATATTTCGAATGTGATCCTTGGTGATTGCGACGGCGGCGCTCTTTTCCTTGCGATCCTGACGTTTTTCGAAAATCATTTCAAAGGCAATCCAGAACAAGAGCAGGCCACCGGCAATGCGGAAAGCTCCGAGCGTTATGCCGAAAAGCGCCAATATTTGCGCGCCTGCAATTGCAAAAACCGTGAGTACAATGAACGCTGTAAGGCTGGCGCGCAACGCAACCTGGCCGCGTTCCTTCCGGTTCATGCCCTGAGTAAGGGCGAGGAAAAGCGGAGCAAGCCCCGGCGGATCAATCGTTACCATGAGGGTAACGAGCGCATTTAGAATTGTGTCATATAATGCCACGATTTTGCTTTTCTTTTCTGATTAATGCCATGCAAGCCCATGGCTGTCCCCGCCTTAACTTACCGGATTTGCTGTTCAGCGTCGATAAAGATGAAAATCCTTATGCAACTTTTTCACTGCATGAGAAACTCCATTTTATGTTCTTGATTTTAAAGGGTTTTCATCTGTGCATTACCGACGTGTTAATTGGCATTTGGTTTGGAAAGCCGCTATAAGATCAAAGATTGATTCTATTCGAAAGATGAGTGCCTCGTGTCTGATTTAACTCCACCTCCTGGCCCAGAAGACGACAAGACCGGACCTGGCTCCGGTATTGAAGCCATTTCCATCATCGAGGAGATGCAGCGTTCCTATCTCGATTATGCAATGAGCGTGATCGTCAGCCGTGCGCTACCTGATGTGCGCGACGGCTTGAAGCCTGTTCATCGCCGTATTCTTCATGCGATGAATGAAATGGGCCTCTCCTGGAACAGGTCTTATCGTAAGTCCGCCGGTGTTGTCGGTGAAGTGATGGGTAAATACCATCCTCATGGCGATGCTTCGATTTATGATGCGCTTGTGCGCATGGCGCAGGATTGGTCGCTGCGCGACCCGCTCGTGGATGGGCAAGGAAACTTCGGTTCCATCGATGGTGATAGCCCGGCTGCGATGCGATATACCGAATGCCGTCTTGAAAAAGTTACGGAGTCTTTGCTCTCCGATATCGACAAAGAAACTGTCGACTTCCAGGACAATTATGATGGCCGCGAGCAAGAGCCAACGGTTCTGCCGGCGCGCTTCCCCAATCTGCTCGTCAATGGCTCCGGCGGTATTGCCGTTGGCATGGCGACAAACATACCCCCGCACAATCTGACTGAAGTCATCAATGGTTGCGTTGCCTTGATCGACAATCCGGCAATCGACCTGCCGGAAATGATGGAATATATCCCCGGTCCAGATTTCCCGACTGGCGGTTTGATCCTCGGCCGCTCCGGTATCATATCGGCCTATAGCACCGGGCGTGGTTCTATCTTGATGCGCGGCAAGGTTGCCATCGAGAGCATGCGCGGCGATCGCGAAGCGATCATCATTACCGAAGTGCCTTTTCAGGTGAACAAGGCGACGATGATCGAGAAGATGGCCGATCTTGTCCGTGAAAAGCGGATTGAAGGCATCTCGGACATCCGGGATGAGTCGGATCGTGACGGCTATCGCGTTGTGGTTGAGTTGAAGCGTGACGCGGTTGCCGATGTCATCGTGAACCAGCTTTACCGCTTTACCCCACTGCAATCCTCGTTTGGTGCCAATATGGTGGCATTGAATGGCGGCAAGCCCGGGCTTTTGAACCTGCTCGATATATTGCGCGCTTTTGTCAGCTTCCGCGAGGAAGTGGTCAGCCGCCGTACTAAATTCCTGCTGCGCAAGGCTCGCGACCGTGCACACGTATTGGTTGGTCTTGCCATTGCTGTGGCGAATATTGACGAAATCATCGCGCTCATCCGGAAAGCTCCAGATCCAGCGACTGCACGCGATCAGTTGATGGAGCGTCGTTGGCCAGCCAATGATGTTGCGCCTTTGATCACATTGATCGCCGATCCTCGTCACAAGTTGAATGATGACAGCACATATAATCTGTCAGAAGAGCAGGCCCGAGCCATTCTTGATCTGCGCTTGCAGAGGCTGACAGCTCTCGGACGCGATGAAATCGCTGATGAATTGAATAAGATCGGTGTTGAAATCGCCGATTATCTTGAAATTCTCGCCTCACGTACCCGCATCATGGGCATCGTCAAGGACGAACTTATCGCCATTCGTGATGAGTTTGGAACGCCCCGTCGCTCTGTGCTGACGGAGGGCGGCGCAGATATGGATGATGAAGACCTTATCGCCCGCGAAGATATGGTGGTTACGGTAAGTCACGCCGGATATATCAAGCGCGTGCCACTCGCCACCTATCGCGCCCAGCGTCGTGGTGGCAAAGGCCGCTCCGGTGTGTCGATGAAGGACGAAGATTTTGTAACACGGCTTTTCGTCGCCAATACGCACACGCCTATGCTGTTCTTCTCGTCACGCGGCATTGTCTATAAGGAAAAGGTCTGGCGCTTGCCAATTGGCACGCCGCAGTCACGCGGCAAGGCTTTGATCAACATGCTGCCGCTCGAACAGGGCGAACGCATTACAACGATCATGCCTCTGCCCGAGGATGAAGCCAGCTGGGCAAATCTCGATGTCATGTTCGCGACGACACGTGGCACGGTTCGTCGCAACAAGTTGTCAGACTTTGTTCAGGTCAATCGCAACGGTAAAATTGCGATGAAGCTGGAAGAAGAAGGCGATGAAATTCTCAGCGTCGATACATGCAACGAGTTTGACGACGTGCTGCTGACAGCCGCTGGCGGACAGTGCATACGCTTCCCGGTAACCGATGTTCGTGTGTTTGTCGGTCGCAACTCCATTGGTGTGCGCGGTATTACCCTCGCACCGGGGGACAAGATCATTTCCATGGCAATTCTTGGCCATGTGGACGCAAGTCCGGCAGAGCGTTCGACTTACCTGAAGCAGGCGGCAGCGGAGCGCCGGGCGCAAGGTGCTGATGATGTTGAGGAAATCGCACTGGTCGGCGAAGAGGCAACTGAACTGACCAGCCTTTCGGCTGAACGCTATGCAGAACTTCGCGATCGTGAACAGACAGTGTTGACGGTCAGTGAGTTTGGATATGGCAAGCGCTCATCATCTTATGAGTTCCGCGTTTCGGGCCGCGGAGGCAAGGGGATTCGCGCCACCGATACGTCAAAGACGGATGAAATTGGTAAGCTGGTAGCTTTGTTCCCGATCGCAGCAGCGGATCAAATCTTGCTGGTTTCCGATCGCGGTCAGCTCATTCGGGTCCCCGTAAACGGCATTCGAATTGCCGGGCGGTCCACAAAGGGCGTCACTATTTTCAATACTGCCGATGGTGAAAAGGTCGTTTCAGTGGAGCGTATTTCTGAAACCGAGTCCGAAGACATTGAGGACGAGGGGACGGTCGGAGAAGAAGTGGTTACACCGACATCAGATCAGGGTGCCAACGAAGAATAATACGCGACAACCTAGTTATCGCGTATGTGATAAACACCAAAGCGGGAGGTTCTTAACGGAGCTTCCCGTTTTTTGTTTTCTTCAACAATCATAATGATAGCGGACACTACCATTGCAATCATCATGGCAATACTCAGAAGAATAAACATTGGTCTTCCCTTCGGAATCATTACAGTTCATTTCATGGTTAACAACGCAGTAACTATGAAATGGTTTCACCATTTGGGTTCACGCATAGTTGAAAGGGGATGAATGCTTACTGATCTGCTTGTTCATTCCCTGTTCAGGGCAATTGGTTCGGGCCATTGAAACCCCTTGGCAAAACCGCTAGTAAGCGCTCATGACGATAGCAATCTATGCCGGATCATTCGATCCCATCACCAATGGCCATATGGATGTCTTGCAAGGATCGCTGAGACTTGCCGACGAAGTGTTCGTTGCCATAGGTATTCATCCGGGCAAGGCACCATTATTTTCGTTTGAAGAGCGAATGGACTTGATTAAACAGGTTGCTCTCGATGTACTGGGCAAGGATGGTGCCAGGATCAAGGTCGTAGCATTCGATGGACTGCTTATTGATGCTGCCCGCAAACACAAGGCTTCGCTGATGGTGCGGGGCCTGCGTGACGGCACTGATCTCGACTACGAAATGCAGATGGCTGGCATGAATGGCAAGATGGCGCCGGAACTGCAAACTGTGTTTCTACCTGCTGATCCATCGGTCCGCACAATTACTGCCACATTGGTTCGCCAGATTGCGTCCATGGGCGGCGACGTCCGGCACTTTGTTCCCGCGCTTGTCGCTGATGCGCTCAAGACTAAATTCAAATCCTGATCTGGAGTCTTTCATGTCCGTATTCCGCACAGCATTGCTTGTTGCTGCCGTTACGTCTCTATCTTTTGCTACTGCAAACTCGAGTTGGGCTGACGATGCCAACACAATGACGATCAAACTCAAGGATGGTGACGTCAAAGTGGAGCTTCTCCCCAACCTCGCGCCAAAACATGTTGAGCAGATCAAGGCGCTCGCCAAAGAGGGCGCTTATAATAATGTCGTGTTCCACCGTGTGATTTCAGGTTTCATGGCCCAAACCGGTGATGTTCAGTATGGCAATACCGAAAAGGGATACAACCAGGCGGCTGCCGGTACTGGCGGTTCAACCCGCCCGGATATTCCAGCGGAATTCTCCAAGGAGCCGTTTGTTCGTGGCGTGGTGGGTATGGCCCGCTCGCAAAATCCAAACTCCGCAAACTCGCAGTTTTTCATCATGTTCACCGAATATCCATCGCTCAACGGCCAGTACACGGTCGTCGGCAAGGTGACGAGCGGCATGGAAGCCGTGGACAAAATCAAGAAGGGTTCTGAGGCGGATAATGGTTCTGTCGATAACCCCGACAAGATGCTCAAGGTCACAGTTGGCCAATAATTACTAACAAGGAGATTGCCTGAAATGGCTTATAAAGACCCAGAAAATACCATCCTGCTGGAAACAACAAAGGGTAATGTTGTTATCGAACTGTATCCAGATCTTGCTCCTGGACATGTCGAGCGCATCAAGGAATTGGCACGCGAAGGCGCTTATGATGGCGTTGTATTCCACCGCGTGATCGACGGTTTCATGGCGCAAACCGGCGATGTCAAATTCGGCAAGCAGGGCGGCAGCTCGTTCAATCCATCGCGTGCCGGTATGGGCGGTTCGGATAAGCCAGACTTGAAGGCCGAATTCTCCAATGCCAATCATGGTCGTGGCGCTTGCTCGATGGCTCGTTCCCAGAACCCGAATTCAGCCAATTCGCAATTCTTCATCTGCTTTGATGATGCTGCTTTCCTCAATCGTCAGTATACGGTTTGGGGTCAGGTCATTGAAGGCATGGACAATGTAGACAAGATCAAGCGCGGCGAGCCAGTGCAGGATCCTGACTCAATCGTTTCCATGCGCGTCGCAGCCGACGCTGAATAAGGCATTGTTTATCTATCATGCGTGTTGATCTTTTCGATTTCGACCTGCCGGAAGACAACATTGCATTGAGACCAGTAGAGCCGCGCGATTCAGCGCGGCTTTTGCTTGTGAAGAATGATGGTTCCGAATTTCAGGACAGCAGCGTGCGCAACCTTGGGGATTTTCTTCGGGAAGGCGATGCTCTGGTATTCAATGATACCAAAGTGATACCCGCTCAACTTGAAGGGTTTCGTGAACGGGAGGGTGTGAAAGCACAAATAAGCGCGACGCTGCATATGCGGGTCGGGCCTGATCGCTGGAAGGCCTTTCTGCGACCGGCAAAGCGCATCAAGCAGGGCGAGCGTATCGATTTCGGACATGGCAATAATGCCTGCCTGCTCGGTTCGTTACAGGCGACTGTCGCCGAAAAAGGTGATGCTGGCGAAGCATTGCTCGTGTTTGATTTCAGTGGCCCTGATCTTGATCAAGCCATTGCCGCGGTGGGGCACATTCCCTTGCCGCCTTATATTGCCTCCAAACGCGCGGAAGATGAGCGGGACCAGGCAGACTACCAGACTGTTTATGCCCGTGAAGAAGGCGCTGTTGCTGCCCCGACTGCCGGACTGCATTTTACCCCGGAGTTGCTGGCGGAACTGAAAACGCGCGGGATTGAAGAACATTTTGTCACTTTGCATGTTGGCGCGGGGACTTTTCTGCCGGTTAAAGCCGATGACACGGCCGATCATAAGATGCATGCAGAGATTGGCACGGTCGATGCGGCAACTGCAGAGGCATTGAATGCCGTAAGAGCGCGGGGCGGGCGTATTGTTGCTGTTGGCACGACATCATTACGCTTGCTTGAAAGTGCGACGGATGTTGACGGAACCATAAAGGCTTGGTCCGGGCCGACCGACATATTCATTACCCCCGGCTATCAGTTTCGTGCAGTGGACATGCTGATGACCAATTTTCACCTGCCGCGCTCGACCCTGTTCATGCTTGTTTCGGCATTCAGCGGGTTTGAACGCATGCATGCCGCTTATGACTATGCGATCAAAAACCGCTATCGCTTCTATTCCTATGGTGACGCAAGCCTGTTATGGCGATCGGCATCATGACAAGCGAAAACTTTGAATTCAAATTGATAGCAACTGACGGCAAAGCCCGGCGTGGTGAAATCACCATGCCGCGCGGTACTGTTCGTACACCTGCCTTCATGCCTGTTGGCACGGCGGGAACTGTCAAAGCCATGTATATGGATCAGGTGCGGGATCTCGGCGCCGATATTATTCTGGGCAATACCTATCATTTAATGCTGCGTCCGGGCGCGGAACGTGTCGCCAAACTCGGCGGGCTTCATGATTTCGCTCGTTGGCCCGGCCCCATTCTCACTGATTCCGGCGGTTTTCAGGTTATGTCGCTGGCGCAACTGCGCAAGCTTGACGAGAAGGGCGTTACCTTCCGGTCACATATAGATGGCCGCGCCTATGAAATGACACCTGAGCGCTCGATTGAAATTCAGGGCCTCTTGGATTCGGATATTCAGATGCAGTTGGATGAGTGCGTTGCGCTGCCTTCCACGCCAAAAGATATTCAACGCGCCATGGAGCTTTCGTTGCGTTGGGCAGAACGATGCAAAATTGCGTTTGGTACTCAGCCGGGAAAGGCAATGTTTGGCATTGTGCAAGGTGGTGACGTACCGGATCTGCGTATTCGCTCGGCGCAAGCTCTCAAATCTATGGACTTGAAGGGCTATGCAGTTGGCGGATTGGCGGTTGGCGAACCGCAGGAAGTCATGCTCGATATGCTGGACGTGACTTGCCCCGAGCTGCCATCAGAAAAGCCCCGCTACCTGATGGGTGTTGGTACGCCTGATGACATTTTGAAGTCGGTCGCGCGCGGTATTGATATGTTCGATTGCGTAATGCCAACCAGGGCAGGGCGGCACGGGCTGGCCTTTACCCGGCGAGGTAAAGTCAATCTGCGCAATGCGCGCCACGCGGATGACCCCCGTCCGCTTGACGAAGAGTCGATGTGCCCGGCAGCACGGGATTATAGCCGCGCCTACCTTCACCATCTCGTCAAATCAGGTGAAGCGCTCGGTGGAATGTTGCTGACATGGAATAATCTTGCCTATTACCAGCAACTCATGCAGGGCGTGCGTAGTGCAATTGAAGCAACACGATTTGATGATTTTGTCGGTGAAACACAGGCTGCTTGGGCGACTGGCGACATTCCTGTTGTTTGATTAATCTGCTGATTGAAAGAGCAGTTTTAAACGATCGATTGTTGCGATCTGCTCATCATGGCTTAAACCCTCCATCTCAAAGAGTTTGAGGCTGCGCATGCCTTCAATGGTCAGAAATGCCATCAGTGCAAGCGTCGGATCGTCTGAATTTTCACGAATACGTTGAAATAGCTGCTTATTATAACGACGAATCGGATCAAGGAATGTCGGGTCATTGGCAATCGCCGCCAGAATGCCCGATGGCTCTTTTTCATTGCAGATAAATTGCGCCCTGAAAACCGCAATACAAGCGAGAATGACGCTATTCCTGCCGTGATTTCTGGCTGCCTCTTCTTTCTTTAATGATTCGTCAAACTCAGCCATATGTTGTTCAACAAGGGCTTCCAGCAGTTTTGCCTTGGTCGGGAAAGTGTAAAGAAGCCCTCCTTTTGAAAGTCCCGCTCTGCGTGCAACCGCATCAAGCGAAAGATTAACCGGCCCGATCTCCATAGTTATTTCGGCTGCTGCCTGGAGAATTTTATCTTTCGTGGAGAGCGTGTCCGCCTTCATTCTAAAACTTTCGTTGTAGTCAACCTGCCAACTGATATTGACAATACCGTCCAGACGGTACAGTACATTACATGTGGCAATCAAGTCCACACCACGTTAATGTCATATGACAGGCTGGCAGAAATTTTGCTGGCCATTGTTTTGTTTCGGAGCGGTTTCCCCCATGATTAAGCGCTACATAGTCCCCGTGATCGTTCTGATCCTGGTCGTATTGCTCGGTGTTGGATTGGTTGGATTCAATCTGTTCCGGGATAAGGCTATCAAAGATTTCTTCGCAACCATGCAGCAGCCAGCCGCTCCCGTATCAACTTATACGGTTGAGCCTGGCGTGTGGACGCCCAATATCGAAGCAATTGGTACAGTTAGCGCCATTCAGGGTGTTGAGCTGGCCGTAGAGGTGGCTGGTATCGTCAAGGATATTCCTTTCAAAGCCAACCAGATGATCGAGAAGGGTGAAGCTCTGTTGCAACTCGATGATGCCATCGAAAAGGCGGATATCGTTGCTGCGAAGGCACAGGATGTTCTGGCTGACCAGACGCTGGAGCGCGCACGTACGCTGAATACACGCGGCGTCGGTGCGGTTTCGAGCGTAGATGAAGCCCAGTCGGCCTCCTTGGCCAAGAAGGCAGAAATCGCCAAGTTGCAGGCCGTACTTGATCAAAAGCTCATCAAAGCTCCATTCAAGGGGACGGTTGGTATTCCTCGTATCGAACTTGGTCAGTATTTGTCGCCAGGCACGGTCGTTGTTTCGTTGCAGGATCTTAACACAATGCGTGTTGATTTTACTGTGCCCGAACAGTCGCTTGCCTCGATCAACATTGATCAACCGATCAAGCTCAATCTGACAGACAATGATGAAAGCTTCGATGGCGTAATTACCGCTATTGAACCACGTATCGACCCATCGACCCGGCTTGTATCTGTACGTGCCAAGGTTGAAAACTCGTCCGGCAAGCTTCGTCCCGGCCAGTTTGCTCAGGTTCGCGTAACGCTTCCCAAGGAAGAGAACGTTGTGACCTTGCCTCAGACAGCGCTCGTTTCCAGCTTGTATGGCGACTATGTGTTTGTTGTTCGTCCTGCTCCAGAAAAGCCAGCTGAAGGCACGGCTCCTGCAGACGCCGCAAAGTCTGACGAAGCAAAACCTGTAGACGCAGCAAAGCCGGCTGAGGGCGAGAAGAAAGAAGAAAAGCTCGTCGTAGCTCAGGTCTTCGTTACGCCCGGCCGTCGCTCTGGATTGGTGGTTGAAGTCACCAAGGGCCTGAAAAAGGGCGATATAGTTGTAACCGCAGGTCAAAACCGCTTGAGCCCCGGCGCTGCGGTGAAGATCGACAACTCCGTTAACCCAGCCAATACAACCGACGCAGGACTGCCAAAGAAATGAATTTTTCCGAGATATTCATTCGCCGTCCAGTCCTCTCGACGGTTGTAGCATTGATGATCATTCTGCTTGGCGCCCAGGGTCTCGTGAACTTGTCCGTTCGCGAATATCCGAAGGTCGAGGAAACGGTTATCACCATTTCAACAGCCTATCCGGGCGCGAGCGCGGATCTGATGCAGGGCTTTATTTCGTCGCCTATCGCAAAAGCGGTAACGACGACTGAAAACATCGACTATGTGACCTCGTCCTCGTCGCCATCGTCCAGTAAAGTTACTGTACAGA
The DNA here is from genome assembly GCF_059758635.1 of Phyllobacterium sp. GQ127. NCBI lineage: Bacteria > Pseudomonadati > Pseudomonadota > Alphaproteobacteria > Hyphomicrobiales > Phyllobacteriaceae > Phyllobacterium > Phyllobacterium sp. GQ127. Next base: position 535,515 of record NZ_JCAXDZ010000001.1, read on the forward strand.
TGAAGCTTGGCGCTGACCCCGATGCTGCGTTGACCGAAGTTATCTCCAAGGTCAATCAGGTTCGCGGCGATCTGCCAACGGAATCCGATGATCCGATCATCACAAAGGGAACAGGTCAGGACTTCGCGACGATGTATCTCGCCGTGCAGAACCCCAATATGAGCAGTGAGCAGATCACTGAATATCTCGAACGCGTTATTCAACCGCGCATGTCGACGATTCAAGGTGTTGCAGACGCTCAGATTCTTGGTGGTCAGGTATTCTCGATGCGTGTCTGGATCGATCCGATCAAGCTTGCAGCACGCGGGACAACCGCAACGGAAGTTCTGACTGCGATCAATCAGTCAAACTTCCTGTCAGCGCCGGGCAAGGTGAAGAACCTTTATGTCGCTTCACCAATTACCCTGAAGACAACATTGCAGACGCCTGAAGCATTCGGCGCGATGCCGATCAAATCCGAAGGCGACAATATCGTGCGTCTGCGTGACGTTGCGCGCGTGGAATTGGGTGCGGTAAGCAAAGACACAGTTGTGACCTTCAATGGTTCCAGCGGTACATTCCTGGGCATTTTCCCGACACCGGCGGCCAATCCGATTGATATGACCGCCGCTGTTCGAGAAGAACTTCCGTCGATTCAACAGTCGCTTCCGGAAGGCATGACAATCACCATGCTTTATGATGCTACTGAGCAAATCAGCTCGTCCATCGAAGAAGTGTTGAAGACTGTTGTTGAAGCGGTGCTGATCGTTGTCGCGGTTATCTTGCTGTTCCTCGGCTCGTTCCGGTCGGTTATTATTCCGGTCGTAACTATTCCGATCTCGCTTGTCGGTGTGTGCTTTTTCCTTTTCCTGCTTGGCTATTCGATCAATCTTCTATCGCTTCTGGCGATGGTTCTTGCGATCGGGCTGGTGGTGGATGACGCGATTGTCGTTTTGGAGAATATTCATCGCCATATCGAAGAGGGGCTGAAACCAGTCGATGCCGCATTGCGCGGTATGAAGGAAATTACCGGCCCTATCATCGCTATGACTGTAACGCTTGCCGCTGTGTTCGCACCGCTAGGCTTTACGGGTGGTCTTACGGGTTCATTGTTCCGCGAATTCGCGTTTACGCTCGCAGGCTCGGTTATCATCTCCGGTGTGGCCGCTCTGACCGTATCTCCAATGATGTGCGCTCTCCTGCTTCGCGGCGGCAACCATAGCCGGTTCCAGCGGATCGTCGATGGTGCTTTTGGCTGGCTTGAAGGTGCATATGAACGGCGCGTTGCCGGGTCGCTGGGCTTCCGCCCGGTAACATTGTTCATTGTTATCGCACTTGTTGCTTTGACCGGCTTCCTCTTCACCAAGACGTCTTCTGAACTGGCTCCGGAAGAAGATTCCGGCGCTCTGTTCTCAATCGTCAACGCTCCGCAATATGCTACCTCTGCTTATACGAAGCTTTATGCCGATCAGATCGACAATCTGACCAAAGATTTGCCGGAGCTAAAAGCCCGCTTCAATATTCTTGGATTGGGAACGACAAATTCGGCATTTGCGATCTGGGTGTTCAAGGACTGGTCTGATCGTGACAAGTCGCAGAAGCAATTGCAGGAAGAGTTGCAAGGCCGTATTTCGCCTATAGCCGGCGCGGAGGCATTCATCTTCTCACCACCAACGCTTCCGGGTACAGGCGGTGGCTTGCCTATCTCGGTGGTCATTCAGTCAACGGGACCGGCTGACAAGGTCTTTGAAGTTGCCGAAGAGATCAAGAACAAGGCGCAGGCGTCTGGTCAGTTCATTATCGTCCAGAACTCGCTGTCATTCAACGCACCTCAAGTCACGATCACGATCGACCGTGACAGGGCTTCGGCCTTGGGCGTTCCCGTCAGCGAGATAGGTCAGACGCTCGGTTTGCTCGTTGGTGAGCCGAAAGTGTCGAAGTTTGATCGCGACTCCAACAGCTATGATATCTATCCGCAGGTCCCGCAGGATTTCCGGTCCAATCCGGATAAACTGGGACAGTACTTCGTCAGGAGTGCATCGGGAACAATGGTTCCTCTGTCTGCGGTTGTGAAAATCAGCGAGAATGCATCGCCAGCGGCTATCGAGCAGTTCAACCAGCTCAATTCCGCGACCATCTCGGCATTGCCACTGCCTGGCGTGACGACCGGTCAGGGCCTGCAAACGGTTATCGACACTGCACGTCCATTGATGCCGGATGGGTTCTTCATGGATTATTCAGGCCAGTCTCGTCTTGAAATCGAACAGGGAAGCACAATCCTGATCGCATTTGCTTTGGCTGTGGTGGTTATCTATCTCGTGCTTGCGGCGCAGTTCGAAAGCTTCCGTGATCCGTTCATCATCATGATGTCGGTTCCCCTGTCGATCTTTGGTGCTATCGTACCGCTGAATCTCGGGCTGGGCACTCTGAACATCTATACGCAGGTTGGACTGATCACGCTCGTCGGGCTGATTACCAAGCATGGTATTTTGATGGTGGAGTTTGCCAATCAGCAACGTGAGCTTCATGGAATTTCGCGACATGACGCGATTATTCTGGCGGCAAAGACACGTCTTCGCCCGATCCTGATGACAACTGCAGCTATGGCCTTGGGCGTTATCCCATTGATCACGGCAACAGGCGCAGGTGCAGCCGCTCGTTACTCTATCGGTCTGGTGATCTTCTCCGGTATTTTGGTCGGAACGATCTTCACACTGTTTGTGGTGCCGATGTTCTACACCTTCATTTCCAGAAAGGATTTGAAGTCAGAGGCCGCCGACCCTGAGCCCACTGCGGCGGGCCACTACGGCAGAGTAAACCAATAAACAAAAAGGCCTCCGGACCAGATCGATCCGGAGGCCTTTTTTACGGTACAGTAATCAGGCGCGTTTAACGGCGCGGATGATTACAAGCAGGATAATCGCGCCAATTGCTGCAGCGATAATCTGTCCGATTATGCCCGCACCCAACGAGATGCCGAGCCTTGGAAACAAGAACCCTGCAATAAAAGCGCCGATCACGCCGACGACAAGGTCGCCGACGAGGCCAAAGCCACCGCCGCGAACCAGCATGCTGGCCAGCCAGCCAGCAATCAGTCCAACCAGTAGAAATACGAGAAGACCTTCTCCGCCCATATCAAGTTCTCCAATAACCGGTTTCACCACGATGGTTCGCAGGCCTGGATTCCTCAATCCATAATCGGCAAGAGAATCATCAAGACGAAGTTTACGCTGAGCCCGTGCTTTTGGATAACGAAACTTGATCGAGCCAAAACCGCTGCTTAGTCAACAGTTCCAACGACAGCTACACAATCACCCGGTTTGACCAAGCCTGGGAAGTGTCGAGCCGCAAGAACGCCGGTTAACCTAGCCCTTATTTCCGCGGGAGCAGCACCAGTGCGGCCAATCGGATAGATTTGAGCAATCAATTGCCCTTCCTGAACTGCTTCGCCAAGATCGACCATGGTTTCAATGAGGCCTGCATCCTCGGCAAATGAGAAGCAGTTTCCAGATGGCATGTCGAGCCAACGGGTCTCACGATGTTCAATTGCGCCGTGCAAAATGCCCGCATGCCGAAGAACATTTGCTGCGCCGCGCTTTGCTATCGCCACCGTTTCGGCGCGAGCCGTACCGCCACCACCAAGTTCAGTGGTGACAAACACCTTGCCCATTTCTTCCACGGTCGTGTCATACATTCCGACGGCATCGATCTCCAACATCCGCATGGACCATGGGGCGGAAAATGCTTTGACCGCATCAAAGCCTTTGGCCTCCTGGACCTTGTCAGGCAGAATATGAGCCGCAGCGAAAGGCACGAAATCAAGCGTCTTGCCGCCTGAATGGAAATCCAGGACCACATCCGCACGCGGGAGCAATTCCCGAGTGAAGTAGTCGGCGATCTTCTGCGTTACCGTGCCATCTGGCTTCCCGGGATAGCTTCGGTTCATATTGCCTTTATCGATGGGCGATGTCCGCGTGCCAGCCTGAAATGCCGGATAGTTCATCGCGGGCACAATGATGACGGTGCCATTGATGGTATTGATGTCGAGTGTCCGGGCAAGATCGAACAGGGCTATCGGACCTTCATACTCGTCGCCGTGATTGCCGCCCGTTAGAAGTGCCGTCGGTCCATCTCCATTACGCAGAACCGCTATAGGGATCATTACAGATCCCCACGCAGAGTCGTCGCGGCTATAAGGCAATCTCAAGAAACCATGCTGTACACCCTGCTTGTCGAGATCAATGGTGGGCGTGACAGGTGACGGCCGAAGTGTCTGTAACTGCATCGTAGCCTCAGTTTTTGACGATAAGCTTGCGCGGGAAGTTGGCGAGACATTCAACGCCGGTATCGGTGATCAAAATGCTCTCGGTGATCTCAAGCCCCATCGTCTCCAGCCAAAGTCCGGTCATGAAGTGAAATGTCATACCCGGTTCAAGCACCGTCTTATCGCCGGGACGCAGGCTCATGGTGCGTTCGCCCCAATCCGGTGGATAGGAAATCCCGATTGGATAGCCGGTACGATTGTCTTTCACGATGCCGTATTTCTTCAAGACACCAAAGAAGCCGTTGGCAATGTCTTCGCATGTATTACCGGGTTTCGCTGCCGCAAGACCTGCCTCCATACCTTCAAGCGTGGCTTTTTCCGCATCCAGGAACTCCTGTGTCGGCTTGCCGAGAAACACTGTGCGGGAAAGTGGTACGTGATAACGGTTGTAGCAACCTGCAATCTCAAAGAATGTCCCTTCGCCAAGCTTCATTGGCTTGTCATCCCAGGTGAGGTGGGGTGCGGAAGCATCCGCACCGGAAGGAAGCAAAGGCACGATGGCGGGATAGTCGCCGCCAAACTCTGGCGTTCCACGAATTCCAGCATCGTAAATCTCTGCCACCAGATCGCATTTACGCATTCCGGGCTCGATCTTATCGACGATACGTTGATGCATCAGTTCGACAATACGCCCAGCCTTGCGCATATAATCAATTTCGGTGGGACTTTTGACTGCGCGCTGCCAGTTCACCAAAGCCGTCCCATCAACAAAGCGGGCTTTGGGCAGATGTTTTTGCAACGAGCCATAGGCGGCGGCGGAAAACCAGTAATTATCCATCTCGACGCCGATAGTGAGCTTGTCCCAACCGCGCTCCTCAATAATTTGCGACAGGAAGTCCATGGGATGGCGTTCTGTTGACTGAACGTAGTGGTCCGCATAACCAATGATGTTGTCATTGTTCAGATAGGCTGTGCGTTTGGCGCCATTCGCATCCTGCCCGCGACCATACCAGACAGGCTCTCCTTCTGGCGGCACAAGGACAGCCTGATGAACGTAAAACGACCAGCCATCATATCCGGTAAGCCACGCCATATTGGATGGATCGCTGCAGATCAAAAGATCGATTCCGCGTGCCTGCATTGCAGCGCGTGTCTTCTTCAATCGATCGGCAAACTCCTGCCTCGTAAACTTCAGGTTAGGTCCGGTCATTTCTATTTCCTCATGCTTGGGCAAAAGCCCCTTATCAACTTTCGAAACTGGTTCCAGCATTTGCGTGGGCTGCGCGTTCCCGTGCCAGCGTGGCGATGGCTGTGTCCTGCACGCCCGTGCCCGTCAGGTCAGCCAATGTGATTTGGGACGATGAGGCGCGGCCTTTTGCGGAACCGGCAATGACTGCCCCGAGCTCACCATATGCAGCGTCTGGACCTACTAAGCCGGCTTTGATTGCGTGATGCAGTTCGCCCAAAATGCGGGTCTGCTTGAGACTGTCAGCAATGTAGAGATCAGCCTTAGTTATGATGTCGGGAGCCAGCTCGTTCTTATGTTCGGCGTCTGACCCCATGGCGGTGACGTGTTGCCCGGCACGTAGCCAGGCAGCTTGCAGAAGGGGATCGGAGGAGGGGGTAGTCGTGACAATAATGTCTGCAAGAGCCGTCGCATGTTCCGGATCGGCAATCGCTTTAACCGGAAAACCAAATTCTTTGCTTGCGCTATCGGCAATCTGTTCGGCCTTGGCGTAATCTCTTGCCCAGAAACATGCCTTCTCGATAGGCCGAACGAGAGTGAGCGCCTTTAACTGTAACAGTGCCTGCACACCCGCACCGAAAATCGTCGCGACGGTAGAATCGGGGCGCGACAAATGCTTGGCTGCCACTGCACCGGCAGCGGCGGTACGAATATCGGTCAAATAGCCATTATCGAGAAGCAATGCTTCTACGAGCCCGGTTTTACTGCTCAGCAAAACCATCATTCCATTGACGCTCGGCAAACCAAGTTTTGGATTGTCAAAGAAACCGGGGCTGATCTTTATTGCAAAACTATCAATGCCCGGCACATAGGCGGTTTTGACATCAACTTCGCCTCGATGTTCGGGAATATCGAGGCGCAAAATAGATGGCATGGCCACTGCTTTTGTTGCGAGTGCCTCAAAAGCGTTTTCAACGCAGGCGACAGCGTCAAGATTCAACCAGATGATTTTGCGTAGTTCTGCTTCTGTCAGAATGATCATGCGGGGCATTGTTCTGCTCTTCCACTGGACTGATCAGCGCAGATGACACTCTTGTGCTGATTCATATCGACGTTGCGCCCGGATAAAATGACAATGATTGGCCCGTCCGCGCGCACTTTGCCTGAAAGCAACGCGCCAATACCGACAGCAGCGGCACCCTCTATCACTTCGCGCTCATGTTGATAGGCATGACGCATGCCTGCTGCGATTTCCGGCTCGGTCAGTAAAATTACATCGTCAAGAAGGTCACGAGCCATTGCGAAGGTGAAACGATTATCGAGGCCGATACCACCACCGAGCGAATCCGCCAGACTAGCGCTTTCCTCAACGAGCACGGGTCTGCCTGCTTTCAAACTTGCGTGCATAGCGGCGCCATTCTGCATGGAAACACCAATGACTTTTGCATTCGGCTGCTTCGACTTGATCGCACAGGCAACGCCGGAGGCCAGCCCGCCACCTGACAGAGGAACAAAGACCGTGTGAATATTTGGAACGTCTTCGGCCATCTCCAGTCCGAGCGTGCCTTGTCCTGCAATGACATGTGCATTGTCGAAAGGCGGCACCATCACCAAACCGTCTTGAAGAACCAGGCGCTCGACTTCCTCTTGAGCGTCATCCTGCGATTTTCCGACAATATGTATCTCGGCACCAAGGCGGCGAATTTCATCAACCTTGTTCTGGGGAACGAGACGGGACATGCAGATAACAGCTCGCATGCCTTCCAGCCTTGCAGCATAGGCAAGTGCACGGCCATGATTTCCTGTTGACGCAGCAACAACGCCGCGCCGCTTTTCAGCCTCGGAAAGCTGGCTCAATGCATTGGTCGCGCCGCGTAATTTGAAGCTACCGGTTGTTTGCCGATGTTCAAGTTTCAGCCAGACGGGGACGCCCAGCTGTTGAGTAAGATATGCGGATTGAACTGTAGGTGTTCGCACGACTTTAGCCGCAATGGCATCATGCGCCCGTTCAATATCGTTTATGCTGACGAGGTTTGAAGCCATTTTCACCAGCTTGCCATGGGCTGAGCCATCAGGCTGCCGTGTTCAGGCTTAAACGAGTGATCACCGCATATACGCAGAATTGCCCATGCGGTTGCAAGATTACTGGTCACAACTGGCTTGCCAATCGCCTGTTCGATTTCTGCCGCCACAATTGCTGCGCGAACGGCAGTACAAGATATGAACAGGGCATCCGCATCGCTGGCGATTGTTTCGCGTGCAGCCAAGATCAATGACTTTGTGCTGATCCTTGCCATCTCCCGGTCATCATCCAGTCCAAAGCAGCTGAAATTCGCAATCTCAAAGCCCTTGTCGCTGAAATAGCTCGCCATTGGAGTGCTGGTCTCTAGCGTGTAAGGCGTAAGAATGCTGATCCTTTTCGCATCGAACGCCTCCAATGCCTTAACGGCGGCCAATGTGGGCGTAACCACAGGCACGTTCGGTTTGGCCTGCCGAATGGCATGCTCAATTTCATCATCGCCAATGACCACAGAGGCTGACGTGCAGGAATAACAGATTGCATCAAGCTCTTCGTCGGGCAGGATCATCCATGCGCCTTCGCTCATCGGACGAAGCATACGCCGCAGATTTCCAGGTGTGGTTGGATTGGCATAGGGAATGCGTGACGTATAAAGGCCAATATTGCTGCTGGCCACCATACGCTGAAAGTCCGGCTCGGTCGTGTGATCGGTGGCAAGAATGAGGAGGCCGACGCGCTTTGATAAAGGCCGATCATCAAAATCAAGATGCAAGTCCGTCTGGCGAATAGTCGGGATCGAGTCCATCTTTGTACTCCTCAATCGATCTTGCCATATCGGCGTTCCAGCCAACGCAGCCCGATTACAGAAACGACACTAATGACGAGGAAGAACGCACCAACCATCGTGATTGGTTCAATATATCTGTAATTGTAGTTGGCGATGCTGCGAGCCTGGTTCATCAACTCAAGTACCGTGATCGCTGAAAGCAGCGGGGTTTCCTTGAACATGGCGATGAAATAGTTAGCCAAAGCCGGGATCATTGGCGGCAATGCCTGCGGCATAATAATCTGGGTCCATGTCTGGAAAGGGCTAAGATTGCATGCCTTTGCCGCCTCCCATTGGCCGCGCGCCACATTATCAATGCCAGCGCGGTATACTTCAGCCGTGTATGTGCCGTAATGCAGCCCGAGCCCGATGACACCTGCAACGAGCGGCGAAAGCGTAACGCCGAGGTCCGGCAACACGTAGAAAATGAAGTAGAGCTGCACCAGCAATGGCGTGCCGCGAATGAACTCGGCAATAAAACCCATTGGCATTGATATCAGCCGGTTGCTGGAACGGCGTATAATGGCAATAACAAGCCCAACAATCGCGGCCAGGACCGACCCGAGCAGGGTGGCAATAATGGTAATTTTCACGCCTTCGATCAGCGTTGGAAGAATTTGAACGACGAAAGCCCAATCCCATTCCATTTTCGCCTCCTATGACCTGATGCCGTCTAGGCCGCGCGTCAGGTAACGCTCGAGACCACGGATTGCGAGGGAGATGATGCTGGCGATAAGAAAGTACAGCACAAGGATCGTAAGAAACGGGACGAGTGTATTGCCGGTTTGCGCACGTACGACTTGGGCCTGAAATGTCATATCCGAAAGCGATATGAGCGATACGACAGCTGAAGCTTTTAAAAGCTCAATGGCATTATTACCAAATGTCGGAAGCATCAGGACGAATGCCTGCGGCAGGATGATTTTGCGCAGGCCCTGCCAGCGTGTCAGATTGAGCGCGATACAAGCCTCGTATTGCTCTTTACCAATGGACTTGACTGCTCCGCGAACCACTTCTGCGCCGTAAGCGCCTACATTCAGGCCCAGCGCAAGCACGCCCGCCTGCAACGGCGTGAGCGAAAAGCCAAAGAGCGGCAGCACAAAATAGGCCCAGAATAATTGTACGAAAATCGACGTGCCACGAAAAAATTCAATATAGGCCGTCGCAAGCCAGCGAACGGGAGCGATGCGAGATAATCTCCCAAGCCCGGCGAGAAATGCCATTGCCAATGCCAGCACTGAGCCCATCAGCGTCAGCTGGATGGTGACGATTGCGCCGTCGAGGATAAGTTGCAGATAGCCGGCCCATTGGCCCATCGCTTCGCCACCTTTGTAAGAGTAAAGGAAAGAGCCGCTTCACCTTTAAGCGAAGCGGCATTGCTTGCGGCCTTATTTGGCGGCGCAAAGCTTTTCGCGATTGGTCGAGATGGCTGCCGCTGCCGAGAAACCATATGGCTCTATGATTTTGGCAAATTCGCCAGATGTCTTCATCTCGGCAAGAACCTTGTCAAACTCATCACGCAGAGCAGTGTCGCCCTTGCGGAAAGCTGCGCCATCGCAATAAACAGGAGCACCCTGTACCGGCGCAATGACTTCGATGTTCGGATCATTTGCCTTTTTGACCAGATCATTGATTGAAAGAACGGGCAGGGAATATGTATCGATGCGACCGTCCTGCAGCATTTTCAAACCGCTCTGGCCGTCCGGCACAACAATAACGCGCTCACGTGGTACGCCTGCTTCAAGAGCCAGGCGCTCTTCCGTACCGCCGCCCGGCGCGCCGATTGTAGCTTTCTCATCCTTGGCAATATCCGCATAGCTCTTGAAGCCTTTTGGATTGCCCTTTTTAACGAGGAATGCCTCGGCGTCACAAAGGATCGGTTCCGAATAGGACACTGCATTGCAGCGTTCTGGCTTCATGAAAAGACCAGCAGTAACAACATCATGACGGCCAGCCTGAAGACCGGGGATCATGGCGCCATACTCGGAAATTGAAGCAACGACATCGTTGACGCCGAGCTTTTTGAACACCGCACGAGCAACATCCGGACCGGCACCCGATACGCTGCCATCGGCCTTAACGGCCGTGAATGGCGGTTCATTTGCAATTGCAATGCGGGCAAAGCCTTGCGCTTTCAACTTGTCGAGCGCTTCGTCAGCCTTTGCCGGCATTGAAGAAACCAGAGCAGACAATGCTGCGGCTCCCAACAATGCACTGATCGTTTGTAGTTTCATCATGTTCCCAACTCCTTGGTTTTCTTTTTTGTAGGATCGCCGAGGGCCTGTTAGATGCGGTGACCTGCGGCGATGATCTTTTTCAGGAAGGCCTGTGTTCTTTCCTGCTTCGGATGTCTGAAAATTTCGTCCGGCTTGCCATCCTCGACAATTCGACCGCGATCAAAGAACAGAACGCGATCAGCAAAATCATGGGCAAAACCCATCTCGTGGGTAACGAGAAGCATTGTCATGTCTGTTTCGCGGCACAGACGCCAAAGCACGTTCAGCACTTCCTCCACGAGTTCTGGATCGAGGGCAGATGTAACTTCGTCAAACAACATGATCTTCGGTTGGAGGGCCAAAGCACGGGCAATTGCGACGCGCTGTTTTTGGCCACCGGAGAGTTGCGACGGCATGGATTTCGCCTTATCCGCAAGCCCAACCATGTCCAGCAATTCCATTGCGTGCTGCTCGGCATCTTTTTTCGCGACGCCCTTTGTCAGCATGGGCGCTAACGTCACATTATCGAGCACGCATTTGTGCGGAAACAGATTGAACAACTGAAAGACCATGCCAATCTTTTCGCGCATTTTGTGAAGATGCGCGTCATCCGCTGGTTGCAGCTTTCCGTTACGCTCCATCTGATAAAGATTGTCGCCGGCAACGCGGATCGTTCCGGAATCTATTCCCTCAAGCGTCATGAGGATGCGCAGGATCGTAGTCTTTCCCGAGCCCGATGGTCCAATGAGAGCGAGCTTTTCGCCCGGTGCTACACTGAATGACAGGTCGTTCAAAACTTTGAACGCACCAAAACTTTTACTGATGCCGTCAATCTCGATGATTGGTGCGGCTGCGGATGGTGGCATGCGTGTCTCCCTTCTGGTTGAGACAACCTCATGCGCTAACGATGGGAGACTTATGAAATCATGTCAATTGTTAAAATTAAATCATGACAATTTAACTGATCGTGATGAAAAATCAGGCAGTTTGGTCAAATAGCAAGGAGCAGATGTTCAAGGTCGCCACGAAGAAGATTGGCAACAACACCAAGTCCGGACCGCAGCTCCTGCTCAGTTGTTGAGCCGAGCGAGATCCGTACCGCCGGATGCCACGGATAATTTGAGATGCGGAAGGACGCGCCGGGTGCGATGGCAACTCCTTGCAGCCTTGCATGCGCCACAAAAGCTTCTTCAGTCCGCTCGCCAGTCAGAGGTAACCAGATGTGCAGACTTTGCGGATGTGACAAGAAAGGAATGCCGCTTAAGACTTCGGCAGCAACGGAATGTCTGGCCCGCAGCGCCTCACGCTGCCAGTTGACCAATTCCATGGCCGTGCCGTCCGATACCCATCGGCTCGCAATTTCTGCAACGATCGGTGTCGCCATCCAGTTTGAAACAAGATGCCTGTTGGCAACAGCAGCGACATACCGATCAGGTGCCACCAAATAGCCGATCCGCAGGCCGGGTATGACGATCTTGGTGAAACTGGTGAAATAGAGCGTTCGCTCTGGCGCAATTGATGCGATGGGAGGCGGACGATGCTCGACAAGCGGGCCCAGCACATCACTCTCGATGATCGCGATGTCATGCTTGCGGGCAATAGCCACCAGAGCATTTCGCCGCTCCAGGCCCATCAGTGTCCCGGTCGGATTGATAACCGAGGGCTGAACGAAAACTGCTTGGATACCGGTAACCCTGCAGCATTCGTCGAGCGATTCCGGAATAATGCCCTGATCATCGATGGCAAGGCCTTCAAGCGTAAGGCCAAGATAGGAGGCTAGCGGCGTCAATGTGTGATGCCCTATCCCTTCCGTCGCCACCTTTGAACCGGGTGGCGCTGCGCTCATCAAGGCGACCGTCATGGCAGCAGTCGCACCGTTTGTTACACTGATATTCGCAGGCGCCACTTCCAGCCCGCACGCGCGCAGCCATTCCACTGCGATGGTACGGTGGCGTGGGAAAACAACATTTGGCCGGAATGACAAAGCCGAACTTGGAGGCAGGGTTTCCGACAGCCACGCCAGGGCTTTTTTCATGCGCTCCAAATGCATTGGCTCGCATATGGGCTTCAAGATGGACAGATCGATAACCTCGCCAAGTCGTTCCGGCAGATAGGGAGGATCCGGCTCACGGCTGTTTTGACAGACGAATGTACCACGCCCGGTTTCACCCGAAATCAAATTGCGGCGAATCAATTCTTCATAGGCGCGACTGACAGTCTGTACCGAAAGTCGCAAATCATCGGCCATTCGTCGATGCGTTGGCAGACGGGCGCCACCTTCCAGTTTGCCATCAGCGATAGCACGTGCAATCTGTTCTGCCAGCGATAGATAGGCTGGACGGCGAAGGCTTGTCGGATCTGGTTGCCACAATGTCATGATTTATAAGTGATCGAAGTCAGTGCAATTGACAATCAAAAAATCACAACGTCATGATTATAACATGAATCCAACGGGCGTATCATGACCTCAATCAAGCTAGATCCAATCGATATACGCATCCTTGATGAAATCCAGCAGGAAGGCCGGATCACCAAGCTTGCACTGGCCGAACGGGTGGGAATATCTCCGACACCCTGCTGGACACGCCTGCGCCGCCTGGAAAAGGCAGGTGTCATTACAGGGTATCATGCCCGTATCGCGTTGCGGCTTATCGCGCCCATTACGACCGTGCTCATGGAAGTTACTCTGGGTGCGCACAAACAAGCGGATTTCGAACGGTTTGAACGCGCAATCAAAACGCTGCCAGAAGTGGTTGCCTGTTGGTCGGTCGGAGGAGGCGTCGACTACGTTCTCAAAGTCATGACTCGCGATATCGATGCATATCAGCGACTGGTGGATGACCTTTTGCAACGCGAAATCGGCATAGACCGGTATTTTACCTATATCGTGACAAAGACCGTCAAAGATGACGCGGTATTGCCTGTGGCAGAGTTGTTGACCGACGCGGATAATAGCTAGTCAATCTCTCTTTCAGTGTTACGAAATAAAGACAATCTCTCTTAACCCGGCGTCTCATATAGGCTGTCTCTCTTCCGATTTGTGCGACCCTTGCACCGAACAATTCCGGGAGAGTTGAATGTCCGCTCACTTTGCACGACCAGATCGCCATGCCGCACTTGATCGCCTGACCGACCGGCGCATGCTGCGCGAATTGGCCTATGTCGATGGCCATTGGACTGCAGGTGACGCAGGACAGACCTTTGAAGTTTCTGACCCTGCGACCGGTGCTGCTATAGCCTGGGTATCCAAGCTCAATGCGGATCAAACTTCGATTGCCGTTGATGCTGCCGTGAGAGCTTGGCCGGCTTGGCGGGCGCTTCTCCCTCAAGAGCGAACGGCAAGATTGCGGAAGTGGTACGAACTCATATTGGCTGCGAAGGATGATCTGGCTTTGATCATGACCCTTGAGCAGGGTAAGCCGCTCAGTGAATCGCGCGGCGAAATCGAGTATGCCGCCTCCTTTATCGAGTGGTATGCGGAAGAGGCCAAGCGCTTAAACGCCGAGAATGTAACAAGTCATCTTTCCGGCGCTGAGATGATTGTTCGCCGCGAGGCAATTGGCGTTGTCGGGATTGTTACGCCCTGGAACTTCCCATCAGCCATGCTGACGCGAAAGGCAGCCGCCGCCTTGGCCGCTGGTTGTACTGTCGTTGCGCATCCATCATCGGAAACGCCGCTTTCGGCGCTTGCTCTGGCAGAGCTTGCTGATCGTGCAGGTATTCCTGCTGGCGTTTTCAATATTGTCACAGGCGACGCTGCAACAGTGGTTGGACGCATGTGCGAAGACCCGCGCGTTCGGGCGTTAAGCTTCACTGGTTCAACAGAAATTGGCCGGCTTATCGCGGCGCAATGTGCGCCAACCATGAAAACTCTCGTGATGGAATTGGGCGGTCATGCACCGCTTATCGTGTTTGCCGATGCGGATATTGATCGCGCCGTAGACATCGCCATTGATGCAAAGTTCGCCACTTCGGGACAGGATTGTCTCGCTGCAAACCGGATTTACGTTGAGCGCCCAATACATGCGGCTTTTGCTGCAGCATTTGCCAGGCGGATTTCTAAGCTGAAGGTCGCTCCGGGACTGACTGAGGGCGTTGATATCGGTCCACTGATGCATGAACGAGCCGTTCAAAAGGTTGAAGAGCAGGTTGAGGATGCCGTGGCACGAGGCGCGAAATGCGCTGCCGGCGGCAAGCGCCATCACGCCGGTGCATTATTTTATGAGCCCACGCTTCTTTTGAATGTACCAGAAGATGCACTGATCATGCGCGAAGAGACATTCGGCCCTGTGGCGGCTCTTGCCGTATTTGATACGGAAGAAGAGGTCGTTCAGCGCGCCAACGATACAGAATATGGCTTGGTTGCTTATGCCGTGACCAAGGATGGGGCGCGAATGCTGCGTCTTGGCCGTAGCCTCGAATATGGAATGGTCGCGATAAACCGGGTGAAAATCACCGGCGCGCCAATTCCCTTCGGGGGCATTAAACAGTCCGGGCTGGGGCGCGAAGGATCGCGGCACGGAATCGAGGCTTTCACAGAACTAAAATATCTCTGCATCGACACTCACTGATTTAGAAGAACAGGATAGTACCATGCTTGAACGCTCGAACGAATTGAACGCCTGGGATCGGGACCACTTCTTTCACCCGTCAACTCATATGGGCGCTCATGCGCGCGGTGAAACACCAACGCGTATTATCAAAAGCGGTGAGGGCGTTCATATTACCGATAGTACCGGTCGCACCAGTATTGATGCATTCGCGGGGCTTTACTGCGTCAATGTTGGCTATGGCCGAACCGAAATCGCCGACGCCATTGCAAAACAGGCTCACGAGCTCGCTTATTACCATGCCTATGTCGGGCATGGCACGGATGCATCAATAACACTTTCCAAGATGATCATTGATCGCGCGCCGGAAGGAATGAGCCGGGTCTATTTCGGGCTTTCCGGCTCTGACGCCAATGAAACCAACATCAAATTGATCTGGTACTACAACAATGTTCTGGGTCGTCCTGAAAAGAAGAAAATCATTTCCCGTTGGCGTGGCTATCATGGCTCGGGAATCATGACCGGCAGCATGACAGGGCTTGAGCTTTTCCATAATGCCTTTGATCTGCCGCGTGCGCCAATTCTCCACACGGAAGCACCCTATTACTTCCGCCGCGAAGATCGTTCGATGAGCGAAGAGCAATTTTCGCAACATTGTGCCGACAAGCTGGAAGAGATGATCCTTGCAGAAGGACCGGAAACAGTCGCAGCCTTCATCGGTGAGCCAATTCTTGGGACAGGCGGCATTGTCCCGCCGCCAGCAGGTTACTGGGAAAAAATTCAGGCCGTACTCAACAAATACGACATTTTACTCGTAGCTGATGAAGTGGTTACCGGATTTGGCCGTTTGGGTACAATGTTCGGATCGGATCATTATGGCATTAAGCCCGATCTGATCACCATCGCGAAGGGGCTCACCTCAGCATATGCACCGCTCTCGGGCGTCATCGTTTCAGACAAGGTTTGGCAGGTACTGGTCAAGGGATCCGATATGCTTGGTGCAATCGGGCATGGTTGGACCTATTCAGCACATCCGATCTGCACCGCGGCTGGTATCGCCAATCTCGAACTTATCGACAAGCTCGATCTTGTGGCAAATGCCGGTGAAACCGGTGCTTATTTCCGCAAGCAGTTGACTGAAGCCTTGGCAGAGAATGCCATCGTCGGTGAAGTGCGCGGTGACGGGATGCTCGCCGCCGTAGAATTTGTTGCTGACAAAGACGATAGGAAATTTTTTGACCCTGCATTGAAAGTCGGACCACGCATTGCGGCAGCTCTGGCTGAACTTGGCGTGCTTGGGCGGGCCATGCCGCAAGGCGATATTCTGGGCTTTGCACCACCATTATGTTTGACCCGGGACGAGGCTGATACGGTTGTCAATGCCGCGGCCAAAGCGGTCGAGTCGATTGCAAAAACGCTCTGAGGTTCAGAATGAAAGAGCAAAACATTCCGCAGACCATGGCCGCTATACAACTCATTGGCCATGGCGGGCTCGACAAGCTGATTTACAATGAGAACACGCCGGTTCCTACACCTGCGCCGGGCGAGGTTCTTATCGAAATAACCGCTTGCGGTATGAACAATACGGATGTCTGGGTGCGGGAAGGCGCCTACGGCACCGAGGAAGATGCTGGCGCCGTTTCAACCTGGCGCCGACAAGAGCCGACATTAAGGTTTCCGCGCGTTCAGGGGACTGACATAGTCGGGACGATTGTTGCTGTTGGCGAGGGCGTCGACAAGGCGCGAATCGGGCAACGCGTAATGGTCGATTTTTCCATCTATAATCGCGATGATGATAGTCTTGCCGATATCGATTATATTGGTCATGGACGCGATGGCGGTTATGCCGAATATGTAACCGTGCCGGTTGAAAATGCCCATTACGTCAACACGGATTTGAGCGATATCGAACTTGCCACCTTCTGCTGTGCATATTTAACCGGCGAACAGATGCTGGAACGTGCCGGATTGCGGGCAGGAGAGCGAGTGCTTGTTACTGGCGCATCAGGTGGCGTGGGCTCCGGTATTGTTCAACTTGCAAGGGCTCGGGGTGCAATTCCCTATGCGCTTGTGGGAGCGGGCAAAGAACAGGCATTGCTCGACATTGGCGCTGAAGCAGTGATCACACGGGGCACCAATGACCTTGTGGCAGCGGTGAATGATGCGACCGGCGGAGAGCCAATTGACGTCGTAGCCGATCTTGTTGGCGGTTCAATATTCAACGATTTGCTGCGCATTCTCAGAGCTGAGGGTCGTTACACCACAGCCGGAGCAATTGCTGGACCTGTTGTGCAGCTCGATCTTCGCACCATGTATCTTAAACAACTGGCTTTGCATGGCTCATCGCAGGGCACGCGGGGAGATTTCCGCCGGATCGTGCGCTATATCGAAGAAGGCAAGATCCGGCCGCTTGTTGGCGGCGTCTATCCGCTTTCTGAGTTTCACCGCGCACAAACGGATTTCATGGCCAAATCCTTTGTCGGGAAACTGGTTGTCGTGCCGGATGCCAAATTCGACAATATCCGAATTAATGGAAATCCCTAGATTTCGGCATTATGCGAACATTTCTGGGATGACGCGCCCGCGCGTCTTCCTGGACAGAATGGTTGACTTCGTCACTGCGTGATACGGGCAAAATGGCCCGCTGCTCAGAGAGACGATAAAGGTCGCCAGTCCGATCGATAAGCTTTCTGGCAACGATGTGCACCACATTATCGGCGCTTTGAACTATTCCTTCGATCTGGATCAGCCGAGATCCCATCACTTCCTTACGATAAATGTTGAGGAGTTTTTGCCAGATGACAATGTTGGAGATGCCTGTTTCATCTTCAATAGTCATAAAGACTACGCCTTTTGCAGTTCCAGGCCTTTGCCGAACAGTCACCACTCCAGCCAGTTTGACGCGCTTATTATTCGCCAGACTATTTGCAAATTGGCATGTGGAAACGCCTTCTGACGCAAACATTTCTCGCAAAAACTGCATCGGATGCCCTTTGAGCGAAAGCCTTGTCGATTCGTAATCGGCAATGACGTGCTCAGAGAGTTTCATTTGAGGAAGAACCGTTTTGACTTCCGTAGCCAACTCATTTGTTTCAGCCGCATGAAATAGGGGCAACGTCGTGTTGTCAGGGAAGCGGCGCACGGCCCAAAGTGCCTCTCGCCGGTCGATACCTAGCGAACGAAATGCATCTCCATCGGCAAGCAAGACAAAAGCCCGTCTTTCAAGTTTCGTCAGACGCCTTACCTGTTCAATATCGGTATAGGCTTGCTTTCTTCTCTCACAGATCAAGTCGGCCCAAGGCTTTGAAAAACCGTCGACCTGACGAAAACCGAGTCTTGTGCATAAAACACCATTTTCCTTTGATTCCAATGTGTTGTCCCAATGACTGAAATTAATATCTACAGGACGTACTTCGACATCATGCTTGCGCGCATCGCGAATAATCTGGTCTGGCGGATAAAAACCCATAGGCTGTGAGTTCAACAATGCCGCCGCGAAAGCAGCGGGATAATGATACTTAATCCAAGATGAAATATAGACCAGGATGGCAAAACTCGCAGCATGGCTTTCAGGAAAACCATACTCACCAAATCCTTTGATCTGGTTGAAGCAGTTTTGAGCGAAATCCCTTTCATAGCCTCGGCGAACCATGCCTTCCACCATCTTGTTTTCCAGTTTGTGAATAGTTCCCACATGCCGGAAAGTTGCCATGGCGCGGCGCAATTGATTGGCTTCATCGCCGGTAAAACCTGCTGCTACGATGGCAATACTCATTGCCTGCTCTTGAAAAAGAGGGATGCCAAGGGTTCGGACAAGAACCTCTTTCAATTCGTCCTTATGACCATGCTCAGGCGAGGGTGAGGGATAAGTCACTGAGTTAGGATTATTACGGCGTTTCAGATAGGGATGAACCATATCCCCCTGAATGGGTCCCGGTCTTACTATGGCGACTTCAATAACCAGATCGTAAAATTTCCTCGGACGAAGACGCGGCAGCATATTCATTTGAGCACGGCTTTCCACTTGGAAGACCCCAAGGGAATCTGCCTTGCAGAGCATGTCGTAGACGTCGTCATCATCCAATGGGATGTCCGCAAGTCCATAGCGTTTACCACCGTGTAGATGAATGAGATCAAAGGCCTTGCGGATACAAGTGAGCATGCCAAGCGAAAGAACATCGACTTTCATGATATTGAGTTCGTCAATATCATCCTTGTTCCATTCGATGAAAGTACGGTCTTTCATGGCGGCGGGCCCTATCGGAACGGTCAAATCAAGACGTTCCTGCGTGAGGACGAAACCGCCAACATGTTGGGAAAGATGACGTGGGAAACCAAGCAGTTCCTTGGCAAGCCTTATGGTGCGGCGGATCATGACATTATCAGGATCAAGTCCAGCCTGCTTTATTTCCTGCTTTTCAACGACCGATCCCCAACTACCCCAAACCATATTGGCCAAAGCGGCAGTGACATCTTCTGTCAGGCCCAGTGCTTTCCCAACATCACGGATTGCACTGCGCGGCCGATAACTGATGACGGTTGCAATAATAGCAGCATGGTCGCGCCCATATCGCTCGAAAATCCATTGCATGACTTCTTCGCGGCGCTCATGCTCGAAATCCACATCAATATCGGGCGGTTCTTTACGTTCTTTCGAAAGAAACCGGTCAAAAAGCAGGTTGCTTGTGGCGGGATCAACGGCCGTAATGCCCAGACAATAACAGACAGCAGAATTGGCCGAGGAACCGCGCCCCTGACAAAGGATATTTTGTGAGCGGGCATAGGTAACAATGTCATAAACAGTCAGGAAGTAGGGCGCATATTCCAACTCCCCGATCAGGGTCAGTTCTTTTTCCAGGATCGTAGACACATTTTTGGGAATGCCATCCGGATAGCGTTTATTGGCGCCGATCCATGTTTCATCGATCAGATGTTGCTGGGGTGTTTTGCCGGGTGGAACAGGTTCATCAGGATATTGATAGCGTAAATCATCAAGAGAAAAACTGATCGGCTTCACAAAGCGCTGCGTCTCTTCAAGTGCTTCCGGAAAAAACCGAAAGAGATACAGCATGTCGGTTGGTGATTTCAGATGCCGCTCTGCATTCTTTTCCAGTTTGCGGCCAGCTGTCTCTATCGTAACATGCTCACGGATACAGGTCAGCACATCCTGAAGTGGTCGCCGGGCAGGAGTGTGATAAAGCACATCATTAACTGCCAAAAATGGAATGTTTGCATCGGCTGCAATTCGAACCAGTTTTTCACCGTGACGCCTGTCGGCTCCCTTGCGCGGCATCACCAGACCAAGCCAAACGCAATCCGCCGCCGCAAAAGCTAGTTTTTTTAGGAAGCCCGTGAAGCTTTCGTCGGGATTTTCGGGAGGCATTACAGCTATCTGAAAATTGTCTGCCTTGAACAGAAAGTCTTCGAAAAGCAGATGGCATTCCCCTTTGGTCTTGGCACGGTGCTTTCCCACACTCAAAATCTGGCAGAGATGACCGTAAGCAGGGCGATCTCGCGGATAAACAACAAGGTCAGGCGTGCCGTCAGTGAAACTTAGCCGACAACCAATATAGAGGTCTATTGAAAGACCCTGTTCTTTTTTGATTTCTTTTCTGGCGCTATGGGCTCGCACCACGCCAGCAAGTGTATTGCAATCGGCAATACCAATGCCTTTAAGCCCCAGAAGAGTTGCAGCCAGAACCAGTTCCTGGGGTTGCGACGCCCCCTTGAGGAAGGAAAAATTGCTGGTGACGGCAAGCTCAGTATAATCCATCAGGCAAAAATCCCATGCAAATACCATCGGGGGGTGGGATCGCCTCGCTCATAAAGACCCTCGCGGAATACCCAAAAACGCTTTCCCTGATTGTCTTCAACCCGGTAATAGTCGCGTGTGAGAGCACCCGCATGCTCGCGCCACCATTCTGGTGCAATACGCTCGGGTCCTTCAGCTAAAACAATCGTGTGCTGTACGCGGCGCCACGTAAAGCGCGCCGGTGCACCGTCAGGAACTCCTGATGTCGTTTCAATGCGTTCGGGTGGATTAAACAGTCTGATTGGTCTTTCGGGAGGATTTCCAGGGTAATGTTCTGGTGACCACTGAACTGATTGATCCGATCTATTCCCGGCTGCAGCTTCAAGCATGACAGCACGTTCAGGAATGTGCGTATCAATAGCAACAGGTCGCAACACACGCGAACTGCCCAATCTTATAGAAAGTCTATCGATGAGCGCATCAAATGCTTCTGTCTCTTGCCGCGTATTGTCGAGACTTTTCTGCAGCGCATGTGTTTGTTCTGTTCGAATAGCAGAGAGCCGAACAATATCAAAGCCATAGCCTGCATCCAGAGGTTCTGCCAAGCTTGATAGCCTCTCCTTGAGCAATCGCAGTAATGTTTTTGTCTCTACAAGCGGCCTTCCGGATTCAATACGAATCCGTCTCACATTTCCATCAACACGAAAAAAGCTCGCTTCGATTTCACGCGCACCTTGAACACGGGTTTGCAATTGCCTGAAAAGTTCATCGCCAAGGGATTGAAGTAAAAGCTCGACGGAATCCATAACAACCAATGGTTCGGCCATGCGTCGCTCAACCATACAGACAGGCACAATACGGCGCGGAGAAATTGGCTGGTCTTGCCTGCCAAAAAGACTGTCCAGGCGATTGATCAGCTCTTTTCCGAAACGGGCAGCAAGGGCAGCACGGGGCAGAACCTCGACTTCGCCAACATGCAGCAGACCTGCGCGCTTCAGACCAGCAAGATGTGCTGCTTCTATCTCAAGACAGGCAAGGTGCAGTTTATATAGTCTCTTTTCTTCATCATCGCCGATGACACCGCCGGATGAATAGCGTGCAAAGGCACGGGCAGAGGCTGCATTGCTTGCGATGGCTGATTTTACTGCCACGCCCTGTTGATTGAGACGATTGTGAATATCCTTGAGCATAGTGTGCTCATCCCCAAAAAGATGAACACAGCCTGTAATGTCGAGGATAAGACCATCCGGATCGTCAAAAGCGACCAGAGGCGTGTATCGATCACACCAATCTGCCAGACGCTCCAAAAATGCGGAATCCTGACGAGGTGAGGCAAATGCGATATCCAGCTTTTCAAACTGCGCACGTGCATCAGCCAAAGTCATGCTTTTGTATAGACCTGCTTTTGCAGCTCTCTGATCAACCGCTACCAGCCGTAAAGTATTGGCAATCTTGTCAACAACAATGAGATACTGATCAGAACGGTCGCGCTGCGAATTTTCGCGTTTGAGACGATCCGTAGGAAGATGTGGAAACCACAGAGCCAAAAACCGGCTCGATCCGTTGGAAAACATGATTTTCACTCTCCCATTGTAATAGCCATTGGCCTGTGTTGCCCTGCCTGTTGCGAATGAGTTGGACTTGAAAAACAGGGTTGCCCGGCGCGTTTGCACCAGGGGATTGTGAGGTTGCAGCACGAATTAACCACCGTGTGACGGCAGCATTTTCACCCGGAACAGCTCCCAGCCTCAGGAGAAAGGCGGGCACTTCGGCCTGTTGTGCGCTAAGCAGTAATTTTCGCGAGGCAGTCAAATCCAGACATTTGGGATGGCCCCACGGCGCAATAATAACTGCTCCCATACCGCGAATGCCAAGGCTGTCTGCTGCAGCCTTTAAAACATTATGAGGCGAGGAGCACCGAACGAAAATCACCCGTTCCGGGTCGAGACCCAAATAATGCAGGCCGGGAGCATAGGGAAAGCCATGTTCATTGCCTGTAAAATCTTCTTCAATCCAAAGAATGGGGCTTCGGTTGGCTGATGCGCGCAAGGCGAGGGCAATAACAAAACCTGTTGCGGCACCTGCGTCCCCACTTTCCTTCGCAAAAATCTCATGCAGAGCGCCCCGCTGAAGGCCACCCCGAAATATGCCGTCTACAGTCCGGCAGCCAAGATCAAAGGCAGAGCCAGACACACCTTGCGTGCCTTGCTCATTTAAAGACGCAATATCGCGTCTTAACGCCGTTAGATCGACGATCGCCACTATAGAACCCTCGTTTGTTCATGATATGTTCCATTATCAAATTTAAGGTATCCGGTGTCAAGCGCTTCCCGATGCGAATGGTTAGAATCAGATCATCAATTGCAGATTTCAGAGGCATCCAGCCTTTCGCTGTTGAGACTCATGGGAAGGATTTCTGATCTGGTTCTGAAGCCCTTCTTCGCGATAATGGTTGTGTTATAGATTGAGGTGAAACTACGCTCAAAGTTATAGAAATGATCGCATGTCTGCCAAATCCACCGCTCCCATACCTAAATCGGAAAAGAGACATTCACTATTATTTCGCTGGATGTTGAGGCGGAATGCTCGGCAGGCGCTAAAGCTGCCACAGGTCAGAGCCCGAGAAACAGAGCTGTTTCGTGAAAGTATAAAGGGAAATTTGCCAAATTCAGGTAATGTTCTCCTGGCAGCATGCGATGATCGCTATTTCTACAATTTCGCTCTGGGACTGATCAAATCCATCGAACGTCTAGGTCAGCCTGAGGCATTCCATCTTCTGCTTCTTCAACCTTCCGGCAAGGTCATCGAGGAAGCGGCTACCCTTTCCAAGACTCTCAAGCACGTGAGGCTGACCTATTCTATTGATCCATGCGCACTGGCAGAGGGGCTGCCACGCCGTGAAATCTATTATACCGCCGCACGCTTCCTGCTAGCGCCTTTAATTCTGGAAGCTGGTGTCGAACGCCTTCTTATGATTGATGTCGACGCCGTGATGAATCGGTCTCCCTGGCCAATAATTCCATCTGATTTCGACCATCAAAGCGGAGCATTCATATTTAGAAGGAATGAAAAACATCCGTGGCGCAAAATTCTTGCATCTGCCGTTCTTTTAAATAATTCGCCAGGTTCAATGCGATTGGCAAATGCAATTGCCGTTTCGATAGCAGTTAGCTTGGGGAAGAAACCCAAATATCATATCGACCAGATTCTACCGTTTTACGTCTGCGAATTTGCAAGCAAAACGATTCAGAATTTTTCCACTGTGGATATTCCCCCCAAACTCATGGGATATGATTACGAGCCGGAAGCCGCTTTCTGGACAGTCAAGGGTCATCAGGCGCTTGATACTTTTATAAGCGAAAGAGACAGGCTTCTTGGCCCAACGGAACAAGAAAACTAAGTCCGCCTGAAAAGTTAGGCGCGGCAGTTAAGCCCTGTGTGAGCGCCGATAGCGCGAATAATGTCATCCCAATCCTCAAGGTGAATTTCATGGCCGCCACCTGGAACACGGAGAAGTTCTGCACCTGGAACGCTTTGTGCCAGCAATTCGCCATGCTCGATCGGAAAAATCGGGTCCGCTGTGCCGTGGACAACGAGAAGAGGTTTAGCTAATTCGTCGCGCTTGTTGTCCCAGCTGTCATCACCTTTCAACATGAAATGATTGGTAGCGCTGGCAAAGTTTTTAGCACGCTTCACATCATGCTCTACGAGTTTACGGGCCTGCATCTCATTATAGGGATGCCGTGTACCTGCAATCATCTGCGTATCTTTAACAATAAAATCTATGACCTGAGCGCTATCGGTCCAATCAACACTCTCGCCTGTCGCTGCGTGCTCCATATAGGCACTACTCGTCTGCGGAAGGTTGGAGGTATCAACGCCGATGGGCGTGGTTGAGATCAAGGTCAGCGTTTTTACGCGTTCAGGATGGGCGAAAGTGGCCATTTGCGCGATCATACCACCCAGCGACATACCGACCAGATGTGCGGTTTTGATATTGTAGGCGTCGAGCACGCGAAATGCATCCTGAGCCATGTCGTCCATTGTATAGTCAGGGTTTCCCGGCTCATAAGCGGTCGAAAGGCCGGTATCCCGATTATCATAACGAATGACGTAGCGATTTTGGGCGGCGAGTTGCTTGCAAAACCCCTCCGGCCACCACAACATGGAAGCCATGGCGCCCATGATAAGCAGAACAGGCTCATGGGTTGGATCTCCAAAAGCCTGCGTGGCGATCTCTACATTGTCAGCAATGATGATCCGTTCATTCATTTCGTCATCCCCCTGCACAGCATCTGAGGTGTCAATGCCTCGAGCCTCGTCTCAAACGAACAGCAACTACATTGGTTGTGAACTTACATAACTGATCCTATAATGCAACCAGTCTTGCCAAAGAAGCAACCGCCGGCAATGACAGCAGAAACCAGAAGAGGTTCAAATGTTGGATCGTGCAGATTTCTATGACGCAGAATTAAAACGTCACACCAAACACTTGATTGCCGCTGCCAGCGTTGGAGTGAGTGACCATGTGCTTGATGTGGGTTGCGGGGCAGGACAAACCACGCGCGATGCCGCCAGCCTTGCTGTCAATGGCAAGGCGATTGGTGTGGATACGTCAAGCGATATGCTGGAAGTTGCCAGGCAACGGGCAAATGATTCTGGGCTCAAAAATGTTTCATTTGAGCAGGGCGACGCCCAAAGCCACGTATTTCCCCAAGCCAGATTCGATCTTTGCATCAGCCGGTTTGGCGCTATGTTCTTCTCTGATCCGGCTGCCGCGTTTGCAAATATTGCCAGCGCCATGCGTCCCGATGCGCGACTGGCATGGATGGTATGGCAGAACCAGGATAAAAATGAATGGTCTGGCGCCATTCGGCGAACCGTAGCTCCGACCACGATGGCCTCACCGGAAACCCGGAAGGCGTTTTCCCTTGGTGAGCCTGCTACCGCCAAAGAGCTTCTCAATACCGCAGGGTTTGTATCCGTCGATTTTATCGACGTGCGGGAACCGGTATTCTACGGAGCATCTGTCGACAGCGCGTTTGACGCTCTCATGAAAATCTTCTCTATAAAGGATATGCTTGCTCAAACGAATGAAGCACCCGAACCTGCCTTGCAACGGCTGCGCAATCTGCTTGAGACTCATATGACCACTGACGGGGTGCTCTTTGACTCCCGCGCCTGGATAATTACCGCTCGAAGAGAATAGGATATTTTGCGGGAATGATGGTGAGCGCGCGGGGGTTCGAACCCCGGACCTACTGATTAAAAGTCAGTTGCTCTACCGGCTGAGCTACGCGCTCCCTTGAAAGCCATAAACTGGCCTCGGGAAGTGCGGCGGAACATAGGTGCGAGATGGCAATCGGTCAACAGCTATTGTGCATAGTTTCTGTGATAAAAAGCGTTGTTTTTACAGCTTTCTTCAAATTTCCCCGGCAGAGCTACCCCGTAATGCGGTATTTGATCAGAGGAATGGCGAAAAGGTGATTGGAAATCCGAACAGATTCGGCTTAATCCGGCGCAACCTGAATGACCATGAAGGAGCGCATATGGCGCTGGATGTTTCCTATCTGACTGCCGCCGGGGCCGGGGCGCTCTCATTTCTTTCACCTTGTGTGCTGCCTCTCGTGCCGCCGTACCTGTGCTACATGGCAGGGGTGACTGTAGAAGACTTCCGAGCTGATGCTTCCACCGCCAAAATTTCACCGGTCAGGCGCGCGCTCCTTTTATCGTCCTTTTGCTTCGTCTTGGGATTCACCACAGTTTTTGTTCTACTGGGTGCAGGCGCATCGACAATTGGGGCATTCCTGCGCATGTGGCAGCAGGAAATAGCCATCCTGGCCGGAATCATCATCATCATTATGGGATTGAACTTCCTCGGTGTGTTCAGATTAGCTTTTCTATCCCGCGAGGCACGCTTTCAAAGCAAAGGAGCACCGGCCAATCCCTTTGCAGCCTATATTATGGGATTGGCATTCGCATTTGGCTGGACCCCATGCATAGGACCGGTGCTTGGTCCAATTTTGGCGCTGGCTGGAGCACGCGATACTGTCGCTGACGGGGCGCTACTGCTTGCGATCTATTCTCTTGGGCTCGGCATTCCCTTCATTATTGCCGCGCTATTTTCCGGTGTGTTCATGCGATTCCTATCCCGGTTTCGCATGCATCTTGGCAAGGTCGAAAAAATCATGGGAGGACTGCTGGTGATTACAGGAGTACTTTTCCTGACCGGAGGGCTGCAGACATTTTCATTCTGGCTGCTTGAAACATTTCCCATCCTCGGCCAACTTGGCTAAAGAAGCGCAAGTTACCAAATTGCAACCAGCATTGTGCCATGTTGCAGCCTGATAACGCTTTGGCCAAACTGAAAGTCTGAACCATGACATCACGCACTTGTCTTACGGTTATTCTCGCTGCCGGAGAGGGCACGCGGATGAAGTCCTCATTGCCGAAAGTGCTGCATGAAATAGCCGGATTACCAATTGTGGGACACGTCGCCAAGGCAGTGCAAGGTGCTGGAGGCAGCGATATAGCCTTGGTGGTGGGCCGTGGCGCCGACAAGGTTGAAACCTCCGTGCGCGCGCTCGTCAGCAATATCACCGTTCACGAGCAGGTGGAGCGCCTTGGCACGGGACATGCCGTTCTTGCCGCACAATCTGCCATAGAGGCAGGTTACGACGACATCATCGTGGTTTTTGGTGATACCCCGCTCATCGAAACATCTGCGCTGGAAATGGCTCGTGAGAAACTGGCTGGCGGTTCAGACATTGTGGTGATGGGATTTCGGCCTGAAAACCCCCATGGATATGGCCGCCTTATTGAACAGGATGGCCGCTTAATTGCGATTCGTGAAGAAAAGGACGCAAGCGAGTCCGAAAAGAAAATTGGGTTTTGCAATGGCGGTCTGATGGCTTTGCGTGGTGATAGTGCCTTGGCATTGCTTCACATGATTAAGAATGAGAATGCAAAAGGTGAGTATTATCTGACCGATGTGGTGGAGATCGCCAATTCGCAAGGGAAGTCTGTTGTTGCCATCGAGATTTCTCCGGACAATGTGATCGGCATTAATACGCGCCTGGAACTGGCGGAAGCGGAAGCAATCTGGCAGAACCGCAAACGCCGCGAAATGATGCTGGCAGGCGTATCCATGCAAGCGCCGGAAACAGTATTTTTCTCTCATGATACAGTGATTGAGGCAGATGTTACGCTGGAGCCCAATATTGTTTTTGGCCCGGGTGTTTCGATTGCGTCCGGTACTGTAATCCACGCATTTTCGCATATTGAAGGTGCAAGCATTGGAGCAAACGCAAGTATTGGCCCGTTTTCCCGTCTTCGTCCGGGTGCAAATCTCGCGGCAAAAGCAAAAGTGGGCAATTTCGTTGAAGTGAAGAACGCCAAGATTGGGCAGGGCGCCAAACTAAATCATTTGAGCTACATCGGAGATGCTACCGTTGGTGCGGACGCAAATATTGGCGCAGGCACGATTACGTGTAATTATGATGGTTACAACAAATACCATACTGAAATTGGAACCAACACATTTGTAGGGTCCAACTCGTCTCTCGTTGCGCCGGTATCGATAGGTGATAATGCATATGTTGCTTCCGGCAGTGTGATTACAGAAAACGTGCCGGCAGATGCGCTGGCCTTTGGTAGAGCGCGTCAAGAAATTAAGGAAGGGCGTGCCGTCCAATTGCGGGCGCGATATGCTGCCTTGAAGCTGTCGAAAAAGGCAGAGTAGGGCAGTCCCTTTAAATCATGCAAGGGTTAGGTAATAGGCTTTCTGCCATGGCGACGAGCCATAGGCAGAAGTGGTAAATTGAGGCATCGGAGTTTTATATGTGCGGAATTGTAGGAATAATCGGACGGGAACAGGTTGCCCCCCTTCTGGTCGATGCGCTCAAGCGGCTCGAATATCGTGGTTACGATTCTGCTGGTGTGGCAACGTTGGAAAATGGCCTGCTTGACCGTCGCCGGGCCGAAGGCAAACTTATAAACCTCGACAACCTGCTCAAAGAAAACCCGCTTGGCGGAACAATTGGTATTGGCCATACGCGTTGGGCCACGCACGGCGCGCCGATCGTCCGCAATGCTCATCCACATACAACGCCGCGCCTTGCTGTCATTCACAATGGGATTATCGAAAACTTTGCTGAGCTTCGCTCCATGCTGGAAGCTGACGGCTATGTTTTCGAAACGGAAACAGACACAGAAACTGTCGCCCATCTGGTGACGCGTGCTTTAGATCGTGGCCTTGCCCCGATCGAAGCTGTTCGTGAGTCACTGCCCTTGTTGCGGGGCGCTTTTGCAATCGCCATCATGTTCAAGGGACAGGAGGATTTGCTGATTGCAGCCCGCAACGGGCCGCCGCTTGCCGTAGGGTACGGGCAAGGCGAAATGTACTTGGGTTCCGATGCTATAGCGCTCGCGCCCTTCACGGATAATCTATCCTATCTTGAAGATGGTGATTGGGCAGTTTTGACCCGTAACGGCGTGACGATCTACGATGAATCCGGCGCAACAGTGCATAGAGCCATGCAAAAATCCGCCGGCTCGGCATTTTTGGTCAGCAAGGGCAATCACAGACATTTCATGGAAAAGGAAATCCATGAGCAGCCGGAAGTTATTTCTCACACGCTTGCCAACTATCTGGATTTTGCCAACGGAACCATTCGGGCCGATGCCGCGCCAATTGATTTTGCAAAAGTTGACCGGATTGCAGCTTCGGCTTGCGGCACTGCTTTTTATGCCGGTCTCGTTGGTAAATACTGGTTTGAACGCATTGCAAGATTACCGGTAGATATCGACGTTGCCTCTGAATTCCGCTACCGCGAAATGCCGCTGTCGAAAGACAGTCTTGCTCTGTTTGTTTCGCAGTCGGGAGAAACAGCCGATACGCTGGCCTCGTTACGTTATTGCAAGGAGCAGGGCCTCACAGTCGGCACCATCGTCAATGTCAAAGAATCGACGATGGCGCGTGAGTCAGACACAATTTTCCCGACTCTTGCCGGACCAGAGGTGGGTGTCGCATCCACCAAGGCGTTTACATGCCAGCTTTCCGTTCTGGCCTCCCTTGCCGTCGCTGCTGGCAAAATGCGAGGGACCATCACCGATCAGGAAGAACGCCAGCTTGTGCGTGAGCTATCCGAGATCCCACGTTATGCCACCCAGGCATTGAAACTTGAGAGCCAGATCGAGGCGATCAGCCGTGAACTCAGCCAAGTCAAACATGCCTTATATCTCGGTCGTGGCACCAATTATCCATTGGCTCTTGAAGGAGCGCTGAAGCTCAAGGAAATTTCCTATATTCACGCAGAAGGCTATGCCGCAGGTGAATTAAAGCATGGACCAATCGCGCTGATTGATGAATCGATGCCGGTCATTGTCATTGCTCCACATGATCGTTGGTTTGAAAAAACCATATCCAACATGCAGGAAGCAGCAGCGCGCGGCGGCAAGATCATTCTCATTACTGACGAAAAGGGCGCTGCGGCCAATAGTTTGAAAACCTGGCATACGATTGTCCTGCCCGACATGCCGGAGATTATCATGCCGATCATTTATACGCTGCCGATCCAGATGCTGGCCTATTACACAGCCGTTTTCATGGGAACGGATGTTGATCAGCCACGCAACCTAGCCAAATCGGTCACAGTGGAATGATTAGCCAGCGCGAAGCAGCCTGACTGCTTCGTCTCGCTCAAAAAGATATAGCAGAACGCGTAGGGCCTCGCCGCGCGCGCTCTGCAGTTCCGGGTCTCGCGTCAGAATATAGCGCGCATCCTTGCGGGCGACTTCAAGAAACTCCGCATGCGCTTCGATATTTGCAAGCCGGAAGCCGGGTACGCCGGATTGACGTGTACCTAGAAGTTCACCTTCACCGCGTAATTTCAGGTCTTCTTCCGCAATACGGAAGCCATCTTCAGTCTCGCGCATGATCTTCAAGCGTGCTTGCGCGACCTCGCCAAGCGGGCCTTTGTAGATCAAAAGACAGGTGGAAGGCTTGTCTCCACGACCAACACGCCCCCGTAGCTGATGTAATTGCGCGAGGCCAAAGCGTTCTGCATGCTCGATAACGATTATGGTTGCATCGGGAACATCAACCCCGACTTCAATGACGGTAGTGGCAACAAGCAACCGCGTTTCACCACTCTTGAAAGCAGCCATTGCCGCATCTTTTTCGGCACCGCTCATTCGGCCGTGAACCAGCCCGATGCGACTGCCCAACAGTGGCTGCAAAGATTGAAAGCGCTCCTCGGCAGAAACAAGATCGACCAATTCGGATTCTTCCACCAAAGGACAGATCCAATAAATCTTCTGCCCCTCATTGATGGCTGTACGCATGCGTTCGACAAGTTCGCTCAACCGCTCCATCGGCAGGATTGCTGTGGTAATCGGGCGGCGTCCAGCAGGCTTTTCCGTCAGTTTTGACACATCCATATCGCCAAATGCGGTGAGTACCAAGGTACGTGGAATTGGAGTTGCTGTCATAACCAACATGTCAGGGGCAGTGCCTTTGGATGTCAAAAGCAGGCGCTGGTGCACTCCAAAACGATGCTGTTCATCGACAATCACCAATACCAGATCGTGATAATTGACCTTTTCCTGGAAGAGCGCGTGCGTTCCAACGATAATATGGATCGCGCCGGTTCTTAGTCCCTCAAGAATCTCCTCCCGTTCGCGGCCCTTTTCGCGCCCCGTCAACAATGCAACCCGCAGCCCGGCCTTTTGCGCGAAGGGCGAAATTGTTGCAAAGTGCTGCCGGGCAAGAACCTCCGTTGGCACCATGAGCGCTGACTGGCCGCCAGCCTCTGCTGCATGAGCCATGGCCAGCAGACCAACAATAGTTTTGCCGGAACCAACATCGCCTTGCAACAGCCGCAGCATGCGGTCCGGCGCACGCAGATCGGTTATGATCTCCTCGATTGCCTGTTGTTGACTATTGGTCAGCTTATAGGGAAGTGCAGCGATGATCTTCGCCTTGAGATGACCGTCTCCCTCAAGCTTGCGACCGGAAAGCCGGCGCGTTTTCATACGAACCAGAGCAAGCGCCAATTGCCCGGCCAGAAACTCATCATAGGCTAGCCGCTGCCTTGCGGGGTGATCAAGCGCGATATCACTTGGGTCTTGCGGATTATGCAGCGTTTGCAAAGCCTGGCGGTGGGAGGGCAAATTGTATTTTTCAATGACAGGTGGATCAATCCATTCGGGCATGTCTGGCGTTTTGCCGAGTGCCTCCTGAACGCTTCTTGCCAGGACTTTGGGTGACAATCCGGCTGTCAGTGGGTAGATCGGCTCAACCAATGGAAGTGAAGCCGCATCCTCCAAACTTGCAATATGATCCGGATGGACCATCGTCGGTCGTCCGTTGAACCATTCCATGGTGCCGGAAACGATAATTGTTTCACCAACAGGCATGACTTTTTCCAGCCAGGCTTGCTTTGCATGAAAAAATGTCAGGCTGATTTCACCTGTATCATCATGGGCGTAAACGCGATGGGGGACGTTGCTGCGACCGCTTGGCGCTGGCTGGTGGCGGTCGATGCGGACTTCAAGGGTCACAATCGCACCTTCGGGCGCATAGGCGATGCCGGGACGATTACGACGATCTATGACGCTATGGGGCGGCAAGTACACAAGATTGCCGACACGCGGCTCGGCTCCCGGCGGCTGTGTTCCGAGCAATGTCCCCAAAAGGATGGATACTTTCGGGCCAATACCCGAAAGCGAACGAACCGAGGCGAATAAAGGATCAAGCAGGGAAGGACGCATATGTAACGTTTAACGCGTTCGATTTGCGTTGCAAGGCTGACAGATGCCACAAGGCAGGCTATACCCAGCCGCATCAGTTGATCGGTGCCTTGAATATTACAAACGGAGCTTGCTCATGACTGGAAGCAGTCGCACAACCGCTGACTTGCCACCAAGGCAAAGACGGATACTTTTTCGCTGCTGGCATCGCGGAATGCGTGAAATGGATCTGATTCTAGGTCAATTTGCCGACGCCAACATTGACAGCTTGTCTGAAGAAGAGCTTGACCAATATGAGTCTCTCATGGAAGCGCTGGACCGTGACCTGCTAAAATGGGTGACAGGCGAAGCAGAAGTACCCGCCGAATTCGACACGCCGATTTTTCACAAGGTTGTCGCCTCTCGCCATAGTCTGAAATATTAGGTCGTGCCAAGGCCTGACTCTGAAATGAAATCCTGAAATCGAAATGACTGCTTTTACCAAACTCGGACTGAAACCGGATGCACGTGGACACATTGTTGTTGACGGCGTTGTCGATGGTTATGAGGCATTTGCTCTGGCAAAGGTCGTTGCGGAAGCGGGGGCCGGTGGACCCGTGCTTTTCATCGCGCGTGATGGACAACGTATTGCGGATATTGAGCAGGTATTGGGATTTGTCTCGCCGGAATTGCCAGTGTTGCAACTTCCTGCGTGGGATTGCCTTCCCTATGATCGCGTTTCCCCCGGGGCGGATACCTCTGCTCGCCGTCTGAGCGCACTTGCTGGCCTTGCTGCCATGCGGCAGGGCAAGCATCCGGGCGTAATTCTGGCGACTGCCAATTCGGTCCTGCAAAAACTTCCGCCACGAAAAATACTCAGCAAACAGCTATTTCTGGCAAAGCCAGGCAATAGAATCGATATGAACTCTCTCGTGCAACGCCTTGAAAGCAATGGTTTTGAGCGTGTTCCGACAGTTCGTGATGTTGGTGAATATGCGGTACGCGGCGGCATATTGGACCTCTTCGCACCGGGCGCCGAAGAGCCGCTTCGTCTGGATTTTTTCGGCGATACGCTCGAAACGATCCGCACATTCGATCCCGCGTCGCAACGTACATCCAGCCAGAAAACTGAATTTTCGATGCAGCCGATGAGCGAAATTACGCTGTCGCCTGAGATCATCAGCCACTTTCGCACTCAGTATGTTCTAAAATTCGGTGCACCGTCACGTGATGACGCTCTCTATCAGTCGATTTCGGAGGGCCGCCGTTTCGCGGGCATGGAACATTGGTTGCCGTTATTTTACGACAACCTCGAAACCGTTTTCGACCATGCAGGCGATATGCCCGTTGTGTTCGATCATCTTGCACATGAATCCATGGCTGAGCGCCACAAAATGGTGGTCGATCACTATGAAGCCCGCAAGCGGCAGTCCGATGGCAAGGAACCGGGCGATACAATTCCATACAAACCTGTTGAACCGGAAACGCTCTATCTAACGCCGGACCAGGTTGAAGCAGCAGCACTTAGTTCAGGACTAAAGATAGACTTTACTCCATTTGATGCGCCATTTGTAACGGGGCGCTCGACGATTCACGCGGGTGTGCATCGCGGACGTACTTTTGTCGAAGAACGAACCGCCAAGGATACCAACGTCTTTGACAGTGTGGTCAAGCACATTTCCGATGAACGTGCTGCCGGTAAGAAAGTTCTTGTTGCTGCATGGAGCGAGGGAACGCGGGACAGGCTCGTTCAAGTTCTGAGCGAGCATGGTCTTGAGAAGATCGAGTTGGTCGAAGATTTGCGCACCGTTAAAGCGCTTGCTCGCGACAAAGTTACAGCAGGCGTCTTGTCGCTTGAAACTGGATTCAATGCAGGCGAGCTCGTTGTTGTCGCCGAACAGGATATTCTTGGTGATCGTCTCATTCGCCATTCCAAGCGGCGTAAGCGGGACCGGGACTTTATCAGCGAAGTTGCTGCCCTGAATGCCGGAGACATTGTCGTTCACGTTGACCACGGTATCGGCCGCTTCATCGGCTTGCGTACGATTACGGCAGCGGGGGCGCCACATGACTGTCTGGAACTGCATTATGCTGGTGATGATCGGCTTTTTCTACCTGTTGAAAACATCGAGCTTCTATCGCGGTTCGGCTCGGAGACATCGACTGCCATTCTGGACAAGCTCGGCGGCGGCGCATGGCAAGCCCGTAAAGCCAAGCTCAAGAAGCGTCTCCTCGATATTGCGGGGCATCTGATACGCATTGCTGCCGAACGGCAAATGCGCGGCGCACCGGTATTACTGCCACCTGAGGGTCTTTATGGCGAGTTCGCGGCTCGCTTCCCCTATGACGAAACCGAAGACCAGGACCGCGCGATAGATGCGGTGATTGATGATCTATCGCTTGGAAAACCGATGGACCGCCTGATTTGCGGCGATGTGGGATTCGGCAAAACAGAAGTGGCGCTGCGCGCAGCTTTTGTAGCAGCGCTGAACGGCGTTCAGGTCGCGGTGGTCGTGCCTACCACCTTGCTGTCCCGGCAGCATTTCAAGACATTTACGTCCCGGTTTCAGGGGTTGCCAGTCAATGTTGTGCAAGCCTCACGACTGGTCGGTTCGAAAGAGCTTGCCGAGAACAAAAAAGGCATCGCCGAAGGTCAGGTCGACATAGCGGTTGGTACGCATGCGCTGCTCGGGCAGGGCATCAAGTTCAAGAATCTAGGCCTTCTGATTATCGATGAAGAGCAGCATTTCGGCGTCAAACACAAGGAACGGCTTAAAGAACTGAAATCGGATGTTCATGTGCTCACTTTGTCTGCGACACCAATTCCGCGGACTTTACAGTTGGCTTTGACCGGCGTTCGCGAGCTTTCGCTTATCACGACACCGCCAGTGGATCGCATGGCTGTACGTACCTTTGTTTCGCCTTTCGATCCGCTCGTTATTCGCGAGACATTGTTGCGCGAACGCTATCGTGGCGGGCAAAGCTTCTACGTCTGCCCGCGCATTTCGGATCTCAATGAAATCAAGGAGTTCCTTGATGCACAGGTGCCGGAGCTCAAAGTGGCTGTGGCTCATGGGCAAATGGCACCGGGCGAGCTCGATGACATTATGAATGCATTCTACGATGGCCAGTATGATGTGCTTCTATCGACCACGATCGTTGAGTCAGGGCTTGATATTCCCACTGCCAACACGTTGATTATTCATCGCGCCGACATGTTCGGCCTATCTCAGCTTTACCAATTGCGTGGGCGTGTGGGGCGATCGAAACAGCGCGCCTATGCTTTGTTCACACTACCTGCAAACAAGGTTCTCACCCAGATGGCGGATCGCAGACTGAAAGTTCTGCAATCTCTTGATACGCTTGGCGCAGGTTTTCAACTTGCGAGCCACGATATGGACATCCGCGGAGCCGGTAATCTGCTCGGCGAAGAACAATCGGGCCATATTCGTGAGGTCGGTTTCGAACTTTACCAGCAGATGCTTGAGGAGGCAGTCGCCGAAATCAAGGGAACAGGTGAGGTTGAAGACGGACATTGGTCACCGCAAATTGCTGTAGGCACTGCTGTGATGATACCGGAAACCTATGTTCCTGATCTGCAATTGCGCCTCGGCCTTTATCGCCGTTTGGCAGACCTCGAAGAACTTCAGGACATTGACGGCTTCGGTGCGGAGATGATCGACAGATTTGGTCCATTGCCGGAAGAGGTCCAGCATCTGCTTAAAATCGTTTACATCAAAGCGCTTTGCCGCCGGGCGAATGTGGAAAAGGTCGATGCTGGACCAAAGGGCGTCGTCATTCAGTTCCGCAACAAGACGTTCAACAACCCTGCTGCCTTGGTGAGGATGATTGGCGAACAGGGGTCTATGGCGAAGATTCGCCCCGACCAGAGCGTTGTTTTTGTTCGCGATTGGCCGACGGCGGAGAAGCGGCTTAACGGAGCGGCAGTCGTAATGACCCAGCTTGCCAAATTGGCCGAGGCGTCCTGATCAAACAGGACGCGGCTCGTATCCATCGGCAGTCTGGCGAATGGCATCGGCAAGCGCATCTGCTGACTGCGCGCCCATAACCGCATATTTCTGGTCGAGAATAAAACAGGGAACGCCGCGCACGCCCACCTGATTGGCGGTATCAATTTCCTGTTGGACACCGACAGTGTCAGCATCCGTAGCAAGCAGGCTATCGACAATGGCGACATCCATGCCTGCTTCTTCAGCAGCTTCAAGCAGAACCTGACGATCACCAATGTCCTTTCCCTGTTCGAAATAATACGAAAAGAGAATTCCAACCACTGCGTCCTGAACATTGGGCGTGGCTTGCGATGCCCATCGGATCAGCCGATGCGCATCAAGTGTATTCGGGCTGATTTTGATCGCTTCAAAATCAAACTCAATGCCTTCTTCCTTGCCAAGCTCAATCAGTTGCTGATGGATTTCGAATATCTTGTCGGAGCTGCCGAATTTCTCCTGCATATATCGATTGCGATCCTTACCTTGGCGCGGAATGGTCGGATCAAGCTGAAACGGCCGCCAATTCACGGTGGCCTCGATATCAGGGTTCATTGCTAAGGCGTTTTCCAGACGCTTTCTACCTAGAAAGCACCATGGGCAAACAACGTCGGACACAACATCTATTATGAATTTCTTTTCGGTCATTATAGGGGCCTATTTTTTGTCTGACCACCAGGTGGTGAATTGGTAGCCATTAAGCGATGTCTTGTCTGGATGTTTGATATGAGTCCATCTTGCCACCCACTGTGATGGCTGAAAATAGATCGGTACAAAATAATTTCCGGACATGAGCACTCGATCCAGCGCGCGTACTGTATCGACAAACTCATTCTGCTTACGCGCCGAAAGCATTTTGCCGATCAAAGCATCAACTGCAGCATCGGCTACGCCAGCATAATTGAAACTGCCATTAATATCGCGGAACTGGCTGCTCCAACGTCGGAATTGCTCAAAGCCAGGCGATAATGAACCGGAATAAGCGCCCAATATCATGTCATAATCGAATGTTTCGAGCCGCTTTTGGTATTGCGCATCGTCAACAGTGCGAATGGTGACTCCAATGCCCAGCCGTTCGAGCGTGCGCTTATAGGCAAGTCCAAGACGCTCTTCCGCCACGGACCTGGTTAATATCTCGAAGCTAAGAACGTTACCTTTGGCATCCTGCATCTTCTCATCTTTGATGGAAAAGCCTTTATCCGTCAGGATATCAAAAGCACGCTTCATCTCCTTGCGGTCGCGTCCGGATCCATCTGTCTTTGCGGGCACATAGGTGCCGTCCATTACGTCAGGTGCCACGGCATCAGGATAAGGCGCTAGCAGTTGCCGCTCTGCTTCATTGGCGGGGACACCCAACGCCGACAAATCCGATCCTTGCCAGAAGCTGGCAAGACGCTTGTAACGATCCGCATAGAGATTTCGGTTGGTCCATTCAAAATCAAACATCAATCCCAAGGCAGCGCGCACATCACGATCAGCAAATTTGGCCCGTCTCGTATTGAAAACAAAACCGAACATATTGGACGGTGCTTTAGTTTCGAACGTCTCCTGGACGACACGGCCTTCTTTAAACGCAGGGAAATTATACGAAGAGGCCCATTTATTGGGATCACCCTCCATGAAAATGTCGAAGACACCTTTCTTGAAGGCTTCGAATTGCGATTGCTCGTTTCGAAAATACTCAACAGTAATTGTATCGAAATTATTAAATCCACGTCTGCTGGGTATATCGGCGGCCCAATAGTCGGTATTGCGCTTGTAAATAATTCGCTGGCCTGGCTGAACCTTGGAAATGATATAGGGGCCACTGCCTACCGGAATACGCAAAGGAGACTGGTCGAATTTCTCTGGATCTATGGCGTGTTTCGGTAAAACCGGCATTAAACCAAGCACCAGCGGAAATTCTCGGTCAGCCTGATCGTTGAACGTGAACCTGATGCCGCGCTCCCCGATCTTCTCGATCTTGTCGATGCGATCCATGCGCTGTTTATATTGCGGCAGGCCTTTTTCGGCGAGAAGCTCGAACGTGAAAATTACGTCATCTGTGGTGACAGGTTTTCCATCGGACCATCTGGCTTTTGGATTGAGCGTAAACTCAACCCATGTCCGCTCGTCATTGGTTTCAACTTTTTCCGCCAGCAAACCGTAAAGCGTAAAAGGCTCATCGGCACTCCGCTGCATCAGCGTTTCGTAAACCAGGTTTCCAAACTGCGGATCGTTGAAGACACCGCGTGCCGTCGTTCGCAAGCTTTTGACCAGAAAGGAATTCAGGCTGTCGAATGTACCAACCACACCATAGGTTATAGATCCTCCCTTGGGAGCATCAGGATTGGCGTAAGGAAAATGCGTATAGTCAGCGGGCAGGGCGGGTTCGCCCCGCATTGCAAGGCCATAACTCGGCTCGGCTATTGCTGTGGCTACCGTCGCCAAAAAGGCTAAAGCCAACGCCAAAACCTTGAAACTCTGCCTGATCATTCTTTGGACCCTGTGCCCGTTCATTCTGCGCTCTTTCGAGCGGTTTATTATGATTCGTGTCAAAGACTATCATTTGACGACAATTATAGGGCGTCACGCCGCTTAACCCGGGATTGAATCGATAAGTACAGCAAAAGGTGGCTGGATTTGCGTTGTCTTGCAGTGTAACACGGCGTTCGATAACAAGGGGTCACTCTGTTGCCTTATTTGGCACCCAAAAGCCAGACGAGCAACTTTACGTGACCAAGTCACACTTCGGATAAGTGCGCTGAAAGGAACCAGTTGACCATGTCCAGCCCTAAGATTTTCGCTGCAACCACATCTATCGCGGGTGCTATTGCATTGCTCGCCGCAGCTGCAGTACCAGCATCAGCCCAGCAGCAGAGAGCGCCGCAGGGCTGGTTCAAGGTTTGCTCCAAGCAGGAAGACAATGACATCTGCAATACGCAGAATATCGTAACTGCCGACAGCGGCCAGCTTTTGACAGCCGTCAATCTCATTGAGATCAAGGGCAAAGTTAACCGCAAAATCTTCCAGATCTCAGTTCCAACCGGGCGCTTGATCGGTCCTGGCGTCGGACTTCAGGTTAATGGTGCCAAGGCGGTCAAGGTTGATTACGCCATCTGCTTCCCGGATCGCTGCATTTCCGAAGTTGCCCTGTCCGACGAATTACTTGCTTCCTTCAAGAAGGGCAGCCAGCTTACGCTAACTTCGGTCAATTTCCAGAACAAGCCAAATCCGATCAATGTTGCGCTGACGGGTTTCACACAGGCTTATGATGGCCCCGGCCTTCAGCAAAATGAACTCGAACAACGCCAAAAGACACTTCAGGATGAAGTGCAGAAGCGTCAAAAAGAGTTTGAGGAAAAAATGAAGGCGGAGCAGGAAAAAGCAAAAGCACCGCAATAATTTAGTCTTGCAATAAAAAGGGGATGCAGATGCATCCCCTTTTTTTATTGGCCTAAAAGGGTTTTCAGTTGATATGCGGCCTCTTCACGCGGTAGGAGCCGTCTTCGGATTTATCGAACATTGCCGCTATTTGGGCATGCCTGAGCGGTATTCCTGTCGTATCAGCCACCAGATTTTGTTCTGAAACATACGCCACGTATTCGCTCTCTGCATTTTCAGCAAAAAGATGATAGAAGGGCTGATCGCGCCGAGGACGGATATCCTCAGGAATTGAGCGATACCACTCTTCCGTATTGTTGAATTCCGGATCAACATCGAAAATCAGGCCGCGAAACGCAAAGATTCGATGGCTGACCACCTGGCCGATCTGAAATTTTGCATGTCGTATCTGTGTCATTGTGTTCATTCGTTATAACTATCGGTTTCTGTTAAAACACGCGAGCATAAATCATGGGTTCTTGCCCGCCACAACGATAAAAGCCCATCATGCTCAGCGTCTTCAATCTTGTACTGCCGTTCTTTGGACTGATTTTTCTCGGCTTTTTCGTGGCGCGAATCAATCGCCAGCCGCTTGAAGCGCTGGGATGGATGAACACCTTCATCGTATATGTGGCGCTTCCTGCCATGTTTTTCCAGATATTGTCGCGCACGCCAGTATCTGAATTGACGCAATGGGGTTTCATTATTGGTTGCACTGCATCCACTTTCTGCATTTTCGCGATCATGTTCCTAATCGGAATGGTACGAACTCGCAGGATTGATGAAAGCACAATTCAGGGGCTGGCTGCCGCATATGGCAATATTGGATATATGGGGCCACCACTGGCGATATTGGCGTTTGGCGCTCCCGCCGCTGTGCCGGTAGCGCTAATCTTTTGCTTCGACAATATATTTCATTTTGTCATGTCACCTCTGATGATGGCTATCTCCGGAAATGACAAGCGTTCAAAATCTGAGTTGATGCTCGGTGTCTTGAAGAAGATTTTCTTCCATCCCTTTATTATTGCTACAATTTTGGGCATTGGAGCTGCCGTTGCCGGGCTAACGCCTCCATTGGCAATGACCAGAATGATCGACTTGCTGGCAGCAGCCGCCGCGCCATGCGCCTTATTTGCAATGGGTGCCACTCTCGCATTGCGGCCGCTCAAAAGAGTACCAAAGGAGCTATATCTTATTGTGCCGCTAAAGCTCCTGGTCCAACCGCTCATGATTTACGCCATGCTGAATCTGACCGGAGATTTTCCACCAGTCTGGATTCATACGGCAATGCTCATGGCTGCACTACCTACAGCCACGAATGTATTTGTCATAGCGCAACAATATGGAGTTTGGGTCGAGCGCGCATCAAGCAGCATTCTTGCCACCACGCTTTTTTCGATCCTGACTTTGACGCTTTGGCTCTATGCCATGACGAACGGACTTATCCCATAAAATATTCAGATTCTTCCGGCGATAACTTGCAGTCGGCAGTTTGGAATGCTTATAATTGCAAATGATTTGCAGTTGCGGATAAATATCATGGATCAGCAGAAAGAGTTGGACGTCCAGCCGGAAGGTTGGCTGCGCAAGAGAGGTGAGGCCTCGTTGTCGGATGTTCACCGCTCCATCGCTGTCCAGACCCGCGGCCCCGGTTGGCGTAGGGTCGCTGTCTTTGTAGGGCCGGGATATCTCGTCGCGGTTGGATATATGGACCCCGGTAATTGGGCGACTTCGCTCGCTGGCGGTTCAAAATTCGGCTACACGCTGCTGGTCGTCGCGCTTATTTCGAATATCATGGCTATTGTTCTGCAAGCGCTATGTGCCCGACTGGCTATAGGCTCTGGAAGGGATCTCGCCCAGGCTTGCCGTGATGCGTTTCCCCGGCCGGTCGCCTATATCCTTTGGTTTCTGGCGGAAATAGCCATTATCGCGACGGATATTGCTGAAGTAATCGGGACAGCAATTGGCCTCAATCTGATATTCGGAATACCGCTGGAAATTGGCGTTCTGATCACTGCGCTTGATGTTTTTCTCATTCTTTATCTGCAAAAACTCGGATTTCGTTGGGTTGAAGCGCTGGTTATCACTTTACTCGGCGTCATCGCCGTCTGCTTCGGTATACAGATTTTCCTTGCCGATCCCGTATGGGGCGAAGTTATCAAAGGCTTCGCGCCGACAACTGAAATTGTCCGCAACCCGGAAATGCTCTATCTGGCCTTAGGGATTCTTGGCGCAACCGTCATGCCGCATAATCTCTATTTGCATTCAGGTATCGTACAAACGCGCGACTATGGGCACTCAATTCCTGAAAAGCGGCAGGCATTGAAATATGCCACGATAGATTCGACCGTCGCCCTGATGTTTGCTCTGCTGATCAACGCATCGATCCTTATTCTCGCGGCAGCTACCTTTCATAAAACCGGTCAAACCGAGGTTGCCGAACTTGGCGATGCTCATTCGCTACTTGCGCCCTTGCTGGGTTGGTCACTTGCACCAACGCTGTTTGGCATTGCATTGCTCTGCTGCGGTATCAATTCGACCGTGACAGCGACATTGGCTGGCCAGATTGTGATGGAAGGCTTTCTTCACATCAAGTTGTCGCCCTGGTTACGCCGACTGATCACACGTGGCATTGCCATCGTTCCCGCAGCTATCGTTACCATTTGGTTTGGCGATGAGGGGACGGCCAGACTATTGATCCTGACGCAGGTGGTGCTTAGTCTTCAGCTATCATTTGCCGTGTTTCCATTGGTGATATTCACGGCAAGCAAGTCAAAGATGGGCGAATTGGTTTCGCCGCGCTGGCTTTCGACCTTTGCCATGTTTATCGCGATCGTTATCGCTTTACTGAATGTGAAGCTGCTAAGCGATTTTGTTATCGGCTGATCACTGCTGGTCCGCGCCGCGGCCGGAAAGGCGAAAGCCACTTCCGGGCCGCAAACCCTCGCGCATGACAAAGCTGCGCAATGGCGAAAAAGCCCGCAAGAGTTCCAAGCCTCCGCTGCGAACCATCTGAACGGGTAAAAAATCTGAGAGCAGGGAACGGTTCAAGGCATCGACTGCCCCTGTTCGCGCAAGAATGTCGGGACTACGCTTGCGGTTATAAGCCGAAATTACGTTTGCACCGCCAAGGTCACTACCGTCTTCAGGCAATATTTCGGTCAGCGCTTCGACATCACGAATGCCGAGATTGAGACCTTGTGCGCCGATGGGCGGAAATACATGGGCTGCTTCCCCAGCCAGAAATATCCGGTTACGCGCAAACGAAGTTGGTACGAGACCCGACAGCGGCCAACTCTGCGGCGCAACTTCAATGGTCACGGCCCCGAGCATGGATTGCATCCGATCCTCTACGCGTCTTGCAAGCTCGTCATGGCTG
This sequence comes from Phyllobacterium sp. GQ127, assembly GCF_059758635.1. Classification (NCBI taxonomy): domain Bacteria; kingdom Pseudomonadati; phylum Pseudomonadota; class Alphaproteobacteria; order Hyphomicrobiales; family Phyllobacteriaceae; genus Phyllobacterium; species Phyllobacterium sp. GQ127. Next base: position 578,787 of record NZ_JCAXDZ010000001.1, read on the forward strand.
ATGGCAAGCAGTTCCGCTGCCATTTCCGGCGTTGTAACCCAGACAAGGCTGGAGCGCTGCCCTTGCAACGGAACAATGGTAAAGGGGCCATATTCGGTATGAAATTCGGTTGAAATATCATGGTGATCGCGGGTATGGGCGAAACTCAGCACGACAGCGGTCTGATTGTAGCTCCATGTACGCGCGTCGATCCCCGCGGCATCCCGGGCCAGCGAAGAGCGCCCATCAGCAGCAATGACAATATTCGCCGTTAATGTTGAACCATCGCGGGTTTCCACGCGAATTGTATCGCCAACATGGCTATATTTCACGACCGACACTGGCTTATGGTCTACCGTCGATCTCTTCAACGCATCACTAAGCACTGCGGTAAGTGTGCTGTTCGGTACGTTGTAGCCGAAAGCAGTCTCACCTATTTCGCTGGCCTCAAACGTGACCGAAGGGCTTCTGACAAGCCGCCTCGTACCGTCGAGGATTCGCATGGTCGTCATGGGCGCAGCATGCGGCTCAATATCCTGCCAAAGATCAACGCTTTGAAGAAAACGGATGGCCGGCATCATCAAAGCGGTGGTCCGCTTATCGCTTTGACCGGGTGTTTCGCCAAGATTGACAACGTTATGGCCAGAGCGCGCCAAGGAAAGCGCAGCAATCAATCCAACATGACCTGCGCCGGCGACAATAATCGGATCGGTTCTGATATCGGTCATGGTTTTCTCCATTTCATAGCTTTCAACAGCTTATATAAGCTTCTTTGCTTGCACTTTGGGCCGTTTTCAAGAAAAGCTTCTCACAAATTGCTCATCTCCTCATAAGATATGATGGTGAGCAGAAAATTATCATGCAGCAGATTGGCGCGGACTGTGAAAAAACCGACTTTACCCAAAGGCATGAAGCCAAAGAAGGTCACCGCACCGCAGGCAAAGGCATTTTCCGTCCATCTTCTTACAGCTTCCGGCTCTTTCCTGGCTTTTTTATCCGTAGTCGCCGCCAGCGAAGAAAGCTGGACTGCAATGTTCTGGTGGCTGGGGCTGGCCCTTTTTGTCGACGGGATTGATGGGCCGATTGCCCGTAAGCTGGACGTGAAATATGTCCTTCCCAACTGGTCTGGCGAATTGCTGGACAATATTATTGATTATATGACCTATGTGCTCATACCCGCCTTCGCGCTCTATCAGCGTGGTTTCATGGGCGAGGGGCTGTCATTTCTTGCCGCTGCGATTATCGTCGTTTCAAGTGCAATTTACTATGCCGATACGGGCATGAAAACCAAAGAGAACTTCTTCAAGGGGTTTCCTGTTGTTTGGAATATGGTGGTTTTCACCTTGTTCATCGTTCGGCCCGGCGAATGGGTCGCATTCGCCATCGTACTGGCTGCCGCAATCGTTTCCTTCCTGCCGATTTATTTTCTTCATCCAGTGCGCGTTCAGCGGCTACGCCCGCTTAATCTGGCGATATTTTTCATCTGGTGCGCACTTGGTGCTCTATCCCTGTATCAGCAGCTGGATTCGCCACTATGGGTGCGCGTCGGCATTTCGGCGACCGGTATTTATCTCTTCTGCATCGGCGCGGTGATGCAGCTATTTCCCAATCTGGGACGGACGGAGAAGGCATAATGGTTAAAGCTATTCGAGTTCATCACACAGGCGGTCCTGAGGTTCTGACCTATGAAGATATATCGATTGCCGCTCCCGGGCCCGGCGAAGTTCATATCCGCAATGAAGCGATAGGCTTGAATTTCCTCGATGTTTATTTTCGCACTGGACTCTATCCCGCGCCTAAGGGCTTGCCCTTTGTCCCGGGCAATGAGGGTGCCGGTGTCGTTTTGTCTGTTGCAGCTGACGTGCAAGATTTTAAACCTGGTGACCGCGTGGCCTATGCCGATCCAATGGGCTCCTATGCCGAAGAACGGCTGATCCCGGCGGTACGGCTCGTCAAACTGCCCGACGCTATAGCGTTTGAGCAGGCCGCTTCCATGATGCTTAAGGGAATGACCGCGCAATATCTTTTGCGGCAGACTTTTCCGGTAAAACAAGGCCACACTATTCTGTTTCACGCTGCCGCGGGAGGCGTGGGATTAATCGCAGGGCAGTGGGCAAAACACCTCGGAGCGACAGTGATCGGGACTGCCGGCTCTGATGAAAAGGTCAAGCTGGCGCTGGAACATGGTTACGACCATGTCATCAATTACCGAAGCGAAAACTTTATTGAGCGGGTTCGAGAATTAACCGGCGGCAAGGGTGTCGATGTCGTTTATGATTCTGTCGGCAAGGATACATTTGAAGGCTCGCTGGATTGCCTGAGGCCCCTGGGCATGCTGGTTTGTTTTGGGCAATCTTCAGGACCGGTTCCGCCATTCGACCTTGGCGTGCTGGCACGGAAAGGTTCTCTCTTCCTGTCTCGCCCAACACTGGTAACTTATGTAGCTGCGCGCGAAGCGCTCGTGAAAGCATCAAGCGAACTGTTTGACCTTGTTGCGAAAGGCATTATTCGCATAGAAGTGGGGCAGAGCTTTCCGTTAAAAGACGCTGCTGAAGCACATCAGCAACTCGAATCGCGCAAAACAACAGGCACGACGGTGCTTATTCCTTAATCCTTTTTTGTTGATGCACGAATAATGTGCGCAAATAGCCGCAACTTACAGTTTGCACTTCCCAAGCGGAATATGCCTGACGTAGGATCAATCCCGGTCTTGGCCGCGGGGAACGATGACAACAACAACAACAAAAGACGGCTCTAAAAATCCGCTACTGGAAGCAAACAAGCTCACCAAAATTTTTGGAACGTTGAAAGCGTGTGACGGGATCGATTTATCAATCGGCGCCGGTGAGATTCATGCGTTGCTTGGGGAAAATGGTGCGGGCAAATCCACGCTCGTTAAAATGCTGTTCGGTGCATTGCAGCCAACATCCGGCGAAATCTTCTGGAAGGGGCAGCCGGTCACGGTCGCAAGCCCTGCTGTGGGAAGATCGTTCGGTATCGGCATGGTTTTCCAGCATTTTTCGCTTTTCGACGCGCTGACTACAGCGGAAAATATTGCCCTGTCGCTCGACGAGAAAGCGCCGCTCGATAGCATTGCCGAGCGCGCCAGACAGATTGGTCAAACCTATGGATTGCCGGTTGATCCGGAAGCGCTGGTGGGTGATCTTTCCGTTGGGGAGCGTCAACGGATCGAGATTATTCGCTGCCTCCTGCAAAACCCCGACCTGATCATTCTTGATGAGCCTACTTCAGTGCTCACGCCACAGGAGGCTGATCTGCTATTCCTCACGCTGGAGCGGCTGCGTTCTGAAGGAAAGTCGATCCTTTACATCAGCCACAGGCTCGAAGAGGTGCGGCGGCTCTGCGACCGGGCAACGGTATTGCGGCACGGTAAAGTAGTCGGTCATTGCGACCCGCGTGGCGAAACAGCCTCTTCACTGGCGCGCATGATGGTTGGAAGCGACATTCATATCATTGAACGACCGGCAGTAGAAAAATCGGATAACAAGCCGCTGCCGCTATTGCAGATAAACAGCCTCTCACAAAGACCACGCGGACCTTTTTCCATCGCGTTGCACGACATCAACCTTGTAGTGAATGCGGGCGAAGTTCTTGGTATTGCTGGCGTTGCCGGCAATGGGCAGGGTGAATTATTCGACGCAATTTCCGGCGAGATACGACAGGAACAATCTGGCAAAGTGACAATTCGCGGGATTGATGCCAGTCAGATCGGTATTTCCGCGCGTCGCAAGCTTGGCGCAGCATTCGTACCGGAAGAGCGCCTCGGGCATGGAGCCGTGCCGGACATGGCATTGACGCAAAATCTGCTGTTGTCGCGCCATTCTACCGATAAGAAAGTATTCGTTTCCGGCGGTTTGTTCAAACTTATTGCCCAATCAAGCCTTGCAATGGCAGCCAAACGTATAGTGGCTCGCATGGATGTACGCAAAAGCGCCGATAATCCTGATGCTTCGGCACTTTCAGGCGGAAATTTGCAGAAATTCCTCATCGGTAGGGAGCTTGACCGCAATCCGTCAGTGCTGGTCGTCAATCAGCCAACATGGGGTGTCGATGCGGGTGCTGCTGCGCTCATTCGGCAGGCCTTGGTCAATCTTGCCCGTAACGGCGCCGCTGTCGTGGTCATAAGCCAGGATCTTGATGAATTGTTTGAAATTTCCGACATGATGGCAGCCATGGTCCATGGAAGATTGTCCCAGCCCATACCAATCGAAGCCATGACAATGGAGCGCGCAGGGCTGATGATGGGCGGCGCGGATATATCGGCTACTTCACATGCAGGAGCGGCTTGATGCGGATAGAACTTGTCAGGCGCCCGCAGCATTCGGCTTTGTTCAGCGCATTATCTCCTTTCATCGCGCTATTCCTGACTCTGATAGCAGGCGCGATCCTGTTTTCCATTCTTGGCAAAAACCCGTTTGCTGCTCTTTATTCCTATTTCATTGAGCCATTGACCGAAGTCTGGTCCATTCACGAGCTACTGATAAAAGCAGCGCCGCTGATCCTCATTGCGGTTGGCCTATCGGTTTGTTTTCTTTCGAATAATTGGAACATTGGTGCGGAAGGGCAGTTTATCGCCGGTGGCATTGCTGGTTCGTTTCTTCCAATTGTTTTTCCTGACTTTCAAGGCTGGTACGTCTTGCCACTGATGCTTCTGCTGGGCATGGCCGGTGGCGCGGCCTATGCAACAATTCCGGCTTTCCTGAAAGTGCGGTTCAACACCAACGAAATCCTGACAAGTCTGATGCTGGTTTATGTAGCGCAGCTGTTTTTGGATTGGCTGGTGCGCGGTCCATGGCGCAATCCGCAAGGATATAATTTTCCCGAAACAATACAGTTCAACGCAAGTGCGGTTCTTCCGGAAATCTGGACAGAATCGGGCAGGGCCCATTGGGGGTTTATACTGGCGTTGATTGCTGCCCTTGCCGTGTGGTTCACGCTCTCGCGCACGCTAAGCGGCTTTGAAATAAAGGTATTCGGGCGTAGCGCTCGGGCAGGGCGTTTTGCTGGATTCAGCGCAGGGCGACTGACCTTTTTTGCATTCCTGATCTCAGGTGCCCTGGCGGGACTTGCAGGAATAGCTGAAGTGTCCGGCGCCGTCGGGCAACTTCGCACCAGCATTTCGCCGGGCTACGGCTTTACGGCGATCATCGTGGCATTTCTCGGCCGGCTCAACCCGCTGGGGATAGTTGCTGCAGGTTTAGTGCTCGCGCTAACTTATCTTGGTGGCGAAGCAGCCCAGATTTCATTGGGTATTTCGGAAAAATCAGCCCGAATCTTCCAAGGGATAATGCTGTTTTTTATCCTCGCCAGTGACACCTTGATTTATTATCGCATCCGGATTGTGTCCCGTTTGGGCGATGCAGCGGCGAAAGGCGCGTGAAATGACGATGTTCGAGGCCATTCTTCTGACGATTGCAACGGCTGCCACACCGCTGCTGATCGCTGCCTTGGGCGAGCTTGTCGTTGAACGTTCCGGCGTTCTCAATCTCGGCGTTGAGGGCATGATGATCATGGGGGCGGTTTCTGGCTTTGCTGCCGCGCAAATGACCGGCTCTGCTTGGCTTGGCCTTCTGGCTGCCGTGCTTGCCGGCGCTGCCTTTTCACTGCTTTTCGGTTTTCTGACATTGACCCTGGCGACCAATCAAGTTGCTACCGGTCTGGCACTCACCTTGCTTGGCCTCGGAGCTTCCGCAATGATCGGTGAAAGCTTTGTGGGATTGCCCGGAATACGCATGCAGTCTCTTTATATTCAAGGGCTTACAGACTTACCCTATATCGGAAAGTTCTTCTTTGGACAGGACCCTATCTTCTACATTTCCATTCTTCTGACCATCGGCGTCGCGTGGTTCCTGTTCAAAACTCGCGCCGGATTGACGCTTCGCTCTGTCGGCGACAACCACACTTCAGCCCATGCTTTGGGGGTTCCGGTAATCCGGATTCGCTACCTCGCCGTGCTGTTTGGGGGCGCCTGCGCCGGTCTTGCCGGTGCACAGCTATCGCTGGTTTACGTGCCGCAATGGGTTGAAAATATGAGTTCCGGGCGCGGTTGGATTGCATTGGCGCTGGTGGTTTTTGCTTCGTGGCGGCCCTGGCGCATCATGGCAGGTGCTTATCTGTTTGGAGCAGTTACCATTGGGCAGTTGCATGCTCAGGCTCTAGGTATCGGTGTCCCGTCGCAGCTCATGTCAGCATTGCCCTATCTTGCAACGATCATCGTTCTTGTCTTGATTTCTCGAAACAAGCGTCTGACGCTGATGAATACGCCAACATCGCTTGGCAAAGCTTTTGTACCTGCTCGCTAGTGGAGTGAATTAACATTCACATCCCTCGCGCGGGAACAGGACCAAACAACGCATTGCTTTAACAGAGAGGTGAACTTTAATGAAAAAACTGATTATGGGGCTGACAATAGCTGCGACCCTTGGGGTTACCAGCTTTGCTGTGACAGGCGCTGCCTTCGCAGCGGAAAAGCTGAAGGTTGGCTTTATCTATATCGGACCGCCCGGTGATTTTGGCTGGACATACCAGCACGATCAAGGCCGCAAGGAGATGGAGAAGGCGCTCGGCGATCAGGTTGAGACGACATTTCTCGAAAGCGTTCCAGAGGGCGCAGATGCAGAGCGTTCAATTGAACGCCTTGCCCGTGCTGGTAACAAGCTGATTTTCACAACATCTTTCGGTTATATGGATCCGACTATCAAAGTCGCGCAGAAGTTCCCGGACGTGAAGTTTGAACATGCTACGGGATATAAAACTGCTGAAAATGTTTCGGTCTATAATTCGCGTTTTTACGAAGGCCGCTACGTACAGGGCGTCATAGCTGCGAAAATGTCGAAGGCAGGCATTGCCGGTTATATTGGCTCATTCCCGATCCCGGAAGTCGTGCAGGGCATTAACGCATTCATGCTTGGCGCGCAGTCGGTCAATCCAGATTTCAAGGTCAAAGTAATCTGGGCGAACTCCTGGTTTGATCCTGGCAAGGAAGCCGACGCAGCTAAGGCGCTCGTCGATCAGGGCGTTGATATCATCACCCAGCACACGGATTCGACAGCACCAATGCAGGTGGCATCTGAGCGCAAAATCAAAGCCTTCGGTCAGGCCTCCGATATGATCAAATTCGGTCCTGAAACTCAATTGACATCAATCGTCGATAATTGGGGCCCATACTACATTGAACGTGCCAAGGCTGTTATTGACGGCAGTTGGAAGTCGCACAATGTTTTCGAAGGTATGAAGGAAGGGCTGGTCGTCATGGCGCCCTACACAAATATGCCAGAGGATGTGAAGAAGCTCGCCGAAGAAACACAGGCGAAGATCACTTCCGGCGAACTGAAGCCGTTTACCGGCCCGCTGAAAAAGCAGGATGGTTCCGAATGGCTGAAGGCCGGTGAGACCGCCGACGACAAGACCATTTTGAGCATGAATTTCTACGTCGCAGGCGTGGACGACAAGCTGCCCAATTGAGCTTGAACCAACCATAATAAAAAGGGCGCTTTTGGCGCCCTTTTTTGTTTTTACAACTCCGGGTGAAAAGCCCTTAGGCATTTTTCCCGGAACTCGTAAAAACGATATCAGCCGGCTTCGTCAGCCGAAGCGGCATTGAGCATGCCATAGCGCTCGATACCAATCGAGTTCAGCAAATCAAGCTGGGTCTCCAGGAAGTCGACATGACCTTCCTCGTCTTTAAGAAGTTCGTCAAAGAGTTCTTTGCTGACGTAGTCGCCCAATTCAGAACAAATCTCACGGGACTTCTTGTAGGATGCCACAGCATCCATCTCGCCTTGTAGATCCGCCTCCAGAACTTCTTTGATGTTCTGGCCGATACGCAATGCGCCAATGGATTGCAGGTTTGGGTGGCCTTCAAGAAAAATAATGCGTTCGATAATACGATCCGCATGCTGCATCTCTTCAATGGATTCAGCGCGTTCTTTCTTGGCCAGCTTTTTGAAGCCCCAGTCGTCGAGCAGACGGTAATGCAACCAATACTGATTGACGGCTCCCAGTTCGAGGAAAAGTGCCTCGTTAAGCCGCTCGATGACCCTTGGATCGCCCTTCATGTCGTGAACTCCCGTATTCGTGCCGTAATGACCGCACACGGTCTATGAACAACACAGCATTGGAGTCGTTCGGACCATGGCGGAGGTGATAATCTTCCGTCACCTTTATGATGGTTTCAACGACGTTTGGGAAGCAACCGCAGCAGCGACCGCGCTTCTTCAGGGCATGGTAAATTTTTGCAGGGACAAGAAGCTGCCAAGGATCAGCATCGAGAAACTCAATGATAGTATTCTCGATCTCTTTCTGGGTAATGATATTGCAATGGCAAACTAGCATCGTGGTTCAATGCCGTTTTGCAAAGTAGACAAACTATTGGAAATGCTGAATCTTTTCTCAACAATACGAAAAATAAGCCGAGAATTGATCTCAAGCCAGTTTTTTGTACCTGTAAAGACGTTCCCGCAAGCGGGTAATACTTCCGAACCAGACAATGGTTCCTCCAATCGCAAGGGTTCAAGGCCCAAACATTAAAGGTTGTGCGTTTGTGCAACGCTGGCTCTATAAAACGGATTTTTGGGCAATGTGTCAAACGGGGAGGCCAGATTGCGCCATGATTTCAATAACTTAGAATAGTTCTAAACTAGGAAAATAACATAACCATTTCAATCATATTTGACCAAAATGGGCTGTAAAAGGTTGTAAAATTTAACGCGAGATGGCGTGTGTCATAACGTCTCAACCGGTGAAAATTGGCGTCATTTCCAGCTGCGAATGCCGAAGCATGCAACCCGGCACAATCTTTTTACCACTTCTGATGGAAATTCTTCAGCAAAAACAATCAATTTTTGAGCAAAAACACTTCGATCTTCCCCGAATCGCTGGAAGCATCTGGCGAGTCGCCACAAAAATGGCGCCGCTATTTTCAAAATGCCGGGCAGGGCGCCCGGCTAATGCCAACTCAACTCGCGGTGGCTAGGCGCGGCGCAAGCGCATCTATTCCGAGCAAAGCGCGAACATCACGCTTGTCCACGATGTCGTCGATTGAGTATTGGGCCAGCACTTCGAAGAACGCGTTGAGCGCCTTGCGCAGTGCCGAGTTCAAACCGCAGCTGTCGATCAGTGGGCAATCGGCGCCATCAGCTTCAAAGCATTCGGCCATTGCAAAATTCTCTTCAGTCACGCGAACAACATCAAACAGCGTAATGTCGGTCGCAGGCTTGCCAAGCTTCACGCCGCCATTGCGGCCGCGCACTGTTTCAATGAAACCATTTTCTACGAGGGGCTGGAGGATCTTGAAAAGAAAAAGCTCCGAGACTGTATAGGCCTGCGCAATCTCGCCAATACGGCTAAGCTTGCCATCATTGGCAGCGCAATACATGAGAATACGGATGGCATAATTTGTTTGACGTGTCAGTCGCATGGGAATGTCTTTCTCAACCTGAAGTTTCAGGTACGTTCACTCTCTACGCATTCTACTTTAGAACTATTCTCAATAAAGTAAATAAAAAAATATGACGACAATATTCATATTATCGCCATTGCACGATTATGATGTTGAATACGTCAGACAACGAGTACTGCTATAGAACCAGCGATCAGACCAATTGCAACGAGGAGCGAAAGACCGTAGAGCCGCGGCTTGTCAAAAAGCACGGCGAACCCGGCGGCCCACACGACTACGGCAGCACTCAGAGCCAGAATAAAGCCAGCCTTATGCATCATGGCTATGTGAACAGCCATAAGGCCGCCAATGATCAGTGCACCGAACACGACCATCAGAGCCAGTGCATAATTCTCGAACTTGTCCATCGCGGATATAACTCACTCTCGAACTGGCTATTTTGAAAACATAGCCTTCCAAACACAACCTCGGTACAAAGCCGATGAATTTCGCAATACATAAACTGTTCAGCCTTGCGAAAGCAATATTGGCGATGCAAGCCGGTAAAATAGTGGCAGGTTCAGTATCAACATAAAAAAGGCCGGGCAGAGCCCCGGCCTCGTAACGTATAAACCAATGTTGTTACTCACGATGCGGGCGAAAAAAACCCAGCTTCGCGTTCCCGGAATTTGCTTTAGCGGCGATATGCGCTAAGGCCAATCAGCAGCCCGACTGCGGCCACGACGGACACAATAGCAACAGCTGTCAAAGGGTTTTCCTTGGCTTTTTCCGCCACATATTGCGCTTCATCACCAACAAACCGCACTGCCTTGCGCCCACCTTGCTTCACACTATCATATGTAGAACTGGCTTGATCATATAGATCATATCCCTGGTCAGACAAAGATTTGCTGATTGTGGAAAGCTCTTTGCGCAAGGAGGCGATCTGCGTTTCCAGATCATCTTCAATTGCGTCGCGAACTTTCGATGTATTCGTTGCCATTCCAAACATTCCTTTGTGATTTCCCGATCGCCGAATGCCTTTCTGCGGCAAATGGTGATCGTTCATTTATTCAAACAGCAAATTAGTCGAAAACCGAAATTCGGCATTTCGCTCCGCTGTTCTATCGTTTGGAAAACGTCGAAGGATATGTTTGGTTCCGCACAAAGCTGGAGAGCTATTTCCAGCAGCCATTATTCTGACCATTCAAATTGTGTGAATCGATGTCGATACCCGCAGAAAAATCATTCTTCGCCAGATAAACCGCTGTTTCAGCTTTAATTCTTATCTTGTTCCAGCCTGCGCAGTTCGAAGTTCTTGGCGGGTTCTTATCGGCCCAACGCATTGCTCCGCATCCCGTCAGCGCCAATACACATGGCAAGATAACAACCGTGGCAAGTATTTTCATCGTCCCAGACTCTCAATATGGCCGCCCGCAAACATGACAAGGCTTGAAATAAGCATGACACATAACGTGCAACTTGCACCATGATACTTTCGTTGCAGATGATCGAAATCAATCATCATTGCTGGCATTGAGTTCTTGCGGCCGCAAACCTTCGGCTGCGACTTTTCCATCTACAGCTTGCGCATAAATAAGCCTGCTCGACTTCAACAAAGGCTTGTTCGCCTCGCGCACTTTGGGCATCCGAGGATTGGATTCGTGGGCGGTCACAGCCGCTTCATTTGCATAAAGCTCATTGACCATTACCTTGTTGGGTATGGGCGTTCCGTCACGTTGGACTGGCTTGATAACCTCAAAACGCAGACAACCGGGCTCTTCTTCAAGCGTCTTTCTGGCATGTTCGCGAATGCGCGTCAGGAACTCCTCTTCCTTGCCCTCGTTCGTTTCAAACTCAACGATAATGGTCCATGCCGTCATTTTTCTCTCCCCGGAATTTTTAGCCGCAACAGAGTCGCGGTTCTAACTCTTTGTTTTCTAACAGGCGAGGTGGCTTAAATCCAGACAAGGGCTTATTGCCGGCGGAGGAAAATCAACAAAAGCGCACCCATGATCATCGTGCATAGGCCAATGACCAACCAACGTGTCTGCCCGACCATGAAGCTGCCGCCAATCAGACTCAGTCCTTGCAACGTCCATATGCAACCAGCGATGATCAGCAAGGCTGCAACAACACGTAAAACCATTTTCATTCGGTCCTCCACTACGCTCTCGGCGCAATCAGTCTGTCTAAAAAATCTGGAACATCTCAAGATTCGAGACGTTAGTTTTTATCCGCTTATTTCAAAGCGGTGCTCGCAGCCAACCTCACATGGAAGGAAACTCCTAATGAAATTTATCCAGGACCCAAACAGGAAAGGTGGAGCGTAAAATGGTGGATGTCATGCTGAACCGTCACACGTGGGTTATAGTGGCAGACGGTGAGAAGGCTTTATTTCTCCGCAACGAGCGCGAGGTAAACAATGTCGAATTACATACAATCCATGAAATGAACCAGTCTAATCCGGCAACGCGCGAGCAGGGGACAGATAAACCGGGCCGCTTTTCCGATGGACCAAGCGCACATAGGAGCGCCACTGAAGAGACAGACTGGCATGCAATTTCAAAAAAACGGTTTGCAAAGGAAGTCGCCGACGAACTTTACGGTTTCGCTCACAAAGGAAACTTCGAGCGGCTTATAATTATCGCACCGCCCGTCGTGCTCGGCCAGATGCGTCAGGAATTTCATAAGGAAGTTTCAGACAAAATCGTAAGCGAAATTCCAAAAACGCTGACCAACCATTCGATCAACGATATTCAGTCAATTCTCGCGGCGTAATGAATTCATCGCAAATATAAAGCAGTCAAACAAAACCCCTGGCCAATCGGTCAAGGGTTTTGCAAGTTGAGGCTTGATTCGGCTCTAACAAACTGGACTCTGGATAAATATATCGCGCATCGTTTCAGTGCGGCTCAGGCTCAAGACACCGCTACACTCAACTTAACTATAGTCTAGCACAATCGTCAGTAGATTCAACAATCAGCTTGAGCACGTATTATTTCAATTGCGCCTTTAGCCGTTCATTTTCTTCTTCTAACGCTTTAATTCTTTCTTCCAAAGCATTGATGGCCTTAAATACTGCCACGCCCATACTTTTGAAGTCTCCACTGTGAATTGCAGCTTCAATTGCCTGTCTGGCATTTTCGAGCGACATCTTTCTCCTCCAAGGTCCCGTATAAACTGGCCCGTTAAAACCGCGCCTGCCAGAGCGCTCCAGCCCAAAAAGAAATGCCCAACCCTCAGGGGCATGAGGATTGGGCTATTGGCTTGTGGGGTCTAGCCAAAACTGGTTTGGGGGAACCAGTACATGCAGAATGCATGTGCCGAAAATTGGTTCCGGCCTTGGTAAAAAATATTTGGTTAATTTACACCGATGGCAAAAGATTGAAGAGTATCGCCAGATGGAACACCACAGCACCGGCGAAAATGAGAATAACGCCGAGACGATCCGTGCGAATAAGTTGCTGCCTTTTCAAAGGTGACGTTTCGCAGGAGGTAACATCAATCAGTGCCATGCCGAGATCTCACATTGAGTTGGAGGCAATATGCAACAGTTGATACACGATTGAAACGATAGAGATTACCCCGCACCCTGTATTATCGAACAAATTTTTTACTAAACGACCAAACAGCGAAAAAATTCACTGGAGAATTGCAGTTTGAGGGCGGTTAGCAGAAGGATTCGGGCGATCTGCTGTCCGCCCCACCGCCCTGGCGTCTCAAGTGACAATATTGGTCACTGAACCGGCAATCATTACAAATGAAACAAACAAGATCAGCCCGTAAAGCCGCGGCCGGTCGAAAATAACTGCGAAACCGAGGAAAAAGGCACTGCAGGCTGCAGCAAGCGCGAAGATAAATGCCGGCTTGTCGCCGGTGGAAATGGCGAAAGCCATCAGGCCAGCAATGATGAGCGCCCCGAAGACAATAAATATCCACGTTGCGAAAGTTTCATAGCGGTCCATATTTCACTCCTGCAGTCCATGCGTATCAATCGGCGGCGATTACAACTGAATAAGTCTACACAGTCAAATCAGTTTGCGCTCTTGCCCGGCTTCGTCCAGCAACTGCAACTGAATTCCACAATTTGCACAAAAACAGGAATTGCCTACCCCATTTGTCATGGAATTTAACCGGCCCATCGTTCTGCTGTCATGAACAATGCCTATAATTGGGGAAAATTGAATCGTGGACAGAAAGCGTAACCAAGATGAACGAACGAGTCGTTCCAAATGAAAATCCGGCGGTGGCCGGCGAAAAGCTTCTGGCATCTGTGCTGTCAGGGCAGGCAATACGCACGACCATCAATACCAAAATGCGTCAGGCGCTTTCCCGCATCGACGCGGCCAAACATCAGGTTTCCATTGCTAAAATTGCGGCCGATCAAAGCCTTTTGCGTGCAAAATCTGCACCACGGCCGCATGAAATCAGCAACCCCGCCTTTGTCGAGTTATTTGAGGCTCATCAGCGCGACAGGGAAGTGCTGTTTGCGGCAATGCGCGCTTTAGAAAATGCGCGTGCAGCACTGGATTAGTACGGGCTGAATTGCGACCGGCAATTCAGCAAATATAGACGACCAAAGCTGCGAAGGCGACACCGATACCGAAGATCGCAAGATACCAACCCTGGGAATTATGAACAGCCCATGCATCTTCATCGTCTTCATCAAAATCATCTACTACCAAATATCCAATCCTTTCGGGATGGGCCGGGACCGGGATTATAACGACCCCGGCCTCAGATTATTTATGGTGTAGGATAACGCTTCTCAATGCAAACAGTTTCAACACTGCCTGATTGTGAGCTTCATGCTGGACGTTTGGGGATATCCAAACCACGTTGCACAGCGGGGCGAGCCAGGCCACGCTCCAGCCAAGCTGGAACATTCTTGAGCGCGTCGAACTGCACGATTTCGCGAGCTCCATAAAAGCCGATAAGGTTTCGCACCCAACCAAGCATCGAAATATCTGCGATTGTGTATTCTTCGCCCATAATCCATTCACGCCCTTCGAGGCGCGTTTCAAGAACACCAAGCAGACGTTGCGATTCAGCGCGGTAGCGCTCAAGCGGCCGCTTGTCTTCATACTCACGACCGGCAAACTTGTAGAAAAAACCGACCTGACCGAACATTGGCCCGATGGCTGCCATCTGGAAGAATACCCATTGGATGGTTTCATAGCGCTTGGCAGGATCAGCGGGAAGCAATTTGCCGGTCTTCTCGGCAAGGTAAAGCAGGATCGCGCCTGATTCAAACAAGGCTAGTGGCTCGCCGCCAGGCCCGTTCGGATCAATAATCGCCGGAATCTTGCCATTTGGGTTTAGCGACAGGAACTCCGGCGTCCATGTCTCATTGGCACCGATATTGACCGTGTGGGCTTCATAGGCGAGGCCAAGTTCTTCCAAGGCTATGGAAACCTTCACACCATTGGGCGTGGCAAAGGAATAAAGCTGCAAGCGATCAGGATGTTGTGCCGGCCACTTTTTAGTAATGGGGAAGGACGATAGATCAGTCATTTGATATTCCCTTGAAAAGACCTGTTCTGGTGTGTGCGACTCGTGGAAAAGCTACCACAATCATCCACTAAAATGTTCCGGCGAAATGGGGGCTTCGCCGGAACATTTTTGCGTCATCAGGCGGTCTTGGCAAAGGACGCGAAAAATTCTTCCGGGCTTTCAACCTCAATCAGGCGACGCTTCTCGATAAGCCAGAAGCGATTGCCTATTGCCCGAACGAAACTGCGATCATGCGAAACAACCAGACAGCTTGCCTCATGCGCCATCAATTCGTTTTCCAATGCTTCCTGACCGTCAATATCCAGATGATTTGTCGGCTCATCCAAAAGATAGAAGTTGGGGTCTGACAGGCGCAGAACCAGCATTCCAAGCCGGGCTTTTTGTCCGCCCGAAAGAATGCTGTTTGGCTTGTTTTGGATATCGATTCCCAAGCCAGCGCCTGCAAGAAGCGTGCGAACCCGCTGATCGCCAATATCAAACCGGCGGCTGATTGTATTGAACGGCGTTGAGCTGTCAGAGAGGTCTGACAATGCTTGATCGCCATAGCCAAGAACCAGAGAAGGCGTTGCCTTTACCCCAACCTGAGATGTTGCCGGATCAATGATAGACTTGCGGATCATATCGACAAGGCGTGACTTTCCCGCGCCGTTCAAGCCCAGAAGGACGATACGGTCACCCTGACATATCCAGCGTTTTCCCGAGTTGAACAGAAGCATACCGTCGGGCGTTGACACGGCTGCCTCATCCAGCGTTACCAGAACCTTTGCGTGAGTGCCGCTATTGGCAAGCTTGATTGCCCCGGAAGAGCGTTCCTGATGCGCCGGTCTGGCGGCATCCTCCAGCCGCTCCGCCCTTTGCTTGAGTTGCTTGGTCTTGACTGTCAACAGATCGCTACCCGAATTGATGGCGATGTTGTTGAGTTTTGCAGCCTGTTGGCGCAGTTGCTGCGCGACCTTCATATCGCGCTGGAAACGGCGCGCTTCCGATGCATCAATCTCGTCCAAAGCCTGGCGGGCAGGGCTATAAGGCAGCGAGAATATCTGCGAGTTCTCAGGTCGAAGAAACAGCGTCCGGTTTGTCGTCGCATCGAGAAATGCGCGGTCATGGCTGCAGATGACAAGCGGCACATCGCGCGGCAGATCATTAATCCAACGCTCCAGCTGGTTGATCTTGGAGAGATCAAGATGATTTGTCGGCTCATCCAGCAACAGAACATCCGGCTCTGTCACCCAAATGCGGGCAAGCATGGCCAGCCTTTGCCAGCCTCCGCTGAGTTTCGATAGCGCACGCTGGCGAAGCTCTTCGGGCACATTGAGCGAGTCCAGTACAATATCAACCCGCCAACTCTCACTGTCGATCTGGTCAGCAGGCAGGGCAAGGCGCACCGCCTCATAAAAAGCCACGCCCATGAGTTTGTGCGGAACGACCTGCTCGACATGCCCAACCCGCAGACCTCGTGTGCGGGTGATATCGCCGGTCGTTGGTTCGAGATCGCCGTTAAGACAGCGTAAAAGGGTGGATTTACCCCGCCCGTTGGCCGCGACAATACCCAGGC
The DNA here is from genome assembly GCF_059758635.1 of Phyllobacterium sp. GQ127. Lineage (NCBI taxonomy): Bacteria > Pseudomonadati > Pseudomonadota > Alphaproteobacteria > Hyphomicrobiales > Phyllobacteriaceae > Phyllobacterium > Phyllobacterium sp. GQ127. The sequence goes on from NZ_JCAXDZ010000001.1 coordinate 595,238, forward strand.
GGTCGCCATTTGCGATGGAAAGATTAAGTTTGGAGAAAAGTGGCGCACCAAGGGTGATGCCGAGGTTTCTGACGTTGATCAAAGTCATATTCATTCTCTGGTCTGCCGAGCAGATACTGCATCTTTGATGCGAATCCATGGCGGGATATTCCCGCGATTACTCGGTGATTATCGATTGGCAGCGCGCCTGAATTTCAGGTTGGGCGCTGCTCTCAACGAAGGGCAGACCAGGATATGAAGTTGAAATAGATTCCGGTCAGCCCTGCAAACGCGATTGCAGGGCGTAGACAGGGCCGCGCCGACGATGCTGGTGGAATGGTCCGTTCATGTGCAGCCCTCCTTTCTTGGTAAAATACTCAATGTTCGACGCATGGATAACATTGCTTTTTGATAGGCGCAATCGCTTCAGCGTAATGCAAGCGCAATCTGACAGCCCTATCTGACTGTGTAGTTCATAGTGGTCGGGGGAAATATGTCATGGCATTGCTGCGGGCATCACGGCAATGATGATCTTTTCATCGAAAATCGCCAGAGAAGAGCGCTTTCTGGCTAACTTGCACGGTACCGAATATGAATATTACAGGCGGCACGTCCGGCGATTCATTCCCGGATTGCGCCACTGGCACCCCGGAAGACTGCCCAGCTATTCAACTGAAGCCGCAGCCACCGGTCTTCTCGACTCGCTTCACTATTTCGCAGCCTTACCATTCGCACTATTGCTGCAAGCGCTGCACGCATCCGGCCATTTGCCGGTAGTGCTGGTTCTGCCTTAACTGGCGTGTGGCCGGCTCAGGGCACAAAAACGGCGATTGCCTTTTCACGGATGGTAAAGCGAACCGGCGTTTCTGTTTTCAACTCACCGTCGAGATTAACGCGACGTGGTTTGCGTGTGCGAATCGTCAGGTCCTTGGTGGAAAAGGCCCGCACATCATCCCATTGACCATGGGTGCCTTTCCGCAGACTTGGCAGCAGAGTGAGCAAACGCCACCAGTGATCAACCTCAAGACTGTAAAAATCGAGCAGGCCATCGGTCGCCGTCGCATCCTCATGAACAGTCATGCCGCCGCCATAATGCCTGCCATTGCCTACTGCGATCTGTAAGGTGCGCAGCTCTTCGCTTATCCCATCATGTTCAAGGGTTGCGGTAAAAAGGCGGGAGTCCGCCAGAAGCCGCGCTGCAACCAGACCATAACCAAGCTTGCCCCAATATTTCTTGGCTTTTTCTGTCAGTGACATAGCCAGATCTGCACTGAAACCAATGCTGGCAACGTTGAAAAACGGAAATCCATTGGCGTCGCCGAGATCGACCAGTGTCGTTTTGCCCTTGACGATGCTGTTGATGGCAGCGGGAATATCCAGAGGAATACCAATTGTACGGGCAAAGTCATTGGCGGTACCGAGCGGTAGGACACCCAGCGGAAGACCGGTATCGAGCAAAGCCTTGGCGCAGTCGTTCAGCGACCCATCACCGCCTCCGACAATCACCAGATCAATGTTTCCGGAATGTTTGTGAATAAGGTCGGAAAGGGGTTGGCCGCGGCTGGGCGTATCTTCGATGACATCAATGTCAGCCTGATCGAGCAGTTGCCGGACTTGAACAATGCCGGCCTTGCCACGGCGTGCATAGGGGTTCACCAGAACCAAAGCTCTTTTCGCTGTCAAACCGGTCTCCAGATTGGGGATTAAATTCATCAATCACACTGCCAATATGATTCTGGTCATTTTCCGGCAGTCATCCGCATATGTGGCGGGCAGGGGCTATATTCAACAAATGGTCTCGTCGGGGAGGTATTTGCGAGAGGAAAACAAAGGAAAAGGCGGCTTCGAAAGCCGCCTTTCACGCATCGCTATCAATTATAGGGTGAATAACACTGGGCGCGCGGGCCGCCATAGGGCTGATAGCTATTGTCCGATGAACGGTACGAGCGATACTTGTTATAGCACCACTCCACATGGGCGCTGCCGCGGGCCGGGGCAACCCGGCGAGGCTGATTGGCGATTGCACCTCCAATGATCGCACCCGCGCCAAAGGCAGCCAATGGATACCACCAGCCATCATTGTGGCGGCGATAGCCTGGACGGGAGTGGCGATAACCGCGATGGCCCCGCCAATGATGGCCACGCCAGCGCCTGTCATGACGGTATTGAACCTGCTCGACACTCGATTTGATTTCGAGCGGGGCAGGGACAAATGGAGCCGCCGATGCCGGAATGATGGAGGTGACGCCCATTGCTAAGCTTAAAGCGCCTGCGAAAATTCCAGATACTATTTTCCTCATGCTTATTCCTCCTGAATGAGGCGTCCAGAATGAGCTTTTTCAGATGAATATTGGATGAATATAATAGAGGTTCAGCCCCACTTCATCTCGCCCTTTGCCACCTTCGCGCCGAGTTCGAGCGAAGAGACATCGGCGAGGTTCGGGTAAAGCTTGGTCATGGCTGCGATCAGTTCCGCGCTGTTTTTCGTGCGAGCCATTTCTTTGTCAAAAGCAATAAGATAATCACGCGTAAACATGACGGCATCAATGCCTTGCGGGGCCCCTTCGACCTGATGTCCAGGAACGACGATTTTCGGTGCGCGCGCGATGATTCCGTCGAGCGCCTTGACCCATGCCGCGCGCAGTTCAATGGTGGCTGTATCTGCGATCCAGACATGATTCCCGGAATCGACCAGCACGCCGCCGAACACCGCTTCGAGTGCGGGAACGTACAGATAGCGACGGTCATGCATGTCCGGGATTTCAACGATCTCGATCGTATTTCCCTCAAGGTCAAGCGAGGCAGCGCTCGATGCTTCCGGAATCACGACGTCTGCGAGTGTCTGCGGACCGTTTTCCTTTAATTGCGGTCCCCAAACACCCAGCTTGGCCTCAACATTGGCTTTGATCGCCGCGACAGTGACCGGCTTGGCAATGACCGCCGCCATCGGAAAGGCTTCAACAATCGGGCGTAGGCTGAAATAATAATCCGGGTCGTTGCAGCTCACATAGATCGTAGTCAGGTTCTTGCCAGTCGCCTTGATGGCGGCCGCGACGGCTTTACCGTCGGAAAGAGTGAAACCACCATCGATCAGAATTGCGTCTTTCTCACCGGTCAAAAGCACCGGCGTGCGGCGGAATCCAGCTTCGTTTGCCTGGAAAAACGTCCATGCAAGGGCACTGCTACTAGAGCGAGCGGAGGCGAGGGGCAGGACTGTCGCCAAGCCGGCAATAGCGGCGAGCTTAAAGGTTTCGCGGCGCGTGATCATGAGATGTTTCCCGAGGCTGATTTCTCTTCCTGCTTTATTTCACGCCTTGATGCGGTAATAAATATCAATCAATCATACAGACTGTACGATTTAATGAGACAAACATGCGTGATCTTCTCAATCTGAACCGGCTCATCTTCTTTACCTCGGTTATCGAAGCGGGCTCATTCACAGTGGCTGCTGATCGTCTCGGCGTCGCCAAGGCGGTCGTCAGTCATCAAATCGCGCGCCTTGAGGAGGAACTGGGCGTAACGCTGCTTTTGCGTACGACACGCCGTCTACATGCAACCGAAGAGGGCAATCTGTTCTATAAGCGTTGCATACTCATCTTAAGAGAGGCGGAAGCCGCCTACGGGGAATTGTCGCTTCGCAGCACGGAGCCTTCAGGAACGCTGACGTTAACGGCCCCGCTCGACTATGGCACTGCTGTCGTAGCACCCACGATTGCATCGTATATGCAGGCATATCCGCAGATGCGGGTCGACGTGATCTTCGACGACAGCGTGAGCGATCTGATGGCTGACCAAATCGACTTATCGATTCGAGTCGGATGGCTAACCGATACCAGTCATCAGGCACGTCGGATCGGCACGTTTGAACAGATACTTGCCGCAACACCGTCTGTTGCCGCTCGCATTCCAGCTGACTTAACCCCAGCAGACGCGTGCAACCTACCATGGATCGCCAATGGGGCTTTGAAGAACCCTTTTCGCTGGACGTTTTCACGCGGACAAACGGAAGCTTTGACCGTTGAAATTCGTGCCATCATGATGGCCGACAAGACACCGTCAGCCTATGCCTGCACGCTGGCAGGAATTGGAGTTTCGGTTTTTCCCGACTACTTGGCCAAGGCCGATATGCAAGCTGGAAAACTCGTACGACTTTTCCCGGAATGGTCATTGCCGCAAGGAGGTATTCATGCCGTATTTCCTGCCGCCCGGTTTCGCCCCGCCAAGGTCAAGGCATTTCTGGACATGCTGGTGGTCGCAGAGCGTCAGCGCATGCGCGAAAGCGCAACACCCTCAAACTTGTAATCTTTGGTCGCTACGCCCAAACCCTAAGGGCACGTTCCATTCGGTCTGCGGCATATGTGACGATATAGGCGATGACCATGTAAACTACGACGGCGATGAGAAACGCTTCCAGATAATAGAAATTCAGCGCGGCGCTCAATTGTGATTGGGCAAAAATATCGACAACCTCGATTGCAAACCCCAGGGATAGCGCCTTCATGATCACCATGATTGAATTGGCAAGGTCCGGGATGGCCGCAACAATCACTTGCGGAAGCATGACACGCCGAAACACCTGGCTCTTCTTGTAGCCCAACGAGTAGGCCGCATCAGCTTGGCCAGTGTCAAAAGAATTCAGCGCACCCTTCACGACCTCTGCCTGAAATGCTGCAACACAAGCGGTCAAGGCGACAATGAGCGTCACCCAGTTTGGAGTTGCATGGCCATTGTAATCTAACCCGACAAGGGAAGCGAGGAAACGCGTGGCTGGCGGGAGCCCGTAATAGGCGAGGAAGATCACGATAACCATTGGGACACCCTTGAAAGCGACCTTATAGGCGACCACAATTTCACGCAGTACGGGAATCCGTCGGTATTCGATCATCGCGAACAAACTGCCGATAATCGTTGAGCAAACAAAGATGATCAGCGCCATGCCGAGTGTAACGGGAACAGCGCCGAGAATGTCGTACAGATCGGGGAGGAGGACTTCGGAAGCGAACATGTGATGAACTTCTCTTCAATCAGACGCTTGGCATCAGTGTGGCTGCGGCCGGCGTGGTGTTGGAGGTAAACTTTGCGTTTCGCGCTTCAAAAAAGCGTACAATCAGCCATGCCACCAAGCATAAGAGCGAATAAATTACCGCCAGCACGAGGTAGGTTTCGAACTGGTACTGGTTGTAATCCCGCTCCATAACAAGATGCGCCGTCGCCATCACATCAGCCGCGCCGATATACATGACCAGTGCCACGTTATGGATGAGATAGATGATGGCATTGCCGTAGCCGGGCAGGGCGATGTGGATAGCCTGCGGGCCCACGACGCGCAAAAGCTTCTTTAGAAATGTGTAGCCGAGACTGTCGGCTGCATCATGCTGGCCCCGGTCAATGGCAAGGTAGGCTGGACGCAGGACCTCCGACAGATAACCGCCATGATAGAGGCTTAGACCGACAATCGCAGCGACGTTCGGTGACACGAAATCCTCAACCTCGAATAAGGCTACCACCAGAGGAAGCCCGTAAAACGCTACGAACAACTGGAGCACCACAGGGACGCTCCGGGCATAGGACACGTAAAGGTCAGCCAGTTGGCTGATCACTGGTATCCTGCGCACCCGGAACGTCGTTGCGATCAACGCCAGGCAGAAGCCGACGATCATGGCCGTGAATGTTATCGCGAGCGTCAGCGGCAATGCCTTCAACAACTCGGGAACCATTATCGAAAGATCCACCTTGCACTCCTTATTTCAGTTTGGGCTTTGACCGTCAGGCGCGGCGTTATTTCATGTAGGTGGTGATGTCTTCGCCAAACCATTTCTGCGACAGCTTGGCGAGTGTGCCGTCCGCCTTGAGTTCCTTCAAAGCCTTGTCGATGCCATCGGAGAGAGCCTGATTTTCTTCGGAGCGATGGATCAGGATAAAGGTGCTGTTGATCGCAACTGGTTCGCTCGCCTTGATGTTGAGCTTCTGCTGGTCGATCACAGTCTGCTCACCGAGATTGGAAGGCAGGACGAGCGCATCATACTTGCCGTTCTCGACTTCTTTCAGACGGTCAGGATAAGGGATGCCGGCACTGGATGCAGTGATCTCGATCTTGGTGTCGGGGTTCTTTTCCTGCCACGCCGTGGCAAACTTGTAGATGCCGCCGCCAGCCGTGACGGGCACGATCTTCTTGCCGACCAGATCTTTCATCTCGTTGATGCCGCTGTCCTTACGGCTGTAAATCTTAATCAGGCTTGCGCCGATTGGGCTTTCAGGGATGAGGAACTGCTTTTCGCGAGCGGGCGCCCGGTAGTAGCCGCCGGTCGCGATATCATATTTGCCGGTGACGAGGCCGGTCTCTTGCGCAATGTCTGCAGCGCCTTCCATGACGAACTTGTATTGAGGCAGCTTGGCATTGATCGCCTTGAGCACATCAGGTTCGTAACCCTGCGGCTCGACACCGATTGCACCCCAGGACAGCGGCTTGGATTCCGCTGCAGTGGCGATCTTTATCGTACGAACATCCTGGGCAAGAGCTGCGCCAGTGGTAACGACGGCAATTGCGACGCCAGCTACGGCAAGGCCAAAGGCTCTACGGGAGATTGATTGGAATGAAGACATATCGGGGTATCCTTTCTTTAAAAGGCGTGTTCAGAGTTGAGAAATTGCGTAAGACGCGGATTTGACGGCGCGTCAAAAATTTCGGACGGACTACCTTGAGATGCGACGACGCCGCGATCCATAAACACGATGCGGTTCGAGACATTCTTGGCGAACTGCATTTCATGGGTGACAAGGAGCGAGGTGATTCCAGACGATGTGACGTCACGAATAACCTTGAGAACTTCGCCGACAAGTTCAGGATCGAGTGATGACGTTGGTTCATCGAACAGCATGACATCCGGCTTGACGGCGAGCGCGCGCGCAATGCCGGTACGCTGAAGTTGCCCGCCTGAAAGCTGGGATGGATAGCTGTCGATCTTGTCGGACAGGCCCACACGGTCAAGCTCTTGCAGCGCAATGGCATGAGCTTCGTCTTTTGACTTTCGCTGTACAACTATGAGCGGGTCCATCACATTCTGGATGACCGTCATGTTCTTGAAGACATTGAACTGCTGAAAAACCATGGCCGTGCGAAGCCGGATCGCCTGGATCGCGTTTTTATCCGGTTTTTCATAGTCCATGCGGATTTGATCGAAGGCGATTGTGCCGGATGCCGGCTTTGCCAGATAATTGATGCACTTCAGGAGCGTGGTCTTGCCGGTGCCGCTGGGGCCGATGATCGAAACCACGTCCCCGCGATTGACAACGAGATCAACGCCATTGAGGACCTGCGTCTTTCCGTAGGACAGCTTTAGGTTCTTGAGCTCAAGCATTTCAGATCAATGTCCTTTCGGAAGGTGTTGCACAATTCGTCGGGGTTTCGCTGTCGACCCACTCGTCTCCATTTAGTTCGGGTGTGTCGAACGCCTGAAGATCAGCGAAGTGACGCTCGCGATCTTCGACGAAGAGCGCTTTTACGATGCCGCGCGCGAGACGATCGGCGCCCTCGCTGACTGCGGGAATGTCGCCCGTGAGCTTGCCGTGGCTCAGGGTCGCCGGGAAATTAAAGCAGTGAATCTTTGACAGGGCCGGGCATGCACCGGGCTCTTTTTCGAGGAATTCGAATGCTTCTCCAAGATCGGGCGACGCCTGCAGCTCGTTGTTTTGCATATCTGCCGGGACGGGGAACCTGTCGCGCCACAAGCGGATAGACGGTGCGACCGCAGCAAGTTCCGACCGATTGATCACGTCGATCCTGAAGCCGGTCCCGAAAATCAGGAAGTCGAGGGGATAACGCCCTTTCGGAGTCACCACCACGATATGGTCTCCGTGGTGCTCCAACGAGGTGATGGGGCTTCCCAGGTGAAGATGAGCTTGCGCGAACGCGCTGACCCGCAGAACACTCGGGCGGGGCGGCGGCGTCTGCTGGCCCATCGTATAGTCCAGGAATCGCCACTTCCACTCATCCGGAAGGCCCACAAATCCGTGCACAACCCCTTGGCTGCCAATGCCGGTGAACTTGTTGATCCGTGGCAGTTCCTTGCGGCGCACAAACATGTCCAGGCGTCCCGCCCCAGCTTCAAGCGCTGTCGCAGCATTGTCCATCGCCGATGCGCCAGCGCCTATAACCCCGACACGCTTGTTTTTCAGCGCCGCGAAATCAATCTCATCGGCGGTATGAGCCCAGAATTTCCGTTCAATGCCGTCGGCGATAGGGGGCACATATGGACCGCCCAGACCATCTCGACCTGTCGCGAGCACCACATGGCGGGCGATTATCGTTTCGGTGCGGCCGTCTTGCTGGCAAATCAGATCGAGCATGCCGTCGTCGCGCGGAAGAATTGCATCCACCGAGATATTGTTGCGGACCGGCAGTTCAAGCACCCGGCGATACCAGATCAGATAGTCCATCCAGATTTCGCGCGGCGCCCGGTCGAGAGCAGCCCAAGCCTCAATACCATAGCGGGCCTCATAATATGCCCGGAAAGTGAGGGCAGGCAGCCCCATGGCGGGTCCGGTCAATTGCTTGGGTGAGCGCAAGGTGCGCATGCGCGCAAACGTGATCCACGGCCCCTCTTGTCCAGCAGGTGCCTTGTCGAGAACGATGTGGTTGGCAACGCCGAGCCGTTTGAGCATACCGGAGGCGACAAGGCCAGCCATGCCGCCGCCGATGATGACGACATCGACAATTGCTTTGCCATTTGCCATGCGCGGGGGAACCCAGGACTTGGCAGGCAGCTCCAGCCAGGTAAGATCCTGCCGCAGGCGTGCCTCCAATGCATCGAGGCCGGTTGGCAAAATGGAAGGCTCGCTCATGACAGCGTTCCTTCCGGCACTATGCTATTTCCATAGATGGCTTCGGCCAATGCCCCGTCGCCACCCAACTCGCGCAGGCGACAGCCAGGCATGGCCAGTGCGACGGCACGGGCAGCGTCAATCACGGCGGCGACGGTCGGGCTCAGCGGATGTGCGGCAGGCGAGATCGCGCCGAACAGAAAGGGGATAGTTTGGTCGAGCGTTCGCATCACAATCCCCTCCAGCGGCACGCCAACAACGGTCGCTGGTTCAACGAGCGCCACCCCAAGTCCGACGCGGACCATCGTGAGTGCTGTCATGGAGGAATTAACGTCGATAATCCGCTGCGGCACGACGCCCGCCCGCGCCAAAGCTTCGTCAATGCGATGGCGCAATCGGAACGGATTGGCCAAAGTGATGATACGGCGCTCGGCAAGATCGGCGAGACTCACCACGTCATTTCCTGCGAGAGGATCGTCTACGGCAAGAGCGACGACGCATGGCGCATCGGCAATCCAGTGCACATCCAGGCCCGGATGTTCCAAAGGGAGACTGGCAATGCCGAAGTCCGCCGAGCGGGCGAGAACGGCCTGCACGACATTTTCGGCAGCCAATGCCTGGATATGGAGATGGCGAGGAATGAGATCCGGCGAGACAGCCGCAAGTGCCCGCGGAAGAACGCCAGCCGCAAGCGAGGGCGTGGCGGCGATGGTGAGCGAGATTGGCTCATCAAGACCAATAGCGTTTGCCCGCTCGCGGATATGCGTCAAGCTGGCAAGGTGGCGTTCGACTTCCGCATGAAACTGCAAGCCTCGCGACGTCGGCGTGATGCGCGGTCCACTGCGATGGAGCAGTGCGTAGCCTAGATCGGCTTCTAGATCTTGAATCAATCTGCTGACGGCAGGTTGCGAGCGGCCAAGGAGCCTCGCTGCCCCGGTCACGCTACCAGCGGACATGACTGCTGCGAATGCTTCAAGTTGCCGAATGTCAAATAATCTAGAATGCATATTTTATATTAAGCACCCATCTCAATGCACGTACAGTATAATGATGCTCAATTTAGTCACGAAATTGGATTATTATTCCGCATCATTAGCGATGTATCATGATAAATTGACATGATAACAGGTCGTGCCTAATTACATGGCACACCAGCCATCAATATGAGGAGCTAGTTTTGACACTCATCGAAACCCTTGCCTCCGTCAGGCCGGGCACCGCCCTGGCGGACGCTATGGAGAAACGCGCGGAAATATTGCGCCTCAGTGAAGCAGCGCACGACGCCGTTGTCCTACCGCGTGATCCAGGTGGTCTTTCGCTTGGATTAAGGGCAGCACTTGCCGCTCGAATGGCGCGGCAGAACCGCAACGCCGCGCTCGCAGACCATTATGACACGCTGGTTGCGCGCGCTGCCGAACCGGCCACGGCCCCGCTTGCTGATCCCGAAGCCACCGTTACCGAACCACGTGTCGCGGAGATTGTCCGCCATGCCGACCGGCTGACAGTCGCGCCACGAGATGCGACGCAGGCTCATATCGAGGCTTTGCGTCAGGTCGGCGTCACCGACGCCGATATCGTTCGGCTCGCGGAGCTTGCGGCCTTTGTCAATTATCAGGTGCGTGTTCTTGCAGGCTTGAAACTGATGGGAGAAATGCGATGAGCGAGGTTGTCCATACTTTTACTACAACGGTTCCGCGCTGGCAGCCCTATGTTGTCCCGGTGGATTTCGCGACCGCGACAGAAGAGCAGCATGCGGCGATGCAGACAACGCCGTCGAACAAGGGCATTTCGCCCTATGTGCTTACTTTGGCGCACGATCCTGAGACACTTGCTGTTCGCTCGCCCCTGTTCAACCTGATCATGTATGGAAAAGACGGCTTGGCATCGAGCGAGCGCGAACTGGGCGCAGTTGCGGCATCCATCGTTAACCGCTGCGTCTACTGTGCCGCCGTTCACGCTTCGCGATTCACCGCCCAGACGAAACGCAGCGACGTAATTGACGCGATCTTCGCTGATGGGCTGAACGCAACAATTGACGAGCATCTACAAGCCATTTTTGATTTTTCAGCACATTTATCGCCGACACCGCCCGAGGCAACAGCGGCCCATGTGCGGGCTCTGGCGGATGTCGGGCTCAACGAACTCGAAGTTCTTGACCTCGTTCTCTCATCCGCAATCTTCGGCTGGGCCAACCGCCTGATGCACACCCTCGGCGAACCGATCAAGGATTAGGGGCGACTGTAGCGTAGGCTGATACCGGGATAGCGCCTGCGGACCTGAGGATCAGCGCAACACTGTTGCGTGCGATGCGCTCAAGTTCCGGCTGTTCTGTCCCGGCACGGGCGCGCAATGCAAGACTGTGCTGCAAGGCGGCGAGCAGGTCGGCGAGGGCATCTACATTGGTTTCAGGCGGTAACTGAACGTCGTCGCGTGCCACCGCGATACGATTGCGAAACCGCGCGTCGGTGCGTTCGAGAGCGGCAGACAGTTCCGCGCTCATCACAGGATCGGCCGTAGCTTCGCCGGCTATGACGCTGAGCATGGGGCAACCGAGCGGGCGATCATCACCTTCCGAATAGATAGCAACAAGTATAAGGAAATAGGCTTCGAGCGCTTTTGCAAACGAAGGTTCGTCGAAGAGGGCACGGTTCCAGTCTACGGCTTTGTCCTCGACATACTGTCCGACTGCCCGCAGATAGATGCTGCGCTTGTGACCGAAGGCGGCATAAAGGCTCGGCCGCGCCATTTTCGTGGCCTCCGACAGATGATCCAGCGACGTGGCGGTGTAGCCATGGCGCCTAAATTCCAGGAGCGCAGCGTCGAGCGCTGCCCTGGTGTCGTATTTGCGTGGACGCCCACGGGTGGATTTCTCATTCATTTTTGTACCGTATCGCAATAAATTCGTTGCGCCATATTTTTATGCGAACTAGTATAAAATAAGTGACTCAGAAAAAACACCGCTCTGGAAGAAGTCGGGCGAATAGGCGCTTGCATTCCGCCCTGCAGCGCTCAGGCCGCATACGCAAGCGGCGAACCGTCCCGGAAAAGGACAATCCATGACTGATAAAATCCGCATCGGCATTAACGGGTTCGGACGTATTGGCCGGACAGTTCTAAGGGCTGCCATGGCGCGCGACGACGTCGAGGTCGTGGCAATCAACGATCTGCTGCCAATCGATCATCTGGCTTATCTCCTCAAATATGACAGCGTGCATGGCGGCTTCGGGGCCAGTCTAGCCGCTGCGGATAACGCCCTCGATATCAATGGTAGCAAGGTCAGGGCTTTCGGCGAACGGGAACCGGGCGCGATCCGTTGGGGCGACGTCGGCGTCGATCTCGTCATTGAGTCCACCGGTCTGTTCCTGACAAAAAAGGCCGTGGAAGGACACCTTGCTTCCGGTGCAGGTAAAGTATTGCTCTCCGCACCGCCAGAGGACGACACACCTGTCTTTGTGATGGGTGTCAATGCGGTCAACTACGCCGGTGAAAACGTTGTTTCGAATGCGTCATGCACGACGAATTGTGTAGCGCCGCTCGCCAAAGCACTGAATGACGCTTTCGGCCTTGAGGAAGCGCTGATGCTTACGGTTCACGCGACAACGTCGAGCCAGAACACAGTCGATGGCGTGGCGCGCAAGGATTGGCGTTTCGGGCGTGGCATCCTTGAAAACATCATCCCGGCGACCACCGGTGCGGCGCGCATGGTGGGCAAAGTTATCCCCGAGCTGAATGGACGGATCAACGGCATGGCGGTGCGCGTGCCGGTGTCGGACGTCTCGATGATTGATCTTACATGCCGGCTTAGGGAAAGCGTGTCTTATAAGGACATTTGCGCGATGCTCCGCGAGCAGACGGCAAGCGCGATGCATGGCATTCTCGCTTATTGCGATGAGCCTGTCGTCTCTACCGATATGCGCGGTAATCCGCATTCTTCAATCATCGACGCGCTCGCCGGCATGCAGATTGAAAGCGGACTGACCAAGGTCGTTGCCTGGTATGACAATGAATGGGGATATGCCTGCCGTTGCCTCGACTTGGCAGCGCATGTTTCGCGCGCGAGGTAGCAGCCGGATTGGAACGATTAGAAAAAGCCGAACGAAAGTAAACTCTGCCTTTGTCCGCTAACCTGCCTTTTTATCATTTACTGCAATAAAATGGCGGAGGGGGTGGGATTCGAACCCACGGTAGGCTCTCACCTACGCCGGTTTTCAAGACCGGTGCCTTAAACCGCTCGGCCACCCCTCCAACCTGTTGAAAACACTTGATGACCTGGTTCAGGGTCATTTCGGGGATAAAGCAATTGCAATTACTTGTCTGCCGAATGTTGTTCGGGGGCCTTTATAGCCTTTCGGATTGCCGCGTCAACCTGTTCTGCAGCGACTATTTGCATTGGCGATATTAGATGTGAATAAAGGCCAGACGAGCCCCAAATGGGAAACAATGTCAGGCTCTCAAGGTGGGACTGAAACCACTCAAAAGTGAGGCCCAGATTGCCGCATGATTTTATTCATGGACGATACTGAGCCTCTATCAGGATGCTTTCCGAAACATGTTCGATGCCGTCCTGATATTAGTAAAATCCATCTCCGCACGATTGGTTCCAGTAATTAATTCACTATTGACGAATTTTCTGATTCCAAAAAAATCGGCGAAAATCAGCACGTTCAATTATGAAGGGACCAGCGCTCACCATTCAGTGTCGTGTCAGCAATTGCCTTCAGACAGGTCACGTCACAACCTGAAGAAGGACAAGACCATGAAATCCATTTTTGCCGCTTTGACACTTTCTCTCGTTGCCAGCACCGCAATGGCTGCCCCCAAATGCGATGCCCCTAAAGAGAAGTGGCAGCCAAAAGAGGCGCTGCAGAAACAGCTTGAGGGTGAGGGATGGAAAGTCAAAAAGATCAAGACAGAGAATGGTTGCTATGAAGCCTATGCGACCAAAGCGAGTGGTGAGAAACTGGAAAGGTTCTTTGATCCAGTAAGCTTCAAGGCCATGGGCGATGACAAGTGAGCTATCAGAAATAGCGTCGCAAGAGCGACAATCCATTAAGACATGGCCCGGATATATCCGGGCCATGCACTGGACACTCGCATCCTGTGTATTGGGCGCCTGGATAATGTCCGAGAATATCCGCTGGGTTCATGAATATCTGGGCTATGGCGCCGTTACCATCGTTACCATCCGTATTTTTGCCGGTTTTTTGGATGGTGGCTTTGTCAAATTTACAAACTTTGTGAAAGGACCTGCCGAGACAGTTGGGTATCTCAAGCAAATCTGGCGGGGAAAAGAAGAGCGTCATATCGGGCATAATCCTGCCGGTGGCGCAATGATCCTGGCGCTATTGCTCACCATAAGCATGACAGGGCTGACCGGCTGGCTGTTAACAACAGATCGTTTCTTTGGCGAAGAGTTACTTGAAGATGTGCACCAGTTTCTTGCCAACGGTGTCATTTTTCTTGTGGCGCTTCATTTGGCCGGCGTCCTTCTCGCCAGTGTTCGTCACAAGGAAAATCTCGTCGCAGCGATGATTACGGGGCGGAAGAGACTGAAATAGGGCACCCGAATCCCTCAGAAATATACTGCAACGCTTGGAAAAGGGTTGTCGTCATTGGGAGAATGCGACCAGACGTCATTTTCAGTTGGGAAACAGCATTAACAATTGTTTATGGAGATGGCAGTCTGGAGGCCATCTCCTAGACGTCGGGGCGCGTGCTCAAGATCACCTGACTTACGCTTGCAAATCCATCCATAAACATGCGTAATATTATCAATCCCGCAAAGCATTTGTTAACAACGTATCAACCTCTGGATGACATTGATGGACGTCGTACAAATCCGGTTATGTGTCTCGGCTTTGCGCAGATGTTTCAATCTGGTATTTATGCCTTGATGTAAAATTGTGGGGACGGCCGTGCAGGCCGGTGGTTTGCATTGCCAAAAGCCAAAACCTTCCGAGTTTTCGAGTTCAGCCGCATTGCGGGCGTCGTGGCCATGGGTGTTCTCATGACAGCCTGCGCTTCGCCAAAGGCCAAAATCGCCAAGAAGTCCCACGGCAAGGAATATTTTGCCGAATCCAAATATGGTGTGAAGGCAAGCCCGCGCGTTTGGACCGGCGGAAAGATCACACGCGGCGGTGGCCGCAATCAGGTCGGACGTCCATATCAGGTTGCAGGCAAGTGGTATTACCCCAAGGAAGAGCCGGGCTATGTGCGCAAGGGCAGGGCCTCATGGTATGGTTCGGCATTTCACGGGCGCTTGACCGCCAATGGCGAAGTCTATGACACGGCACAACTTTCCGCAGCGCACCCAACTATGCCGCTGCCAAGCTATGCACGCGTCACCAATCTTGGAAATGGCGCGTCAGTTATTGTGCGCGTCAATGATCGCGGACCCTATCATAGCGACCGGGTAATCGATCTGTCGCAGCGTGCTGCCACTATGCTGGACTATCAGCATACAGGCACTGCAGATGTAAAAGTTGAATATGTTGGCCGCGCACCGCTTGAGGGCGATGATGATCGTTTTCTCATGGCTTCCTATCGCGGACCAGGCGCATCCGATCCTTGGGGGCAACCGGCATCCGGCGTCATGATCGCAATGAATGGCACCACGCCAACAGCGAGAAAGCAGACGCCCGTTCCTGGTATGGTGCGTCCTGAACCAGCCGGTATTCAGGTCGCGAGCCTTGGCACACAGCCAATTTCTTTAGGGGAGCAGGCCAATCAATTGGCGATGCCGCAATCCCAGCCAAGTCTGGTCGATGACACGGGCCTGTCGTTCAACACGGATATTGATCCGGTTCTGCCTCTGATCGGACCATTTATTGCCGATAAACCTGCGGTACTCGTAGGCTCATATAAGGCCCAGAAGCCTACATCCTCACCCTTCGTCAATTCCTATGCCAGCGAGCGTATAGAAATGGCGCATGCGCCTGCCGCAGCGACGGAAATGCTGTTGACGTCGGAAGCTGTAACAAGCGCTTGGAAATCAATGAGCGCCTCGCAAAGCGCATTCCAGGGCGAGTATGTTGATATTGGCCTTTTTGCCGACAAGGAAGAAGCCACGCGCTTGATGAACACACTTGCGCCACTTGGCAAAATAAAACTTTCCGAAGTCGCCAGCCCTACCGGTAGCCGTATCGCGCTCGCCGCGAAGGCTGACACCGCAAAACAGACTGATGCATTGTTACAGGCAGCCTGGAAGGCTGGCGCAACAGACGCATTTGTTGTTCGCGATGACAGAAGCTAAGCCCGGCAGGACATTCTCTTATCTGACAAAGCATATTCATACCTGTGCTTTGAGTATTGGTATTTTGCTCACGCCCTTGGTTGCCAATGCCGAGGAAGCGCTGTTTGACACCAAAGCCAAGCAGGCTCTTATGGTCGAAGACCAGACCGGAACAATATTATTCGCCAAATCGCCCGACACGCTGATCGAGCCGGCGGCTCTGGCAAAGCTCATGACGATGGAAGTGGTGTTTCATGAGTTGAAGGCGGGCAGGATTTCGCAGACGACGCAATATACTGTCAGCGAGAATGCCTGGCGCACGGGCGGCGCGCCATCTGGTGGCTCGACCATGTTCGCCAAACTTAAATCCCAGCTCGCGGTCGGCGATCTGATACAAGGCGTCATCGTGCAGTCGGCTAATGATGGCTGCATCATTCTCGCGGAAGGAATTGCGGGCTCAGAGGCGAAATTTGCCGAATTAATGAACGCGCGCGCCAAGGAAATAGGGCTTACCGCTTCGACATTCGTCAATTCCACCGGGCTGCCGGACCCAAAGCAGCGGGTATCGCTAACCGATCTTGTGAAGTTGGCGCGACACATAAAAAAGGAATACCCTGAATATTACAAAACCTATGCGCAGGACAATTTTACCTGGAACAACATTTTTCAGCGCAACCGCAATCCGCTGTTGCGGCTTGATATTGGCGCAGACGGCATGGGTACCGGCTACACCGAGCAATCCGGTTATGGCATTGTCGGTGCAGCAGAGCGGGGCGGCCGGCGTTACATCGTTGCATTGAGCGGCCTTGCGACAGACAAAGAACGTGCCGAGGAAGCCAAGCGCATTTTTGAATGGGCTTATCAGGCCTTCGAAGAAGTCGACATTTTCGCACCCAACGAATCTGTTGGCGAGGCCAGCGTATTTGGCGGCGTAAAGTCCGGCGTTCCACTAAAAGCGCATGAGAAAGTGAGCATACTTGTTCCCGTGGCTAACCGCGACCGCCTCAAGGCACATGTGGTCTATAATGGACCATTGGTGGCACCGCTCGAAGCGGATCAAAAAGTTGGCACATTACGTATCTGGATTGGCGATGCACTCGTGCAGGAAACGCCGGTCTATACAGCGGAAGCCGTAGAAAGCGGCGATCTCACGGAACGCTCGCTGAATGCGGTATTCGAGCTGACCACGGGCTGGATGCGTCGATTGAACTTTTAAACTTCTTGGCAATTGCCTCCCAATATCAGTAGACATGCCATATTGCATGTTTGCAGTACGTGGTTCATGCCAGTAACGAAGAGATCGAGGCGTGCAGGGATTGTTCATTACATTTGAAGGCGGCGAGGGCGCTGGCAAATCCACCCAGATTGCCCGGTTGAGCGAGTATTTGCGTTCTGACGGCGAAGATGTGCTGGTAACGCGCGAGCCCGGCGGGACGCCAGGAGCTGAAGCTGCCCGCCACGTTATTCTGAGCGGTGCGGCAGAATCACTGGGGCCCGCAATGGAAGCAATTTTGTTTGCCGCTGCGAGAAATGACCACGTGGAGCAGGTTATCCGTCCGGCATTGCAGGCTGGGCGTACTGTGCTATGCGATCGTTATATTGATTCAAGCCGCGTCTATCAGGGCGTTACGGGAAATCTGGATCCTCAGCTTATGCGTGCCATAGAACGAACAGCTATTAACGGCCTAGTTCCGGACCTGACGATCATTCTCGACCTGCCTGCGGAACTTGGCCTTCAACGGGCCAATAAGCGGCGCGGCACTGACATTGCGGACCGCTTTGAAAAAGAGACCGTGGAACTGCATATAAAACGGCGCGAGGCATATCTTGCTATCGCCAATGCAGAGCCGAAGCGCTGCAAAGTTATCGCTGCGGATCGGCCTATCGATATAATATCGGCCGAGATCATCGCTTATGTTGATCAGGTGAGGGCTGCAAACGAGCACAAAGACACTCAAACAGTTGAGGCGGCGAAGTGAGCGAGCCAGTTCTGGACGTACCAGCCACACATGACGCTATTGATGGCGTTCCGTCGCCTTCAGCAAATCCAGCACTATTTGGTCATGTAGGGATACGAGCCTTTTTGGCTCAAGCCTATCAGTCCGGCCAAATGCACCACGCCTTGCTTCTTGAAGGTCCTCCAGGTGTTGGCAAGGCGACGCTGGCATTTCATCTCGCTGGACATATGCTGAAATATCCCCAGCCTGAAACCGCACCATTGACGCTTGCAACACCTGATTTCGCAACCGCACCCTACAGGCAAATTGCGACCGGAACGCATCTTTCCATTCTGCATATAAGCCGGCCATTTGATGCAAAAGGCGGAAAATTCAAGACCGGAATACCGGTTGAAGAAATTCGGCGCGTAGGACATTTTCTAAACCGGACATCGCATGATGGCGCATGGCGCATTGTAATCGTGGATCCAGCTGATGACATGAATCGTAATGCTGCCAATGCCTTACTAAAAACTCTTGAAGAACCACCCAAGCGAACACTTTTCATTTTGATATCGCATTCTTCAGGGCGGCTATTGCCGACAATTCGTTCGCGCTGCCAATCGATTCGTTTCGAACCACTGGCGAACGAGGATCTATCAGCGGCATTACAGGCGATTAATCTCGACACCCAAACACTGCCCGATGCAGATCAATTGATGGCTCATGCGGATGGCAGCGTGCGCAAGGCCGCGCTATTGCTCGCCTTTGGCGGGCTCGAAATCTCGGCGGAGGTGGACAGCATACTGGCAAAACGCGTGTTTGACGTGCCGAAGGCTCACGCTCTGGCAACAGCCCTCTCGGGCCGTGACGCGGAGATTCAATACGACTTGTTCCTCGATGATTTGCTGGCGCGGATCGCCGTAAAAGCACGACTTGCCGCCGAGCGGGGCAGTGCCGACGAAGCCAATCGCTGGTCATTGCTATGGCGGGAAATCCAGAATGAGGCGAGGGATGCTGCGGCCTTCAATCTTGATCGCAAACAAACCGTTTTGATTTTTCTTGAGCGTAGCCAGCGGGCATTCAATTAGAGCCGCACAGCGAACCCGCCCACTATGGCAATCACGTCTGACTTGCGTTATGTCAACTTTTCCCAAGATGCGGAAAGAAGAGACAGAGTCAGGTACCCATGAGCCGCGAAAAATTCTACATCACGACTGCCATCGCTTATCCAAACGGAAGCCCGCATATCGGTCACGCCTATGAGGTGATTGCTACCGACGCTATTGCACGCTTCAACCGCCATGACGGTAAGGATGTCATGTTCCTGAGTGGAACGGACGAGCACGGTATCAAGATGCTGCAGACGGCGCGCAAAGAAGGCATCAGCCCGCGTGAACTCGCTGATAGAAATGCTAAACTTTTCCGTGACATGGGGCATCTTTTGAATGCTTCGTTTGATGACTACATTCGCACGACGGAAGAGCGCCACTATAAATCTTCGCAAGCGATCTGGCAGAAAATGGCCGATGCGGGCGACATTTATAAGGGCGGTTATGCCGGCTGGTACTCCGTGCGCGACGAAGCCTATTATCAGGAAGAAGAGACGGAGCTGCGTGCGGACAATGTGCGCTACGGCCCGCAGGGCACGCCTGTGGAATGGCTTGAAGAGGAGAGTTATTTCTTCCGTCTGTCAGCCTATCAGGACCGCCTGCTTGCACTATACAGCGAGAATCCAAGCTTTATCGGACCCGACGAGCGACGCAATGAAGTTGTGTCCTTTGTCAAATCCGGACTGAAAGACCTTTCAATTTCACGAACCACGTTTGATTGGGGCGTCCCTGTTCCCGGCGACGAAAAGCATGTGATGTATGTATGGGTGGATGCCCTGACCAATTACATCACGGCAACAGGTTACCCGGACGAAAATGCAGATCTTTGGCATTATTGGCCCGCTGATGTGCATATTATCGGCAAGGACATTATCCGCTTTCACTCGGTTTACTGGCCAGCATTTCTCTGGTCTGCCGGGATCGAATTGCCTAAGCGGGTTTTCGGGCATGGGTTTGTCTTTAACCGCGGCGAGAAAATGTCGAAATCGGTTGGCAACGTGATTGATCCAACTGCGCTCGTGGAACATTACGGGCTTGATCAGTTGCGTTATTTCCTGCTGAGGGAAATACCGTTCGGTCAGGATGGCAATTACAGCCATGAAGCGATCGTCAATCGTACAAATGCCGATCTTGCCAATGATCTTGGCAATCTGGCGCAGCGTTCGCTGTCGATGATCGCCAAGAATTGCGAGGCCAAAGTGCCAAAACCTGGCGAATTGACTGAAGCCGACAAGGCAATTCTCGATCAGGCAATCGCGGCATTGGACACGGCGCGCAAAGCTGTTGGCGTTCAGGCACTGCATCAGGCCTTGGCGGCAATCTTTGGCGTCGTGGCCGAAGCAAACCGCTATTTTGCAGGGCAGGAGCCTTGGGCGCTGAAGAAAACCGATCCGGCCCGCATGGAAACTGTTCTTTATGTGACAGCAGAAGTGATCCGGCGTATCGGTATTCTTTGCCAGCCATTCATTCCGGGTTCGGCTGAGAAATTGCTCGATATTCTGGCGGTACCGGCAGACGAGCGCAACTTTACTGACCTCGTGGAAAGCCAACTTGTTCCGGGTGGCGATTTGCCTGCACCGCAGCCTATTTTCCCTCGCTACGTCGAAGCAGACAAAGCGGAATAGACTGATGCTTGTTGATAGTCACTGCCATCTGGATTTTGCAGATTTCGCCGAGGAACGCGATGCCATCGTTCAGCGGGCGCTTGATAATGACATCAAGCGCCTTGTAACGATTTGCACGCGTGTTCGCCGTTTCGATAGCATCATTGCGATCGCGGAGGCCTATGAGAGCGTTTACGCCTCCGTTGGCACGCATCCCAATAATGCCCACGAAGAGCTGGATGTGACGGTTGACGAGCTTGTCGAGTTGTCAAAACATCCAAAGGTCGTGGCCATTGGCGAGGCAGGACTTGATTATCACTATGATTATGCGCCGCCCGCAGCGCAGGATCAGGGTTTCCGGACACATATCTCGGCATCCAGAATAACGCAGCTGCCATTGGTCATTCACGCGCGCAGCGCCGACGAAGACATGATCTCGATCTTGCGTGAAGAAACAGGGAAGGGCGCCTTCCCTTTCATTCTACATTGCTTTTCGTCCGGTGCCGAACTTGCACAAGTGGGTGTAGAGCTTGGTGGCTATATCTCATTTTCCGGTATTCTGACTTTCAAAAACTCGCCCGAAATTCGGGAGATTGCACGAAATGTTCCGCGCGACCGGCTTTTGGTCGAAACCGATGCTCCATATCTTGCACCCATGCCGCATCGCGGAAAACGCAACGAGCCGAGCTTCGTTCGCCATACGGCTGCTGTTCTGGCCGAAACGATTGGCGTAAGCGAGGCTGAAATCGCCAATATAACGTCTGACAATGTGTTCCGCCTGTTTACAAAGATGCCAAGGCCAGCTCATGCCTGATCGCTTGCGCTTCACTATCCTTGGATGCGGTTCGTCGCCCGGCGTGCCGCGGCTTAATGGTGACTGGGGCAATTGCGATCCGAACGAGCCAAAAAACAAACGCCGGCGCGCATCGATGCTTGTCGAGCGTATTGGCGATCATGGCACCACAACAGTCATTGTTGATACGGGGCCGGATTTCCGCTCGCAGATGATCGATTTTGGTCACGGCAAGCTGGACGCCGTTGTCTATACTCACGCCCATGCCGACCATATTCATGGGCTCGATGACTTGCGCACCTTTGTCATCGACAGACGCGATCTTGTGAATATCTATGCCGACGCAGCGACGCAAAGACGCTTGATGGAGGGATTTTCTTACTGTTTCAAAACACCGGAAGGCTCAAGCTATCCGCCGATCTTGCGACCGCATGAGATTATCCATCACGAAGCCTTCGAAATTGACGGGCCGGGCGGACCAATCAGGTTTTTACCTTTGCCTCAGATACATGGCGACATTCTTTCCCTGGCTTTCAGGATCGCCGATGTTGCTTATTGTTCCGATGTGAATGCGTTTCCCGACACAACTGCAGCTCAGCTTTTCAACCTTGATACTTTGATCATCGACGCTTTGCAGTATCGTCCACATCCAAGCCATTTTTCACTCGAAGAATCAATGGATTGGATTGATAAGTTGAAGCCTCGTCGAGCATATCTTACACATATGCATATACCCCTGGATTATGGAACTGTGCTGCGCGAAACTCCAGACAGTGTCGAACCGGCCTATGACGGGCTGTCTTTTGAGGTCGAATTGTGAGCAAGAGCGTTGAACGTGTCCGCCAGGCCGCCGTAGCCGCCGGTCTCGACATCGAAATTCGCCAAATGGCTGATTCAACGCATACGGCTGAAGATGCGGCAGTACAATGCGGCGTCACGGTAGCGCAAATCGTCAAATCCTTGGTTTTCCAGGGTGCAGACAGCAATAGTCTTTATCTCTTCCTTGTATCCGGGCCGCGCAAGCTTGACCTCGACAAGGCCGCCAAACTGACAGGCGAGCCATTGCATCGGGCCGACCCGAAATATGTGCGCAAGGAAACGGGCTTTGCTATCGGCGGAGTATCGCCATTGGGACATCTGATCGACATCAAGACATATGCAGATGAAAGCCTGATGCAGTTTGATATTGTATGGGCAGCAGCAGGTGGAACGAACTTTGTTTTTCCATGTGAACCACACAGGCTGGCAACAGCCGCCAAAGCGCATATTGCTGACATTACAATTTAGATCTCGATGCATTAATCAAGGTTTTTGATCAAGCAAAACCGCGTCATAGCTGGGTTTTGGTCATCCCATTAGTTCCATAATCTATCTTATGCGACTTAAGTGTAGGCGCTCTGTAAAGTTGAAATGTCACACTCCCCGGATCATACGACATCCAGGAAATTGCGGATGAGCAATCTCGCTCTTGTACAGTTGAGTGTGGACGAACGCCGCACGGTCGCCCGGTTGTTTTTGGCGTCGACGTGCCAATTGCAATCCTACACCGGACTTGCCTGGAAACATTCGGTTCCTTCGGCAAAACTCACCCAATGATGTTTTGATTGCTCGAAAACTGACATCGTCGGCGCCGGGAAATTTGGGTCAGCCAAAGTACCCACTGCTACACCAACAATTGTCGGATCCGCATCGGGTTTCCAATAGACCGTTGAACCACAGCTCGGGCAAAAATACATGCGAACCTTGCGCCCGCTTTCGGCAACACGGCTGTACTCCGTTACAGCTCCTGAAATCTCGACACTATCAGCCGCATAGAACGCATTAACGCTGAATGATGTGCCTGTTCGCCTCTGGCAAGCGAAACAATGACACACGGCAACCAACTTTGTTGGCTTTCGCATTGTCAGTCTAAGTCCACCGCATACGCATTGAGCATCAGTCATGGGAAAACCCTCCGTCTTTTCGGTAATGAAATTTTGGGATTTTGGTGAGGCGCAGTTTGATCGCTGTCACAGGCGGACAGCATGATTTATCGGCCCGTAGGACCGGGATGCGCAGTATCAACGATTGTATAGCTTCACGGAATTGTCAACCGCCGCATCTAAAACCTGTCCGCGCCCTACCTTGAAAAGCCGCACATCATTTGCATTTCATCGCAATTTAACAGATCAAGGCAACATGCAATGGCAGCAGACCGAGACAAACGAAATGAACATGCAAAAACCTGAGCACCAAGCGGCGATTCTTCAGCTAGACACGGTCAGCAGACGCTTTGGGGCAGTTGATGCGCTTAAAGACATATCGCTGTCGATCCAGGCGAGTGAAATCATCTGCCTTGCAGGTCATTCTGGTTGCGGCAAGTCCTCGCTTCTAAGAATTATTGCAGGCGTCGACAGCCCCGACAGTGGCGTCCTGTTAATGCAGGGTGAGGAAATCGCCGGGCCGCAGCGTTTCGTTGAGCCTGAAATGCGCAAGATCGGGTTTGTATTTCAGGATTACGCCCTCTTCCCGCATTTGACGGCCGAACAGAATATTTTGTTTGGTTTGAAGGCTTTGCCCAAGCAGCAAGCGCTTAAGCGCGCCCAAGAAGTCATCGAGCATGTAGGAATCGCATCGCTTATCACGCGCTACCCGCACATGCTTTCCGGCGGCGAGCAGCAACGCGTGGCCTTGGCGCGTGCCCTCGCCCCCAGCCCTGATATCCTGCTCATGGACGAGCCATTCTCCAGTCTGGATTCGGGATTACGGCAGAAAGTTCGAAACGATACATTCGGGTTGCTGCGGGAGTTGGGCACAACGGTCATCATGGTAACGCATGATCCTGAAGAGGCGCTCTCAACCGGAGATCGCATTATCCTTATGCGGCAAGGACGTATCGTTCAATCAGGGACAGGGTATGAACTGCACGACGCGCCAAATTCACCCTATGCAGCAGACTTCTTTGGAGATTTTAACAAGGTCCCGGGCATCTATCGCAACGGGCATATTGAAACAGCGATAGGCACCTATGCTTGTACAGCCCCGGTAAATGACGGGACAGCAGTCACCGCCTATTTGCGCCCTCAGGCGATTTCGGTCAGCACTGACCAGAGCCAACTGAAAGGGAAAATAGCCAAACGGATATTCCTGGGCGATACCGAACAGATCATGGTCAATGTTGAAGGGCTGACTGAGCCATTGCATGTGAAGACATTCGACCGGCTTCCCGGCACGGCAGACCATATAGGCCTTACGGTAAAAGCAGAAGGTTTGTTGGTTTTCCCAGCCCTCTAGCCAAAGACAAACCCAATCAACATTTCGTGATATGGAACCAGCTACATCCTAAAAACTTGATAAGATCAATCAAGTATGGTTTTGCCATGACTGTGTTTTTTCATTTTCCAAGGGGGTTACAATGCATCCATCCAATACGGCAAAATCAATTGTACTGGCCGGCGTTCTTGCCATTGGTGCGGGCGCAGCATCCGCTGCCGAACTCAATATTTATACCACCCGGGAACCAGGCCTGATTCAACCCTTGCTGGACTCGTTCAAGGCTTCGACAGGAATCACGGTCAATACCGTATTTATGAAAGACGGACTTGCTGAACGCGTTGCCAGCGAAGGCGAAAGCTCTCCTGCAGACATTTTGATGGCAGTTGACGCAGGCAACCTCGTCGATCTGGTTGATAAAGGTGTCACACAGCCGGTCGAATCCGCAGTTTTGACAGAATCCATTCCGGAAACTTTGCGCGATCCAAAGGGTAACTGGTTTGCCCTGTCCATGCGTGCCCGCGTTCTTTATGCGGCCAAGGACCTCGATCTAGCCAGCTTCAATTATGAAGACCTTGCAGACCCGAAATGGAAGGGCAAGATTTGCATTCGTTCCGGCCAGCATCCTTACAACACAGCGCTTTTTGCCAGCTATCTGGCCCATTATGATGCAGCCGAGACCGAAAAGTGGCTTGCAGCCGTAAAAGGCAACCTCGCCCGCAAAGCTGGCGGCGGTGATCGCGACGGCGCCAAGGACATTCTTGGCGGGATCTGCGATATCGCAATTGCAAACTCTTACTATGTTGGTTTGATGCGCTCTGGAAAGGGCGGCGAAGACCAGGTCAAATGGGGCGAAGCAATCAAGGTCGTACTTCCAACCTTCAAAAATGGAGGAACGCAGGTCAATATCAGCGGCGCAGCAGTTGCAAAACATGCTCCAAACAAGGCCGAGGCTGTCAAGCTGCTCGAATATCTGGTTTCTGATGAAGCACAGAAAATCTATGCCGAAGCCAATTTCGAATATCCTGTAAAGGCCGGTGCCAAAGCAGATCCGATCATTGCCTCTTTTGGCGAGCTCAAGATCGACTCAACCCCGTTGACCGAAGTTGTTAGCCATCGCAAAGAAGCAAGCGAACTCGTAGACAAAGTCGGTTTCGACAACTAATCAAAAAGGACGAGCGCCCGGCTTCACGGGCGCTCGTCCTTACCTTGAATGGATGCGCGTTTGACCACCCCGTTAACAACAAACCGGCGGCACAGCCGTAGCGGATCGGGATGGATCGTCTCGGCAGCAATTATAGCTGTTCTGGTTCTCCTGCCTGTTTTTGCACTGGCGCTACAGGCTATTCAAGGCTCAGCCGGATTATGGTCTCATCTGCTTGTGACCACCCTACCCACAGCACTCGCCGATACGCTTATTTTGCTTTGCGGCGTGGGACTGCTCGTCGCAATCTTGGGCACAGGAGCCGCTTGGCTCGTCACTGCCTATGATTTTCCGGGCAGGCGCATCCTCGAATGGGCGCTCATCCTGCCCCTGGCAGTACCAACATATATTATCGCCTACGCCTATCTGGATATTCTTCACCCGATAGGCGTTGTGCAAGGTGCGATACGCTGGCTCTTCGGCTATTCCAGCCCGCGTGAGTTCCGCCTTCCGGATATACGCAACATGACGGGCTGCATCATCCTGCTTGGTTTCGTCCTGTACCCTTACGTATATATTCCAACACGGGCACTTTTCCTGATGCAGTCGTCCAGTTTGATCGAGGCCGCCCGTACGCTTGGCGTTTCGCGACGTCACATATTCTGGCGGGTGGCCCTGCCCCTCGCCCGTCCCGCCATAGCAGTTGGTGTCAGTCTGGCACTCATGGAAGCGTTAAATGATATCGGTGCCTCTGAATTCCTGGGCATCCGCACGCTTACGGTCTCGATCTATACAACATGGATAACGCGCGCCGATTTGCCGGGCGCTTCGCAGATCGCGCTTTCGCTGCTTTTCATCGTCGTTGCACTGGTGGCAATGGAGCGTTGGGCAAGACGCGAACAACGCTACTCCATCAGCGCGCAGAGAAGCCGCATTTCCGAGCCGCTAAAAGTAACCTCGCGGCAAGGGCTGATATTTTTCTGCATCGGGTCCATTCCAGTTCTCATAGGATTTGTTTTCCCGGCCATATATCTTGTAACCGAAGCTTGGCGCCGTTTCCAATTTGCCGGGCTTTCGCCCCGGTTTCTTATTGAGGCGGCCAACACTGTCGTTTTTGCTTTTACAGCGACAATAGTCACCGTGGGGCTTGGCGTCTTGCTTGCCTATGTTGCCCGTCTGCGGCCAGGACCAGCTTCCGCCTGGTTTTTCAGGCTGGCGACTATCGGTTATGCCGCACCCGGCACTGTTATTGCCATTGGTGTCCTTATTCTGCTGGCGGGGCTGGACCAGTTCATAAACAGAAATGCCATAGCCTGGTTCGGCGTTTCGACCGGTCTGCTTTTTATGGGATCAGGCGCAGCGCTGATATATGCCTACGCTACCCGTTTCCTCGCCATATCGGCGGGCGGCATGGACGCCGGGCTGACGCGGATACCGCTTTCATTCGACCACGCTTCGCGCACGCTCGGTCAAAGTGCCAGCGGTACGTTCCGGCATGTCCATTTACCTTTGTCAAAAGCGGCGTTGACTGCGGCCGCCCTTCTCGTTTTTGTGGATTGCGTAAAAGAACTACCAGCCACATTGCTGCTACGACCGCTTAACTTTGAAACCTTTGCAACGCACCTTTACGGTGAAGCTGCACGTGGCACTTATGAAGAAGCATCCATCGCGGCGCTTGCTATTGTTGTCATAGGCATATTGCCAGTCATTCTATTGTCGAAAATCGGGCGTAGAGCCTGATCCGCTTGTTGTGGACAATTGACCCGGCCTTTGCATGTGAGATGGCTGTAAGGAGTGACCTCGCTTATGGTCGTGCAATGAAACCATCGCGCGAAATTACACGTCTCCTCGACATCATGGCCGCTTTGCGCACGCCTGTTACCGGCTGTCCATGGGATATCGAGCAGGATTTCAAGTCAATCGCCCCGTATACGCTTGAAGAAGCGTTTGAAGTCATTGATGCCATCGAACGCAATGACATTGATGATTTGCGCGAGGAGCTGGGCGACCTGTTGCTTCAGGTCGTATTTCACGCTCGAATGGCGGAGGAAATGAAGGCTTTTGATTTTGGCGATGTGGTGCAAGCCATCACGCACAAGATGATACGGCGCCATCCGCATGTTTTTGGCGACGAAAATGCCCGTGGCGCAGGCATGGCCAAGGGCATGTGGGACAAGATCAAGGCTGAAGAGAAGGCAGAACGGCGCGAGCGACGGGCGGCATTGCAGCTTGAAACTGCCGAGCCGAGTGGATTTCTTGACGATATTCCTCAGGGCTTTCCATCGCTGATGCGGGCCCTGAAATTACAGCAAAAAGCCGCCAAAGTGGGCTTCGACTGGTCGGAAGCCCTTCCCATTCTTGACAAGATTGAAGAAGAAATCGCCGAGTTGAGACATGAAATAAGCATTGGCGACCAGCAAAAGACCGAAGAGGAATATGGCGACTTGCTGTTCGCCATGGTCAATCTTGGTCGACATTTGAAACTGGAACCGGAAAGCGCATTGCGCGGAACCAACGAGAAATTCCGCACACGCTTTCATTATATTGAGCGCAAGCTGACAGAACGCCAACAATCCCTTGAAGATGCTACACTGGACGAAATGGAGGCACTCTGGAGCGAAGCAAAGACCAAGAAGTGAATTAGGCTTTGTTTTTGGTCAGCAGTTTCTCTTGTAAAACGGCATTTGAAGTCACCGTCATATCCATGGTCAGTACAACTGAGCCATCATCCTCATCTTTGCGCTTCAGATTGCTGGAGTGCTGGTAAATCCAATCAATGAGGCCCATTTGCTCTGGCTTTAATGTAAGCTTCACATGAGCAAGCTTTCCGGCGATGCGGTTTTCAATTTCAGCCAGAAGGGTGTCTACGCCCTCTCCCGTGATCGCCGAAACAGGAATTGGGTGTTCGTTGCCTGTGGCAGCGGCACTAAGCCTTTGCGCAGATTCCCTGCCCGGCTCATCCAGTAGGTCAATCTTGTTCCAGACTTCGATAATGCGCTTCGTATCGCCTCGCTCAATACCAAGATCGGCCATGATGGCATGAACATCTTCGGCCTGCGCAGCGGTATCCGGATCGGAAATATCGCGTATGTGCAAGATCAGATCCGCCTCGACAACTTCTTCAAGTGTCGCCCGGAATGCCGCAACAAGATGCGTCGGCAGGTTTGATATGAATCCCACCGTATCAGACAGGATAACCATTTCGCCATGTTCCAGGCGGATTCGCCGCAAGGTTGGATCAAGCGTTGCGAAGAGCATGTCTTCCGCGACCACTCCGGCGCCGGTCATGCGATTGAAAAGCGTGGATTTACCGGCATTGGTATAGCCTACGAGCGCAACGATGGGATGCGGAACCTTGCGGCGCTTGCTACGGTGCAAGGCGCGTGTGCGGACAACAGTTTCCAGCTCGCGCTTGATACGCAGAATTTTTTCCTGCAGTGCGCGTCTGTCAGACTCAATCTGTGTTTCACCCGGCCCGCCCAAAAATCCGCCGCCGCCACGCTGCCGCTCAAGGTGGGTCCAGCTTCGAACCAACCGGCCTTTCTGGTAGGTCAGATGCGCCAGTTCGACCTGCAACGTGCCTTCTTTTGTTTGGGCACGACGACCGAAAATCTCCAGAATAAGTCCAGTTCTATCAAGAACCTTGGCATTCCACGCTTTTTCAAGATTGCGCTGCTGTACGGGTGTCAGTGCGTGATCGACAATCACCAGTTCGGCATGCGTTTCTTCAATGATCTCAGCGATCATGTCGACTTTGCCTGAACCGAGCAGCGTTGCTGGTCGGGGCGCAGAGACCTGTACGATGTCGGAATGGACAATATCCAGATCAATGGCGCGAGCGAGACCTTTGGCCTCTTCCAGGCGTGCTTCATCGCTGCGTTGAAATTCGCGGTAGTAGGCAGGTGTTTTGTGATCTTCCTGCTTGCCACCATCTGCAAAGCGATGCGGCAACACTGGAACTATGACGAGCGCGCGAGTAGCTTCGCGGGCGGTATCGCCATCCTCGGCAATTCCGCCCTTTTTGTCTGCGTTACGCGTATTTTCTTTGGTCAAATGCGGTTAGTCACTTTCTTCAACTTCGAACATCTGCACAGGCTGACTTGGCATGATGGTCGAAATGGCATGCTTGTAAACAAGCTGCGAATGGCCGTCACGGCGCAAAAGCACGCAGAAATTGTCAAACGAAGTAACAATACCGGTCAGTTTTACACCATTTATCAGGAAGATTGTCAGAGAAATCTTCTGTTTTCTGACGGAGTTCAGAAAAAGGTCTTGAAGATTCTGCGATCGTTCAGCCATTGTTTTTATCCTTTTATGCGATCAGCAAATGTGTCTCGTGCAAAATTCTGCAGTGGAAACAGGTAACCCTGCTCCAACAGGAGGTGGAAAACAGCGTTTGTAAAGTCCCCTCACTCACGGGTTAACAGGATGGCGTTTTTTCCGCAATCTCAAAAAA
This sequence comes from Phyllobacterium sp. GQ127, assembly GCF_059758635.1. NCBI lineage: Bacteria > Pseudomonadati > Pseudomonadota > Alphaproteobacteria > Hyphomicrobiales > Phyllobacteriaceae > Phyllobacterium > Phyllobacterium sp. GQ127. The sequence goes on from NZ_JCAXDZ010000001.1 coordinate 625,566, forward strand.
CGCTTCGCGTAACGAAAGTGTTATAGTACCGGGGTGCCCGTTTGCGACCACAACGCCATCGATGTCAACAACGGGCATAATTACAGTGGTTGCGGCGCTGATGAAAGCCTCTTTTGCATTTTTTGCTTCGTCTACTGAAAATCCCCGTTCTTCAATTTTCAAACCAAGCTTTTTAGCCACATCAAAGATTGTCGTTCGGGTAATGCCGCGCAAAATACCGGTTTCCGCTGACCGCGTAACAAGAACGCCGTCCTTTGTGACAATCCACGCATTGGTGGCAGCGCCTTCCTTAACGGTCCCATCCGGATCCACAAACCAGGCTTCCTGAGCCCCCTGCTCTTTGGCTTGCTGGCGGGCAAGCACGTTTGGAAGCAGCCCTACCGATTTGATATCCACCCGCTCCCATCTGTTTTCAGGAACTGTGATTACCTTGATGCCCTTTGCAGCACGTGCTGCGGATGCCGCCGGGCTGGTGCGCTTGGCAGTAATGACGAGCGAGGGCGGCGTATCAGCTGACGGGAACACATGGTCGCGGCGGGCAACGCCGCGTGTCACCTGCAAATAGACAAGACCATTGTGAACCTTGTTCCGTCGCACCACTTCCCTGATGATGAGCTGCAATGCCTTGCGCTCCATCGGCCAGGCGATCTTCAGTTCTGACAATGAACGACCAAGCCGGTCTAGGTGCCGCGTCATATCCATAATGTTATCGCGGGCAATCTCGCATACCTCGTAGACGCCATCAGCGAATTGGTAGCCGCGATCCTCAATATGCACCCCGGCATCTGAATGCTGCACATATTGTCCGTTTACATAGGCAATTCGGGACATTCTGAGGCTCCTTAAAACGTGCCGAAGACGATACGCATGGGTGTCGGCAAATCAACACGCTTGCCTGTGTCTTCCAACGCTCCCGTCTCGATATCGCGTCTGAACACTGCAATACCGCCGCCCTTCTGGTTCGACACCAGCATGAATTTTCCGGAAGGATCGATAATGAAATTACGCGGGCCAATACCTTGCGATGGCGTCCATCCGACCAGTGAAATCTTTCCGGAATCCTCGATGGAATACGTTACGATGCTGTGGTGGCCACGGTTTGATCCGTAAAGGAAACGACCATCGGCACTGACAGCAATCTCCGCGCATGTATTTGTTTCGGTGAAATCGTCAGGAATTGTTGGCAAAGTCTGCAATATTGTCAGGCTGGCTTTTTCAGCATCATAATCCAAAACAGAAACAGTGCAGTTTAATTCATTGATAACGTAGGCAATTTTGCCATTGGGATGAAATGTCAAATGGCGCGGCCCTGCACCTTCCGGAAACTGGGTAAACGGCGTCGCGGCGAGTTTCAGCTTTGCGCCCTGCTTGGGCATTTCATAAGCAAGGATCTGATCCAACCCAAGATCACAGACAAATAATGTCCTATTATCCGGACTAGCCACCGCACAATGACCATGCTGTCTTTTCTTGGTCGGCAGGATGGCATTTCGGCCTTCATGGCAAGCGGCTGCAAAGGCAGGGTCAATAGCGCCATCATTACGAATGGCGAAGGCAACAATTGCATTGCCCGGACGCTCTCCCAACGGAGCCACGGTGTAATTGGATGCGAAAATCTTCTCACCCGTCTGATCAAAGCCCAGATGGCACGTGGTATTCCCGAGTGTGGACTGCATGTTGATGTAGGACAGCGCACCGTTTTCGGGATCAATGTCGAACGCGGCTACGAGATTTTCATTCCACTCGGGAATTTCAACTGCTGCATAGAGACGCTTGCGCTGCTCATCTATTGCCAGATAACCAGGATTATCGATTGCCAGATACTCACTCGCAAGCGCGAGATCGCCGGTTTCGGTATCGAACTGATACACACTGATGCCCTTGCCCTGACCGGGCAAAGCATTGCGATTCAGGTTTCCGACGAAAGCAAATGTTTTGGGCATTGTCATACTCATGGATTGGAAGCTGTGAGATGGAGGATTTCTTGAATGCAGGTCTACAATGCAACTCTTTGTTTTTATTCAGCTCAACTACGCTAGAAGAACTCGAGACTGACCCGGAACATCTGCTCAACCTGCTTGACTGTCTCCGCCGTGGCAAAAAGCACCACTCTGTCTTTTGGTTTTATGCGAACGTTACCATCGGGCTTGATAACTTCACCATTGCGATAGATTGCGCCTATCCGCAAGCCAGCCGGCAAATCAAGCTCGCGCAAAGGAGCACCAACCATCGGCGAGGTTTCCAACGCTTCCGCTTCAATGATTTCCGCCTGCCCTTTCTGCACGCTATGAACAGCGCGAATTCGGCCTCGGCGGACATGCTGCAACACACGGGAAATCGTGACGCTGCGCGGGCTGATATGCGCGTCTATGCCAAGTGATTTGCTCAAGTCGAGATAATCAGGATTGTTGATCAGCACGAGATTGGACTTGCAGCCCATGCGCTTTGCCATGACACCTGCAAGCATGTTGACCTGATCGTCATTCGTCAGGCTGACCATCAGGTCGGCATCCTGTATTTCGGCTTCGTAGAGAAGTTTCTGATCCAGCGCACTGCCGTGCAGAACCAGGGACCGGCGAAGCTCGTCCGCGATCGTGTTGGCGCGTTTGAGATTTGGCTCTATCAGCTTGACCTTGGTCTTTGACTGCTTCGCTTCGATAGTCTGCGCAACATGAAGGCCGATATTGCCGCCGCCAGCAATGACAATGCGGGTCGCCTCAGGTTCTTCATGGCCAAATAAAGCTAATGTTCGATGGATCTGCGATTTAATGGAAGCGACATAAGCGATATCGCCGCTAAACATCTGGTCTGTCGAGTGAGGTATGAACAGCTTGTCATTACGCACAATTGCCATGACTGTCGCAACCAGATCGGGGAAAAGATCGGTAAGCTGAAACAAGGGCGTGTTGATGACCGGGCAGTCCTCAAGGCATTCGATGGCCAATACCGCTACATTCTCATCGGCAAACCGAACGACATCGCTAACACCGGGAAGCGCGATGCGCCGCAACACCATCTCGCCCACTTCCAATTCCGGCGAAATGATCACGTCGATGGGCATGTGATCGCGTGAGAATAGATCCTGATAGTGCGATTGAAGATAGGCCTGCGCGCGGATACGCGCAATCTTGGTAGGCACATTGAACAACGCGTGCGCGACCTCACACGCAACTATATTTACTTCGTCATAAAGCGTCGCGGCAATAATCATATCCGCCTGATCAGCGCCTGCCGCCGCCAAAACATCCGGATGAGCGCCATGTCCAACGAAGCCGCGTACGTCCAGCGTATCGCGAATAACCTCAATGAGTTCCGCAGACGTATCGATGACGGAAATATCATTATCTTCGGCGGCAAGCCGTTCAGCTATGCCATAACCTACCTGGCCCGCCCCGCAGATAATTACTCGCATTTTGCTATACCCCGAGGGACTTCAACTTCCGGTGCAGTGCCGAACGTTCCATACCAACGAATTCCGCCGTACGCGAGATGTTTCCGCCAAATCGGTTGATTTGCGCGATCAGATATTCCTTCTCAAAACGCTCACGCGCCTCGCGCAGCGGCAAGGCCATAATGTGCTGGTCAGATTCTGTAGGAGCCTTGGGCAAAGTATCGCCAATTTCCGCTGGAAGCAGATCTGCGGTGATAACAGCGTCAGGATCATCGCCGCGAGCAAGGATGATCAATCGCTCAACATTGTTGCGCAACTGCCGAATATTGCCCGGCCAGGAATGCGATTGCAAAACCGCCATCGCATCGGGGCCGATCTTGCGTGGCTTGATACCGGCCTGATCAGCGATCTGTGCCATGAAAAAGTCTACCAGAGCGGGAATATCATCGCGGCGGTCCGCAAGCGGCGGAACAATAACCGGAACAACTGCAAGCCGGTGAAAAAGATCCTCGCGGAAACGGCCCTCTGCGATCATCGCCTCAAGATTTTGCGCCGTCGACGAGATGATCCGCACATCAACCTTGATCCGCTTGGTACCGCCCACACGCTCAAATTGCTGATCGACGAGAACGCGCAGAATCTTGTTTTGCGTTTCACGCGGCATATCAGCGATCTCATTGAGATAAAGAATGCCACCATGTGCCTCCTCCAACGCGCCAACCTTGCGTTCGCCGCCATCGGATTCCGTACCGAAAAGTTCAACCTCCATACGTTCAGGCGTGATGGTCGCAGCATTGAGATTGACGAATGGACCCTTCGACCGGCTGGACAAGGCATGAATTGCCCTGGCCGTCAGTTCCTTACCGGCGCCTGATGGACCGGTAATCATGATTCGGCTGTTGGTTGGCGCCACGCGCTCAATTGTTTGCCGCAAATGATTCATGGATAGCGAAGAGCCTAAAAGCTCGAAGCTCTCCGACGAACGCTTGCGCAGGTCGGAGACTTCGCGGCGAAGCTTGGAGGTTTCAAGCGCGCGCTCGGCAATCAGGATAAGCCTGTCAGCCTTGAATGGTTTTTCAATGAAATCATAGGCACCCCGGCGGATTGCCGAGACAGCTGTTTCGATGTTTCCGTGACCCGAAATCATGACAACGGGAATTTCCGGATGACGCAGCTTGATCTCATCAAGCAGGGCCAGACCGTCAAGACGGCTACCCTGCATCCAGATATCAAGGAATATGAGACGCGGAATTCGTTCATCTATGGCAGCCAGAGCGCTGTCGGCGTCCGATGCCACGCGCGTATCATAACCTTCGTCGCTCAGTATGCCTGCAACAAGCTCGCGGATATCGACTTCGTCGTCGACTACAAGAATGTCAGATGCCATTTGAATTCACCTGTTTTGCCGTTTTATCGGGATTTTCTGAATCTGCGGAAGCAGATTGGTTCATTGGAAAAATCATGCGGATCATTGCGCCTCGCCCCCCGTAAAAATCGTCCGGCGCATCGTGTAGTTCTATGTGACCGGCGTGGTCCTCAACGATCTTCTTGACGATAGCAAGGCCAAGGCCAGTCCCTTTTTCGCGTGTCGTCATATAGGGTTCGAGCAGACGTTGACGATGCTCGCGCGGCAATCCTTTGCCGCTGTCGAGAACTTCAACAACGATCGAACCCTCCTGCGCGCGTGATCTGATGAGGATATGGCCGTCAACATGCCCTTCCTTGACAACCGCCTCCACCGCTTCAGCGGCGTTCTTGATAACATTGCCAAAGGCTTGCCCCAAAAGACGGCTGTCAAACTGACCAATTAACGGCACGGTACCGAAATCTCGTTCAAAACGGATATCGCTGCGGCTTACTTCCACGAGGAACGAAGCTTCACGAAGCGCTTCACGCAAGTCCATCGCCTTAATCTCCGGCTTGGGCATGCGCGCAAACGACGAAAACTCGTCAACCATGCGACCAATATCGCCGACCTGCCGGATAATGGTTGCGGTGCATTGGTCGAAAACTTCCCGGTCTTCAGTGATCACCTTGCCAAAACGGCGGCGCAAGCGTTCTGCCGATAGCTGAATGGGCGTAAGCGGATTCTTGATTTCATGCGCAATGCGCCGCGCCACATCGGCCCAGGCAGATGAGCGTTGCGCTTCAACCAGATCCGTTATGTCATCGACGGTCACAACATATGAGTGTTCTATGGATTCAGCATCTTCCACGGTAATCTGAACGTTAAATGTCCGGGCGCTGCCACGACGCGACATGGTTACCTGTTCACGATAGACGGATCGTCCGGTGGCATGCGCCACTTCAAATACCAGACCGATTTCCGGAACAAGAGCGGACAGGTTTTTACCACGCGAGGCAATCGGATCGAGTGCCAGCATGGTTTCAGCAGAGCGATTTAAAATGCCGATCGCGCCATCAGCATTGACGCTGATGACACCTGCGGTAACGCCTGACAGCACAGCCTCTGAAAAGCGGCGCCGCTCGTCGATCTGATCTTTCGCCGAAACAAGGTCTTTGCGCTGGCTGCCCAATTGACGGACCATTGTATTGAACGTCTGGGACAATGACCCGACATCACCGTCAGAGCGGTGAACAGGAACAGAAACATTCAGATTGCCAGTCGCAACATTATCGGCTGCACCGATGAGCAAGCGTATTGGGCGAACGAGACGATCCGCTACCGCAATGCCGGTCCAAATTGCAGAGAGAAGCAGAGTAAGCGTCAATCCGAAGTACAGCATCGCAAAGAGAATCTGTGTTGTGATGCCATTGCCGTCGGCGGCGATTGCAGCGTCAGCGGTCTTTTTCTCCATCGCCCGACTGGTATTGAGAATATCCGGATCGACCGGCCGTATCGCATAGAGAAATACGCCCGGGATCTCACGCAGTTTGATGACGGCACTCAACAGATTGGTCTGATCTGGCGGAATAAGCACAGGTTTTCCGTCAGAGGCAGTTTCAAGAACTGACTTTGCAACTGTCGGTATCGGTGTTGCCGTTTGAATATCAGCGCGCACCACCGTGCTTCCGTCAGTACGGATTATCGACGCCGCAATCATGTTCCGCCCGAGTGCCTGCTGTGTCATTAGCCGGACGAAACCGCTGCGGTCCAGATCAAACAATGTGCGTTGCGTGTCCAGGTCATCGACCATTTCGAGGCTCGTGGACTGCAGATTCCGTGCGCTTTCCTGAATATAGGCTTCCGCCAGGCTGATCGACGATTTTACAATCGTTGAGGTTCGCATTTCGAACCACCGATCAAGCCCCATATCCAGGGTGATGGAGGCGACAATTGCCACGATCATTGCCGGCACGGCAGCCACGAGCGAAAAAAGCACAACGAGACGCACGTGAAGACGGGATGCCGCCTTTCCCCGATGCCTCGCCTGGACAACACGGTAAATTTCGCGGCCAATCAACAAAATGAGCGCGACGATTAAAACCGCATTGATGCTGGTCAGCAGCAAAGTTACATCGCTATCCGGATGGATCGGTGTAACCCCGGTCAGAATAAGGAATGTTACGCCTGTGGTCAGCAACGCCAGTATTACTGTTGCAATACCCAGACGTGAAAAGAACCTCTGCGTAACGCCGCCCCTAGCGCCGGATACAGAACCATTCAATGTGTTGACCGAGTTTGACAAGAGCATTGCTATGTGACCCCAACCAAGTGGCACTCATGCAACACATTGTGGCGGAAATGCAACGCTTTATCGTTTGGGTTGTGTGAAATGCACAACCATTTGCAATAGTCGACATGAAACATCAACAATTCAGCCAACTATTAAAATTTACGGCGTTTTACGCATAGCTTCTTCACAAATCACGGTTGTAATTAAGTGTATCAACTTCGCGGTGGGTGCAATGACGACCTACGACTTCTGGATGACCAAATTTGGCAATATGTCGCCTTATCGACAGGTCGTCATAATGGTCTTAATGGCAACTATCGCGGCAAATGTCCTAGCTGTGGCGTTCTTTGCCTTGGTTGATCTGGGCCAAATTAACAATGTTCTGATCGTGACAACGGCCATCGTCATAATTGTTAGTGCTCCACTCGGTTCATTTCTGGTTGGCTTGAACTATCGCCTGAAACAGACCGCATCGCTGCTTGATCTTGCATCGCGCAGAGATGATTTGACGGGACTGTCAAACAGGAATGAATTTTATCTCCAAGCGCAAAGGCAAATTACGTTGTGCGACCCAGCGAAAAGTGCAGGCGCAATCCTCTACATTGATGCCGACCATTTCAAATCAATCAATGATCGTTATGGACATGCAGTCGGCGACAGCGTTTTACAGGAAATCGGCATCTTGCTGCGATCCGTTATTGGCGAATGGGATTTTGCCGCACGGTTCGGCGGCGAAGAATTTGCTCTTTTTCTCACCAATGCCGACATTGGCAAAGCTGATTGGCTGTCACACAAAATTCTTATGGGTATGCGGGAAATCCCCACTTACTTGCGCATTTCTGAACTGAACGTCACCGTGAGTGTCGGTATTGCTATTCACCAGCCAGGCCAGCCTTTGGAAGAAGCGCTTGTGGCAGCTGACAAGTGCCTCTACGCCGCCAAAAATCAAGGGCGAAACCGGATCGTTCACGCAAACAGCGAATACATAGAAATATATCAGCCAAAGCGCCAAACAGTGTAGACAGATACGTCTGAATGGCGGCAATCTTTGGCGCTGGCCTTGAAAAAACAAAGCTGAGGCGTATCTGCCACTCAGCCAGCTGCGCGTGAAGTTGGCATCCATGCAGTTGCAACGACCTTCCAAGAAAGACACCCATGTCCAATTCAACCTACGCTATTTCAATACCCGCTCTGTTACGCGGGCTTTCCATTGTTTCATCGCTGATTGATAAGGCAGAAGCGTTTTCGACTGAGAAGAAAATAAGCCCAGACGTACTTATCAATGCGCGGCTTGCACCGGACATGCTGCCATTTTCCGGTCAGGTACAGCGGGTAAGCGATACCTCAAAAGGTGTTATTGGCCGCCTTACCTCTATCGAACCACCTAAAATGCCCGACGAAGAGAAGACGTTTGCAGAGTTGCAGGAGCGCGTTGCAAAAACAGTGGATTTTCTGAAAAGCGTGGATGAAAGCGCGTTTCGTGACGCTTCTTCAAAAGAAGTCACGCTGAGCTTCGGCAAATTGAAGACAACGCTGAGCGGCGATGATTACATCACCAAGTTCGTTTTGCCCAACTTCTATTTTCACGTCACAACCGCGCAGAACATCCTGCGCCATAATGGCGTTTCAGTAGGCAAGCTCGACTATCTCGGACCGATTGCCTGAGAGAAATATTCGGGTGGCCGTTTACGCGGCCGCCCTTAGCGGTCGCTTTTATTGTTCTTGTAGATATTGACTCCCAATTCGCGAATTTTCTTGCGCAACGTATTGCGATTCAACCCCAAAAGCTCGGCGGCCTTGATCTGATTGCCGTGAGTGGCAGTCAGACACGACAGGATAAGCGGGTACTCAACCTCTTCTAGTACGCGTTGGTAAAGTCCCGCTGGCGGCAGGTCGTCTCCGTAGGACAGAAAGTACCGCTGCATATTCAATTCCACTGCTTGAGCAATGGTAATGTCTTCATTCGCCAAGCCATTCGATGATGGCTCTGCGGGGCGCAAATCCGCTTTCAGTTCAACTTCAATGACATCCGCATTGATTTCTTCTTGCGGATAGAGCGCTGCCAAGCGCCGAACGAGGTTTTCGAGTTCACGCACATTTCCCGCCCAGGGATAACGGCGCATAAGATCCAAACCGGCGCCGGTAATGCGTTTTTCCGGAAGACCATCCTTGACCGCCATTTTGAAGAAATGCCGGACCAGATCAGGAATGTCCTCCCCGCGTTCACGCAGCGGCGGCAAACGCAGCGGCACCACGTTAAGGCGGTAGTACAAATCTTCGCGAAACAACCCCTGATTGATGAGGGTGCGAAGATCCTTATTGCTTGCCGCAACTATACGGACATCCGTCTTGATCGGTGTTCGTCCACCGACGGTCATGTACTCGCCCTGCTGCAGGACACGTAGCAGGCGCGTCTGGGCCTCCATTGGCATATCGCCAATCTCGTCGAGAAAAAGTGTTCCACCATCGGCTTGTTCGAAACGCCCGCTTGAGCGGTTCTGCGCTCCGGTAAAGGCTCCGCGCTCATGCCCGAACAATTCTGATTCAATCAGATCACGAGGAATTGCCGCCATATTAATTGCAACGAAGGGCCCTTTACGTCGCCGACCATATTCATGCAACGCACGAGCCACCAATTCCTTGCCCGTACCGGATTCACCGGAAATCATGACCGTCAGGTCAGTCTGCATCATACGGGCAAGCACGCGGTAAATGTCCTGCATGGCGGGAGAACGACCCACCAGCGGCAATGTATCGGGTTGCTCATCTACAGGTCGTTTGTCGAGCTTCTTTTTCGGCTCAGCCAAAGCCCGGCCAACAATGCTGACAAATTCGGTCAGATCAAACGGTTTTGGCAAATACTCATAAGCACCAGCTTCCGAGGCGCGAATAGCTGTCATGAACGTGTTTTGCGCGCTCATAACGATAACCGGCAGATCCGGACGGGATTTCTTTATACGCGGCAAAAGATCAAAGGCATTTTCGTCCGGCATGATCACATCGGTAATCACGAGATCGCCGTCACCTGCCGAGATCCAGCGCCACAACGTTGCGGCATTCGACGTTATGCGAACATCATAACCGGCACGCGAAAGCGCCTGATTGAGAACCGTTCTGATTGCCGCATCGTCATCGGCTACGAGAATGCTACCCAAACTCATTATCAGAATCCTGTCTTAGTGGGGTATGGATTGTCATCTGCGTGGTCATCGTCAAGCGGACCGTTTTGCCAAGCAGGCATCAAAATCCGGAATGTTGTCTTGCGGGGAAATGAATCGCATTCAATGACACCGCCATGGTCACCAACGATCTTCGCTACAAGTGCAAGCCCAAGGCCAGAACCGTTGGGTTTTGTCGTGACAAACGGATCAAACAAATGCGGCATGATATCGGGTGAAACGCCAGCGCCGGTGTCGGAAACGCAAAATTCAAGCGGGAGCGAAACGCGGTTGCGCATCCCCGGTACCGACAGCCTGATTCCGGGGCGAAATGCCGTGGAGAGTGTGATTTCACCGGGCTCGTTTGCGCCTATGGATTCGGCTGCATTTTTTACGAGATTGAGAAATATCTGCACAAGTTGATCGCGATTGGCGAAAACATAGGGCAGCGAGGGATCATAATCCTCATGAAACTTTATGTGGCTGGCGAAACCGTTTCTGGCGATAGCTTTGACGTGATCCAGAACCACGTGGATATTGACTGCTTCCCGTTCAATCGGTCGCTCATCCGAAAACACTTCCATGCGATCTACAAGCGATACAATACGGTCAGTTTCGTCGGTTATCAGCCGCGTCAAAGCTCTGTCATCGTCATTAAGACCGGTTTCCAGCAGCTGGGCTGCACCGCGTATGCCTGACAGAGGATTCTTGATCTCATGTGCGAGCATCGAGGCAAGGCCCGTAACCGAACGCGCAGCGCCCCTATGCGTCATCTGGCGGTCAAGCTTTTCCGCCATGGAACGTTCCTTGAACAGGATAACGATGGACCCCGGAGACTCGCTCACCGGCGTCACGTAAAGATCGACGATCCGGTCTTGGCCAAGGCGCGGCGATGAGACATCCACGCGATATTCATTTACCGGCGATGGGCTCTCGCGCACCTGTTTAACAAGAGCCAATAGAGGGCTGCCAAAGGGCAGCAGCATATCAAGTGTATTGCGGCTCAAGATTGTGGCGCTTGAACGAAAAAAAGCTTCCGCATCCGCATTGGCGTAGGAGATATAACCCGCTTCATCCAGCATTATCACGGGATGGCGCAGTGAATTGAGAACCATGCTCGCAAGCGTATTTTCAGGTACCGTCATCAAGCCACTTTCTTCAAATCTGTCTGCGGGCGGCTCAAAGCATCGTGCAAACGTTTTGCCACAAGGAGTGGATTGGTTTCCGTCATGATGGAACCGCGCGTGGCAGGGCCGATATCAACCCCGTGCAAATCGAGATACCAGCCAAGATGTTTGCGCGCATGGCGGATACCTGTCGTTGATCCATAATGCGCCAGCATTGCTTCGTAATGGGCAATCGCATAGTCAGCCACCGTCTCGGGGCCCGTCGTGCTGCTATCGCCAGCAATCCAGCCCGGCAACCACGGTTGCCCATATGATCCCCGCCCCACCATGACAGCGTCGGCTCCAGAATCTCTCAGGATCGCAATAGCATCATCACGGGTCAGAACGTCGCCATTGGCAACAAGCGGTATGGAGATAACATCACGCACCGCATGAATCGCCCGCCAATCCGCCTTGCCTTCATAAAACTGGCAGCGTGTGCGCCCATGCACCGTTATCATCTGTACACCCGCCTGCTGCGCTCTGGATGCAAGTTCCGGCGCATTGATGCTATTATCGTCCCAGCCTAGACGCATTTTCAACGTTACGGGCACTTTGACGGCATTGATGGTTGCCTCAATCAGCGTCAAAGCGTGATCAAGGTCACGCATAAGCGCAGATCCGGACAGGCCTCCAGTTACTTTTTTTGCAGGACAGCCCATATTGATGTCCACGATATGGGCGCCTTCACCCTCGGCAATACGAGCGGCCTCCGACATCCATCTGGTTTCACGACCAGCAATCTGCACGACATGGGTGCCTAATCCATCGCCCTTCAGCCGCAGCAGATTTCCACGCTCCCGCGTGCAAAGCTCCGCACTCGCGACCATTTCGGATACGACCATTCCCGCGCCAGCCTGCCACGCAAGCTGGCGGAACGGCAAATCCGATACGCCGGACATCGGCGCCAGAAATACGCGATTGCGCAATTTGACGCCGCCTACGGTCAATGGTTGCTTTAAATCGATCACCACGTCTGCCTGTTTCGTATGCAATTTTATAATAGCCTAACCTTTAGACAGGATCATGCTGCTTCGCAAGGCAATCCACGCCTTTCTCTGATCAGTTTTCGACCTTTAATAACTAAGGCCTCTAGCCTTTCGGTTTGGCAAAGGGTAACGCAGATTGATTGATCGGAGAGAATTGTGCCTGCCAAGACTGACGACAATAAACTGCGAGTAGCTGCTGTCATCGTGGCAGCAGGACGCGGCGAACGCGCTGGCCAAAGCGTCGAAGGTCCCAAGCAATATCGCAGGATCGGCGGCGAAGCCGTGCTGATGCATACGGTTCGGGCTTTTCTTGGCTGTCCCATGATCGATCAAATTGTCGTGGTCATTCACAAAGAGGATGGCGCACTGTTTGCCCAGGCGCTGGGCGATGTCGCCGATAAAGTGAAGGCTGTTACCGGCGGACCAACGCGGCAGGAATCAACCCGTCTTGGCTTATTGGCTTTGAACAATGCGGGAATCGATCACGTACTCATTCACGATGGCGTGCGGCCTTTCATAGCTGCAGATTTGCTCGAGCGTGTTATCTTTAATCTTACTCCTCATATCGGTGTCCTGCCGGTACTGGCGGTGTCCGATACATTGAAGGCTGCTGGCCCCGATGCAATGGTGAGTGCAACGGTTCCTCGTGCAGGCCTATATGCAGCGCAAACCCCTCAAGCTTTCCCCTACCAGCCCATTCTTGATGCCCATAATGCAGCTTATGCCGCCGGACGCTCTGACTTTACAGATGATTCCGCCATCGCCGAATGGCACAGTCTGCCCGTGCGCATAGTCGAAGGGTCCGCTGATAATACAAAGCTCACCTGGGCAAAGGATATTGAAATGGCCGATGATCGTCTGTCGCAAAAGCAATTCTCCTTCCCGGACGTGCGCACCGGCAATGGATATGACGTTCATGCATTCGAACCGGGCGATGGTGTCTGGTTGGCTGGCGTGTTCATCCCGCACGATAGGAAGCTTTCGGGGCATTCAGATGCTGATGTCGCCCTGCATGCCCTAACTGATGCCCTGCTGGCGACGCGCGGCGCCGGAGATATCGGGACGCACTTCCCGCCCTCTGATCCCCAGTGGAAGGGCGCCGCTTCCCACATCTTCGTTGAACATGCAGTGAAGATTGTGAAAGAGGCTGGCGGAAGGATCGCCAATGCGGATATTACCTTAATCTGCGAGGCACCCAAGGTTGGGCCCCACCGCGAAGCTATGACCGCAGCTTTGGCAAAAATGCTGGGCATTACGCCGGATCGTATCTCTATAAAAGCGACGACAAATGAAAAACTCGGTTTTATCGGACGCGAGGAAGGGATAGCCGCAATAGCAACTGCCTCGGTCATATATCCTGGCGGACTACCTGAATGAGCACACTTATTGCAGAAACCAAGGCAATAGCATTGCTTGAAGCGTGCCGGCGTGAGGGTATCCTGCTGGTTACCGCCGAATCCTGCACTGGCGGACTAATTGCCGCTTCGCTGACAGATATTGGCGGCTCTTCCGATGTTGTCGACAGAGGCTTCGTTACCTACTCTAACGAAGCCAAACATGACATGCTGGGCGTTCCTATGGAAATGATCGAGAAATACGGCGCTGTCTCAAAGGAAGTGGCGTTGGCAATGGCCACGGGTGCGCTTGCCCACTCCCGCGCAGCAATTGCGCTTTCTGTCACCGGCATTGCGGGACCCGGCGGCGGGTCGAAGGAAAAGCCGGTCGGACTTGTGTGGTTTGGACTGGCACTGAAGGGTCAGGAGCCCGTTGCCGCACACCACCTGTTTGAAGATAAGGGACGGGCCTCAATTCGCATGGCCGCGGTCAATACTGCGCTAGATATGGCACTTTCGGCACTTGAAACTAAGTCCGCTTGACCCTCAGCGCCATACCAATCGATTTGGGAGTGACCGGCTCGAAACCAAATTTTTCGTAGAGATATTTAGCGGGACCATCGGCAATCAAACTGCAATAGGCACCATCCGGTGCATTGTTTTGCACATAGTCCACCAGATTTTCCACGATGATCTTGCCTAGCCCCTTGCCCTGGTGCTCCGGATCGACTGCAATATCAACGACCTGATAGAAACAGCCTTTGTCGCCGACAATCCGGCCCATTCCAACTGCTTGGCCTTGATATCGAATGATCGCGGCGTGAATGGTGTTCGGTAGTCCGATTTCGGCAGCTTCCCTGCCCTTCGGACTTAACCCCGAGATTATTCGAAGACGAAGATAGTCATCCACGGATGGCGTTTCGACACAAAGCTGATATTCGGTGTTTTCGTCCTGCACGGGCAAACTCTTCTCAAGCAATTGGCGATTTGCCGTCGACACCGTAAATGGCATCCGCACGCTTTTCAAACGCCTCGGTAAACTTTCGGAACGCAATATCGAACATCGAGCCCATCAGAAATCCGAGCGTACGGCTTTTGAACTCATAATCGATATAGAATTTCACTGTCGATCGCTCAGGATTTGCATCCGGAACGAACTGCCAGCGATTATCGAGATAGCGGAATGGACCATCAATATATTTGGTTTCGATGATGTTTTCTTCGCGCTTCAGCAAAACCTGACTGGTGAAGGTTTCACGGATAAGCTTGTAGCCGACTGTCATATCCGCAATCAGCAGCACCTTGCCGTCCCGTTCCTTGCGCGAGCGTACTTTCAAGCTCTCGCACATCGGCAAAAACTGCGGGTAGCTTTCCACATCGGCAACAAGGTCGAACATCTGCTCTGCGCGGTGGGCGACAGGTCGAGTCGTGTCAAACTTCGGCATTTGTCAGGCGCGGCTTGCGTGCAGCGCCTCGCGCGCAGCTTTCAATCTGGCAAAATCTTCGCCCGCATGGTGCGAGGAACGTGTGAGCGGGCTCGAGGCAACAACAAGAAAGCCCTTGGTCTTGGCGATAGTGGCGTAAGACTTGAACTCGTCAGGCGTGACATAGTTGAGCACAGCGTGATGTTTGCGCGTTGGTTGGAGATATTGGCCAATCGTCATGAAATCCACATCCGCAGAGCGAAGATCATCCATAAGTTGCAAAACTTCGTTCCGCTCTTCGCCCAACCCAACCATGATGCCGGATTTAGTGAAGATGGTGGGATCGATTTCCTTGACGCGCTGCAACAACCTTATGGAATGGAAATATCGCGCACCCGGACGAACCTTCAGATAATTCGAAGGCACAGTTTCAAGATTATGGTTGAAGACGTCTGGACGGGCAGCAACAACGATTTCCAGTGCGCCGGGCTTGCGCAGGAAGTCGGGGGTCAGAATTTCAATGGTCGTGCCGGGAGAAATGCGGCGAATGGCCAGGATGACATCGGCAAAATGCTGCGCCCCGCCATCGGCCAGATCATCACGATCAACAGATGTAATCACGACGTGTTGCAGACCCATTTTCAGGACTGCTTTGCCAACATTCTCCGGCTCTTCAGGGTCCAGCGCCTTCGGCAGGCCAGTTGCGACATTACAGAATGCACAGGCACGCGTGCAGATCTCGCCCATGATCATGAAGGTCGCGTGCTTCTTATCCCAGCATTCACCAATATTCGGACAGCCGGCCTCTTCACAAACCGTGACAAGGTTATGGGAACGCACAATATCGCGGGTTTCGGAGTATCCCTTCGATACGGGCGCTTTTACACGTATCCAATCAGGCTTCTTGAGAAGCTCCGTGTCCGGACGGTTAGCTTTTTCCGGATGGCGCAAGCGCCTTTTTTGATCGATGGTGTCGAGTACCGTTACCATTAGAATATCCTAATTTGCGGCTTTGGCTTTACCAAAGACCCACAGGATGAGAATTGCGCCAACTGTCGCAACGATCAGATTTCCAAAGAATCCATAGAAATTGAAATTCACCAGACCTGCCAGCGTCCCGCCAACAAAGGAACCGGCGATGCCAACCAAAATATTGGTGAAAAGCCCATGATTGCGGCTCATCGCCTTCTCGGCAATATAGCCAGCAAGGAAGCCGATAAGCAGCATGCCGAAGAAACCGACTTCGGGCATACCCATTATTCCGACTGGCTGATCCATCTCTTCGTTCCCTTTTTTAGCGTCCAGACGCCATGGCAATGGCGCGAAATACCAAGGCCCATATAGCACCGAAAAGAAACCCGCCCAAGCCAAAGGCAAAAGTTACCATCCAAACTCCGGTCCAGCCAGTAATTGCCAAACCGTTGACTGATATGGTGTTGCCTGAAACCAGACTCAAGGCAGCAGGCACAAACCCCAGCACGATGCCGATCAGGGTCGACCATTTTAGGATCAACCATGAAAAGCTGATCCACGGCCTGCTGTCTTTGATGACTACCAGCTTCGGTTCCTTTCCTGTCGCCTCAACTATCAGGCGTTAAGCACGCGCCCATAAGCATCCAGCACACTTTCCTTCATCATTTCCGACAAGGTTGGATGCGGGAATACCGTATGCATGAGTTCTTCTTCCGTCGTCTCCAGATTCATGGCAACGACAAAGCCCTGTATCAGTTCAGTCACTTCTGCACCAACCATATGAGCGCCGATCAGCTGGCCGGTCTTCTTGTCAAAGATGGTCTTTACCAAACCCTGATCCTCACCAAGAGCAATGGCCTTGCCATTTGCAGCAAACTGGAACCGGCCCACGCGGATTTCACGGCCGCCTTCCTTGGCCTTGGCTTCGGTCAGACCGACAGACGCGACCTGCGGGTGGCAATAAGTGCAGCCAGGAATCTTGTCTTTTTCCATTGGATGCACCCCGGGGACATTTGCTATCTTCTCAACGCAGATAACGCCCTCATGCTCGGCCTTGTGCGCCAGCATGGGGGGGCCAGCCACATCCCCAATGGCATAAATGCCCGGAACATTGGTCCTGCCATAACCATCAATGACCACACAGCCGCGATCTGTCTTCACGCCGAGCGCTTCAAGCCCAAGATTTTCGATATTGCCTTGAACGCCCACAGCTGAAATCAAACGGTCGGCAGTAATTTTCTCAACCTTGCCATCCTTGGTTTCGACATGGGCTGTGATGGAATTTGCCGCTTTCTCAACCTTGGTTACCTTGGCCTCCGTGATGATCTTCATACCCTGCTTTTCGAATTGCTTGCGGGCAATGGCGGATATTTCCGCGTCTTCCACAGGCATGACATTTGGCAGAAGCTCGACGACTGTGACTTCCGCACCCATGGTGCGATAGAATGATGCGAATTCGATACCAATCGCACCCGAGCCCATGACTACAAGGGACTTAGGCATTTCCGGCGGGATCATGGCTTCGAAATATGTCCAGATCAACTTGCCATCCGGTTCGATACCTGGCAGCGCACGAGGGCGCGCGCCGGTGGCGAGAATAATATGCTTGGCAGTATAAGTGCCCTCGCCCTGCGCGTTCTTCGGAACCGGATTTTGGGGCTCCATGGGCTTCTTTGAAGTCTTTGTGACGACGATCTCACCAGGCTTTGAAAGCTTTGCTTCGCCCCAGATCACATCGACCTTGTTCTTCTTCATCAGGAAGCCGATGCCGGCATTCAGGCGGGCAGAGACGCCGCGCGAACGCTGCACAACAGCCTTGATATCGGCGGAAATCTTGCCTTCAATAGTAAGACCGTAGTCCTTGGCGTGCTGGCCGTAATGGAAAATCTCCGCTGAACGCAGCAATGCTTTGGTCGGTATGCAGCCCCAGTTGAGACATATGCCGCCCAGATGCTCCCGCTCGACAATAGCGGTCTTAAGGCCAAGCTGCGCGGAACGAATTGCGGTCACATAGCCGCCAGGGCCAGAACCAATGATGATCACGTCGTAATTATTGGCCAAGACCATTATCCTCCTGAATTAAAGATCGAGTATGTCTCGAACGATGGGTGCAACGGCCTTGCCGATTGCCCGGGTATTTTCTGCATCAAGATGTACGCCATCAAGCGGTGATGTTTTCACAACGGATCCGGCATCAAAGAAAGCGCAACCGGCAATATCTGCGGCATCACGATAAAACGCAGCAAGCAAGCGCGACTGCTCAATGCCCTGCTCGAAGGTCAGCCGGAATTCCGGCCCTTCCGTTTCGCCCAATGCGGGCGGCGACATGACAAGTATCTGCGGTGGCTGGGCATTGAACTGGTATGGCGCTGTGCGGACGATCTCAATCAGCCGCTGCATGCCTCGTTTTGCACCCTGCGCATTGCCGCAGATAAATGCTTTCATATCATTTGTGCCAAGCATGATAATGATCAGATCGAGAGGGAAATGGGTGCCAAGAACGGTGGTCAGTGTCTTGGCACCATTCCTTTGAAATCCTGACAGATGATCATCATAGGCAGTCGTGCGACCGTTCAAACCGTCCGCGACGACATTGACGCCCGCTCCAAGCTCTGCCTGAAGCGCATTTGGCCAACGATCAGCCAGTGCATGGCGACCCGATCCTCCCGGGATATATCCCCAGGTCAGTGAGTCGCCATAGCAGAGGACTGTTTTCATATCTTTTCTCAGACCAGCATACCCATCGGGTTTTCAATGTGCCGCTTGAAAGCCTGAGCGAGTTCTGCCCCAAGGGCCCCGTCAACCGCACGATGATCGGTTGAAAGCGTAACGGACATTACCGTAGCAACCTTGATCTCGCCTTTTTTCACCACAGCACGTTCTTCGCCTGCCCCAATGGCAAGGATGGTGGCATGTGGAGGGTTGATGATCGCCGCAAAATCCTTCACGCCGAACATGCCGAGGTTGGAGACTGCTGTCGTGCCGCCCTGATATTCCTCGGGCTTCAGCTTGCGATCACGCGCGCGCTTGGCCAAGTCTTTCATTTCGTTGGAAATTGCCGACAGGGTTTTCTCTTCTGCCTTGCGGATGATTGGTGTGATCAATCCACCGGGGATGGAGACAGCCACACCCACATCGGAATGCTTGTGCTTGACCATATTGCTTTCGGTCCAGGAAACATTGGCTTCCGGTACATCGCGCAAGGCCAAAGCCATCGCCTTGATGATGAAATCATTGACCGAGAGCTTGTAGACCGGAACATCGCCCTTGTCGGTCTTGCGCATTGGTGCAGCAAGATTGATCTGCTGGCGTAGGGCCAGAAGGGCATCCAACTCGCAATCGACAGTTAGGTAGAAGTGAGGAACCGTCGATTTTGCCTCGAGAAGACGCTTGGCGATTGTTTTACGCATGCCGTCATGCGGTACAAGCTCGTAAGAGCCTTCGGCAAACAGCTTAAGCACAGCGTCATCAGACATCGGCTTGGGCGCGGATGCAGCAGTAGCTGGCGCTGCAGCGGCAGGCGCAGCCGATTTGGCACCGCCTCCGGCAATAGCGGCTTCAACGTCTTTCTTTATAACGCGGCCATGCGGTCCAGTGCCCGTAACCGCGACAAGATCAATCCCTGCATCCTTGGCTATGCGGCGCGCAAGCGGCGATGAAAATGGACGATCGCCCGCCTTGGCATCAGCAGCAGGTGCTTCCTGCTTTGGCGCTTCTGCCTTGGCCGGTTCTGATTTGGGTGCATCGGCTTTGGGGGCTTCTGCGGCTGGCTCAGCCTTCTTCTCTTCTTTTGCTTCTGCTTTGGCAGGAGCAGCATCGCCACCGCCTTGGGCAGCAGCGCCAACATCCTCGCCATCAGCCGCAAGAATAGCAATCAAGGCATTGACCTTGACGCCTTCAGTGCCTGCCGGAACGACGATTTTGGCAACGGTACCTTCGTCAACGGCTTCAACTTCCATTGTTGCCTTATCGGTTTCGATCTCGGCAATAACATCGCCGGGACCAACCTTATCGCCTTCTTTGACGAGCCATTTGGCAAGGTTGCCCTCTTCCATCGTAGGAGAAAGCGCCGGCATGGTGATATTGATCGGCATATCGGTTTCCTCCCCTTATGCTGTGTAGGTCACAGCTTTGACGGCGTCGATAATTTCCTGAATGTTTGGCAGCGCCAGCTTTTCCAGATTGGCAGCATAAGGCATTGGAACATCCTTGCCCGCAATCGTCAGGATTGGAGCATCTAGATAATCAAAGGCCTGCTGCATAACGCGGGTGGCAATTTCCGTACCAACTGAAGACTGCGGATAGCCCTCCTCAATGGTCACAAGGCGACCTGTCTTCTTCACAGATTCAACCACTGTTGGAATATCCATTGGGCGGATTGTGCGCAGATCAATGATTTCCGCATCAATACCCATCTTGGCAAGCTCGACTTCAGCCTTCACCGTATAGTTCATGCCGATGCCAAACGAGACGAGCGTAACGTCCTTACCCTTCTTGTGGATACGGGCCTTGCCGATTGGCAGTACGAAATCATCAAGCTTCGGCACGTCGAAGGAATGACCGTAGAGGATTTCGTTCTCAAGGAAGATCACCGGATTAGGATCGCGGATTGCAGCCTTGAGCAGGCCTTTTGCATCGGCAGCCGAATAAGGCATAACGACCTTCAGACCGGGAATGTGGCTATACCATGCAGCGTAACATTGCGAATGCTGGGCTGCCACGCGTGAGGCTGCACCGCTTGGGCCACGGAAAACCATCGGCGCACCCATCTGACCACCAGACATATAGAGCGTCTTGGCAGCAGAGTTGAGTATCTGGTCGATTGCCTGCATGGCAAAGTTGAATGTCATGAATTCAACGATTGGACGAAGGCCGGTCATCGCAGCGCCGACGCCAACACCGGCAAAGCCATGCTCCGTGATTGGCGTATCGACAACGCGGCGCGGACCAAATTCATCAAGCAGGCCTTGAGTGATCTTATAGGCACCCTGATATTCAGCGACTTCCTCGCCCATGACAAACACCGAGTCGTCGCGGCGCATTTCTTCAGCCATCGCATCGCGCAAAGCTTCACGAACGGTCGTCGAAACCATTTCGGTGCCTGCCGGAATATCGGGATCAGCGGCAACTTCAGTTTTCGGCGCAGCAGGAACGCTGGTCTTTTCAGGAGCAGTCTCTTGCTTGGGAGCTTCCGGCTCAGCCTGTGCTGGCGCAGCTTCTGCCTTGGCGGAAGCATCTGCCTTGGGCGCTGCGGCATCATCAGCGCTTTCACCATCACCAAGCAGCACGGCGATCACGGTGTTCACCTTTACACCGTCAGTACCTTCGGCGACAAGAATCTTGCCGATTGTACCTTCGTCAACAGCTTCGACCTCCATCGTCGCCTTGTCGGTTTCGATTTCGGCGAGAATGTCACCGGACGTGACCTTATCGCCTTCTTTCTTCAGCCATTTGGACAGCTTGCCCTCTTCCATAGTTGGCGAGAGTGCTGGCATCAAAATATCTACAGGCATGATCGCGCCTCCCTTAGAGCAAAATGTCGGTGTAGAGCTCGGATGCATCCGGCTCCGGATCGGACTGCGCAAAATCAGCTGCATCTGCAACGATATCGCGAACGTCCTTATCGATCTTCTTCAGATCGTCCTCTGTGGACCATCCTTTTTCGATCAATCGGTTCTTCACCTGCTCAATTGGGTCATGATCGGAGCGCATCTTCTGCACTTCGTCCTTCGAACGGTATTTGGCCGGATCCGACATGGAGTGACCACGATACCGGTATGTCTGCATCTCAAGGATCATCGGGCCTTTGCCGGAACGGGCCCAGGCTGTTGCTTCCTCGCCCGCAGCGTTAACGGCACGAACATCCATACCATCAACCTGAATACCGGGAATATTGAACGAGAGACCACGCTTGGAGAAGTCAGTTTCGGCAGATGCACGAGAAACCGAGGTGCCCATCGCATAGCGATTGTTTTCAATGATGTAGACGACAGGAAGCTTCCATAGCGATGCCATGTTGAAGCTTTCATAAACCTGGCCCTGATTGGCGGCGCCGTCGCCGAAATAGGCAAGCGAGACATTGCCATTGTCGCGGTAGCGATTGGCGAATGCCAGACCTGTACCGAGCGAAACCTGTGCACCAACGATACCGTGACCGCCGTAGAAATGCTTCTCCTTGGAGAACATATGCATCGAGCCGCCCTTGCCCTTCGAAAGACCGCCTCGTCGTCCAGTCAGTTCAGCCATCACGCCCCGCGGACTCATGCCGCAAGCGAGCATGTGACCATGGTCACGATAGCCGGTGATATTCTGGTCACCTTCCTTGAGCGACATTTGCATGCCTGTGACGACCGCTTCCTGTCCGATATAAAGGTGACAGAAGCCGCCGATAAAGCCCATGCCATAGAGTTGACCAGCCTTCTCTTCGAAGCGGCGGATCAACAACATCTGCCGGTAGGCTTCCAGCTCTTGCTCTTTGGTGAATTCGATTGGTTTTGGTGCTTTAGCAGCAGAAGTCTGCGCGGAACGCGCAGGGCTTTTTTTCGCCCTCGTGGCCATATCTCACTCCCTGTGACTTGGTCGCAAGAGAATAGCAGCAGAGACAGAACTTACAATACGCAGAATCGAATAAGTGCTATGCAAATAAGACGTTCAAAATACACAACAAAATAGCTATTAACCGGATATCAGTTAATAGCTAAATCTCCGGAACCACGCATTATCGTGACCTCATCCGGACGGGAAACGTTCAGTGCTTTGCGAGCTTGCTCGTCCAGCATATCCTTCTCAATTGTCCCATCATGCATAAGTTTAACCTGTCGTTCAAGCTCCTTGCGATTCTCGACGACAGCAGCAAGCTGAGCCTGAAGCAGCTGGGTTCGCTCCTGCAGTTTAATGGTGGAATAAAGACCATATTCGCCGTGATAGGCATGGAAGCCGAAATAGGCGAAAAACAGGGTGGCGAGCAGCGGAACAATTAAGCGCCCCCGCCTGGTTTTACGTCTCTGTTTTGTCCACATTGTCTTATCCGGATCGCTACGGAATCAGGTCACGATGGCCTGATTTGTCACACACTCATAAAACAGTGTTTTGCTTAACAGGCGATTACCAGCCACCTCAAAACCATGTTACGAAGTCCGGGCATCTTTTGACAAACATCTAATGGCGCCGGTATGAGCATTCGAAACATCAGCGCAATTGCTTTGCCGGTACTGGCAGTTCCACTCGCCATAATAGCACTAATAACAACACCAAATGAGTACACGGCGATGGGGCAATCCGGTGTGGATTGTGACGGGCCATTTGGGGTTCTCGTTTTCGCGCTGGCGGCTCTTGTTGTCTATGCACTGGGTATTGGCATTTTCGCGATATCCGCATTTCCGAAGTCGCCAGCATTGAGAATCCTGATAGCCGCATCCAGCCTGATTATTTGCGGTGCGCTTGGCATTCAGATCGCCTTGAGCATTCATGAGCTTCAAACTGATGCGTATCAGGAAACATGCGGCAGCGGGCTCTAATCCGCCCAAAAAAATGGCGGACCTGAGCCCGCCATTTAGATTCGATAGGTTCAAATATTAGATGAAGCGAAAAATGCCGCGGCCCGCATAGCTGGCCTGCGGACCAAGCTCTTCTTCAATACGGATCAACTGGTTGTACTTCGCGATCCGGTCGGAACGTGACAGCGATCCGGTCTTGATCTGTCCGCAATTGGTAGCAACTGCAAGATCCGCAATGGTTGCATCTTCGGTTTCGCCAGAACGATGCGACATCACAGATGTATAGCCAGCGCGATGGGCCGTTTCCACAGCATCGAAAGTTTCAGACAATGTGCCAATCTGGTTGACCTTGACGAGGATCGAATTGGCAACACCCATCTTGATGCCATCACGAAGACGGGCCGAGTTGGTCACGAAAAGATCGTCGCCGACGAGCTGGCATTTCTTTCCAACAAGATCAGTGAGGTGCTTCCAGCCTTCCCAATCATCTTCCGACATGCCGTCTTCGACCGTTATGATGGGATAATTGCCAACGAGCTGAGCGAGATATTCAGCTTGCGCCTTCGGGTTACGGCTCTGGTTGTCGCCTTCGTATACGTAGTTTCCGCCTTTGAAGAACTCAGTGGCGGCACAATCAAGACCGATCGCGATTTCTTCACCTGGCTTGAATCCAGCTTTTTCAATCGACTCCATGATGAAATCGAGCGCTTCTTCAGCAGACTTCAAATCTGGAGCAAAGCCGCCTTCATCGCCGACATTTGTGCTATGGCCCGCATCCTTGAGGCGCTTCTTCAGCGTGTGAAACACTTCCGAACCATAACGCACGGCTTCTGCCAAAGATGACGCGCCGACTGGCAGGATCATAAATTCCTGAAAGTCGATTGGGTTGTCGGCATGGGCGCCGCCATTGATGATGTTCATCATGGGCACTGGCAGGACATGAGCGTTTGGACCGCCGAGGTAGCGATAAAGCGGCAGGCCCGATGCCTCAGCGGCGGCCTTGGCAACAGCGAGCGAAACGCCGAGAATGGCATTGGCACCAAGACGGCTCTTGTTCGGCGTGCCATCAAGTTCAATCATGGTCTGATCGATATGGATCTGGTTTTCTGCTTCTAGACCGCCAATCGCGTCAAACAGTTCGCCATTCACTGCGTCAACAGCTTTTTGAACGCCCTTGCCGAGATAACGGGTTCCGCCGTCGCGCAACTCAACAGCTTCATGTGCGCCAGTCGATGCGCCCGAAGGTACAGCAGCGCGGCCCATGGAACCGTCTTCGAGGATGACATCGACTTCCACAGTCGGGTTACCGCGACTATCCAGAATTTCACGGCCAATAATATCGACAATCGCAGTCATGGGAGTTCCTTTTGAAAACGTGGGACAGCATAAGCTGGCCCCTGAATAGCGAATGAAGATGACAAGGAAAACCCTGACAAGTCGATTTGTGCATTAAAACGGAAAAAAGGCCGCTCGAAAGCGGCCTCTTTTGAAGATCAGCGACGTTAAGCCGCCTTATCGACCTTATAATAAGAGAACGACATATCCCTTACCTTGCGGCCATCATTTTCCGTAAGCTCGGCGATTGTGTTCACAGGAGCCTGTTCCAGCTGCTGGCGGGTGAACCCAACTGTGTAACCGCCATTGTTTTTGTCATAGTCGAGCAGTGACCAAGGTATGGCGTGGTACTTTTCACCAATGCCCAAGAAACCTCCAAAGCCGACGACTGCGAACATTATCTTATCGGATGTCTTATCAAGCATGACATCCTCAATCTCGCCCATCTTTTCGCCGGCAGTGTTATAGACATTGGTGCCAATAACACGTGAAGCGCGGATAGCTGTTGTATGACCTGAACTGGTTGGCATTTTACTACTCCTTCTTGCTTTTGCATGAAGGGTTAATGAGTGAATTGGCCCATGGTTGCAAAAAACTCCAACTTTAATTGCGGAACAATGTCGCGCGTGGTCAAACAGCTTTTGCTATGCGGTCGAATTCCAGCAGTTTTTCAAGCAAACGAGGCATCTGATCCAGCGGCACCATATTGGGACCATCTGACGGGGCGTTATCGGGATCCTGATGCGTCTCGATAAAGACACCCGCCACACCAACGGCCACTGCCGCGCGCGATAGAGTTTCAACGAATTCGCGCTGACCGCCAGTCGAACCACCCTGGCCACCCGGCTGCTGCACGGAGTGAGTCGCATCAAAAATAACCGGCGCGCCAAAGCTTGCCATAATTGGCAGGGATCGCATGTCGGACACCAACGTGTTGTAACCGAAGGAAGCTCCGCGCTCGGTCACCATCACATTTGGGTTGCCGCTTTCTGTCACTTTGGCCACGACATTCTTCATATCCCAAGGCGCAAGAAATTGACCCTTTTTGATATTCACGATTTTACCTGTCTTGGCGGCGGCAATCAGAAGATCGGTTTGGCGGCAAAGAAAGGCTGGAATCTGCAAAACATCGACAACTTCGCCGAGAATTGCGCATTGCTCTTCCGTGTGAACATCGGTGAGCGTTGGAAGACCAAGCTCCTTTTTAATATCAGCAAATACCGGCAAGGAATTTTCAAGGCCAAAGCCGCGCTTGCCGGAGAGCGACGTGCGATTTGCCTTGTCAAAGCTGGATTTATAGACGAGGCCAATGCCAAGCTTTTCGGTCATTTCTTTCAATGCGCCTGCCATGTCGAAAGCGTGCTGGCGGCTTTCCATCTGGCAAGGGCCCGCAATGAGCGAAAGTCTGCCGCTATTGGAAAATGCGACATTGCCAGCGGAAACGATGGAATTCTGGGACATATTAGAGGGCCTCAAATGCGATGGCAGCGCCCTGCCCTGGTGCCTTGTGCACGATCAGGCGGGAGCCACGCTTTTCGATTGGAATATTGTTGCTGATGAGCAAAGATTCAACTGCCGCCAGATCACGAACGCCAAGCACGAAAGCTTGCAGGCGCAGACCGCGCTCCATTGTTGATGATTCTATGCCGGTGAATGCCTTCAATCCGGATGGCGTAAGCACGGTAATATTTGCATTGGCCGCAGCCATATCCATGCCGAATGAATGCGCGTTGACGTCCCGCTGATTGATCACTTCCTGCAAAGGATACTGGAAATCCGTGGGATTGACCTCAGAAAGAACCACTTCCCGCAAAACGGCAGCACCATTTGCATGTAATTGCAACGCGCTCCGATCTACCTTTGGGGTGTTTATGCGCTCGCAAGTAAAGAAGAATATATCGGGCGCGCGCAGGTCCGCGGCAAAAGCCAAGCGAAATCCCGCTCGGTCCTCTTTGCCATCCGGCAAAATGAACGGCCGGGAAAAATCCAGAATATTGCCGGCAGAAATCCCTGCCTCTGCGAAAGATTGATGGTCAGCTTTTGCGTTCTCGCTGCCCATGACGAGTGCAGAAAAACCTTCCTGCCCGTTACGGAACCGATAGGCCTGATCCCGCGCGACAAACACATTGCCTTTAATCGCCTCAGCCTCGCATGTCTCGCGCTGACCTATGGCCAAAAACTCAAGGAAACTATTATCGCCGAAGAATACGCAAACATTTTCGGTTCCGAACGGATGTACCCCTACAGGCGCGACCGTGAACCCAAGTTGTTCCAATCGCACGCGTGCGATTTCCAGATCTGCCGTGGGCAAAACCAGATGGTCGACAGGACGGGGCGTGCGGGGTGACAAATTACTCATGATGAAAGGGTGTGCCTCAATGCTGACTGCAATTCAAGTCACACCCTTGCCGATCAAACGAGCCTGCTTTGCGCCATCGCCGCATTGATGAACGATGCAAACAATGGATGTGGCTCAAACGGACGCGACTTCAATTCCGGATGATACTGTACACCGATGAACCAGGGATGGTCAGGATATTCCACCGTTTCAGGCAGAACGCCATCCGGCGACATGCCCGAGAATACCAAACCACATTCTTCAAGACGGTCCTTATATTCGATATTCACTTCATACCGATGTCTGTGCCGTTCGGAAATGTCGGTAGAACCGTAAATATCAGCAATCCGTGTGCCCGACTTGAGCAACGCATCATAGGCGCCAAGACGCATCGTTCCGCCCAAATCCCCGGTCTGCGCGCGCTTTTCAAGCATATTGCCTTTAAGCCACTCGGTCATCAGGCCAACAACGGGCTCGCTCGCTGGGCCAAACTCGGTAGAAGATGCCTTTTCGACGCCAGCCAAGGAACGAGCGGCTTCGATCACAGCCATCTGCATGCCAAAACAAATACCGAAATACGGAACCTTTTTTTCGCGGGCGAACTTGGCGGCAAGTATCTTGCCTTCCGAACCGCGCTCGCCAAACCCGCCAGGCACGAGAATACCGTGAACCTTTTGCAGGTAAGGCGCAGGATCTTCCTGTTCGAATATTTCGGATTCGATCCAGTCCAGATTGACCTTTACCTTATTGGCCATGCCGCCATGATGGAGCGCTTCAATCAGCGATTTATACGCATCTTTCAGGCCGGTATATTTACCAACAATGGCAATCGTAACCTCGCCTTCCGGATTGTGGATGCGCTGGCTGACTTCGTCCCAACGCTCCATGCGAGGCTTCGGTGCCGGATCGATCCCAAATGCGGCCAAGACTTCTGAATCCAGACCTTCTTTATGATAGGCCATAGGCACATCATAAATTGTATCCACATCAAGCGCCTGAATAACGGCAGAAGCCCGGACGTTGCAGAACAGCGATAGCTTGCGGCGCTCGGATTCCGGAATCTCGCGATCAGCGCGAATGAGAAGAATATCGGGAGCAATACCAATGGAACGCAGCTCTTTTACCGAATGCTGGGTTGGCTTGGTCTTGAGTTCACCCGCAGCCGGTATGTAGGGCATGAGGGTCAGGTGGATATAAACAGCGCTGCCGCGCGGCAAATCATTGCCAAGTTGGCGGATCGCCTCAAGGAAAGGCATTGCTTCAATGTCACCGACCGTACCGCCGATTTCACAAAGAACGAAATCATAATCCTCATTGCCTTCGACAATGAAGTTCTTGATCTCATCAGTGACGTGCGGAATTACCTGAACCGTCGCACCGAGATAATCGCCCCGGCGTTCCTTTTCGATAATGTTGCGATAAATCCGCCCTGTCGTGATGTTGTCCTGCTTATTGGCAGGACGCCCCGTGAAACGCTCATAATGACCAAGATCAAGGTCAGTTTCGGCGCCATCGTCGGTTACAAACACTTCGCCATGTTGATAGGGCGACATCGTTCCGGGGTCGACGTTGAGATAAGGATCAAGCTTGCGAATCCGTACACGGTATCCACGAGCTTGGAGGAGTGCCGCCAAAGCGGCTGCAGCGATGCCTTTTCCGAGGGAAGAAACCACGCCACCAGTGATGAAAACATATCGGGCCATGGGCTTATCTCGTTAGTCCTTTGCAAGTGATTTGGCCACAAAAAAATTCGGCTGAAGCGCCGTTTTCCCGCACAAATCTTTTCTTCATTTCAAACAAAACGGCCAGACGCAAAGTCTGGCCGTTCAATTAAATCCGGTATTAGTTGTTATAGAACAACAACTTCCGTGCCGATTTTCACGCGATCATAGAGATCAATAACGTGATCGTTGACCATGCGGAAGCAGCCATTGGAAGCTGAGCTACCAATAGTCCAAGGCTGCACGGTGCCGTGGATACGCACATAGGTGTCACGATTTCCCTGTGACAGATAGATTGCACGGGCGCCCAAAGGATTACCAGGACCGCCATCCATACCGTTCTCATACTTGGCATAATGAGCTGGCTCGCGCTTGATCATTTCCTTGGTTGGAATCCAACGAGGCCATTCGCGCTTTGTCTGGACAACAGCCGTACCCTTGAACTCGAGCCCTTCCTTGCCAACGGCAATACCATAACGGCGGGCAGAATAGGCGCTTTGGACCAGATAGAGAAATCTCGCTTGCGGATCGATCACGATCGTGCCCGGCTTGTACCCGGAGAATTCAACTTCCTGCGGCATGTATTTTGGGTCAATGCCATATTTTGTTTTCTTCGGACGGGCTGGCGTGCGCACCTCCGCCACTTCTACCGGCTTTGCTGCATCGCGTTCGCCAGTGAAAGGCTTTGTAAGTTTCTTGAGGATCGGCTCGGCAGATGCAGGGCCGGCCAAGGCCAGTACCGACATTCCAATAAGCAATGAGCGACGTGACAACATGATGTGTATTCCCGAATGGATTGCAAAGCGTCCCAAGCGACGCTTGCCGGGCCCCCTAGGCCAACTTGATATTGCGATAACTGAAGACAGGGCCCTTCTCAATGCAAATCGCTGTGATCATTCCTGACGAATGATGGATGCATCAAAGAAGTTGCGGAACCGCAACACATTGTTGTGGTTCCGCGTAACTATATAACCGTATGCGTTTTACTGCGAGTTCGGAACAGGATTTGCAGGCTGCGCTGGAGTAACCGGTGCTGTAGGCGCGGGCGCGGTCGATTCGGGGGCTGGTGCCGCTGGCGTTGCCGGGGCGGTCGACGATGCGCCGCCCAACTGATTAAGAACACCGCCGCTTGAAGGAGGCTGCTGACCGGCAGGCTGACTGCCTGTCGTCGTCGGAATACGGTTGAGAATGTCAGTGGGCGTTTCGCTATAGCGCGAAAGAATGCCGAGCGCCAAGGAAGTGATAAAGAACCCTGTTGCCAGGATGGCTGTTGCGCGGGTCAGCACGTTTGCAGCACCCCGTGCCGTCATCAAACCGGACCCGCCGCCAATACCCAGACCACCGCCTTCGGAACGCTGCACGAGCACAACCCCAACGAGGGCAAGTACTATCAGAAGATGAATCACAATAAGGACGGTTTGCATGGGTATTTTCTGCTTCTCAAGTGTCGGACGCGGCTCTTTACACCGTATCGGTCGATAAACCAAGCCCGGTTTTACGCTTAGAGGGAATGATATGCTTCACAGATGGCTAGAAAGTCCGGTGCTTTCAAGCTCGCACCACCCACAAGTGCGCCATCGACATTCTCTATACCAAGAAGTTCAACAGCATTGGATGGTTTCACCGACCCGCCATAGAGGATGCGCATTGCCCTACCCTCCTCACCAAAGCTATCGCTTAATGCCGCCCGAATAGATGCGTGGACTTCCCGCACGTCTTCGGCAGTCGGTGTCAGTCCGGTTCCGATTGCCCAGACGGGCTCGTAGGCGACAATCGTATTTCCTGCGGTGGCATTATCGGGAACTGACCCGGCAAGTTGCGTCGCGATGATTTCCAGCGTCGAACCTGCTTTGCGCTGCAACTCGGTTTCTCCGATGCAGATAATGGCAGTAAGACCAGCTTCCCAGCCAGCGCGCGCCTTGGCATTGACGATGGCATCGGTCTCGCCATGGTCGGTGCGGCGCTCCGAGTGACCGACGATGACGTGCGATGCTCCCGCGTCTTTCAGCATGCTGGCAGCAATATCGCCTGTATGAGCGCCAGACTGCTTTGCGTGGCAGTCCTGACCACCAATGCTCAACTTCTCACCCTCTACGGATTGCGCAGCTCGCCAGACAAGCGTTGCAGGCACGCAAATGAGAGCATCTATTTTTTCGCCGATTGCCGAGTTGGGACGATTAATGATCACGCGAAGTTCATCAAGCTGATCTCCCATGCCATTCATTTTCCAGTTACCGGCGACGAGAGGGCGAATATTGGGGGTCATCTTCTCTTCCTTAAGTCACGAAAGTCATGGTTTGGGCGATTTTCTGAAGTCTTTGATTGCCTGACTAGCAAATTCACTTGATAAAGCAATCGACACAAGCTTTGCATCACGCTATTCCCGCTAGGATTCAACTGCGTTTCGTTTAATACGGTGACTTTAATATGCTCGACTCCCTCCGCAATGTTGCCCAGACCTGGGTAGCCAAGTTGCTTCTAGCTCTTCTCGGACTCAGCTTTATAGGCTGGGGCGCGTCGAGCACCCTGCTTGGCGCCATTAACGGCAATGCTGCCATCAAGGCGGGAGATTCCGAAGTATCGCCTCTCGATTACCGCTTGGCTTATGACCGCGAGCTTGCGTCATTGTCGCAACGCTTTGGTCAACGGCTGACACGCGAACAGGCTGATGCCATCGGCATTAGCAATCAGGTCCAGGGGCGGCTTGTTGCCGGCGCCTTGCTTGATGAGCAGGCCCGCAAGATGTCTTTGGGTCTGTCAAAAGACCGTCTGGCCCAGCTTGCAGCCGAAGATCCCGCATTTCGGGGCGCAAACGGACAGTTCAGCAGCGCACAGTTTGACGCCGTTCTGCGCAATGCTGGCATGACGCCGCAAAACTATCTGGACAATAGCGCCCAGGTTGCACGCCGCCAACAGATCGTCGAGGCTGTCGCAGACGGGATCAAGGCTCCAGAAACGCTGGTTAAAGCCATCGCTATTTACAAAGGCGAATCGCGCACCATTGAATATGTAGCTATGCCGAAAAACTTCGTCTCAAGCGTTGCCGACCCAAGTGATGCGGACCTGAAGACATATTTCGAAGCCAACAAAGAAGTCTATGGCGCGCCGCAATACCGCAAGGTCAGCTACGTCAAACTTGAGGCGTCGGATATTGCAAACCCGGCAACGGTAACGCCTGAAGAGATCAAGGCAGAGTACGAAAAGAACATTGCCCGCTACTCCACACCGGAAACGCGCACTATCGAACAGCTGTCATTTGCCGACGAAGCTGCTGCGAAAGCTGGATTGGAAAAGCTTAAAACAGGCATGAGCTTCGAGGATTTGGTCAAGGCCGAAGGCAAGAGCATGAATGATGTGCATCTTGGCACATTCCCGAAGAGTGCCCTGCCCGACCAATCCATCGC
Source organism: Phyllobacterium sp. GQ127 (assembly GCF_059758635.1). NCBI lineage: Bacteria > Pseudomonadati > Pseudomonadota > Alphaproteobacteria > Hyphomicrobiales > Phyllobacteriaceae > Phyllobacterium > Phyllobacterium sp. GQ127. Next base: position 657,932 of record NZ_JCAXDZ010000001.1, read on the forward strand.
CGAGCCAATCTCCGCGCTTCAAGCCAATGGCGTAAGCGACGTATTGAAGGGAACGTTTGGTCCTGTGATTGTTCGCGTCACTGCGGTCACACCTGAAGTAGTCAAGCAGCTTCCTGAAGTTGAAAAAGAAATTCGTGAGAATATTGCCCTTGCACAGGCGACAAATGCCGTAGCGGATGTCCATGACGCCTACGAAAATGCGCGCGCTGATGGCCAGACCATGGCGGAAGCTGCCGCAGCTCAAAACCTGAAGGTGGTAACGATCGATGCGGTGGACCAGAATGGTCGCTCGCCCGACGAAAAAGACGTTCCAAACTTGCCGTTTGATGAAAACCAGATGGCCGCAATTTTCCAGGCTGATGTCGGTTTTGACAATGAGCCGTTCAGCCTCGGCACGAATGCCTATCTCTGGTACGATGTCGACAGCGTAACGCCAGCCCGTGAACGGCCATTGGACGAAGTTAAAGCCAAGGTCATCGAGCATTGGGAGACAGCCGAACTCGAAAAACAGCTGAATGCGAAAGCTGAGGAAGTTCGCAAGCGCGTTGCGGATGGAACGTCACTCGACGACATTGCCACTGAGTTCAAATTCACCAAGGAAACCAAGCGTGGGATTACGCGCGAAAGCAAGGATGCTGACCTCGGTCAAGGTGGCGTAGATTCTGTTTTCGATGGACCTCAGGGCTTGGTTGGAATGAGTGAATCGGCAAGCGATGGATCGAAGTTGATCTTTAAGGTTACCGAGGCAATCGAACCCGCCAATGTCGGTCCTGAATCTCTTACAGCCGCAGAGAAAGATGCATTTGGTTCGCGTCTTGCAGATGATCTCCTCGACCAGTTGATAGCGCAATTGCAGACCGTCTATCCGGTGACAGTCAACAAGACAGTCATCGATCAGGCGCTCGCCCGGTAAGAATGTGTGAATAATGGCTGAGCTAAAGCGTTTCATTGGTATTGCCGCTTCCGGCAACGCACTTTCCCAGGACGAGGCGGTTGAAGCTTTCGACATCATGATGTCGGGACAGGCTACCCCGGCCCAGATTGGCGCGCTGCTGATGGCTTTGCGTGTTCGCGGTGAAAACATTGATGAGATCACAGGCGCCGTTGCTGCCATGCGCTCGAAGATGCTCAAGGTTGCCATTTCCGTCGACGCGATTGATATTGTTGGCACCGGCGGTGATCAGTCAGGGTCCTACAACGTTTCGACATGTGCTGCCTTCGTCGCTGCAGGAGCCGGTGTGCCGGTCGCAAAACATGGCAACCGGGCGTTATCATCCCGATCAGGGGCCGCCGATACGCTAGCCGCGCTTGGTATTAATATTGAAATTGGTCCGGAACTCATAGCAACCTGCATTGAGCAGGCGGGAATTGGCTTCATGTTCGCGCCAATGCACCATCAGGCAATGAAGCATGTTGGCCCTGCGCGCGTTGAGCTTGGAACACGTACTATTTTCAACCTTTTGGGACCGTTGACAAATCCGGCAGGCGTAAAACGTCAATTGGTTGGCGTCTACGCACCCGAATGGGTCGAGCCGATTGCGCATGTGCTAAAAAATCTCGGCTCCCAGTCGGTTTGGGTGGTGCATGGCGACGGTCTGGATGAAATCACCACCGCAGGGGTGACCAAGGTTGCCGCTCTCGAAAACGGTACAATCCGTACCTTCGAAATTGAACCGGAAACGTTTGGTTTAAGGCGGGTTGACCCCCAGGACCTGAAAGGCGGAACAGCCGATGAGAATGCTGTTTCCTTGCTTTCCGTGCTGGATGGGGCACATGGCGCCTATCGCGATATCACACTGTTCAACGCCGGTGCAGGACTTGTAATAGCCGGAGCTGTAAACGATCTGAAGGCTGGTATTGAGATGGCCGCTCATTCCATTGACAGCGGCGCGGCGCGAAATGTGCTAAAGAACCTCGTGCAAGTGTCAAACAGCAGGGTTGCCTGACCATGGTAGATATTCTTCGCAAGATTGAGGCCTATAAGCGCGAGGAAATCGCAGCCGCAAAGGCCACCGCGTCGCTGGAAGATCTCAAAGCCTATATCGCCGATCAAGATAGCTGCCGTGGCTTTCTCGATGCTCTGAAGTCGAAACGCGCCAAGGGCGAATTTGCCCTGATTGCCGAAATTAAAAAGGCTAGCCCATCCAAGGGATTGATCCGGGCAGACTTTGATCCGCCTGCTTTGGCAAAAGCCTATGAACTCGGCGGTGCAGCATGTCTTTCGGTTTTGACCGATGGCCCATCATTTCAAGGTGCGCCGGAATTCTTGAAGACAGCACGTGCTGCGGTGAAGCTCCCTGCCCTGCGTAAAGATTTTCTCTTCGATACCTACCAGGTCTATGAAGCGCGGAGCTGGGGTGCTGATTGCATTTTGATCATTATGGCCAGCGTGACTGACGATCTGGCGATTGCGCTTGAAGAAACTGCGTTCTCGCTCGGTATGGACGTACTTGTCGAGGTTCATGACGAAGCAGAGATGGAGCGCGCGCTGAAACTATCCTCGCCGCTTCTGGGTATCAATAATCGCAATCTGCGCACCTTTGAAGTTGATCTGGCTGTATCAGAAAGACTGGCTGCCATGGTGCCGGACTCTAAATTCCTTGTCAGCGAAAGTGGCGTGTTCACTCATGACGATTGTCGGCGGTTGGCACAATCCAATATCGGCTCATTCCTCGTTGGCGAAAGCCTGATGCGTCAAGTCGACGTGACAGCTGCAACCAAATCACTTCTATTCGGCAATACATCGCAAACGGATGCCGCATGACGCCCTCCAAACTGTCCCATCTCGATGCGACAGGCGCAGCCAATATGGTGGATGTTGGCGACAAGACTGAAACAGTGCGTCTGGCAACAGCTGAGGGGTTTGTTTCCATGCTCCCAGAGACGCTAAAGCTTATCCAGACCGGCAATGCCGCTAAAGGCGATGTTATCGGCACCGCACGCATCGCTGGCATCATGGCCGCCAAGAAGACGCACGAACTCATCCCGCTATGCCATCCACTGCTGTTGAGCAAAATATCGATCGATATTGAAGCCGATGAGACATTGCCCGGCCTGCACGTCACTGCGACTGTTAAATTGACGGGCAAGACGGGTGTTGAGATGGAGGCTCTAACCGCTGTTTCCGTGGCCTGTCTGACGATTTATGACATGGCAAAAGCCGTGGACAAGGGCATGAATATTCAAAACATTCGGCTCTTGCAGAAAACCGGCGGAAAATCTGGCGATTGGTCTGCCAATATTACTGCCAGCGAGCGTTAAATGGCTGGACTCCTCCCCGTTGATGAAGCCCTGTCGCGCATCGTCGGTGCCGCTGTCAGAACAGATGCGGAAACAGTTCCGCTAAGCGAAGCCGGGGCGCGTGTTCTGGCTGAAGACCTTTATGCAAAACGGCAACAACCGCCCTTCGCCGCATCGGCGATGGATGGCTATGCTGTTCGCGCTGCCGATATCGCAAACGTCCCCGTCAACTTGAAACTGATTGGCCAATCTGCAGCGGGTCATGCCTTTCAAGGTTCGTTGGGCGTTGGAGAGGCTGTTCGAATTTTCACCGGCGCGCCCGTTCCTGCTGGTGCTGATAGCGTGGTAATTCAGGAAAATACCATTGCCCACGGCTCCCAAGTCGAAATCAAAGAGACGATTACCCTCGGCAAAAATATTCGCAAGGCGGGACTGGATTTTCAGGAGGGTGATCTGCTGTTGAAAAATGGCCGAACGCTCGATCCTTCGGCCCTTGCACTGGCTGCCGCAGCAAATTATCCCGCAGTGCGGGTATATCGGCAACCAAAAGTTGCAATTCTTGCAACCGGCGATGAATTGGTGAATCCTGGCGAAGTGTTCCGGCCCGACCAGATTATTGCCTCAAACACTTTTGGTCTGGCCGAAATCATACGCCAGGCAGGTGGTTTGCCTATTGATCTTGGCATAGCAGAAGACCGACTGGAAGCTTTGAGCGAGGCTGTAGACCGCGCCGTGGTAGCTCAAGCGGATATTCTAGTAACGCTCGGCGGCGCATCCGTTGGTGATCATGATCTGGTTCAGCCTGCTTTAGCTGCCAAGGGCATGAAACTCGATTTCTGGAAGATTGCTTTGCGCCCCGGCAAGCCACTCATGTTCGGGCGATTGAACGACATGAATATTCTGGGCCTGCCGGGTAATCCCGTATCCAGCTTGATATGCGGTCACATCTTCCTGGTACCGCTGATCCGCGCGATGCTTGGGCTGGAGCACCACTCCAACCTGCGTGCAGCAGTTTTGGGTCGTGACATGGACACGAATGATCAACGTCAGGACTATGTGCGCGCCACGCTTACACGAAATGCCGACGGCACGCTCACAGCCACGCCTTTTCCCTTGCAGGATTCGTCAATGCTGAAGTTTTTGAGCGATGCCGAATGCCTTATCATCCGCGAACCACATGCCCCCGCCCTCAGGGCCGGAACCATGTGCAAGGTGATGTTGCTACGCTGAATTTGTTTCCAGCTGATGTTCCTTGCGATCCATCTCCGTGATCGTGGCAAGGTCTATTGCTTTTTGCAATTTTGCGGCGTGGCGGAATGACGGCTCTAATGTTCTGCCCTGTCCAACCGCTTCAACGAAACGCTGATAATTTGTTGAGACCGGCTCGACATCAAGTTCTTTCCACGTTGCAGCTTCAACATCGTCGCCGAGACAAACCATCAATTTTGAGCCATCATGCCGATGCTGGATTTCCAGCGATCCCTTGTCGCCATAGACCCGCAACCTCAATTCATTGACATGGCCCGTTGCCCAACGGCTTGAATGCACGACGCCCAGCGCGCCGTTTGTGAAGCTGACTGTCATGGTAAAGCTGTCATTCGCATCAAGATCATATTCGCCGATCCTGTTGCCGTCAGCCTTGTCGAAGGCTTTCAACCGGCAGAATATTTCGTCAATTTCTGTGTCGGTGGCATAAACCACAAAGTCCAGAATATGGACGCCAACGTCGCCCAGAGTTCCGTTTGAGCCGTGCTTTTTCGACAGCCGCCAAAGCCAACGACTTTCAGTGCGCCATTCGCCCCACATTTTCGCAACAAGCCAGCTTTGCAGATATGAAGCTTCGACATGCTTGACCTGCCCGATCTGACCGCTGGTCACGAGTTTACGAGCAGCCTGCAACTGCGCGACATTGCGATAGGTCAAGTTGACCATACCGACCAGATGTGCCGCTTCCGCCGTCTGAGCCATTTCCATCGCGTCCTGATGGTTCACGGCCAGAGGCTTTTCACAGAAAACATGCTTGCCAGCCCTTAGGCATTGCATAGTGGTTGCATAGTGAATGTTGTCGGGCGTGATATTGGCAACCGAATCAAAATCACCCCATGCAAGCGCGTCATCGAGCGATGTGAAGGCCCGCTCAATATTGTATTTTTCGCGGAACGCTTCGACACTATTGATGTTCACATCGACAGCACCCGCAAGTGTCACCCCCTCAATTTCAGAGAAATTCTTTGCATGGGCATTGGCCATGCTGCCGGTTCCTAGGATCAATAAACGCATGCTTGCGGTCCTTTAAACGCGCGCTGCACTCCCCGAGTGCAAGCGCCGCGATCGATATTCATCATCTCTAATCGTACTTGAAGGTCTAGCGGAAGCCTTCTTCGCCAGCCTCGTGCAAACTTTCACCCCGAGCCTTGATAGGCTCCAGAGCCTTCTCTACAGGCACATTCGGAGCATCCGTAATGTGCGGGAACCGATTGGAATTATAGGCCCAATTGACGGCATTTCTTAAGACCAGGCCCACTGTCTCATCATGATAGGTAGGATAGGTTTCATGACCAGGACGGAAGTAGAAAACGTTACCCGCGCCCTTGCGATAGGTCAGTCCCGAGCGGAAAACTTCGCCACCCTGAAACCATGACACGAAAACTGTTTCCAGAGGTTCTGGAACCGAAAACGGTTCGCCATACATTTCCTCATTCTCGAGCTCGAAATAAGCTGGCAACCCCTTGGCAATCGGATGTCCTGGATTGACCACCCAAAGACGCTCGCGTTCCCCTGCCTCACGCCAGTTCAGGGCGCAAGGTGATCCCATCAGACGCTTGAAAATCTTGGAAAAGTGCCCGGAGTGAAGAACAATAAGGCCCATTCCCTCCCAAACACGCTTTGCAACACGCTCTACGATTTCATCGGCAACATCGCCGTGAGCGCGATGGCCCCACCAGACCAAAACGTCCGTCTCTTCAAGTGCCTTGTCGGTCAAGCCATGTTCGGGTTCCTGCAACGTCGTGATCTTCACACTGATATTGGCATCCTTGCCAATCAATTTGGCTATCTGATTGTGCATACCTTCCGGATATATGTCGGCAACGGTCTTGTTGATATGCTCGTGAACGTTTTCACCCCAGACGAGCGTACGAATCGGCATGATTATTTCCTTACTTTATGCTGTGTGCTGCTTTTGCTTCATGCCCGGGCCGGGTAGCCCGATTGGTCGAAGCGGTGAACATTGTCGTTGATGGGCGAAACATGGAGAAGATCCCCCGGCTGCCGGCTTGGCTTCCCGTCCTGACGAACGACAAGCGGTTCCTTTGCGCCAATATCGATATAGAGATAGCTTTCAGAACCGAGATTTTCAGAATGGATGAGCTTTCCAGCCCAAGTGCCAGCCTTTTCCCGAACTTCAAGATGCTCCGGACGCACCCCAAGCGTGTGCGCCTTATAGGCATCGGCGAATTTTTCAGTCAGGAAGTTCATCTTTGGAGATCCTATAAATCCGGCAACGAAAGTCGATTGCGGTTTCTCATATAGCTCCATCGGCGTACCGACCTGCTCCACATTGCCATCACGCAATACACAGATGCGATCAGCCAACGTCATGGCTTCCACCTGATCATGCGTGACGTAGATCATCGTCGTCTCATGCATTTTCGCGTGGAGCTTGGCGATTTCAAGACGCGTTTGCACCCGCAATGCGGCATCGAGGTTCGAAAGCGGCTCATCGAAGAGAAATACTTTCGGATCTCGCACGATCGCCCGGCCAATGGCGACGCGCTGCCTTTGCCCTCCTGAGAGTTGTTTGGGCAATCTGTCGAGGTAATCGGTGATTTGCAGCATTTCCGCCGCCTCGTTCACCCGGCGCTTGATTTCGTCCGCGCCACCCTTTGCCAGCTTCAGCCCGAAAGCCATGTTGTCGTAAACAGTCATATGCGGATAAAGCGCATAGGATTGGAACACCATGGCGATGCCACGCTGCGATGGAGTGAGGCTGTTTACAACCTTCTCGTCGAAAGCCAGCGTGCCGGAGGTGATGTCTTCAAGCCCTGCAATCAAGCGAAGGAGCGTCGATTTTCCGCAGCCGGACGGCCCCACGAAAACCATGAACTCGCAAGGATTGATTTCGAGATCCACGCCCTTGATCACATCAAAGGTACCGAAGGATTTGCGTACATTGTTCAAACGAATAACTGTCATTTTTGAAACTCCCCTGAGCGCAAGGCTCTAGCCTTTGACGCCGCCGGCGGTGAGACCGGAAATGATCTTGCGTTGGAAAATAAGCACTAGAACCACCAGCGGTACCGTTACGATGACGGATGCAGCCATGATCAGACCCCACGGTACCTCGTGAGCGCTGGCGCCGGATAGAAGTGCAATGATGACGGGAACCGTTCGCGTTTCCGTGGACGATGTAAACGTCAAGGCAAACAGAAACTCATTCCATGCAGCGATGAATGCCAGAAGGCCTGTTGTTACCAGCGCTGGCCACATGAGCGGCAGGAATACTTTGGTGATGATCACCCAAGGCGTGGCACCATCAACAATAGCCGCCTCCTCGATTTCAATCGGCAGATCGCGCATGAATGTAGTGAGCACCCACACGGTAAAAGGCAATGTGAATATCGTGTACGAGAAGATCAGGCCCCACAATGTATTATAAAGCCCGAGGAAACGGATAACCTCGAACAGCCCCGCCAGCACTGCAATCTGCGGAAACATGGAAACCGAAAGAATTGTCAGCAATAGAAGCGAGCGGCCACGAAACCGCACACGCGCCAAAGCGAAGGCTGCCGTAACCGCCATAAGCAGCGACAAGGCTACAACGAGGCCGGAGACAATAAGCGAATTCAGAAGATTGCGGGGAAAGCTGCCCGCTTCGATAACACTGACATAATTGGCCAGGGAAAATGACGTCGGCCAATATTCAATCGTGAAAAGCGCACTGCCCGTTTTGAAGCTCGTGATGATCGCGTAGTAAAATGGGAACACCGCAAACAGGACAATGAGCACCACAAGCGCATAAAATGCTGTATTCTTGATAGCTACGGGCATCAGCGATCTCCCCCATCCAGCCGAACTCGGCCGACCCAGATTGCGACAATGGTCATGAGAGCAATAACGACGAAAAGCAGTGTCGATTGCGCCGAGCCATAGGCAAACTTGTCGAATTCAATGAGATTTTCGCGGGCCAGCACCGACATGGTTTTCGTCTGAGCACTGTTTGGCGTCAGGACATAAATCAGGTCAAAAATACGCATGGCATCAAGCAGCCGGAAGATGATTGCGACCATCAGCGCCGGTTTTACGAGAGGAAGCGTTATACGGAAGAACTGCTTTACAGGATGGACGCCGTCAATCTTTGCAGCCTCGTAAACATCGTTCGGAACCATTTGCAGACCTGCAAGGATCAGAAGCGCCATAAAAGGTGTGGTCTTCCATACATCCACGATCAACACGGCGATCATTGCCGTATCGGAACTTGCGGTCCATGCGATTGGATTGTCGATAAAGCCAAGGCGCATGAAAAGGTCATTGAGAATGCCGAACTGATCGTTCAACATCCAGCCCCACATGCGGGCAGAGACGATAGTCGGTATCGCCCAAGGGATAAGAATTGCTGCGCGGACAATGCCCCTGCCCTTGAATTCGGCGTTCAGCACGAGGGCGATAATCATTCCGAAAAAGGCTTCAAGCGCCACCGAAATGACAGCAAAGCGTACTGTGTTCCAGACTGCATTCCACCATGCTGGATCGACGAGCAGGCCGGAATAAAGCGTGCGCCCACTTTTCAGCTGGACCCATGAAAGATAGTTCTTGAATCCCACCCATTTAGCTTCCCCCATATTTGTGAGCGAAGCATCGGTGAAGGAAAAATAGATGGTTCGGATCAATGGCCAGCCAGCCACGATTGCCAAAGCAATGATCATCGGTATGAGGAAAAGCTGAGCCGAGCGGGATCGCTGGCGTAACAGATCTGATCGCAATGCTGTTGAGGTCATGTTTGAATTCCTGCCCAGGAAAAACATCGGGATGTGAACTCAGGCAGTCGGTGCGAGCGGATTGTCAGGAGGCTTCCAACCGCTCGCACCGTGCCCTTATGCTGGCAGAAAACTACCAGCTACCTCCCTGAAGCTCGGCGATCTTGGCTTCAAGTACTTCAATGTTTTCAGCGGCCGTGCCATTTCCGGACAATGTGTCGTGAACAGCACTCCAGAACATTGAGGAGACTTCGTTATACTTGACCTTTGTCGGAGCAGACGGTCGTGGAACCGCCGTTTCAAAAACCGGCTTCCACAATGGGATCAAAGGCTGCGCCGCAGCAATATCCTTGTCATCGTAGAGCGATTTGATGGTCGGCAAATGAGAAATATTGATTGCCATTTCCTTTTGCTGCTTTTCATCTGCCAGGAACAAAGCAAGCTTTATGGCCTCATCCGGTGATTTGGAATATTTTGAAACAGCCACATTCCAACCGCCCAGCGTTGCGGCAGATTTCTCGCCCTCTTTTCCCACGGGCAGCGGCGCAACATCGAACTTACCTTTGACGGCGCTGTCAGCGCCTTGGCTCAATGAATAAGCGTAAGGCCAATTCCTCATGAAGACGGAATTGCCTGTCTGCCAGACCCCGCGGGACTCTTCTTCCTTATAGGCCAGCGCACCCTTTGGCGATATGGTGTCTATCCAGCCTTTGGCACGATCAATCGCAGCAACCGCCTCCGGATTATTGACCGAGATGGTACCGTCAGCCTCAACAATCTGGCCGCCGCCGGATGATTTTATCCATTCCAATGCATTACAGGTTAAACCCTCATAGGCATTTCCCTGAAACACAAATCCGAACATTCCCTTGTTTCCGGCTTGGCGCTCGCCATCCTGCACTTCCTTGGCGGTCGCAGCCATTTCATCCCATGTCTTGGGGACCGGCTTCTTGTACTTTTCGAGCAGATCCTTGCGATAATAAAGTGCTGGCGCATCTGTGTATAATGGCAGGGCAACCAATTTGCCGTCCACTGTCTGGCTTTCAATGATCGACGGGAAATGCTGGTCGACCACGCCTTTTGCCGCTTCGGTCAGATCGAGAAATTGCTCTGATAGCTGAGGCGCCCATACCACATCGGTCTTATAGACATCGATATCCGAGTTTCCGGCTGCAAGCCAAAGGCGATACTGACCGAAATTGTCAGAACTGCTTGATGGCATCGCCACAATGGAAACCTTGTTGCCTGTTTCTTTTTCAAAACGGTCAAGCTGCTTGCGCAACTCGGCATTTTCATTGCCGGTCGAGCTGTAAACAATAGAAAGATTGGCTGCATAGGCACCTGAAGACAACAGCGCTGTAAGCAGGATGCCCGCAAAAACTGAACTCTTTTTCATAAATCCTCCCAGAAATATTTGATGGATCAACCCATGCCGGACGGCACTCAATCCCCAATTGACGATCCTCCTCAAGCACATCAGACAGTGAAATTAACCTATCCAAAGCGCTTTGGATAAAAGGTGTCAAAACGCAAAACGAATGTCAATAAATAGTTTATGAACGCCATTAATCAGGCAAATAAAATTGTGCAGATCATTTAAAGCGCTTTGAAGTATGATTATATTACGAAGGCAAAGACATCGAACGACGCAGATAGGAATACAGTTTTGGACCGTCCGGCATGAAGCTGAAAGAACTCGCTGAAAAGCTCAACCTTTCCCAGACGACCGTTAGCCGCGCGCTGAACGGTTATCCGGAAGTGAATGAGGCTACGCGCGAGCGCGTCAATAAAGCCGCATTGAAATTTGGCTATAGCGCAAATGCAAATGCCCGACGTCTAGCCATGGGCCGTGTCGGTGCTATCGGTCTGGTTATCCCCGCAGATTCCAGCCAGCGATTTGGGCCTCATACCGCGGAATTTCTTGCCGGCTTGGCGGAGCGCCTTTCCCGGGACGAGATTGATTTTCTGCTCAGTCCCATTGTCGATAATGACGAGATTTCGGTCTATAAGCGCCTGATTTCGAGCAAACGGGTTGATGCGATCATCGTCTCCGGGCCTGTTTTGGTCGATGAGCGCGTATCCATGCTGATCGATGCAAACTTTCCCTTTGTTCTGCATGGCCGTACGAACATAGACAGGCCCCATGCCTGGCTGGATATCGACAATCAGGGCGCATTCTATCAGGCCGCAAGCCACCTCCTCGACCTTGGACATCGGCATATAGCCATGATTGACGGGTTAAGAGGGTTTACGTTCTCTGAGCATCGCGAGCTCGGATATCGCCAAGCGCTAAGCGAACGCGGCGTCGAAATCGACCCGCGCTTCATCGTACACGACTACTTCTCTGATGAAATCGGTTTTCGTGAAACGCAACGGCTGCTTTCATGCACTCCGCAACCGACAGCAATCATTGCAGGATCAATGATGACCGCTTTGGGTGTGTCACGTGCAGTTCGCAACAAGGGTTATCAGTTGGGCAAACAAGTATCGCTCATCACCCATGACGATGTCTTTCCATATCTCAATGCCAGCAACATGGTTCCATCCATGACCACCACGCGATCATCAATGCGCTCCGCCGCCACGAGAATCGCTGAAATGCTCGTGCGCGTCCTTGATGGCGAACCCGTGGACAATATTCATGAATTATGGCCCGTAGAACTCACAGTGCGCCAGTCGAGCGGTCCTCCGATAAGCGGATAGGCCCATATTTTGCGTCATTCCATCTGATTTTCAGAGTAATTGGGCATATAGGGCTGGTTTATACCAGATATTAATCCTTGTGGAACACAACTGGAACATATAGTGTTTGTTCTGGTTTTGTTTTTCCGATTCCACACTTAAGGATCGCCCCTATGCTGACGCGCAAACAACATGAACTTCTGCTCTTCATACATGAACGGTTGAAGGAAACGGGCATTCCCCCTTCTTTTGATGAAATGAAGGATGCACTTGATCTCGCATCTAAATCCGGCATTCATCGCCTGATTACCGCACTGGAGGAGCGAGGATTTATTCGTCGGCTAGCAAATAGGGCACGGGCGCTGGAAGTGCTTCGCCTGCCCGACTCAATTGCGCCGGGTCTGAACGCGCAACGCAAATTTTCTCCGAGCGTTATTGAAGGCAGTTTGGGACGAAATGTTGCGCCGCCTCGCCCGCAAGCAAGCACTGCCGATATTGTTGCTGCCAACATGATCAGCATTCCTGTTATGGGACGTATCGCTGCCGGTGTGCCGATCGCTGCAATTCAAAACCAGACTCACATGCTCAATCTCCCGCCCGATATGATCGGCAGCGGTGAGCATTATGCGCTTGAGGTCAAAGGTGACTCCATGATCGAAGCGGGTATTTTTGACGGCGACACTGTTGTTATCAAGCGCGGAGATACCGCGAGCCCCGGTGAAATCGTTGTGGCACTCGTGGATGATGAAGAAGCAACGTTGAAGCGTTTTCGCCGAAAAGGTGCATCCATTGCTCTCGAAGCAGCAAACCCCGCCTATGAAACCCGCATCTTTGGACCGGACCGCGTTCAGGTACAGGGCAAGCTGGTCGGTCTGATACGCAGATATTGATGGCGTTTACGCTTCGCTGGACGGTGTGCTTTTGTTCGTAGGCTCCATTCGAACAGCCACAGAATAGCAGCTAGCGAAAAATGTTTGGGACTACCATAAACGCCGAACTACATTTTATTGCTTGTATCCGGTGGTTTCTTGGATAGTTGCCGCTCTTCAAGATTGCGCGCGGCGCGGGAATAGATGCGGTAATTATTCCAAGGGCGATTGGGCGTGCCAATCGCATACTTTATATCAACCGAATTCAGGCGTTGAGAAAGCTCTTGTTTTGCCAAATCGGTGCCAACTGGTGTGGAATCGGCTTTGACAGAGTCAGATTGTGGAGCATCAAACCTGATCTCCGCAGCGCCTTTGAGCGCCAGCATTTGCGATGAAAGCAACAATTTTCCAGCATTTGGACAATTTGTAGCCTTCGCGGCAAAAGCCAAAATGATGATATCCCCTTCTAGGCATGCATCTGCTGTTCTTGTTGCATCATCGGTATAGGCAACGATTAATCCTCCTGGCTCCCGGGCAGTGCAAAGCTTATCGGCACATTCGAATTGAGCGCCGCTTGCAACCTCGCCTTTCATTGCCGGCTTAATGATCTGCCCGGCCCTATACCCCAACTGCCAATTATCGAGGCTGAAGGCGCTGCCCACTTGTTTATTGATCGCCAGATGGTCGTCGTCCGTTCTTAACGCGACCAGTTTTCCGTCTTCTGAGACCATAATCGCAGGATAGGATGCCCGTCCCGTCAAACCAATTGCCAATGCTACCAATGGCAAGGCAAGCAGGCGCAACCACGTTGAAAGAAATAGAAGAAGCAAAAGCCCTATCGCCATAAGAATAAGCGAAGTTTCGGACATCAACCCAAGATTTCCACTTGGTGAATGCGACGCCACGGCTTTTGCTATGGCGATAACAATCTCGATGCCCCATCCCATGATTTTAAACGGAAGCCAATCGAGGTCAAAAGGCATGGCGAGCAGGCCAAGCACTGCGAAGGGCATCACGAGAATTGAGACAATTGGTAGCGCCAAGGCATTTCCGACAAGGCCAAAAGGAGCGGTATTATTGAAATGATAGGCAGCAAAGATCGAGCTTGCTCCGCCAGCAACCAGCGAGGTCATGGCAATGCCGCCAATATAGGCCGTTGCTTTTGATGGAAACAGCCATATGCCGGCCTTGGCACTTGTCTGTTTCCGTAGGCCTCGTCTCAAATGGTAGCGTGACCACCAGCCATATAAAGCTATAAGGGCAGCAGTTGCTGAATAGGACATCTGGAAACTTGGTCCGAGAATTTCATGTGGTGAAACCGCAATTGTAATTGAGGCGGCAATTGCGAGATTACGCATCGATATCGCCGCGCGATCAACGGTCATTGCAAGCAACATGACTGCCAGCATCACAAAGCTGCGTTGTGCGGCAACGTCGGCGCCTGAAAGCAGAAGATAGAATGCCGAGCCAAACAGGGCGATGACAGCCGCGAGTTTCTTGACGGGATAGCGGGCCGATGCACTTGGAAAGAATGCGAATACAGCGCGCAGCGAACCTATGCTGATTGCAGCCACCAATGCCATATGGAAGCCGGATATGGACAAAATATGTGACAAGCCGCTGCGGCGCATGGCATTGTTGGTCTCCTCGCTTATGCCGTCGCGCTGCCCTGTCACCAGCGATGTCGCAATATCGCCCGGCTCCCCTTTAATGCTTTTCAATATGCGATGGGTGAGTTGCTGGCGAATATTGCTAATTGTCAGGAATGCCGCTGCTGCTATTCCGGCCTTTGGCGCGACATCGGCTTTTTGAGGCAGGCCCAGCAAAAAGCCGTTGGCTCCAATGCCGCGATAATAATTGTTAAAGGCAAAATCATAATTGGCTGGCCGAACCGGGCCCGATTGCGGACGCAGATGGACCAGTGCTTTGAGTCCATCGCCAATGCTCAAATCTCGCGGCAAATGACGTGCAGAAACCGCAATACGCTCCGGTCCATAACGCAATGAAGGACGTTCGGTGCCTATGACGTCAAGGATCACCCGCCATCCTCCGTTTGCATCCTTTGCCAATGCTGAAATACGCCCCGTCACCCGGGTCGTCACTTCAGACCCAAGCATAGGCGTCGCTGCTCTGTTGGTTTCCAGCTTTGCGCAAACCATGCCTGCCGTGATTGCCATGAAGCCGAGACAGACCATCCTTATCGAAGGTCTGTTGTGTGCCAGCAGATAAAATCCGACAAGCAGCGTGATTCCCAGGATCATCGGGCTTAGTCTTGGCTCTCCGCTTGCGCCGAAATAAAGGATAGCTCCAGTTCCAGCGAACACCGGCAAAAACAAGAATTTCGCGCCTCGCGCAATCTCGTCGTTGATTGCCGCCGGAATTCCATGGGCAATGGCTTGCAGCTTACCTTCGACTGACCGTTTGAATACGGCGACGCGGCCATTCGAGCCAACGCCATAATGATCGATCGTTCCGGTGCCAGACGTTTTGACAAGCGGCTGCCCAAGACTTTCCGGTTGAAACCAGAAAAGCCTTTCGCTCGTTTTCTCGTCGGTTGACGGTTCGGCCATTGATCCCCATTTCTGCCAATGCCCTTGCACGACAGCACCGCTATGGTACATCAACGCCAAATCAATTCGATTGGACGTTCGACTAATAGACCGAACTGCCCTGGAGACCCTATGTCATCTTCTGTCGTTACCCGTTTCGCTCCCTCGCCCACCGGCTTTCTGCACATTGGCGGCGCCCGTACAGCCCTGTTTAACTGGCTTTATGCCAAGCATACTGGCGGGAAAATGTTATTGCGCATTGAGGATACCGATCGCGAGCGTTCGTCCGAAGCAGCTGTAACCGCCATACTTGATGGATTGAAATGGCTTGGTCTTGATTGGGATGGCGAGGTTGTCTCCCAATTTGATCGTGCTCCGCGCCATCGCGACGTAGCTGAAGAACTGGTTACCAAGGGCAAAGCCTATTATTGCTATGCATCACAGGCCGAACTGGAGGAAATGCGTGAAAAGGCCCGTGCCGAAGGCCGCCCGCCCCGCTATGATGGCCGTTGGCGCGACCGCGATCCGAAGGAAGCCCCTGCTGGCGTGAAGCCCGTCATTCGTATCAAAGCACCCCAAGAGGGTGAAACCTTGGTGCGCGATCAGGTGCAAGGCGATGTGCGCTTTCCCAATAAAGACCTTGATGATTTCATTATCCTTCGCTCGGATGGCAACCCGACCTATATGCATGCGGTCGTCGTCGACGATCACGATATGGGCGTCACGCACATTATCCGTGGCGATGATCATTTGACCAATGCGGCACGGCAAACTGTTATTTATAACGCAATGGACTGGGCCGTGCCTGTCATGGGCCATATCCCGCTCATCCATGGCGCAGACGGTGCAAAACTCTCCAAGCGCCACGGTGCGCTCGGCGTTGAAGCCTATCGTGCCATGGGATATTTGCCAGCAGCTCTGCGGAACTATCTCGTACGGTTAGGCTGGAGCCACGGCGATGACGAGATCATGTCCGATGCGCAAATGATCGAATGGTTCGAAATATCCGACATTAATCGCGGCGCATCACGCTTTGATTTTCAGAAACTCGAGGCGATTAACGGTCACTATATGCGAATTTCCAGCGATGCCGATCTGGTAAAGGCCATGATCGACGTTTTGCCGGAGATCGAAGGTGGGGCTGACATAATTTCCCGCTTGAATGATACAACTAGGGCACAGCTTCTCGCCGCCATGCCCGGCTTGAAAGAGCGCGCCAAGACACTTGTGGAACTTGCCGACAGTGCCAAATATCTGTTTGCTGAACGACCGCTCCCGCTTGACGAAAAAGCCTCCACCCTGCTCAATGAGGAAGGTTTGACCGTCCTTCGAGGCGTATTGCCCGATTTGGCTGCAGTTAGTGATTGGAACGCCGAAGCTCTTGATGCGGCTGTTCGTGTTCATGCTGAAAAAACCGGCCTGAAACTCGGAAAGATCGCTCAGCCACTACGTGCCGCACTGACGGGAAAGGCAACGTCTCCGGGAGTTTTTGACGTATTGGCTGTGCTGGGCCGGGATGAATCACTCGGTCGGATAGAGGATCAGTTAAAAGCGCAATAGTGAGGCGCTTTTCATCGAATTTTGCATTGCAACATTATGCCTTTCGGGTACGGTGCACTGCCTGCAAAAATCACGGAAATAACCTCATTTGAGGAAGGTGCTTTTGCGCTGGTTCAGCGCAAGTCAAAGCAAGAAAGGAACGGCAATGTCTGAGAACAGCGTAAACATCGATCTCAATGGTCACGCATTCGCTTTACCCATAAAAAAGGGGACCATCGGACCGGATGTCGTAGACATTGGGACTCTATACAAGAACACTGGCGCATTCACGTATGATCCGGGCTTCACCTCGACAGCGTCTTGCGAGTCGCAAATTACCTATATTGATGGCGACGAGGGTGTACTGCTTCATCGCGGCTATCCAATTGAACAACTCGCCGAACATGGCGATTTTCTGGAAGCTTGCTATTTGCTGCTTTACGGCGAACTGCCGACAAAGAGCCAGAAGGCTGATTTTGATTTTCGCGTGACGCGCCACACCATGGTGCACGAGCAAATGTCGCGCTTTTTCAGCGGCTTCCGCCGCGATGCGCATCCAATGGCAGTCATGGTCGGCTGCGTAGGCGCCCTATCGGCTTTCTACCACGACTCAACAGATATTTCCGATCCGCATCAGCGCATGGTCGCATCGATCCGCATGATCGCAAAAATTCCGACGCTGGCCGCCATGGCCTATAAATATCATATCGGTCAACCCTTCGTTTACCCGAAGAACAATCTCGATTTCGCAACCAACTTCCTACACATGTGTTTTGCAGTGCCTTGCGAAGATTACGTTCCAAATCCCGTGCTTGCCCGTGCAATGGATCGCATCTTCATTTTGCATGCTGACCACGAGCAGAATGCCTCGACATCGACAGTCCGCCTTGCAGGCTCGTCGGGCGCAAATCCGTTTGCTTGTATTGCAGCGGGCATCGCCTGCCTTTGGGGTCCAGCCCATGGCGGAGCCAACGAGGCTGCGCTGACCATGCTTGGTGAAATTGGCACTGTTGATCGTATTCCTGAATATATTGCCCGCGCCAAGGATAAGAACGACCCGTTCCGCTTGATGGGCTTTGGCCACCGCGTCTATAAGAACTATGACCCGCGCGCCAAGATCATGCAGCAGACCACCCGTGAGGTTCTGGCAGAACTGGGCATCAAGGATGATCCTTTGCTCGACGTTGCAATGGAGCTTGAGCGGATTGCGCTAACTGATGAATATTTCATCGAAAAGAAGCTCTATCCAAACGTCGATTTCTATTCCGGGATCACATTGAAGGCGCTCGGCTTCCCCACCACCATGTTCACAGTGCTGTTTGCTGTTGCACGTACTGTTGGCTGGATTGCCCAGTGGAAAGAGATGATCGAAGATCCACTTCAGAAGATTGGCCGTCCGCGCCAGCTTTATACTGGCGCAACGCAGCGTGATTATGTGAGCGTTGAAAATCGCAAATAAATGAAGACAAAGAAAAAGGCGCCAGATGGCGCCTTTTTCTTGAGTTATGAGCGACAATTATCGCTTTGCAAGCTCAAGAACTTTTTCAGCGGCAATTTCGCCGGCAGGCCGATCCGTTTGCATCAATCGGCTGATCTTGTCGAAACTCTCAAGCTGAGCGTCACGCCGCAGACCTGGCATCAGCAATTGCTCAATTTGGCGGGCAAGCGATCCTGCGCGCACGAATATATTGAAATATTCAGGCACAGCAGGTTCATCGGCTATGATATTGGGAAGCGCGGCGCTCCATATTTTGATACGTGGCGCAAGAAAAGTGCGCGCTAGCCAATCCGCCTTGTAGGAAAGTACGGTTGGTATGCGAGCCAGCGCCAATTCAAGCGATACCGTGCCCGACGCGGCAAGCGCTGCATCTGCTTGCGAAAAAGCGCGCAGCCTCTCGGCTTCACCAACAACAATATTCGGGCGGACCGTCCAGTTTGCCGTTAATTCACGAACCATTGCCTCAACCCGGGGCAATGTCGGTATAGTGACATTTATGCGATTGCCCCGGCTCACCAGCAATCCTGCCGTTTCACCGAATACATCAATCAGACTGGCGATTTCCGATCTTCGCGAACCCGGCAAAATCAGGATATTCTTGATATCTCGATCGCCAAGTCCCGCATTTCGTGCCCGGTTTTTTTCGGCTGCTTCCAGCAACGGCGCATAGGAAACCAGCCTATGCCCGACATAGGTGGATGGGGGTCCTTCCAGATCCTTTAATGCCTGTACTTCAAAAGGCAAAATAACCAGGACGTGATCTATGTACGAGCGCATTGCCTTCGCCCGCTCAGGACGCCAAGCCCATACGGATGGGCTGATGTAATTAACGATGGGGATGGATGGATCAGCGGCCCTCACCTTGCGTGCCACGCGGTGCGTGAAATCGGGACTGTCGATAATGATAAGACAATCCGGCTTTGCAGCGACAATTGAGGCAGCAAGTTGAGATATCCGGCGAACCAACTGAGGCAATTTGCGTATGATCGCACTAAGCCCGACAAGCGCTATTTCGTGCTGGTCAAACAGGCTATCAAGCCCAAGCTCAGAAAGATGGTCGCCACCAACGCCGGTCAGCGTAATCTCTCCATCATAATCTTTGCGCAGCGCCCTGACCAGATCGGCTCCCAACTGATCACCGGACTCCTCACCGGTTATGATAGCCAGACGCAGTGTTTTTCGAGCTGTCATCAGCTTTTCTCCTGCTCAAAAGTCTGGATAAACAGGCCGGCTGCATTGGCAGCGGCAAGGGTATCTTCGTAGGAAAGTATAAGGGTGCGGCCAGCTTCCACCGCAATTCCGCTGAGACCGGCCTTCACCGCGTTTTCAACAGTGCTCACACCAATAGCAGGGAGATCCGCCCTAACCTCCTGTTGCGGCTTGGCACATTTGACCAAGACACCACCTTTGCGGTTTATCCGCTTTGCCTCACGCAGGTCGGCGACACGCTGTAGCATCGCATCCGTCCCTTCGACGCCCTCCAGCGCCACGACGCGCCGCCCTACGGCAATAGCCGCCTGACCAATGTCCAGAGAACCAATCAATGTCGCTGCTTTACGCGCGGCTTCGATGTTCTCATGTCCTTCCTGAGTAGGTTTCTTACGTGTGATGCATCCCGGCGCTGGCGCGAGAATATCAGGCACGACTTCGTGCGCTCCAAGCACGCGAAAACCATAGGATTCAATTGTCGAGATGACAGCCCGAAGCAACCCATCATCTCCAAGCCTGAAAGCGCGCATAAACCGATAGAGCGCCACAAGATTACCGTTTCCGGGCTTAAGTGCGGCACTGAACTCCGGCCGGTGCCGAATACCACCAGCAAGAACAACATTTGTGATGTTCTCCGCTTTCAAGATTCTCATCAACCCGCCAAGTTCCACAATGGATATCTCGGCATGCTCGCCGGCATAAAGTTCAGGATCAGCCTCCCCTTTGATTGTTACAATCAAAGGGTTAGCGCCTTGCTTTCGCAAACTGGCTGCAACTGCGACCGGCAGAGAACCATTACCCGCTACGATGGCGGTGCGGCCAATAATCGGCTCTGGAGATTTCTTCGCTCTAGCTGACGTCACTGTCACTGATCTCGATTGCAGAATCGAGCGGCGGTGTACAGAAGGCGCGCTTTGTGTCGGTGCTGATGAAATCGATGAGATCAGCCACGGCAGGCGATTCCGGAAATGCGATGCGAACATCATCGGCACGATTTTTGATCGATTTCGACCGATCGAATAACATGCGCACGGCATGGCGCAAATTATGGATTTCGGGCCGCGCCATGCCCGAGCGTTTCATTCCGATAATGTTAAGACCACCAAGATAAGCATGATTACCGATAGCCATGCCATAAGGCACGAGATCGCTGGCCAACGCCGCGAGGCCGCCAATAAAGGCGTGATGGCCCACACGTACAAACTGATGAATACCCGCACCGCCGCCAATAATCACATTGTTTCCAATAGTGACGTGACCGCCGATCATGACATTGTTTGAAAACGTAACATTATCGCCGATGATGCAGTCATGCGCGACATGGGAATAAGCCAGAAACATGCAATTGTCGCCGACTGTCGTGATGCCGCGGCTCCCATCAGTCCCGCGATGCATAGTGACACCTTCGCGAATAACGCAGTTCTTGCCGATAACAAGGGTGGTATGCCCACCCTTGTGTTTGGTATTCTGGGGCTCGCCGCCAAGCACCGCATTGGGATAGACTTTAGAGCCATCTCCGAGCGTGGTTGGCCCCATAATGACGATATGGCTGAGAAGACTAACATTGTCGCCAATAACGGCTTGGGAACCAATATGGCAAAACGGGCCGATGGTTACCCCTTCGCCGATTTCCGCGCCCTGCTCAATGATGGAGGTGGGATGAATGCTCGACATTAAACCCCGGTCTCTTCAACAGGGAAGCTAACCATGGCCGCAACTTCGGCCTCGGCGACCTTGAATCCGTCCACCTCGGCAACGCAGGCGTATTTATGGATATTGCCGCGTTGCTTGAGCTTTGTGACGCGCAATTTCAATTGGTCACCCGGTACAACCGGCTTTCTGAACTTGGCATTATCGATGGTCATGAAGAAAACCTGACCAGGCTTGCCGCTACCATTGTTGAACAACACAATAGCACCCGCAGTCTGGGCCATAGCTTCGATGATCAGCACACCGGGCATAATGGGCAGTTCCGGAAAATGTCCGGCAAAATGCGGCTCGTTGATGCTGACATTCTTGATCCCAGTCGCTGATCTGTCTGCGTCAATATCAACGATCCGGTCGATCAACAGGAACGGATAGCGATGTGGCAAATTGGCCAGAAGTTTCTGGATATCCGCAACGCCAAGGCTCTCTGTTTTTATGGCATCAGTCATCTGAACTGCTCTCCTTCTTGGTCCGGGTCATGGCGCGAACGCTGGCAATCTCACGGAACCACTGCTTGAACGGTTGGGCAGGCGCTCCAGCCCATCTCTCACCGTCCGGAATATCATTCATAACGCCGCTTGCCGCGGCAATCTCAACACTCGCCCCAATCGTGACGTGATCTTTAATTCCGACACTGCCGCCAAGCCGCGTCATATCGCCGAGAATGACGCTGCCGGAAATACCGCACTGCGCCGCGATAACGCAATGGCGGCCGATCTGCACATTGTGGGCAATCTGCACCAAATTATCGATTTTCGTGCCTTCGCCAATGACAGTATCAGCCAAAGCACCGCGATCTACGGTCGTATTTGCGCCAATTTCCACATTGTCCTGAATGATCACGCGGCCAAGTTGGGGCATTTTATCAAGACCGGCTTTGCCCGGCACATAGCCGAATCCATCCTGTCCGATGCGCACGCCTGGATGCAGCAGCACCCGATTGCCGAGAAATGCATATTGAACGGAACTACCTGGGGCAACATAGCAATCGCGTCCAATCTTGCAGCCATTACCAATGACCACATTGGCGCCAATCACAGTGCCGGAGCCTATGGACACATGACTGCCGATAATTGCACCCGGTTCAATTGTTACGCCGTCTTCAATTTCAGCAGTTTCATGAACAATAGCATGCGATGAAATGCCGGTTTGCCCGCTCCACAAATGCGCATTGACAGCATTCGGATAAAGCGCACGTCCGATAGCGGCAAATGCCTGCTGTGGGTGGCGCGTGACAATGATCGCGACATTTTTTGGTATGCTGGGTCTGACTTCTTCGGTGCAGAGCACACAAGCGGCATTCAGACCGCTCAAATCCAATGCACTTTTTCTGCTTTCAACGAAAACGAGTGCATCAGGACCGGCATCATTTAGCGAGGCTAAACGGGAAATTGGCCGGTTGGCCAGAGAACTGTCCACAAGAACGCCATTGGTCAGATCGGCGATCTGACCAATGGTTACGTTTGACAGTGACTCATAAAAGATCGGATCGGCCATCGACTAACTTTCTCCCCCGGGGAAACTTGCTCCCCCCGGGAGGTCAGCAATCTATCAGAACTTGCTCGACATGCCGAAGTTGAAATTCTGCACCTGATCGCCATCAACTTTCTTGACCGGCACCGCATAATCGAAGCGCAACGGACCGAATGGTGATGCCCACATGATGCTGGCGCCGACAGATGCACGCCATTCCATCTTTTCGCCTTCAACGTCGATACCGTCGCTACCCTTCAAATCACTACCGAACAGGGTCGCAGCATCGGCGAAGAATGCACCACGAATACCAAGACTTTCTGGAATAACAGGTATCGGGAACTGGGTTTCAACGCTTGCATTCAGGTAGGTATTACCACCAAGGAAGCTACCCTTCTTGTCGTCTGTATTGGCGTCACGAGGACCGATACCGGCATATTTAAAGCCGCGGATCATGTCTTGCGTGTTCTTGAACGTATCGAACACGCGCAGATCATCGCCGCCGAAGCCTTCAATGTGGCCTGCACCTACACCAACCAAGCCGACAACATCCAACTCATCAAGCAATGTCTTGTAATAGCTGGCTTTAACCGTTGTCTTCAGGAAGTTGGCATCACCGCCGATACCGGCATATTCCTGATTGAACTTCGCATAGATACCATCGCGCGGGTTCTTCACGTCATCAATTGTATTGTAGGTAAGCGACCAGCTGACCGATGACTTGATCCAAGGGCTTTTCTCCGCAGCATCAGCAAACGCCTTGGATATTTCGGATGGATCATATTCACCATTTGGAAGCTTGGCATCGCCGTCAATCTCATACTCTTCTCGAGTAAGATTATAGGCAACGCCTGCAGTCAGCTCTTCCGTGATCGGCAGACCAAAGCGGATTGTACCGCCGGTCAAATCTGTGTCGTACTTGTCCTTGACGCCTGACTGGCGCTTGAAGATATCAAAGCCGGCAGAAACGCGTTGGCCCAAGAAATAGGGTTCTGTGAACGAGAATGAATAGGTTCTGTTATTGTCGAGACCGCCACCGGCGCCAAGACGAATATACTGACCGCGACCAAGGAAGTTACGCTCCGTGATGGAACCTTCCACTGTAGGCCCTGGGCTTTCACCGCCGGTCGTATAACCACCACCGATGGAGAATTCACCTGTCGGCTTCTCAATAACGTCAACGACCAGAATTACCTGATCCGGCTGCGAACCAGGCGCAGTCGAAATATTGACGGTCTGGAAGAACTCAAGGCGCTCAAGACGACGCTTTGCGCGCTGAATGAGAACCTGATTGAACGCATCGCCTTCGCTCACATCGAATTCACGGCGAATAACGAAATCGCGGGTCTTTTCGTTGCCGCGGATTTCAATACGCTCAACATAGGCGCGAGGGCCCTGATCGATCGCATAAGTAACGGAAATCGTGTGATTTTCGAAATTACGATCACCGCGTGGCTCTACTTTCGCAAAAGCATAACCCTGACCGGCAACCTTTTCGGAAACCTTGATGATTGAATCTTCAACATCCTTGGCGCTGTAGGTGTCGCCTTCGCGAGACTTTACCAGACCATTCAATTGCGCAGTATCAACGCCCTCGACAGAGCTTTCGATCTGCACGCCGCCAAACGTATACTTCTCACCCTCTTCGACGGTGATATTGATTGTATAATCATTGGTTGCCGGATCGAGATCGGCAGTTGAGGAAACAACGCGGAAATCAGCATAACCGCGGTTATAATAGAAACGGCGCAGCGCTTCCTCATCTGCACGCAGACGATCTTCGCTGTAAACGTCGTTTCGGGTCAACCATGACAATGGGTTGGATTTCTTTGTCGAAATCACGTCGCTTAGACGGCGATTGCCGAATGCCTGGTTACCGACAAAGTTGATCTTGGCAATCTTTGTACGGTCGCCTTCATTGATTTCGAAGACAACATTAACGCGGCCTTCGCCCAAGTCCATCAAACGCGAATTTACAGTTGCATCGCTGCGGCCAACATTGCGATAGGCTGCGCGGACCGCTTCTGTATCTGCATCAAGCGTTGCCTGATCGAAAGCGGCACGAGGCTTCAACTGAACAGCGTTTTGCAGCGCTGGGTCTTTGATCTTCTTGTTGCCCTGGAAAATAACCTGGTTCACAACCTGATTTTCATTGACGGTAACAACAAGAGCACCGCCCGACTGGCTGATGCGCACATCGCTGAACAGGCCAGTAGCGAAAAGACGCTTGGTGGCAGCATCGATATCTCCATTGGAGAATGGCTTGCCAGGCGTGATACCGATATTGTCGCGCACAGTCTGCGCATCAACACGTGTATTGCCCCGCACCTCGATACGGCTGACAGTAGCTGCCTGAGCTGTAGCAACGCCTGCGACCGTTGTTACGATCGCACCCGAACTGACGAGTGCCGCTGAAATGGCGAGCGCTGACGCCGCACCTACAAATTTTGAACTTGCCGCCATAGGCCTTATGAACCTTCGTTTCTCGTTATACCCGGGCGAGATCCCGGACTAAGCATTACTCGTACACCGTCATAGCCGGTTTTTATATACACGCAAGGCTTACGGTTAAAAACTGTTTACTTCCCACATAACAGTGGCATCCATGCCACGCCATTCAGCACGTATAGTAAACAGATCATGTCGTTTTGCCATAACACGCCTCAAATTTTCACTAATGTTTAATTTTCGCATCAGCAAGCGAACAGATCATTGAAGATGACGAATCCCATAAATCCGAGCACAAGGAAGAACCCTGTACGGAAAAACAACTCCTGTACAGCCGGTTTTACGGGCCTGCCTATAACTGCCTCGGCAGCATAAAAAACCAGATGCCCTCCATCAAGCGGAGGCAATGGGAAGAGATTAAGCAGCCCGATACCAATTGAAAGCATGGCAGTAAGCTGAATCAGCCAATCAATGCCCTGACTGGCCGCCTGCCCCGCCATTGTCGCAATCTTGACCGGACCACCCAACTGGCATTTATCTTCGCGACCTGCGAAAAAACGGCTGAAGAATTGTCCTGTGCGGGCAATGATAAAGCCACTTTCGCGCACGGCCTGACCAACCGATTCGATTGGGCCATACTCGATACGACGAATATTCCCCGCCTGCAAATTGGTAACAACGCCAATTACTGCAACCTTTACCTTGTTGCCCAGCGCGTCTTCCTGCTCGGAAAGCTCAGGCGTCGCAGTCAGATGTACCTCTTTGCCTGCACGTTCGACCACAAAATCAAGTGCATCCCCGCCCCTTGCCGAGACATGGCGCTGCACATCCGCAAAAGTCACGATCTTCTCGCCATCAACGCTGACGAAGCGATCTCCCGGCTGGAAACCGGCAATGGCTGCCGGGCCACCAGGACGCACTTCGGCGACCATAGGATCGGAAATCATCCTCCCATAGAGCGCAAAAAACACCGAGAAAATCGCGACCGTGAGCAAAATATTGAACGCCGGGCCTGCAAATACCGTTGCGGCACGTTTCCATACCGGTTGAGTGTGAAAGGCCACAGCACGCTCAGCATCCGTCATGGTCGATACATCGGCTGCGGTAGAACTGGTTACGTCTTCGTCACCGGCAAATTTTACATACCCGCCGAGCGGAATAGCCGAAAGCTTCCAGCGCGTCCCTCTGGAATCATTAAAGCCTATCAACTCAGGCCCAAAACCAATCGAGAAAGCTTTTACGCCGATACCGCACCACCGGCCCACCAGATAGTGTCCCATCTCATGAACGAAGACAACAACCGTTAAAACGATAAGAAACGGTACGATTGTTCCAACGAGCACGCTTTGAGTACCAAATATGGTGTGCAACAGATCTGTCAAATTATCCTCCGGGCCCGCAACAGAATAAGCCAAAAGGCTTCGAAAGCTCAGCCGTCTAGAAAAGTATGTCGTATGGGGTTTCTGGCGTTACCAGAATTGCACCGATGACGTATAGTAATGCAGCAGCAGCTACAAGCCCATCCACACGGTCCATCACGCCACCGTGACCGGGAATCAACGTACCTGAGTCCTTGGCTCCAAACTTTCGCTTCATCCAGGATTCACCAAGATCACCCAACTGGGCGATAATCGAGATCAACAATGCGATGAAGGGCAGAGACATCCCGCCACCAGGAGTGATGAACGAGGCGCATGCCACACCGGCGGCAACGCCCGCCGCTGTCCCGCCGATCGCTCCCGACCATGTCTTGTTGGGTGAAAAACGCGGAGCAAGCTTGGGGCCACCAAGTGCTTTTCCATTAAAGTAGGCAAAAATATCCGTTGCCCACACCACGGCAAACAAAAACAGAATCGCCGCAAAACCATCACCAGTATCGCCGCGCAACAATGTCAGAGCAATGGCGGGAAATCCCGCATAGACCAGACCTGCCGCTGGCCAATAGCCGGATTGGCGCCCGCCCAGCATGGCCACAACTGCCGCACCAACGAATAGAATGAGAAACATTGACAACACATGCTGAGTGAATAACAGAGCCAGCAATGTGGCGATCAGAACCACCCAGGATAATCCGCCGGTCAGGCCGCTCATCCGCCCTTTTGACATTAACTGCCACTCAAACATCACGCCAAACGCTATTGCGCTGGCAAGCAGACCAAAACCGAAGCCGCCCGCCCAAGTAAGAATGACTGCAACGACTACCAGAACTATCGCACTAAGGATGCGCTTTTGCAGATTGGAAAGCCCATTGCCGGAAAGTTTCACAGAGCGATTTCCTGTGCCGTAACCCCGCCAAAACGGCGTTCACGCGATTGAAACACTTCAATCGCTTCTGACAAATGCGTAGGACGAAAATCCGGCCAGTAGCATGGCAGGAACATGAACTCCGAGTAAGCCGCCTGCCAGAGCAGGAAATTGGAGAGCCGCATCTCGCCGCTCGTCCGGATAATCAGGTCCGGATCTGGCATATCCGCCGTATCGAGACGGGCCGATATCGCCTCCATCGTGATTGCTGTACTTGCGATAATGCCGGCTGAAACGTCATCGACCAGCTTCTTGACTGCGCGGGTAATTTCGTTGCGCGAGCCATAGTTAAAGGCAATTACCAAGGTCAGGCCCTGGTTCTTTTCCGTCAATGTTTCGGCTTCGTTTAAAAGCCCCAAAATGTCTTTTGCCAGTCCGTCGCGTTCTCCGATAATTCGAACGCGAACATTTTCCCTGTGCAAATCCGCCAGATCGCGGCGAATGAATAGTTTTAACAGGCCCATGAGATCGGAAACTTCCGATCGTGGTCTCGACCAGTTTTCAGAGGAGAAAGCAAAAAGCGTGAGGAAAGGAATACCCATCTTCCCGGCGGCTCGGATTGTCTCGCGCAGCGTTTCCACCCCGGCCTTATGTCCTGCAGCGCGCGGAAGGCCTCTCGCCTTCGCCCAACGGCCATTTCCATCCATGATGATGGCAATGTGGCGCGGGTTGGACATGGGTGTAGACCTCCTATGAGTATTAGAACCGGGCTATAGTTCTAAACCTGCATAATTTCCGCTTCTTTAACAGCCACAACCTTATCCATCTCAGCGATGGTGTCATCTGTCAGCTTTTGAACTTTTTCAGACAAGATACGGTTATCGTCCTGACTGATGTCGCCGTCTTTTTCGAGTTTCTTCAGCTCGTCCATTCCATCGCGGCGAACATGGCGTGCCGCCACTTTTGCCTGCTCGACATATTGGTGAGCAATCTTGACGAGTTCCTTGCGGCGCTGCTCGTTCAACTCAGGCAAAGGAATGCGCAAATTGTTTCCGTCAGTAATCGGATTGAGGCCAAGCCCGGATTCGCGGATCGCGCGCTCTACTTTGCCAACCATCGACTTGTCCCAAACGGATACGGACAACATGCGCGATTCTGGCACAGTAATATTGGCAACCTGATTGAGGGGCATTTGCGAGCCATAAGCCTCAACAGTAATCGGTTCGAGCAGGCTGGCAGAAGCACGTCCCGTGCGAAGTCCGCCCAGATCATGTTTCAACGCTTGCACGGCACCATCCATACGGCGCTTCAGATCGTTCAAATCGAGTGCATCACTCATACTCAATGCTCCTATATTCTTGGGCGGCAAGGCTGGTTAGCTATCGGATACGACTGTTGCGCGTCCTTTACCCTGCAACACTTCTGCAAAACCACCTTTTTCGTGGATTGAATAGACGATAATTGGAATGTTGTTCTCGCGTGCAAGAGCGACCGCTGTTGTGTCCATGACTGCAAGGCCGCGATCCAGGACATCCTTGTGAGTCAATCGATCAAATCGCACAGCATTCGGGTCTTTTTTGGGATCGGCCGAATAAATTCCATCGACCTGTGTTCCCTTGAACAAGGCATCGGCGCTGATTTCAGCAGCGCGAAGCGCGGCGGCGGAATCTGTTGTGAAGAATGGATTGCCGGTGCCACCGGCGAATATCACCACCTTGCCCATATCCATATAGGCAGTCGCCAGACGCTGTGAAAAAGTCTCGCAGAACTCCGGCATGGCAACAGCAGATAGCACAACGGTATCAATGCCGAGCTTGACAAGGGACGTGCGCAGCGCCAGCGAATTGATCACTGTTGCAAGCATCCCCATATGGTCGCCGGTTACGCGGTCGCCGCCTTTGGATGCCACTGCCACACCGCGAAAAATATTCCCGCCGCCGATAACGACTCCAACCTCGACGCCAAGCGCCCGCGCCTCGGCAATGTCGCTGGCAATGCGGTCAGCAACCGCAACGTCAATACCAAACCCCTGGTCGCCCATCAGAGCTTCACCGGAGGCTTTCAGCAGAACGCGTTTGTAAACAGCCGTACCAGCCATGGAGTCTCCCTCAGGGTCTTTTCTAATTGAATGTGAATTCCGGATACACGAAGGGCATCGCGTTGTCACGCGATGCCCTTTCATTTCAACTATTGAATATTACTTCTTAACAGCCGCTGCAACTTCTGCTGCGAAGTCTGTTTCTTCCTTTTCAATGCCCTCACCAAGAGCAAAGCGGGCAAATGCGGTGATCTTTGCTGGCGCGCCGATTGCCTTTTCCGCATCCTTCAATGCAGCTTCGACAGTCAGGTCAGGGTTGATCACGAATGCCTGCGAAAGAAGTACGACTTCTTCGTAGAACTTACGAAGGCGGCCTTCAACCATCTTCTCGATGATGTTGTCTGGCTTGCCGGACTGACGAGCAGACTCGGTAAATACTGCCTTTTCGCGTTCAACTGCTGCCGGATCAACCTCAGCGGCGGTCAAAGCAAGCGGGTTAGTAGCAGCAACATGCATCGCAACCTGGCGGCCAAATGCGTTTGCAGCATCTGCATTGCCTGCTGTCTCGATAGCAACAAGAACGCCGAGCTTGCCGAGGCCGTCGGAAACGGCGTTATGAATGTATGTTGCAACGACGCCTTCACTGACGCTCAAAGCGGTGGAGCGGCGGAATGAAAGATTTTCGCCGATTGTGCCGACAGCGTCCTTGATTGTGTCTACAATCGACTTGCCGGTTGAAGGATAGGTTGCAGCCGTAACAGCAGCAGTCGAACCGTCTGTTGTCAGTGCAACACTGGCAACATTGCGAACGATATCCTGAAACGCATCGTTGCGGGCAACGAAGTCTGTTTCAGAATTCACTTCTACAACAACCGACTTGGTGCCGTTTGTTGCCACGCCAACCAGACCTTCGGCAGCGGTACGGCCAGCCTTCTTGTCGGCCTTGGAAATACCCTTCGCACGCAGCCAGTCGACAGCGGCTTCCATATCACCATTGGTTTCTGTCAGGGCTGTCTTGCAATCCATCATGCCAGCGCCGCTGATTTCGCGGAGTTCTTTTACTTGTGCTGCGGTAATGCTCATTCTAATCGCCTCTTCTCAAAGCAATCTCACGAAAACCGATACGGCCTTCCGTTTGAAACTGCGTGAAAACAAATAGATAAAGTGTCTTCAGAATCTACCGAAACCAAAACCACTTTAAAAACGAAGGCATACTGGTGAACCAGCATGCCAACTATGCGGCGCATCATGCGCCAGTCGAATCGTTTTTAAACACCCGATAAGACGGGTGTATGAAGCCTCAAGCGGAGGCTTCACCTTCCTGTGCAGGTGTTTCTTCAGCCGCTGCTTCGAGTGCTGGTTCAACAGGAGCTTCTTCCTGTGCGCCAACATCGATGCCGAGCGAGCCCTGCTGACGCAGAATGCCATCGAGAGCTGCCTTGGCAATCAGATCGCAATAAAGCGAAATAGCGCGGGAAGCATCATCATTGCCGGGGATCGGGAAATCGATCTGGTCCGGATCGCAGTTGGAATCGATCACTGCAACAACTGGAATACCAAGACGCTTGGCTTCCTGAATTGCAATCGCTTCCTTGTTGGTATCAATGATGAAAATAAGATCCGGAACCGAACCCATGTTCTTGATACCGCCAAGAGCGCGGTTGAGCTTCTCGCGTTCACGGTCAAGGTTCAGACGCTCCTTCTTGGTGAAGCCCTGTGCTTCGCCGGAAAGAAGTTCGTCAAGCTTGCGCAGACGCTGGATGGAATTCGAAATGGTCTTCCAGTTGGTCATCATGCCGCCGAGCCAGCGCGCGTTGACATAATACTGGGCAGACCGTGTTGCGGCATCGGCAATGATGTCCGAAGCCTGACGCTTGGTGCCGACGAACAGAACGCGGCCGCCACGGGCAACGGTGTCTGAAACCTTCTTCAGCGCTGTATTCAGCAGCGGATAGGTCTGGGCAAGGTCAAGAATGTGGATATTGTTACGGGAACCATAAATATATGGTGCCATTTTCGGGTTCCAGCGATGTGTCTGGTGTCCGAAGTGAACGCCAGCTTCCAAGAGCTGACGCATGCTGAAATCAGGCAATGCCATCTTGTGTTTTCCTTTTCCGGTTGAACCTCCACGGGAAGAGGCGGGAAACCCGCCACCGGAGGCCATATCGGATTTCTCCCGATATCAACCCAAATCCCGTGTGTGGAATGAAGCGGCTGTTAATGGATATTTGCGGCAAACGCAAGGGCGTCCAGCACAAAAGACCTCAGCCTTGGTCTACTTCTTGCATTTTGGCGTATCAAACAGCTCGAGATTGACCAGCTTGCCGGTCATGGAAAAATCACCATAATCCATTTTCAGGTCGCGGGTTACACCGTTGCGATACATCTTGAAATTGATGCGGTAGCTTGGCAGTCCTTCTGCCTTTTCCTTTTCGTCGAAGTAAGCGATTGATACAGGCCAGGTCGCATCTTTCGCCAATGGGCCCATGTGCTTGATCTCGTCATCAGGCTCGGTAACGGCTGATTTGCCAATAACGACGGTCGTCGCCATGATCTTGTTGGCATCTTCCGAGCCATCGAAAAGCTTGGTTTGATAAAAAACCTCGCCAGCAAGCGCTTTCTCGATCAATTGCTGCATGTGACGTGTGGGAAATTGGGAAAGATCAAGATCTTCTTTCGAAGCAATCGGCTTTGTCAGTGAAATTTCCGTCTTGTCTTTCAACAGCGATGCATCGCCGCGAACTTCCTTGGTCAGGCTTTGATCGACAAATGTTTTGTTGACGAAGCGAAATTTCTCACCATTTGCGGTTTCGAACGTCGTCGTTTGTTGATCTGTCACCCTTTGCGGCTGCTCTTCCATATCGACGCGCGTCACAAAGCGGAAGTTCGTCGTGTAGCCT
Organism: Phyllobacterium sp. GQ127; assembly: GCF_059758635.1. Classification (NCBI taxonomy): domain Bacteria; kingdom Pseudomonadati; phylum Pseudomonadota; class Alphaproteobacteria; order Hyphomicrobiales; family Phyllobacteriaceae; genus Phyllobacterium; species Phyllobacterium sp. GQ127. The sequence continues at coordinate 690,303 of NZ_JCAXDZ010000001.1, forward strand.
TCGCAATCCGACCCATTGAACTCGTAGACCATACGCCCCGTCAATCCGGTAATGCCGCTAGAATCCTGTGCATTGTCCAGTTTCAGGTCATAAATAGCGCGATGAGGAACAAGCGTTGCAGTTCCGGCAGCAAATGTCATGGTAGAACCACTCAAAGCCATGACGCCAAGACTGTAACCAAGGATTGAAAATACGCGCATCAAAAGATTCTCCACTATTTGAACGTGCATATTAAAAAAACTCTTGGCGGAAGCGAGGCAAAAATCGCAACTTCCATCACAATCAATTGCGATTCCGAAACACAAGGACAATAACCATGAGCAATCCTGTCGAATCCCGCCTTGCCGAGCTCGGCATCAGCCTCCCCGTCGCCGCAGCGCCGGCAGCAAATTATGTGCCCTATTCGCAAACAGGAAATCTTTTGCTCACATCGGGCCAGTTGCCTTTGGTCGGCGGCAAGCTCGTTCATACGGGATTGCTCGGTGCGGATCTGGATGTGGCACAGGGTCAAGCCTGTGCTCAGGCGTGCGCCGTCAATATTCTGGCTCAGGCAAAAGCTGCACTTGGCGATCTTGAAAAGATTGTTCGCGTCATAAAGATCACTGTTTTTGTCGCCTCAACGCCAGGTTTTACCGAACAGCACCTTGTCGCCAATGGCGCTTCTGATCTTCTTGTCGCGGCGTTGGGCGATATTGGACGCCATGCACGCTCTGCAGTTGGCACAGCGGCACTGCCCCTTAATGCTCCTGTCGAAATCGAAGCTATCATTGAGGTTCGCTGATTATGCCCTCAATTGACTGGTTGAAGAAAACTCCAATAGCCCATCGTGGCTTGCATGATTTGAACAATAAGCGCTGGGAAAACACGCTGTCTGCTTTTGACGCCGCAGCAAGCGCGGGCTTCGCCATAGAATGCGACGTTCATCTATCCGCCGATGGCAAAGCGGTTGTTTTTCACGATGGCACCTTGGACCGCGTCACGGGCCAAAAGGGCAATATTGATGAACTGACTGCGCAACAGGCCTGCGAAATCCGCGTCGGCGGAACCAAGGACCATATCCCTACCCTTGCCGAAGCCCTGAAGCTGATTGATGGCCGCGTACCGATTATCATCGAACTGAAGGGCATTGCCGGACGCGACGACGGTCTGGTCAAGGCTGTCGCAAGTGATTTGGCGGCTTATCAAGGTCAAGCCGCGATTATGTCGTTCGATCACCATCTCATTCGCCTTTTCGGCAAGGACGCACCTGGCATTCCAGCCGGGCTGACAGCCGAGGGCCTGCGCGATGAGGATATGGAAGCGCACTTCTCAATGCTGGCCTACGAAATCGACTTCATTTCCTATAATGTCCACCATCTGGAAAATCGCTTTCTGGAGTTTGTAAACTCGCACCTTGACCTGCCTGTGATCTCCTGGACTGTGCGTAGCGCGGCAGACAAGGTGAAAAGCGATGCTCTTGTAGACCAGATCACATTTGAAGGCTTTGATCCTCGCTTGCCATAAGGCTGGCTTTGCCTCTTGTATCGGCAAATCAATCACCTAGCTTATTGATTGAACCGGAATCGTTGCTTCCGGTTCGTCTTCGCTTAGGGAAAGCCCAATTTGCTGATGCAAAATCTTGAACACGGCAATTTCACCTTGCGTGCCTGCGAAGGCATTGGCGCATTCACGCCAGCCGAGTGGTCGCGGCTGACTGACACCTCCCGTGATCGACCGGGTTACAATCCATTCATTTCGCATGCCTTTTTGTCGTCGCTGGAAGATTCCGGCTGCGTTGCCACCAAGGCAGGCTGGCTACCGCAGTTCTTGCGCCTTGAAGATGAATGCGGCGTGCTCGTCGGCGCCGTTCCTTGCTACTTAAAAAGCCATAGCCAAGGGGAATATGTATTCGACCATGGTTGGGCTGATGCATTTGAACGGGCGGGCGGGCGCTATTACCCGAAATTGCAGGCAAGCATACCGTTTACGCCAGCCACCGGCCCACGTCTGCTGGTCAATTATGATTGGGATGGCGATGCAGTCCGCGCCGCGCTGGCTAATGGGTTGCAGCAACTCGCCACGCAGCTGAACGTTTCGTCCGCACATTCAACCTTCGTGAATGAGACCGATCTTGTGTCTTTCACTGAAGCCGGGTTCCTGCATCGCGTCGACCAGCAATTCCATTTCATCAATGATGATTATGCCAATTATGACGAATTCCTTGATACGCTTGCATCCCGCAAGCGCAAGGCTTTGAAGAAAGAACGCCGCGAAGCCGTGGCGAATGGTATCACCATTGAGCGACTGACCGGCGCCCAACTCACTCAAGAGGTTTGGGACGATTTTTATACGTTCTATATGGATACTGGCAGCCGCAAATGGGGTCGCCCCTATCTGAACCGCAAGTTCTACCAACTGATTGGTGAGCGCATGCCCGACGATATCATGCTTGTCATGGCTCGCCGTAATGGTCGCTATATCGCGGGAGCCATCAATTTCATCGGCTCAGACAGATTATATGGCCGGAACTGGGGCTGTATCGAAGACCACCGATTCCTGCATTTCGAGGTTTGCTATCATCAAGCCATTGATTTCGCTATTGAGCGCAAATTGCGTGTCGTCGAAGCGGGTGCGCAAGGCGAACACAAGTTGGCACGTGGCTATCTGCCCGTCATTACAAATTCAGTGCACTACATTGCCCATGAGGGGTTGCGGCGCGCAGTCAATGATTTCCTCAGGCATGAACGCGCTGATGTTGCTTTGATGAGCGATGCGCTCAATGAACATGCGCCATTCAAAAAATCCGAACAATGAGCTTGACCCGCAAAACGGGCATGATCAAAAACATCAGCCATGATTTTGTAAGGACACGCACAGAATGAACCAGCAATATGAAAGCACCAACATATTCGCGCGAATTCTCCGCGGAGAGATTCCGTCTCATAAGATATACGAAGATGACAGAACCTATGCGTTGATGGATGTAATGCCGCAGGGAAAGGGTCATTGCCTCGTATTAACCAAATCTCCAAGCCGCAACCTGCTCGACGCCGATACAGAGGCGCTTTCCGCCGCCATCGCTACAACGCAGAAAATTGCGCAAGCCGTGGTGAAGGCTTTCAATGCCGATGGGGTCGGCATTGCACAGTTCAACGAATCTGCCGCAGGACAAACGGTTTTCCATCTGCATTTTCACGTCATTCCGCGCTTTGAAGGAATTGCGCTGAAACCACACAGCGGCACGATGGAAGACAACGACGTACTGGCGGCCAACGCGGAAAAGATCAGGGCGGCTTTGGCAGAGCTATAAAAGCAAGCCGGCAATCAAAATAGCTTCCCCGACGACAACGCCAATAATGACCCGTCGACCCAGGTAGAGATAGGCGAGAAATCCTGCCAAGGCGGCGCCTATTCTCAAATAGACTGACGACTCTGCTAAAGCGCCGCTTGGATAAAGTATCAACTGGGCGATAACGCCTGCCACAAGCGATGTTGCAACAGCGCGCACAACCGTCAGCGCTTCTGAATCTTCGCTAACGCGCCCACCAATAAATACGCCGATGAAGCGCCAGATATAGGTGGGAAATGCTCCTGCCAGCAGAATGAAAACGTAAGGCCACCACCAATCGGAATAGCTTTGCCAAGTCATGACGACCTGCCCCGCATAGCTGCAAATCGCACATATGCCATTGTCACCAAACCACCGGCAAAGCCCGTTAACAGCAGATCATAAGCCGGGGCGATGGTATGGATCAGCGGGAACAGCAACAGCCCCGAAACCATGGCAACATGCACAGAACGATCATGCGCCGATCCCCAAAGGGAAGCCAGGAAGTACATCGGCGTCAAAAAAAACAGCGCAGCAAAGACAAGTGGCGGAAAACTGGCCGAAAGCCAATACACCATCGCCACGACCAATGTGTTCACAGTGGTTAGAGTAATGCCCAGACCTGCGAAAAATATCAGGCGCATGTCGCGCGGCACATGCTTGAGCTTTTCCATGCCCACCACCCACGCAGTAATCGCAATGAAATGCGCAATGGGCAGAAGCGCTCTTTTCCTGGTTTTTGGGCCGCGCACCTCAGGGATGAACGCCGCAACCATTGGCATTAGCCTGATGGATGAAAGCCCTACTGCAATGGCTGTTGCGACAATGGAATAGCCACCCGAAATGGCACCTATCAGCACGATATTAGCCGGAAGCGCCCAGATTGAAGCTACCATGAACGTCGCTTGCAGCATCGAGACGCCATTTTCACTGGCAAAGCCGGCGAAGCCAACATGAGCGGTCATGAGGATAAGTGCCGGGATACTTGCGATCAACGAAGCACCTGCCAGAAACCATTGAAATGGTGTCCGCTCGGTCATCTGTGTGTCTTCGGGGGCAAGATCGGAATCAGACATGCTTCAAGCGTTAAACGCAACTTTCATAGGGGGCAAGAAAAAGGCCACCCGAAGGTGGCCTTTCTGTTATTTCTTGCGCGGAACCTTTGGCACTGATGCCTTGGGGGTCACGGGGGTGGAGCGTTCCCCGATGACCGCATCTGCCGAAGCTTTCTCGAGCACCGGTTTTTTAGGCGCTGGCTTCTTACGTGCCAGCGGCTTTTTCTCTACCGGCATTTCCTTCTTCGGCTTTACCACAACCTCGTCGGCTATGTAGTCGAGTACCAGACCGCGTGAACCATCCGGCTTCTCGGCAACGGAAACCTTGACGGTGCCGCCCTTCTTGAGTTTTCCGAACAGCACTTCATCAGCCAATGGCTTCTTGATGTACTCCTGGATAACGCGACCCAGCGGACGCGCACCCATGCGATCATCATAACCTTTGTCAGCCAACCAGGCGATTGCTTCCTGTTGCAGATCGAATGTTACGCCGCGATCGGCAAGCTGTGCCTCAAGCTGGATAACAAACTTCTGCACCACCTGATGAATGACCGGAACAGGTAGAGGACCAAATGGCACGATCGCATCGAGACGGTTGCGGAATTCTGGCGTGAACAGGCGGTTGATGGCTTCCAGATCATCGCCTTCACGCCGTGAAGAGCCAAAACCTATAGCCGCCTTTGCCGCATCCGAAGCGCCGGCATTCGTCGTCATGATCAAAATGACATTGCGGAAATCGATCTGCTTGCCATTATGATCTGTCAACTTGCCGTGATCCATGACCTGCAAGAGGATATTGAACAGATCCGGATGCGCCTTCTCGATTTCGTCCAGCAGCAGCACGCAATGCGGATGCTGATCGACGCCATCGGTCAAAAGGCCGCCCTGGTCAAACCCGACATAGCCGGGAGGTGCGCCGAGCAGACGCGACACCGTATGGCGCTCCATATATTCCGACATATCGAAACGCAGGAGTTCCACGCCAAGTGATGCAGCCAATTGCTTAGCAACCTCGGTCTTGCCGACGCCGGTAGGACCGGAGAACAGATAAGAGCCGATCGGCTTTTCCGGTTCGCGCAAACCTGCACGGGCCAGCTTGATTGATGAAGACAGCGCTTCGATGGCCAGATCCTGACCATAGACAACCCGCTTCAATTCCGCCTCAAGATTTGAAAGGACTGCTTCATCATCTTTCGAGACAGTTTTCGGTGGAATGCGCGCCATTGTTGCAATGGTTGCTTCTATTTCCTTGACGCCAATCGATTTCTTGCGCTTGGCCTCCGGCAGCAGCATCTGGCTTGCACCAGTCTCATCGATCACGTCGATTGCCTTGTCCGGCAATTTGCGATCATTGATATAGCGTGCTGAAAGTTCTACAGCCGATTTGATCGCCTCCACAGTGTATTTGACCTTGTGGAAGTCTTCAAAATATGGCCGCAAGCCCTTCATGATCTCAATTGCATCAGGAATTGAAGGCTCGTTCACATCGATCTTCTGGAAACGGCGTACAAGCGCCCTGTCCTTCTCAAAGAACTGGCGGAACTCCTTGTAAGTCGTTGAACCAATGCAACGAATCGCCCCTGATGACAGAGCCGGCTTCAACAGGTTCGACGCATCCATAGCGCCTCCAGATGTAGCACCGGCACCAATGATGGTGTGAATTTCGTCGATGAACAGGATTGCACCCGGAAACTCTTCGAGTTCCTTGATGACCTGCTTCAAACGCTCTTCGAAATCGCCACGGTAGCGCGTTCCGGCCAGCAATGTACCCATATCCAGGGAGAACACTGTTGCGTCCTGAAGTACACTTGGAACCTTCTTTTCCACAATACGCTTTGCCAGACCTTCGGCTATTGCCGTCTTGCCGACGCCGGGATCACCGACATAAAGCGGATTGTTTTTCGAACGGCGGCAAAGAATCTGGATGGTCCTGTTGATCTCCTGATCACGGCCGATCAATGGATCAATCTTGCCAATCTTGGCGCGGTCATTCAGATTGATGCAATAAGCCGTCAGGGCATCCTGCTTTTTCTTCGTCGTTTCATCGGACTCCGAAGCATGTGATTCTTCATTATTACTTTCAGTGCCGAGCGGTGTGCGCGGCTCCGACATGCCTGGACGCTTGGAAATCCCGTGGGAAATGTAGTTGACCGCATCATAGCGGGTCATCTGCTGTTCCTGCAGGAAGAAGGCCGCATGACTTTCACGTTCGGCAAAAATCGCGACAAGCACGTTTGCGCCGGTCACTTCCTCGCGGTTGGAAGATTGCACATGGATAACAGCACGCTGGATTACGCGCTGAAAAGCGGCAGTCGGTTTTGAATCTTCATCATAGCCCGTAACAAGATTATCGAGCTCATGATCAACATAATCGTTCACCGTACGGGTAAGTTGCACCAGATCGACATTGCACGCGCGCATGACACTGCTTGCGTCCTGATCATCGATCAGGGCAAGAAGCAGATGCTCCAGCGTGGCATATTCGTGATGATGCTCATTGGCGATGGTCAGCGCCTGATGCAGGGCCCGCTCAAGACTAGGTGAGAAAGATGGCATGAAACCTCACTTTTTCTCCATCACGCATTGCAGCGGATGTTGGTTTTGCCGCGCATAGTCCATGACTTGGGTCATCTTGGACTCCGCGACCTCATAGGTAAAGACACCGCATTCACCGACTCCATGATTATGCACATGAAGCATGATTCTGGTGGCATCTTCTTTGTTCTTCTGGAAAAAACGTTCCAGAACATGAATGACGAATTCCATGGGAGTGTAATCGTCATTAAGAATCAACACACGGTAGAGACTCGGCTTTTTCAGCTTTGGTTTTGTACGGGTAATAACAGCCGTGCCCCGACCGGGACCGTTGCCATTGCCTTGGTCCTCATCCTGCATTTTGGGTGAAAACGTATTCATGTTGTTGCTGCCTGCATTCTGATCGCCATGTGTCGCTCTGTACATTCTATGTAGGTCGCGATGAGCTAATTTTAAGCCCTATCCTGAAGCTTGCAATATCAAGTTACACTTGGCAAAGGCGATTTGCTGCTTCAAGGATAAAAAAAGCCCGCTTGCAGGGCAAGCAGGCTCAAAATCAACCTTGTGAGAGCGTGTCAGCTCCGCAGTTTTACCAGCACTGCTTCATAAGGCTTGAACGCTTCTTTCGCGATATCCGCGTAAAGCTCACTAAATTTGGCAGCTTGCGCCACGAATGCTTCGTAAGCATTTTTGGTAAAAATGCTGTGAGCATGGAAGGCCTGCTCGACGGACCGAGTGGATGCGAGCTTTTGAACCAATGCTGAGCCATCCTGGAGCGATTTTGTCGAATAATCGGTAGCTTCGCCTACAATCGTCTGCAAGCCTTCGTTCATTGCAGAAACGCTGGCCATACTATTGCCCAGAAATTCTTTGCTTTTCTCGTTCAGCGCGCTGAGTGAGGTGACCATAATTCAGACCTTTCAAATGAACTTTTGTTATTGGCGTGGAGTTAGTGTGCACTGCACAAAAAGTCAAATTCAAGGTAGCTGCGATTTTAACCTTAAAAATTAATCAAAATCGACGGAAAACCGTGAACCTTCCGGTTACCATAAAGGGTTTGGTAACGCTGATACGGCTAAAGTCTACACATCCGTTCTGATGCCTTTGATCATCAGTAAATTTCGACGCATATACCGAGCAGGTGTTGATTGTGCTTTACCCGGCCCGCCAGACTTCAAAACTAATTACAAAAATGGCTTATGCCCTGCTCGCAGTGGCAATCATATCCGGGTTGAGTTTGGGCATCGCCACGCAGGCCGAAGCTCAAAGCAAGGCTGCCTCGATCGTCGTGGATGCCAATACGGGCAAGACCCTCTATTCATCCAATGCAGATGCAAAGCGTTATCCCGCTTCACTGACCAAGATGATGACCCTCTATATGCTCTTTGAAGCGATGGCGGCAGGCAAGGTTTCAAAATCGACGCCAATCGCTGTGTCGGCTTATGCTGCCTCCCAGCCGCCCACAAAGATCGGTTTCAAACCCGGCCAGACAATCAGCGCCGAAGCTGCAATTCTTTCTCTGATCACCAAATCCGCCAACGATGCTGCAACTGCCATAGGTGAACATCTTGGCGGCTCAGAGCAGCGTTTCGCAGTGATGATGACCAACAAGGCACGCCAGCTTGGCATGCGCAATACTCAATTCCGCAATGCGAGCGGCTTGCCTGATGGTCAGCAATATTCAACAGCACGTGATCTGGCGGTGCTCGGCATCGCGCTCCGCGAGCATTTCCCACAATATTACAGCTATTTCTCAACCCGCAGCTTCAGCTATCGTGGCCGCCGCATCGTTGGTCACAACAGGCTTCTCGGTAAAGTCGAAGGCGTTGATGGAATCAAGACCGGCTACACCCGCATGTCCGGCTTCAACCTTGTTTCGTCGGTCAATACAGGCGGCAAAAAGCTCGTAGCCGTCGTAATGGGCGGATCAAGCGGGGGCTCACGCGACGCTCAAATGGCCAAGTTGATTGCGCAATATCTTCCTTCTGCATCGCGCCGCGATGGTGGAAATCTGCTCGCATCCCGCAAAAACAGTCAAATCAGCGTTGCTGCTCTCGAATTGCCTGAAAACGATAATGTTCCTGTCCCGGTCCAGCGCGAAGTCGCCGCTGCTCCAGTAGAGGCTGAAGAAGTTGTAACAGCCTATGCGGCACCTGCCCCAGCCGCCTCACCGGCAGCACAGATTTTGCGCATACCAGCCCCAACACCTAAAGAGGAAGTCGGCGAAGGCGATCAGTCTGAGGTTGACCCTGTAACGACTGCTTCGGCATCTCCCGGCGGCTGGATGGTGCAGATTGGCTCCACAGGCAGCCCTCAAGAAGCAAAGGCTCTGCTGTCCAAGGCCGTCTCACAGGTTGGCGCCCCTGTTGCAAGCCTTTCGCCCTATACGGAAAAATTCCAGAAGGGTTCCATTACCTATCACCGCGCGCGCTTTGCTGGCATCTCCTCCGCCAAGGCTGCCAACAGCGCTTGCGCCGCTCTGAAGCGTCAAAGTTTCAACTGCTTTGCGATTGCACCACAATCGTAAGGCGATTGATGAAGAAGGCCCCGATTGTTTAGCGTTAAGGGTTTAGGTCATGTCGAGTATCATAGAACAAGATAGTTCCTTTGGTTTTGCCCCCAAGTCTGCCAAGCCACGGCTGAGCGGCATTGGAGCATTGCAGCAGGCAGCATTGCGTCTTGCCGATCTGCGCCGGGGCGGTACTAACGCCTTCAAAACCATGGATCTCGTCAATGTGTTGTTGTGTCAGGCAGCACGGACCCGCCGCGCGGCTTTGCCGGCTGTTCGCGTGCGTTTGCAGTCGCAAGGCCGCAATGGTTTAACCGCGGTGCGCCTGCGTCTTTACTGATAAAATACCGGCCATGCGCTGAGTTTGTAATGGTGACAACGATATTGTGCGCCCTTCGACAAACTCAGGATGAGGGAGGTGGGTTGATTGCAGGGCGCCAACTCTAGCAAGTTGTCGCTGCAACCCATAAAACTTCCCTTATGGTGAGCTTGTCGAACCACGCAATAAATCAATGCAATCAGGGTAACTAAAGTAGCCCCAGCGAGGCCAGCTCATTCCGCAGCTCCGGTGGCAGTTTGGCACGGCCGGATTTGCCCTGCCCCTCATCCAAGGGTGCGTCTTCGCTCGTAAGATAGCGCCACCCCTGAAATGCCCGCCTCGGCTGCCATTCGGTTACGATAATGCGCGGCTCCAATACGAGATTGCAGCGCGAAATTCCTTCATCATCCGTAAATGTCCGCAGATCGGTCAGGCGCTGGCGGCACTGAATATTGCCCTTGATGACCCAATAGAGCGATCCGCCATCCAGAAGCTCTTCAGCACGTTTTGGCACCATGCGCGTTGTATGAAACTGTTCCGCAGGCAGACCCGCGCGGCGGCGTTCATCCAGACGGAAATCAATCCAGGCGGCCAGATCTTCGATTGCCGTACAGCCGACACAGAGTTTTACGAGGTTAAGAGCCATAGGCTAGCTTTTACGCTTCCGGGTTGTTCGGTCAACCTTGGGCAACGTTTCGTCCACAGCGGCAATGAATCAGCATTCCACCACATTGACAGCCAGACCACCCAAGCTGGTTTCCTTGTACCGCTCATTCATGTCCATACCTGTCTGGCGCATGGTTTCGATACAGGCATCCAGCGGGACAAAATGGGTTCCGTCGCCTTTAACCGCCAATGAAGCCGCCGTAACCGCCTTCACCGCGCCAAGCGCATTGCGCTCGATACAGGGCACCTGCACAAGGCCAGCGACAGGATCGCAAGTCATGCCAAGATGATGCTCAAGGGCAATTTCGGCAGCATTTTCAATCTGCTCCGGCGTTCCGCCAAGGACAGCCGCCAAACCGGCAGCGGCCATAGCTGATGCAGAGCCGACCTCACCCTGACAACCGACCTCAGCGCCCGAAATGGAGGCATTGGTTTTGACGATCCCTCCAATGGCTGCCGATGTCAGCAAAAAATCCCGAATGCCATCCTGATCCGCGTCCTCGTGGAAATGCAGATAATAGCGCAGAACTGCCGGAACAACGCCAGCGGCGCCATTTGTCGGGGCAGTTACAACACGGCCACCGGCAGCATTCTCCTCATTCACAGCCATCGCATAAACTGACAGCCAATCATTGGCCAGCAGGGGATTGATGCGATTTTGCCGCCACTCTTCCTGAAGCCGATCATGCAGATAACGGGCACGGCGCTTGACCTTAAGGCCACCTGGCATAATGCCTTCCTGCTCCAAGCCGCGATCAATACATGAGCGCATGGCTGACCAGATGCGATCAAGACCAGCATCCAAATCAGCGCGACTCATGAACATTTCTTCGTTGCGCCGCTTCATTTCAGCGATGGAAAGGCCGCTTTCCTTTGCCATGCTCATCATCTGCGCGGCATTTTTAAAAGGAAACGGCACCGAATGATCTGCTTTGGGCGCCGTGCGTGTCTTCGCTGATTCCAATTCTTCTTCGGTTACAACGAAACCGCCGCCGATTGAGTAGAAAATCCGGCGGAGCAATAACCTATCATCAACATCATAAGCCTCGAAAGCCATGCCATTGGCATGGCCGGGAAGCGCAGTGCGACGATCCATGATGAGGTCCATAGCCGGATCAAAGCGATAGACGGGATGACCTTCTGGTGCGAGCGTCTTTGTCTGCTTAACTTTCTCAAGCAGGGCATCCATCTCGTTTGGATCAACAGTTGCCGGCAAAAGCCCGCATAAACCCAGAATCACCGCCCGGTCCGTAGCATGCCCGATACCAGTAAAGGCCAAGGATCCATGCAGATGCACACGCAGCCTGTGGACTTTCACACCCGTAGGGCGCGGCCACTGGCCATTCTTCAATTCATCAAGAAATTGTCCACCGGCAGTCATCGGTCCCATCGTGTGGGAACTCGAAGGACCAATGCCGATTTTGTACAGATCGAAAACCGACAGGAACATCAAGCAACCTCAAAAGGTGGAATCCGGAATATTCGATAATGGCTGGTCGGCGAGGAAAGGCGCAGCCAGCCACCGACCTAGCCTTGCATTTATACGACATAGGGTGTGTGAGACGAAAGTCCAATAGCTATTTGTGTCAGCAATTATTGACACGAAACAGAACTGCCCGAATAAAGGTTGAATAGTACCCCATTCTCGGAGCCTGCACATCCTGGGGTCCGACCCCAAGGGTGATGGAACAATGACGAATCCGAATATGTCCTATTGGCTCGATGTTGTGGCGCTAGTGTATTTTTTCGCCGTCTGGGCGCTTTATTCGCACACCACGGCCAATGGCTTTGGTGGCAGAAAATCCCTGACATCCGAGATGAATCACGCACGAAGCCAGTGGATGACGACAATGGCCACGCGCGAGCTGCGCATGATCGATACCAGCATCATGATCGGGTTGCAGCAAGGCACAGGATTCTTTGCCTCAACTTCGATCCTGGCAATCGGCGGCTGTTTCGGCCTTCTCAACTCTTCGGGTCGCGTTCTGACCCTGTTTCACGAACTGCCATTCATCAGCGAAACAACGCAACAGCTGTTTGAGACAAAGATACTTGGTCTGCTCATCCTGTTCGCCTATGCGTTCTTTAAATTTGCCTGGTCATACCGGCTGTTTAATTATTGCTCCATATTGATCGGCAGTGTGCCTATGGCCCGCGATAGAGGTCCCGATGATCCGCAGGTGGTTGCCGGAATCAATCGCGCCGCCGGGATAAACATTCAGGCCGGGCAGCATTTTAACAGCGGCCTTCGCGGCATATTCTTCTCGATAGGATATTTAGGCTGGTTTCTTCACCCGGCGCTGTTCATGGTCACGACAACACTGGTTGCCTTCGTGCTTTTACGCCGGCAGTTCTTCTCAAAAGCGCGCGACGTTCTCATCCGCAATGCCCAAACTGGCCTATAGACGGCGTGGCAGATATCGCCAGACGAATATGGCTGTGAACAGCATCAACGCTGCCAATGCGATAAAGATCGAGCCGAAGCTGAAGAATGTCAGGATGATCGAGTAAAAGAAGGCGGGCAGTATTTCGGAAAAATCGAGATAAGTCCGATATACAGCGGTCATTTGGGCTCGTTCATGCGGGTGTACAGCCCGAATGAATGTCGTGGATGCCAATGTATCGAGCGCGACACAGAAAAATGAACCGGAAAGCAGCATGAGTGCTGCAATCATCGGAAAACTTTCGCCAGCAATTCCCGCACCGATCAGGGCAATAGCCAATAGGATAAATATGCCGGATATTGTTCGCGTTAAACCCTGCGCCATTCCGATTTTGCCCCACAGAATGGAACCAAGAAGAAACAGATTGCCTAAAGATACGAGCAGCCCGCCGGCGAGCGATCCCTGCCCCGTCGCTACCATGAGGATCGGGCCGTAGACGAAGAAAGTGCTCCAATAACAAGAGCGGGAAAAGGCAATGAGCCAAGCCAGTCGCAACCTCGGCTGAACGACAAACCGGCGCACATTTGCAATGGGGTTTGCCGGACGGCTGGGGCCCTTTTGCAAGGCCGGGTTATCGCTAAGCCGGAAATACCAGAACAGCGTCAGCAAAAGAATGGAAAAACCGATCGATAACAAAAATGGAGCGATCATCCCGATGCGGGTGTAAAGAAAAACACCCAAAAAAGGCCCGGCCGTCCAGGCGAGCGTCGCAGTTGCCATACGTACGGACTCGGCTCGGACAAGTTCGCCTTTCTTGATATGGTCCATAATGTAAAGGCTGAGCGTTATCGAAAGCGTTCCTGCCCCGAAGGTTCGAAGGAACAGTCCAATTGCCTGTCCTGATATTGTATCAAGCGCAAATGCGACGCATCCCAGCATCAGGGAAACTGAACCAGCTGTGTACACCCATCGCCGTGGAATGCGCACGATCAGCAGCGGGATCGATAAGGTTGAAATAAGCCCGAGCAAAGACATACAGGTATAAAGAATGCTGACGCTGCGTTCGCTTTGCAAAAGATCATAGGTCTGGATCGGCACCACACTAGTAATGATCGCACGGGCCATCGATTCGATGCCGAAAAGGATGGCAAATACCCGCACTGTTGGACGCTTGGCCGTGTTGATCCAGATGGGATGCCGAACTTGATTTATCACGATGGGACTTTGAATATTGATTCGAACGCTGCAGGAAGCATCGAACGAGAATCCATCGATAGCAGTCAATTAGGCGACATAACATGCAACTTTCGATGGATTTTTCACAATCCGTGATGGGATTGCTGAAACGTCATGGATTTTAAGCGCCAGCTCCAATAGCTTGCGGCAAACTTTAGCTACGAGATTCCATAAAATGAGCCAAAACGCTGTCTCAAATCCTCCGGTAAAAGCACGCCTTGGCAAACTCGATGTGTTGCGCGGCATCGCTCTTATTGCAATGGCGACATATCATACCGGTTGGGATTTTGAGTTCTTCGGCTATTTGGAGCCCGGCACAACCGGACATGGTATGTGGAAGCTCTATGCCCGCTGTATTGCATCGACATTTCTGGTGCTTGTCGGCTTCAGTCTCGTTCTGGCTCATAGTCGCGGCATTCGCTGGCGACCCTTCGGCATCCGACTAGCGCAAATTGTTGCCGCAGCGCTGGCAATTACAATTGCCACCTATCAATTCACCCCGGACAGCTTTGTATTCTTTGGTATACTCCATCAAATTGCGGCTGCGAGCCTTCTTGGCCTGCTTTTCTTGCGCTTGCCAGCATTTATCATCGCTTTCGCCGCTGCTGGAGTTGTTGCCGCGTCCCATTTTCTGGCATCATCGGCCTTTGATGCCCCGTGGCTATGGCCGCTGGGTCTTTCCGAAATTTCGATCCGCTCCAATGATTTTGTACCGATATTTCCCTGGTTCGGAGCGGTATTGGTGGGGATGGCCCTCGCCAAAACATTCCAGCATCTCAATTTGCTGACCTTGTTTGCGGGCAATATCAAACCGGCTTGGCTGGACAAAGGGCTGCGCTTTATCGGTCGCCATAGCCTTGCCTTCTATCTGATTCATCAACCTGTGCTTATCGGTTCTGTCTACGTTATTTCGCAGATTTCCCCCCCATTCCTGCCTGCCAGCCGCTATGCGGGTGAATGTGTGCAAAGCTGCGAAGTGACCTATGACAAGGCCCTTTGCGAAAACTTCTGCGGATGTGTCGTGGGTAGATTTCAGGCAGACGGAATATTCGCTGACGCACTATCGGGAAAGCGAAATCCGCAAACCGATCCGCAAATGCAGGAAATCCAGCAGATTTGTCTTAACGAAACCGGTCAGTGAGACTTCAGGTATTAACGCCCAGCTCAGCGAGCCGCTCAATGCAACCCTCTTCCACCTGATCTAGTTCTGCCAAGGTTTCTTCGATATCCCGGCGCTTCTGGCGCAGCTCACTGCGTTTTTCTTCCACGCGCTTCATCATAAGATGAATCTGTCCAAGCTCACCGGGGGGTGCCTTGTACATCTGGATGATTTCCTGAATCTCGGAGATCGAGAAACCCAGGCGCTTGCCACGAAGAATCTGCTTTAGCAGATGCCGATCAGAGGGACGGAATAAGCGTGTGCGCCCGCGACGCACAGGGTGGATCAGTCCTTCATCTTCATAAAAGCGCAATGTCCGGGTTGAAACACCGAACTCCCGTGTCAATTCTGTAATTGAATAATATTCGCGGATAGCAGACACAGATCATTCTCTCTTTAACCGATTGAATGTAGTGGTCACGAATTTACGTAAAAGTCAATTGAACGATTGTACTCGGTTGAAAACTTTGGTGCATAACAACTTTTATTTGAAGCCAAACCACCATGTTGCAAGGCCGAGAAATGACGAAAAGCCAACCACATCGGTGATTGTTGTCACGAATACCGCTGAGGCAATCGCCGGATCTGCGCCGAATCGGTGGAGGAGCAGCGGAATGAGGATTCCGCCAAGCGCGGCCGCCAGCATGTTGATTATCATCGCACAAGCGATGATGCCGCCAAGATTGACACTGCTGAACCAGAAAGCCGCGACCAGACCTATCAGTATTGCAAAGATGACGCCGTTGATCAGTCCCACGGATGCTTCACGTCTTATGATACGGCCAGCATT
The DNA here is from genome assembly GCF_059758635.1 of Phyllobacterium sp. GQ127. Taxonomy (NCBI): domain Bacteria; kingdom Pseudomonadati; phylum Pseudomonadota; class Alphaproteobacteria; order Hyphomicrobiales; family Phyllobacteriaceae; genus Phyllobacterium; species Phyllobacterium sp. GQ127. The sequence continues at coordinate 706,263 of NZ_JCAXDZ010000001.1, forward strand.
ATAGATATCCATGTCACGGGTGGCCAGCGCGCGCACTGTAACAGTCATCGTCTGCGTGCCTGCATTGCCGCCCATGGAGGCAACAATCGGCATGAGCACGGCGAGCGCGACCATCTGCTGGATCGTGCCGTCGAAAAGCCCAATGACAGATGCCGATAGAAATGCCGTGAACAGATTGACCACAAGCCACGGCGTACGCGAGCGCGAGGTGGAAAGGATCGAGTCGGAAAGCTCTTCGTCGCCGACGCCGCCGAGGCGCATAATATCTTCCTCGGCCTCTTCTTGAATAACGTCAACGATGTTTTCAATTGTCAGAACACCGACCAGACGCTCATTTTCGTCGACAACAGCGGCAGATAGCAGATCATATTGCTCGAAAATTTGCGCAGCTTCTTCCTGGTCCATCGTTGCCGGGATCGCATGCCGTGTTTCGTGCATGATATCTTCGATCTTCGTATCGCGGCGCGTGCGCAAGATGCGATCAAGATCAATGGCGCCCAGCAGCCGAAACATCGGATCAATGACAAATATCTGCGAAAAGGATTCCGGCAGATCATCATTCTCGCGCATATAGTCGATGGTCTGCCCCACCGTCCAGAACGGCGGCACAGCCACAAACTCGGTCTGCATGCGGCGGCCAGCCGTCTCTTCCGGATAACCCAGTGAACGCCGGAGGCGCACCCGCTCGGTAAATGGCAATTGCGCCAGAATCTCGTCGCGGTCTTCCTGATCGAGATCTTCAAGAATGTAGACGGCATCGTCGGAATCGAGGTCCTGAACGGCCTCGGCAATCTGCCTGTTTGGCATTGCATCGACGATTTCGAGGCGGACAGCCTCATCCACCTCGGTGAGCGATGCAAAGTCGAACTCATCGCCAAGCAATTCAACCAATGCGCGCCGCTGTTCTGACTGCAAGGCTTCAAGAACATGACCCAACTCGGATTGATGCAGCTTGCCAACATGCGAACGCAGAAACAGCACATCGCGATCGGCAATAGCCGCGCCGACGCGAGCAAGATAAGACGAGCGCACAGCGCCATCTTCGCCATAGATGTCCACGTCCTCAACATCAGGCGCGGCATTGCTCAGGCGTTCTGTTTCATCCATTCTGTCCGCACCCGTCTGCTGGCATCAATCGTCGTTCAGGCAATACAGGCTCAAGCGGTGCTGTCTTCCCAACCGCTTATGGCCTTCACTTCCAGGAAGTCTTCAAGGCCCCAATGACCGCCTTCGCGGCCGATACCTGACTGCTTATAGCCACCGAAAGGTGCATCTGCCGCATGGCTCGCGCCATTGATACGCACCATGCCTGCACGAAGCTGCTTCGATACGCGTTTGATGCGCTCAACATTACCGGACTGAACATAGGCGGCAAGGCCATAGGGCGTGTCATTGGCGATTTCGACAGCCTCCTCTTCTGTATCAAAGGGAATCATCGTCAGAACCGGACCGAATATTTCTTCGCGAGCAATGGTCATGCCGTTGTTCACGTCAGCAAAAACGGTCGGGCGGACATAGTAGCCACGATTGAAACCCTCGGGACGTCCGGTTCCGCCGGCAATGAGCCGCGCGCCTTCCTTGATGCCCTGTTCTATCAGACCCTGCACCTTGTTGAACTGAAGTTCGGAAACCAAGGGGCCCATATGGTCACCTTCCTGCGAAGGATCGCCAACCTTGGTCGCTTTGGCCGTTTGTGCGGCAACTTCTGTTGCCTTGTCATAGACAGAACGTTCGACGAGCATGCGTGTCGGCGCGTTGCAGGACTGTCCGGTATTATTGAACACATGGGCGACGCCGCGCTTTACTGCTGCTTCAACATCCGTGTCAGCGAAAACAATGTTTGGTGATTTACCACCAAGTTCCAGCGAAACCCGCTTGACCGTATCGGCAGCAGCTTTGGTGACAGCAATGCCAGCGCGCGTAGAACCGGTAAAGGACATCATATCAATGCCCGGATGGCGTGACATAGCTTCGCCCACAGTCGGCCCATCGCCATTGACGAGGTTGAAAACACCTGCGGGCAAGTCAGAAGCGTCAATAATTTCCGCAAAGAGCATGGAGGACATTGGTGCAACTTCAGATGGCTTCAGAATGACTGTGCAGCCCGCAGCAATCGCAGGAACGACTTTCAGCACCACCTGATTCATCGGCCAGTTCCAAGGTGTAATGAGGCCGCAAACGCCAATTGCCTCATAGGCGATACGTACATTCTTGTTGTGTGCATCAAGCGGGCGTTCGAATTCGAAATTCTTCAGCGCGCGCTGAAAGGCCTTGAGGTGCCCCATTCCTGAAGCCGCCTGTTCTTCGAGCGCCATGGTCATGGGCGCACCCATCTCAGACGATATTGCCCTGGCCATATCGGAGAGGCGCGATTCGTAAATGGCGATCAGGCGTTCCAGCCAAGCGAGGCGATCCTCGCGGGTGCTGATACTCCACGTGGTGAAGGCATTGCGGGCAGCGATAACTGCTTTGTCCACATCAGCGGCAGAACCAAGAGAGATCGTGGCAAATGCTTGCTCGTCAGCCGGGTTGATCACTTCAAGCTCTTTGGCGACAATAGGAGCTATCCATTTTCCATCAATATAGAAATCGGTCTTGCGCAGCATGATCTGTCTCCTGCTCATTTGCTTTATAAAAGGCGATTGTAACAAGACCGCCCACGATCGGCGGACGTCATATTGTTTGTGTAGCGAGGATAGGCGAAACGTCCAACAGGAATATCGAACAAAGAGGCGAAAATTGCGGCGCGCGCTAATTTACACCTTTATTTGTTCGCGATTGAACTGCCGTGCAAGCCGCAAAAAATTCCCGAGCATGGCATGACCATACTCGGTCAATACGGATTCCGGATGGAACTGAACGCCATGGGTTGGGTGGCTTGCATGGGTCAGCCCCATGATTTCACCCGAGCCGGAACGTGCATTAATCAATAATGGACCCGCTTGCGGCTCGTACTCCACGATCAATGAATGATAGCGTCCCGCTTTAAGGGGGCTCGGCAGGCCCTTGAAAACACCCGTGCCGTCATGCTGGATTGCCGACGAGCGACCATGCATTGGTTCGCGTGCCCGCACAACGCTGCCGCCAAACACTTCTCCAATACATTGATGGCCAAGACATATGCCGAGTATAGGAATTTCCCCGCTCAGCTGTTCGATAATTGCCAGCGACTGCCCGGCCTGGCGCGGTCCGCATGGTCCCGGTGAAAGGATAATGGCCTCTGGAGCGAGGTGCTTTACTGCTTCAGCTGATATGGCGTCGTTTCGAACCACTTTCGGGATCGTGCCAAGCTCTGCGAAATAGCGTGCAACGGTAAAAACAAAAGAATCGTAATTATCGATGATCAGGATCACGGCGCATCCTCTTCAAAAACGCTGAAGATGCGAGCGGCTTTATCAAGGGTTTCCTGATACTCGGCTGCCGGATCCGACAGCGCTGTTATCCCGCCGCCAGCTTGAAAAACAGCCTTACCGCCCTGAAACAACACGGTTCGGATCCCGATATTGCTGTCGCAATTACCATTGAAACCCATATAGCCTATCGAACCGCAATAAATGCCCCGCGCCTGCCGCTCGATCTCGGTAATGATCTCCATTGCCCGCAACTTTGGAGCGCCGGTTATTGATCCTCCGGGGAATGATGCAGCGATCAGATCCATCAATGATGTGTTTTTGGCCAACTCGCCAGTCACCACCGAAACCAGATGATGAACGCTGGCATAGGTTTCCAGACCGCAAAGCACTGGCGTCAGAACCGAGTGTGGACGACAAACGCGCGACAGATCATTGCGCATCAGATCGACAATCATCAGATTCTCAGCGCGATCCTTTTCAGATCCAAGAAGCATGTCGGCAAGTTGCTTATCCTTCACAGGATCGGAAGATCGCGGCATTGTGCCTTTGATCGGCCGTGTCTCGACGTGGCTTCCAGTGACAGCGAGAAACCGCTCCGGTGAACTTGACGCAATAATGATGTCACCATGATCGAGAAAAGCAGCGAAAGTTGCAGCATTTTTCTGGCGCAATTGCTTGTAGAATTGCCATGGCGCATAATTTTCGGGAATGTTTGCGCTGAAACACTGGGCAATGTTCGCCTGAAAAATATCTCCATCGAGAATATATTCCACGACCCGGCTCACCGCCTGCATATAGCTTTCACGGTCAAAATTGGAGTCCCACTCTGTACGGGGGATGGCTGGCTTTCGTTCCGCAACGCCGCTTTCCAATCTGGTGAGTTGGTCTAAAAACAGTCCTGCCCTCTCCGCAGCGCGCTCTGCACGAGCACTTTCTTCCAGTTCCGGAAACCCGGTTGAAATCAGCCAAACTTTTTGTTCTGTGTGATCGAAGGCCAGAACGACATCATAAAAATTCCATATGGCATCCAGCATTGTCCCTTGTTCTGGCACTTCTGGCTTTGGCAATCGCTCAAGCAAGCGCCCGAATTCATAAGAGAAATAGCCTATCGCGCCTCCCTGGAATGGCGGCAATCCGGCTTGTTCTACCGTGCGGTATAATTCGAGATAATGTGAAATAGCGTCCCGTGCGGGCATACTCACCGGCTCATTATTCCATCTTACACTGCCCTGATCGGCGATCAGCTGACCGAACGGATCAGCGGCCACGTAGGAGTACCGTCCGAGGGATTCGTGACGCATCGCACTGTCGAGAAAGCTCAATCCTCCGAGCGCCCGCAAACGTTCGGCAGCATCGACAGGCTCCAGCCATGGAATTTCACGAATATGCAAATGGCTCTCCCGAGAGTATCAGCACCGGACATTAGATATTTTTACAGTAACATTATGCGTGGTTCGACGGGGCTCACCATGAGAAAAGTGGTTTGGCTGCTTTATAAAACAGCTCATAGAAACTGTCTTAAAATCAACTCACCTTCCTCATGGTGAGCCCCGTCGAACCACGCATAATGCTGGTGCAAACATTATAATCGCTTAGCTTTTACGCGTAGACAAAAGGATACTTGTCTCTGTTGAGGTGATTCCGTCAATGTGGCGAATATCACGCAACGTTTTGTCAAAAGCCTCAAGGGTCTCGACCTCAATCTCAGCAACAATATCCCAGCGCCCATTGGTGGTATGCATGGCCCGGATTTCCGGGAAACCCTGAAGGCGGCGAATAACCTTCTCGCCACCCTGCCCGGCAACTTCGATCATGGCGATGGCCCGTACTCCATAGACACCAGCGCCAGCTTTCAAGGTGATTGTGAAGCCCTGAATAGTGCCATCATTGGTCATTTTGTCGATACGAGTGCGCACGGTGGCGCGCGATATGCCCAGGATTGTAGCCATCGATGAAACCGGCAGGCGGCAATCATCTCTCATCAATGACAAAAGCCGACGATCAATGTCATCCATACCTATCAAACCGATCAATATTATTAAGCAAACTGCTCATTATGTTGCGCATTTCTATCAAGATGCTGGCTTTTTGTCACCATTAAAAAATGCGAACATCAGGAAACGACAATCTGCGAAATGGCGACGATTCATGAATATGCACGGCAATTTTGATGATACTCAAAAGCAAAACCTGACCATTATCGGCGCCCCTATTGAAGAGGGCGCAGGTCGGCTTGGCGCATTGATGGGACCGGCCGCTTTGCGCACGGCAGGGCTTGTGCGTACACTTGAAGAACTCGGCCATGCTGCGGAAGATCGCGGCGACCTGCACCTTCCTGAAATATTGCCCAATGTCCCGCCGGTTAACGGTCTTGCCCATCATATTGAAGAAATCGCCGCATGGTCGCGCATGCTAGCGATCGAAACCTATAACGCAATGAAATCAGGCTCTTTTCCGATTATTCTTGGTGGCGATCATAGTCTTTCCATCGGATCGGTCGGCGGCATTGCGCGCTATTGTGAAGAGCAGAATCGTGAACTCTTCGTGCTTTGGCTTGATGCGCATTCTGATTTCAATACGCCTGCCACTTCGCCATCCGGCAACATGCATGGCATGCCTTTGGCTCTTTTGTGCCGGGAACCCGGCCTCGAAGGCGTTTTCGGCGATGAACCGCATGGTTTCGTCAAACCGGAAAACCTCCACCTTTTTGGCATCCGCTCAATTGACAGCACCGAGCGCGTGCTTCTGCGCGAACGGGGTATTGATGTCGTTGATATGCGCCAGATCGATGAGTTCGGCGTTGCACCGCTCCTGCGCCGAATTCTCGAACGCGTGCAAAAGGCAAATGGCGTTCTCCATGTCAGCTTTGACGTTGATTTTATTGACCCGTCCATTGCACCCGGTGTTGGCACCACAGTGCCCGGCGGCGCGACCTATCGTGAAGCACATCTCGTCATGGAAATGCTGCATGATTCAGGGGTCGTCTGCTCGCTCGATGTTGTCGAGCTGAACCCTTTTCTGGACGAGCGGGGCAAGAGCGCTTTGTTGCTCGTCGATCTCGTGGCCAGCCTTTTTGGCCGCTCAGTTTTCGGAAAACCAAATCGCGTTGATCAGGGCACAACCGCCATCAATGCTTGAATATGGCAATAGGAGGATATTTTGCTGCACACAGCCGCCGATCTCATTTCTACCGAATCCCGTCTTGGGGCACATAACTACAAACCCCTCGACGTAGTGCTGGAGCGCGGTGAAGGTGTCCATGTGTGGGATATTGAAGGCAATCGCTATCTAGATTGCCTGTCTGCCTATTCAGCGGTCAATCAGGGGCATTGCCATCCCAAAATTCTAAAGGCCATGACTGAGCAGGCCAGCAAGTTGACGCTGACCTCCCGCGCCTTTCGCAATGATCAGCTTGCCTTGTTTTATGAAGAACTGGCGGCACTGACCGGCTCCCATAAAATTCTACCCATGAACAGCGGCGCGGAAGCTGTCGAAACAGCGATCAAGGCCGTTCGCAAATGGGGTTATGAAGTAAAAGGCGTTCCGGAAAACAGTGCGGAAATCATCGTCTGTTCCGATAATTTTCATGGCCGGACCATGGGAATTGTTGGCTTCAGCACAGATCCTTCAGCGCGAGAAAACTTCGGACCATTTGCTCCCGGCTTCAAGGTGGTTCCCTTTGGCGACATCGATGCGTTCAGCGCCGCCTTGACCCCTAATACTGTTGCCTTCCTTGTTGAACCCATTCAGGGCGAAGCTGGCGTTATCATTCCACCCCAAGGCTATTTCACTAAAGTGCGCGAGCTTTGCACCAGCAATAATGTGACGCTTATTCTTGATGAAATCCAGACAGGGCTTGGCCGGACAGGCGCGCTACTTGCTGAAGAACATGAAGGCATCGAAGCCGACGTAACGTTAATAGGAAAAGCGCTTTCCGGCGGTTTTTATCCGGTTTCTGCCGTTCTTTCCAATACCGACGTGCTTGGCGTCCTAAAGCCTGGTCAGCATGGCAGCACGTTTGGCGGGAACCCGCTTGCCTGCGCAATTGCCAGAGCAGCGCTCCGCGTCCTTACAGAAGAAGGCATGATCGAGAATTCCCGGGTCGAAGGTCAGTACTTCCTTGAACAGCTAAAGGGCATTCGTAGCAACATCGTGCGGGAAGTCCGTGGCCGTGGGTTGATGCTGGCCGTCGAATTGCATCCTGAAGCCGGTGGCGCAAACCGCTTCTGCTATGAGCTGAAAGAGCGTGGCATTCTTGCCAAGGATACCCATGGCGACACAATCCGCATTGCCCCGCCTTTAGTTATCAAGCGCGATCAGGTGGATTGGGCGCTCGAACAATTTGATGAAGTACTGACAAGGCTCAACTAACACTAAACCAAAACTGCTCTGTACTCTGAGTTGTGCGGAGCAGTTTTAGATAGCTGGCCGGTAAGTAGCCAGTTTCAGCCCAAACCCGATGAAAACAACGCCTGTCACCCCCTTGAGCCAGCGCTGGAATTTTCCTTGCCGTGTGAAGGCCGTCAGCTTTGAAAAAAGAAACACAATCGAGCCGAACCAGACAATATTGATCATGGAATGCAGGAAAACGAGCAGAAAAGCCGATGCTACGGGATGAGCATTCAAAGGAATGAATTGCGGGAAAATCGCAAGATAAAACATTGATACTTTGGGATTCAAGCCATTCGTCAGCAACCCCTCGAAGAACGCCTTCAAAAGAGTACGCTGACGCTTTGCGGGGGCGATCCTGGGTGCAGTTTCAACACCCTTGAAGGCAGCCATCAGCGCCTTAATTCCGATCCAGCACAAATAAGCCACGCCAATATATTTGACGATCATAAATGCCGTTGCGGATTTCATGACAATGATGGAAATACCCAGAATTGACAAAGCGCCATGTATGTAAAATGCGGTAAAGAATCCCGCAATATTGGCAAATCCGGCTGCGCGGCCAGAGGTCGGAACCGTCTTGGCAATCAACATGCCGTTGGGTCCGGGTGATGTGACCAAAAGCGTGGCAGTGATCACGAAGGCAAATATTACTGACCAGCTCATATGCGTCACCATCCTTTTGCTTTTGCATATATCTGACAAATGAACATGAATTAGTCACTGCGAATCTTGTCACGGTGGCATGTTCAGCCGGGCATTCCACGCAAATCACGTTTCGCCTGCAAATTGAACGGTCACTTTTTGGTGCCTCGGACACTGAAATGTGCGTTCTTCACAATACGAGTCGACAAGCTTACCTACGGTCTAGTTTGAAAACGAAGAGCACAATCATGGAACTTGGCATTTATACATTTGCGGGTATGAGCCCGGACCCAACAACCGGTGTTGCGATTGATGCTCATCAAAGGATGCAGAATCTCATTGAAGAGATGGAACTGGCGGATCAGGTTGGGCTGGATGTATTTGGTATTGGAGAGCATCACCGCCCTGACTTTGTAATCTCTACACCTGCAGTAGCGCTCGCCGCTGGCGCTGCCCGCACCAAGAATATTCGCCTTACCAGCGCCGTTACCGTTCTGAGTTCAGAAGACCCGGTACGGGTGTTCCAGGAATATGCCACACTTGATTTGATTTCGTCTGGCCGCGCTGAGATCATGGCCGGACGCGGCTCTTTCATCGAGTCTTTCCCTTTATTCGGATATGATCTTCGCGATTATGATGAGCTTTTCACAGAAAAACTCGATCTATTGCTGAAGCTACGCGAAAGTACGCGTGTGACATGGCACGGCAAATTGCGGGCACCATTGGATAACATCGCTGTATATCCCCGCCCGGTGCAAAATCCCTTGCCCGTATGGATTGCTGTCGGTGGAACGCCGGAATCGGTTGTCAGAGCCGGCACGCTGGGGCTGCCGCTTGCCGTTGCGATCATCGGCGGCGAGCCGCATCGCTTCGCGCCTTTGGTTGAACTCTATCGTGAATCGGGAAGCAAAGCTGGACATTCCCCGGAGACGCTCAAGGTTAGTATCAACTCGCATGGCTATGTGGCTGATACGTCGCAAGAAGCCGCTGATGGATACTGGCCATCTTACGAAGTTGTCATGAATAAAATCGGCCGCGAACGTGGCTGGCCGCCGAGCAATCGTGCGCAATATGAAGCTGGACGCACGCCTCGGGGCGCTCTCTTGGTTGGTTCTCCGCAAGAGATCATCGACAAGATCATGCTGCAATACACTTACTTCAAACATGATCGCTTCATGTTGCAGATTGATCTTGGCAGCTTGCCGCATAAGAACACGCTCAAAGCGATTGAGCTTTACGGTACGAAGGTAGCGCCGGTCATCCGCAAAGAGCTTGGTCAGCTTGGCTGAGCTAGACCGGATTTAGTCCAAAACCCTGCAACAGACGCCGCGTTGGAAAATCCGGCAAGCCTGAGGTGAACACGGCGATATCGTCACCATGTTCCGGCTCCACACCGTCGACATTGGGCTTGAGCAAGGATAATGCCCGCCTTGCTATGGCTTCAGCTGGATCAAGCCAATCCACGGGCCAGGGAGCAAGGCGGCGAAATACATTGACCAGTAGCGGATAGTGGGTGCAGGCCAGCACCACGATATCCGTACGCTTGCCGTCCTTCTCGTAGAAGCACGGCATAATTTCGTCCAGCAGTGCCGCATCATCCAGCTTATCGCCACGCATGTGCATTTCAGCCATTCGAGCGAGTGTTTGACTGCCGACAAGCCTCACGTGGCATTTTGTTGCAAAAGACTGGATGAGATCACGCGTATAGGCGCGTTTCACAGTGCCCGGCGTTGCCAGAACGCTGATCAGACCTGAAGACGTTCTTTCGGCTGCTGGTTTGATCGCGGGAACTGTGCCCACAAACGGCACTGCTGGAAATGCTTTACGCAAATCATCCAGCACGAGTGTCGATGCCGTATTGCAAGGAATGATCACTATTTCAGGATCATAGGTTTTGATGAAACCATCGAAAAGGCCGATGATACGCTGCTTCAAAGCCTCTTCTTCCCAATCGCCATAAGGAAAACCGGCATCATCGGCGATATAGACAAAGCGGCGATCTGGAATGAGCACCCTCGCCTCGCGCAGGACTGTAAGACCTCCAATACCGCTGTCAAAAGCAATAATTGGTCTGTCGCTGGCCGCATTACTCATCGCTTGATGAATCCCTGTCCAAAGTTTGCATGTCATTTTCTGGCGGCATGGACTTTTCGCGCTTGCGCCCCTCGGGTGCGCCGGAACCGCGCGGGGTCTTTGGACTGAAGTAATCCAGCGAAACAACAACGCCGCGTAGCAGTCTTAATTCTGACTCGGAAAAACCAGCTCGCGTCAGTACTCCGCGCAAATTATTGACCATAATCTCCTTACGCGCCATGGGACGGAAGTAACCGCGAGCTTGAAGCGCATCTTCAAGATGGTTGAAAAATCCTTGCAATTGCTCTTTCGGAGCAGGCTCAAGTTCCGGGCCACGAAAGGCCGTATCGGTTTCCTTTGCAAGTCCTGATTTCATCCACTCGTAAGACATGAGGAGGACTGCCTGCGCGATATTCAACGAAGAAAAAGCCGGATTGACGGGAAAGGTCACAAGTTCATCAGCGAGGCTGATTTCATCATTGTTGAGGCCGAAACGTTCGCGACCAAACAGAATTCCGGTTTTTTCTTTATTGTTGAAACGTTGCCGCAATATCTGTCCAGCTTCAACAGGACCACGCACCTGCTTGAAAGCGTCACGTTCGCGAGCCGTGGTCGCGTAGACAAAATGCAAATCCTTGATCGCCGAAGCCAGATCATCAAAAACCTTTGCATTATCGATAATATGATCGGCACGACTGGCAGCCGAACGCGCCTTCTCATTTGGGAAGGTTTCGCGCGGCTTGACCAATCTCAACTCGGCCAGTCCAAAATTTGCCATTGCACGCGCCACCATGCCGATATTTTCCGGCAATTGCGGCTCTACCAGAATAATTGCCGGGCCTTCCGCAATAAGGGTGCGCTGTCTGTCAGTTCCGGCCATTTTCAATCCTTGCTTTGATTGCGCCGTAATAGCTCGCGTTTTTTTTACACAAAACCCCAAAAATCTTATTTTGACTGCTGGAGAAGGATTTTGCGCCATTAAAAGCGTTGCGGCGACCTTTGGGCATCAAAAAACAAGCATGGCGTTGTGATGCAATCCAACTGTTTGCGCGAAACCATGTGCGAGCGTCTTTGCGTAACTGTTTTCCAATGCTATAGGGGCGCGAACCCTCAATCAAACCAAAGCCGGCATCCCAAACCCGGCAAAAAAGAGGCCCAATATTCATGGCAAAGATCAAGGTTGCAAATCCGGTTGTCGAGCTCGACGGCGATGAGATGACTCGCATCATCTGGCAATATATCAAGGAAAAGCTGATTCATCCTTACCTCGATATTGATTTGAAATATTATGATCTGGGCATGGAACACCGCGATGCAACGGATGATCAGGTAACGATCGACGCTGCAAACGCTATCAAGCAATATGGTGTGGGCGTAAAGTGCGCCACCATTACGCCTGACGAACAGCGCGTTGAAGAATTTGGCCTGAAGAAGATGTGGAAGTCGCCTAACGGCACCATCCGCAATATTCTTGGCGGCGTTATTTTCCGCGAGCCTATCATCGCCAAAAACGTTCCCCGTCTGGTTCCAGGCTGGACACAGCCAATCATCGTTGGCCGTCATGCCTTTGGTGATCAGTACCGCGCGACAGATTTCAAGTTCCCCGGCAAGGGCAAGTTGTCGATCAAGTTCGTCGGCGAAGATGGCCAGACCATTGAACACGATGTCTATGACGCACCAAGCGCTGGTGTAGCCATGGCCATGTACAATCTTGACGACTCAATTCGCGATTTTGCGCGTGCATCATTGAACTACGCATATAATCGCGGCGTTCCTTGCTATCTGTCGACCAAGAATACAATTCTCAAAGCCTATGACGGCCGCTTCAAGGACATTTTCCAGGAAGTCTTCGACACCGAGTTCAAGGAAAAGTTTGCAGAAAAGAAGATCGGCTATGAGCATCGCCTGATCGATGACATGGTTGCTTCGGCACTGAAATGGTCTGGCGGCTACGTATGGGCTTGCAAGAACTATGATGGCGACGTTCAGTCTGACATCGTTGCGCAAGGCTTTGGCTCACTTGGTCTGATGACTTCCGTTCTGATGACCCCAGATGGCCAGACAGTGGAAGCAGAAGCTGCTCACGGCACGGTTACCCGTCACTATCGCCAGCACCAGAAGGGACAGGAAACATCGACAAACTCCATCGCGTCGATTTTTGCATGGACCCGCGGTCTGGCACACCGTGCCAAACTTGACGGCAATGCCGAATTGGATCGCTTCGCAAGCACGCTTGAAAAAGTCTGTGTCGACACCGTTGAATCGGGCTTCATGACCAAGGATCTGGCGCTTTTGATCGGCCCTGATCAGCCTTGGCTCTCAACAACAGGCTTCCTCGACAAGATCAGCGAAAATCTTACAAAAGCTATGGCTGCCTGATAAAACCACTTGAATTCAAAAGCCCCGTTCACACTGTGACGGGGCTTTTTTAATAGATGCGGTCTTTTTTGCTCCAAAGCAATAAATATACGACAGCATTGTTGACATATTATCTGTTTTGCAGTCGAGTGCCTGCAAAATTGCGGAGGAAGAAATGAGCAATCGCAACGACCGATATTCAACGCGCATCGATAATATGCGTGCTTCCGAAGTTCGCGAACTGCTCAAGCTCCTGGATCAGCCCGGCATTATCTCTTTTGCCGGCGGCATACCTGATCCGGCGCTGTTTCCGAAAGATGCGATTCAGGAAGCTTACAACGCGATCCTGAGTGAAAATGCTGGCGCAGCACTGCAATATTCGGTCAGCGAGGGTTATAAGCCACTGCGTCAGTGGCTCGTTGGCCATATGGCATCGCTCGGTGTTGAATGCACGATAGACAATATCATCATTACCACGGGTTCTCAGCAGGCGCTCGATTATCTCGGCAAGCTGTTTATTTCGCCAGGCGATACGATACTTACCACCTGGCCCACCTATCTCGGAGCGCTTCAGGCATTCAATGCCTACGAGCCACGTTATGATCGTCTGACACCGGAAGGCGGCAATACGACCCCTGCAGCTTATATGCAGAGCGCAGAGAAAGCCGGCGGGCAGGTAAAACTCGCCTATCTTACCGCTGATTTTTCCAATCCGACTGGCGAAACAATCGGACGCAGCGAGCGTGCCAAGCTGATCGAGCTTGCCCATGAGCTCGATATTCCCCTCATCGAAGATGCCGCTTACCGGTCACTGCGGTTCAACGGCGAGAACGCCCCTTCCATGCTTGCTCTCGATATTGAGCGCGAGGGAGACATTGACAAGACGCGGGTTATTTACTCCGGCAGTTTTTCAAAAACCCTGACGCCCGGCCTTCGAGTGGGCTGGGTTTGTACGGCAAAGCCCATCATCTCCAAGCTGGTCCTGATAAAACAGGCTGCCGATTTGCACAGCCCGACAATCAACCAGATGGTTATTCACCATGTGGCTGAGCGGCATTTCGACCAACAGGTCAGCAAGGCCTGCGATAGCTACAGGCTGCGCCGCGATCAAATGTTGCAAGCCTTACAAAATTACATGCCAGAGGGTGTTACCTGGACAAAACCAGAAGGCGGAATGTTTGTGTGGATGACGCTACCCGAACATATGGACGGTGCGGATCTGCTGGCAAAATCGATAAAAGAAATCCAGGTGGCTTTCGTGCCCGGATCCGCATTCTTTGCCGATGGCAGCGGCAAGAACACAATCAGACTGAACTACTCCCTGCCAAATGCCGAAGCCATTGATACGGGTATGGCCCGCTTGGGAACGCTTATCAAAAACCAATTGGCTGTTTGATAAGCGCCATTTTAATGAGCTCACACAATGTTGCCGGACATAGACAGTTCCCGGCGGCATTGGTTCAAAGATGATTCACAAATCAGTGCACAAGCGCGTTCCCGAATTGCAGCTGCATGGTCGCCTTGACCGCAAACCGATTTTCAGCGCCAGCGTTGACCTTGTCCAAGGCATGATTGTGCAAATGCAGGTCTATACGAGCGATCTTAATGGTAATGCTATTGATCGCCCTCCTGCCCGGCCACAACCTGTTCTGCTGAAGAGCTTACAGATGGCGCGGCAGGTGGACCGAGTTTACTCTTGAGTTTCAGAGCATCGCGAAAGGCCAGTGGGTTCACCTTGCCAACCACCTTACCCGACTTGCCAACGAGCTCAAAGGCAAACCCATTGGACGACGCCTCCAGGAACTCTGCTTCGGTCAAGATCACAATGCCATTCGAAAAGACCATGCACGGCGCCTGAAAACATGGCTGCCTCTCGAAAGTGCCTTTGGTGAATTCAAGCCGTTTTCCAAAACTCCAGGCTTCCTCGAAATTAACCCTGTCAAAAGCCGCATAGACAGTTTTGAAGCCGTAACCGGCCGTCGTCGAATAGAATGGTTGAACTTGCAAGAAAGAGAATACTGCATAGTAAGCCGTGGCAATCGAACCATATGCCGTCTTGTCGTTCATATGAACATCGTTCACAATACTTGGTGGAGTTAAACAAGAACTCAGAGAAATCGAAATAAACAATAAACCAAGTATTCTCTTCACGGAATTCCCTAAATATTTAAAAGAAAATACAAATTTTGCGTGTGACCGTAAAATATACAATTCAATAAGATCAATAAGAAATATAAATTATTTCAATGCACTTACAGAGTTTAAATAAAAACTCAAAACACGCAATAAACAATAAGTCTAATGACCAATATATGCCCAATAACAATTAAAAAGTGTACTCCTACCCGACTTACGCTTGGGTAGGAGTACGAAAATTAATTCAGCAAAGCTTGACGAACCGCAGAGACTGCCTCTTCCGCCTTTGCCCCATCGGGACCGCCGGCCTGCGCCATGTCCGGGCGACCGCCCCCGCCAGCACCGCCCAGCGCCGCAGATGCAATGCGGACGAGTTCGACAGCGCTGTACTTCCCGAGCAGATCGTCGGTAACGCCAACCACAGCACTTGCCTTTCCATCGTCCGACACGCCAACAAAAGCGACAATGCCAGAGCCAACTGTTTTCTTGGCATCGTCTGCCAATGGCTTGAGGTCGCGTGGATTGACACCGGAAACAACTTTACCAAGGAAGCCCACGCCATTGATGGTTTCAGACTTGGCACCGCCAGATGCTGCGCCTCCCAAAGCGAGCTGTTTGCGCGCTTCGGTAAGTTCGCGTTCAAGCTTGCGCCGTTCGTCGATGAGTGCCGTTACACGAGACAATGCGTCTGCGGGCGATGATTTGAGTGCGCCCGCAATTGCCTTTACCCGGTCATCCTGCTCTTCGAGATAACGGCGGGCAGCTTCGCCCGTCAACGCTTCCATGCGACGAACACCAGCTGCCACCGCGCTTTCAGAAACAACGCGAATAAGACCAATATCGCCCGTTGCGCGCACATGCGTGCCGCCGCAAAGCTCTGTGGAATAACTTTTTCCGGCCTTTTCTCCGTGAAGCGCAGTGCCCATCGAAACGACACGCACCTCGTCTCCGTATTTTTCTCCGAACAATGCCATTGCGCCTTCGGCAATTGCATCATCAACCGCCATCAGCCGCGTTGAAACGGGCGCGTTCTGCAAAACAATTTCATTGGCAAGATCTTCAATCGCCGCAAGTTCCTTGTCGGAAATCGGCTTGGGATGTGAGAAGTCGAAACGCAGGCGATCAGGCGCAACAAGCGATCCCTTCTGCGCCACATGGGTTCCTAATGTTTCGCGCAAAGCCTCATGCAATAAATGCGTTGCCGAGTGGTTGGAGCGAATGCGGTTGCGACGAGCGCTATCCACGACAAGCTCAACCGCCGCATCCACTTTTACTGTGCCCTTGGTGACTGTGCCAATATGAACGAACACGCCATCATTTTTCTTCTGCGTATCGCTGATGGTGATGCTGAAGCCTTCACCGGTAATTACGCCCGTATCGCCCTGCTGACCACCGGACTCGCCATAAAATGGTGTTTGATTGACCACAACAGATACGGATTGCCCTTCGCTGGCACTATCGACCGTTTTGCCGTTTTGAACCAATGCGGTGACAACGCCTTCGGCTTTCTCCGTCTCATAGCCGAGAAATTCCGTCGAGCCCACCTTGTCTCGAACCGAGAACCACACAGTTTCGGTCGCAGCGTCACCGGAACCTGACCAATGCGCGCGCGCTTCAGCCTTCTGCCGCTCCATGGCAGCGGAGAACCCATCGGTATCGACGTTGATGCCGCGCTGACGCAAAGCATCCTGCGTCAAATCAAGCGGAAAGCCAAAAGTGTCATATAGCTTGAATGCGGTTTCGCCATCCAGGCTGTCGCCCTCACCCAAAGATTCCGTTGCATCGCCCAAAAGTCCAAGACCACGCTCCAATGTCTTGCGGAAGCGTGTTTCCTCTAATTTGAGCGTTTCCGAGATCAACGACTCTGCGCGAACAAGCTCTGGATAGGCCTGTCCCATTTCCCGCACCAAAGCCGGAAGCAAACGCCACATCAGCGGATCGCGGGCACCGAGCAATTGCGCATGGCGCATGGCGCGACGCATTATGCGACGAAGTACATAACCACGGCCTTCGTTAGATGGCAGCACGCCATCGGCAATAAGGAAGCTTGCCGAGCGCAGATGATCAGCGATCACACGATGACTGGCGCGAAACTTACCTTCGGCTTTTACGCCGGTTGCATCTTCCGATGCCCGGATCAGCGCACGAAACAGATCAATATCATAATTGTCATGCTCGTTCTGAAGCACGGCAGCAAGGCGTTCAAGCCCCATTCCGGTATCAATAGAGGGACGTGGCAGCTCTATCCGCTCTTCCTTGGTCAATTGTTCGAACTGCATGAAGACCAGATTCCAGATCTCGATAAAGCGATCTCCGTCCTCATTTGCGCTACCGGGAGGACCGCCCCAAATATCCTCGCCATGATCGTAGAATATTTCAGAGCAAGGCCCACAAGGTCCGGTATCGCCCATGGCCCAGAAATTATCACTGGTTGCAATGCGAATGATCCGGTCATCCGAAAGGCCTGCGATTTTTTTCCAGTATTCCGCAGCAGCGTCGTCCGTATGATAGACGGTCACAAGCAATTTGTCCTTGTCCAGGCCAAACTCCTTGGTGATCAAATTCCAGGCGAGAGAAATCGCTTCTTCCTTGAAGTAATCGCCAAAGGAAAAATTGCCCAGCATTTCGAAGAAGGTATGATGACGGGCAGTATAGCCGACATTGTCAAGATCATTATGCTTGCCGCCTGCTCGCACGCATTTTTGCGAAGTCGTCGCGCGGTTATAGGGGCGCTGCTCAACACCTGTGAAAACATTCTTGAACTGGACCATTCCGGCATTGGTAAACATCAGCGTCGGATCATTGCGGGGCACAAGCGGGCTCGACGCGACAATCTCATGGCCGTTCTTCTTAAAATAGTTCAGAAATGTCGACCGTATCTCGTTGACGCCACTCATAATTCTCAGCCTCTGATCCTGTATATCCAATGCGGATTCACTACTTCCCCAAAATGAAGGGATAGAACGAAACGCTTGTAGCGATGCGTTCTGCCGCTGTCCAGAAAATCCCTCTTCCCGCGGCAATGGATTACAAAAAACCCGCAACCGTGAAGGTGTGCGGGTTATTGCAACTATCAACTAACGCTGTTTATCGGCTTAGCCTTCAGCAGCATCCAAATTGTCATCATCCTCAATATCATTCGGACCCTTGTCCAGCATCTGCTCGGAGATCAATCCTGCATTCTGGCGGATTGCAAGTTCGATCTCATTGGCCAGATCGGGATTTTCCTTCAAGAACAATTTGGCATTGTCTCGGCCCTGACCAAGGCGCTGCGAATTATAGGAGAACCAGGATCCAGACTTTTCGACCAGGCCAGCCTTGACACCAAGATCAACAAGTTCACCCGTCTTCGAAACACCTTCACCATACATGATATCGAATTCAACCTGCTTGAAGGGCGGAGCAAGCTTGTTCTTGACCACTTTTACACGAGTCTGATTGCCCACGACTTCATCACGCTCTTTTAGCGAACCGATGCGCCGAATATCAAGGCGAACCGAAGCGTAGAATTTAAGCGCATTGCCGCCAGTCGTTGTTTCGGGCGAGCCAAACATCACGCCGATCTTCATGCGGATCTGGTTGATGAAAATGACCATGCAGTTGGAACGCGAAATCGAAGCTGTCAGCTTGCGCAGTGCCTGACTCATCAACCGAGCCTGCAAGCCTGGCAGGCTATCGCCCATTTCGCCTTCAATTTCGGCACGTGGTGTCAGTGCAGCAACAGAGTCGATAACCAAAACATCGATTGCGCCAGAACGAACCAGTGTATCGGTGATTTCAAGCGCCTGCTCCCCCGTATCGGGCTGGGAGATCAGCAAATTCTCCAGATCAACGCCGAGCTTGCGTGCATAGACTGGATCAAGCGCGTGTTCCGCATCGACAAAAGCGCAAATCCCGCCCTTCTTCTGCGCTTCTGCAATTGTATGCAGTGCGAGCGTCGTCTTACCAGAACTTTCCGGTCCATAAATTTCTACAATACGTCCCTTGGGAAGACCGCCAACACCGAGCGCAATGTCGAGCGACAATGAACCGGTAGGCACAGTTTCAATCTCAACGACCTGCTCGTTGCGCCCCAGCCGCATAATCGACCCCTTACCAAAGGATCTTTCAATCTGCGACAATGCCGCATCAAGCGCTTTAGTTTTATCCACCGAATTACCCTCAACCAACCGCAAAGAATTCTGAGCCATGTTACACTACCCCTGTGATATGCATGAAGTCCGGATGTTCCTGTTTGTGAACTTATTTGTATCTGTTTTGTTCTTATTTTGCAATAGCGCTATGTGGCTGAAATTAATATAGAAATCAATTTTGTTCTGATAATGTTCTTGTCATGACTGCCACTGCCGTCCACATTTTGTTTTGACCTGTTTTACCAAGCACCGGGGTTAAGATCGCTCGATGTGGTCGAATCGCTCTCATTGTTGCGTCGGGCGATTCTGCGGTCTAGAGAAAGAGGAACGCGATCAACGTCGCAACCTTCAGTTTTATCCAGGCAAGTTTTCAACCATGGCCACATATATTAAACCGCTGCTCTTTGCTGTCGGCGGTGCTCATCTCGACCGGCGGGGCCAAAGCACAGTACCTTTTGTTCCTGGAGCCTCCAATCCCGGAATTATGCGCGAAGAAGCCGGCGGCGGTGTTTTCAACGCCCTCAGGCTAGCGGTGCAGCGCGGCATTTCAGCTGATATTCTTTCGGTGCGGGGTGCGGATCCTGCCGGAGATGCGGTGGCATTGGCAATGGAATTGGCAGGCATAAAGGACAGTTCTGCCGTGTTTATGGATCGGCCCACGCCAAGCTATACGGCTATCCTCGATGAAAACGGCGACGTGGTTGCTGCGATCGCCGATATGGCGCTTTACGAACTTGCGCTGCCAAAGCAATTGCGCCGGCGCAAGGTGCGCGATGCCATCTCATCCGCCAATGCGATATTCTGCGATGCCAACCTGCCGCCGGAAGGGTTAAAGCGCCTTGCCGAGCTGTCCGGCAGTCTGCCAATCTTCGCCTTGGCGATTTCCCCTGCAAAGTCTATCCGCTTGCGCCCTGTCTTTTCCGAGCTTGCTTGCCTTTTCATGAACCGGCGCGAGGCTTTGGCCCTTTCGGACCTGGAGCAAGATGCCTCACTTACTCAAATTCATGCCGCTTTACGCGATCAGGGGCTTCGTAGCGCAATTATAACCAATGGAGGTAACGCCGCGCTCGCCTTTAACAGCGATGACGTCTTTACGATCCAGCCGCCGGAGGTTCCCGGTATTGCAGATGTAACGGGCGCCGGTGATGCAGTAGCAGGAGGCACCATTGCTGCACTCATGCGCGGCGAGCCATTTGAGCAGGCGTGCCGCGAAGGAATGGCCGCATCCTTGCTGACGCTACAGGTTCACTCAGCCAGCCCCAAATTTTCACAACACGAATTCGACCAAGCGCTTGCGTGCATCCCCGCCGCAAATCCGCTCGCATAAGGAAGCGATAATGACAATGAACCTGAACCAATACACGGACATCTCCAGTGATGTGGAAAACGCTCTCGCGGCAGGAAAGCCTGTAGTTGCCCTTGAAAGCACAATAATTACGCATGGTATGCCCTATCCAGACAATAGCCGCATGGCAGCCGATGTGGAGGCCATCATCACGCAGGAAGGTGCTGTTCCCGCTACAATCGCTATCGTCGATGGGAGATTGAAAATTGGTCTTTCCATTGAAGAGCGCGAAGCACTTGCGCAAGTGAAGGGAGCGATGAAACTCTCCCGAGCCGATTTGGCATTTGCGCTGTCCGAAGGCCGCACCGGGGGAACAACCGTTGCAGCTACAATGCTCGCCGCTCATCTTGCTGGTATCAAGGTTTTTGCCACCGGAGGTATCGGGGGTGTCCACAAGGGTGCAGAAACCAGCTTTGACATATCTGCGGATCTGGAAGAGCTTGGCCGCACGCCCGTTATCGTCGTGTCGGCAGGCGCGAAGGCAATTCTGGACATTGAGAAAACGCTCGAAGTGCTTGAAACAAAAGGCGTGCCGGTAGTCGTCTATGGTTCAGATACAATGCCGGCATTCTGGTCGCGGCAATCTCCGCTCAAAGCGCCTCTGCGCCTTGATACTGCCGAAAACATTGCTGATTTTCAAAAAGCACGTGAAGCCATTGGCGTTGTCGGCGGCATGTTGATTGCCAATCCCATTCCTCAGGCAAGCGAAATTCCTGCAGAAATCATGGCCGGCTACATAAGCGAAGCACTTTCCCGCGCAACAAGAAATGGCATTACCGGTAAAGCCGTAACGCCATTCCTGTTGTCGGAAATACTGACGATAACCAAGGGCGAGAGTCTTGTGGCAAACATCGCCCTTGTAGAAAATAATGCTCGTCTCGCCGCAAAAATCGCGGTGGCGCTCTCTACTCGGTAAGCGGCGAAATCTGAATCTCGACGCGGCGGTTTTGCGCGCGGCCGGACTCGCTGGCATTGCTGGCGACCGGCTCTGTCGGGCCATAGCCACGAACGTCGAAACGGCGATTGTCGATGCCCTGCTGCGTCAGATAATTGGCAACAGAAAGCGCGCGGCGCTCCGAGAGCAACTGATTGTGTTCCATACTGCCGGTTGAGTCCGTGTGACCCGCAACGTCGACAATGGTCCGGTCAAACTTGCGCAAGACAACGGCAACCGACGCCAATGTTGAGAAAAACTCGGGTTTTACCTGGTCGCGATCAATATTGAAGGTGATGGCGGACGGCATATTGAGAATGATGCGATCGCCATTCCGGGTAACGGATACGCCGGTACCTTGCAGCTGCGCGCGCAACTCCGATTCCTGTCGATCCATGTAATTGCCGATAGCACCTCCACCGAGAGCACCAAGACCAGCACCGATCAGCACGGCATTGCGCTGCGCCCGTCCACTGCCACCAACTGCCAGACCGGCAAGAGCACCAGCCGCCGTACCAATCAAAGCACCGCCCGCGGTGTTCGACATTTTCTGCTCGCCCGTATAGGGGTCAGTCGTTGTACAGCCTGCCAGAAACGTCGCCGCAAGACAGGCGATGGCAAATTTCTTAATCATGGAATCAGTCCCCGTTGAATATGGCAGCGAATATACAATTGATTTAGGCGAAAAAACGCCAACGAATTCCCTTGGCCTGTCCTGTCAATCGTTCAATATATTTGAGCGAAGTATGGCCTGAAATTCATTTGCTTCAATGGCATTGATCGAACATGCTCTGCCAGTTCAATAAATCAAGGCAGATACGATGACCGATAAAACACAAGCTCCCGTCGCAATCATAACTGGCGGAGGGCGCGGCATGGGCGCCGCCATAGCTCGGGAATTGCACGATCGCGGCTACAGGCTTGGCTTGATGTCGCCATCGGGCAGCGCTGTTGAACTGGCTGCCGAGCTTGGGGGCATCGGTATCAAGGGTTCGGCTGGCGAGGCGAGCGATCTGGAGCAACTCGTGAATAAAACCGTCGAGGCCTATGGACGTGTGGATGCGGTCGTCAACCACACCGGCCATCCGCCGAAGGGCGATTTGATCGACATAACCGATGAAAAGTGGGCCGCTGGCAATGATCTGATGGTTCTGAGCGTTGTTCGCATGGCGCGGCTTGTAACGCCTTATATGCTCAAGCAAGGCAAAGGTGCCTGGGTGAATATTACCACCTTTGCAGCATTTGAACCAAGCTTGGTATTCCCTGTGTCCTGCGCGTATCGGGCTGCTGTCGGCGCATATACCAAGCTTTATGCTGATCGTTATGGCGCAAATAACATCCGTATGAATGCGCTTTTACCCGGCTTTATCGATAGTTTAGATCACAAGCCCGGCACCGGAGACAATGTGCCGATGAAACGGGTCGGCACAATGAATGAAATCGCAAAAACCGCAGCTTTCCTGCTTTCAGACGATGCAGGTTATATCACCGGCCAAAACATTCGCGTCGATGGCGGTATCACAAGGCATGTCTAGGCGAGGTTAACGCCAAAGGTCGCGCGTAGCTGTCGCTGCCCATTGGGGGTTATCGAGACAGCACGCGTGCCTTCTATGCGCCTGATCCAACCTTGATCGAAACAGTGGCTGCATAAAGCGGCACCAATAGCGCCTGCGAGATGGGGCCTGCGCTCGCTCCAATCCAGGCATGGCCTGCAAAGAATACGGCTGCTCTTTGCCGTAATCGTTTCAACATTTATTCCCGCGCTTTCAAACAGCTTGATTCCGCTCAATGTCACCTCGCCTGCATCGATTCCAAGATCAATATGACCGGCATCGATCAACGTATCTGCAATGGACACGCCAAGATGTCCCGCCAGGTGGTCGTAGCATGTGCGCCCTGCCCGCAATGCTGCATCACGAGGCCCGGTTCTGACCGACTTGCCGCATGCGGCAGGTGCGGCCAGTCGCATGATGCTTTCAATCATCTGCGCCACTGCCGGGGAAGCAAGGCGATGATAGCGGTGACGGCCCTGTTTTTCGACCTGTAACAGGCCCGCTTCCGTCATGCGCATCAAATGACTGCTTGCAGTCTGCGCTGTAATCCCGGCCAACTGCGCTAATTCAGATGCGGTCAACGCACGCCCGTCCATAAGGCCGGTAAGCATGCTGGCGCGCCCCGGATCTCCGGCAAGGGCTGCTATTTCTGCAAATCGTGCATTGTTGGGCATGGTGCGGTTCCGTGTTGTCACTTGTGAGACATTGAGCGAAGCAAGGCCATGTTGCTTCGGAAATGGTCGAACTATCAAGACGCATCGCAAAGTCTCCTGACAGGTTCAAAAGGCTGCAACACTTCGATCATCCTCGAAGCATCAATAGTTCTGCTCACTCATAGTGAAGACAGTCACAAAGGAGCAACGAAAATGCCTATCACCTGTTTCATCCAATATGAGATAGACCCGTTTCAGAAAGATGCATTTGAGGAATATGCCCGCAATTGGAATGAAGCGATTCCTCGCTGCGGAGCCGACCTGATCGGCTATTACGCACCACATGAAGGGTCATCTACGCTGGCCTATGGGGTATATAATATTGAAAATCTCGCCGCATATGAAGAATATCGTTCCCGGCTTATGGCCGATCCGGTTGGGCGAGCAAATTATGAATTCGCAAGGGAAAAACGCTTTATTCGCCGCGAGGATCGAACCTTTCTGCGTCTTGTGACCGGTACGAATGGAGGATTAGTCAAATGATAGCGGTGATTTTCGAAGTCGAGCCAGCAGAGGGACGCGGCAAAGACTATTTTGAGCGGGCCGCAAATCTGCGGCCAATACTCGAAACAATGGATGGATTTATTTCCGTGGAACGGTTTCGCAGCCTATCGGATGAAAACCGCTATCTGTCACTGTCATTCTGGCGCGACGAGGAGTCAGTTGCGGCTTGGCGCAACACCGAAGAACATCGAATGGCCCAAAGTGATGGCAGAGCCGGAATCTTTGCTGATTATCGGCTGAGGATCGCGTCCGTTATGCGCGACTATGGATTGCGTGCCCGTGATGAGGCTCCGCTTGATGCGAGAGTATATCATCACGCCTGAACGCTGGATCCGTGATTGCGTTGTGCGCAAGCGGGTCCAGGACCACGCATATAATGGCGCTCTGGCCGATAGCTTGGAACAACAAATTCACGGACGATACGAAGCGTATCGCGCAGCTGGAAAATCATGGTCATTGTCGTGTGCCTTGGTTCATGCTCATGCTTGCCGGACAAAGCCGGATAGCGATCAATTAGCTAAAACTTAACTTAAAAAGATGAACGGCTCCTGAACGCATTTGGTTAAAATCATCTGAATTCATGAAAAATTAGCTTTAACCAGTAAGGCAAACTGCAGTGCAACGGGCTGAATTATGCCCGTTTTGCTGGGTTTTCAGACGACTAACAAATGTCTCGAATTAAACTTTTCCAAACGCGAAACTGCCCCCATTCGTTAATTTACATTCGCACCCGTTCTGCCTTCGGATCATAGATCGGCTTCAACGAAGCCTCCGCCTTGACGCGCGTTCCGGCAATTTCGATTTCGTATGAGGAAGCCAATATTTGATCGGCAGTCTCACCCTTTGCAGGGACGTAGCCGAGGCCGACTGCTCCGCCGAGATGATGCCCATAATTGCCCGATGTAATCGTCCCGACTATCGCGCCGTCGCGTATGATTGCCTCATTGTGAAAAAGCAATGGTTCTGGATCGCTGAGGCGAAACTGCACAAGCCGCCGGTCAAGGCCGGCCTCCTTCTTCTTCAACACGGCATCACGACCGATGAAGCTTCCCTTGTCGACCTTTACCGCAAAGCCCAATCCCGCTTCCAGAATGTGATCTTCATCGGTGATGTCGTGGCCGAAATGCCTGAAGGCTTTCTCGATACGGCAAGAATCAAGCGTATGCAGCCCACAGAGCTTTAAACCGAGTTCTCGTCCTGCCTCTTCGATCTGCTCGAAAACATGCGCTGTCTGATCGGTCGAGACATAAAGCTCCCAGCCAAGTTCACCGACATAAGTTACGCGGTGCGCGCGGGCCAGCCCCATGCCAATCTCGATTTCCCGCGCCGTACCGAATGGATTGGCTTCATTGGAAAAATCATTGGGGCTGACTTTCTGGATCAGCTCACGCGATTTTGGCCCCATGAGGCAAAGCACCGATTCTGCGGCGGTTGCGTCTGTGATGACAACAAACTCGTCCTTGAGATGTTTGCGCATCCAGGCCAGATCGCGTTGCAAAGTAGCCCCGGGCACGACGGCCAGAAATGACGTCTCGGAAAGCCGCGTGACTGTCAGGTCGCTTTCAATCCCTCCGCGATTATTGAGCATTTGCGTGTAGACGATGCGACCGGCTTCCACATCAAGCTGGTTGGCACAAAGCTTTTGTAGAAATGCAAGCGCATCGCGGCCCTCGATGCGGATTTTACCGAATGACGTCATATCGAACAGACCGACGCCGTTGCGTACGGCCAAATGCTCGTCGCGTTGATTATCAAACCAGTTTTGCCGCTTCCACGAATAGCGATACTCGCGTTCCTGGCCTTCTCGGGCAAACCAGTTTGCCCGCTCCCAACCTGCAACTTCGCCAAAAACGGCGCCACGCACCTTGAGGTGTTCATGAATGGGCGAGCGACGAATATTGCGCGATGTTGCCATCTGGCGATATGGGAAATGATCGGCGTAGAGCAGCCCAAGCGTTTCAGAAACGCGCTCTTTCAGATAGCGCCGGTTTTTCTGGAATGGTTGCGCGCGGCGAATATCGACTTCCCAAAGATCGAATGGCGCTTCGCCATCATGTATCCATTGCGCAAGCGCCATTCCAGCACCGCCTGATGACACGATCCCGATAGAGTTATAGCCCGCGGCAACCCAGTAACCGCCGAATTCCGGCGCTTCGCCAAGATAATATCGGTCATCCGGCGTGAAGCTCTCAGGACCGTTGAAGAAGGTGTGAATGCCAGCCGTGCCGAGCATGGGCATGCGATTGACACCCATTTCCAGAATTGGCTCGAAATGCTCAAAGTCTTCCGGCAACTGGTCAAAGCAGAAATCTTCAGAAATGCCGTTCATGCCCCATGGCTTGGCAACGGGCTCGAACGCGCCAAGCATCATCTTGCCGGCGTCTTCTTTGTAATAGGCGCATTCGTCCGGGACACGAAGTACAGGCAACCGCCCCAATCCCTCAATCGGCTCGGACACCAGATAGAAATGCTCGCAGGCATGCAATGGCACAGTGACGCCGGAACTGGCAGCCAAATCACGCGCCCACATTCCCGCGCAATTGATCACAACATCTGTTTCGATTGTTCCCTGTTCCTCGCCCTTGGCCCAAGACACACCCGCAACCCGGCCATTCTTTTTGAGTACCTCGGTGACCTTCACATTCTCAACAATCTTCGCGCCGCGCTGACGCGCACCTTTCGCCAAGGCCATGGCGATATTGCCAGGATCACATTGTCCATCCAGCGGCAGATGCACAGCGCCAACTACATCCGCGATATTAAGATGCGGATACATCTCCTTGACTTCATTAGGAGATATTTCCCTAACGTCCACATCAAATGCTCGCGCCAGTGACGCCTGCCGATATATTTCGTGCTTGCGCTCTTCGGTCAATGCGACTGTAATTGATCCGACCTGTCGCATACCGGTGGCAACTTCCGTTTCAGCCTCGAGCTTGACGTAGAGGTCGGCGGAATATTTCGCCAGACGCGTCATGTTTTGCGAAGCACGAAGCTGCCCGATCAACCCGGCAGCATGCCATGTCGTGCCGGAAGTCAGTTGTTTGCGTTCGAGAAGGACGATATCCGTCCACCCCAGCTTTGCCAGATGATATGCAACAGAGCAGCCGGAAATACCGCCGCCGATGATAACGGCCCGGGCCTTGGCCGGTAGAGAACTCATGCGCGGATTCTTTCGTTCTTTGGGTCCCAGAGAGGTTCGTCCGGATGGACCATTGCTTTGTATCGTTCGCCAAAGATTTCCACTTCGACTTCGGTTCCAGGTTCAGTCAATTCAGTTTTCAACATGCCGAGGGCAATGGATTTATCAATGCGATGGCCCCAGCCACCGGACGTGGTTTCACCCACGATTGATCCATTATGCCAGAGCGTGGACATATAGGGCGCGTCACAATCTCCGGCTTCCACCGTGAGTGTAACAAAGCGTTTCTTCACTCCCTGCTGCTTTTCACTTTCAAGCGCGCTCTTGCCGAGAAATTCTGGCTTCTCCCATTTGATAAAGCGCTCAAGACCACTTTGCAGGGGCGTATAGTCGGTCGATAGATCACCCTTCCAAGCGCGATAACCTTTTTCCAGGCGCAATGAATCAAGTGCAAACATGCCGAATGGCTTGATCCCGTATTTCTGGCCGGCTTCCCAAACCGCGTCGAAAATCGCCGCAGTATCATCAATTTTCGTATGGATTTCCCAGCCAAGTTCACCGGCAAAAGACACGCGCACCAATTGGCAATAGCGCCCGGCGATCTGTGTCGTCTGATGTGAAAGCCAGGATTTCTCAAGGTCCGCATCGCAAATATCACTGAACAATGCGCGTGCTTTTGGCCCCGTGACGATCTGACAGGAAAAATCATCTGTAACATTGCTGATCGTAATGGCGCTATCTTTTGGAAGATGATTCATCAACCAATCGCGGTCATGCCACTCAGCAACACCCGCAGTAATGAGAAAGAATACATCCTCATCAATGGCCATGATGGACATTTCGGTGACAACGCGGCCCTTGTCATCCGAGAAATATCCGAGTCCAATACGGCCCGGCTTTGGCACAATCCCTGTGACGAGTGTCGTCAACCAGGCGCGCGCACCCTCACCGCTCACTTTAAAACGCGAGAATCCCGGCAGATCGAGAATGCCGACCGCATCGCGAACCGCGTGGCATTCTTCGCGGATGCGCTTTTGCCATGGCCCTTCCCGCGTAAAAGTCTGTGTCGCCTCTTCGGAAATATCGTCGCTGGGTTGCGCATACCAGTTTGCCCGTTCCCAACCATTATATGCGCCGAACTGCGCGCCCAATCCTGCAATACGATCATGGATTGGCGAAAGCTTTTTATTGCGCCCTGCTGGCCAAGTATGACGGGGGAAATGAATGGCATATTCGTGCCCGTAGACTTCCATGCCCTTGGCAACGCAGTAGTCCTTATCCGTAAAGCCGGTAAAGCGGCGTGGATCGCAGGACCACATATCCCACTCGGTCGCGCCCTCCATCACCCATTCTGCGAGCACTTTTCCTGCTCCTCCGGCCTGTGCAATGCCGAATGTAAATACACATGCCTCAAACGCATTGGGAACACCGGGCATAGGTCCGATCAGCGGATTGCCGTCTGGAGCATAAGGAATGGGACCATTAATGATTTTCGACAATCCGGCAGTCCCGAGGATGGGAACACGCGCGATTGCATCGTTGAGATACCACTCCAATCGCTCAAGATCATCCGGGAAAAGCTGGAAAGAGAAATCGTCCGGCATTGGATCGTCTGCTGTTGCCCAATGCGCACGGCAATTGCGCTCATAAGGCCCAAGATTCATACCGTTCTTTTCTTGTCGAAGGTAATAAGAGGAATCGACATCGCGGAGAAGCGGTAGCTTTTGGCCATGCTCCCTAGACCATGCTGCAATTTCCGGAATTTCATCAAAGAGCAAATATTGATGGCTCATCACCATCATAGGGACATCGCGCCCAAACAATTTTCCAATTTCTTGCGCGCGATAGCCAGCTGCATTGACTACATATTCGCAGCGAATTTCGCCTTGCGGGGTTGTAATGATCCACTCTTCATTTTCGCGCCGCGCGCCTGTAACGGGACAGAACCGAATAATCTTGGCGCCCAAATCACGCGCGCCTTTTGCCAAAGCCTGCGTGAGCTGTGCCGGGTCAATATCTCCATCATTGGGATCATAAAGCGCACCGGCCAGCTCATGCGTCGCAATGAATGGATAGCGGCCATTGATTTCGTCAACGCCCAGCACATCAATATCCATTCCTTGATATCGGCCCATGCTCTTGACGCGCTGAAACTCGCGCATGCGCTCCTTGGTATGAGCAAGGCGCAACGAACCGGTGACATGATAATTCATTGGGTAGTCAACTTCGGCAGCGAGCCCCCGATAAAGCTCGGCTGAATAACGCTGCATATTCATTACGGACCACGAAGCCGAAAATGTGGGTACGTTGCCCGCCGCATGCCAAGTGGAACCTGATGTCAGCTCGTTTTTCTCAAGCAGCACACAATCCGTCCAGCCTGCTTTTGCGAGGTGATAAAGCGAAGAAACACCGACCGCCCCGCCGCCTATGATGACGACGCGCGCCGATGTTGGAAAATCAGACATACATAGTCTCCCGCATTATCATGCTGTTTCAGGCCCGTGCGATTTCATCGAGGTACCACTGGATGTACCGCAACTCGTTATATTCCATTGGTGCGATTGGCCCCGGCACAAAGTAATGCGAACGAACACCCCGCGAGGTATGCTCGATAATCGTCTTGTCTTCGGCGGTGGTTACTTTCCACAACCAGGTAAGCTTTTCGAGATCGTAATCCTTGCCTTCTTCGGCATCGCCTCGCACCAGCCAGATCAACTCCATTTCACACGTATCGACTGTTTTCGGAATGAAGCGATAGATCATGCCATGGTCTGGATAGCAGACCAGAAAGCTCGTGCCTCCAAGGTGGATGGATGTTACCCCGCCATCAAATTGGGTGAAGCGGCCCATTAGCGGACCAACTGGCGATCCATCCTCGCTGCCGCTCGAAACGCCGTCATAAAGCGCATAGCGGAAAGTGTGGATTGCCTCATATCCCTGCGCTGAACTTTGCCAATGATCTCCCGTAGCAATATCTATACCGAGTGCGCAGGTGCGCTGCTCCATACGCGCATTAAGCTCTACGATTTTCTCTGCGGGCTGCTCCAGCGCATGGGTTTGCGAATATTCCGGATGAGCCGGACCGCAATGATAGCATTCGACGTAATTTTCAACGGCCAGCTTCCAGTTGGCATCAACTGGATAGGTTTCCCGATGTGCTACTTTGGCATCCGCCCAGCCATATTGCCCACAAGTCGTGCGCAGTGACTGCTCTACAACTGAAAAATCTAGAGGTTCGTCGGCAAAGCAGATGAAAATCAAACCTTCAGCAACACGCACATGCAATTTTTTCAATCCATGCGCATCACGGTCAAAATCTCTCGGCATAAGCCGTGCAGCTCGTAGGCTGCCATCATTCGTATAGGTCCAGGCATGATAGGGACAGACGAAAAAGCGCGCATTGCCCTTGGATTTTGTGCAAACCTCTGCGCCTCTATGGCGGCAGACATTCAGAAATGCGTGGATGGAACCGTCTTCCGTGCGCGAAACAATGACAGCTTCCGTATCAATCTTGAACAGCTCAAAATCACCGGCATTCGGGATAATGCTGGCATGCCCGATACAATGCCAATGGCGGCGGAACACACGTTCCATATCCCGCGCATAGATATCCGGGTCCATGTAGAAGGCCCGAACGAGACCATGACCCGCTCTATGTTCCGCGATTAGCCGATCAATCTTCTCCAGAGGCGGCGCAATTTCTGCAAATGCCTGTTCTGCACCCATTTTATTCTCCGAAAGCATTGTTCCCGGACGCTTGTTTTCTCAAAGTGCGCGTCTCAGTTTAGAATGATTCCGCATTGCGCAGCATACAAGCGATGGTTACTCATAAAGACATGAATTATTCTCACCCATCTCAATGTGAAAGTTCTCACCTATGATGTCCAAGCCAAGAATACCGCCACTGGGTTCACTCCGAGCCTTTGAGGCATCAGCGCGGCTTTTGAGCTTTCGGCTTGCAGGTGATGAACTTGGGGTGACGCAGTCTGCGATAAGCCACCGCATTGCAGAGCTTGAAACGATCCTTGGCGTCAAGCTGTTTGAGCGGCTGCCACGCGGCGTTTCGCTCACAGATGCCGGAACGCTTTATTATCCCTATATGCGCGACGCATTCGAAAAGATTGCGCGCGGCACGGCACTTATAAACCGCATCGGCACTGCAGACGATCTTGCCATCGAGACCTATGCGACCTTCGCCATTCGCTGGCTCATTCCGCGCTTGACTGACTTTCGGAAGATCAATCCAAATCTTGCCATCCGCATCGGTACAAGCCAACTGGATTGGGAATTGAACATCGATAGCTCTGATATTGGCATTATCCATACCACACGTCCGGAGCGCATGAATCTGCATTATCGCCAATTGGTAAAAGCCCAAATGCGACCCGTATGCAGTCCGGCAGTTGCTGAGCGCATTACCGGGGATACCGATGCCAAAGCTCTTGGAAAAGTACCCCGCCTGGCACTTTACACTGCGCCGGAGGACTGGGGCACCTGGCTCGATGCTGCTGGTATCACCGACACGGCAAGAACTGATACTTTGAAGTTCGACACCTATCTTGCGGCGTTACAATCGGCGCTCGATGGTCAGGGAGTTGTCGTTGCCCCTGACTTTCTGGTCCAGGAAGATATCAAGGCTGGCAGGCTGGTCGCCCCGTTCTCGTTGAAGGTGCCACAGCCCGGTGCCTGGTATATGATCTGCCGCAAAGAGCGCGTTGGCGAAGCACGCATAAAAAAGTTCGAGAACTGGCTGGCCGATCAATTCAGCCGTGTCACTTCCTCTTGATGCCTATTGCCCGGCCTACGCGCTCAGGCCTTGGCAATTTCTCGTGTGCCTCTTTGTAAAATTCAAGCTTTGGCAACACATCGTCCGGAAACGGCACGACTTTCGGACCATTCATGTCAACATGCAATGACAGTACTTCCGCGGTCGCCGCCAGCCATCCGTCCACATGAACAATCTCATTATAGGTATGAAGGCGCTTGCCATCGAAATCAATGAGTTGGCTTGTAACCGTGACGAGATGGTCGAGATGAATTTCCTGAACGTAGCAAATATGCACTTCCGCCGTGTATATCGTAAGCCTGCGTGCGGCGGCATATTGGGGCCCAAAGCCCAGCTCGGCCAGAAACTCATCGCCACCACGATCAAACACTACATTGTAATAAGCCATGTTCAGATGGCCATTATAGTCAATCCACTCCTTTTCCATGGAGATCGGTGCTGACCTGTATAATTCTCCGGACTGATGATTGATTAGCATCGAGTGCTCCTGACTCTGGAAATTGATGTTTTAGCTTGAAGCATGGATGGGCAATTCATCGCTTTGTCAAAAGCGACTCTCATTGAACAGGCCGGAAAGCACTTGGCGGCTTGCCCTCAAAACTCCGAAATGTGCGGGTGAACGCTGCGGCAGAGGAAAATCCCGTTCGTGCAGCAATATCGGCAAGCGGCGACTTGGTATCGGTGATTAGTCGGCGCGCGACTTTCAAGCGCAAGCGCAGATAGTACCGCCCCGGCCCTTCCCCGACAGCTTTTGCAAATATCTTCTCAAGGCTTCGGGCACTAAGTCCGCATCGTTTGGCGATTGCTCCAACCGTCAGCGGCTGCTCGATATGACCTTCCATCAATCGGATAGCGACCGCTAGCTTTGGATGCACATTGTCCAGTCTTCCGAGTGAGACCAAAGGCTGTGCATCATTGGACGCATGGGCCTCGTCATAGATGAACACGCTTGCAACATCGAGCGCGACCGACATGCCGTAGCGCGAGCGGATCAAATGCAGCATGAGATCGAAAGTCGGCGATGCGCCGCCGCTCGTGAAAACCGGGCCATCAATGACATAGCGATCCGGTCTGATGTCCGCATCAGGAAACTCTGCGGTAAACTCCTCCATATCTTCCCAATGGGTGGTTGCGCGACGCCCGGTCAATAGTCCGGCACGTCCGAGCAACCATGAACCTGCCTCGATGCCGCCGATCATTTGATAATTGTGTACTGCCCGCCGCAAATTTGCAGTGAATGTCGTGCGTGCAATGTCCGCGGTGCCAAAGCCCCCGACGACCAGCAGCATATCGCCCTTTTCCGATGCATTAAACTGACCGGAAACAGCGATAGGCAAGCCACAGGTCGTCATGGTGGGTTTACCGTCAAGGGAAACGACTTGCCATTTGAACAATGATGCGCCTGAAACCCGGTTCGCTGCTCGCATGGGGTCAATCGTCGAGGCAACACACATCAGGGAAGCGCCACTGAATACGAGAACCGTTACATTTAACGGCTCGGTATTGGGCAAAAACAGTGGAGATATTTCGTTATTCATCAATTTCAATTCGTATATCGCAAAGCATTCCTTGGCAATGGGGGCATGATCAGGTCAATAAATAATGGGAGCAGACAAATGGGACTTACCCCCAATCGCGAAGTATTTATCACTTGCGCCGTTACTGGCGCTGGCGACACGACAGGCCGTTCGGACAAGGTGCCGGTAACTCCCCGCCAGATTGCTGATGAGTGTATTGCCGCTGCCAATGCGGGTGCTGCGATTGCTCATATTCACGTACGCGACCCGAAAACTGGTAAGGGTTCACGCGATATAACTCTCTACACGGAAGTCGTTGAGCACATAAAGGCCTCTGGCGTGGACATGGTGCTCAATTTGACCGCAGGCATGGGCGGGGATCTGACGCTCGGCAGTGTCGAGCAGCCTATGCCGCCTTCCGCAGATGGAACGGACATGGCCGGCGCGACGGAGCGTTTGGAACATGTGGCTAAACTTCGCCCCGAAATCTGCACGCTCGACTGTGGCACCATGAATTTTGGTGAAGGCGACTATGTCATGACCAATACGCCAGCCATGCTGAAAGCAATGGCAGCACAGATTCAGGCGCTGGGCGTTCGCCCTGAAGTCGAAATCTTCGACACGGGTCACCTCCTTCTCGCCAAATGGCTCTATGATCAGGGTCTGCTCGATGATCCTGTTATGGTTCAACTCTGCATGGGTATTCCTTGGGGTGCGCCAGACGATATTGGTACATTGCTTGCCCTGACCAACAACCTGCCCTCCAACTGGACCTTTTCCGCATTTTCTATTGGTCGCAACCAAATGCCCTATGCGGCAATGGCGATGCTTGCGGGCGGAAATATCCGTGTCGGTCTGGAAGATAATATCTGGCTCGATAAAGGCGTGCTGGCGACAAACGGCCCATTGGTAGAACGAGCCGTAAAAGTTGCCGAAGGCATGGGAGCCCGTATTCTCGGTCCTCAAGAAGTTCGTGAACGCATGAAATTGACAAAGGGCTGGTAAAATCATGGCAAGCATTCGCAAGGCAGCCGCTGTCGGTGGCGGAGTTATTGGTGCTGGCTGGGTAGCCCGCCTACTTCTCAACGGAATTGATGTTTCAATATTCGATCCCGATCCGGAAGCAGAACGCAAAGTCAGCGAGGTGATGAAGAATTCGCGTCGCGCCTATAAGACGATGTTGCCGGATGGGCTGCCTAAAGAAGGCAAGTTGACTTTTGCCAAGTCGATTGAGGAAGCCGTTGCTGGTGCAAATTTCATCCAGGAAAGCGTTCCCGAACGTCTCGATCTGAAACACAAAGTGCTGGCAGAGATAGACAAATATGCCGATGTGACCGCGATCATCGGGTCTTCGACGTCCGGTATTCTTCCGTCAGACATGCAGACGGCCATGAAACACCCGGAGAGGCTGGTCGTCGGCCACCCCTATAATCCGGTCTATCTTTTACCACTGGTAGAAATTGTCGGAGGCAAACTGACATCTCCGGAAGCCGTCGAAAAAGCACGGGAACTTTACGCGTCTATCGGCATGAAACCAGTGGTCATTCGCAAGGAAATTGAAGCTTTTGTCGGTGATCGTCTGCTTGAAGCTGTTTGGCGCGAGGCTCTCTGGCTCATCAAGGATGACATCACGACCGTTGAAGAACTTGACGACATCATGCGCTATTCTTTCGGCATTCGCTGGGCGCAAATGGGTATGTTCCAGGTCTACCGCGTTGCTGGCGGCGAAGCCGGGATGCGTCATTTCATTGCCCAGTTCGGTCCGTGCCTGTCATGGCCATGGACCAAGCTCATGGATGTGCCGGAACTGACCGAAGAACTGGTCGACAAGATTGCCAACCAATCTGACGAACAGGCTCACGGACTTTCCATTCGTGAACTCGAACGCATACGTGACGACAATCTCGTGGCCATCATGGATGCTCTTTCCAAGCAGAATAAGGGCAAAGGGTGGGGTGCTGGTGCGCTCTATAAGGACTATACGAAGCGCCTTTCAAAACTGGCACAAAAACCCGCTCTGTCCAAGGCAGCAGCAAAGGCCGTGACGAGTAAGCCCAAAAAGAAGAAAGGCTGAAACAATGGATTTTGGTCTTTCGGAAGAACAACGCCTGATCGTTGATACGACGCGGGCTTTTGTCGAGAATGAGCTTTATCCGCATGAGGCAGAAGTCGAACGCACTGGCATCCTGCGAAAAGAACTCGCGGACGAGTTGAAGCAAAAGGCCATTGAAGCAGGCCTTTATGCGGCCAACATGCCGGAATCAGTTGGCGGTGCTGGTCTCGATACTGTTACCTGGCTGCTCTATGAAAAAGAACTCGGCCGCGCAAACTATGCCCTGCACTGGACCTGTGTCGGACGTCCGTCGAATATATTGCTCGCGGGAACTGACGCACAAAAAGAGAAATATCTCTATCCATGTATTCGGGGCGAGAAATCCGATTGTCTGGCCATGACAGAGCCCGGCGCTGGTTCCGATTTGCGCGGCATGAAAGCATCTGCCGTCGAGAATAATGGCGATTGGGTGGTGAATGGCACGAAACACTTCATAAGCCACGCGCTTGAGGCCGATTTCGTTATTCTTTTCGTGGCTTCAGGCGAGGAAGACACGCCGCGCGGCAAGAAAAAGAAAATCACGGCATTCTTTGTCGATAAAGGTCATCCGGGCATGACCATCCGCGAAGGCTACCGCAATGTTTCGCACCGTGGATATAGCAATGCGATTATCGAGTTCGATGATTGCCGCTTGCCGCAAGATGCTATTCTGGGTGAAGTACACAAAGGCTTCGAAGTTGCCAATACCTGGCTGGGCGCTACCCGTTTGCAAGTTGCGGCCACCTGCTTGGGCCGTGCTGAGCGCGCGCTGGATCATGCCATTGAATATGCTGCCCAACGTCAGCAGTTCGGCCAGCAGATCGGCAAGTTTCAGGGTGTGTCGTTCAAATTGGCTGATATGGCAACTGAATTAAAAGCGGCGGATCTGCTCACGTTTGAAGCCGGCTGGAAATTCGATCAAGGCACCGTTACGGATCAGGATATGGCAATGGCCAAGCTCAAAGCCACTGAAATGCTGGCTTTCGTTGCCGATGAAGCGATCCAGATTCATGGCGGAATGGGGTTGATGGATGATCTGCCGCTGGAGCGAATTTGGCGCGACGCCCGGGTCGAGCGCATCTGGGAAGGCACGTCCGAGATTCAGCGGCATATCATATCGCGCGCCCTGCTCCGTCCGCATGGCGCGTAACGGAGTATTTGATGGCGCATAAACTGGATCGCCTGCTTCGGCCCAAGACCATTGCTGTCTTCGGCGGCCTTCAAGCTGCCGAAGTCATAAAGCAATCGCAAAAAATGGGTTTTTCCGGTGAGATATGGCCGGTGCATCCCAAACATGATGAAATATGCGGGTTGAAAGTTTACCGCTCGGTTGCCGACTTACCGGCAGGTCCTGACGCCGCATTTATCGGAGTTAATCGCCTTCTAACGCTCGATATTGTGCGTGAACTGCGCGCGATCGGAACGGGCGTGGCAGTCTGCTATGCATCGGGTTTCCTCGAAGCAGGCGCGGATGACGCCGACGGCGCAAGACTTCAGGAAGAACTGATCGAGGCGGCGGGTGAAATGCCGATCATCGGGCCTAATTGCTATGGGCTTATCAATTATTGTGATGGCGCTCTGCTTTGGCCCGATCAACATGGCGGCAGACGGCTGGAGCCGGACGAACGGGGCGTAGCCATCATCACGCAGTCGTCCAACATCGCCATCAATATGACGATGCAGACCCGCGGACTGCCGATTGCTCACGTCATGACGGCGGGCAACCAGGCTCAGACCGGCTTGCCTGACATGGCGATTGCCCTGCTTGAGGATGAACGCGTCACAGCGCTCGGTCTGCATATTGAGGCTTTTCAATCGGCATCCAAATTTGAACTACTGGCAAAGCGCGCCCGTGAACTCGGCAAGCCGATCGTTGCGATGAAAGTTGGACGCTCAGAACAAGCACGAGCTGCGACAGTTTCCCATACGGCTTCGCTGGCTGGTTCGGATGCTGCTTCCGATGCATTTCTGAAAAGGCTGGGCATTGCTCGTGTCAATTCAATCGCATCGTTCCTCGAGACGCTCAAATTGTTGCACGTGCATGGACCACTTGATGGAAACACGCTCTGTTCAATGAGTTGTTCGGGCGGTGAAGCCTCTGTTATGGCTGACAGTGCTGAAGGCCGCCTGGTTCACTTCCCTGCTTTGACGCCGGAACATCGCGCCAAAGTGAAGTCGACGCTCGGACCTCTCGTTGCGGTGGCCAATCCGCTCGATTACCACACTTTTATCTGGAATAATGAACCAGCACTGACTGAAACATTTACGACGATGGTCGCGGGCGGGTTTTCTTTGAGCTGTCTTGTCCTCGATTTTCCGCGCAAGGACCGGTGCTCGGACGTTGATTGGTGGTCCACTGTTCGCGGCTTTGAGAATGCATTGCGCACGAACAATGCTAAGGGCGCTATCGTGGCCTCATTGCCTGAAAACATTCCGGAAGAATATATGGCGCAGCTCATCGCCAAAGGCATCGCCCCACTTTGCGGAATTGTCGAAGCTTTTGACGCTGCTGAGGCGGCAGCGTTCATCGGCAAGGCTTGGGTCACAGAAATTGCTCTGCCGGTGGCTACTCCCGGTAAAAACTTTGGCAACACGGCAGCACCTGATGAAGCTCAAGCTAAAACCATTTTGAAAGCCGCAGGCTTGCCGGTTCCTGAAGGTCAACGCTGTACGACGTCTGCTGAAGCCGTAGACGTCGCCAATAAACTGGCCTATCCGGTCGCCCTCAAGGCGCTCGGCATTTCCCACAAGTCAGAGCAAAATGCCGTCAGGCTGAATCTAAAGAATGCAGATGCAGTCAAAGCAGCGGCGGACGACCTGATTGATCTTGGTTCCGGCATTTATGTCGAGCGCATGGTAACAGGTACAGTGGCAGAACTCATTGTCGGCATTATCGACGATCCGCAGTTCGGCCCTGTTATGACGCTGGGTACTGGCGGGGTCATGGTAGAATTGCTGCAAGACACGGTAACGCTGCTTCTGCCATCAAGCCGCAGCGATATTGAAACCGCTTTGCGTTCACTGCGTATGTTCCCCTTGCTTGATGGCTTCCGCAATAGACCGAAGGCTGATCTGGATGCGGCTTTGGACGCTATTATGGGGATCG
Source organism: Phyllobacterium sp. GQ127 (assembly GCF_059758635.1). NCBI lineage: Bacteria > Pseudomonadati > Pseudomonadota > Alphaproteobacteria > Hyphomicrobiales > Phyllobacteriaceae > Phyllobacterium > Phyllobacterium sp. GQ127. Next base: position 745,042 of record NZ_JCAXDZ010000001.1, read on the forward strand.
CTACATTTGCGGTCAAAAATGCAGGAAAAATTGTTGAACTCGATATTAATCCGCTGCTGATCTGTGGCGTGGCACAAGGTGCCTGGATCGCCGATGCGCTGCTGGTTACAAAGGGAGAACTTTCATGAATGATGTTGTCAGAACGCGGCGCGAGGGAGGCATTCTCGAAGTTACGCTTGATCGGCCAAAGGCCAATGCCATTGATCTGACAACCAGCAGACTGCTGGGCGAAACATTCAAAAAGTTCCGCGATGATCCGGAGCTACGTGTGGCAATCGTACAAACCGAGGGCGACAAGTTCTTTTGCGCCGGCTGGGATTTGAAGGCAGCTGCCAGCGGCGATGCTGTGGATGGTGATTACGGTGTTGGGGGCTTCGGCGGCCTGCAAGAATTACTGGATCTTAACAAGCCGGTTATTGCTGCCGTCAATGGCATGGCGGTCGGCGGTGGTTTTGAACTCGCCCTTTCCTGCGATCTGATTTATGCCTCCGATCATTCGAGTTTTGCACTGCCGGAAATACGCGCTGGTACGCTGGCAGATGCCGCGACTGTAAAATTGCCAAAACGCATTCCCTACCATGTTGCAATGGACCTGCTCCTGACTGGCCGCTGGATGGATGTTGCTGAAGCCCATCGTTGGGGGCTGGTCAACGAGGTGCTGCCCAAAGACAATCTCATGGCACGCGTTTGGGAAATTGCCCGCATGCTTGAAAGCGGACCTCCATTGGTTTTCGCTGCAATCAAGGAAGTCGCGCGCGAAGCGGAAAGCATGGGCTTTCAGGAAGCCATGAACTGGATCACAAAGCGGAAATTCCGTACAGTCGACACACTTTATGCTTCGGAAGATGGGCAAGAAGGGTTCAAGGCATTCGCCGAAAAACGCGAGCCCGTTTGGAAGGGAAAATGACCACTGACTACTCCGCCCTGATCGACGAGCAGACCTGGGCTTTCATTGAGCGGACCAATAGTTTTTATCCGCCAGATTCTACGGATCATTCCGTTGCCCGGCAACGCGAAGTCTACAACACCATGTGCCGGGCATTCTTTTCGCAATATCCAGGATCGGTTTCCTCGACTAACAAATTCGTTCATACCGCAGAACAGCGGATACCGATCCGGGTCTACGAAAAGTCTGATAGCGATCCAGAGGCTGTATGCCTCTATTTCCATGGTGGCGGATTTGTCGTGGGTGGGCTTGAGAGCCATGATGATGTCTGTGCTGAGCTTTGCGATGCTACCGGCTTTCGTATCGTCTCGGTTGATTATCGTTTAGCGCCTGAACATTTGCATCCAGCAGCATTCCTTGACTGCCTCGCGGCGTTTGAACACGTCGCATCCACCTGCGAATTGCCGATCATTTTATGCGGTGATAGTGCTGGCGGAAATCTCGCCGCCGCGGTCACACACCATGTGCGCCGTCACGAACGTGCTCCCGTTGGTCAGGTTCTTATCTATCCCGGGCTGGGTGGTGAAACAGATCAAGGCTCGTATCTCACCCATGCTCAAGCACCAATGCTGACGACGCGCGATACGCTCTACTATGCTGAAATTCGCGGCGGTGGTTTTAATTGGTCAAACGATCCGCGCTTTGCACCTTTGAATGATCAGGATTTCAACGGATTGCCCGATACGATCGCCATCTCGGCGGAATGTGACCCACTATCCGACGATGGCCGCGACTATTGCAACAAAATCAGCGCTGCCGGGGGAAAGGCGCTCTGGAACAATGAACCCGGTCTTGTTCATGGTTACCTTCGTGCGCGCCACAGCGTTGATCGTGCGCGAGCGAGCTTTCGCCGGATCACAACCGCCGTACATTTGCTCGGCCAAGGCCGTTGGCCCGGCCAGCTTTAATTTAGTTTCCAGCGCTTGCCATTCGCCTTGTCTTCATAGCCGTTTCCAGCCAGCCGAGTTCCATTTCTGGAACCGACGACAAGAGCAAATCCGTGTAATCGTCAAATGGCGGTTTCAACACGTCCGACTTCGGACCGTAGCGAACCACTTCACCCCGATACATGACTGCGATGGAGTCGGATATGGATTTCACTGTCGCAAGGTCATGCGTGATAAAAAGATAAGCGACGTTTTCATCCTTTTGCAAATTCAAAAGCAGTTTCAAAATACCGTCAGCAACCAAGGGATCAAGCGCGCTGGTTACCTCGTCGCAGATGATGAGCTTGGGTTTTGCAGCCAGTGCGCGCGCGATGCAAACACGCTGCTTCTGCCCGCCGGACAGTTCTGCCGGATAGCAGCCAGCAAAATTTTTGCCCATTTCCATTTTTTCCAGCAATTCGGCAACGCGCTTGTCGCGTTCCTTACCACCCATACCGAAATAGAATTCCAACGGACGGCCGATAATGGTACCGACCGTTTGGCGTGGATTCATCGCGGTATCAGCCATTTGATAGATCATCTGCAATTCTCGCAGATCGTCGCGCGTGCGATTGGCAAGTCGCGCCGATAATGTTCTGCCTTCAAAGGTGATCGCCCCTTCCATCGGCGGCAAAAGCCCAGTGATGACGCGAGCAAGTGTTGATTTACCAGAACCGGATTCACCGACCACAGCCAAGGTCTGACCAAGATGTATATCGACAGAAACGTTCTTGAGCACTTTGACCAATCCGCCGCCATAGGCAGCGGTGACGTTCCTCACCGATAGAATTGGCTTGTCGGCAGGACTTTTTTGTTCGTGCGGAATGTGATGCACGGACACAAGCTGTTTTGTATAGGCTTGGCGCGGCGCTTTGATTATCTGTTGTGTATCTCCGTATTCGACCTGTTTGCCATGGCGCAAGACGAGAATGTCGTCAGCGACCTGTGCAACCACAGCAAGATCGTGCGTGATATAGAGTGCGGCGACATTCGTATCGCGGATTGCATCCTTGATAGAAGCCAGCACATCAATCTGCGTGGTCACATCAAGAGCCGTCGTTGGCTCATCAAAGACAATCAGATCCGGCTCCGAACATAGAGCCATAGCTGTCATGGCACGTTGTAGCTGTCCGCCCGACACCTGATGCGGAAAGCGCTGGCCAAAAGTTTCAGGATTTGGAAGACCCAGCTTTTTGAAAAGTCCGACCGCGCGCTTTTCTGCCTCGGCCTTGGTGCATATTTTGTGAAGCAGCGCGGCTTCAATCACCTGATCCATCAATTTGCGCGCAGGATTGAAGGCCGCAGCAGCCGATTGCGCCACGTAGCAAACTTCGCGGCCCCGTATCTGTCGCAATATCTTGGCGCCGCCTTTCAGAATATCTCGGCCGTTCAACAGCACTTCACCACCGGTAATGCGTACGCCACCCCTGCCATAGCCCATGCTGGAGAGCCCGATTGTCGATTTGCCCGCACCGGATTCGCCTATAAGTCCGAGCACCTTACCCCGCTCAAGCTTTACCGACACACCGTCGACAATAATAATATTCCTGGGCGGTTCTCCAGGCGGATAACTGGTTGCTTCGATACGCAGATTGCGGATGTCGAGAAGAAGGCCTGTTTTGTCTTTCAATGGAGCTTTGACCATTATCCGCGACCTCCCTTCAGGCTGGTGGTTCGGTTCAATATCCAGTCCGCGACAAGGTTGACCGAGATCGCAAGCACAGCAATGGCCGCAGCAGGTATCAAAGCTGCAGGAATGCCAAAGACGATACCCTCCTTGTTTTCCTTCACCATTCCACCCCAATCAGCGTCAGGCGGCTGGACACCGAGGCCAAGGAAGGAAAGTGCCGAAAGGAAAAGAACTGCAAATATGAATCTCAGGCCAAGCTCTGCGATCAAAGGTGTCAGGGCATTGGGTAATATTTCCCTGAAAATAATCCAGATACGGCCCTCGCCACGAAGTTTCGCAGCCTCGACAAAGTCCATGACATTGATATCAACTGCTACTGCCCGGGCCAGCCGGTAAACGCGCGTCGCATCCAATAGCCCCATGACGAGGATCAATGTCATTATATTTGCCGGCAAAACCGAAAGCACGACAAGCGCAAAAATCAGGGTCGGAATAGCCATGATCAGATCGACAAACCGCGACATGAGCTGATCAAACCAGCCTCCGATTACGGCTGCGGCGAAACCTAGAACAGAACCCAAAATGAACGATAGTGCCGTTGCTGTGGCCGCAATGAAGATGGTGATGCGTGCGCCAAAAATCATGCGTGAGAGCAAATCGCGACCCAGATTATCTGTGCCAAGCAAATATTTGGCCGACATCGGTTCCCATACGTCACCAACCGTCTCCCCCACAGGATAAGGAGCAACCCACGGCGCAAAAACCGCTGCGAAGACGAATACAGCAGTGACGAGAAGTCCGATCCACGCACTGATAGGAATATTCTTTACATTCAACATTGCGTGGGCCTCACTTCGGGTGTCTGAGGCGGGGATTGGAAACAATCGCCACGATGTCAGCAATAATATTCAGGCTGACATATACAGCCGCGAAAATAAGCCCACATGCCTGAACAACCGGCACATCGCGTTTGGCCACGTGGTCCACAAGGTACTGTCCCATGCCGGGATAGACAAAGATAACCTCGACTACGACAACGCCGACGATCAAGAATGCCAGATTGAGCATGACCACATTTACGATCGGCGCGATAGCATTTGGAAATGCGTGCCGCGTGATGATCTGCAAGGGCGAAAGCCCCTTTAGTTCCGCTGTCTCCACATAGGCAGACTGCATGACGTTTAAAATGGCGGCGCGTGTCATGCGCATCATATGCGCCAGCACAACCAGTGTCAGAACGGTCACCGGCAAGGCGATGGCGCTGAGCCTTTCACCCAGCGGCATGCCTTCATAAACCGTTGAAACACTTGGAAACCATTGCAGACGAACGGCGACAAAGTAGATCAGCAGGTATCCGGTAAAAAACTCGGGCAACGAAGTTGAGGCCAGACCGAGGCCGGAAATGAGCTTGTCCACGAAACCATTGCGATAGCGCACTGCCAACAGTCCCAGACCAATAGCCAATGGAATGGAAACAATTGCCGCCCAGAATGCAAGGAACAAGGTATTCCACAGCCTTCCTTTCAGTGAGCTTGCAATGTCCTGCCCGCTTGAGAGGGCCGTTCCCAAATCACCGGTCAATATGCCGCCAAGCCAATGGAGATAGCGGATATAGGCTGGATCATTCAGGCCCATGTCACGTCGCAGGTTTTCAAGCGCTTGCGGCGTGGCTGATTGCCCGAGTATGGATTGCGCAACGTCTCCGGGCAGAATCTGCGTGCCTGCAAAAATCAGCACGGAAACTGCAAGGAGAAGAAGGATGCCCATCGCGATGCGTTGGGCAACCAGTTTCAGGACAGGTGTACTCATCTCACGCGGCCGATCAGGCGTTCAGCCAGCAACGCGACAATGCGTAACCGCCGCTCATCTCCTGATTGCCATCTGGTACCCAACCGCCCACCTTTGCGCTTGTCGCATCAATGAAGTCGTTGAACATTGGCACGATCACCCCACCCTCATCGCGCACGATGACTGACATGTCGCGGTACATCGACTTGCGCTTGGCTTCGTCCAGTTCGCCGCGTGCCGTAATCAGCATCTTGTCAAACTTTTCATTGAAGAAGCGCGTGTCATTCCAATCGGCGGTAGAAAGGTAGGCCGTCGAATACATCTGATCTTGCGTTGGACGCCCGCCCCAATAGGATTCGGAAAATGGCTGTTTGTTCCACACTTCTGACCAATAGCCATCGCCGGGCTCACGCTTGACCTCAATGGTAATACCGGCCTTTGCAGCGCTCTGCTGATAAAGCTGAGCCGCATCCACAGCGCCCGGGAAGGCAACGTCGGATGTGCGAAGCAGTATTGGCCCGTCATGGCCCGACTTTTTGAAGTGGAAGGCGGCTTTATCAGGATCGTATGCGCGCTGCTCAATATCGTCAGAGAATAATGGATAGGCCTTGTTGATCGGGAAATCATTGCCGACCGAACCGTAACCACGCAGAATTTTCTGCACCATGTCCTCACGGTTCATCGCATATTTAAGCGCCAACCGCAGGTCGTTATTATTGAATGGCGCCGTGTTGCAATGAGCGATGAAAACGTAGTGTCCCTTACCGGCCACGTTCTGAATGGTAACGCCCGGCACGCGCTTGACCAGATCGACAATCTTCGGCTCGACCCGGTTGATCATGTGCACCTGACCCGACTGCAGCGCGGAAGTACGTGCAGTTGCATCATTGATCACGATGATTTCAATTTGCTCGGCATGACCGCGCTTGTCGCCATTCCAATAGTTTTCAAACTTTGCGCCGATATGGCGAACGCCGGGCTCGTCAGTCACGACCTTATAGGGACCCGTGCCAATACCGGCTGTGGGCTTGTCCTTGCCGCCATTCGGCTGAATCATGAGATGGTAGTCGTCCATCAGGAATGGCAGGTCGGCATTGGCTTCTTTCAGTGTAAATACAACGGTATCGCCGTCTTTCTTCACATTGGAGATACCACCCATGACGCCTAGCGCACCGGACTTGGAATTCGCGTCGGAGTGGCGTTCCATCGTTGCCACAACATCGTCCGGCGTCATGTCCTTGCCGTCGTGAAACTGAACGCCTTTGCGAATCTTGAATGTCCAGACCTTCGCATCGTCAGATGAGCCCCACTCTTCGGCAAGCTTGGGTTGCAAAGTTCCGTCGGGCTGGATCTCGACCAGTTGCTCGCCCCATTGGCGCCCAAACTTGTAGGGAACCTGACTTTGCCAGGTGGCTGGATCAAGACTGTCAGTCGATGCGCCACCCTGCATACCGGCTTTAAGCGTACCGCCTTTGACCGGCCCCTCAGCCAAGGCTGCGCTGGTCAGGAGTGAATTGGCAAAAACTGTGGTTACGCCGAGCGCAGCGGCGCGACCGAGGAAATCCCGGCGCGAAAGCTTTCCAAGTGCAACCCTGCGGCTGAGATAGTCGAGTTCATTAGACATTGAATTCCCCTTCTTGTCTAAGACGCTTTGCGCCTTCTGGTTTTCTCTAATTATGCGACCTGATAACTATGTATTTCAACCTTTAGATACTTCTCATGCGCGAATGCCGGACATTCTCATATGAAATTTCGATCAATTGTTTCCGCAAAATCACGCTCGAATACGACATTGTCATTCTCATAGGCCTCGATCCGGCCCGTGAGATAAAATTTGTGCTTGTCAGAATGCATGCTCGTAAAAGTCTCAGTTCTGATACGCCAATTGTCACGCCCCGAAATCTCGGTCCAATGGGTTTCACCCCGCGCCGATAGCGGATCATCGGCCTGAATTTCCCAGCGTTCACGCGCCACACCGCCATGGATCAGACCGTGGTCCTTGTCTCGCGCTTCGCCGAAATCATCTTCGATCAACAATACAATCTTTCCACTGACCTGATCATGGACAATTGAGCGACTATTGGCACTGTCGCGCAACGTCTCCAATTGCCATGGCGATGCTGCTTCCGGCTCGGCGAAGGTCCACTCGTCACCCTCAGCCATTGCCCGCGACGGAACAGCAACTGTTCCAGATTGAATTGTCAGACTGACGGGTTCCGGTGAAGGCCAGACCATTGGCCAGTATGACGAGGATACGGCAACCCGCAACTTATGCCCCGCAGGGAGGCGATAAGCGATATCATCAAGCTTGAAGCTGATTTCATAGCTTTTGCCCGGCTCCAATGCTTCGGGTACAGCGTGACTATTGCGATGGCAAAGATTGAAAACACCATAGGTGATGCGTGTTGAGGCGCCGTCCGGATGCACATCGCAAAGTCGCACGGCAACCATGGCAACAGGCTTGTCGCTCGTCAGTTTCAATGTAATTTCGGGCGCACCGACAATATCCATCGACCGGTCGAGTTGCATATCATAGCAAACGGAAAGAGCGTCATCGCGGCGCTGATCGCCCGGCATTTCCGGACCCAGCCAGATCGCGCAGTATTCGCCTCCCATCATCCCGCAATCCTGCGGCGATGACACCAGATGCGAAAAGGCATCTGGTGGCTGCCCTGACAGGCTCTTGTCGTCGTGAAGATGAAACAGCGCAGTTCCAATAGTTTGCGATGGCCATTGTTCTTCTGCAATCCAGCGACCAGGCCGCTCCGTATACCAGCTTTTAGGCCGTACGGAATCCATCAGATAGCCGCGATAGGCCGGATCATTCTCAACGCCGGTCTCAATGTCCTTAAGCCATCGATCCCACCAGCGCAGAGCCTCTTGGAGAAAGCCGATACGCGGCCCCGGCACCGCAAAATGCGGATATTTGTGCACCCAAGGCCCAATTATGCCTTTTACCGGCGCCGTAATTCCAGTCATCAATCTGGAAACGGCATTCTTGTAAGCGTCGCCCCATCCTCCAACTGCAAGTGTCGCGGCCTTTATCTTCGAAAAATCTTCGCAAACGGAGCCGCGCTGCCAATAGCCATCGCGTGTCTGGTGATTCAACCAGACAGCAGGCAAAAATGGCTCATTGTCCAAGCGCTCGAGCCACATACCCCGCCATTTTTCACCAACCAAGGCCGGATCAGGCGCCCGGGACGAATAGGACAGCATCGTTGCGCCCCAACCCAGATTTTCATTCAGCAGAAGACCGCCCTTATAGTGAATATCGTCGGCATAACGATCATCGGTCGAACAAAGCGTAATGATGGCTTTGAGTGCATCCGGTTGCATTGCCGCCACTTGAAGCGAGTTAAAACCGCCCCAGGAAATGCCCATCATGCCAACCTTGCCGGTCGACCAGGATTGAGCCGCGATCCATTTGATGACATCGCAGGCATCCTGCAATTCCTGTTCGGAATATTCGTCTTCCATCAATCCTTCGGAATCGCCATTCCCGCGCATATCAACACGCAAGCAGGCATAGCCATGCCCGGCAAAATAAGGATGGGTCAGATTATCGCGCGCGGTCGTTCCGTCACGTTTGCGATATGGCAGAAATTCAAGAATGGCCGGAACAGGGTTTTCGTCAGCTTCCTCAGGCATCCAGACCCGCGCTGAAAGGCGGCAGCCGTCGGGCATGACGATGCCCATATCGGCTTGCTCTGTGATCTTATGCGGAAAAGTTTCGACTGTTCGCATTACCACCTTTCGCCCTCACATGGATACGAAAATGGCGATGCATACCGGGCGGAGCGCCCGCGAATGATACAATCCCATTTTCTCGTCTTTGCGAGGCGTTCCCTTATGCTCACACTATGCGCATTTGCCCACGACAACACACCAAACACTTGCGACATAAGTCCCGCCATTTGCGTCAAACATCAGTATATTCGTCAGCCAAGGCGAGAGGGAACAAGCCGTTCCAAACGCCTGAACAGGAAGACAATTATTCCGGTTATGATCAGGTAGCCCGCCGCAAGCAAAAGCAGCGGTTCATAGGTGATGAACGTATCCTGGCGAATCCGCGACGCCACCGAATAAAGGTCCACGACGGTAATCGTTGCTACAAGAGGCGTGGATTTCAGCTGCAACACCGCCTCGCCCGCAAGTGTTGGCAGAGCACGATGAATAGCTTGTGGAAGCCAGATGCGCCTTAATATCGTGAATCGGCGCATTCCAAACGCCCGTGCAGCTTCCAATTGTCCCTTGGGCACACCGGCAAAAGCACCGCGCATGACCTCACCTTCATAGCCCGCATAAGACAGCGTAAGGGCAAGCACCGCATAGGGCCATGCCTGCCTCAAATACGGCCAAAGCTCTGATCCGCGTATCCAGGGATATTGAGGGAAAAGTGACCCCAATCCGTAGTAAAGGAGCCAAAGCTGCAGGAGAAGCGGCGTTCCGCGAATGACCGTGCAAAACCAGCGTGCTGGAACAGCGAGAATGGCAGGCCCTGCAGCTTGCGCGAGACCCAGCGGAACCGCCAGCAGAAAGCCGAGAAACACTGTGACGCATAATATCCAGATGGTGCGCCATAATCCTTGGAGAATAAGTCCGCCATAATTGGGCAACCAATCCCAGCGCAGAAAGAATATCGCGGATGCCACGAGCGCCAGACCGATCAATATCAGAACAATCCGGTGCGGCTGCATCCACTCACGCGGTCGATCGGGGTCCGCATCCTTATGAATGGGAAAGGTCTCAAGGGGGATTTCAATTTTCGTATCAACAGTCAGGTTGGACATTACCCTGCCTCCCTGACCGACGGCATACCACGCCGCGCCCATTTCTCAATTCGCCCAACTATGAGATTGGAGAAAAGCGTGGTGAGCAGATAGAGCACCCCCGCAGCCATAAAGAACAGGAAATATGCTTTGGTCGTTCCTGCGGCTTGCCGGGTTTCCAGCGTCAATTCACTAAAACCGACAACGGCAAGTAACGCCGTATCCTTGGTGGCTATCAGCCAGAGATTGGCCAGGCCTGGCAAAGCATAAGGCAGCATTGAGGGAAGCGTTATGCGGCGCATCATCAATATTGGAGACATGCCATAGGCGCGAGCTGCTTCTATCTCCCCATAAGGAATCGCCTTTATGGCACCGCGCAACACTTCGGTAGCATAGGCACCCTGCACGAAACCAAGCACGACTATGCCGGCCACCAAGCCGCTAATATCAATACGTTGATATCCGGCCATCTCAAGAATGCGATTGATAAGGTCGGTACCCGCATAATAGAGCAGCAGGATCAATACGAGTTCCGGCACTGCCCGGACGATGGTTGTGTAAATCCCGGCCAGATCCCGAACCAAGGGCGATCCATAAAGCTTCCCATATGCACCCAGAGTGCCGATTATCAGCCCCATACCAAATGCTCCCAATGCGATCTGCAGTGAGTGCATAAGCCCGCGGAGCAGATTACCACCCCAGCCGGGTGGGCTGGGAGAAAGCAATGTCAGCATCTGCGATAGTGTTTCAGGAATAATCGACACGTCGGCCAAGCCGTCCTCGATTCAGCGCTGTCAGCGCAGTTCTGCAAGATAATCCGGGCGGGTCATACCCGCCCGGCCAAAGGCATATCAGCCACCATACATATCGAAGTTGAAATACTTCTTTGAGATTTCGTCATATTTGCCATTAGCGCGAATGCCTTTGATCGCGGCATTCATTTTTTCCTTGAGTGCCGTATCGCCCTTACGCAAACCAACACCGACGCCAGGTCCCAACACTTCGAGATCGTCGGCAACCTTGCCTTTGATTTCACAGCACGCTTTTCCGGCATCCGTTGCCGCAAAGGTTTCCAGTGCCAGCGCATCTGCCTGTGTCGCATCAATACGACCGGCCGCAAGATCCTGATTGGCCTCGTCCTGTGTCTGATATTCCTTGATCTCAGCTGCCGTGCCAGCGAAATGCTTCTTCACGTAGACCTGGTGTACTGTCGAAACCTGCACACCGATAATCCTGTCTTTCAACCCTTCCGGCGTAGGCTCCATCTTGATGTCTTTTGAGCCCAGGATAACAGTCGGCGTGTTGTAATATTTATCCGAGAAATCGATTGTCTTTTCGCGTTCAGCCGTGATCGACATTGAAGCGGTGATAATGTCGATCTTCTTGGTCGTCAGAGCCGGAATAATGCCATCCCACGAGACCGGAGTAATAACACAATCCAGTTTCGCTTCTTCACAAAGCGCCATGGCAATGTCGACCTCCCAGCCCTGCCATTTGCCCGATGCGTCCGGCGAGGCGAATGGCGGATATGGCTCTGCCGCAATGCCAACCTTGATTGTTTCAGCATTTGCCACGCCCAATCCGGCCAGAATAACAAAGGCCGCAACTGTTGATTTCAATAGTGTCTTCATCATTATCTCCACTCTTGCTGTTCCCCGGGATTATTCCCCGTATTATTGATTCAGTTTATGAGACAGTTCGGATAAACTGTTTTAAACGTTCTGATTTTGGTGATCCGAACAAATCTTCCGGTGGTCCCTCTTCCTCGACAATGCCGTTGTGCAGGTACATGACATGGCTTGCCACTTCGCGCGCAAACTTCATCTCGTGCGTAACGAGAAGCATTGTCCGGCCTTCCTTGGCCAGATCCGCAATCACTTTCAGGACTTCGCCGACAAGTTCGGGATCAAGCGCTGAGGTTGGTTCGTCAAACAACATGACACGCGGCTGAATAGCCAACGCACGGGCAATAGCGCCGCGTTGCTGCTGGCCGCCGGACAGATAAGCAGGATAAACATCACGTTTGGCAGACAGCCCAACACGCTCAAGAAGTTGTTCGCCCACGGCAATCGCTTCATCGCGTTTCACGCCAAGCACATGCACTGGCACTTCGATGACGTTCTGCAACAGTGTCATATGCTGCCAGAGGTTGAAGTTTTGAAAGACCATTCCCAGACGGCTACGAATACGCTCGATCTGGCGGCGATTGGCAGGATATTGCCCACCCACCCCGTCGCTGACCATTTCAATGTCTTCGCCATTGATGCGTATAACGCCGCTTGTGGGGTTTTCGAGAAAATTGATGCAGCGCAGAAAGGTGGATTTGCCGGAACCGCTACCACCGATCAGTGCAACGACATCGCCATCTCTGGCAGTCATGGAAACGCCCTTGAGTACCTCAAGCGAACCAAAGCGCTTATGTAAATTCCACACATGAATGGCTTCAGCCTGCTCAGCTGACTGCGGTTGGAGCGGGTCCGTTAAAACCGCATCGCTCACCGTCATGCGGGAGCTCCAGTCTGTCTTGGTCGTGCAGAATCACTCATGACAATCTCAATCCGCCTCTTTTGTCAGCACAGGTCTAATTTGCCTGAATTAACCGCATCACACCACTTGCGCTCTAATTATGCAAGCGTATAAATACGGGAAGTTGCAATTTTTTGAGAGCATCCGGCATGAGCGCATTCGGTTCCCAATCCATGGCCCTTCCCTTGAAACGCGTCATCATGCGTCTGCCCGATCGCGTTATGGCCGGTGCCGAGCGCGATGTCTGGCACTATGGACCTCAGTTTGATCCACGCAAGGCGTCTGAGCAGCACAGTGTGTTTGCAGATCTGGTCGCAAAATCAGGTGCCGATATTACCTGGATTCGTGACGGCAATGACGGGCTTTCAGACTCCATCTTCACCCACGATCCATCGCTCGTAACCGACAAGGGTGCTGTTCTCTTGCGCATGGGTAAAAGTCTGCGGCTAGATGAAACCGATCTTCACGAGGAAACCTATCGCGAGATGAATGTGCCGGTCCTTGGCCGTATTGAAGCGCCGGGCACCGTCGAAGGTGGTGATTGCGTGTGGGTGGATAGCAAAACGCTTGCAGTCGGCCGTGGCGTTCGCACCAATCAGTCGGGTATTGATCAGCTTCGTGCAATTCTTGAGCCGCTAGGCATTGCTGTTCTGGGCTTTGACTTGCCACTTTGGCAGGGCGAGGAAGCCTGCTTGCATCTCATGTCGATCATTTCACCGCTCGCGGAAGATTTGGCGTTGGTCCATTTGCCTCTTTTGCCAGCCGCATTCTACCAGCTCCTGAAAGAGCGCGGCATTCGTCTCGTTGTAGCACCGGAAGAAGAGTTTGCGGCAAGCAATGGTCTTAATCTCAATGTCCTCCCCACTGCTCCTTACGAAGTGATAGCGGTGGCCGGATTTGAGAAGACCAAGGCCGCAATGGAAGCTGCCGGTTGCACCGTTACGACATTCGACGCGGATGCACTGTGCATCGCCTGTGAAGGCGGCCCTACTTGCCTCACCCGCCCTGTCTGGCGTCAATGAAAACACAGAGCGCCACACGCAAGAGCTTTCGCCGCGAGGGTGAAGACAAACGCCGCGAGGACCTTATCGCGGCAACGCTCGAATGTGTGGCGGAACGTGGACTTGCCGGTGCGACGGTGCGTGAAATTGCATTGCGTGCTGATGTTACTCCGGGGCTGATCCGTTATTATTTTCCGGTCAAAGATGATTTGATCGGCGCGGCGTACAGGGCGGTGATGAGTCGCATGACTGTGCAGGCTAGCGATGCGCTGAAGAACGCGGACTCGGACCCCCGCGCCCGTCTTAGTGCATTCGTGACCGCCAATCTGGGCACGCCAATTATGGACCCCCATAATCTGTCGCTCTGGGCCGGCTTTATCGGTCTCGTTCACGCAGATCCCGCAATGGCAGCTGCACACCGTGACGGCTATTTGGGGTTTCGCGATGAGCTGGAAGCGCTTATTCGTGACGCCTTGCTTGCCACCTCCAAGCCTGCCGACGGCTCGATAACAAGGCGATATGCTATAGCTATCAACGCCATCATCGACGGGTTATGGCTTGAAGGATGTTTGGCCGGCGATATTTTTGCCGACGGGGAGTTGGCGGAAACCGGCATTGCCGCTATCGAGGCGGTTCTTGGAATTTCACTTAGCACCAAAGGAGGCGCGATATGATGCGCTTTGCGTCTGTTACTGATCGTCTGGCCGGATTAGGCTCAGATAAATGGGCCGTGCATATGCGTGCGCGTGAGATGAAACACGCCGGTGCCAAGATCATCGAATTGACCATTGGTGAACCTGATATTCCTACTCCAACCGACATGATGGACGTGGCCGAAAGCGCGATGCGTTCGGGCCGCACCGGCTATTCGAATGGCCGCGGCGAGCCTGCGGTCCTTGCTGAACTGTCAAAAAAATATACCGCCCGCACTGGTCGGCAGATTAATCCGGATAATATCATGTGCTTTCCCGGCACACAGACAGCGCTCTCGCTGGTCATGCTGGGACTGGCTGAAGAAGGCGACGAGATTATCACCGGTGATCCCCTTTATGCGACTTATGACGGCGTGGTGCGCGCCACCGGCGCCACTCGTGTTTCAGTGCCGCTTCGTCCGGAAAAAGGTTTTCGCATGCAGGCGTCTGATCTTGAAAAGGTGATTACGCCAAACGCCAAAGTCCTCTTGCTCAATACGCCGCATAATCCAACTGGAGCTGTATTAAGCGAGAAGGAAGTTGCAGAAATTGGTGAAGTCTGCCGCAAGCACAATCTCTGGATCGTCTCCGACGAGGTGTACGAGCTGCTGATTTTCGACGGCAAATTCGCCTCTCCCTTGGATAGACCAGAGCTGGCAGACCGGACAGTTGCCGTCGCATCGATCTCCAAATCGCATGCGGCCCCCGGCTTCCGCAGTGGATGGTGTGTTGGACCAAAAGAGTTTACGCAAAAGCTATTGCCCTTGTCGGAATCGATCCTTTTTGGCGTTCAGCCATTCATCGCGGACATGACAGCCTATGCGCTCAGCCAACCGGCAGCTGCTGCCGCAATCATGAAGGCAAACTTTTTGCACCGCGCGCAAATGATTTCCGAGCGTCTCGATGGGGTAGCAGGAATCTCCGCCAAACCACCACAAGCTGGCATGTTCATTCTGGTCGACATCCGGGCAACAGGCCTTTCAGGGCAAGATTTTGCCATGCGCTTGCTGGAAGAAGAGCTTGTTGCTGTCATGCCGGGTGAATCCTTTGGCGAAAACCTTTCCGGCTATCTTCGCCTCAGCCTTAGCGTTGCTGAAGACAAGATTGACGCTGCTTGCGCCGGTATTGTCCGCCTCGCTTCCCGCTTGCAACAACGGAAATCCGCATGACCACTGTCGGTGAAGCTCTGGTTCAACTGCTCGAATCTTATGATGTCGACACGGTTTTCGGCATTCCTGGCGTCCATACGATAGAACTCTACCGTGGGCTTGCCGGATCCAAAATACGCCATATTACACCGCGCCACGAGCAAGGTGCTGGCTTTATGGCCGATGGTTACGCGCGGGCTACGGGCAAACCGGGCGTTGCATTTGTAATCACCGGCCCTGGTATCACCAACACGATCACGGCGATGGGACAGGCACGGGCGGACTCCATTCCGATGCTGGTCATTTCCGGGGTAAATCAGCGCGATTCGCTCGGCAAGGGCATGGGTTTTCTGCATGAACTGCCCAATCAACGCGCCATGTTGCAAACCGTCGCCATGTTCTCGCATCGCATTGAACAGCCGGACGAGCTTCCGATTGTTCTGGCAAGGGCTTTTGCCTTGTTCGCATCCCGACGGCCCGGCCCTGTTCACATCGAAATTCCGCTCGATATCATGGCCCTTCCGCTGGAAAATGCGTCACGCCTGCTCTCCGATGCTCCAATTCCACAGGCATCTACTGAGACAATGGTGGAATTAACCCGCCTGTGTCTCAATGCACGGCGTCCGGTACTCCTCATAGGCGGCGGCGCGAAAGCAGCTGCGGACGGTCTGGTAGAACTTTCCGAAAAGCTCGATGCACCGGTCGTCGCCACGACCAATGCACGCGGCATCATGCATGATCACCCTTTGCTTATCCCTGCCAGCCCCAGCCTTAAGGCAGTGCGGGAGCTTATCGCCGACAGTGACCTTGTGATTGCCATCGGCACAGAAATGGGTCCGACCGATTATGACATGTATGGCGACGGTGGCTTTCCCGAACTGACGCGCTTTGTCCGTATCGATATTGATGCGAGCCAGCTCGATCGCTGGCCGGCATTTCTGCCAATAGAAGCCTCAGCCAAGGAAACGGTCGAGAAATTGGCTGGCGCATTGCCGGAACGTCGCAATGCTCAATCCGGTGAAGATCGCGCACGCAAGGCCCGCGAGAGTGCATGGGCTGACATTGATACCCGCACACAAGGCCAAGTGCGGTTTTTGAATACACTGCGCGATACGTTGCCCAATTCATTGATCGTGGGTGATTCCACCCAGACCATCTATTCCGGCAATATGTATTACGACCACGACCGCGTAGGCGGCTGGTTCAATGCAGCTACAGGCTTTGGCGCGCTTGGCTTCGGTCCTCCCGCAGCAATTGGTGCGGCATTAGGCAAGCCGGACACCACGACGATTTGTATTGTCGGCGATGGCGGGTTTCAGTTTGTTCTCGGCGAACTTGGCGCTGCAATTGACGAACAAGTCCCCGTTATCTTCATCGTCTGGAACAATCAGGGCTATCAAGAAATCGAACGCGCAATGGTTGAGGTCAATATCAATCCGGTTGGTGTCCGCCCCTCGGCTCCAGATTATATCAAGATCGCTGAAGCCTATGGTCTGCCTTCAAAGCGGCTCAGCAATATCAATGAGCTGCCTTCCGCTCTTTTAGCGGCAAAAGAGAGCGAAAAGCCCTATCTCATTGAAATAGATGAAAAACTGGTTGGCTGAGGATGTCCTACCAGCCAACCCGATTTGCCTATGGCCTATGGATTGTTTTGACTTCCAGAAAATCCTCAAGCCCGAATTTTCCACCCTCGCGCCCGTTACCGGATTGCTTGTAGCCACCAAACGGGCTGCCATAGCGATGGGGGCCACCATTGATATGCACCATTCCCGCCTTGAGGCGTGACGCAACCCGTTCCGCCCGCTTTGCATCTCCCGTCTGCACATAGGCCGCAAGGCCATAGGGCGTGTCATTGGCAATTGCGATAGCTTCTTCTTCCGTGTCGAACGGGATTAGTGCCAGAACCGGACCGAACACTTCTTCCTTGGCGATGCGCATGTCATTATTCACGTCGGCAAAAATGGTTGGTTGCACGAAATAGCCGGTCTCATATCCTTTCGGCTTGCCAGCGCCGCCAACCAATACACGAGCGCCTTCTGCAATACCGGCCTCGATCAGACTTTGGACGCGGCCATACTGAACATTGCTGACAAGTGGGCCGATATGGTCGCCCTCCTCTTCCGGATTGCCAACGCGTGCTTGCTTTCCGGTTTCTTCCGCAATTTTCACAACCTTGTCATAGACCGAGCGCTGCACGAGCATACGCGTCGGCGCATCACATGATTGACCGCTATTGTTGAAGCACTCAAACACGCTACTGGAAACCCGGTCTTCAAGGTCTGCATCCTCAAATACAATATTGGGAGATTTGCCCCCCAGTTCCAGCGTGACACGCTTTACGGTATCTGCCGCATCCTTGCTGACGGCGATGCCAGCGCGCGTGGAACCGGTGAATGACATCATGTCGACGTCCTTGTGCTTTGAAAGCGCAGCACCGACTGAAGGCCCATCACCATTGATGAGATTAAAAGTTCCGGCCGGAAATCCTGCCTCATGCACCATTTCCGCATAGAGCATCGCATTAAGCGGCGTGAACTCACTTGGTTTCAATACGCAGGTGCTGCCTGTCGCCAGAGCTGGAATGACCTTCAATGCAATTTGATTCACCGGCCAGTTCCATGGCGTAATCAGCCCGCAAACGCCGATTGGCTCACGTACCAGCAGGTCGCCATTGGGCAAATCCTCTCGCATATGAATGCTTTTGAGGGCATCTATAAAGCCCTGAAGATGTCCCACACCAACATCGGCCTGCTGCTGCGTGCTCATTGTAATCGGAGCGCCCAGTTCCAGCGTGATCGTCCGTGCCATCTCATCATAACGACGTCGGTAAACTGCCAGCAGTTTTTCGAGTAACGCCAGCCGCTCCTCTACCGACGTCCGGCTGTAACTTTCAAAGGCTTTCTTTGCCGCTGCGACTGCACGATTAACATCCGCCGCAGTCCCCATTGAAATAACGGCAATCGGCTTTTCCGTTGCCGGATTAAGCACTTCCAGATCATTTGGTTGCAGCGGATCGACCCATTCACCATTGATATAGAATTTGCGTTTGTCGAGCATAGATCATCCTCCTGCTAACCGAACTTTCCCCATTCTGACCATCAATCAGACGATGGCAAGGCCCGCTGTGGCTGAATATATTTGATGTCGCAGACAATATACGACTTGCCGCATCCAAGCTTCTTGGCTGTGTGTTGCGGTACTATCCTCGCCCTATGGTTCATTCCTGCATCGAGCACGTGCAATCACAACCGGGCGCTGCTCACAGCATCCGGTCAATGGCGAATGCCCATAACTTCCAAGCCAGAATTCAAATAAAAAATGAAGGGGTACTTTGATGAAATCACTCTTATTGAGCAGCGTTATGGGATTGGCGTTACTCGGCGCGGTCAGCAACGCATCCGCTGCGGAATGCGGCGATGTCACCATTGCCAGCATGAACTGGCAGTCGGCGGAGGTTCTCGCTAATCTCGACAAGATCATCCTCAATGCTGGCTATGGCTGCAACGCAGACGTTGTGCAAGGCGACACTATTCCGACCCTCACCTCAATGACGGAAAAGGGACAGCCGGACATTGCGCCCGAAGGTTGGATCGATTTCATGCGCGATATCATGGACAAGGCCGTAGCTGACGGCAAACTTGTCTATGCTTCCAAGTCGCTATCGGATGGCGGCGTGCAGGGTTGGTGGATTCCAAAATATTTGGCTGACGCTCATCCCGATATTAAAACAATCGATGATGCGCTTAAGCATCCGGAACTTTTCCCCGCTCCCGAAGACAAGACAAAAGGCGCGGTATTCAACGGACCTCCCGGCTGGGGCGGTACTGTGGCAACCGCCCAGTTCTTCAAGGCCTATGATGCCGAAAAGAAAGGCTTCACGCTCGTGGACACAGGATCGGCCGCCGGTCTTGATGGCTCACTGGCTAAGGCATATGAACGCAAGGAAGGTTGGGTCGGATATTACTGGGAACCGACAGCCCTTCTTGGCAAATATGCGATGGTCAAACTGGATCATGGCGTGAAATTTGATGCTGCCGAATGGAAGCGCTGCAACACGGTTGCCGATTGTCCTGACCCGAAGAAAAATGATTGGGAAATCGCCGAGGTCGACACAGTCGTTACCAAGAAGTTCAGCGAAAATGCCGGCCCCATCATGGATTATTTGAAAGCCCGCTCCTGGGACAACAAAACGGTCAACGAACTGCTCGCCTGGATGACAGACAATCAGGCGACAGGCGAAGATGGTGCAAAGCACTTCCTGAAGAACAATGAAGCGATCTGGACCAAATGGGTCAGCGCTGAAGTGGCCGAAAAGGTAAAAGCTGAAATCAACTAACCCAGAAAATAGGGGGCAGCGGCTTGGTCGCTGCCCTCCATTCTAGGGTCCGGACCCTAAAAGCGTGTTGCGTAACGCAGGCCGTCATAGATCGCCGCATGAATGTTGCGGGCATGAACGGCATCGCCAATGCGCAAAAGATCGAATTGCCCCTCCGAACGAACCGGGAAAATCGCTCCGCCATTGACCAGCCTGTCATAATCGACCGCACCACCATTGCGCGAAAGCGGCTTCAATTCGCGGTAGAGATCGTCGATGGGCAATGTGCCATGCTCGACAACCACCTGGTCGACCGTTCTTTCTTCCCGATAGTCTGGTGCGTAATCAGAGCCCAATATGGCGATGAGTTGATTGCCAAGGCGCTTAACCGACAACAGCCGAGTATTGATCGTCACGCGCACGCCTTGCTGTTGAAACACGCGCATATAGGGCACGTGATTCATGCCTCCCATCTCTGGCGCGAAAAAGCGCTCAGGACTAACCAGCTCCAGCTTTGAACCACCTTGCGCGATGACTTCAGCCGCACTCATACCTTGGTGCCCGCCATTATCGTCGTAGAGCAGGACATTTTCACCGGGTTTCACGGATCCAGCCAAAATATCCCAGCTCGACGTAACCAGATCGTCCCCGGCAGCAAGTGGCGGGTTCTGTGGCAGTCCACCCGTTGCGATAACGACAATATCCGGATCAAGAGATATAATATCATTAGCCTCAGCCCATATATTGTATTGCAGCGGAACACCGAGGCGCTCAAGCTCGGCAAGACGCCAATCAACAATGCCGATCATTTCCTTACGGCGGGGGTTTTTTGAAGCCAACATCACTTGGCCGCCCGCTTTATCAGCAGCCTCGAGTATTTCGACCCTGTGGCCAGCCTCAGCTGCAACGCGTGCCACTTCAAGTCCTGCGGGACCTGCTCCTACGACAACCACCGACTTGCTTTGGCTGGCTTTGGAAATCACATGCGGCATTGAAATCTCGCGGCCTGTTGCAGCATTGTGAATACACAGCGCCTCTCCGCCCTCATAAATTCGGTCAAGGCAATAGGTTGCTCCAACGCAGGGCCTTATACGATGTTCTTCGCCTGCCATTATTTTACGCACGATATGCGGGTCAGCGATATGAGCACGTGTCATCCCCACCATATCCAGCTTACCCTCGGCAACCGCATGTCTGGCAGTGGCAACATCGGCAATTCTGGCCGCATGAAACACAGGAAACTTTGTCGCCTCGCGAACATCTCCGGCAAAATCGAGATGCGGGGAAGAGCGCATGCCCTGAATGGGAATCACTTCATTCAGCGCCGCATCCGTATCGATATGACCACGAATAATATTCAGAAAATCAAACTTTCCCGATGCTGCGATACGCCGGGCAATCTCCATACCTTCCTGTTTTGAAAGCCCCTGCTCCCAATCTTCATCCGCAACCATGCGAATGCCGACGATGAAATCCGGTCCGACAGCTTTGCGTACAGCATCGATCACCAACCATGTAAAACGCAGACGATTATCCAGCGAACCGCCATATTCGTCTCCTCGTTTATTCGTGGCGGGCGACCAGAAACCATCCATAAGATGGCCATATGCCTCGAACTCAATGCCATCCAATCCGGCTGCCTGCATGCGCTGCGCCGCAGAAGCATAATCCATGATGATCCGTTCAATATCCCAGTCCTCGGCCTCTTTGGGAAAAGCGCGGTGGGCTGGCTCGCGTATGGGTGATGCTGATATGACGGGCAGCCAATCGGCCTTGTTCCAGCTGGTGCGGCGGCCAAGATGTGTAAGCTGTATCATCACGGCAGCACCGTGCTCATGACAATCATCTGTCAATTCGCGCAACCACGGCACGATCTCATCGTTATAGGCGTGCAGATTACCGAAAGCAGGCGGCGATTCCCGCGACACGACAGCCGAACCAGCGGTCATCGTCAGCGCAATGCCGCCCTTTGCCTTTTCCGTATGATAAAGCCTGTACCGCTGCTTCGGCATGCCATCTTCTGAATAGGCAGGCTCATGACTGGTCGACATGATGCGGTTTTTAAGCCGCAAATGTTTCAGCTGATAGGGTTGCAAAAGCGGATCATCATGTGACGGCAATGGACCAGTCCCCTTTTATTTGGGTTCATCCTAATCCAGCAATCGGCCTATGAGTTTCTTGCCCGCGACCTCTTTTGACACGCATCCGCCGCGGCACCAACACTTTGACACCCGCGAAGCAGCACAAAATGTGGAGGCTTCAGGGCCACACTCCAAGTGGGAACAGTTGCCACGAGTATTTAGAAATTTAATCTCCTCATGGAATTGCCGTGATTTTCGGTATATAGCCAGCGCCACTACCCTCGCTTTAAATGACAGAAAGACGCGCTTCCATATGACTATAGCGAATTCGCAGAAGATAACGGCCTGGGAAGACATAACCAGCGCCGTCGGCAATTTTCGGCTTGCAGCACTATTAGGTTGGCAGGATGTCGCTCAACGTTATCGACGATCAAGTGTGGGCGCCTTTTGGCTAACCATCAATATGGGCGTGTTAATCGCAGCTCTTGGCCTGGTTTTCGGCACAATCTTCCGGTCCCCGATGTCGGAGTTTCTGCCCTTCATCTGCGTGGGCCTGATTATGTGGGGATACTATTCTCAGCTCATCAACGAAGGCTGTGTCAGTTTCATATCAAACTCCGACACGATGTTGCAGTTGCCCCTGCCGTTCTTCACATATATTCTCAGAACCTGGTGGCGAAACTCCATAATCCTCTTCCACAATATCATAATTCTTCCGGTCATCCTTTTAATATTCGGAAAATTCTTTGGATGGGAAGCGCTTCTAGTGATTCCAGGATTCGCACTCGTTTCGATAAATCTGCTCTGGATGATGGTAATCCTGTCAATAGTCTGCACCCGTTATCGCGACCTGACGCAAATCATACAAAACATCATGCAAGTGGGAATGTATGTTACCCCCATCATGTGGCAACCGCATCAACTGCCTGCCGATAAATCGCTACTCATTTTGGACTTCAATCCCTTCTATCACCTCATCAGCGTCATACGTGAGCCGTTGCTCGGAAGTACCGGTAGCGCATTAAACTGGGGCGTTGTGTCCGCCATGGCTGTCATAGGTTGGGCAGTTGCGATGTTATTCCTGAACCGGTTTCGCTCACGCGTGACGTACTGGCTCTAATCAGAACTATGAATGAAATTGTGAAGGTAAACATGACTTCCATGTCTCTTGAAGATGTTACTGTAGATTTCCCTATTTATAACGCCAGAAGCAGATCGCTTAAGAACCAGGTTATGAGCCTGGCAACCGGGGGGACAATCGGCTCGAACTCGGAAGGACATGTTGTCATTCGAGGCTTGGATTCGATAAATATAAGCCTCAAAGAAGGCGATCGGCTTGGACTTATCGGCCACAACGGCTCAGGAAAAACCACACTTTTGCGGGTGATGAGCGGTGTATATTACCCTTCGGGTGGCCGCATATCTATCAACGGCAAATGCACGTCTTTAATTAATATTTCGCTGGGTATCGATCCTGAGGCAACTGGCAGGGAAAATATCGGCATACGCGGGGCGCTTCTTGGCTTCTCAAAAAAACAAATGGCCGAGAAGCAAAATGAGATCGAAGAGTTTTCCGAATTGGGAAGCTTTCTGGATATGCCCGTCAGGACATACTCGACAGGTATGCAATTGCGGCTAGCGTTCTCGATTTCTACAGTCATCAAGCCCGAAATATTGATCATGGACGAGTGGCTCGCTGCAGGAGACGAGAGTTTTCAAAACAAGGCAAACGAGCGGTTGCGGGGACTCGTCAACGAGACGAAAATTCTTATCATTGCTAGTCACTCTCGGGAACTTCTCCTTAAAAATTGCACCCGGATTGTTTGGTTGGAACACGGAAAGATAAAGATGGATGGGGATTCACAAACTGTTGCAGACGCTTACTTTGGCCATCAGTGATTGGAGCGCACCAATAGTCCATTTGTTCGCGCATTACCGGTAATGGGATGAATTCTTTGCAAGGAATTTCCTGGCACATTCGACGCGCAACAAATGTGCTGCATTTTGCCGGCAGAAAACTGTTAGAATCTGTTCGCATCTTTGGCATACGAAAAACCTTGTTGAGGATTTTCGGGTTCGCAATAAATGGCACATTATGGTCCCTAATTGCAAAAAGACGGGCGTCGCTTTTGTCCTCGGCTACCGATGAAAGCAAAGCCGCCCTGTCAACGTTTTATCCTGTGTCGGAAGGCCCCAGCGCATCTGAATTCATGACTCGGCGCGTTTTAATAGTTGCGGAAATGTCCATTCCCCAATGCAAAAAATATCGGGTGGACCAAAAAACCGAATTGTTTGCCGAACTTGATATTGAAACCAAGATTGTCAATTGGACGGACTTCGACAAAGTCCGAAACCTTCTTCAGAGCTACCCGATAGTAATATTTTATAGAGTGCCTGCGGTGCCGGATGTCATCTTACTGGCGAACGAGTGTAAGCGCCTCGGGATACGAACATTTTGGGAAGTTGATGACTTAATCTTCGATCCGGAAGGCTATTCGTCCAATACGAATTTACAGCGTTTAGATTCTCACATCCGAAACAGCCTGTTGGACGGGATGAAGCTATATCGCGAGGCGCTACTTCTCTGCGATGAAGGAATAGGATCGACGAAAGTCATTGCCCAAGTGATGACCGAAACTACGGGCAGACCGGCATACGTTATCGAAAACGCGTTGGATGCTGACACCATAAGAATAGCAGAAAATATCCGCGACAAGGTTACAAAACGGGTGCCCTTCGAAGACGGGGTAACCATCGTCTATGGTTCCGGCACAAAAACTCATGATGTCGACTTTTTGTGTGCCAGTGAAGCTATTTATAACGTTCTTGCGAAGCGTGCCAACGTCAAGCTCCGCATCATCGGCGAGTTGAACATCGAATCCAGATTTGGCAGGTTTGCCCATAGGATCGAGCGAATCCCGTTCACTACCTTCGAAGGCTATTTAGAGAGTATCGCCAGTGCAGATATTTCAATTGCCCCGTTAGAAAAAAGCGTTTTCAACGACGCGAAAAGCAACATTAAGTTTCTTGAGGCGTCGATTGTGGGGCTTCCGACTGTATGCTCACCCGCCGAGGCCTTCTCTTCTGTTATCGTCGACTGTGAAACTGGCCTTCTAGCCTCAAGTCCAACTGAATGGGAACAAGCCCTGCTCTCGCTCGTGGATGATCCTGTAAGAGCTTCTCAGATTGGTGAAAATGCCTATCGCATGGTCCGCCAAATATACGCGCCGGAAAACATCGCAAACCGGCAATTGGCCTCACTTGTATCGACCTTTGCCAGTCCCAATCCAAATGTTACAAGAATACTTCTTGCGAATATTTACTTCTCTCCTCAATCGTATGGAGGAGCGACCATAGTTGTTGAGGAGATTGCGCAACGTTTCGCAGCTAACAAAAATGTTGAAGTTTACATATTCACATCTTGGTCAAATACCAGTGCAGGCGACTACGACCTAGTGCGATATAGCGCCAAGGGAGCCACAGTTTTTGCCGCAAAGGTGCCAATAGTCCGAAGCCGTCTTATGGATATCAAGGACTATATAATGGGCCAGGTTTTCAAAGAGGTCCTGAGATCTATCAAACCTGACATCGTACAACTGCATTCAATCCAAACTCTGGGCGTTGAGTTGGCAACCGCTTGTAATGATTTTGATATCCCATACACGGTTACCCTTCACGATGCATGGTGGCTTTGTGAGCGGCAGTTCATGGTGACCGGTGACAACAAGTTCTGTAATCAACAATGGATTGATCCCCAAATCTGCTCCAGCTGCGTTCAGGACAGCCAATTTAACAGAGATCGCAGCGCAATTGTCTTGGAGTGTCTCCACCGAGCGGATGGGATAATCTCGCCAAGCGCTTATTTCAAAGAACTTCACATCCAAAATGGATTTGAGCCCGAGCGAATTTCGGTAAATAAAAACGGAATAAAAAAACCACTTCAAACTTATAAGCGCCACCCATCTGACCGCATTAGATTTGGCTACGTCGGGGGAGCTACTCCGATTAAAGGTTATGAATTGGTTCGAAAGGCTTTTTCGGACTTACCACCATGCAACGTTGAGCTGGTGCTTGTAGACAATACCCTTAATCAAGGCCGTAGCACGGTGGATTTAGAAGGACTAAACGCTTCGAATCCGGTGCGTGTAGTTCCGGCCTACACCCAAGAAACAATCGATGAGTTCTTTTCCCAAATAGACGTTCTTCTATTTCCGTCACAATGGAAAGAAAGCTTCGGACTAACCGTTCGAGAAGCACTGATACGCGATGTCTGGGTGATTGTAACTGAAGCCGGGGGAGCAACTGAAGACATAGTTCCTGGAGAAAATGGCGACATTATCCCCATTTCAAATAACAGTATCCATTTGAAAAACGCCATGGAAAACGTCATTCAGAAGCGAGAATTTCTCAAAACCTATTCCAATCCCTATAAGGATAATATTCAAAGTTTCGACAACCAGGCTGCTGAGTTGTTTGGGTATCTCGAAAACGTTATAGCGCGCCACAAGATGAAAGTTGCTTGAGCCAGCAAATCTACAGTTTCTCTCTACGCTTGATGCGTTGAGAGGTGCCGGCAGGCAACCAAAAACTAAAAATAGGGGACTTCGCCATGCCTAAGAGCAATAACTTAAGTGACGCTGAACAAACTGTCGAAGAAATTATCGAGCTTCCGTTCGATGGCGAGCGATATATACCCGGCATGGGCGGACGAATCGCGGCGGAGCACTTAGCCCGCTACGCATTTGCGACCCAATTTATACGCGGGAAAGCAGTGTTGGACATTGCATCTGGCGAAGGATATGGCACCGCCATTATGGCCGAGAAGGCAAAAAACATCATTGGCATGGACGTTGCCGCCAACGCGATTGCCTATGCGAAACGCAAATACGCGAAAATTCGCAATGTTCAATTTGAAGTTGGCGATCTTGCGCATTTGCCTTTCGATACAGACACATTTGACGTAATCGTCTGCTTTGAAACAGTAGAACATGTCGATGACCCGCTTGCCGCAATCAATGAATTGCAGCGAGTGCTGAAGAGCAACGGCTTGTTGATAATATCCACTCCAAATAAGGAGAATTATAGCGATCGCTTCAACTATGATAATCCATATCATCTGAAAGAATTAGCATTTTCCGAATTCCAGAACGCGCTAAACAATACGTTTAAGCACACCAAATTGTTTGGCCAATTTTCGGGAGCATCCTCGCACGTCGTTGAAATCGACAGCCATGGAGAATGGAAAATGCCAAACAACGACTTTAAGATGACTTATGCAGACGTCCCGAAATGGACGGAAAGATTTGACGGCGTCACCGCTACTCCAATGTACTTTCTAGCAGTTTGCTCGAATACAACCATCGATTCTAACGTTGAGAATTACGGATTTTTTGATGCAAGCGACTGGCAGGTAATTGATGAGGAGTTCCTTCTCCGCAAAACTCAAAATGATTTAGACACATGTGCTAACGATCTAAAAGCGCGCAATTCGCAGCTTGAAACAACTACCCAAGATCTCCACAATCATAAGATGGAAGTCAACTCACTACGGTCCTCTCTGGAAACAACACATAATGAAAAGCAGAGGATCTCAAGTACACTTAAAGCAGCCAGATTGGAAAATGAGGTCAATGCAGCCCGCATTAGTAGTCTATCCCAAGCGGTTGATGATTTGAGAGAGCAACTTCAAAACATTCACTCCAGTACGACATGGCGGCTGGCAACTCGCTTTAACCACATCATCACTAAAAGTCCATTTTTGAAGACAGTAGCAAAGATGCTGGCAAGGTTAGTCGTTCCTCCTAAGTAATTTACAATTTTACCTCCCGGTGTGTGGTTAAGAATTATTGTTAGACAGCTAGGAAAGTGGCGTCTGAAAGAGTTCAAACGATTACAAAAGTCTATCTCCTCCCGACGACCGAGTACCTGCATAAACGGCGTACGAAGCGCAAAACTCGGATCCGGTAGCGATGGATTGCCGTATGGATGGGTATAGGGTACTAGTCGCCAATTGATCTTTTAGATATCAGCGGAGATTGCATGCGGGCGTTACGTAGACTGAAAGCTCGAATTTTCCCTAATCTGGTCATTAACCGAGCACCATTGGACGCGGAAATACAACGGCTTCATGATCGCGTTGCGAAGCTGGAACTGGAAAAGTCCACAGTTGAACAACAATACGATGCGCTTAAGAAAACTCCTCCTGCAGTCAATACGTATCATTTTAAAGGATATAATATCCCGATCCGCCTCATGTTGATGACAGGTGGCGGACCTGAAACATTCGATACGATTTCAGACAACCACAATAAATTGCTCCATAAAAAACTTGGTATAGAACCGCAGCACAATATATTAGAGATTGGGTGTGGTATCGGCAGGGACGCGATACCCCTCTCTTATCAAGTAACAGAGGGGTCCTACCTCGGGATAGATATTATTGGGGATTCCATAGAGTGGTGTAAGCACGAGATAGGCGCTCGGAACCCTAACTTCCAGTTTCTACATTTCAACGTGGAAGATAAACTTCACAACGTTGGCGGAGTAACCAAAACCACCGACATTATTTTGCCGATTCCAGACGGATCAATCGATCGGATTTTTCTGTTTTCTGTTTTCACTCACTTGTACCAGTCTGATATCGAACACTATCTTCGCGAGTTTCGTAGAGTGCTTAAGCCGGGCGGAATAGTATTGGCCACTACGTTCATCTATGACAACAACATTCTGAAGAAAGCTAGGGAAACAAATCGCACGGCCTACAATCTAAGGTTTGAACACCAGCTCGATGATGGATGTAGAATAAATGACGTTGACCAACCACTGGGAGCAATCGCTTTCACCCAGGATCGATGGGATAAGATGATAAAAGCGACCGGAATGAAATACGCCCACCCTATTCTCTTCGGCGGATGGTCTGGTTTCTTCGATACCTATGAAGACGGGCAAGATGTTCTTATTTTGGAAGCTGCCGGGTCTTAGTCACACCTCATCACCGATGGCCAGACAGATTCGGCGGAAAAAATGGGCGCTGTTGTTGGTATGTCTTTCACTGGAACACGAATTTGTGTGACATAGCCAATTGAGTTTAAACAGGCTGCCACCGCCGAATCGATTGCATCTGCAATACTCTCCGGAGTGACCTCTTTGAGGCTCGTTAGAAGCGGGCTTCTTTCTGAGATGTCCTTGCATTCATACAGGTTTGATATCGTCCTAACTCCAGCATAGGCCATTTCGAGAGGTGGATAGCTTGGGTGCGGCGAAATCATCAATGACAAGCCAATGGATGCCTTGCTTAAAAGTTCCGCGTAAACTTCCAGTGGCATCTTTCCGGTGATAACTGCGTTATTCAAATACCCAAGCTGATGATTTTCAAATTTCTCACCTATGCAATATATGGTCCACTCTGCTGCTTCGACCGGGTTTCGCCTCGCCCACAAATTTATGCCATCAACACCGGCCTCAAAGCAGTTTCTAACGGCAGAGGGCCTCGAATAAAATAAGATTATTTTCTCTCGCCTTATTTCAGATAAGGCAGCATCAATCTTAGCGTTTACTCGATATGGCACCAGACATCTGTGTGTGTGGTGATAATACTTTGCAAAATAGCGCTCCAATTCCTCAGAGTTGAAGATCGCAAATGTGTCATCATCTCTGCCATAGGTAGAATCAGCCAACGCATATTTAGTTGACCAGCCATAGAATCCCGGCTCAAAGTCTTGAATTAGATAAACCACTCGTGGTGCCTTGCCGAACAAGATTTTTTGCATATCCTGCAATCGATAAGCATTTACTGCAGTCCACCATGCTGTTGCCATGAATACATCGTTTTCAGTAATCTCAAGAGAGTTGTACATACGATCGGTAGCATCAACAATTGTGGACTGTCGGCGTGTTTCTTTGCCAAGATACTGCACTTCATAACCACTGAGGATACTCGGCAACTCGTCATTTTCACTGATGCCTACTTCGCTCACAATCACTCTGAAGTCCGTATCGTCATCGGAGACGTCTGCAATCTGTTTGAACACCTTCAAAGCAGTGTCGATGCCACCAAATATATGAGCAGCTGCTAGCGTTGGAACCAGCAAATTCAGGCGCCGACGCGACTCATATTTTGGCACTGCCGTAATACGCAAAGTCTCAGGTATCGAAACTTGAGTAATCGTCGGGAAATGATAATTGGAAACTATCAATGGTTCAAACGCTGCAATACCCTCAAGAGCCTTATCAGCAGATTCTGGGAATATTGGCGATTTCTTGGTCGAAACGCGGACCCAACTATGGCCGGCCTTCTCAACAAACAGCAGCAGTGTGCGCTCTATTGCGTGGGCGAGAGTTCCATCAACCTGACCGTTTTCTTCGGGAAAATCCGAGTAATCAAGATTCAGATCGAGAAGATTTCTTATTGCTGATGAGCGGCCCCAATACATTGAGCCCGAGGGGAATTCCAGGATATCAAAAGTATCGAGAACCAGGCCGATTCGAGCGACAAGGTCTTTCGCAATAGGAAAGTCATAACCCCAGTTGATCACGTCCTTGATGTACTCAGCATGCTCCGGATAGACAA
The DNA here is from genome assembly GCF_059758635.1 of Phyllobacterium sp. GQ127. NCBI lineage: Bacteria > Pseudomonadati > Pseudomonadota > Alphaproteobacteria > Hyphomicrobiales > Phyllobacteriaceae > Phyllobacterium > Phyllobacterium sp. GQ127. Next base: position 775,433 of record NZ_JCAXDZ010000001.1, read on the forward strand.
CCCCTACATTCCCTTCGGACAATAGCCGAAGATTAGTGTCCGCGATTTCCTTACTACCTATAAGCGATCCAACCAGATAATCACGCCAGTTTGCGTATGCCCCTGCTGCGTGAAGGGACTGCTTTGAGTGAAGATGTAGAAAGGCAGGATACCTATCGTAGACATCTTTGAAGGCAAGGTATTTAGGAGCGATGTCGCGGCCTCTATTTGGAGCCAAGCGGATCTGTGTTTCGAGGGCTTCGATACCAAGTTGTTGCAGTGTGTTAGTAATCGACGCTCTCTTTTCTTCTGTGTCAGTTGTAATGAACAGGCCAAAAGGAAGAGGTATATTTGATAGGTTCTTGACGATTTCTCCTGTCACTTCAGGGTAGAATATATGAATGATAACGGCAATTTTTTCGAACGCTATTTCAGTGCCAATAGAATTTGGCGTGTAGACAACGGGGTTAACGCGATCCGGCATCGTTCGAGCAATCACGGCTCCTATTTCATTCAAGCTACCAAGCCTCTTCATCTTGGTATCAGCGGAAGAAATTCTTTTGCTGAATACACCTGAAAATGGTGATCGGATGGTTTCGATACGATAGGCCACATATCGAAGAAAATGCGCTAAAAAGCCTCGCACACCTCGCTTGCGATATACACCCTTGGCTCGCAGAAAGTATCTCTTAATCACTTTGTCGACATCCCATAAACCCGATACACCTGGCAGCGCTAGACGAATGCTGTTGTTAAGTAAACAATTTACGTACGGTGTTAGAGCATTTTCTTAAGATGGCGTGGCCAATACATCACCCGTGCGAAAGGTGCGATAATGGACGCTTCATGGCTACATTTACGACAACTGTGGTTTGCCAAGATTAAAAGGTAGAATCTAATTTTCCGAGATAGCTCAGCTTGATTGAGCTGTCGCCAATTGCGCTTCCTTTGGATTTCTCCCATTAGCCCGAGATAGGAGGAATCAGCAGTCATTTATAATGCGCTATATGAGGTTGCAAAAACGCAAGCCGCTCTCAATTCTAAGTTTATTTACACACCGGGATGAACTTTATAGTTGTATTTATTGCAACCTGACATCATAGCTTTCGCAGGATTTATGTGAAAGATCAAAGATGATAATCTCTCATTCAAAGAAGTTTTGCATGCTACTTCCATGGAAAACAGCAAGCCAAACCATGGTTGCCAGACTTTCTGGTTATAACGAGAGTTCGTATAGCGCTTTTTTCAGTTTCAATCCCATTTTGAATAGAATTGTCCACCAGCACATGACATGTGCGGATTTTGCCTGTTTACCGGAAAGCAAGTTAAACTATTTCATTGGATCATTCGTTCGAAACCCTTATGATCGCGTCTATTCGGGATTTCGTCAGCTGCAGGAAGACATTCGAACGCAGCCTTCATATATTTATGAAGCAGAATGGATCAAAACGCTGGTCATGAAACAATTGGACGAGAATCACCGACAACTTCAGGCGGCAGACTTTGACTTCGACAAATGGCTAGCCAGCGTGACTGAGGATCAAATTTACGAGATTGGATATAACACCAATTTCCCACTGCATCCCGGCCACTATTGGACCCATATAAACCAAACACAATTTGCGAACTTTATCGGCCGCGTCGAACACTTTGAAAAAGACTTTTCTGATTTTTGTTCGAAGGTGGGCATAGTAACAGAGGCGCGCAACGCAAACGTTGTAGATTTGGAGGGGGCAGCTTCTGAAAATCCATTCAGCTATCGATACATTAACCGAATGGATAAGAAGTCTATTGAAAAGATCAACTCCCTGTTTTTCCGTGACTTTGAATTATTTGGGTACGACCGTCTGCCTTGTTAAAAAATGCCGCTGACCTCGATATCTATCCCAGCCGCCGTTTTCCTTATCTCGATTGTAGCGACTGTGATTATAGCCGATCGATTCACCGTATGGATTGAGGCCTATATTGCTGCAGGCGTTGCAAGCCTCGCCAAGTCTGTGCGACAGACCACATGCACAAAAAGCAATACGGCGCCCGATGGGCGCCGTATTCTGCTTTATAATCAAATACTTGGAAAAGTATTATGGTGCGGTCGAGAAGACTCGAACTTCCACGTCTTGCGACACAGCGACCTCAACGCTGCGCGTCTACCAATTCCGCCACGACCGCACTGTGGTAGAAGCCGAACATGTCGGCTTGGCGCTAGTAGCAAATAGGTTTCCGGGAAACAAGCCCTATCACGCTTTATCTCAGATAGTTTTTCATAAACTTGTCAAAAAGCCGCTCTTGTCGCATCCCACTGGAAATAACCCGCGAAAAAGTCCATATGCGCGGGACCCATCCTTGATCTCCGCGCGCGGAGCATGACAGGCAGTCTTAATTGGAATTATCCGCTCTATGAAGTCCAGCCGCGATGAACTCGCTCCCGCCTTTTTACCCCTCGAGGGATCATCACCGGTGGCATGGGCAGTTGCCGACGGCCTCACTGATTATGATTTCGCCCTTGCCTTCATGGAAGAACGCGTCGCAGCCATCAGAGATGGAACAGCGTCCGAACTGGTCTGGTTCGTCGAGCATCCACCGCTTTACACGGCCGGCACGAGCGCCAAGGAGGTAGACCTGCTGGCAACCGACCGCTTCCCGATCTATGCAACCGGTCGTGGCGGCGAATATACTTATCACGGACCTGGCCAGCGCGTGGTTTATGTCATGCTGGACCTGAAAAAGCGGCGCGAAGATATCCGTGCATTCGTGACAGCGCTCGAACAATGGATCATTTTCACGCTCGCTTCATTCAATGTGAAGGGCGAACGGCGTGAAGATCGCGTCGGCGTTTGGGTGAGCAGACCGGAACGCCCAGCGCTGGCAGATGGCTCGCCTGCGGAAGACAAAATCGCCGCCATTGGCATTCGTTTGCGTAAATGGGTCAGTTTTCACGGCATCTCCATCAACGTCGAGCCGGAGCTGTCACATTTTGACGGAATTGTTCCGTGTGGCGTGCGCGGCCATGGCGTCACCAGCCTTGTTGATCTGGGGTTGCCGGTCGAAATGCATGATCTCGACCGCGCGCTGCTAGAATCTTTTGAAAGCGTCTTTGGCCCTATCGAGCCGGCTTAGTCAAACTCCATAATGACAGCGTCCACGGCAAGGCTGTCGCCCTGCTTTGCATTGATCACGGAGACGGTCAGATCGCGCTCGGCGCGCAACACATTCTCCATCTTCATGGCTTCAACGATAGCAAGTGTTTCGCCCGCCTTGACCTCCTGCCCGGCACTCACATTTACCGAGACGAGCAATCCCGGCATAGGACAAAGCAACAGTTTTGATGTGTCCGGCGGAATCTTGACCGGCATCAGCTTTTCCAGCGCCGCAACATGCTTTTGCATGGGATGGGCGATGACCGACATGCCCTTCCAGTCAATTCGCATACCGTTGGAAACGGGGCGCAACTGGGCTTTGACAGGGCGCTCGTTGACATAGCCATCCCAAACGGCCTCCCCCGGACGCCAATCGCTACGAACGGTGACAAAGTCCCCACCCCGCAAGGAGAGTTCAAGCTTGACGGGAGGTTTGGCTGCGCTGCTGCGAATAATCACCGGCACATAATCGTCACCAATCCGCACCTCCCATTCCGCGTGAATCCTGCCGGAATGCGGGCGCAGGCGGTCACCCAGACGGTCCAGGCGCTCTTTGCGTACAAGCTCGGCAGAAAGTCCAATTGCCGCCAGAACATCAAGGTCATCTACGGTTGGGGATATCGGCTGGAACCCGTCCGGAAATTCCTCGGCGATAAAAGCCGTTGAAAGCCTGCCTTCCCTCCAGCGGGGGTGCTGCATCAGCGCCGCGAGAAATGGAATATTATGCTCAATTCCGTCGACGACAAAATTGTCGAGCGCATCGGCCATCGCATCGACAGCTTCCAGCCGTGTCGGTGCCCAGGTGCAAAGCTTTGCCACCATAGGATCATAGAACATCGAAATTTCGGACCCTTCCGTCACGCCCGTATCATTCCGGATGACAGCTTTGCCCACAGGACCCTCCAGCGGCGGACGATACCGCGTCAGCCGCCCGATTGATGGCAGAAAATTACGATATGGATCTTCTGCATAAAGACGGCTTTCAACGGCCCATCCATTGAGCTTCACCTCGTTTTGCTTGATTGCAAGCTTTTCCCCAGCGGCAATGCGGATCATCTGTTCAACCAGATCGATGCCGGTAATCAGCTCAGTTACAGGATGCTCCACCTGCAAGCGTGTATTCATCTCAAGGAAATAAAAGTTGCGGTCCTTGTCTACGATAAATTCGACGGTGCCGGCGCTCTGATAATCAACGGCTTTGGACAGCGCCACGGCCTGTTCGCCCATTGCTTTGCGAGTTGCCTCATCCAAAAATGGTGATGGTGCCTCTTCGACGACCTTCTGGTTGCGCCGTTGTACGGAACATTCCCGTTCGCCAAGATAAATGCAATTGCCAAAGCTATCTGCAAGAACCTGAATTTCGATGTGGCGCGGATCGACAATGAACTTTTCGATGAAGATGCGATCATCTCCGAAGGAATTACGCGCTTCCGAGGTCGCGCGTTCAAATCCGTCGCGCACTTCAGCCTTGTTCCAGGCTATGCGCATGCCCTTACCGCCGCCGCCAGCGGAAGCCTTGATCATGACGGGATAGCCGATTTCTCCGGCGATCCGTTCAGCATGTGCAACGTCAATAATCACATCGGGTGAACCGGGCACAGTGCTGACCTTTGCCTCATTGGCAAATTTTTTCGATTCGATTTTGTCGCCCATCGCGATGATCGCGCGGGGCTTCGGACCAATGAATATAATGCCCTGCTTTTCCAGCTCTTCGCAAAAAGAGGCGCGTTCGGAAAGAAAGCCATAACCGGGATGGACAGCCTCTGCCCCGGTTTCCTTGCAAGCAGCGATAATCTTTTCAGGGACGAGATAGCTTTCGGATGCCGCAGCTGGTCCGATATGCACGGCCTCATCCGCCATCTCAACATGCACAGCATCACGATCAGCGTCAGAATAGACCGCTACTGTTGCAATTCCCATTTTCCGTGCAGACTTGATAACGCGGCACGCAATCTCACCACGATTGGCAATCAGAATTTTTTTAAACACTTAGACCTCCCAACAGATCTTTGTTTCTATTGTGAAACACAACTTTGCTCAACAGCTGTCAATTAATTGTACGCCGGTTCCGTGGTCTCTCGCTTCTTGCCCTCGCGCCAGATCAGATAGGCGCCTGATGCAACGATGATGATGATCCCGACCCATTTAGATGGCGTTGGAAAATCACCGAAAACCAATAAGCCGATGAGAACTGCCATGACAATTTCGAGATATTGGAATGATGCCAGCAGGGAAGCCGGTGCAAGTCGTGAGGCATGTGTGATCAGGAGATGTCCGATTGTGGCTATCAATCCCATCATGAACAGCAAAAACCACGACATGGCATTTCCTGGCATGGCGAATGTCATGTCTTGAATACCCAGAAATGCAGCAGGTATGAGGGCAATCAAAACGGTAATCGTTCCGCCAATCCCGGCATAAAGCTGCATCACAAGCGGCGTATCGACAGTGCCATAGCGGCGATTGAGGATAAGGTAGATTGCAAAGACCGCTGCTGTTCCAAGCGGCAGCAACGATACCCACCCAAACAGCTCCCAGCTTGGCTGTATGACGATCAATGTTCCAATGAAGCCGATTGCCACTGCAACCCGGCGTCGCCAACCAACTTGCTCCTTTAGAATAAGCGCCGACAAGACGGTCAACATCAGTGGCTCAACGAAAAACACCGCCATTGCGTCTGCGAGCGGCATATATTTGACGGCTGCATAAAAGCACAGGCTGCCAATACCCATAAGGAAACCGCGAAACAGATTTCCCCACAGTTTCACAGGTATCAGGGATTTGAAGCCCGTCATGGGCACAATGATCATCATGGTCAAAATGGTTTGGACAACAAACCTGAAAAGCGTAGCTGTTGCAGGCGGCAGGCTGTCAAAGACCGAAAGCCATTTGGCTATAGCGTCCATCATAGGCAGGAAGAACATGGCGGCAGCCATCGCAGAAACGCCCCGCACCTGTTGTGAGGTCGTATTTTCCATCGCCAATACCTTTCTGAAGAAAGTCCGCTGGTAGGAATTTTGGCATATCTGCTCCACCAGAAAAAGCAATCTCGGCGCCTAAACAATCTCGCGCAATAGCTGCAAAATTTGACTTTTGGGGCCGTAAATGGTGCAACGAGCCCTCCCAAGACTGAAAAAATAAGAAAAACTGGAGAATTCCATGAATTTTCGCTCGAATATCATGACCGAAACGCCTGACATGGACACCATGGGTGGACGGCTGCTACGGGCTCGCGATGCCAAATCCATGAGTGTTTCGCAAGTTGCCGAGCGCATTGGCGTCAAGACCCAGACAATCCTTGCATGGGAGTCGGACCGGTCAGAGCCGCGGGCCAATAGGCTTGTCATGCTTGCCGGGTTTCTCGGTGTTACGCCAACATGGTTGATGCACGGTATTGGTCAGGCCCCTGTGGATATCGCTGAAGATGCGGCGACCATCAATGCCGAAATAAGCATACTCAAGAACCATCATGAAAAACTCGGCAATCGGATTTCCAATCTGGAAGATCGTATAGCAGCGCTCAAAGCAGCGTAAAATATGGGGATTCACCGTTATGTTCAGCGGCGAACCTTGGAACATATGGCGAACGCCCATCGCGTTTAAACCGGAACCATGCAAAGATTAAAAGTGATTCGAAACCATAAAATACTGGCCTGCCATGGATGATACTAACGACCTATTTTCAGCAATCGTGAAGACTGCACGCGAGCGGCAGGAAGCAATAGCACCGGCCCAAAAAACCGAAGCACCTTCACAGGTTGCTGCGGCTTTGCCTGTTACGCCGACCAAGCCAGTTCCGGCTCGCGCTCCTGCGCGTGCCGTTCCGGAAACGAGCGGTAATTATAACGCGTCGGACATTGAGGTTCTCGAAGGTCTGGAGCCGGTTCGGCGTCGCCCCGGCATGTATATCGGTGGCACGGATGAGCGGGCGCTGCATCACCTTTTTGCTGAAGTCATCGACAATTCCATGGATGAGGCCGTTGCCGGTCATGCCAATTTTATTGACATTGATCTGGATGAAAACGGCTATCTCTCAGTAACGGATAATGGTCGTGGTATCCCGGTCGATGCTCACCCGAAATTCAAGGATAAGTCCGCCCTCGAAGTCATCATGACGACATTGCATGCGGGCGGTAAGTTTGATTCCAAAGTCTATGAAACATCCGGCGGTCTGCATGGTGTCGGCGTATCAGTGGTCAACGCGCTTTCCGACCATCTTGAGGTAGAAGTTGCGCGAAATCGACGCCTTTATCGCCAACGTTTCTCACGCGGCATAGCGCTTGGCCCGCTTGAAGAAGTGGGTGAAGTGCAAAACCGTCGTGGCACGCGCATAACTTTCCATCCGGATGCAGAAATCTTCGGGCAGGAAGCAAAGTTTGATCCAGCGCGCCTGTACAAGATGGCCCGTTCCAAGGCTTATTTGTTCGGCGGCGTTGAGATTCGTTGGAGTTGCGCTCCCTCGCTGCTCGATCCCAAGGATCCGACACCGGACAAAGCAGTTTTCCATTTTCCCGGAGGTCTAAAAGAATATCTGGCCGCTTCGCTGGGCAAGGATTTTCAAGTTACCCGCGAAATGTTTGCGGGCAAGACGGAAAAATCCGGCGGGCATGGATCAATGGAATGGGCGGTTGCCTGGTATGGCGGCGATGGGTTCGTCAACTCCTATTGCAACACCATTCCCACAGGCGAAGGTGGAACGCATGAAGCGGGACTCCGCATCGCCCTCACCCGTGGGTTGAAAGCCTATGCGGAACTGACGAACAACAAGCGGGCATCGATCATCACCACCGACGACGTGATGATTTCATCTGCTGCCATGCTTTCCGTCTTTATTCGCGAACCTGAATTTGTCGGCCAAACCAAGGATAAGCTTGCAACGGTGGAAGCACAGCGCCTTGTTGAAAACGCCATTCGCGACCCGTTCGACCATTGGCTTGCTGCATCGCCGCAAGAAGCATCGAAACTGCTCGATTGGGTGGTGGACCGCGCGGAAGAGCGGGTAAAACGCCGTCAGGAAAAAGAGGTCAACCGTAAATCAGCGGTGAAAAAACTGCGTCTGCCGGGCAAACTGGCTGATTGCAGTCAAACCGGAGCGCTCGGTGCAGAACTCTTTATCGTTGAGGGTGATTCCGCGGGCGGTTCCGCAAAGCAGGCGCGGGATCGTGCGACGCAGGCTGTTCTGCCGTTGCGCGGCAAGATTTTGAATGTTGTCAGCGCCGGCCGGGAAAAAATGACGGCCAATCAGCAGATTAGCGATCTTATACAAGCGCTTGGCTGCGGTACCCGGTCAAAATATCGCGATGAAGATCTGCGCTATGATCGCATCATCATCATGACCGATGCTGACGTTGACGGCGCTCATATCGCATCGCTCTTGATCACATTCTTTTATCAGGAAATGCCCGACCTTATCCGCAATGGCCATTTGTTCCTTGGCGTCCCGCCACTTTACCGCATCGCTCAAGGCGGAACAGTGGCCTATGCGCGCAACGACGCCCATAAGGACGAGTTGATGAAGACGCTTTTCACGGGTCGTGGAAAGATCGAAATCGGCCGGTTCAAGGGACTGGGCGAGATGCGCGCCGATCAGCTCAAAGAAACCACGATGGATCGCAAGAAGCGCACGCTGCTTCGCGTTCAGATTGATGAAGAGTGGGCCAATGAAACGCGCCTTGCAGTCGATGATCTGATGGGAACGCGTCCTGACGCGCGCTTCCGGTTCATTCAGGATCGCGCTGCCTTTGTTGAAGAGCTGGATATTTAGAACAAGGTGGCATGAGCTTCATGCGTAGTTCGCCCTTCGACAAGCTCAGGATTGCTTACCATGAGGAAGGTGGCTTGGCTGCATAGATAGCTATGAGTTAGCAGAACTACTCCCTGCAAACCTCAACCTTCCTCACGGTGAGCTTGTCGAACCACGCAGAATAAGTCTTGCAGCCAAGTCGAATAATCAACCTATCGATGCTCTAAACGTCGTCCATTGGCGGCGCAGAGGTGAGATTTCTGCGATCTCGGTCGACGCATCGAAACCCTTTGCTTTCAACCGCTTCAAGTAGACGGGCGTCAGCCAAACGGGCAGGTAAGCGGGGCGCAAAGATTTCGGCAACCCTTCAGAACCTGCCTGAAATTTGGAAAAATGATCCTCAGCCAGCGCGATCATGGCCGCGACAGCACGCTCGGTCGCTTGCCGGTCAGTGCCATCCAGCAGGACCTGCGAGGTACACCCCACAGCGCTAAGTACATCAGCAGGTATATAAACTTGGCCGCGACGGCGGTGTAGCGGCAAACTCCGCAAAAGTCCTGTGATGGCTTGGGCAACACCGGCATGTCCTGCAAGATCGGCATGCTTTGCCGCCTGCTCCGTGTCAAGGATCAGCGATGCAAGCTGGATCATGGCTGAAGCCGTTTCTCCGCAATAACCTTCCAGATCATTTCGGCTCGGCATGGGATCATCGTAAAAGTCAAAAATCCGCGCTTCGCAATAATTGTCGAAAGCCGCATGGGGCAGATTGTATGTTTGAATAGTATCCACAAGGGCGGCGGCAACCGGGTTACCTGCTGCTGCACCATGCTCTGTGCCATTGATCAGATCGCGCCACCATTGTAGCCGCACTTCGCCCGGCAAAGGATCGTGAATCAAATCGCGAATCCGCGCGATTTCGACATTAAACGCGTAAAGAGCCGCTAAAGCGCCCCGCTTGGCTTCCGGTGCATATAAGACAGACAGATAGCGATCAGGATCGGCGTCCCGCAGCAACTGGATGCAGTGAGTTTCATTGACATTCATGGGGTGAGATATAGCCGGACCGGAGAATTAATCCACCGCAAACAACGCCGCAGCGACGGCGCGGTTTTCAGCCAAGAGCACATTATAGGTACGCACCGCCGCGCCGGTGCTCATCGGATCGGATGAAATACGGTGCTTGCGCAATATTTCCCGCAACTCTTCCGGCAAACGGCGCAGTTCTGTACCAGTGCCGACCAGCAGGATTTCAATTTCCGCAGATTGTTCGAGAACAAGGGCCAAATCAGCCACAGTCGGTACGGGCGGTGTTTTTGGCTCCCAGCCATGTATCCCGGAAGGAAGGCACAGGATCGAGCCGCGATGTGACATATCGGCAAACCGAAAGCCGCCATTGCCATAAGCGTCAATGGGTGCGCGCCCTGGAAAATGCGCATCCCTAATCTCTATGCCTTTTGCCACTTTTAAATCCTGCTTTCGTCGGTAATTGGCGCAGGATGCTGCTCATCCATGACGTCGCGGCCCTTCAGCCCGAAGAGCATCAATAGCGGGCCAGCAACGAAGATCGAGGAGTATGTCGCAACAATAATGCCTACACCGATGGTCAACGCGAAGGAACGCACGTCATCGCCGCCATAGAGGTAAAGCACAATGAGGGCCAGAAAGGTCGCCAGAGACGTGAGAATGGTACGTGATAGCGTTTGATTAATAGACGCATCCAATATGCTGGACAGCGAAACATTGCTGCCATATTTGCGCAAATTCTCGCGTACCCGGTCATAAATGACCACTGTATCGTTCAGCGAATAGCCGACAATCGCCAGCAAGGCGGCAATGCTCCAGAGATTGAATTCCATCTTGAAGACAATGAACATCAAAAGCAGAAGCAGCACATCGTGGATCGTTGCGAGAATAGCACCGAGAGCAAAGTGCCACTCAAATCGGAACCAGACATAGGCAAAGATCAAGACGAGGCAAAGGCCCACAGCCAAAATGCCTGCTTGAGACAATTCCGATGATACGGACGGCCCAATGACATCTACCCGTGGAAGATTATACTCGTCCTGAAACTCGCCGCGGATTTTGACCCCCACGGTCTGTTCCGCATCTTCGCCTTCGCCCTGACTTCCCACAGTAATCAACGCCCGGTCGTCGGATTTGAAGCGTTCGATCTTCACGTCACCTATATTGAGTTCATCGAGGCGGCTGTAGACGTCATCAAGATCGATTGCACCTTCCGACGATTGCATTTCGACCATCGTTCCACCCTTGAAATCAATGCCGAAATTCATCCCGATGATCAGGAAAAGCGCAATCGCTGCAATGCTTGAAAGGGCGGAAAAGCCCAGCGTCAAACTCCGCAGCTTCATGAAGGCGATCTTGGTATTGTAAGGAACAAGCTTGAGCAGCGCGCCGGGCACTTCTTTTGGCTTGGAGCGTTGCACCCAAACCGAAACAAGCAATCGGGTCAAAGTGAACGTGGTGAACAATGTCGTGACAATGCCGATGGTAACCGTCAGCGCAAATCCATGCACGGGGCCGCTGCCAAGTGTGAAGAGGACCAGAGCTGCGATCAATGTCGTGATATTGGCATCGACAATAGTTGCAAGAGCACGGGCGAAGCCCGAATCTATAGCCTGGATAACCGAGAAACCAGCCCGCCTGTCCTCGCGAATACGCTCATAAATAAGTACATTGGAATCGACAGCCATTCCGATGGTGAGAACGATACCGGCAACGCCGGCAAGCGTGAGCGGCGCACCGAACAATGTCAGGACGGCCAAGATGAGAATGACGTTCACAACCAGAGCAATGCTGGCGATCACACCCAGCAACCCATAAGTCAAAAGCATGAACAGGATAACCAATGCTGCGCCAACAAGGGCAGCGATTTTCCCGTAGGAGACGGAGGCAGCACCAAGGTCAGTACCCACGGTGCGCTCTTCAATGACAGTTACACTGGCAGGCAGCGAACCGGCGCGCATGACGAGTGCGAGATTGCTGGCACCTGAAAGATCGAAATTTCCAGCAATTTGCCCCGTATTTCCGGGTATCGCTTCCTGAATAACAGGAGCCGAGAGAACCTGATTATCGAGAACAATGGCGAATGACTGTCCGATACCGGCCTTTGTCGCCTTGGAGAAGCGATCCGCACCGACACTGTCGAGGTGGAATGTAATCACCGGCTGCTGCGTGGCCGTGTCAATTCCCGCTTGTGCATCGACAAAATTCTCGTTGGTAACGAGCGGCTCTTTTTTGACGAGATAGGCAACAGGCGGATCGTCAAAAGAGTAGACTACCTCATCGCCTTCGGGCGGCGTGCCGTCTATCGCCTGCTGCACGGGCACGGAAGAATCGACCATGCGAAAACTTAATTCGCCTGTGAGACTTAGAATGTCCTTGAGTAGCTGGGAATCGTAAAGACCAGGCACTTCAATCAACACCCGGCCATTGCGTTCAGTCACAACATGCGGGTTGGCGTAGCCAAGCTCGCTGAGACGGCGCGTAAGAACTGCAACGGTGGCATCGGTATCAGGCAGATGTTCTTTATCCACCTGCAGGCGCATGCGTGAGCCGCCTTCAAGATCAAGCCCGAGAGCAAGCTGTTTCTTGGGTAGCCAGTCCGGCAAACTGTCCAGCTGGCTCTGCGTAAAGGCATTGGGAAGCGAAAGTATCAGTCCGGCAAGGACCACAGTCCAGATGAGAACAGTCTTCCAGCGGCTAAAGTAAAGCATACGGTCGCAACCTCAAGAATCAGAAGGGCGGCTCCAGGGCCGCCCATCACTTAAGCTTTATTTCTTGTTGTCGGCAACCGGTTCGCCTTTAACGCGAACATCTGCAACCATGCCACGAAGAACACGAGCCTTTACGCCATCACCGATTTCAACGTCGAGCTCACCAGTGTCTTCATAAACTTTCGTAACCTTGGCGATAAAACCACCACCGGTAATAATGGTGTCGCCGCGGCGAATATTCTTCAGCTGCTCTTCACGCTTCTTCGCGGCTGTACGCTGCGGGCGGATGATCAGGAAATACATGATCACGAAGATCAAAATGAAGGGAAGAATGCTCATCAGCATTTCCGGAGCGCCACCGGCACCCGTTGCCTGTGCATATGCGGGAGTTACGAACATAGAACCTCCAGATAGATCAAATTTGAAACAGTCAGAACCAGCGCAATACAATGTTTAAGCTGGCAAAAGCAACAGTACAAAACCACCACGACTGCTTTTCCATTATCAGTCAACATGATAGTGACGTTCAAACTGAAGAATGTAAGGGCATGTCTGGTATGATTGAGGAATTGCTGAGCGAAAAACTTGACCGTTTGATTGCTGTGCTAGAGCGCATGGCGCCGCCAACCCCGCAGCCTGTCAATCTGGAAATTGCCGATTGTTTTGTATGGAACCCATCCCGTCTCGGTTTCGATCCCGTCAATAAGGTCAATCGCGTCGACATTTCCTTGATCAGAGGTGTCGATACGGTCCGCGACATTCTCTTTGATAATACCAAACGGTTTGCCGATGGCATGCAGGCAAATAATGTTCTGCTCTGGGGTGCGCGCGGCATGGGCAAGTCTTCGCTTGTGAAAGCCGTGCACGCTTCGGTAAATGCTGAAGCTCCGGCCGTCGCTCACCCGCTCAAACTCATTGAAATTCACCGCGAAGACATTGATAGCCTGCCAGCCTTGATGGGCATCATCAAGAATACGCCCTACCTGTTTATCCTGTTCTGCGATGATCTTTCTTTCGACCATGATGATACGTCGTACAAATCATTGAAAGCCGCGCTCGAGGGCGGTGTCGAAGGCCGCCCGGACAATGTGATTTTTTATGCGACATCGAACCGCCGCCATCTGCTCCCGCGGGATATGATCGAGAACGAGCGTTCAACAGCCATCAATCCATCGGAAGCCGTAGAAGAAAAGGTGTCTCTATCGGACCGCTTTGGTCTTTGGCTTGGATTTCACAAGTGTAGCCAAGATGATTATCTTGCAATGATCGACGGCTACGCCGCACATTTTGATCTGGCTATGGAAAAAGATCAGCTTCATGCGCAGGCACTTGAATGGTCAACCACGCGTGGCGCGCGCTCCGGTCGCGTTGCGTGGCAGTTCATACAGGATCTTGCCGGGCGCCTTGGCAAAAAGCTTTAAAATAAAAAAGCCCGTATCGAAACAATACGGGCTTTTTTGGAAATCAATGAACTGACTATAGTTCGAGATATTTTGTAGGATCGACAGGCGTCGAATTCTTGCGAACTTCGAAGTGAAGCTTCGGCGTTGTAGCATTGCCAGTCATTCCGGATGCGCCCAGCTCTTCGCCACGCTTGACCTTCTGGCCGCGCTGAACGTTCAGCTTGCTCGCATTGCCGTAAACGGTGACCAAGCCATTATCATGGCGGACCAGAACCGTATTGCCGAATTCCTTCAGTCCATCGCCCGAATAGATCACGACACCGCTTTCGGCGGCCTTGATTGGGGTGCCTTCCGGAACCGAAATGTCTATGCCGTCGCTACCTTTGCCGTAATTGGCGACAACGCGGCCCCGTACAGGCCAGCGCAATTGCGATGCACCCGAAGCCGATGGAATTGATGCGACTTCCTTCTCCGCTTCGCCTGCAGCCTTTTCACTCGCTTGCGGCGGGGTATAGGGCTTGGCTTCCGATCCGGCGGCGGCTGTAGCAGGCGCAGCTGCAGCAGGTGCGCTTGCTACAACCTTAGGCTGTTCGACAGGCGGTGTAGCAGCAGTTTTCACCTGGTCAGTGCCGCCCTTGGGCTTCATCGTATTGGCAACATTTTGTGCCAGCGATGAATTGGACGGCGGAATGATCAGCGATTGCCCGAGACGGACTGTTCCGTCCTGCATATTATTGGCTTGCTTGATCGCATCGACATTCGCGCCTGTCTTGCGCGAAATGGCATGAAGCGTATCGCCGGATTGAACCTTATAGGTGCCGCTTGCCGTTGAAGTCGTGATGGGTTTTGCTGCGGCCTGCGCGGGCGCAGTAGCGGCAGGCATTCTGGCTTCGCGTCCATCTGGTGTCTTCAAAGTTGCAGACCCTGCGGGCGCTGTCTGCATGGGTGCCGCCATGGCGACCTGCTGCTGACGTACTGGCGCATTGTTCGCAACGGGAGCGAGAGCCGGGCGCGAAGGCTGCGAGGAAACCGGCGGCAATGAAGAAGCGCTTTGGCTGCCAACGGGCGGCAGACTACCGCGCTGAACACCGCCCGATGAGCGGATCGGCGCATTATTGACCGAAGCAGTGTAGGTTGAATCGACCGGCGCCACCGAACCACTGTTCTGGGTCTGCATGATCGATCTCTGGTTATCACTGTAACCAGAGCTGAAATCTGCACTGGAGAAACGTGACACCCCGGAGCTGCAACCGGCAGCAATGCCGGCAACTGTGAGAATGGCGGCATTGAGAGCCAACCGCCGTGACGCTTTGTCTAGTGTACTCAAACGCATCGCTTAATCCCGCCCGTACTCATACAAGAATATTAGACGCATTAGATCGCGTTAATGTTACCCGACCGTTAAAACTTTCGAAAATTTGCAAAAAATTCACCAAGCTCGTAAACGCTTGGCTCGGCCGCAGTCAGGTTAAAGCGCCGAGGAAACCCCTTCGGCCAAGGGCAGGAACCTTACGCGCATCAACTCCTGCTGGTCAAAACGGCTGCCAATCTTTGTTAGACGTGCAACTGTCTGCTCCCCGTCAACAGGGCCGATAGGCGCCACCAAAATACCGTTGGACGAAAGGAGATCGACAAAATGCCTTGGCATAGCGTCGAACGCAGACCAGACGATGATCCGGTCAAAGGGGCCATCGCTTGCGAGCCCCAACCGCCCGTCTGCATGTTTGATAATACAGTTTTCAATTTTCAAAGCCTGAAGACGCTGCTGCGCAAGCTCAACCAGTGTGCGATAGCGTTCAAGTGATAGGACACGTCCTGAAAGCCGGGCCATGACGGCGGCGGTAAAACCGGAACCCGTTCCAATTTCCAAAACCCGGTGCGATGGTTCCAGCTCGAGCGCCTTGATCAACTGAGCCTGAAGGTCCAGGCCTTCAATGAATTCTCCGCACTCAATAGGCAATACGCCCTTACTATAAGCGACATTGCCAAGGTTACCGCTCACGAAACTCATGCGAGGCGTGGCCTCAAGAGCGCTCATCAATCTCTGGTCGCTTAGGCCCAACCTGCGCATACGCAGCACAAAAGCCGCAAAACCTTCACGCTCGGACATGGCCGGTTTCATATAAATGTTTCCTCAAGAACGGCTCGCATCTCATGCGCGGTCAGATCAAGCTGCAATGGCGTTATGGAAATGTAGTTGTTGCGGATCGCAGCGACATCGCTGTTTTCGGCAGGCACATCCTTACCCCGTCCATATCGAAGCCAGTAATAGGGCAAACCCCGCCCATCGTGACGCTCTTCAATCGTCAACCCGTGCGAAAGCTTTCCCTGTACCGTCACGCGGGTGCCTGCGATCTCGGAAGCCTGGCAACTGGGGAAATTAATGTTGACGAGAACGCCCTTGTTCAATTCAACACCAAGCACTTTTCGAAGCACATCCGGAGCGCGCTCTTCCACAATCTCCCATGGCAGGACGCGAGCGCCACCGTTGAGATTATACTCTTGCGATAAAGCGATGGATTTGATCCCCAGCAAAGTGCCTTCAATGGCTGCGGCGATCGTACCCGAATAAGTTACGTCATCTGCAGTATTTGATCCGGAGTTGACGCCGGAAAGCACAAGATCTGGTGGCTCGGGCATCACATGCTTGACGCCCATGATGACGCAATCGGTCGGCGTGCCGCTCACTGCAAAATGGCGGTCATCAATCTTGCGCAGCCGCAATGGGTTGGAAAGCGTCAGCGAGTGAGCAAGTCCACTCTGGTCCGTCTCAGGCGCAATGACCCAAACATCGTCAGAAAGCTGGCGGGCGACACGTTCAAGAACACTCAGACCTTCCGCATGAATTCCGTCATCGTTGGTCAAGAGAATCCGCATCGCCCTACCCCGTTTGTTTAAGCCGCTTTTTCGATCCGTGTCAGCCCACCCATATAAGGCACAAGTGCTTGAGGAACTGTAACGCTGCCGTCTTCATTCTGATAATTTTCGACAACTGCAATCAAAGCGCGGCCAACAGCAGTGCCCGAACCATTCAATGTGTGGACAAAACGGGTGGATTTCTCGCCCTCTGGCCGGTAACGGGCATTCATCCGCCGGCCTTGAAAATCACCGCAAACAGAACAGCTTGAAATTTCGCGGTAGGATTTCTGTCCCGGAAGCCAAACTTCCAGATCATAGGTCTTTTGCGCGCCGAACCCCATATCGCCGGTGCAAAGCGTCATGGTACGGAATGACAGATCAAGGCGCTTAAGCACCTCTTCCGCGCAGGCAGTCATGCGTTCATGCTCTTCGACGGCGCGTTCCGCATCGGTGATCGAAACCAGTTCCACCTTCATGAACTGGTGCTGGCGCAGCATGCCGCGCGTATCACGCCCGGCGGAACCCGCCTCGGAACGGAAACAAGCCGTCAAAGCAGTCATACGGATTGGCAGATCGCGAATATCGAGAATCTCGTCGCGCACCAGATTGGTCAGCGGCACCTCGGCAGTGGGGATGAGATAGCGGCCGTCAGTGGTCTTGAAGAGATCTTCGGCAAATTTCGGCAATTGCCCGGTGCCATAAAGCGTATCGTCATTGACCAATAGCGGCGGATTGACCTCCATATAGCCATGCTCCGTCGTGTGCATGTCCAACATGAACTGACCAAGAGCCCGTTCCAGCCGCGCAAGCTGGCTCTTCAAAACGGTAAAACGGCTGCCGGACAGGCGCGCAGCCCGCTCGAAATCCATATATCCAAGCTTCTCGCCTATTTCGAAATGTTCTTTCGGTTCAAACGAAAAGTTCTTCAGATGGCCGACGCGGCGCGTTTCCACATTGCCGCTTTCATCCTTGCCCAGAGGCACACTATCCAGCGGAATATTGGGCAGCACTTCAAGCGCCTCAGTGAGCGCGCGCTCTAGCTGGCGCTCTTCCTCTTCGGCGGAAGTTAGTGCTTGCTTGATGTCGGCAACTTCCGCCTTCAACTGATCGGCCGCAGCCTGATCTTTGGCGGCCATCGCCTTGCCAATTTCCTTGGAAGCGGCATTGCGACGCTCCTGCAGCCCTTGAGATTTTGCTATGGACTGCCGCCGCTTTTCGTCAAGCTCTATCAAGCGCGACGAAATCGGCTCCATTCCGCGCTTGGCCATTGCGGCGTCGAAAGCCTGCGGATTCTGGACGATCCATTTAATGTCATGCATGAGAGTAAAGCCGTACTGGAATAATTATATCTTATGGGGCGAACCCCGGCGAACTGGAGAGTGTCAGGACGAGATTTCGCTCGACTGTGCTTCTGTCTCAGCCGCACGCTTTTTCTCGATCAGACGCGCCATCCAGATGGAAATCTCGTAGAGAAGGATGGTGGGAAGCGCAAGACCGATCTGGCTGACAGGATCAGGCGGGGTAATCACCGCGGCAACGATGAAAGCAATCACAATCGCATATTTGCGCTTTGATCTGAGACCTTCATAGCCGACCAACCCAACCCGGGCCAAAAGGGTCGTCACAACCGGCAACTGAAAAACGAGTCCGAACGCGAATATCAGCGTCATGATAAGGCTGAGATATTCGGAAACCTTGGGCAGCAAGGAAATTTGCACTTCACCGGCCCCGCCGGTCTGCTGCATGGCAAGGAAGAACCACATAACCATCGGCGTGAAGAAAAAGTAGACCAGAGCACCGCCCATGAGAAACAGAATTGGTGAGGCGATCAAAAACGGCAAGAAGGCCATGCGCTCATTCTTGTAGAGCCCGGGCGCAACAAATTTATAAATCTGGGAAGCAATAACAGGGAAGGCAATGACGATACCGCCAAACATGGCAATCTTGACCTGCGTGAAGAAAAACTCCTGTGGTGCGGTGTAAATCAGCTGCGCCTTTGCCGGATCAAATCCTGCCCAGCCCACTGCCCATTGATAGGGAATAACCAACAGGTTGAAAAGCTGCTTGCCAAAATGGAAGCAACCCAGGAACGCGACGAAAAAAGCCAGCAGAGCCCAGATAAGACGACGGCGCAGCTCAATCAGATGCTCTATCAGCGGCGCTGAACTCTTGTCGATTTCATCGTCGGTATTGCTCAAGATTTCGTCCCCGTATCACTGCTCTTGGCACGTGGCTTAGCCGTCTTTTTGACCGGCGCTGCGGCTGCTTTGGCAGCAGTCTGTTTTGTGACAGTCTGTTTTGTTGTGCCTGGCTTAACAGCGACTGCCTTTGCAGGCCCCGCGCTGGCGGGTTTAGCGGTCGTCGTGGTTTTGGGGGCTGCCTTTGGCTTGGCCGCAGCCCTCGGCTTTTTCTTTGGCTCGTCAACAGGCGGCAATGGCTCCATCACCACAGGTTGCGCCTGCGTGGCACCGGGCGCTGATGGGTCGGGAATGGCCACATTATCCTTCGCCGTATCCGTCGCATCTTTCAATGTAGAGCGTATTTCCTCGCCTATTGTTCTGACGGGATCGAATACTTTGCGTATGTCATTGCGCGGGTCGAGGCTCTTTGCATCATTTATAATGCCACGAACATCATCAAGTTCGGCTTCTTTCAGAGCTTCATCAAACTGCTTGCGAAACTCACCTGCAGTTGCCCGAAACTTAGTCGTCGCCTTGCCGAACGCACGCAGCATTTTGGGCAAGTCTTTCGGACCTACAACCACAATCAGAACGACCGCGATGACCAGTATTTCCGACCAACCAACATCAAACATTTATCATGCTCCAGCCACAACGCGGCCATTCAGCCACGCGCAGGGCAAGGCTCCCGCCCTTACCGTTCAAGACTTCTTGGTCTTTTCCTTGACTGAATTCACTGGCTCACTTGTCGTGTTGTCAATGGTCTTGGAATTATTGGCGTCCGCAGCATCTTCGTCGCTCATGCCGCTTTTGAAGTTCTTGATACCCTTGGCAACATCGCCCATCAGCTCAGGAATTTTGCCGCGTCCGAAGAGAAGCAACACGACCGCAAGCACGATAAGCCAGTGCCAGATTGAAAAACTACCCATTTTACCCTCACATTCGCCCAGTGGTTTGAGCTGATCTAAGCTTTTTCCCCGTGCTTTTCAAACACAAGTCGCTTTTGTTCTTTCACATTCGCGTAAACCCAGCGCAAGCCCGAATTGATTTGCGAGGTACGAATTTTGCCTTAAGGGACTATCCGCCGCAAATGTGGCGAGAAATAATGTCACTCCTGCTCAACCTTAGGTGTCAAAAGGCCCAGTTCTTCCAGATCGATATCTGTCAAAGGATCTTCATCCTCGGTCAGTTCGTCCGGATCGTTGAAAGGCACAGGAATTGCAAAATTGGTTGGCATGCGGGCGGAAAGCAGCCCTGCCCCGCGCAGCTCATCTATGCCGGGCAGATCGCGTACTTCCTGTAACCCGAAGTGATCGAGGAACGAGGCTGTTGTTCCATAAGTTATGGGGCGACCGGGCGTGCGGCGACGCCCCCGGAATTTGATCCAGCCCGTTTCCATCAGCACATCAAGCGTGCCCTTGGAGGTTTCAACACCGCGAATATCTTCGAGTTCCGCACGCGTTACCGGCTGGTGATAGGCAATGATAGCAAGCACTTCGAGAGCTGCCCGCGACAATTTCTTGAGCTGTACAGCCTCGCGATTCATCAGGAATGCAAGATCTGCGGCAGTGCGGAATGCCCACGCACCACCAACCTGCCGCAGATTTATACCGCGATTGGAGTATATTTCCTGCAACTCTCCCAGCAACATCGCAACGTCAACATCCGATGGCAGGCGCTCTTTGAGGGCTTTTTCTGTTACAGGCTGCGCCGATGCAAACAGGATCGCCTCAACCATTCGCAACGCGTCTGATGTTTTGACTGCCGTATTCCAGTTGTCCTCAGCCTCTTGCCTGTCAATTTTGACATCGTCATTTGCAGGATCAGCCATTGACCACATCCTTCATTGGTTCTTCCGGCCGGTTGCGGAGGTAGATCGGTTTGAAAGCGCCCGTCTGGCGGATTTCCAGATGTCCCTCGCGGACCATTTCAAGACTTGCAGCAAAAGAACTTGCTATTGCCGAAGCACGTTCTGCCGGAGTCGTAATAAATTCCAGCAAATATTGGTCCAGCGCGGTCCAGTCTTTCATCTCGCCAACGAGACGCATCAATATTTCCCGAGCATCCTTGAGCGACCAGACGGAACGCCGCGCAATCTGCACATGCGAGGTCGCGCGCTTTTGCCTTTGTGAAGCATAGGCAGTCAGAAGCTCATATAGCGTGGCTGAGTAAGCATTTGTCTGATCAACAATAACAGCTTCCGGCATGCCACGGGGAAAGACATCACGGCCAAGACGATTGCAGTTGATAAGCTTCATCGCCGCGTCGCGCATTGCCTCAAGCCGTTTCAGCCTGAATTGCAAAGTGGCGGCCAGTTCTTCGCCGCTTTCACCTTCTTCACCCGGAGCTTTCGGGATGAGCAGCTTCGATTTCAAATATGTTAACCAGGCGGCCATGACCAGATAATCAGCCGCCAGTTCAAGGCGAAGGGCCTGTGCCTGCCGGATAAACACGAGATATTGTTCAACAAGGGCAACAACAGAAATTCGCGCCAGATCGACGCGCTGATTTCGCGCAAGATGCAGCAAAAGATCAAGCGGCCCCTCAAACCCTTGAATGTCGATGACAAGGGAAGGCTCGCCGGCAGCGCGATCAACCTGGCTCTCCCAAAGCGCCTCCATTGGAGCTGCTTTGTTGCCATTCATGTTTTTTTCGCTAACTGCCAAACCTGTCTCGCTTCCCTGTTATCGCACTTTATACAACCGCCTCGAACATGCTGCGGAATTCGTCCCTGAGCTCTTCTTCACTGGAAGCGTCGGGTTTCCGTTTGTATTTTATGGCCTTTACCGCCCGTTCGAGTGCCTTGCCTTGCAGCTCCGGAGTGCATGAGGCAACCGCCGTCATTTGCTCCATAATCCCGTGACAATGAAGCACCATATCCAATCCTGCCGCAAAGATTGCTTTGGTTCGGTCGAAGTAATCCCCAGAAAGTGCATTCATGGAGACGTCATCGCTCATCAAAAGCCCGTCAAAGCCTATATAGTCACGGATAATCTCTTCGACCACCTTACCAGACGTCGTAGCCGGATATTTAGGGTCGACCGCTGAAAAGATCACATGAGCGCTCATGGCCATTGGCAGATGCGATAGCGCTTTGAAGGGCGCAAAATCATGCTCAGCCAGTTCATCCAGCCCGGTCGCAACGGTCGGTAGCTCGTGATGCGTATCAGCAAAGGCCCTGCCGTGACCGGGAATATGTTTCATGACCGGCAGCATGCCGCCCGCCAGCAATCCTTCTGCTGCCGCACTGCCCATGGCTGTTACAATGTCCGGATGCTTGCCATAGGCGCGCGTACCGATCACATCATTGGCACCTGCCACCGGCACGTCCAGCACTGGCAGGCAATCCACGTCAATGCCAAGCTTCAATAGATCAAACGCATGCAGGCGGGACAAAAGCCAAGCCGCCCGCAGCCCCTTCTCCTCATTTTCGCGGTAGAGAGCGCCCAGCGCCGAACCCGATGGATAATCAGGGGCCAATGGCGGGCGTAAACGTTGCACACGTCCACCCTCCTGGTCGATTAGCACAGGCGCATCATTGCGCCCGACCAGATCACGCAAATGCGCGCACAAATCTTCGATCTGTGCAGCTTCGCTCACATTGCGTGCAAAAAGAATAAAACCCCAAGGACGTTCATCGCGAAAAAACGCAATCTCATCCGGAGTCAGTTTCAGGCCGGTGGTACCGGCAATCCATGCTTTTGATTCGCTCATATTGGGAGTCTACTGCTTCAATGCACAAAAAGAAAAGGCGGCCACTGGCCGCCTTTTCTCTTATTTTTGTCTGTTCGGTCTATTGCGTCACAAAGCAGCTTCCGCCTGCGGATTTGTACTTGGAGCACAAATTCACCGCGTCGCTCTTCGAGCCGGCAGGGATACGTACACGATAGAATGTGCCCTTTCCTGCAATCTCGGCCTGCTTGATATCGACACCGCGTCCGCCAATAACGCCCGCATGTTTCTGCGACAGCGATGCATAGGTCTTCTGCGCACCCTCAACGCTTGGCTGCGAAGCAACCTGGATGAAATAGCTTCCAGCAGCAGGTGCAGCCGAAGCCACCTGTTGTGCAGGAGCATTTTTGGCTGGCACGCGATCAACAATATCGAGCGGCTGTTCCGCAGGACGCGATTCCACCACGGGAACGTTTTTCGGCGCAACCGAGGCGACTGTTTCCTGTGTGATCTTCTTCGTTTCTACCGGCTTGGCCGCAACTTGAGCTTTTGGAGCAGCGGGTGCCGCAGCGGCTGGCGCTTCTGGCGCAAGCGCTGGTTCCGGCTCAACCGGATCTCCTCCCGCAAGTGCAGCAACAGGATCATCCGCTGAGACAGGCCCCGTTGCTGTGTTGCCGGGACGTTCCACGGGAGCAGCGGCGGCACCAGTGCCTGCCGGCGGCGCGTCAGGAGTAATGGAGGCAACCATCGTTCCGTCCGGCTTGACGACCATTGTCTGAACCTTACGCGGTGCAAGTGCACCATTGCGTTCCGGAGCTGGCTCAGTTGCCGCCAGATCTTGATCGGCAGGGTCGATACGCGCGTCAACCTTGTCGGCGATTGGCACTTCATCGTCCTCATCGGCTGCAAGATCAACAGGATCCTGGCGCGTTGTTACCAATTGCTCCTGTTTGGGCGTTACCGGAGCAGCGGTTGCATCCTTATCGAAAACAGCCTTGTCCTGATTGGGAACGACAGCGCTCGCCGTTGCTTCTGGCTGAACCTTCATCGGCGCCTTATCGGCCATGATGACCACGGGTTCACCACCCGTCGAGCCAGTCCACTTATATGCGAGCGCACCCGCAACAGCGACCAGAACCACAGCAGCAGCCACACCCGGAACGAACAGAGGATTACGGCGTGGCCTGTTTTCGTTCTGCGCATAGGCTCCAGCTGCAATGTCGACATCATCCTGACGCGGATCATAACCGAAATTAGCATCGTCCTCAGGACCGTGCTGATAACGGGCCGAGGCAGCAGGAGCCTGCAATGCTGCTCCGGCTACGCCTGCCGCAGCGACACCGGCAGCCGCATAGCCAGCTTCATTGTAACGGCTTTGTTCGGCTTCATTGCCAAAGACATCGGCATAGATTTCAGCAAACTCGTCCTTTGCAGGTTCCGGCTGTGCCTGTTCCTTGGACGCTGCAGCAAAATCATTGTGCTGTGTGTCGGATTCGATCGAGCCGAATACTTCAGCAAACTCGCTCTCCAGCTCGTTGAGACCATTGTTCTGGGGAGCATCGTCTTCGTAGTTCACCATCGGAAGATCGAGTGACTCGGTGTAGTCAACCCGACTTTCGGTAACGGCGATAGTATCCACATCAGGTGCTTGAACCGGCTTGGCGGCGCGATCGAGTTCATCCGCATAATCGCTCAAGGCATGAACTTCTGGAACCTTAGGCACCCCGGCAATAGGAGCAGCAACTGGAACGGCGATCTGTTCCCGCACTGGCGCAAGCTCTTCCTCGGCATCCATCGGCACTTCAAAATCATCAAGCGCTGCCATCAGCTCCTGATCATTGAAAGCATCTTCGATTTCCGTGTCGGAATTTTCCTGCTCGGCATAGGAAACCTGCGGCTCATAAGAAGGCTCTGGTGCAGCATAAGCAACCGGCGCAGCAATCTCCTCCACAGGCGGCTCATACGCAGCAGCGGGCGATGCTGGTGCATAAGCGACCGGAGCAGGCGCTGGCGCTGCTTCTGGCTGCTGGTAGGCAGTTGCGCGGCTGATAATCGGCGCTGCTTCCGTGCGACCGGCTACATTGGAACGTGAACCGTATCCCCAGGATGCATTCGCAGACCTCTGCACAACTGGCCTTGCCGATCCGGCAAGCAGTGTTTCCAATTCATCTTCAAGGCTGATCGCCGGCGCGGCCGCAACTGGCGCAGCGGGAGCTTCAGCGCCTGTATTTGAAATTACACCCTCGCCTGCTTCATTGTCGGCATAAGCCGTCTCCGGCTCATAATCCGCATAGTCAGGCTCTTCGTAAGCGGCGACGGGTTGCGCAGGAATATCGTAAGGCTGCTCAGGCTGCATGGCCGAAAGCTCGCGCTCGATTGACTCCTGAAATTCGCTAGCGTCAGGCTCGTTATTCTGCTGATTGCGATCTGATTCAGCCGAAGCGGACTGTGAGGTGACTTCATCATCGAAGCCTCCCATCAGTTCGCGTTCAAGATCCAGAGCAAAATCATCATTGGACCCGGAAGGTGACTCATCCTGCTCCGGAGTTCCCATAATGCGGGATAGCTCCATCAGAGGATCATCAATACCGAATCGCGAATCATCCTGCCGGTTAGAACGCTGAAGATAGTTTTCCGCCATGGCGTTAATCCTGTACTCTCAACTGTGGGACGTCCGAAAACGTCACGCATTGGCCATACCAGCGCAATGTGGGCAAAAGTTGACAGGATTTCTACGCTTATTAGCGCATTTCAGTCGGAGCGTCCGCACCAATAATTGACAAACCGGACGCCAAAACCTTCGAAACAACCTGAACCAGCCCTAGCCTGGCTTGGGACAAGTTTGGATCGTTAACCTTAATAAAACGTAAGTCCGGATTTTCAGTGCCTTTATTCCACTGTCCATGCAGCGAACTTGCAAGGTCATAAAGGTAAAATGCGACCCGGTGTGGCTCCTGATGAAGCGCAGCTGTTTCGATCATGCGCGGATATTCGGCAAGCTTGCGGATAAGCGCGATTTCACTCTCGTCGGTCAGCAAATTGAAATGCTTCGCGCTCGCCGCCAGATCCACTTCGCCAATGCCAAGCTGCTCAATCGCCTGCCGGAACACCGAATGGCACCGTGCGGACGCATATTGAACGTAGAACACAGGATTATCTTTCGAATGCTCCGTTACTTTGGCAAAATCGAAATCAAGGGGTGCATCATTCTTCCGGTATAGCATCATGAACCGGACGGGATCGCGGCCAACTTCCTCAACCACATCCCGCAGGGTCACAAATTCGCCGGACCGCTTCGACATCCGCACCGGCTCGCCATTGCGGTAAAGCTTGACGAGCTGGCAAATCAGTACCGTCAGCTTTGCCGTGCCGCCCGAAACTGCGCGCGCCAGTGATTCCAGCCGCTTGACGTAGCCGCCATGGTCTGCACCAAGCACATAGATCATCTCATCGAAATGCCGGTCATACTTGTCTTTGAAATAGGCAACATCGGCGGCAAAATAAGTAAATTGCCCATCAGACTTCACCAAAGGCCGGTCTATATCGTCGCCAACATCGGTTGAGCGGAACAGGGTTTGTTCACGATCTTCCCAATCTTCCGGCACTTGGCCTTTGGGTGGAGGAAGCTTACCCTTGTAGACATGCCCCTTCAGCGTCAGATCATTGATGGCCGAGCGGATGAGCTTCGCATTATTGGCGTGCAGCGTCCGCTCGGAGAAAAAGATGTCGTGATGAACGTTGAGCGAAGCCAGATCGTCACGGATCATTGCCATCATTGCGTCGATAGTCCGGTCCTTGACGATCGCAAGGCTTTTTTCTTCCGGCATTTCGAGCAATTTCGTACCGTAATCGTCGGCCAGCGCCTTGCCGACAGGAACGAGATAGTCGCCCGGATATAAACCGGCAGGAATCTCACCGATCTGTTCTCCCAAAGCCTCGCGGTACCGGAGCATGACAGAATTTGCCAACACGTCGATCTGCGCGCCGGCATCGTTGATGTAATATTCCTTGCCAACTTCGTAACCGGCAAAAGATAGAAGATTGGCCAGCGCATCACCCACCACTGCGCCGCGGCAGTGCCCGACATGCATTGGACCTGTCGGATTGGCTGAAACATACTCGACATTGACCCTATGGCCATAGCCGAGCTTTGACCGGCCATAATCGAGTCCGGCATCCAGCATGGTGGAGAGTTGCTGTTGCCAGTAACTGTCTTTCAGCCTCAAATTGATAAAGCCCGGAC
The DNA here is from genome assembly GCF_059758635.1 of Phyllobacterium sp. GQ127. NCBI lineage: Bacteria > Pseudomonadati > Pseudomonadota > Alphaproteobacteria > Hyphomicrobiales > Phyllobacteriaceae > Phyllobacterium > Phyllobacterium sp. GQ127. Next base: position 802,383 of record NZ_JCAXDZ010000001.1, read on the forward strand.
CTGCAACATCGACTGAGCCGACATCAGGATCATTCTTGAGCGCGTCACCGATTTTAACGGCAAGTTCGCGTGGATTCTGACCGACGGCTTTCGACAACACCATCGCTGCATTGGTTGCAATATCGCCATGACTTGCATCGCGAGGTGGCTCGACGCCAACGCGCGACAGATCGACTGCTGCACCATCAGTTGTTTTCAAATCAAGTGCTTGCAGGGCGTTCTTAATCCGCGCATCGAAGTCCGCGAAGATGTTCATGACGTAATTCTCATTCGAGGTTTATAGAAAAGTCTGGGGCCTCATGGCCAAAGTTGAGCCTGCTCTAGGACAATTCGGGCGTATGGTCAAACAGCCTGCGATGCTCGCGCACAGCATAAGTGTCGGTCATACCACTCAGGAAATCGGCAACCAGGCGAGCGCGGGCGGGCATATCTGCCTGAACTTGCTCGTTCCTCCAGCCTTCCGGCATTGCTTGAGCGTCATTCATATAGGCTTCAAAAAGATCTCTCACAATCTTGTCAGCCGATTTGCGCACTCTTAGAACACTTTCGTGAAAATACAGATTGTCGTAGAGAAATGTCTTCAGTGCCTTCTCTTGCAATCTCATAGCCTCGGTGAAGGCGACAATGTTTTGCCCAGCATTGTGTATGTCTTCGATCTTTTGAGGTTGGATACGATCAAGATTGGCTTGTGACTGACTTATAACGTTCTCAACCATCAGGGTTATCTGGCGTCTGACAATCTCATGTGTCGTGCGAACTTCATCAAGTTTGGGATATTTTGTCCTTACAGCCCGCAAAATATCGCCGATTATTGCCACATCTTCCAGAGCGTCCAAGGATAGGAGGCCCGAACGAAGCCCATCGTCAATGTCGTGAGCATTATAAGCGATATCGTCTGCTATTGCGGCGCATTGCGCTTCAAGAGAGGCATGATGCCCAAGTTCCAGATTAAACTGGGCATTATACTCAAGGATCGCCGCCGGAACAGGATGGCCAATGCCTCGCCCTTGGGTATCCATTAGCGGGCCATTATGTTTGACAAGCCCCTCCAGCGTCTCCCAGGTCAGGTTCAGACCATCAAACTCGGCATATCGCCTTTCAAGACTGGTTACGATCCGCAGCGATTGCGCGTTATGGTCAAAGCCGCCAAAATCGCGCATCTTTTCATCCAACGCGTCTTCGCCGGTATGGCCAAAGGGCGTGTGACCAAAATCATGTACCAGGGCAATCGCTTCAGCCAAATCCTCATCAAGACGCATTGAGCGAGCCAGGGCTCGGGCAATCTGCGCCACCTCAATCGTGTGCGTGAGCCTCGTGCGGTAATGGTCGCCCTCATGGGCAATAAAAACCTGAGTTTTATGTTTCAGACGGCGAAACGCCGTCGAGTGAATAATCCTGTCGCGATCGCGCTGAAATACGGTGCGCGTTGGACTTTCGCTCTCAGCTACGAGCCGCCCACGGCTATGCTGTGGATCGCTGGCATAAGATGCCCGTTCCCTGTAACCAAAACCCACATCCTGCATCGACATTATTTCACTTCCCGCCTTCTTGTGCATGCTTCGGAACATGCGAGCACAGCAGTACCACCCATTAACACGCATGCCGTTGACTTCACCGTCGCCAATTCTTAGCTATGGTGTATAATGAATGGCAAGGCATGACATGATGATGTTCTGTCTTTGGAGCCGGGCGGATGTTTCCGCGAAGGAATGTGAAGAATGACCGAAGTTGTAAATGTTTCTGTCTCCGACGCTGCGGCCAAGCGCATCTCGGCAATTTTAAAATCCGACCCTGACAAAACCGCCCTGCGCATCTCTGTCGAAGGTGGCGGCTGCTCAGGCTTTTCCTATAAGTACGATCTGGTCGATGCACAGGATGCAGATGACATCGTAATCGAAAAATTGGGAGCAAAGGTTTTGATCGATTCGATTTCACTGCCCTATATTGGCGGGTCGGAGATTGATTTTGTCGATGACCTGATGGGCCAGTCTTTTCAAATCCGCAACCCGAATGCCACATCCTCATGCGGTTGCGGCACGAGTTTCTCTGTCTAGGCTGCTCGCCTCTTCTCAAGCTGTTTCAAAAGGCTGTCTCGCGACAGCCTTTTTTATTTCCCCTCAAGCTTCAGCGCCTTTTGCCGCCTCGCGCAAATCGTCGGCACTCCCCAAAGCCCCATTGAAATACCAATTCAGCAAAACTGACGAGACCGATGCCAGAAGAATGCCGGATTCGATCAAGGGATGAACGGCGTGCGGCATCCACATTTTGAAGTCGGGGGCCACCAGCGGGATCATTCCCAAAGCCAATGACACTGCCACAATGAAAAGGTTGTTGCGGCTTGATTGGAATTCCACCTTCGACAATATGCGTATGCCCGTCGCTGCCACCATGCCGAACATCACCAGCCCTGCCCCGCCAAGAACAAATTGCGGCAATGATTCAACAAGAGCGCCCATTTTGGGCATCAGCCCGAGTATGAGCAGTATCAGACCGGCCGCCACGCATACGAAGCGGCTTTTGACGCCGGTCACGCCTACGAGCCCGACATTTTGCGAGAAGCTCGTATAGGGAAACGTGTTAAAGATACCCCCAATGACTGTTCCCAGACCATCTGTGCGAAGTCCGGCTGATAGCATTGGCCGCGTTATTTTCTTTCCCGTCAGATCGCCAAGCGCCAGAAACATGCCCGTAGATTCGATCATCACGACGATCATGACAAGACTCATGGTGATGATCAGCACAGGATCGAAAATCGGCATGCCGAAATGAAACGGCGTGATGATTGCAAACCAGCCGGCGGAAGCAACTTTCTCGAAACCCATCATGCCCAGACTTGTTGCCACGAGCGCGCCAATGACGATACCGAGAAGCACGGCAATGTTTGAGATGAACCCCTTGCCGAAGCGCGCAATGAGCAGGATCGAGGCAAGCACAACAGCGGAGATCGCAATATTCGAAAGCGGCGCATAAGCAGGATTTTGCAGCGAAGGTGCAAGCGCCAGCTTTTGCGGCAATGCCGGTAAAGCAGAACCCGGCGCGGCGGCAAGCTCGGTAATCGTTTTAAGCCATGCCGCATGTTCGGGAGAAACAATTTTAGGAGCCGTGGGGCCAAAGGGATTACCGAAAACCCAATTGATACCGACCCGCATCAGCGAAACCCCGATGACCAGGATAATCGTGCCTGTCACCACCGGCGGAAAGAAACGCAGCAGACGGCTCATAAGCGGTGCCAGCAGCATTGCTACAAACCCTGCACCGATAATGGCGCCGAAAATCAGCCGCGCTCCGTCCGGCCCCGTATTGGCATTGGCCATGGCGACCATGGGACCTACGGCAGCGAATGTTACGCCCATCATCACCGGCAGCTTTATCCCAAACCACTGGGTTGCGCCAAGCGACTGGATGATCGTCACGATCCCGCAGACAAAGAGATCGGCGGAGATCAGAAAAGCAACGTCTGCAGGCGCTAACTGCAAGGCGCGGCCTACGATCAAAGGCACCGCAATCGCCCCCGCATACATGACGAGGACGTGCTGAATGCCCAAGGCTGCAAGACGGGGCACGGGCAAGCCCGCATCAACATCATGAATATGTGAAGGACTGCTCATAAATACCCCCAATGGCTTGACCGGTTGATGACCGGACGAGTATCGTTTTCCCCACTAATGAGAATGACCTATATTGGTCGTTGCGCAACCGAAAACTCAGCAAAGCCAAGTGTTTCCCATGAAAATTGTCACCTGGAACATCAACGGCGTCAAAGCCCGCATCGAGGTTCTCAAGGCTTGGTTGCGGGAGTCCGATCCGGATATTGTTTGTTTGCAGGAAATCAAATCTGTCGACGAGGGTTTTCCCCGCGAAGAAATTGAAGCGCTTGGCTACCATGTGGAGACGAATGGACAAAAGGGCTTCAATGGCGTCGCTATCTTGTCGAAAACCTCGCCCGAAGAAGTAACGCGAGGACTTCCCGGCGAAGACGAGGACGACCATGCGCGTTTTATCGAGGCGGTTTTCTCAACGGAAAAGGGCATGTTGCGCGTCGTCTCGCTCTATCTGCCCAATGGCAATCCGATCGATACGGAAAAATTCCCCTACAAGCTGCGCTGGATGGCCCGTTTGGAAAAATGGGCTGAGGAGCGTTTGAGCCTCGAAGAGCCGCTGATCCTGGCCGGCGATTATAATGTCATCGCTGAGCCTATCGATGCGCGCAATCCCGAATCCTGGGTAAATGATGCGCTGTTTCAACCTGAAACGCGACAGGCTTTCCGCCGTTTGGAAAATCTGGGTTTCACCGATGCGGTGCGCAGCGTGACCGATGCGGCTGGAACTTATACATTCTGGGATTATCAGGCGGGCGCCTGGCAAAAGAACAATGGCATTCGGATTGACCATCTCATGCTGTCACCGGAAGCGGCCAATCGTCTGGAATCTGCCAGCATAGAAAAACATGTCCGTGCCTGGGAAAAGCCTTCGGATCACGTCCCGGTCGCGATAATTATCGTCTAGAGCGGATTTTAACACTATGCGGATACGACGATGGGTTCAAGCCAAGTTCATCGAACTTGGTTTGCGCTGACAGCTATTAGAAATCGCCAGTCTTTACGATATCGCCAGCCAGAACCATGGCCGTGCGGCGATCCGCTTCATCCGCAATCGAAAATGCCTGTTCCTGAATATCACCGATCCAGATGCGATCCTTGCCGGTTGCGTGTTCAAGCGCTGCCGTCATCATTGCCAGCCCGCGAACGGTCTTGCCAGCCTGAAACAACAGATTGCCAAGCATCGCTTGAGCACCGGCATGGCCCTTTTGTGCTGAGAGCCGGAACCAGCGTGCTGCCTGATTGGGGCTTGCACTGCCACCCTCGCCGCGCATCAGCATTTTGCCGAGTTCGAACTGTGCGTCCGGATCGCCAAAATTCGACGCTGCCTGCAGATAAAGATCGCGGGCGGCACTTGGGTTGGAATTGATGGGTGAATTTGGGATGCCGCGTTTTACATATCCGGCAAGAGCTACAAGCGCATCTGCAACATAACTCTCATTCTCGGTGCCTTGATCAGCGCCTTCCTGGATGACTTGCTCAAACATCTTATAGGCTTCGTAATCGTCTTCTTTTACGCCGTCGCCTTCGGCATACATTCGTCCGAGTTTCCAGTTTGCGCCCTGATGGCCTTTTTCAGCGGCAAAACGCAAGGCTTTGACTGCCTCATCCTTGTGACCGTTTTTGTAGGCAGAAAAACCAAACTTGAAGAGAGCAAAAGGGCTGGAATCCTCGTTCATCTCATTCTTGGTATCAAAAGCCATGCAGGGCAGAGTCATAGCGCTCAGAAAAAGACCAATTCCCACAATGGGAGCGAGAAAACGATCAGCAATCAGCATGGCAGCTTAATTCCTTCGCTCGGGCTCGCCATTGTCGCAGCCGCTAGGCGCGCCGTAACGGCAGACCGGATTTCAACACCGCCAGTCAACACCCTTATGGCGGCTCGCAACGGAATTGTAGAATATTTCAGATCATTTGAGCCATGGTTGGGCAGATTTCCGGCAATAGTGCGGCTGCGCTTTGCAGAATTGTTCCAGTATTCAAGGTCTGGATTAATGGCCGATGATCGCAACTCTAAAATAGAATTGCGATATGCCACTGCGTGGTGGCTTTTCGAAGCTTCATGCGAAAGTAGTGTCGCGTCCATCATTACCCCAAAACGGTACGCCAGCAATATTGCCTGACGTTATACCTCTAAAAGGTTACCGCCTTATCGAGGTGCTCCGGGTTTGTGGCGCAAAATGGGCAAATTTGGCTGCCGAAAGCGCTGTGTGAATCATCCTGGCCACACTGTTGCCGAATCGTCACAAAAAGTGATGCCTAAACACAAACCGGCATGGATGCCGGACGCTGTCTGCCGCTACGGTTTCCCCCGGGCACAGGTGGCCATCGATCAAATGCAGGCATTGACCAAGGAAGCCACGGTACCAATAAAAAAGCCCGGCATCTTTGCCGGGCTCTTTCGCTATTTCGTTAAGCAGTGATCAGAACTTCAGCTTGCCTGAGATCGACAGCGCTGACACGAAGTCATCGCCGAAATCATACTTGGCATCATTGCCGCAGCCAGTGTTGACGGTGCACTTTGTCGGACCGTACGAACCGGAAGTGAGCATACCAACTGCACCGCCTACGCGCAGTTCAACATTCTTGTTAGGCGACCAGGAAACGCCGCTCGACAGCAACCATGTGTCTGTCTGAGTGGTCAAGCCTGTCGAAGTTCCACGGTCCCAGGAAACCTGAACCTGACCGCTCCATTGGTCGTTGAACTTGTGACCAACACCTGCAGCAACCGTCCAGCCATCCCGGAACATAAGATCGATCGATGTCGCCTTGGCAGGTGAGTTAGGTCCGCAGGAAACTGCACCCCTTGTGGATATTGGGCAGAATGACACGACTTCGAGAACGCTCCAGTCAACCCACTTAACCGAACCGAAAGCCAGCCAATCGGGCGCAATACCTGTTTGGATTTTGAATTCCAAAGATTGCGGCATGGTTGCCGTGCCGTAAACATCGGTCACACGGCCAAAGAGTGCCGGGGTGCCAGGAATTCCTGCTGGCAGATCAGTAAGATCGAGAGTGCCTTCAACGTCACCGAGATCAACTTCGGCATTGTAGATCAAGCTTGCGCGCAATGCGATTTCTGGAATTTCGTAAGCAGCACCGATACGCCAGCCTACACCATCACCTTCGAGTTCAAGCAGGCCGTTACCGTCAAAACCAAGCCGCCGGAACGCGGGTGTAACCATCCGCTCTTTGAAACCTTCGACCTTTTGGTAAGAAACACCACCGAGTGCGCGGAGGAAGCCTTTGCCAACATCGAACTTGTAAGAGCAAGTCAAACCATAATCATGGCTTTCGATCTTGGTTTCGATGTTCTGGTTGGAGCCCTTCCAATCGTCACCTGGGTTGGTATGAACTCCCCATGGCTGGCTATACTGAGCCAAGCAATCGAAATCCTCAGTGATGCCAACTTTAACGCCGACGCGAGGAATGGTGTAATTTTCGGTCTCGCTGACAGAAGATTTGCCACCTGCATTAAGACCCTGTGCATTCTTGATCTTGCGATCAGGCATGACATAGATCACGCCAGCTTCAGAGGCGAAACGATCTTCGCTGAACAGCAGATCGTAATTGTAGCCTCCGCGCTCAAGCCCCCCGGCTTGCGCAGCAGAGGCCACACCAGTCAACAATAGTGCCCCGCCCAACATTGTCGAAATAGCTTTAGACATTAATTCCTCCCCCGAAAGCTTTATAATGTGCCCCGAATGTCAGCCTAATTCGGGAAATATTACCAATACGTAATAGGTAACAAAGCAATCTTATTGAGTGCAATATCTTTGATTGCGCCCCGTTATGGGAGAAAAATGGGAGATTCTTCAAAAACTGACTTTTTTCGAAAATCAGTTCAAAATTATCGCGGGTTTCCCACTAGCCACAAAGCATTATGGGGAAAATAGCGGTTTTTTAGCCAAAAAACGTCATTGTTGCGCAAATGCAACGCACTTCAAAAATGACAAAATTGGGGCTTTTGATCGACGAAAATGGGGTGGCTCGCCGCATATTTCAAGGGACGAGCCACTCCAAATTTCATTATCGGCAATAAAACTCCGGAATCAGCTCGCCTCGCGAACGCGCCGTATCGCCACTTCGATTTTACCAGCGGCCTCCTGAAGCTCGGCCAGTCGTTCGCGTTCTGCCTGCACGATCTCCGGTTTGGCATTGGCAACGAATTTCTCATTGCCGAGCTTTTTACCGATCTTGTCGCTTTCATCGGCGATCTTACCGGCCTCCTTGGTCAGTCGCGCAATTTCAGCATTGACGTCAATAAGGCTGCCCAGTGGCAGGCAGGCTGTAGCTTCGCCGATGACAAATTGCGCCGAACCCTTAGGGGCCTCGCTTCCCAGCGTAATCGTGTCCACGCGCGCGCGCCACTTGATCGCAGCTTCGTGACGCTGCAAGCGCGCCTCGGTGGCTTCATTGGCACCGATGACGACGAGCGGAGCTACAGCGGAAGCAGGGACATTCATCTCGGCCCGAACGGAACGGATACCGGTTACCAGATCGATCAACCAATTGATCTCTGAGGCGGCATCGGTATCAACAAATGATGACACTGGCCATTCAGCATGGCACAGCAGGGTTTCACGCTTCGCGCCCTCGCCCGCCGTATGCGCCCAGAGCTCCTCCGTCATGAATGGCATGAACGGATGCAGAAGCTTGTAGATCTCATCAAGCACATAGGCTGCACAGGCTTGTGCTTCCGCCTTTGCCTCGGCATCGTCACCATTGAATACAGGCTTCAACAGCTCGATGTACCAGTCGCAGAACTGATTCCATACAAAACGATAGGCCGCGCTTGCAGCTTCATTGAAGCGATAAGTGGCGATACCGTCGGTGACATCGCGCACAGCATTGGTGAGCTCGGTCAGAATCCAGCGGTTAACCGTCAGCTTGGCATCGTCCGGCTTGAAAGACGGGTTGCGCGCAACACCATTCATTTCAGCAAAGCGCGTTGAGTTCCAAAGCTTGGTACCAAAATTGCGATATCCGGCAATACGGCTGGTATCCAGTTTCACGTCACGGCCCTGAGCGGCCATGATGGCAAGTGTAAACCGCAACGCATCAGCGCCGTATTCATCCATCAGTTCCAGCGGATCAATAACGTTGCCTTTGGACTTCGACATCTTCGCACCGTTCTTGTCGCGAACAAGCGCGTGCATATAGACGGTGTGAAACGGCTCCTTATCCATAAAGTGCAGGCCCATCATCATCATCCGAGCAACCCAGAAGAATATGATATCAAAGCCGCTCACCAGAACGCTGGTTGGATAATAGGTCGAAAGCTCTGGTGTCTTGTCGGGCCAGCCAAGCGTTGAAAACGGCCAGAGCGCCGAAGAGAACCATGTATCGAGCACATCTTCATCGCGCGTCAGGATTTCTCCGGGCTTCAGGTTCTCCAGAAGGTTCTGCACATGCGCCTTCATAGGTCCTTCATGGGCGAGATAATGCTGAACGGCTGCGCTGAGCGCTTCTTCTTCTGTGCGCTCGACGAAAACCTGACCATCCGGTCCATACCAGGCGGGAATTTGATGCCCCCACCACAATTGCCGTGAAATCGCCCAGGGCTGGATGTTTTCCATCCAGTCATAATAGGTTTTTTCCCAGTTTTTCGGCACAAAATTGGTCCGGCCCTCACGAACACTGGCAATGGCTGGCTTGGCGAGCTCGCCCGCATTCACATACCACTGATCTGTCAGATAAGGCTCAATCGGCACATCGCCGCGATCGCCATGGGGTACGGAATGGGTGTGGTCCTCGATCTTCTCAAGGTAACCGCCATCTTCCATCATAGCGACAATCAGCTTGCGTGCTGCAAAACGATCCTTCCCGTCCAGTGCGTGGATAAACTGATCCAGATGACTCGATTTCTCCAAACCCTCCAGGAAATCATTGTTTTCCTTGAGGAAAATCGAAGCATTCGTATTGAGAATATTGATCTGCCGGAGATCGTTGCGCTTGCCCACTTCAAAATCGTTGAAATCGTGCGCAGGCGTAATCTTCACAGCGCCGGATCCGGCTTCAGGATCAGCATAATCATCGGCAACGATAGGAATATGACGACCGATGAGCGGCAGAACAACATTATTGCCAATAAGCGCATGATAGCGGGCATCGTCAGGATTGACGGCAACGCCCGTATCGCCAAGCATTGTCTCTGGCCGGGTTGTTGCGACAACAATATATGTATGCGGATTTTCCGGGTCAAAGGCGACATTCTCCAGCGGATAGCGGAAATGCCACAAATGCCCCTTCATCTCGCGCGACTCGACCTCAATATCAGAAATCGCAGTCAGCAGCTTGGGGTCCCAATTGACCAGACGTTTGTCTTTGTAAATGAGCCCCTGCTTGTAAAGTGTAACGAAAACCTCAAGAACGGCCTTCGACAAGCCTTCATCCATGGTAAAGCGTTCGCGCGACCAATCGCAGGACGCACCCAGGCGTTTCAGCTGTCCGGCAATAATCCCGCCAGACTCCGCCTTCCACTCCCACACACGCTCGACAAACTTCTCACGGCCCATCTCACGGCGACCCGGCTGTTGACGCTCCATCAATTGCCGCTCGACAACCATTTGCGTTGCAATACCGGCATGATCCATGCCCGGCTGCCACAAGACATTCTTGCCACGCATCCGCTCAAAGCGGACCATAATGTCCTGAATGGTATTATTCAGCGCATGTCCCATATGCAGAGAGCCGGTCACATTTGGCGGCGGTATGACAATCGCAAAGGGATCTGCGCCCGGCTTGGAACCGGCACCGGCCTTAAAGGCACCCGCCTCTTCCCAGCGTTTTGCAATCTCTGGCTCTACGGCCGCGGCGTCATAAGTCTTCTCAAGCATAAAACTGTCCGTCATTTTGCGGAAAAAAGGATTGTTAGGGTGTAAACCCAATGGCGAGGCTCAAGTCAATGATATCGTACGCCTGAAACGAAAAGACCGCCATCTGGCGGCCCCTACAAGCTCGACGAGGTATTTCTGGGCTCTAACGCTTGCCGCCGCGCGCAACGCGTTCAATTTCTTCGCGAACAAGGCGCTCCACCAAGGTCGGTAAATTATTGTCCAGCCAATCCTGCAGCAAAGGCCGCATGATTTCCTGTGCGATTTCATCAAAGGAACGCCGCTGCTCGCTGCGAACGGCAAATGACAGATCCTCAAACGCAGCACTAACCTGGCGCTCAGTGCTCTCAGAAAGAATCGGCTCCAGCGCCTGCGCCAGATCAAGCGACACTTCTTCCTCCATATTCGTCTCGAATTCATCGATAGCTATAGGCATCGATGACTTTACTGCCGGACCAGATTCCGGGACGCTCGCTGGCTCAGCAAAGCGCATATTAGCGCCTGTATCGGGTTGCGAAGGTGCTGCCGGCTTTTCGGCAACCTGCTCCGCAACGAGCAATTCTTCCTCGGCAAGAATTTGTGGAGCTGGGGCAACAGCTTCGGCGGGCGATTCCGCCTCAGGCTTGTTCGTCTCATGCGGCTCTGATTCCACGTCGGGCAAACGAGGCGAAAACATCGCCTCAGGCATTTTCTGGACAGGCGGCGTAACAGCAATACCTTGCCGCGGAGTAAGTTCGGCCTCGTCGCTTTCCAGATTATCTTCGACCTGCAAATTGGAAGTAGTTTGAGCTGGCATATCGGAATTTACAGCCGCTGGCGGGACATCATCAGGCCGTGCCGTGTCGCTCTCTTCAATGATGCGGCGTATCGAGGCCAAAATCTCTTCCATGGAAGGTTCGCGCGTCGCGCTTGATAAGCCTGCGGATGCCCCGATTGGTGATTGTGCCATGATCAACTTGCCTACTACATCTTGTTTCGGTGCGGTGCAACGAATCTGCATGCAGTGTAGAGGCTGGTTGTCTATTTGAGAATCCCTCAGAGCAATGTTTCGGGCTAACCCACAGACTTTTGATTCGCCCCGCTGAAATGAATTGGCCGCCAGATTTATCCAGCGGCCAAATTTCTATTTTATCGTAGCAGGATCGATCAGCGGCTATCAGGCGTGCGAAGGCCGATCCACTTGTCCTTGACCGCTTCGTAATGCTCTTCCGGCCGGTGCTCAGCCACCTGCAATCCAAGTTGGGCTGCCGTCAAACGGCCAGTTCCCGACAGAGCAGCATAGCTGGTAACAACCGCATCGCGCTCAGCCTGCACAAGATTGATTTGCGCTGTCAGAACATTGGTCTGCTCGTTCAATACGTCGAGTGTCGTGCGCTGACCAACTTTACGTTCTTCAATAACGCCGTTCAATGCGAGCTGAGCAGCGGCGACAGCAGTCCTTTGAGCAACGATGGATGCCTTGGCGGCTTCCATTTCGGCAAAAGCGCTGGCGATAGCCTGACGAACATCGTCACGCGCTACGTCAACTTCGATCCGGCGCTGCGCCACGGTTTCCTTGCCCTGGCGAACACGAGCCGATGTGCGGCCACCGCTGTAAATCGGAACGGTAACCTGAATTCCAGCCGACGCGCTTGTCGAATTATTGCTGCTGGTAGAAAGATCGCTTGGCTCGCCCCATATTTCGTCGCGGCTGATCTCGCCTCTCAAATTCACCTGAGGAAGCAATTCGCCTTCTGTTGCCTTGACCGTATAGCCAGCGGCATCCACGGCATAGCGTGTCGACAGAATAGCAGGATGCGTATTCTCGGCTATGGCATAGGCTTCGTCCATATTGCGCGGCAATGACTTTTTGGCAGCTGGTGCGCGCTCAAGTCGTCCCGGTGCTTCGCCGACCACCTGAATATAGGTTGCCTCGGCGGTTTTTTCGTTTGATTTGGCAAGGTTCAGCTGCGCAATGGCCGTTGCTTTCTGGGCATCTGCCTGTGCAACGTCGGTACGCGTACCCTCACCCACGTCAAAACGAGCGCGCGCAGCACGAAGCTGTTCGTCAAGCGCTTCGATATTCCGCTGGCGAAGAACGACGATCTGACGGGTCAGATAGACATCCATATAGGCTTGCACCGCAGCGAAAAGCTGATTCTGCTCCGTGTTGCGCAGGTTTTCACGGGCGGCCAGAACCTGGGTTTTTGAGGCTGAGACTGTGTTCTTGGTGGTGAACCCGTCAAAGAGCATCTGATTGACAGTAACGCCGAACACGGCGGTATTTGAGGTGCCGTCATTCACAAACCCCGTGCCTGTCGATCGGCCCCGTCCATCCAGTCTGGTATAGGTCGATGTGAGGTTTGCGGAAGCAGAGATAGTCGGCCGGTAGCCCGACTTGGCAATCGCCACGCCTTCATCAGTAACGCGAACGCCTGCCCTTGTGGCGTTAAGAGTGGAGTTGTTGTTGTAGGCTTTGGCCATTGCGCCAAAGATCGTCTCAGCCATTGAAGGCGTAGAGGCTAGTACCGTGGCTGACATCAGCGCTGCGGTCAGTAATCGCTTACCCGCTATGAACACTATAAACCCCTTCATGTCTCAATATTCAGACCGAACCAATCGGTTCGACGTTGTAACTTCAATACAAGCCAATTTCCGAATTGACCACAGTTGCAAACCCCAATTCGCAAACAAAGTGGTCAACCGTTGCACTTATGTCTCACGTGCGACACGCTCAGAATTCGAATTCAGGAACTTTGCCGAAGCCTGGGAGAGGCTTTACCGCCGAATTGAAAGCGCGACGTCCTGATACGATTCCCTCGTTCTTCACGTAAATCATTGATTTTCCGGAGTTTCCGCTGCCTTCAACGGCAACGAGTCGCCCCCCATCCTTCAACTGATCGAATAATGTAACAGGAACGTGGTCAACGCTACCCTCAATTATGATTACATCAAAAGGTGCTTCAGACGCGTAGCCCTTTTCCAGCGGCCCGGTTAAGACCACGACATTATCATAGCCCAGGGACGACAGGATTGAAGTAGCCTGACCGGCGAGATTTGCATCAGCCTCCACGGCGATAACCGAGCTGGAGATTCGCGAGAGAATGGCTGCCGAATATCCTGTCGCGCAACCGATATCGAGAACAACATCTTCAGGCTGGATATTGGCAAGCTGAACGAGCTTGGCAAAAGGCGAAGCTTGCATGATGTAGCGCGCGCCTGCCTCGGCCGTCGGCGTTGAGACCATGACATCGTCATCAATATAAGCGAGCGGTGCACGAACACTTGGTACGAATTTCTCGCGCGGGACATCCAGAAACGCCTGCAACAGAGGCTTGTCCGTCACATCAGTTGTACGCAACTGGTTATCGACCATCTTGGTCCGCAGATCTTCGAAATTCAGCACCATATTATTCCAAGCTTTCCTAACAGCACGAGCAGTGCGATCGCGTTATGCATCCAACAAAGGCGCAATGCGCAAAAGCATTATGAGACTCCGTATAACCTTTTCCGGAAAGCGATTCCAGTATGAGGTTATGCAGAACACTTCGACCATGCAAAACATGTTTATGCCAGTTGGGCACGGATCCGGTGAACTCGAAAGCATATTGGAACCAGAACGCCAACCCACAAGGGGTGTGTCAAAAAATGAAGGGCACGTCAATTGAGCGCGGCGGTGCAAAATATTTCTACTGACTTTCCAGTACCGGTTACTTTCGGTTTGTGATAAAACCTTCTTAACCCTATGAATCTTCCTGTATTGTATCCAATGTCGGCACCTGTCATTCTACACACAGCAAAAATGGAGTCGTTCAAGTGAACGATGGGAACTTTAGGCGAATGATTGAAACCAAGGGATTTGGTGATTTTCCTGTCAGCCAGGACGAGCTCACGGGACTCGCCGACCGCGCTGCACTGGAAGAACATCTCGATAGTCTGTTCGGCTCCTACGCTGATAGCGACTTTGACGACCGGCTGCAATTTGCGATTCTCTGCATTGATCTGGACGGCTTCAAGCAATTCAACGAAAAATACGGGCGCGCCGAAGGTGATCTTGTCTTAAAGCTTGTCGCTGACCGCCTTCAAACATGCATGCGCAAGAATGATGTCGTCTACCGCATTGATGGTGACGAATTTGCCGTCGTGTTGCTTCAGGTCACTGCCAATGAAGTTGCAAGCGTGGCAGACCGTATCATCGGCAGCGTTTCTCAGCCCTATGATCTTGCCAATGCGGATTCGGCAGCTATCACGGTTACCATTGGAGCAGCTCTTGCGCCGCGTGACGGCGATACGCCGGAAAGCTTGCTTTGGTGCGGAGATGCGGCCCTTTATATTGCCAAGAAGGCAGGCAAAGGCATCTATCGTCGTTATTCCGAGCGTCGTTCCAGCTAAAAGAACTCATCAAGCAGCCGGTAATAGGTTACGCGGGTAGAATCCGCCTCAACACCATATAGCTTGAAAAATGGTTCGACCCATTCAGCGCCCAGATTATCCTCAATGCTCCTGCTGGCCAGAGCAAGATCCTGATACCGATCTGCGATCCCAAGGCGTGCGCAATCAACAAAACCGGTAAATTGCGAGCCGTCGCTCAATATATTCGGCAGGCACGCGTCGCCGTGCGTTACCACCAAATCCTCATTGCTTGGACGTGTTGCTACAAGTCTCTCGAAAAGTTCAGCAGCAGTGGGTCCAACCTCATCGAAATCAGTTTCATCCACCTGATTGCCAATCACTCGGGAAAGGGCAATTGGAATTCGATCTTCAAGACTATGGTTAAACGGACAGCCCGCTATATCAAGCTGGTGTAAAGCTTTAAGCGACCGGACAACAATTCTGATGACAGCTTCGGCGGGAATCTCCGGATTTGATGCAAGATCGCGCCCCGGCACCGCGCTCATCAGCAACCAGAGGCGATCGCCCTGTTCTGCCTGATCCAGAACGCGCGGTGCGGCAATAGCTTGCCCTGCCAACCATTGCAGCCGCTTTATCTCATCGAATAGTTCGGTGAACTCTCCAATCCGCTCGCTTTTTACGAATAAGGTCGGAAGCTCTGCCGCTTCGAGACGAAATACCAGCGCTCCGGATTCTCCGATGGTTTGCGTTATCCAATTGTATTTCGCTAGCCGCTCCTCCCATACGGATGGCATAGCGTAATCTTGATCAGTCATCTGGTGAGGCCTCGAATTGGGAGCAATTTCTGGCTAGGAGAGGCGCGACGCCAAAACCTTGTCGACGCGGCGATGATCAAGATCGACAACCTCGAAACGCCAATCATCAAACTCCATGGATTCGCCCGTCATTGGAATTCGCTGCAAACGGTCAATGACAAAACCGGCCACCGTTTCATATGGCCTTGTCGCGGGCAGGTCTATTCCCAAGAGATCCGCCATCTCATCAACCGGCATCCAGCCTGCAAGAAGCCAGGAACCATCCTCCCGTCTCACCGCTTCCGGCTCTGATTGATCTTCATCCGAGGCGAACGCGCCTGCGATGGCATCAAGAATATCGGCGGGCGTCAGCAGGCCTTCAAAATGGCCGTACTCATCATGGACGAGTGCCATGGGAACGTCAGAGTCACGCAAGACTTTGAGCGCAGCCAGCGCATCAAGCGTATCCGGAATGATGGGTGCGTGCCTGACATGCTCGCGGATCACGACCATTGACGAGGCAAGCATGGGTTCGATCATGTCCCTGAGCATGATGACGCCAATGACATTGTCGCGGTCGCCTTCAAAAGCTGGAAGACAGGAATGATTTGCGGATATCAATTTGCGCTTCAGCGCTATGGCATCTTCATCGATATCAACCATTTCAACTTCCGTGCGCGGGGTCATGACGGCCCGCACGCTTCGATCACCCAGCCGGATAACGCCGGAAATCATGGACCTCTCGGCCTCTTCGATCACGCCGGTATTTCCCGCCTCTGCTACAATTGTCAGTATCTCCTCATCGGTAATCGAGCTTTCCGATGCGGTGGAAATACCGAGCAGCCGGAACACACCCCTTGTCGATGCGTCCAGCGCCCAGACGGCAGGTGCCGCGACCCGTGACAGGATATTCATGGGCCGCGCGATGAAACAGGCGATGCGTTCAGGGTTTTTCAGCGCCAAATGTTTTGGCACAAGTTCCCCGATGATGACTGACAGATAGGTAATGATGCCAATAACCAACGTATAGCCGCCTATATCGGCAATATCCGGGCGAACGCCGATGCCAACCAGAAAACCGCTCATGCGCGCGCCTAGCGTGGCGCCCGAAAACGCACCAGCAACAATGCCAACAAGCGTAATGCCGATCTGCACGGTGGACAGGAACTTTCCGGGGTTTTCCGAAAGGGCAATCGCCGCACGGGCTCCGGCAATACCACGGTCTGCCAACATCTCAAGACGGGCCTTCCTGGCCGAAACGACCGCCAGTTCCGAAAGCGCAAATACGCCATTGAGGATAATAAGAAACCCGACGACAGCCAATTCAAACATGAAGCAAGAAAATCCCAAATAAACCAATCTCTTATAGATTGGCCATGAAGTGTTTTATGTGAAGAAATCAGCCGATTGGAAAGCTGTTTTCCAAATTGTACCAACGATATCATATTGCACCGGCATGCAACATGAATTCGTAATTTACCTGCAATATGCCGGCTACCAAGAGTATTATTTCACGATAGAACCCGGCATATTGATCCAAAGAGCCAAATTAACTCAATACTATAGCTTGGTTCCAGTATGGCCAAATCCGCTTACCGTCATCAATCACGGTCATCGGCACCCCTACGCCTTCATGCCTCACCGATTGGTCATTTCACTGATCCCGGGGGCTTTTGTCACCCCCCAGCCATATTTGCACCGGCAGATTTCAATTGACCCGGCATGATGAATGGAATGTACTCAAGGTTGTATGGTTGCAAATATTCAACCACTTGAGGGAGCGAAGCATGTCAATGATGCGAAATCTTTTATATGCGGGTGTACTGGCTTCGGCATCGTTTGCCGTTGCGCCTGCCTATGCCTTGACGGCGAAGGAATGCAGCGTGAAATATCAGGCTGCCAAAGACGCAGGAACGCTGGGCGGCCTGAAGTGGAACGACTTCCGCAAGGCGGAGTGCGCTTCGGACGATTCGCCTGCGGCTAGTACAAAGACAACAACCGCGAAAAAAGCAAAAACGACCGCTGCAGCCAGTAATGACGACGACAGCGGATTGACCATGAAGGAATGCAGCGCCAAGTACCAGGCAGCAAAGAGCGCGGGTACACTTGGCGATGTCAAATGGAACGATTTCCGCAAAACGCAATGCAGCGCGGACGCTGCTGCTGCGCCGGTTACTAAGACAAAGACAGCGAAGTCGCAAGCCAATGACGACGATGATTCCGGTGGCGGACTGACGATGAAAGAATGCAGCGCCAAGTATCAGGCGGCAAAGAGCGCCGGCACACTTGGCGATGTCAAATGGAATGATTTCCGCAAATCGCAATGTAGCGCAGGTGCTGCTGCAGCGCCGGTCACAAAAACCAAGACGGCAAAGTCACAAGCCAACGACAATGATGATTCAGGTAGCGGCCTGACGATGAAGGAATGCAGCGTGAAATATCAGGCTGCCAAAGACGCTGGAACGCTGGGCGGCCTGAAGTGGAACGACTTCCGCAAGGCACAATGCGCCGCCGGAGCAACCGCAGCCAATGATGATGACGATGATTCTGCGCCATCCGTGGACAATGCCACCTATACAGATGATCCGCCCGCCCCAACGACAAGGGCTCCGCGCGGCGTGGCTTTTCCGAGCGCCGTTTCCACGAAATATTCTACGGAAAGCCCAGGCAAGGCACGTATGCATACCTGTCTGGACCAATATTACGCCAACAAGCAGAGAAATTCTCTTGGCAGCCTGAAATGGATACAGAAAGGCGGAGGATATTACAGCCTCTGCAATTCACGGCTAAAAAGCTGATTTGCGTCAAGGAGAACAGGCCGCACACCGCGCCCTGTTCTCCGGCACATTTACGTCACACCGCAAATCATGGACTGCTGTAGATTCGGAGACGAATCTACAGGCCAATAAAAACAACTGGCGCGCTGCAACACCCTTGATGAAATTGCCCACACAAACTCAGCCGGTTAATCGCCGCTTGCGTATAGAATGGTGGGACCGGAGGGACACCGGAAAGCATTTCAGCTCAATAGGTTACAGCAGAGTGGGACAATTCCCTGCCCTTTGAAATCATTATAGAATTTGCATCGACTGTCCCACTTCACTCGCCATATTTAATTGGGCAAATGATTTACTGCTTGATCAACTTGCGGCCGCGCGTGCGAGAGCCGCATCCTGCTCTGGCGTCCCGCCAGAAACTCCGATAGCACCGATTAATACACCGTCGCCATTAAACAGCGGGAGGCCGCCGCCCATTAGCAGCAAGCCGCCCGCGTGGATGTGATCAAAATGCGGGACCGGCTCACCAACTTGTGGCGGAGCGTTCAGTGCCTCGCTTGGTGCCTGGAACATCACGGAGGCGCGAGCCTTGGCGATGGCCAACTCGTTTGAAGCCAGCCATGCACCATCCATCCGGGAGAAAGTGACAAGGTGTGCGCCAGTGTCAAGGATCGCGAAGACGGCATTAAGACCGGCTTCTTTTGCAGCGCCGTGGCCCTGAACTACAATTTGGTGCGCATGATCAAGTGTCAGATCAGGCATTTTGCGTCCACTCTGTTTCTTGCCACCCCTTCGCAGCTTCAATGGTCGCGTGCGGGCGCATGGTGCGATATAGGTGTTCCTCAGCAGGGATGATCTCAACCATGGCATCAATCATCTCCTTCGGGTCAGCTTGACCAACCAAGCTGTCACCAAAATCCGGCATCGGTACCACTGCGGAATCCGCATTGTACCATTGCACATAACTCTCAGCGCCGGTGTCATTGAAACCCGTGCCGAAGACACCAGGATTGACAGTGGCCACTTTGACGCCGTAAGGCGCAAGTTCCGCCTTCATCGAGCCAGCGATGGCCTCGATTGCATGTTTCGTAGCGCAGTAGACACCGAGGAATGGCACCACAAGAATACCGCCCATTGATGAGGTCCATACAATTTTTCCGGATTTTCGGGCTACCATCTTTGGGACGATGGCTTGGACTAATTGCAGATGTCCAAACACGTTGATGTCGAATGACTCTCGTACGCGTTGCATTGGAATATCGACTATAGAACCACCCTCCATGACACCGGCGTTGAGAACCAATACGTCAGGGTCGAACGAGCCCGCGTGGGCGATGTCGATTTCGTCGAGCAGGTTCAACTTGATTACATCAAGTTTGACGCCCGCCTCGGCAGCGTCGGCGCGCAGGCTGCGAACCTGCGGCCAAGTTTCGGCGGTAGCCACTACCGCGTGCCCGAGACGCGCAAGTTCTATCGCTGCGCCGCAGCCAAAACCAGAACTGGCGCCTGTAATCAGTATTTTTTTGAACATGTGTTTTCCTTGCGATTGTTATTCCGGGGAGTGTATGGAACATACTGAATCAAAACAATCTCATGAATGCTTGATGCTTATATGAAGAACTCTCATCAATTAAAGGGCGGCGATTTATTCGCCTATACCGTTTTCCTGGCAATTGCGACGCACCGCAGTTTTCGTGGAGCTGCAACTGAGCTCAATATTACCGCATCAGCAGTCAGTCATTCGCTCAAGACATTTGAGCAGCGCTTGGGTGTCCGTCTCTTCAATCGTACGACACGTAGCGTCTCTCTAACCGAGGCGGGAGAACGGCTCGCAGCCAAACTCCGTCCGGCAGTGTCTGCAATTGAAGAAGCTATACAAGAAGTGGACGATCTGCGCGAAACTCCAAGTGGGACGCTGAGAATCAATGCCAGCGAAGGTGCGATACGTTTGATCCTCCGACCGATCCTTGCACGGTTTCTGCGAACCTATCCCCAAATTCACCTCGATATCGTGAGTGATGGTCGGCTCAGCAATATTGTCGCGGACGGGTTCGATGCTGGCATCCGACTTGCCGAGGCCGTGCCGCAGGACATGATAGCCATCCCTTTGACTGGCAACATCCACTTTGCGGCAGTCGCGTCTCCTGAATACCTCACTGTTCGTGGTCGGCCGACAACACCTCAGGACCTCCATAACCATGACTGCATCCGTTTTCGCTTTGAAAGTGGCGCGATCTACAACTGGGAATTTGAACGGCACGGTAATATCGAAACGATAAATGTCACCGGGCCGTTAACCTTGTCTGACCAGCCATTGATGGTGGATGCGGCGATCGATGGAATTGGCATTGCCTTTGTCCCCGACCACCTTGCCACGGATGCCCTGCGCGATGGTCGCCTCGAGCGTGTCTTGGAAGATTGGTGTCCCCCATTTCCGGGGCTGTGTCTTTACTACCCTGGCCATCGCCACATACCCCTCGCTCTACGCTTATTAATCACTACGATCAAAGATAGACAATCTCTGGGGCGACGATCTTAGACAACACCGCGAGCTCGGGTACTGAAGGGTCGTTTGCTCCGCATCGTGCGCTGCGTCTTGTAAAACCTATAATGGGGCATTGTTTGAAAGAGCGCAGCATCATGCACGCCGATGGGCCTTCTATCTCGCCGTTGTGGATAAGTCACCAAAGCGCAACTGCGAGCATTGCAGTGCTGAATTCCAGTCACGAGATGCCCACGCGAAATATTGTTCGTTTCAATGCTTCCAGATTGTTCAAAAATCCAAGCTGCTGAAGAAAAATTGCGTGCTATGCGGCAAAGAATTTATGACCGGAGTATCTACGGCCAAATTCTGCGGGGTATCATGCACCACATGCTTCGATGCAACATGAAATTACACGACCACCAAGTCAGCGAAAGCGCTATCTACTTGATTTTACGTGATAATTTTCTGGAGGCCTCGCCCGGAAGGCACTTTTGTAGCATAATCAACAGCTTACCAAGCAGTGTGGCAGGGATTTTCATCAGCACAAATCAATGACTTAGCTGGCGCGCTGCCACACCTAAATAATCGCCACTTGCGGATAAGATGGTGAGACCGGAGGTTCACCGGAAAGCATTTCAGCTCAATAGATTACAACAGAGTGGGACAATTCTCCGCCCCTTGAAATTTTGATAGAATTCATATCGACTGTCTCACTCAGTCCCAAGTGCTGGTCCCTCGCCGCCCCTCGATCGATTAATAATCAATGCTCAATTCGGCAATTTCCCCAAGCCGATCGGTTAGATCGATCCGACGCGGCGGGTAACGGAGTGGTCAGCCTGGCTGCGGCGTATGCGTGGCGAACTCTCAAAGCTGCCCATCTAGAGATGGCCTGTCAGCTTGTTTAATTATTGCTCCGCTGTCCCAAGGTCGGCTTTTTAACGTAACGTCCTTGAAGTCGAAAACGCCTTCAATCACCCGCATATCCTTAGCTTTAAGAATGAATTTTAAAGGCAGTTCGAAGGGCACTTTTTTAGGATGAGGAACGCTTATCGGATTGGCATCACCATCAAGAGTCACTTTGAACGTGGCTCTTCCGATATGTCGACTATCCTGAGGATGAATAACATAGTCGCTGTTTGCGTAGTATTTTATGACCGTGCCTTCTCTGGCATATCGCACCCCTTTCAGGCCCCATGCCTCTTCAGCAATCCATTGATAGGTGTCATGCTGTGGTTCGGGGAGCTCGAGCAAGACGTACTGTGCCGATATGTTTGACACGTTACGCACATAAAAATCCAAATGTACTGTAAGGGTCAAACCCGAACGCATGCCCCAAGTCGGGCGAATCTCAGCCGCTAGTTCGGGACTTGATTGCCGCCGAAAGGCATCTTCAATGTCATAATGCTCCATTTCATAGGAAGAGGCACCACTTCTCTTGAAGTAAGTTTTTTGTTTCGCCGCTTCACTGCGATGAGGACGGCGCTCCGACCTCGGCACATCAATAATCACATAGCCTTTGGTATTGTCATATCCGGCGGGAAAGCTGCCCACGCGTATACCCGCATTTTTTGGTTGCAAAAGGTCACCTACAGCGGAGTTCAGCGTTGATGCGGCCTGTTTGAAACCCTTGAAGGGTGCAAGGGCAGATGCACAATCGATGTTGTCATCATCTTTCCTGCAATCAACGCCAAATATGACCAAACCACCCCCAGAATTACTAAAAGCGGAAAGGATTTTTGCGACCACCTTCTTACCCTCAGTGGTCAAGGCACCATCTTCATTGAAAACACCGGCTCCCTCAGTGGCGAGCTTGAAATCAAGTGTCAGACTCTCTTGAGTTCCAGCGTCTATCGCTTCTATGAGCTTACCTTCTCCGCCGGCCAAAACTTCGTCGTACGTCATCAAAATTTAATCCCACAGCCCGCGAGTTGGCACCGATTTCTGACGTTATCAACTACCATGAAATTGTCGATCCTTGCTGAATTGAAAGATATCGGCTTTGCTCCGGCGCAGGGGCAAAAGATGACAAAAGAATCAACTGACTTGAATCCATCCGCGAACAATCCTGAACGCAACTGGCTCGCCATAATGGCGATAGTCAGCATCGGTTATATCCTATTATTTGCTGTTTTGTTTCACTTGGTCACCCCCAAGCCTTACGATTGCGCCTACGGCTATTTTCCGTGTTTGAGGGCCAATGAATTTGGCGATTTGGTTGCCGGTGTATTTGCTCCATTGGCATTCCTTTGGCTGGTTGCGGCAGTTCTCGTGCAATCCCAAGAGCTTCAAGAACAACGTAAAGAGCTGTCATTGACTCGTGAGGAAATGAAGCTTCAGCGCGGAGAGTTTGAGCAAAGCAGGCTTGTTGCCATCGAGAGCAAAGGCGTGGCTGAAGCTCAGGCCAAAGCAGCCGATGCACAGGCCGATGCGGCTATCACAAATGCGAAGGCAGCCGAAACCCAAAACAAGATTCTCAAGGAGCAGCTAGACGCACAAAGACAGGATCGGAGTGACCAACAGCTAACTCAATTGCTGGATGAATTGTATTCCATGTTCGCCGAGAGGCTCAATGGGTGGATTCCTGTTCGCGACGAGAAAGATGAGATAATTTTTAACGGAATGAAGCTTTGGTATCCGCCATTGCCAAAGGGCAAAGTCGCAGCGTTGTTGACCTTGTGCCCAAGGGCCTTCACCGAGCTGCAGAAATACAATTCCGAAGGAGCAAATTTCACGCTTGTTGCAACTGAGTTTGACTCAGATTGGCGCCGTGTTTCGGGAATTTTAAATAACATTCTTATCGTTTCGGAAGGCGCATCTACTTCGCAGCAGCAACTCGTGGGAGACCTTCTAATTGAATATGTTCATTCTGAGTTGGTGCAATTGCTTGTTGAAGAGCGCATTCCCTGACTGGCTAACACCAGCCGCGCCGTTTCCCCGTCCAGGGCCGCACCAAACGCATTTTGACCAGGAGTTGGCCCACGTCCTTTCCGTTGGCAGAGATCATCGCCAGCGTGCGGCCATATTTGTCTATCAACCGGCCGCTCGTCGGGTCGCCGCGCTGGACGGTAAAGTCACCGGCCTTTAGCAGCGCGTTCAGCACGAACTTTGCTTCAAGTCCCTGCTTGTATTCAGCATCGCATTTTGCATTGCGCGTTTCGGGCGCATCAATATTGGCAATGCGGATCGTCTCGCCGTTCAAGCGGATCGTGTCGCCATCGATGACGTAAAGCGATTGCCTGGCATCGGCCGGAACAATCCCGGGGCCCAACATTAGGAAAGCCGCCAGCAAGGCGGCTCTTTTAGAGTGCGGTATTCTGTCCATGAAAATTTATTGACTCACGCCGAGATTGAGAACATTAATAGAACATACACGGTAGCGGCGACCGTTCCAATGACATTTTAGGACTATGAAAACCTGCCTGTAGTGGGGGCGGACAGGCTTGTCTCAATGGAGAAAAGCCATGGAAGAACCGGAGCAAGATTATGAGAACGAAGCAGACCAACTGATTGCCGAACATGGCGGCGATGCCAATGCTGCCATTACCAAGCTGGTCGAGGAACGCGCCTATCTTACCAAAGAACTCGAATATGCTTCGCTTGCCATGGGTTTCGGTTTCGCCCGTGGCTGGAAGCCAAAGCTGTCGAGGCATTGAGATGGCCAGAAGCAGAGGCGAACCGCCAACCACTTTGATTGACAAGGAATATCCTTTTCAGGTTGCGCTGCATTGTGACGAGGTGAGGCCGCATTTTGACAGGGTGGACTTCCTTTCAATACTGCTTGGCCGCTATCGCCTGAATCAGAGCATTTACATACATCCCGAGCGCTACAGCATCTATATGTTTGCAGAGCAGCGAAATGCCGAGTGTTTTTTAAAGGCATTTGAAGGGGAGTGGATAACCCCTGAACAGCGCCGGAAAGGCACTTGGGTGCCGCGCTATACGCGCATGCTGGTGGGTTATGATATCGAAAAGACAACTTAGAGGCATCCGCGAAACGACGCGGTTCTGTGATCTCGAACCGTGGGACGATCTTTATGCCTATTGCTACAAATG
Organism: Phyllobacterium sp. GQ127; assembly: GCF_059758635.1. NCBI lineage: Bacteria > Pseudomonadati > Pseudomonadota > Alphaproteobacteria > Hyphomicrobiales > Phyllobacteriaceae > Phyllobacterium > Phyllobacterium sp. GQ127. Next base: position 827,259 of record NZ_JCAXDZ010000001.1, read on the forward strand.
CGGCCAGATAAGCCGGTTAGATCGGGATTCCCTTCAATGGAAATACGGCGCGCATGTTCGCATAAACTCGCTGACGAAGAAGCTGAGCTGTCAGGTCTGGAGCTGCAGGAATAAGGAACACAATATGTTCGGCACCAAGAACAAATTGCGGGATTAACGCCCGCTTGCGCGCAACCAAGGATCGAATATCATCTCGTGATGGGCGGCCGCAGGGGGACTGAAATGCCAAAAGGTTTTTTCGAGACGCTTGAAAATGATATTCTCGGTGGTGAAGTCGTATGGCGCTGCACTTTCACTCACGGACATAGCAGCAGCAGCACAATCAAAATCATCCGTCCAAGTTCGACAAAACCCGATTATGCTACCCTCAATATCCACGTCGATCGGGAACAGGTGTATCGCGCCCAATTTGAACTAGAAGAGATTCTCAAGCTCATCGAAGATACCGCTTCGCAATTGCAAGCCACTGCGGCCGATATCAAGCGGTTCATTGCGGAATCACCACCTCCACCGCAGCAAGAAAATGAATGGGGCCGTTAGGCATGTGCAACCTCTACAAAATATCGACTGGCTTTGATGCGGTCCGCAATCTCTTCAATGGGATCGGAAACAGGACAAACATCACCGACTTCAATCTCGATATTTACCCGGACTATCCCGCGCCGGTCGCGCGCCAGGATGAAAGCGGCGAGCTGGAGGTATCAATGCTGCGTTGGGGAATGCCAACGCCTCCGGCCTTTATCAAGGGCGAAGTCGATTATGGTGTTACCAATATCCGCAATGTGAAGTCTCCGCACTGGAGGCGATGGCTGGGGCCAGAAAGCCGCTGCATCGTTCCGGCAACGAGCTTTTCCGAATATGGTCAGGTGCGCGATCCGGTCACGAAAAAACTGCCGCTGTACTGGTTTGCCCTCAATGAAGAGCAACCTCTATTCTGGTTTGCTGGCATCTGGACGCCTTGGTTCAGTATGCGAAAGAAGAAGGAAGGCCCTGTTCAGGCTGATATCTTCGCATTCCTGACCACTGACGCCAATGAGGTTGTGAAGCCGATCCATCCCAAGGCAATGCCCGTCATACTGCGCACACGCGAAGAGCTTGATATCTGGATGAATGCGCCGGCCGAGCAAGCGCTACAGCTACAGCGCCCGCTACCCGACAACGATTTGGTTGTTCTAGCGCCACCAAAGAAGATCGAAGAAGAGCCGCTTTTGCTTTAGGAGGAATGGCCATGCCTTGGAAAGTCAGATTTCGCGGGAAAACCTACAGCCTCGAGAGCTATTTCGATGAAGATTACATGGCAGAAGTCGAGGCGGACATGACCGATGTCGAAGAACTGCCGGGTTCATTCAACGTCGTATCGCACGGCGAGGAAATTGTAGAGAATATCACCATTGCCGAATCCGCCGATCCCCACGAATTTCCATTTGACGCTGTCCGTGCCAATCATCCTGAACTGGGCGAGATCTACATTTTCAAGGGCGTGCCGGATGAAACCGAGGGTGAGCTGCACGTTCTCTATACTAATGCGGCTGCAAACGAACCCGCTTACAACGAGACAGCATTTGCGGGCGATGGCACATGATTGTCGTAGTTTCCGAGGGAACCGGGCCTTTTCCGGAGCGTGTAGTCGAATGGATTTCTAATGAAGTACGATGACGCTTCATGGCATTATGGAGGAGAATTTCCCTTAACCTTGGCTCCCTCAGCCGCATCAACGCACATCGGCATGTTTGTTGCTTGGGCAACGCTCAATGGATTAGGAAGTGGAATCCATACCGATGAGGAACTTTTAGCTCTTACGACTCGCACAATAACGCCCGGGAATTGGTTTATTTCGGCTTGCGATGAGAAGTTTACAGACGAGGATTTGACTGTCGAGGGCAATGAGTTTGCAGCACACTATTATGAGGCTCCCTACACCTACTTTGCCGATTATGGGAATACGTTTTCCTCAGACATAATGTACAAGGTACCTGATACTTGGGATACCTATGATAAGCTCGCGCCGGTTATAAAAAGACGCTTTTCAATTTGGCGCAGGACAAAGACTATCAAGCACATTGTGAGTTTGGCTTGGATTAAGAAGCCATCATGAAACCTTGGCCGAGTCGGTCAAAATACATATGTCGAAATTAATGAAGAAACCTGATGTCTGAAAAGCAAGACGAAGAGATTGAGGCGGTGTGGGCTGATAAATCTCAAGAGTCCAAGGTGGTTTGGCCGAACGGCTACTATCAACTTGGGGTAATTTGCGTCGGAATAATCCTGTTGGTCATGGTCATACTTGCCTTGGAGTATGACCCAATCTTATCGAAAAAGTTCTGATGTTTGAAACACCACCCTCGCCCAAGCCCGAATACCCTGCACCGGACTATTCGTGCATTGAAGCGATCGGATTGATTCAACGATAACTTCAATCTAATCTCGATCGAGGGGCATATCATGGGGCAACGGAATGAACTATCCCTTCGTGGCGGATATCAAATATCGGGATAGAACAATCCCGTTCTCCATCGCCGATGCAGTGGGGTACGAATGGTATATTACCGTTGACGATAACCATAATTTACTACGTGAAAAATGCTTGCACTTCGTCAAACCCGGATCTCACGTCGTTGATTGCGGCGCGCATCACGGCCTCATGACCGTGCTGTTTGCGCAAAAGACTGGACCGAAGGGGAAAGTGACGGCCTTTGATGCACTGGAGAGTAACGCCCAAGTCGTTCGAGAGAATGCAGTCTTAAATAGAATGCCGAACATAACGGCCCACGGCAAGGCAATAGGCGACAAAACCGGCACCCATAAAGTATTAGCCGACACCAGCAATGTGATACTGAACGACGAGATGATCCACGCCCCAGACGGCGACTTCACGGTAGAGGTTATTGCTCTAGACGATGCGTTGTTAGGGGATGTTGATTTTCTCAAGATCGACGTAGAAGGCCATGAAGTCGCGGCGCTGCACGGCGCGCGTCGACTGCTCAGACAGTTGCCTGTGCTGGATATCGAGATCCATAATTTTCTTTTTCCGAGCGCCAAAGACCATTGCTTTGCGCTGCTAGACGCTTTGCCGGTTGATGGATACTTATTCTCAATTGATGAAAGCGCCCATTGGTGTGAGGCACATGAAATCAATATGTACTATCTCTGTTCGCTGCCTAACCCGCATCTGATGGCGAAGCCTAAGGCGCGCACCCGGTTGGAAAAATTTCTGCGACGTAAGTTTGATATCGTCTTGCCGCACTGGCTTCGTGAGGTGTTAAACAGGCGGGGCAGGATTGATTCGAAAGAGGTTAGGGACAGCGGTAAGGGATAAACCTCGATTTCATGGTCCACAAGACAGACCGCAATTGTACACTTTCTTATTATATCCCCCGATGGTTTACTTGACCATAACCACCTTACGTCCTGGCCAAGCGGGAACTGACTCGCCGCAAGAGTCGTTCACCGACTCATGGAAGATAAACCCTTCAAAGAAGTAACCGTAATGACCCGCCAGCTTGGCAAGATGAAGGTGATAACCTCCATAACGCAGGCGGCAGAGTTCATTGTGAATGAGTGGCCTGGTACTGATACCGAAAAGCTCGATATCGCCAAGCATGCGCTGTTGGAATGTTATGACGGTAAGCTGTCACCCGGCGTTGCGCGAATGGCTTTCATTGAGGCCACTAAAGAAGCCGACATATACATCGAGGCGGTTGGCCGCCCGCCACCAACCGGCAAGCTGGAGAATTGGCGCAAAGGGAGGTAAGGCGCAGGGCTCGAACAGCACAGCAGATTTATGGAGATCATTAACGTTTGTGTAGCGGGCGGCATTATAAAATGCCATAGACATTCAACAATGACAAATTGGAAACTTTGATAAGATGTGGAAGCCGCTAAACCCTGACCATTCAATTGAAACTATGTCAGTGGTGATTGGGTTCTCCGAGGCCGTGAGTTCCCTTACTTATCGGAAAATGGTGAGAGAACTTGAGCGTACAACATTCGACCAAGGCTTAAATATCCGCAAGCCCATCCAGGGTTTCGAATTCAATGTGGAAGGGCCATCACCTCAGGTTAGACCTTTAAGCGTAAATGGAATGATTTTCCAGAAGCATTCGTTGACAAGGGATGCGTCAGGCACCGTTGCGAATAAAATGGTTGAACAACTACAGATTCAGCCTCAGGCGCTAACTTATACAACTTGGAAATATGCAGGATGGTCCCCAACGCTGGACACCTTGACTCGTCTTTTTATGCCGGCTCTCAATATCGGCTTAACGACAGTGGCGCTTTCGACCATCAGATTAGAGTACCTCGACCGCTTTATATTTTTTGGCGAAGAGTCTAAGGGTTCCGCGGATGACGTTATCAATAAAGACTCTGATCTAGTTTCCGCACACGTTTTCTTGGCACCCGATTTATGGCACTCACATACTGGAAAATTCGAAGTCTCTGACGACGGTTTTAAGCGGTTGTTCCAAGTAAATGTGGATGCCCAAGATTTAGCAGCACCTGCAGAATTCGCTGGCAGGCGATCTATAACGGTAATGACGGCCGTAGATGATCGATTTGAAGGTACCGGGCTTGCAATTGAGGATGAGATCAACGATGTATTGACAAAACGCCTCGATAGTTTGCACAAAGATTCGATTGAACTTTGTAAGAGAGTGTTAAATAAAGAAATGGCAATACGTGTAGGGATGGAATGACGTTGGCAACTCGTGCAATAGCAACATCCACAACAGCTATTCTTTTTGCGCCCCTCATTGGGACTATATCGCATGCTCACGCACCCGATTATCGTTATCGCCTCGTCGAGCCAGAACAAATTGTTGTCCAGCGTCAAACCGCTTCGACTACGGTCTTTCAACCCACGAGTGAAGTGAGCGTAGTTTCAACTGCTGCCTTCCGGAATGCCCTTGAGCGATTGAGTACGTTAAAGTCGTTGGGCGACGACTTCGATGGCGAGGGCGCTGCCGCACCTTCTCAACAATCGATAGATTCTGCTATGTCGTTTATCAAATTCCTTCCATTTTACGCACCCGATCCATCGGTTGGCCTGGATAGGGATGGTCACGCCGTCGTAGAGTTCCACGATGGAGATGAACTCGGGCAGGTTATATTTCAGAACGACCGGAAGGTTGAAATATTCTATTCTTCCCCAAATAAAGCGCCTTTTAGCATGGAAGGCGCTATCGACGATCCGAGTGTTCATTCTCAATTCAAAAAAGCGTTTGGGTTTGCTTTAGAAGCGTGACGTCACCACTTTGCGAGAGTTGTCGGTGCGTTCTGAGCGGCCTATCTACAGATAGAAAGCAGCCAGATCGAGTCGAGATGCTACACCCAGCTTGCGCTTGCGAGAGCGTTTCTGTTGGAAAGGGATCGCCTGGTCCCGTTTCTAAATCAGAGTTCATTTATCGCTTGATAATCAGTCCCGGCGACATAGACCCTAACACTCGTGTTTTACTAAGTGAGTCCCTCCGTAATGTTCGGGAAGATGGATTAAGCGTATTCCGCGAATGTGCGACAGATCAGCATGTTGAAACTCTGGTCGTCGAACGACTCAGCAGAAAGCCTGAGAAGCCAGCGAAAACTGTTCAGGCCTTGCTAAAAGTGCAGGTTGCATCGATTCACAGCCTTTCAAGAGAGCCTTTGGGAAGACTATTTTGCGTATACGATGAAACCGTGCCTCGGAAAGATACTACACTGCCACCCGTACCCACACATGCTACTGTTCTCCAACGATTACCTGTCAGTGAAACAGCAAACAAAAAGGGCATAGTACGGGAAGATCAGCGTAGCCTCTATGACGCTATGAAGCTGGGAGTAATAGAGGTCGCTCAATTCCGAAACGGCTTGATCGAGCAATTAAATAGACGTTCGCTAGCGGGCGAGTTTATTGAGTCTAATTAATTTGAGAAACGACACCCCCTGAGCGACATTACAACGTTCAATCGGTTAAGGCGCATGCTATGTGCCGGTCACGCTCTAAACGCTCCAGCCCGATCCGACATCCCGTGAGGACGCCGGGGCTTGATCGTCTGGCTGCAGTGTATTCATTTGACCGTGCTGGTTTTTACCAAATCGCCAGTATGAAGCCCGGCACCCCATCTTTCACCCGAAAGCGCGCCGGGCTTCATTTTATCCGGAGGTATTCCTTGGCGACGATCGCGCTTTATTCGTTCCAGCCGATCTAACGCTGCGCACAGTCCTTAAAGTTTCACAGCTCCCAATGTCTGCATCGCTTTGACAGCGTCAGGAAATCCCTGCGATGCCGCCTTGGCGATCCACTCTTTAGCTTTCAAGATGTCTTGCGGCACCCCTAACCCCTTCAGATAAAGTGTACCAATATTGTACTGCGCGATTGCCAAATTCTGTTCTGCAGCCTTCTGAAACCACATTGCTGCTTTAGAATAATCCTGAGGCACCCCATCTCCGTAATAATACATCCGAGCGAGGTTAGACTGGGCATTCGGGTAGCCTTGTTCAGCAGACTTGCGAAACAACGAAACTGCATACACAATATCTTTTGTTATTCCTTGCCCGTGGATAATTAAACCAGCAAGGTTGTTTTGCGCTTGTGCCGAACCACTTCCTGCCGCCTTTTTATACCAACCAACCGCAGTTTCGTAATTCTGCTCAACCCCATTGCCAATCTCATAGCAAATGCCAAGCATTGTTTGGGCTGGAATGAAACCTTGGTCAGCTGATGCATTATAAAATGCAATTGCTTTAGCAACATCTCGGCTAACACCGTACCCGTGCGCGTAAAGTCGACCAGTAGCATATTGCCCGTGGGGATCTCCGCTTTTGGCAGACTTTTCGTACCAGCTAAAAGCATCAGAATAGCTTTGGGAAACTCCATATCCACCTTCGTAAAGGTAGCCAACATAGGCCTGCGCCTCTGCATCCCCGTGTCTGGCAAGTGGTTCGAGGCGCACCATTGCCTTCTCGTATTGTTTTGTGCGTAGCAGATGCTCAGTTGCGGGACTTAGTGCGTTTGCTTCAAACGAGAAAGAGAACATCAAGAAAATTGCCGAGACGATGGAAGACGCTGTGAAATTCATTATTCCCCCAATGCCATGATGCTCATGCAGGATAATGACACCATTCATCGCAGTCAAACTGGCACTACGACTATTTATGTAATACGCGGGTGAGCCATTCGAAAGAGTTGGCTAGGCTGACGCCAAGGGCGGTTCCGCCGATCCCGACAACTCCCAACGCGCCGATTCCCATCAATCGCCAACGTTTGACATCATCGGTGACAGCCTTAGCGTCCGTAACATCATCCTTGATGGCCGCTATGTCTGTTTTGATGCCACCAACCTCTCCTATGAGCTCATCCATCCGTCGATGCACAACAGCGCGCTTTTCATCGGCCTCCCGGTTTTCAGCGCCGGCTCTTCGCTCTGAAGCATCTATGTCTCGGCGTAGGCCCTCGACTGTGGCAGTTAGAATGCCAATTGCACGATACAGGTCATTATTACTTGCCGCAGCCATCTACCAGCATCTCCGCCTTGTGCCATTCTGATCGTTGCCCTCGATACGTTCGGCACCGGGGCGGTCCAGTTGAATTACTGCGACAGTAGCCGCCGGATTGAGATTGACGGCTCTAAAGCCCGCGCAACTGCTCGCAGGGTTCGATTGGCATCCTGCGAGAACGGAGAGACTGAACACAAAAGTCGTAATCACTGAGGTTTTGTACTTTCGCATCGCTATCGATCCTTTCGCGCTCTGCTTTGATGTTTGATTGCAATTGCTCAACAGCAACATCCTGACGGCCTTCACGCTTACCGTAGAGGAATGAGCCGGATACAAGCACAAACGCTGCAAGTGCCTAGATCAGAACGGTTTTGATTGGTCCGGGTATAAGTGCGAGAAGCGCGGTCATGCCGGCACCGCATTGTTCGGAAGATCAAGCGCGTCGCGAAGCTCGGCTTCTTTCTTCTTCGACCAGTAGCGATAGGCAAAGCCGCCAATGAAGATGACGACACCGGCTATTGTCAGCGCAGCAACTGCCTTGGCCACAAAGTCAATGTTCGTCAGTGGCGTAAGCTGTTCTGTGGCCTGAGCCAGCACTGTAGACACGACACCACCACCCTGAGCGGCATCTGCCGGACCTTTGCCCGGCGCTGTCTTGGCGTCTTCAAGGTATGCCTTGGCATCCATATCCGCGACGAACACTGGAGCCGGACCGACTGAGCCTGACGCCCATGCTTGCCCGATCTTCCTTACCTGGGCGACACGATTGCCCCAACCCTTCCCGAACGTCTTCCACGTCCTCAACGCTTTGAGGAAGGCAAGACGCCGGTCGAGTATTTTGGCAATCAGCGCATCGTGATCATTGGCCGCTTGGATTGCCTTGACCGTTAATTCGCCCATAACACCATCAACCGCACCGTTGTAGGCGTTTCCAAGAGCGCGCTGCACCCATTTGACCGCTTGCGATATCCCGCTGTTCACAGCCCCGTCAAAGACAACGTAATCAATCCCGGCCGGGAGCTTATCGCCTTTGATCGGTGACCAGTAGAGATTGCGATAGATCGCATCTCGCTCGGCCGAATTTATCTGCTTCACCGGCTGAGGCTTCTTGCCCTGCGACTTACGGTAATTATCATAGACCCGCTGTGTGACGCCCCACATTGTAGCGCCACCAGGATCGGAAGGATGGTTTGAATAACCGCCCTCATGGACAAGCACAGCCGCGAGCGCAGCGGGGAACTTCGCTTTCATGGTATTTTCCTCAATTGAGTTTGGAATGGTCTCCGCCGGTGCGGGTTAATTCGAGGTTTGACGCCGATTCCGTGGTATATTGGCCGAGCTAGACCTCACTATCGGGAGGGGGAAGGTCATGACGGATGATGACGACAAGCCTTATTTGAGCAGTGTGTGGCCGTACCTACTTATTGTCGCTGCACTGTCCGCTGTTTCCATTGTTGCAGGGCGTGCCTGCTCGGAAAACCATGCGAACGGATTTCGAGTTCCAGATCATTCCGATCCTGGAAAGCCCAAAAAACACAATTGAATTACCGGGTTATAGGGTCAGCGCAGTTGGTACCCTCTTACCTTACTCGGAGCGATCGGGCCGCAATTCCTGATTGTGGTTGTTGTCGTTGCGCTCGTTTGACGAGTCGCTACCAATTGCTATGAAGCCTTCGGGCTCAATCCGTGCCAGCATTCAATTTGATTGGGTGCGTGCTGTCAGGTCGCCTTTGAGACCCGGGCCATAGGGACGGAAGTGCCACCGGTCGTATGTGGTGCTCTATGCGTTCTTTCCAGAGTGCGGCCGTACCCGGTGCTGAATCCACCGGTCGCTCTGCCGGGCTATAACAAAAGACCCCCATGCGGCTCGCACCCAATCGCAGCGAAATTTGATAGGAGTAGCGATGTCCATTGCTCTCGATAGAATGCTTGATCTTTTAGACCTACTTGTGGAAGCGCATGCGATTGCCCGAGACGACTACCATCACAAATTGGAACGACTTATCAGTGCCGCCATAGCTGAGGCGTATGATCGGGCAATTACCTTAGAGATGGAAGCACAAGGGCTCTCCGCGGCTGAACCAAGCGCAGGAGCTGAGGGCGAACGATCAGGTTAAGATGGCTCACCTGGTTGTGCTCTCAGAGCATCGCGGCGTTTGTGAAGAACTGATTAATCTGCGCTTCTGTGAAGCCAAGACCACTAAAACCTTGCTGCAACATTTCATCGGTACGCAGAAACGTGCTGCTGTCGGCATAGGCTGCTTGTGTGCGGACATCTTGAGTTGAAATCCACGCCTCGACCTGTTCAAGCAGCCCCGCATCGATAAGCGCGAGACGGAACTGGCGCCTAGACAGACGATCAGGAATGACGGGTTCGGGAGATGGCGGCTCGTAAGGCACGACATGACCATCCAACCATTTCCGCCGGCCATTATTGTTAATGAACGCCTGCCACTGCTGTTCAGTGATCTGGATTGCATCAAGAGGGATCAAGCAATCGGGGTTTGGTTTGCCATCGATCTCTCGGAACCCATGAATATCTTCCACATAGAAGCCAGCGGGTAAACCCTCTCCGGTAAACACTGCGAATTTTGTCATGATCAATATCCTACCGCTAACCAGTAAAAGGGAAGATTGGCCTGCGCTGCCACGAGACCGCCGTTGGAAATTGCACGCGCTCTTGTATCAAACGTTGATGCACTGACGTTGCTCGTGTTGATGACATAGGCGTTGGTAGATGCCGTATTGAAATTTGGGTTGTGATAGACACCAATACAGGCAGTGGGGAATGCGACGGGGAATGCTGTCGCAAAATCTGATGCTGCATTGAATGTGCTTCCCCATTGGATCATGAGCCCGCTTGGAAAGCGGTAATATCCCCCGTTGCCAATGAGATTCTTGGTGATGCCCAAACTCGCCAGCGCTGCGCCACCGTCCGTATCGTCCAGCAACGCCTTGATAAAAGTCGAGATTCCAAGCGTCGTCTGCGCGGCACCGGCGTTGGCATCGTCCAACAGACCTTTGATATACGTGGAAACACCTAATGTGGTGAGCATTGCACTGGCATCGACATCATCGATCAACGCATTGCCAGCTGCTGTTATGTTAGCGAGTGCGGCGCGGCCTTGAGCGGTAATGTCATAGGTTGCTGCAGTGTTCGCATCGGTGAAATAGATGCCCTTGTTGGCGGCAGGCGTCAACCCAAGCAGAGACCGTGCCCATCCTTTGAAATCGACAAGAGCCATTGTGTTGGCACCCGTGAAATACATCAGCTTGTCAGCGGCAGCGGACAGACCTGCAAACGCTGATAGCAGCGGCTGGCTCAACATGCGACGAAGAGCAACAGATTGACCTGTCAGTCCCGATCCGTCAGCCTGATAGCGAATGAAATATGGGCTGGTCGCGAGCGTCGGACCGCGCCACGTGTCGAGCAACGTGATTGACCCGTCATTGTTGATCGTATCGATGCGCGCCGGAGCGTAGCCGTCAAAGCCGAACTGGTCGCCCTTTTCCAGATCAGCAGACAACCACATCGTGCCGACGCCAATCAGCACCTTGGTGTTTTCCGTGATCGATACCGTGCCGACGCTATAGTCTGGATTGGTGATAGCCATTAGTTTGCCCTCTTCGGCTTCTCAGGCGCTTCGACGGGTTTTGCAGGAGCAAGCCGCTCAATCTCGGCCATCGCTTCGGATAGTGCTTTCTCCGCAGTTTCAAGCTGTTCTGTGAGGACGCGCACCTTCTCGGCTTCCGTCCGGCGCATAGCCTGAACGCCAAGCGTGCGTTGCTGGTAGAACTGGTTAAGCGCCAGCGCCTCTTCAGCATGATCGGCTATCGTGATTTCGACTGTTTTTTCGACCATTGATGACATGGGGTCTCCTTCCCGTTGGGTACGGGTTGCAATTGGGAAAGGTCGGAATTTACTGGTTACTTCTTCCACCAGACGGATTTGACGTAGGCACTTACCTGCGCAAAGTTCGGCCCTTGAGTCTGATTTCGATATTCCAAGACGTACGTGTTCGTGCCCAACGAGGGCGTATCATGCAGGAAGAATCCGACGTCGTTCTTAACCGTCTCGCCAGCGTTGTTGATAAAATTCGACACCTGCTTAAGAATGGCGCCGCTTTCAACGTGACGCCATCTCGCTTCGGCGAAATTGGAGAAGCCCGTCGTGCTTTTGACATTCGTAAACAAGCCATACTCACAGAAAACTGGGACCTGCTCCGGGTTTTGTGTTGTTGCGGTTGCTCCGACTGTCCATGACGTTTGCGTACCTGTCTGCGTCGGAAAACTATAGCTTACGTTTGCAGTAACAGCACGGAAGCCGAGATTTGAGGTGCCGACGATCAGATTGCCGATAATCGCATGGCTGATATCCACTGCACCGAGCGTTGCGGACAGAGCCGAGAGTGAATTGACCTTCACCTGGTCGAGATAAAGAATGCCAGACTGGAACACGAAGGGACGGGCTTTATCCGATCCATTGACCATATAAATTCGATCAGCAAGGAAGCCGATCTCACTCAGTCCGCCTGCCAATGCACTCAGGAACATGACGGCCTGAGACATCAATGCGCCTGCCGTTGCCGAAACCCCGAGGGCAATTGTTGATAGCGCACCCGCATGCGTTGCAACCTGCTCCGACCGAAACAATCCACTCGCTGAGAACTTGCCTATTGTGACGGTGGCAGCCTGTACGGCGTTCGAAGTTGCTTGCAGGCCCGTTCCCGGATCATTGACCATTACCGACAGCGTATTGGTGATGTTCGCCGTTGCAGCCAGACCGGAGACTGGATCGTTGACAGCGGCTTCCAGCGTTTCCACTTTGAGAACCGCTGCCGCCGTATCGCTGGCAACAACCTGGATTGTCTCGGTGTACTCAGCCTTGAACGCGCCTACTGTGGAAAAGATCTCCTTACGGTCCGCAAAGGATTGAGCGCTCTGTTCTGCTACGAACTCGTCAAGCTGTTGTGCTGCTTTGATATGATACCGCAAACCTTCCTGAATGAATGCGAGCTTGTCTCTGAGGCTTTGCTGGACTTCGTCCACCATACCGGGAAGATAAACATCTTTGTCGGTCAGCAGAACATTCGGTGTGGTGACATCGATCAAACCAGATGGTGAGAACCGTTTTCCCTGATTGGAAACATAGGTTCCTCTGGCCTGATACTCTTCGTTTGGCAAAAATGTGCCGTTCAGGATCGTGGAGTATTGCTGATCAAGCGGCGCGTCGTATGGCAACTCACCATCAAAGACTAGGCTGCCATCTTCTTTCAGGAACACCTCAACACGTATGCGATCTACACCGTCCTGATCTCCTGCATAGAATACCTCAATAGAGGGACGGCGAGCCGTACCATTCTGATCTTTGAAAACCGCAGGAAGTGCTTGCCAACCAAACATTGGATGTGAAGGCTGGATAACGGGACCTATTGGACCAACCGATACCGGCAATTGCTCGCTGGTAGACCAGTCATAGTCAGATGGGTCGATCTCTTTGAGGACAACAAGCTGGTTAAACGTGCGCTCGCCATCGATACGGACGACGAGAAATTTCTTGTTGATGTATCCATTCCGGGCAGATGTCCAAGAAACAACGTCATTCGGCTCAAGCGCCCATGCATCCGGCGGCAGATAGAACGAATGAACCCGAAAACGGCGATCTTCCTCAATCAGCAGCTTCATAAGACGTTGAACTTGAACCGCGAATGGAACGGCCTCAAAAATTACACCGGATGCGAGACGACGATTTCCATCCGCTAGTTCGAGATCGGTGGAATAGCGAGCAGGCGCGTCCTTCGTTGCCCACTCATGGCCTTCGTGATTGCGGTCGCCGTCTGGTCTGCCGATCCAGCATAAGGATTGGCCACTGTGCCGAACGACACCTCGCCCACGCCGGTGAACGAACCGATATCTACGCCCACCTTCTTGGCCAAGCCGCCAACGCTATTGTAAAGCCCGCCGATGTATTCATTCATGAGTTTGACGACGGCGTTAATCATGGACTCAACGCCTTTGATTGTCGCGTTGACCGTCTGATAGATCACATCACCGATCGCACCCGGCAGTTGCTTCCAAGTTGTCTTGATCGCATTGAAGCCACCGACGAACCCTCCGATGATGAAGTTCACCCCATCCTTGGCAGCTTTGACGATATCAACGCCGAATATCTGGGTGAGTTCATCCCGGAAAAGGTTGGCTGCTGCGACAGCAGCGGTTACGCCCAAGACGAAAGCCAAGCCGGGATTTGCAGCGGCCATAGTTGCGGCTGCGATTGTTGCAGCAACAGCTATGCGGCCTAGCAATGCAATCACCTGAACGATGCCAACGATGATCGCAGGAGCATAAAGCAAGGCAAGTGCAGCGGCGGCGCCCATTGCATATGGTGCAATCACCTGAAGACTGTCGGCGAGCCCGACAAGTGCGGAAGCGCCAAGCTTTGCCCAATTGACCACTTGCAGACCAGCAGCGACTGCCGCGACCAAACCAATCGTCACGAGACTTACTGGCGAAATGATCGAAAGGAAGGCATTGCCAAGGCTTTTGAGCGCTCCAGCTGCTCCCATTGGTCCCAGAACCGCACTGATCTGCGTACCCTGCTGTAGCGCGATCTGGAGGGGATTCATCGACATTGCTGCCGAAACACCGATATCCTGAAACTGTGCTGCCAGATTGCCGACATTCGCAGCAGCAGCCCCACTACCACGAACATTTTGGTTAGCGGCTTGAGTATGGACACGCACGGCACCGGCTGCCTTGGTGGCTGCCGCTGCTTCTGCGTTGAGTGCTGTCGCATGAGCATTGGCTGCCTGCGCGGCCATAGCGCCTGCCTTTGCGGAAGTTGGGCCGATTGATGACGTTGCGGCTTCCACGCGCTGAGCGGCGCCCGTGAGGCGGTCCATGGCCTTTGCGGCTTGGTCAACGCCAGTCGCCTTGGCTTCAATGCCTAGCGTAGCAAGTTCGGCCATGGGGATTTACCTTTCAGAATAACGTGAGATAACGTGCACCACTCAATCGAGAGGGGAACTATGGACGGTTGGTTGAAGGTTCTGATTGCCGTTGCTTGCTTGGTGGTAATCATCGGAAGCGGGTTTTACGGATATACTCAATACGAAGCCCATACTGTCAGAAGCGAGCAAGCCCAGCGCTTAACCGTTGTTAGGAAATCCCTGTATGATCGGCTGGGTGTGAAAGAAGGCGAAACTGACAAGGTCCGCACCTTATGCGCCAGCTTTTCACGCGATCCTGCAAAAGACAGTGAGCCTGTAAAAGACGTTCTCAGCAAATGCAGAATGTTCGGGTATCTTTAAACTACACGTCTCGTTTTACTACCCGCCGATCCTTCACCGCACCTCTAATACGAAGTTTGGCCTCTTGAACGTCTGCCGGTGTTGCCTGGCTGCGAACAACCTCTGGCTTGCCGGTCTTATTGATGATGGAGAGGACTGCTTGATCCATGCGGCGAACTACAGAGAGCTCCCAAGGATCGATGATCGCACCAGAAACCCGACAGAATGCCTCTATCTCAAGGAAGCTGATCGGGTTGGCGCTAAAGCCGGTCTGGCGAGAATTGTGAAGCTGAACGAACCAGTCCCAGATATAATCGGTATATTCCGGCGTTTCCGGTTCTGGATCATTCTTCCGGCGCGGGGAGAAATGCGCCCTCGCGAAGTCGATCAGCTCTTCAGCGAGGGCTTCACGAAATTTGCATCTTCATCAGCAGCTTTGTCGATCTGCTCGGATATGAAGAAGTAATCAGGGTTTGAAACGACCTTGAGGACGCTTTCCGGCGTGCATTCGACAGACTTGCCGCCTTGCGTGAGGTTCCATGAGATCACGGAAGCCGCAACAATCTCATTGGTCTTTTCCTCAATCTCTTCAACAGTGCCAACCTTCTTCGGGTTCTTCTTCCCCTCTCGAATGGCAGCATTGGCAAGACGGCGCTGTACGCGCTTGACCCGCTCGGAGCGATAGGACGCGACCTTGATTACCAAGCCGGTCTTCTCTCCCGTTGCAGGGTGCAGGATGTCGAGGTCAAAGCCGTCCTCAAATTTGGCGGCTGTACCGTCAAAAACAGATAGTTCGAATGTCATGGATTGTCCTTTGGGAGAGACGGCCGGCACTTACACCGGCCAAAGGGATTTACGCCAATGCTGTATCGACACTCAGGATGGGAGTGGACACGCCGACGTTGAACGTGCGCCGTAAAACGTTGTCGCCTGTGCCGATGTTTTTGCGAGCCGACATGACCAGACCGCGGAAGTAATCCACACTGTTCTCATAGAGTTCGCTCGGAGCATCCTCATATTCGATCTTGAAGTTGTGGTTGAACTTGGTCTTTTCGGCAGCGCGCATTGCAATCTGGCCAGGGTCAAGCGGATCGTCGCCGACAACAATGGCAATGGTACCCGCATCGCGAGCACCCTTCAGGTGGCGAACACGGCCGTCTCCAAGCGACTGAAATGTCACGTCGGAGGATTCATCGCCCACTTCACCGCCGTCTTCAACTTCCTTGATTTCTACCCATGTCAGGGCTTCGAAAGCTGCAATTGCCGCTGCATCACTGGTGTAAGGGATAGATGTTGTCCCGCCGATAAAATAACGGGCTCCAGTTGCCGTGGTAATGGCCATTGTATTTCCTTTCAGAGTGAGAACCCCGGATCGGGGCGGGTTAGACCGGAGTGTCCGGGTTTCAGTTGAAGCTGTGCCAAAGTATGGTTACGGGCACATAGATTTTGTCAGTCTCGATCATCGGAGCGCCAACACTCGGCTTCTGATAGACCTTCACCTTCACGCCAGAGCCGTACAGCTTCGTTCCCTTGGCAAAGTGTGTTTGCACAGCGCCCCCAATGTCTGTTGGCTTCACAGCGCCTATGCCGGAAGGATGAACAACCATGACTTGTAAAATGCCTTGGTGTCTGGCCTTGGCATCATCCGCGAGCCCGATATTGTCTGTGCGGTTCGGGATGAAGTCTGCGCGGAGGTAGGGCTTTGGCTTGCCTTGCCCGTCAACGGGAGCCGTGAAGGCAATCCCTGGCTGGGCTATGGGTAATGCGGGCGTCAATACGAGCGCTGCAAGCCTTGCAAGTAGCAAACTCAGGATTGTGCCTTCAACACTCGTGGCCATCGTGCTAATCCTTCCGGCAATGGCCGATAAACTTTCAGACGATCAGACCTACGAGAGATTGCATTCCGCCCTTCTCGCCCTTGGCAAGGAGGAAGGTGAAACTGTTCGTGGTGATACAAGTCTCAAGGCTGCCCGGCGGGCTTTAGCTCTGCTTCAGATGGGCTTGCTCAAAGCCATGGATGAGAACGGCGATAAGAACATCGCAATCAAAGACCCAAGCGGGACTTGAGCTCTTTCGCCTTTGCCTCAACGATTGCATTCCATCGCTGCGCTGCTGATCTCACGAAAGCGTCGGGCGCTTGCCCTTCCACTCCATACTCACGATATGCCGCATACGCGGCCGTATATCCGACGTAGAGCGTGTCAGTGATATCGGCACCCAAGATCACGGCTTCGATATCGCCTTGATCGTAGGAATAAGAGCCGCCGCTGGCAGGCTTTTTGCTCGGGTTGATCGAAGGCGTTGCAGCGGTTGAAGCCATCAGGGAAGCGCGGAGAAATCCGGTATCAACCCTCATCCGTCCACCTGCCCCAATTGGCGTTTGCATATCTGAAACAACCTCTTGCACGGATTCTTTGAATACCGCTTCGCAGGCGCCGGGTATCTTCTCGGCAAAGGCTGCAACCTGGGAACTAAACGAAAGCTTGGCCATTATGCAGCCCTGTATTGACGAACAACCGATGCAAAGTAATCGACCTTGTATTCCAGATGACAACGGCAACCCGAAATCTCATTGATTGGTGCGTCGGGATCGCCGGGAAAGCGTAGGCGAGCACCTGAAACGCTCTGGAATGTAGCATCAAGGCCGACAGACTGCCCGTTCAGAACTCTATGGGTGTGTCTTACCCGACCATCAGCAGCAGATCGCCAAATCTTCTGAACGTCCTGAGATGCGACCTTTCCAGCATCAATCTGCTGGCGCATGGCATTCTCGCGAGCAGTACCGATTGCCATCATGGTTTCAGTGCGAGCCAGTATTTCACCGCGGAGCTCAAGCAGCAGATCTGAATAGCGACCAATCATGCGAGATACGGCTACTGCCGGGATAGGCTTACCCTCACGGATTGCCGCCATCACAGTTCGGTCGAAGCGTTTATCGCGGCGCTGTCTTGTCAGGTAGTTCCGTAGAAGCTCTGCATCACCTGAAAGCAACTCTGTGCGCGCCGAGGCGACAAAGCCTTCCTGCGGGCTTGTCAGCCCGATTATGCCGCCTTCCCGCTTGCCTGTTACCCGATTGATCCGGCCAACTACATCGATCGCCGTCGAACGAGGATTCCTGCCCTCAGATAGTCCTGTTTCCAGCGCTTGACGAACAGCTACACGCTGATCTTCGACAATGCGTGTAACCATCTGTGCCGAATGATCCTGCAAGAATGCCTCACCGGCATAATCACGAACACCAAAGCGCCAGACAACGCGATTGCCTTCCGGGTCTTTGAGCTTCGGCAGGTTCTCGGCAAAGCTCACCCCGCCAGCATTGTAAGCATCGCGAAGCGCAATTTCCAAAGCGGAGAAGGCTTCCTGCTCGATCTGCATCGCATCGATAGCACCGGCAATGTCACCTCGTTCAAGCCGCTCAACTACAATCCTCAGAGTTATCTGGGACTTGATAGCGTCGATACTCTGAAAGAACGCCTCTGCAAGGGTCTGATCATACTTGTCCAGCAGTTGCTCAAAGATAGTGCGATTGCTGGCCATTAGAACTTCTCGCGGGCTGAAAGGCGCTTGAGCATGTTGAACCTTTCTGAAACTATGTGTCGGACAAGCACTAGGCTTGCGGTGAAAGTGGGGATAGTTTGAATGTTTGAAGACCGAGAATGGTTTGGCTCGCCCGGCGCTTCGTCAGATGCAATCGAACAACTTAAAGCCGTCGCTCCCGTTGCGCTTCCTGAAAGTTACTACGCGTTACTTTCTTACAGCAATGGAGGAGAAGGACCGCTGCTTGTTCAACCGTACAATTTCTGCCTGTACTCGGCAGAGGAAGCCGTTGAAGTTGAGCGAGATCGCACCTTTCACGAGTTTTTCCCGCAGATTTTTGTCGTGGGGGGAAATGGAGGTGGAGAGATTATCGGGTTCGATCTCAGACACCCCACGCCTTACCCAATTGTCGCAGTCGATATGACAAACACAGATCTTGACGAGAGCATCCTACTCATTGCGCCGACTTTTGACGAATTCATTGAAGTAGTCGGCCTCGAAGGAGAAGAGTGATTGCGGTCAGTCACAGTGTCACCCTTAAGCCCTCACAAATATCTTGTGGTAAACAACAGTCTCCGCCGGTTGTAGTGGCGCAACCTTGATGATTGTGTAGCTCTTACCGTTGAAGTTTAGCCGGTCAGTTGTGGTTGGCTCGATAGCCAGACCCTTTGCAGCGACATAGGCGGTCTTGTCCGTCGATTTGACGAGAGTGCCGTCAACATCCTTCATTTCAATAGCCAGTACCGCTGCAATGCATGGGTATGGCGTCGGCACTGGCTCACCGGGATCATAGATAGGGCCATTGCCGGGCATATCTCGTACTATAGAGCCAGCAGCGCCGAACTTGTCGAGCAGGCGCAGCGCCGTTGATTGCGCGCGGGCATAATTGAATTTGGTCATGATCTGTGATCCAGTCGAAGGACAGTGCTGACAGGAACCGCTGATATGAACGTAAGCGACTTTTTACCCTATTTGGGGCATTCCGAACAAAGTGACGGCCTATCTACTCTACTTGAATCCCTTGGTTTCGATGTCAGTAAGATGCCAGCGAAAGCCCAGCGAGGCTACGGATCCGCAGGCTATGAGTTGAACGGATTCGGTATTGAACTCACCTTCGAGTTCCATACCAATTACATCCAAGCTTATGGACCGCCGAAAGATGAAGGAAAGGCGATCTTGGCGGCAATTTTCGCCTATGACAGAGCCGGGAAAAAGCGTAGCGCCTATGTTGGCCCGATCCCGTACGCCGATGGACCAATCCACAATCGCCCCGAAGCTTTACGCGTGTTTGGTGATCCGTTTCGTACTGAAGAGGACGACGGTGAGATCGAATGGGACCAATGGATAAAAGATGGCGTTCAGGTAGGGGCGCACTATCGGCCTGATGCCACGATAACGTACATTTCATTTTCGGTACCGATGAAATCGACACTCGCCAAGCTTGGTTGATGATCGAACTTTGCCATCAGACCACCAAAGCCCAAGGCGTAATCTGGCGGAAGAACTGCCAGAGCAAGCCATCGATGATCGTTACGACAGGCGTGGCAGCCGCTACAACGTCAGCAGATGAAGTGCTGCTCGACACGGCATACTCGACTTCGAGCTCGCCAACCTTTTCCTTTTTGGCAATCGAATTGCCCGTCACAACGGGCGAAAGGCTGCCCGGATTGGTCAGCTCAAGGAAAGCGGCCTCGTAAGAGGCGTTGATAATGGGCTGAGGAACAACGTCAGATGGAATTCCCTGCCCGTAATAGGTCACAGCACCAGTGCGCGGCCATGCGCGCTCTTGGTTGTATCCACCTGTACGTGTTCCTGAAAACTTGGGTTCATATCGATCAATCACAAGAGAGCCGCGCAACATCGCAGCTACGATCTGCGCATCGATCGTTCCATCGGGAATGACATAGCCATGGTCCTCAGCATATTGCTGGAATCCTTCTTTTGTACCGTAAGCGGCCATGATCATCTCCGGTCGAATGGGGTGCCCGGCAGTTTCCCGCCGGGCAGAGTGTTATGCAGCAAGCTTTGCGTCGATCAGCTCTTTAAGCTTATCGGTTGCAATGTTGCGGGCGAACTCAATGCCGAGTTCAGACGCTTGTTTCTTCAGGTCTTCCCGGTCTAGGCCATCGTCTTCCTCGACAGCGCCATCAATCTTCAGGTGACCGGCATCAAGCCAAGCTTTAACGACTGGGTGGTCTTTGACTCCGTCCCAATCCTTCTGCTCGACTTCGAGACTGCCATCATTGCCAGCGATGACCGGACCGCCCGGAATGCCGAAGCCTCCGGGACGGCTATTCGTGATCGTGATCTTGGACATCTGGTGATCTCCTTAAATGCCGTCGAGATAACGAACTGCACCAGGACGACGAACCTCAACACCGCCGAGGCGGAAGATGCCGGGAATTTCGTACTTGAGCAGACGCTGTTCAGCCTGAAGCCAACGAAGCGGCATAGGCACATGGATTTTCACCACGCCTGGGTCACGGCGATAGGCAACCATGCGGTGCGTTCCGCCGGCACCTGCAGTCTCCAGACCGAAGACAGCGCGGATAGTCAGCGGGCGGCCCGTGCGAATGGTATAGATGTTCGCACGCTGGATATGCTCCAGAATGGTTGTGGTCATCGTTGCATCAAGACGCTTGGTAGCGATCAATGCATAGCGATCCTGATCGAGCAGGATGGTGTCCGCCTGCTCGATACCGTTGGAAGCCGTGAAGATGACGCTGAGAACGTCGTTGACATCCTTGAGGATTTCATCGGCGGTCTTGTTGACCCAGAGCGGAGAACCGCCTGCGCCATTTGCAGCAGTGAGCGCTGTGACGCTGGCCGTATTCAGCAGGCCGGTAAGGCCAAGCTTCGGACGGCCAAGGAATGCGACGTTATCAACGAACTGCTCGTATTTTCGACGGGCGGCATCGGCACGGTCACTCTCCAGACGGATGCCGTATGCCTGAGCATGGGCAAGTTCCTGAAGGTTGTAACGGTAACCGATACCAGCCATGAAAACACGGCTGTTGCCGCTGTCGAGCTTGAAATCGACAAACGGAATGTCATCGCCATCCGCGGCGAACTCACGGGCCTGACCGACATCATCGCCCATCGAGAAGAAGTCGATAGCCGTTGTCCAGTCAGGTGCAGAGTTATCGACCGGCACAAGTTCACGGTACTGATAGTCCGGATACTCGCGGGCGTAGATGCCCGGCTCTATGTAGTTCTGAGCCGTGCGCAGGAAGTTCAGCGCCAGCGCGGGCGCGTCTTGGGTGAACATGCTCGTTCTCCTTACTTGGTGACGCCAAGGCGGAGACGTGCAAGTTGGTTAGTACCAGACGTGACGCTTGCCCATTCGGCATTTTCGATGAGTTGGTTTGCGGCGGAGTTCGCAACGTTGGTGAAACCGCCGGTCGGGGTCATGTAGACAGGATCACCCTGAGCGACAGCGACGAGCGCAGTAACCCAGATAGAGCCGTTCTTCATGACGCTGATCTGATCGTAAGGCTTGTAGACCTCGCCGTTTGCAAAGGGCAGCGTACGATCAACAACAGCAACACCGGCAAACTTACCGATTGCCGTTGGCAGCTTCACTGTATCCTCGACAGTATCGAACAGAACGCCGCTACCAAAAGGAATGTTGCCGGAAGTCGCACTGACGATCATCGAAATGATGTGATGCGGCTCCGTGGTCGCGATCATGCCGGGATAACCCGCCGGAGTGTCACGCGAATAGGATACGGGTGGGAAAGCCATTATGCGGACTCCTTCTTGCTCTGCCATGCGGCTGCATCGCGAGCGAGCATAGCTGCGTAGGCATCATTGGAATTCTGCGCGCTGTCGTTGTTCTGGATGCCATTCTGTACAACCGTGCGGAATGGGTCAGCGACCTTCTTTGCATCTTCTGCAAGGATGTCGAAGCGAGCGTCGATATAGGCCTCAGCCTTATCCTTCACTGCTTCATCGCCAAGCTTGGCAACAACGGCAGCCTTCCGGATAGCCGCATCGGTGAGGCCTTCTGTCTTCACATCCTTGGCGATTGCTTTGGCCACGGTGATCAGATCGGCGCGAGCCTGGACGCGCTTGTCGAGATCGGCATCGGAAAGCACCTTGGCTTTCGTCGCATCGATTTCTGCATCCTTCTTCGCGATTTCAGCATCCTTGGCAGCGAGGACGGTCTGATGTGCCTTCTCTGCGTCCGCAAGCTTTGTGTTGGCGTCAGCAAGCCGCGTTTGCAGCGTGCCGATCACCGTGGCGCCCTGATCGGTTACTTCAACCGGGATGCCATCGACGGTAACCGTCTTCAAGGTCATGATCTTTTCCTTCTCTGGTGTCTGATCATTGGTGATCGGGGCAGCGCCCCATACGCTCGCATCACCGATGCGAACCTGTTTTCCGGCCCTTCCCTGCTGCACGATGGCAACGTGGTTGAGACGGATATTCTTTTGGATGGCGTCGTATTGATCGCCGGTTGGTGTCGTGCCGGCAGTCCAGTCAAGATCGCAGGTGTAACCGGCGCTCAACTCCTGCTTGCCGCCTTCAATGGCGAGGATTGTTTTCTCATCGCTGACCATGAGCGGGACACGGATGAAGATGCCCTCGCCCGAGACTTCATCTCCTGTCTGGCCGACAGCAACGTCTTTCCAATTCTTGGAGGTGACCTGTTCGTCAGGATGGTCATTCGTGACGGGCCGATGCGCAGCGCTTTTGAGCGTGGCATCGCTGAATACCTCGGAACCCGGCCGATAGACGCGAACCTGCGCCATATCAGGCTTGCCGACTTCCCATCCGAGATAAGTCTGGATGCCGGTGCGAGCGATACGAGCGTCGGCAACAAGGTAGCCGTCATCGCGCCGACGCGTTCCCGCGACGGTTACAGCGTCTGTAAATTGCATGATGTTTACTTCTCGCTTGCCGTGTTCAGCCTGCTATGTTTTTAATAGATGTGGGGGAATGCGGATGGATTTATTTCAAAATGAATGGGTTATAGGGATTGGCGGAGGCATCGTAAGCGGCCTAATTGTGTACTTCATAACCGCTTGGCTATTTTCTAATCAGTCAAAAAACGAAGTTACCCGCAAAACTGCTGCCGCAAACCAAGAGATCACCCTTGCTGTCCGCCAAGGTATTCCTGAAGGACGTATTCCAACAGTGCCGGTACTAGATGCTCTGATCAAAGCTACAGCGAGGAAGCATGGCTTGCGTTCCATCGATCTATATGGACCCGGTGAAGTTGCTCAAGACTTGATAAAAGAAGTAATGGATTCGAGTTTTATTTCTGCAGAAGCCAAAGAAAAATATTGCCAGAAGCTCGCCGAATTAGACAAGGGAGATACATCGGATTCAAAGGCAACAACGGACGAGGCGAAGCGCAATACACTCCGCTCTTCTCAGACTGCAGCGTTTAGTCTTACACTTGGATTAGCGGCGGCCACCATGAGTGTTGCCTTGATGCTAACGATGCGCGAAAATGTTGATCTGTTGCAACCTTCCCGGTCCTTCACTCTCGCTATACTCATCCCAGTTTTTGCCCTTGCTATTAGTTCCGTACTTGGCTTGGCGCTCGTTTCCGTTGAACGCGCGCGGCGTCGGCGCCTAGACAATTCACTGTCAATTATGTTCTCCGATCACACAAAAATTGTGGAGAACTCGCTGAAAGCTGATCATATTAAGACCACATCCAAAAAAACGACATAGGTTCAAAGTGAGGGCAACGCCGAAATCAATTCATCGTCACTTGGCTCCTGCTCTGATAGTTTTCCATATTCATCAATAAAACCATCAAGACCGGGCAAGCTTCCGTCTTCCGTGAAAGCGTTCACAAGGGCATCGGACAGTGCTTCGCGAGTGATTATCTCCTGACCCGGCGATGAACCGACTAATGCCCGCGCTGCGTCTGATTTGGTCTTGAAGATGTCTGCCCGTTCTTTTTCGGACATCTGCTCAAGTGGTGCCCACTCGTAGTAGATGGCTTTATCCCGTGTACCAGTGGCAGAGCGGATGATGCACTCATCAAGCCTTGCCATTGCTGGCGTCAGTTCAAGCTCCTGAATGGACTGGATGCGATCATGATAGTTCTTCATGTCGCTTGTGCCGGTTGCATTCATCCCAGCTGGAGACTGACCCAGGAGACGCGTGACGGGAATATCCGCCGCACCTGACACGATCTGCATGAAAGCCATGAGGATGTCGGTCAGGCCTGCCATCGATGCATTCTTGGTCTCGTATTCTTCTTCTGCGTCAAGCAACAGCGTGCCGTTGATGCCTTTTGAAGTGTTAGCCAGAGCATAGCGATCAATCAGCTTGATTTTATAGGCATCATTGCTCAAGGATTCCATGAACCCCGGTATCTTGATGATGTCGATCTTTGCCTCAAAAACCAGAGAGGCAATGTTTCCGGCCGTGCTGTCGGCGTTCTTGATCGCGTCGAGTGTAGCTGTCAGGATGCTTTCGCCCCAACCTTGCATCGTGCCGCTAATGTCTTCATCGGGCGCCATTGCTCCGTTGAAGAGCACCAGGCGAGATGGATGGATGATCAGCTGCCTGCCGTTTACACCGGTAAGGGAATAATTCGCAGGCTTATTGAACCATTCAGATTCAGGATCGCGGTCGATCGTACCGGCCTTGAGCTGGCGACGTGTCAGCACGGTCAAATACTTCACACCGCCTTTGCCGATCTTTTCCACGTCTAACGGCTGGGCGAGATCGCCCTCACCCGTTCCAATGAGAAGCGCAGCGCCACCGAACAACCGGCCTTTCTTCGAAGCTTCAAGTATCTTGCCCTTGACGTTAAGTCGCTTCTCTTCCTTCTCGATCAGTTCGATAACTTCGTCATCGGCCTGCCAGTCCCGCCATTTGCGGCAGCTATCCAAGGCAGGAATGTCGATGATCTTCCTCGGCAGCCACGAACCGCGATAAGCGGCAACAATCTGGTCATCAGTCAGGATAGGCTGGGTATAGAAAACGGTCGCTGCCTTGTCGCGCTCGGTTCCCATACGGGAAACAAGGCTCGTGAGACTGTCACGAGCGAATGTCAGTATGTTTCCCATGGAATCCTCAGATGTTGTCGAGCGTGAAGGTCGATGTGATGTTCACATTGTCGGCAGAGATCACAGCGTCAGCCAGGTTGTGAGATTTTACGCCCAAGTCCTTCTTGAGCTTTAGCTTCGGCACAACACGCTTCTTGCCTTCGCTTTCGACCCACCAAGGCACACAAAGCTCGGTAAACAGCGCGTCTAGCTTCTCTGCGCCCATGCTGGAAGCGAACGACAGGACGTCCTCGGGCTTAATCGACTGGCCACGCGTAACAGCATTGAATGTCAGCATGGCGCGGCGAGCAGTGTTGGCCCAAGCCTGCGCTTTCAGATTCAGATATTCGTCCTTGTTGAGCGGGCTGTTGCTGTTCGTCCGATCACTCGGCTTGTCAGGATCCATCACCGCATTGCCAGCATGGAAGGCGTAGTGCCTCACCTTGGCCCCGTTAGCCTTGTTCTGCTCGTCAATGTATCCGCCGACGAAGGCACCAACACCGATGGTATCGTACGAAACAAGAGCCCCGCTGTTTTTAGCCTTTGCCCAGACCAGCTTGGCATTCTGAACCAGCTCATCTTTGCCGGACGCCCAATCATTCGCATCTGTAAAGACGCCTGCAATCTTGTCGGCAGTTGCGCAGTTATCCTCGCCATCGTCGGCAGGATCGAAACCTATGACGTTCCGCCCTGTAAGATTGATGTCCAGGACGAGATGAGCATCAACACAGGCATCGAGCCAACGGCGCTTGAATATGGAGAGCTCACTATCACCAAGAGGAACGCCACCGTAGATGTGTTCGAACGTCTCAGGATCCTGCTCCCTCATTACCGCAATGTCGCGCAGTGCTTTCTGCGATAGGAACGGGTTCTCGGTGTAATTGATGCGCCTGACGACACAATGCGGTGGTACGTTGACTACGAAGTTCTTCCACACGTAATCGGTGACAAGCTTCGGGTTGAACAGCAGGATCGCGAGACTGTCTTCCTTACGGATTGTCGGCGCAATGACTTCCCATTGATCTTTGGTGAGCTTTTCTGCCTCTTCCACCCAAAGGATGTCGATATCGGACGTGCCCTTAATTTCATCAAGGTTGCGCTCAATCCCGTAGAAAATGAACTCTGAACCGGTGGCCTTGTGAATGATGGTTGTCTTCTGGACATCGAAGGCTTCGGACAAACCAAGGTGACTGATCGCCCATTTCAGTTCGGTGTAGACAGATTCCTGAATTCGGTTCTGAAACCGTCTGATGCACAACACGCGCATCTTGACGGGGACGTGATCAACGAGCCTGACCAACTGACACGCTGTGTCTCTTGTCTTTGAGCTAGACCGGCCACCATGCAATACGGCGATATCGGCCTGTCCTAGGAATACCTGTTCCCAGAAATCAAACAGCGCAGGATTTGTGAGGGAAACATGCGCATTCACTCTGCAACCTTCTGGCGGAGAACATCACGCCATGAGCGTGTTTCAGTCTGGATAGGCCCGCCATTCTTGCCGGTGTGTTCGCTCTTCTCGATCAGGAGGCCATGCAGCTTTGCCTTGCCCATTACAGCGGCAACAGCAGCGCTTGCGCCCTTCTCATCCGCCATAGCTAATCGACGGGCTTCTTCGAGCTCACTCGTGAGGCTTTCAACTGTCACCATGGTGAGCAGTTTTGCCTCGTCCTGCAGTTCTCTTACCCTTGCGGAAACCTTGGGGTTGGCAAGCAGTCGCGAAGATTCCTGCCAGATGGTTTCAGGCTTCGTCTTTTGCTTGACGACATAAGCCGTTCTGTATGCCTCCGAAGCATTGCCAGTCTCGACATATGCTCGGGCAAACGCCTCTTGCTTTCCGGTGAGCGACACGATTGATTGCCTATCAATAAGGGGAGAGTAAATGGGCACTCGTAAATTCTGCAAAACTTGTGATTGCTGCAGTGGCGGCATACCAACAAAGGTAGAAATCGCAGTCAACAAAGCGGTTGAAGGTATATTTACCGCTGGCATTAAAACGGCAATTGATGCCCTCCGCCCAAAGTGTCCAACATGCACTCATCGAATGGTTTATCACCGCGGCAACGTCGCTTACTGGCGGAAGACAGTAACTTAGGCCTTCTGCCTTATAAGCTATCTCTTTTATCTTTTTTGTGTTCAGATGCTGTTCACGGGGCATCGCATATTCGCTTTTTCACGACTTCAAACGGTGGTTTTCTGAAACAAGTTGTTTCAGGAGCATGTTTCGACGCGAGCAGAGCAAAACTGGGGAGTACTTCAGGATGAGCACGTTATTGGATGAGATCGAAAACTGCGGGAATGCCGGCCTCCATTATGCCGCCATAACACTGGCCCTTACGGTCCCTGATGTCTGCGCTGCCTTATCATCTGAAGACGGAGAAACTCGTCGTATCCGCTATTTGGCCTGGTATAACGAACATCTGGCGGTTATCTACCCGCGCCTCACTGCTGAGGACTGTTACAGTTTGCGGTGTGGTGTCGTCCATCAAGGCCGAATGGGCCATCCAAATTCTCAATACGCTCGGGTTCTATTCACCGTCCCAAATCAACAGCAGAATTACTTCCACAACAATATCATCAACGACGCCCTGAATTTGGACGCCGTAACTTTCTGCCAAGATGTGGTCCGCATTGCGCGGGGGTGGCTTGGTTCCAGGGGAAACGACCAACTCGTACAATCAAACATGGCGCATTTAGTACAGTTTCGCCCGAATGGACTTGCGCCATATATGGTCGGCATGCCCCTAATCAGTTGATTCCACCGCGGGTTCGTAGAACGAGTGCCGCAGTCAGCTTGGCTTGAACCATTTTGGTGATCACGCCTGGCTCAATGATCGCGTGGAAGAACGGCCCGCAGGTATAACCTGTCGGCTTTACACCGATGAAGGCGCCACGATGGGGCTGCCAGGTTGCGAGCATCGGGCCATGGTCTTTGTGCACCACGACTATGGTGTCAGGTGTTTCTGGCTCTGGCTCGCCTTAATCCAGCAGATGCGATAATAGAGATTCAGATTGCACGCGATTCTGAGACTGGATTTCATGGGAACCGAGTTCAATACCGGAAGATTTCGTTCCACAGTCGTCTGGCCCCCAAGATATCTTTGGTTTTGCGCGCCTTTGATACTTGCTTTACTTCTTTTCGTTGTTTTCTATATCCGATTCCAAAGGGACAATGAGCGAATTGCCAATGATCCTCATGTCCAGGCCGAAATAATGGAAACATGGATTGTGAACGACGCAAAAAGTGGACGCCCAACGGGTATTGCTGGGCGCATAAAATATAAGCGCAACGCAAAGAATAAGACTTTTGATTGCGCTGTGTCTTCGCCGTTGGGTTCCTTAGACGCAAACCTAAAGGTGGGTGAAATACTCGAAATTGTGCCCCGTTTGGACAGTTGTTACGAACCGATTATTTTGGGTAGACAAAAATAATTTCGTGCTTCCGGTGGGGAAACTGGTTGCAGGAGCCGGATTTGAACCGACGGCCTCTTGGTTATGAGCCAAGCGCGCTACCGAACTGCGCCATCCTGCGCAAAGCTGAAGAGTGCTGCGCCGTCGCGCCACTTGTGACACTTGCATTCCTACCTTAGAGAAAATTTGAAATTGCTCTGGGGTGATAGAATGGAAGTTTTCATTAAAATTATTCTGATGGTGTGCTTCATTTTCGCTCCCGCAGTTGTCGCGAGTAGAAAAGGAAGAAACTTTTGGTTATGGACTGCATATGGTTTGGCTTTTTGGCCTGTTGCAATCATTCATGCATGCCTACTCGACCGACGCACTAGACCCGACATAGAACGTGCGTGGGGGCGGCAATAATTGACTACACCAAAATCTTTAAGGCGTGCCAGCTTAGTGACTTGCACGCTCCCCAGCTGCGCCATCCTGCCAAACTGAATTTGGAGAATAAACCTCCATCTGCCTCAAGCTACTGCTCGGGCTGGGTTTGACCGGCGAGTGTTCCCTGTCCAAAGGTCCGCACTGAACATCAAATCATCCTATATGCGCGTATATACTGATTTTGTTCCTATGTGAAGGATTATTTTCCCCGCACTCTCCATTCAAGCGAATTTTTGTGGGTAACTCGTGCGTCCCATATCATCTGAAAGATCAAGCGGCCAAAGTGGCCTCGTCGATTTTAGGTGTTTTTGACCACATGTTTCAGGATAAGACAGTTTTTGTTATTGGAGCTGGTGCCAGCGCGGAATTCAAATTTCCTGTGGGGTGGCAACTCATGGACACCATCAAATCAAATAGCAGGTTTCGCTTCAATCCATATGAAGGAGATCAAGGCGACCATCAACTCATAAGAGCAATTAAAGCGAAATACAAAGACCACACTGAAGCAAATTTACGGTTTTCTGCTTGTGCGGAAATTAATCGCGCCATCGATTCAGCCAAGTCAATCGATTCCTTCATCTATCGGAATGCACATGACCCCTATATCGCTGAGATGGGTAAAGTGCAAATTGCCTACGCCCTCTCCAAAGCAGAAAAAGCCTCGGATCTGTATGTTGATCGCAATAGAGCGAAAAATGAAATTGATTGGGCTAAAATAGACAAAACCTGGATCTCCAATTTTGCCTATGGGCTGTTTGATGGGATTCAATCGACACAGGTCGAAGACATAGGAAACAATGTAACTATCATCTGCTTCAACTACGATAGATGTATAGAGTTTTACCTCGCACATGCGATTGTACGAAGTTTCCAAAACGTTTCGTTAGAGGCCGCGCACGAAATTGTGGGCAGGATGAATATAATCCATCCCTACGGCGTTCTCGGAAAATTGCCAGTTGCTGATAGCGGATACGGGCCGGGGTGGATCCAATTCGGCCCCGACCCCCAGCAGACAAATCTGTGGGAAATGGCCGACACTTTGATCACGTTTTCCGAATCCATACGCGATCAGGAAATTGTTGGGCGCATAAAGCACGCAATGTCGCAGGCGACCAACTTAGTATTTATGGGATTTGCATTTGCAAGCCAGAATCTAGAGCTATTAAACGCTATTGGCGGAGACATACCACCAATTTTCAAGAAATCTTATTCAACGGGGTACGGTATACATAGGCAGGTAAACAGTACGCTTCGCACTAAGATAGCATCGATATACTCCGAAACTCCGCACAATCCGAACGTATTGGAACGAATAACGATCGAACACGATTACAAATGTAAAGAGTTCTTAGACATTCACATGATTAATCTAATGAAATAATATGATCTACGCTGCTGGTCGGATTTGTTTTGCGTCGAATTCAACAGAGGTCATTCGGCCAAACAACGCCAAAAGAGCCTTTATTTTTCCGGTCTTGGTGACCTCCTGCACCATTCCCCCCCACTCAACTAATTCGGGAGGCGGTGCAAAGGTTATCCTGGCATCAACAGACGTGATTGTTTCTGGTGGCAGTGGGCGAGACATAAACATTGCGATTGCCCTTTACCCAGCTTTGAGCGAACCTACTTAACTTCGGAGGAAACCAAGATGAGTTGGCAAGCGATGAAAGAAGAACATCTTGAAACCATACGTGGCTTTCAAGAACAGCTGGACTTCATGAATGAGGGCAATGGCCGGATTTACCGCCGCGAAGGCAATGGCCCTGAAATCGACATCACCGAACAGATCAAAACCGACTACCAAACCAATATCGACAGTCATAAACGGTTGATTGAGATTATTGACCAAGAAATTGCTTCTGGTCGCTAACCGATCTTCATCCACTTGAGTATTGAGCCCGGTTCCAGATTGGTATGGAAGAACGGGCCGTAGGTACCACCTGTTGGCTTTACCCCGATGAAGCGCCACGATGGGGCTGCCAGGTTGCGAGCATTGGGCCAAGGTCTTTGTGCACCACGACTATGGTGTCAGGTGTTTCTGGTTCCGGCTCGCCTTTTGTCCATCTCATGATAATTTCTCGCTACAACAAGACCGACTGGAGTGCGATGACAATGTTTTCTAAGATTAAGAATTCTGCTGCGCTCATCAAAGGGCTCGTTACCGATCCGATTATTAAGCAGTTGGCAATCGATACAAGCCTCGGCAAGGGATATCTCGACTGCCAACTCCGACAGAGAAAGGATGGCACCAGGTATTACGTTCTGAAGGCCATGGGTGGAGACGCGACTGTTTGGGTGGGCTTGGAACGCGAAGGCATTTCGCAGCTGGCGGACTTTATCAAGGAGTAAGCAGCAGCCCGAAGACTGCCGCAAGCGCACCAATGTGCGGGGGATATGGAACGTCAATACGGTATATTCGCCTACGGGACTGGCACCACATTTTGTTACCCTATGCCTTCCACGTCACCGCTATGGAGCGTCTGAGCTGCCGGGTATTCGGCTACTTGCCATTACTTCGACGTTTAATTGGCATTCTCTTATGTAATTGGTTCAGCCCTTGTGCCGCCAACCAGTTACATATTGATATCAGTACGCACCGTAATCGGGCCTCCTTTTTATGAGGCTGGCAGTTTACGCGGGCTTTCCCCTGCCTTTTAACCGACTTGCCCATGACATGGCGTCATCCGGCCACGGGATCGACAGACGCTGCCGCCATCCTGATTTATGTAGCCTGCTTCTTGAGGTATTCCAAGCAACTCTACTCTGCTTTCAAAAGGGGACTTGGATACCATTCCTGTACAAACGAAGCTCTCCTGTCGGGAGGAAATCTCGAAGCTTACCCATCAACGTAAGCACCGCTTTCGTTTCGTCAGACGGCAAGATGGAGCTTAGCGATTGTCCAACTTCTGTTAGTATGTAGACTGGAAATGCTGGCCTTCCGGAATTATTTTTAAGTGGGCTCAGATCTGTGTAATTGAGAGCTACGTTCTGCTTGAACGCAAACGCAAATTCCCCAAACTGATGCATCCAAAGCTTTTCACCCGTATTATCTGTACCTTCAACCAACATTGCGACATGCCCAACTAGGCCGGGCTCCACCAAAAGTCCAGCGGAGACCAAAGCGAGACGATCTTGAAACTGCAGGTCGGGCATTATCGGGATAATCAAAGTTCCGTTGCTACGATACTGCTGCAATTCCTCGAAAATCCGTGCAGTTTTGGCATCAAGCTCATCCGTCGTACGTAAAACCTTTGCCGTGAATGTGCCCGGTTTACGCACTTCTCCGGCAAGCACTCTTCCCCATCGTTGCCTCAGTTCGTCCGTCGATGCGGTTTCGGCAAAGCCTTCAAGTCGGTCCATAAATTGATCATCAAGCTCTACCGGACCAGTATTCATTTCCGTGTCACTCGGCGGAATTCGGCGTAAATCTTCTAGTGCTTCGCGTAGAACTTCGTCCTTATTGACCTGTGCTTTCGCAATTTTACCAAAGTGATTTTCTAGGGCTCTTTTCGCGAAATCTTGATCGTGGTTCATTTGTTCTATTCCAAACTTTACAACCGCCTCGATCAATTGACGCTCACCGTCTATTTGTGCCCGCCGCCTAGAACTACCACTTTCGAGCATAACATTTCCCCACTCGACAACGTTTCCTGCAAATCTGTCGATTGCAGCCACAAAGCGACTTTTGGCCTTCGCTTTAACGCCGGTTTCGGTCAGTTCAGCTGAAATTGAAGTTTCTTTGTCAAGATGATCGTCGCTAGCCACAGTGCTTTCCCCCATTAAATTCACCGGCAAACGAATATCGTTTGATTCTAGTGAACTTACTAGGAGGTAGGAAGACTGACTTAGCCAAGTTTCCTAATGAAATTTGGTGAATAGCTTTCCATGGCGGGAAGCCGTGAAGCTCTTCCCATGCACTCGGCGAGTATTCCCTGTCCAAAGGTCCGTTGTTATATTTTTAGCCAAACAAGCGTTGGTATCCATGCATCTGCTAGATGGTGTTCTTTCAGCAAAAACGGTATGCGATGAAACAGAACTTCCAGTGGAAGAAGCAGACTTCGCTTCACAATCGGTTATTTGAATGGATCTACAGTTGGATCAGTTGACGAACGAGGCAACGAAAACAATCCTAAGGATCAAGGCAGTGGTAGCCCTCGTAGCCATAACGTGGGTCTTGCTTGCTATCATGCCCGTTCTTCTACAGATTTTTGGCTACAATTATTTGCCATCCACGAATTGGATGAATACGACCAAATCCTATCGGCTTACTCTTGGTCTAATCTTGGCTGTCACAATTCTTATCTTTACTATCAAGAAGATGGACACCAACGATGGAGAATTGAGAAAGATCGGCGCAATATTGATCGCGCCCTTCTTTGGGTTTCTTTTGGGGAGTACCCCAATTGCTGTCGGCATTCCAATGATTGCCTCTATGGTTGCAGGTCATCCCGTCGAACTTCTCTATGAAGTCGTCCGAGCGGACGGTGACAGCCAAAAGGGGTGCCTAACACCTATCGAACTCCAAGGCCTGCCATTTATTTTCGACAGTCTTTGTGGCGTTCCAAATGACGTGAGACGGAATTATAACCCGCGCATGCGGATCCTTGTTGAGGGTCGAGGAACTAGCATGGGTGTCCACCCCACTAGCTTTCGTCCCTTCAAGTCATAAAATTAAACTGCGGATTGTGGCCCATAAACCTCCCTAGCGGGAAGCCGTGAAGCTCTTCCCATGCGCCCGGCGAGTGTTCCCTGTCCAAAGGTCCGGCGTCAACGCAAATCACTTATGCGCGTATATACTGATTTGCATCCTATCGAAAGGATTAATTTCATTTATTCTGGGGATTACTACCTATTAATTCGGCAACTCTTCACCATCTGGGCTGAAAGTTATGACCAGATCACGTCCGTTTTGTTGGTCTTTATCAAATACTCGCAACCGAACTGTAGCGGTTCCATCCTCGCCGACGTTTATCTTTGCACTACAATCAGAGTTTTCCTCGGTTGCCCTAACAGTCAACCCGGCGTCTATAAGCTCATTTATTGTGGCGGATACTTTTCCTCCCACATTTGTCAATACCGCCATAGCCTGAATGATTTCATGTGGTGAGCTGTCACGTAGCTCGATGCCAATATTACGGCGCTGAAAGCTCTCGTTAACTGGTAGTCCCAGAATTACTGTATTTCCAGCATTTTGCGCGTCACTGACAATGTCAGAAAACTCCTTCACAGCATCTGAAGAAACGCCTTCCGCTTTGGATTTCAATGCTTTGGAAGCGACAGCTTGAATACGATTCCATGTATTAGCCCCGGCTTGGGCTAATATGCCACCGCCATATACTGTCATGGCTCCCACTGCCAACTGTTGCCACCACGACCAATCCAACAAGATTTGAATGGTATCGTTCGGTCCAGCTAAATCAATCATCCGCTCGATACGCGGATCTTTATTGAAGACTCGCTCGATCAGTTTAGATGCATTTTGGCGGGAAGGTTCATGCGTTCCCCAAGCGGTGGCAATTCTGGCCTGCATAACCATCTCAAGAATCCTAGTTTGGGAATGATGAAGCAGAACCTGTCAATGTCCTGCCGCTCGCTTCCTATGCTGGTGTCAATTGCTTACCATCAAATTGGACTGCCGTCATGCGCCCGAATAGCTCGATAAGCGCGATGACCTTGCCGGACTTGGTGACTTCCTCGACCACGCCTCCGAATGTAGCAAACGGATTTCCCTTTTCCGTGACAAACACGTTGCGACCGGTTGGAAACTCTCGCTTGGTGTTATCCTTGGCGGATTCTAGTTCTTCCCTGCGGTGGATCCGTGCTTCCCGGGTGTCGTCAAACTCCATGTCGATTTCGGCTAGGTAGATGGCCTCGACATGATCCTCTGATATCCGTATGGGCCTTCCATTGACGCCAAGCACACATTCCACGCCGTCACAGCCATTCACCCGGTAGAAGTTTGCGTTCCTCGGATCAAAGCCCACGAACAGATACCGAGGCATCAAAGCATTCTCGTTGATCTTGTAGGTGTGCGTCCGCATGTTCTTCACCTCGACCTTACGGCGGGGATAGTACGTGTCAAAGCCAGCCTTGCGAATGTTCTCGAAAGCCTTCTCTTCGCCCTTCACGGTTGTCCGGACGACATACCAGTGCTTGTCTTTGTCTATTCCCGATTTCATTGCCTGTCCGCTTTATGCAAGTTCTATTGAATGAGATTTTGGCCGGGCTTAACCCCTGCCCTCGCCATGATTTCCCGCATCTGCTTGCGGTGACGAACCTCGTCACAAAGCTGAGCTGTCGAAGGGCAGTAAGCCTTGTTCACTTCCTTCACCTCGCCCTGACGAAAGCGCTCGACGGCTGACAGAACATCGACGCATTCGAAGTCCTCGACCGCATCGAGGTAGGCACGAAGCTGCAAGTCAGGATCGGACATGGGCGATTGCGGGAAACTCCCGAACAGCTTGGCCAATGCCTTGGTTGCTTCGATCTTCTCCGAATTGTTCATTCTCTTCGAGCTCCTGGATTAGTGAACGTGCTGCATCTGTTGATTTCCGGACATGGACAAATCCTTTCGGTTTTCGCGCGCTTGCGCGCCCTGAAAAACCGGGAGGTTTTTCTATATGGCTTCTGGCTTCTGGAATGGCATTGCTATCGCATTGCGAACGCATTGCATCCGCATCGGATGCCGCTTGATTTTGCTTACTTTTCTTCCATCTGGCTTTTGCGGCCTGAAATCCTACCTCTGACTTTTCCGAGAGGTAGACTTGCTCTTTTTCAACACGCTCGTTCCAAAGCCCGGCCTCGACACGAACGATTTTCCCCTCTGAAATGAGGGTTTCAAGCGCAGCTTTAAATGCCGAATTTGACGCTCCACAGAGCCTTGCTAAACGAGCATGGTCTTCTGGTATAGGCTCACCGCGTTCGTACATTGACATGATCAAGGTGATGTAGACGCCCGTTTCAACGGCGCTCATTCCACGCGTGCCAGCGAGCCAATCTGAGGGAAAGAAACGTATCCATGGGTTCTTGCTCATGCTGCACCTCGCTTGTGTTCGACGGCAGCGGCATAGTCCGATACAGCCTGTTTCAAGACTGCCAGTTCACGCCAGCGCGCCTCAATTTCGTGATCTGGGCGCTTGCGCCTGCCTTGGGAGAAATCTTGCAGCCAAGCAGCTTTGCCAATGACGAGCTTGTTCAACTCTTCCGCCATTTCGGCGTTCGAAATTCTGGTCATTCCGCTGCCTCCGCGAATTTGCCGGACTCGTTGCCCCAAGCGGTCCAGCCAGGACGATTAGTTCGAGAGAAAAGGTCAAGACGAGACGCACGCGGCATCAATCGCTCTGCCTCGAAGTAGGCTTCTTCCGGCTTGCGCGAGTGCTCGCGAACCTTGCCGTGGATTACTGATCGAGTTGAATGTGTCAGCTTTGGCTCGCCACGTTTGGCGATAATGAAAGGTTCATGGGATCCGCGAAGACCATAGCCAGTGCCGAATGACACTTTGCCGTTCTTAGTCATCTTCACCCAGACACCTTCGGTGCAGTATTCGAACCCCCACGCCTTCACGGTAGTAAGTTGCTGGGGAAGCATTGGAGCAGTGCACCATAGCCAGAGAACACAATTTGGCGCTGCTAAATCCATTACTGGCAATGCGTTGATTTCGTCCAACGGCATCGTGTCATAGCGAGCTTGAGCACTCTTTCCCTCGCCCTTCTCAGAACGAAGGATGAAGCGCCATGGCGGATCGGCCATGATGAAGTCAAAGCTGTGAGGATTGATATCGCCAAACGGCCAATCGAACAGGTGCATCAGAATCCCTCCCCGAATATCCAAGGAGCAGCAATCCAAGCTATGCAGAGTATAGCGAGGCAAATTCCGAAGATGACGTTGCGAAGGCTGATCGAGTCTGGCTGGTTGTCGTTCATGCTGCCAGCTCCTTCTCAGCCAGGAATTCCTTTGAGAAAGTTAGGAAGCCGCCTTTACGCTTGAACAAGCCGTCCTCAAGGCCATGGATAGCAGCCCATACTGATTGCTCGTCCTTCGTCCACATGCCGACGTGCTTGCCTTGTTGAGACTTGGTGACTTTCACGGCATCGCTGTGAAGAAACGCAGCGCTTCGATCTTCTGGCTCATCACAACCATATTCGGAGAGAACAATCCGAGCATTCGCAACGGACAAGCCCCTATAATCCATATGGAAGCGAAGTCCGTTAATGACCGATGGCTTGTCAGTAAAGTTGCGGGTATCGAGCATTGCTCGGAAATGCTCATCGGTGAGCAAATCAATGGCATGCCAGAACTGGCCTATATTGCGCTCGCGGCCAAACTCGTCAAAAGGCTGCCAATACGGCCTAACGCCCGTATCTGCCTCAATTTCATCTACGAACGACAAGCCTTCGAAATCAGGATGGCGCAGCCATAGTTCACTATCTCTATCCTTGAGACGGTTGCGATCCGCGTACTCAATCGGAAAGCCAAAAAGACGTGAGGGCAGATTGCCGTAGACGGCGTTGATCGAACGGTTGACATCAAGAAGGTACTGATTGTGAGCATAACCCTTCTCGATCAAGCGTTCGGCGACCATGTCCGGCATGACTACCGGTTCGGCTGGAGCTAATGCTGCGAACATATCGAGCTGCATCATGCTGAAACTACCCAAGATTGAGTTGTGCTCGCTATACAACTGTGGTTGAAATGCCCCACTAATTGAGGGGGAGCTAATTGGACAATAAATTTCTGCAGCTGCGCAACGCGGCTCAACACGTCCGCGATTATGAAGGATGGCAGAGCGAGAACTCTTGGAAATTTTCGGCCATTCTCATTGCAAGTGTTGTTGGCATCGTCGTGATTATCGCATCCGTTTACGCGTTGTCTTCGATGGAGCTGGATGAGCAGGCGAAAAGGATTGACGTTATCTATAAGCTGGGATTGATAGGTGCTGCTGGGGTAACGTTTTGCACTGTGTTCTGGCGAGGTTTGATTTCTACCCGACAAGCAAACGCGCAACTCGATGCGATCGTTTTGCAACGCACGCAGATCGATAAGTTGAGTCAACAGATTGCAGCGACCGAGGAAAACAACTTGGCTTTGTTGTTGGAAAAAGGTGCGGAGCTTATCGTAAGTACTGAAGAACCACAGAGAGCAGCAGGTGTCGCCATTCTGCAGGCTATAGCGTGTGATAAGAATCCCAAATTTGCCAGCGAAGCCATGAACCTTTTGGCAGATGGATTTGTGAGATACCTGCCCGATAAAAATGCTAGATATGTAGTTCAGGGAATTGTAGATGCCCTTGAAGAAGGCAGCAAGTTGAGACGGGGTTCGAATCGAATTATCCAGATTGACGGAACGAAGAGTTACGACAACTTTTCGTACCGTTGGAAACCTATACATGGAACTCAGTTGGTCGAAATAATTGGCGGCGACCATGCGATGGAAATCATCGAAAGTCTGTTGGATAGTAGCGCAAATTATCGGTTTACAGATGCAACAATAAGCGACGATATCGATTCCACATGGACGTTGAGGGTCACTTATCGACTGCTTTCCGGTTGCACCGTAACGTCTGTTAAAATTAGCCGATGGAGCTCTCGATATAGTATCGGTGAAAATAACAAATTCATCGGTTGTGATTTCTCCGGTGCTGAAATCGACACAATCGATGATTTTAAGAACGCCGAGCTCGTGGATTGTTTTTACTGGGACGGCACACCGCCAATATCTGCTGTCGAATTCGACTGGGATAGTATTCTCGAGAAACGAAGCTCGTAATTCCATTACTATTTTTTTCATGGCCGCACCGCCAATTGAATGGAGCGAGCCTTGTTTGGGATGCGGCAGATGTGGCCGCGCTCTTCAAGTGCATCTACCAGACGAGAGATCGAGCACTTTGAGGCAAGACCAAGCGCGTCCTTCATTTCGACATATGACGGCATGTAGCCGTGTCTCTGGTTGAAATCCCTGATGAAGGTCAGGAGATGGAACTGGCGTTGTGTGAGGCCGTGGAGTTTCATTTATCAGCAGCCTCCAGCCGGATAATTTCTTCCCGTCGAAGTTTTCTTCGCTTCACGAACCTTCGCCAAAAGCTGCGAAGCCTCGCGCTCAAAATCCTCCATATGAGCATCCGGGTTCACCGACCTTTCGAGTTCTAATTCGTGCTGTAGATTTGAAATTTGCTGTTCGCAAAAATGGAGATAGGCTGCTCGGATGCGCCGGAAGGTACTGTCATCGACGGTCTTTGCGCGGCGCTTCCTCAGGTGGTTGAGTGTCCACTTTGAAAGCCGATACCGGCGTCCGATACGTTCCATGGCGGGATAAACATCACCCCAACCCTGGCTTTCAACATCAACCATGCGGTTGACGTAACTACTGGCAATTTCGGCCCTACTCACGGCTTCTTGCTCCGGTTTCAATTTGACAACGAGATGCTCTGTTTCTGACAACGTCATGCACGAATTCCTTGGCTAGGTTTCTGTCATGGACAGCAACAGCAAGGAGAGCAGTGACGTATTGGAAGTGACGACCAGCAACCGCAGCGATGGGGATCACGAGGTTGACGACTGGTCGGAAAAACAGATTGGATTTCTCGCAGCCCGCATCCTGTCCAGCGTAAAGGCGAGAAAAGAGACCACTGGAGCGGAGGGGTTTCGCTCCAGTGGTCAACATGCTCAGCCAGTCCGGGAGGATGGGAGGAAGACGGCGAGCAATTTGAAACGAGGCGGCGGCGCTGTACCGGGTGTCCAAGGCTCTGAAAAAACAACCCCTTCCCGACGCCAGCAACCGCCTGACAACCAGACGAAACGACGAGACCCGAAAGATCGTAGTGCTACCTACTCTGGTGATTTCTGACGCGAGGTTCATGCAACCTCGCTTTGAGCTGCAATCAACTTCTTACAGGAATAGCAATGGTCGAATGGAG
Source organism: Phyllobacterium sp. GQ127 (assembly GCF_059758635.1). Classification (NCBI taxonomy): domain Bacteria; kingdom Pseudomonadati; phylum Pseudomonadota; class Alphaproteobacteria; order Hyphomicrobiales; family Phyllobacteriaceae; genus Phyllobacterium; species Phyllobacterium sp. GQ127. The sequence continues at coordinate 867,320 of NZ_JCAXDZ010000001.1, forward strand.
AACCGGAACGACAGCCGCTTGGGCTCTGGCAATGCGGTCGATACTCGCGTGCCGTCTTCGGCTTGTCCTGCAAGAATGCTGGCGGCTCGAAATTGGTGGGGAGGTCAGTCGAAACCGCCTCCCCTGCGCTTTTGGCGCTGGCAGCTGCGGTCACCGAAGGTTGCCCCTCTATCACAGCCTCAGCCGGTGCTGTTGCATCGACCAGTGGAGCGGTCCTCTCGGATACCGCATCGCTTGGCCTTTCAGCCAAGGATTCTTTGATCTCACCCGTTTCAGGATCTATCTGCTCTTCGCGCTCGATCATGATATCGACGGCTGCGATAAGAGCCTTGCGTCCGGTTTCGGTCTGAACAGCGTTGGCGACGGTCGCCACCAGCTTCGCGTTGACCGGAAATTCTTCAATGTTTTCTCGTGTACGCGCAGGCGCATGCGCCCGACCGCCAGTTTCATAGGCTGTCAGATACAGATCGAAGATTTCTTCCCGTTCTTGAATGGCGTCACGGCCAACCTTATCAAGCTTACGGAGGTGCGAAACGACGTTGCCGAGAACAGTCTTGTCGTATCCCCTGCCCTTGGCTTCCGCGTAAACCTCGCGGATATCCTCGCCGAGTGTGTCTTGCTCTTCCTTAAGGCGAAGAACGCGATCAATGAACTGTTTGATTTCAGCTTCGGCGCTCATGCTGCTTCACCCGAAGCCGAAGTGCGTTGCTTTGCCAGCCATTCAAATGTTACGCCGCATATGCAACGAGCAGTGCATGCATCAACGACCTTCGCCCAATGTTCTGGCGCAATGCTTTCACGTCTGCGCATTTGGCGCGCCGCTTCGTATCCGCAACCAACTTCATTTGCGAATTCGACAATTGTGGGCCACTCAGAAATGAGCGCGGAAATGGAGGATGGATGCTTCATCATTCAATAATCGTACATTACGTACGAATTAAGCACAAGCCTAAATCGTACACTTTGGACGATAAAAATAAGTCATTATGTACGAATGACTGAGCCAAAAGACAGATTGAAGATGGCAAGACAGCGCGCAGGCTTTGATAGCCCGACGGACGCTGCCCGCGCCTTCAAGGAAATTAACGTCAACACATTGATCAGCAACGAGAATGGAAATCGGCCGATTTCGCGAAAAGCGGCCGAGCGATACGCAGCGCTTTTTGATGTTGATCCTGGTTGGATTTTATTTGGCACTGAAGACGATACTTCAAATGCTGAGTTTGACGTTCCGGTATTGTCTATGGTTAGCGCGGGCAACTTGCGCGGCCAACAAGGTGTAATCGCCTCGGACGTAGAACGATGGATCAAAGTAGGTGATCTGCCAAAAGGTGAATGGATCGCACTAATTGTAGACGGCGACTCGATGGACCGCGTAGCACCGGACGGCGCTATCGTGCTCGTGAATAGAGCTGATGATCGCTTGATTGATGGCAAGTATTATATTTTTTCGCTTGAAGGCGGTGAAGCTACTTTCAAGAGGTACAAACGGGATCCTGCGCGCCTACAGCCTTATTCGACCAATCCCGATCATACGTCCATTCCTGCCAACGATGATCTTTATGTGTTTGGTCGAGTAAAAAGGGTGATACACGATTTATAAGAATTGGGCACAGATCCAAAACAGTAAGGGGAGAGTTATTGCATAGAACGTTCGCTTCGCTTGCAGCCTTGCTGCTCATGGGAAGCACCGCCACTGCTGAGGAAACACAGCAGTACGGGGCGTTTCTGTACTTTCCTACTGTTCCAAAGCTTCTATCCCTAGCTGGCCCCATCACAAGCAGAGACCCGCTTCAATTTAAACGCGCGCTGCGCGAACATCCTGAAATTACAGTTCTGCAATTATTTAGTCCCGGCGGCGACATGACTTCGGGCCTGCTGATTGCAGAGGATGTTTTTGACAAAGGGATCAGCACCTATATTCCAAAAGATTTTACCTGCGCATCTGCCTGTTCTTTCATATTTTTTGCGGGAAAAGCGCGCTTTGTTGAAGGTAAGTTGGGTGTGCATCAGTTTTATACCGAATCTGGGGAACTATCCGGATCGCAAGCGCAATACGGAATGGCGGATATCATCTCGACAATTGTTAAATTTGGAATTTCAAGCGAGATACTCACTACGATGCTCAATACGCCATCGACTAGCATGCATTTTTTCACACTAGCCGAAATCGAAAAGTACCAAATTAACAGAACGGGCACCCCTGCAGCAGCGCAACCTCAGGTTAATGCTGATACAAATCGGATGGAGGAACGTGCAAAGGTAGTTACGCGCAACCTCATTTACGCCAACCAACAGTCCCTCTCTGAGATGCTGGATGGAGTTTTGAAATATTACGCCCCAGAAGTCGAATATTTTGGAAAAGTAACAGCTAAAGACAAGCTTATCGATGACAAGCGAAATTATGCCCAGCGATGGGAAAATCGCCTCTACATGCTGCAGGACGAAAGCGTGACTGCGGTTTGCAGCACCGAGACGTGTGTCGTTAGCGGCGTCTACGATTATAATCTATCCAGCCAGAAGAGAAACAAGACAGCATCAGGTAGAGCTGCTTTTGTATATGGAATGGCATTAGGTGAATCACCACAAATCCTTATCGAGAACGGTAAGGTACTCAGGAAGACTACCGGGAGAGCTAGGCTTATTACGGAATCTATTTCCGATTGGCTAAATTCGATGCAATAACTCGCATCCATCTCATGAAATACCCAGAGACACACAAAACGTACGACGGCAGAACAAATCGTACAAAACGTACTTGACTTGTTATCGTACAAAACGTACGTTTATCTCAACAGCCAATGAACGGCTTGGAGATAAACGCAATGACCGCTTTCCACACAACCACTACTGACCTCGGCCAGTTTCTTACAGGCCTGATCGCTAAGCCAGCAGTGGCCAAACAGGTCCGGTCGAATGTGACTGCATCATCCGCCCTGCGTACTGCTTGGGCTTCATATCGTGAATGGGTGATTGGTTACGAACAGCGTCAGGGCGTCCCGCCTCGCCGGTTCAATCGCGCTCAGTTCGGCATGTATCTCCGGAATGCGTATCTGGACATGCGCATTGAAAAGCGCGGCCCTCGCGAAATCTCCCTTGAAGAATGCCTTTATATTGCGGGGAAACGCTGATGAACCCGCACATTCCCACAACTGAACTCGAAGACATGGCCGACGCTCAAGATCGCCGCGCCCGCCGCATGGAACGTACCCTTGTCTGGTCTGTCCTGATCATGGGCTGCGTCTATTTCTGGTCTGCTCTGGCACTGAGGTTCTTCCAATGACCAGATACCGCATCCTCAACATGGATACCGGCGAAGTCTTTGCGGACGGCGTGAGTTCAAAGCGCATCGCTATTGATAGCGCATCCGGCCTCCATGAGCGCTACGGGCACAGCTATGTCGTCGTCGCCATTACCACAGAAACAATCTTCCGGACGGAACAGGCAAAAGGAATTGCAGCATGAGTGATGCAACGCATGTACTGCGCCGCCAGTCTGAGGCTGCAAAGCGATTGCTCGCCAGCCTCAAGGACAGCGGAGACGCAGACGATCAAGAGATTGTCGAGACGGCTATCGAGGGTGAAACCTCCCTGCTCGAAGCAATCACAGCGGCAATCGATGCGAATGATGAGGATGAAATTCTTATCGTTGGCATAAAAGCCAAGGAAGAAACCTTGTCTGATCGCCGTAAGGCAGCAGAGCAGCGCATCGAGCGTCGTCGCGCCGCAATCGAACAAGCCATGCTTGTAACTGAGCAGGACAAGTTCACCCTTCCGACTGCCACGATATTCCTTTCCAAACGCAAGCCAAATCTCGTCATCGAAAACGAGGCTGAGATACCGGCTGTGTTCTGGACCATCCCCAATGTTGAACCGAAGCTCGACAAGAAGGCGCTGAAAGAAGCGCTGGAAGCCGCCGAGGAAATTCCCGGCGCTCACCTCGACAACGGTTCGATCTCTCTGTCCATCAGGAGGAAATAATGAACGCTGTAGCTCAGTTTACTCACTCGCCACGCCAGCTCGCTCTGATTCAGAACACGGTGGCGAAAGACTGCAACAACGACGAGTTCAATCTGTTTGTTGAAGTCGCCCGGGCAAAGGGCCTTGATCCGTTCCTTGGTCAGATCATTCCAATGATCTTTTCGAAGGCCAACGCCAATAAGCGGAAGATGACAATCATTATCAGCCGTGACGGCCAGCGCGTCATTGCGCAGCGTTGTGGCGATTACCGGCCAGCCAGCAAGACACCCTCATATGAGTTTGATCCAGAGTTGAAAGGCCCTGCAAACCCGCACGGTATTGTTTCTGCGACCGTTTATCTGTGGAAACAGGACGCCAAGACCTCCGAATGGTACGAAGTAGCCGGACAAGCATTCTGGGATGAGTTTGCTCCCCTGTCCTATTCGGCCAGCCAGTACAACAAGGTTGATACAGGCGAACGCTGGCCTGATGGCAATCCCAAGATTGAAAAGACGCTAAAACCCGATGCTGTCGCCTCATTGGATGATTCCGGCAATTGGTGCCGCATGCCTCGCCTCATGATTGCGAAGTGCGCGGAAATGCAAGCATTGCGCGCCGGATGGCCTGAGCAGTTCACCGGACTTTATGACGAAGCAGAACTTGATCGCGCCAAGGTGCTTGACCTCACGGCTTCCGAGCTTGTCGAGCATGAGCGCGAAGAGAGCCGGCTGAAGCTCATTGCTGGCAACGACGCGATCACTGTCACTTGGGGCGACGGATGGGCGCTTGAGAATGTGCCTGTCGGGAAGTTCTACGACCGCGCCGAGCAGTTCATCAAGGAAAGCGATCCTCTCACCGTTGCAAAATGGGCAGATGCAAATCGCGATCCGCTACGAACTTTCTGGGCGAAGTCACCAACCGACGCACTTGCGCTCAAAAAACTAATCGAATCCGCAGGAATGGCCGCCAAGCCAGCCAAAATCATGGAACAGCCCGAGGCTGTCCATAACATGATGGCAGGTTGATCATGGCTAGGGAGAGCATCAACATCGTATGGCAGTGGGATGGCGAGGTAATGCGCTCTCTCCCGCGCTACCACAATCTGGTCAATTCAGAGTTTGTTGTCGGCGAAAACTATCGCATGGAAGTGCAGGAAGATCGCTCGTGGGTATCGCACAAGCATCAGTTTGCTTGGCTGCATGACGCGTGGCTGTCTCTGCCCGAGGAAGTTGGATCACGGTTTCTCAATGAAGATCAGCTTCGCAAGCACGCTTTGATTGCCGGTGGCTTTTGCGACAGCACAAGCGTTGCATGTTCCAGCCGCGTGGAGGCAGAGCGGTGGTTCAAGATACTTACCAACGACGATCCGTATTGCATCGTCCGGATCGAGGGAAACACCCTCATGCGCTTTACGGCTCAATCGCAATCCATGCACGCCATGGGCGCCAAACGCTTTCAGGAATCCAAACAAGCTGTTCTCGATTACGTCGATGCGCTGCTCGGCGTTGATCCTGGCACTTCTGCTTTAAACCAGATGAGGGCAGCATGACCTCAATCCCTCTCCACGCTCCCTATGAAGTGCGCAGATCGCGTGAACTGGCTGCCGCTTATGACCAGACGCACCTCAGATTGAAACTGGAAGTTGTACAGAACGAAATGGCACTCGCTCAGATGGAAGTCGAGCTTAACGCGATCATTGAACGCGCAGTGAAGCGCTCGCGGAGGGCGAACTGATGGCTGGCTTCCGAATCCTTCGTGAAAAGTGTGCGGTGCCGGAATGTACAGACCCGTCACGTTGCAAGTCATACTGCCAAATGCACTACGCACGACTGAAGAGAACTGGATCGCTTACAAAATCTTCAAATCATGGCGAGCCGTGGCCATGGATTCTTCGTCATGTCCATCACAAAGGCGATGATTGTCTCATTTGGCCTTTCCGGCGGGATAGACAAGGCCGTGGTGTTATTGCTTTAGAAGGCCGCCACCGTGTCGCGTCCAATATCATGTGCCGTGAAGCGCACGGCGAACCGCCCACGCCTGATCATGAAGCTGCCCACAGTTGTGGCAAGGGACACATAGGCTGCGTGCACCCTGAGCATTTGAGATGGGCAACTTCTTTGGAGAACAGAGCCGACGCGATTGCCCACGGCACCATCGCTCTTGGTGAAAACCACGGCAAAGCGAAACTCACGGAGAAGGATGTAAGAACCATCCGCCGAATGGCTTCTCACAAGATATCTGAACGAAAAATCGCCGTTGCTTTGAACGTGTCGCGTGGAGCTGTGACCCGAGTAATCAAAGGCAGTACTTGGAGCCACGTATTATGAGCTATCGCGTTGCAAGACACCCTGAAGCGTTTTCTATAGCGCCGTCGAAGGGCAACAAACGCCCTGCGATAAAGGATGGACAACACCTTAAGTGGCTGAAGGATTTGCCCTGCATAGTCACTGGCCGCCGCCCAATCGAGGCTGCCCATATCAGCTATGCCGATCCAGCCTATGGAAAGCGTGAGCGCGGTAAGTCCGAAAAAGCTGATGACCGCTGGACCGTTCCACTATGCCGGGAACAACACGCCAAACAGCACAGAATGGGCGACGAGCGCGCCTACTGGAACTCTGTCGGCATCGATCCCCTCAAGGTGGCAGCAGCCCTATACGGCGTCTCTGGCGATACTGACATGGGCCTTGTCATCATCCGTAGCATTGCGAGGAAGCAGTCATGACGACATTCCGCGTTCACTACGAGTCCGGCTCTTTCATTGACGTTGATGCCGAGGATCCAACTGATGCTCGCCAGCAAGCAAACCAGCAACAAGCAGGCAAAGTCACAAAGGTGAAAGTCCTTAAGGAACGCCTTTTGAAACTGCAGGGGTGAAACAATGGCCCGCACCGAAACAACTCGAAACATCCCACGCCTTGGCCTTAACCGCACGGAAGTGGCGTTAGCAATGGGCGTCGCACCCAATACAGTCGACGCCATGGTGAAAGAAGGAGCACTTCCCCCAGCAAGGATTTGGCATACGCGCAAGTTTTGGCGTATAGCTGAAATCGAAGCGGCCATGGCAGAGTGGCCTGTAGATGGCGCAAGAGAGGCCGATGTATCCAGCTGGAGGGCATCGGTATGAACGATTTGGCGACAATTGATCAGCCATTTATCGAAACGAACCGTTCTCGACACGGTAAGCTGAGATATTATTTCCGGATCAATGGTCAAAGGATTTGTCGACTTCCAGACAACCCGCACAGCGAAGAGTTTTCAAAAGCGTACTGGTCAGCGCGGAATGGCGTTGCAATCGCTGAGGCCGCCGTATCGGACGAATTAACGCTACCGGGCGTGGCCCGACCGAATACCTTTCATTTCCTCTGCTCAAACTACCTACAGAGCAGTGCTTTTCAGAGCTTGGATTCCACAACGAGAGCAAAGCGCCGATCCATTATCGACAGTATGTTGCTGGAGCCTATATCCAAGACCGACAAGCGTCTTTACGCCTACATGCCGATTGCCATCCTCGACGCGGCAAACATCGAAGTGCTGCGGGACCGAAAAAAGGAAACGCCCTTTGCCGCCGACGAACGGTTAAAAATACTTCGGCAAATTTTTGAAGCTGGTAAGTCTGCGAAGCCCCAACCTTTGGTAAAGCAGAATATTGCAAAGCTGGTCGCATCATTTCGCAAGCAAACGAATGGACATGCAACTGCGCGCATGGAAGAAATCAGCCAATTCATTGAACATCATGGCCAAGCTTCAAAAGCAGTGCTGGCGATTTCACTTTTAATGTTCACGGGCGTTCGCGTCTCCGATCTTGCCCAGATCGGGCCTCAGCATCGGCGCGGCGACAAGCTCGAGTTCAAGGTTTTTAAGAACCGCAACCGAAAGCCCGTCATTCTACAAATACCGATTCATCCCATTTTAGATGCGGTTTTAAAACTCCATCCACTCAAAGGGATGGCTTACATGATTTCCGAGCATAAGAAGCCCTACTCCATCAAAGGTTTAGGTAACCGCGTTTCTGATTGGTTTACCCAGGCCGGTCTGCCACATTTGTCCGCTCACAGCGTACGCAAAGGCTTGGCTACGAACATGGCGGAGAACGAAGCTACCGACCTAATGCTTGAAGGAATGTTTGGCTGGTCTGACCCAAAAACGTCAAAGATTTATACCCGCAATGCGCAGCGTGCGAAGCTCGCCGTGCAAGCCGTTTCGAAAATCGATTGGGGTGAAATAGAGAACAAGCTGCCACACCCTGAAGGTGTGGTGGCGTCCCATGCTGCCACACCTGAGAAAAAAGCCTTATAATTCAGATGCTTATGCTCGGGGATTTGGGCGTTGGAGGCCTCGCCCGGAATCGAACCGGGGTGCAAGGATTTGCAGTCCTCTGCGTAACCACTCCGCCACGAGGCCTCAACTGCAAATAGCTAATGAAATTAACTACTTATGAAAGTGACGCATTTTCATTCTGAACCGGTCACTCGCGGCGTTCTGAATAGTCGTTTTTGTTTTGTGCTGCAACAGCTAAAATCACTCATTCACAGACAGGCCGCATTCTGCTTAACAAATGGAAATTGTCACACAGCACAACTTCGGCACAGAGTGCCCGTAAGCAGCGTCAATTTTTGTCTTTGTCTGTGCCAAACCGGCTGGCTTTCCAGCGGCGCAGAATTTTGACTTCGAGCTGGCGGCGTTTGCGCCTGACGATGGCCGAATCCTGTGAGAGCACAACGAGGCCTAAAGGAACCATCCAAAATCCAAGCACGGGCAGAAAGCCCAATATGCCTCCCGCAACCAACCCTCCGCCAAGCGTGCGACGCATTGCCACCGATTGCGGCACGGGTATGTGCCGTCCGAGAATGCGGATATGCCGTCGCCTGTGAGGCTTTTCGGCGTGATCGCCAAGGTTATCGGTCTGTTTAGGTCCGTCGGACACTCAAAATCCTTCTGCTTCATTGGACGGGATAGCTCTGATGTAGGAAGTGTTTTTGCTGATGCCAGCGTTTTGTTGTGCACATTAAATGAAAAAAAGTGAAATGGTCCTTTGCAAAAGCGAAACCCTTTTGCTATAGGCCACCTCGCTGATGACTGAAAAGCTATTCCCCGGTAGCTCAGTGGTAGAGCAACCGGCTGTTAACCGGTTGGTCGCTGGTTCGAATCCGGCCCGGGGAGCCAGTCACTTCAAAGGCTTAGCGAGAAATCGCTAAGCCTTTTGCTTTTCTGGCGCTCTGCCGCAGGAAAACCACCTCATAATCACGTGGACATAGAGAAAAACCAATATAAGCTTGTGTCATCTTAAGCTCCGCTCTGAGAGAGGTCGATGCCATTCGGATCACGCAAAGAAACGCAATTCACGCCGCATGAGTGGGACATTATGGACCGCGCTCATGAAACAGCCTCCACTATTCTTGGCCGGGATCGCCGGCTTCATCCCGATGCAAGCAGGCTAGCCAGAATCGTCATGACGCTTTTTGCGCAAGGATTACGCGATCCGGAGGAAATTGCTTCCCTTGCCGCTGATCGTGAACTTGGCAATGAGTTGACGACCGGGGCTATGGTCCCGGGACGCAAGGCTCCTATCGACGATTCGGATTTTGAGTAAGACACCTGATTGTGTCGTGGCATCAGCGGCCCGTGCGGCAAATGACGACGCCAGGAAAATGCTGATTGCGTTACTTGATTCAACAATGCTGCGCCTCCAATCGAACATTCGACCTAACGTGCTTCCGTCAGGCAGCTTCGCGTGCTTTACTAACCTCATCACCTAAGCGACATCAGGGAGGAAAATGAATGTCACTATCTGCGATCACCCGGCGTGCTAGTCTCGCCCTCGGCCTTTCACTGCTGGCAGCAACAGCTCTTGGAGGCTCCGCCCAGGCACAGGCCTTCCCCGATCGCCCCGTAACATTGGTGATTCCTTTCGCAGCCGGCGGGTCGACCGACGTGGTCGGACGCGTGATCGCCAATAAAATGTCCGACATACTTGGGCAGCAGATCGTGGTTCAGAATGTCGGCGGCGCTGGCGGCAGCCTCGGTACAGGCAATGTGGTTCGCGCTGATCCGGATGGCTATACGATCCTTATGGGAACGGTTGCAACGCACGCGCTCAATCCGCTCATCCTGAAAACCAAGCCATATGATGCTGAAAAGGACTTCACGCCGATTTCGCTGCTGGTCATCGTGCCGAATGTCCTGGTCGTCAATCCGGAGCTGCCTGTAAAGAATGTCAAGGAACTGGTCGACCTCTTGAAGGCCAATCCGGATAAGTACAGCTATGCCTCTTCGGGCAACGGAACGCCGCTGCATCTTTCCGGAGAGTTGTTCAAGAAAATGGCCGGTGTCTCCCTGCAGCACATTCCGTATAAAGGTGCTGGCCCCGCTCTGAACGACGTGGTTGGCAATCAGGTGCCGATCATGTTTGACAATCTTCCTTCTTCTTCTTCCCATATGAAGGGTGGCACTCTACGGGCGCTCGGCGTGACAACGACTAAGCGAGCAGCTTCCTTCCCCGATGTACCAACCATTGCCGAGACAATCCCCGGCTATGAAACCTATAGCTGGAATGCTCTGTTTGCTCCGGCCGGAACACCACCGGAAGTGGTCGCAACCTTAAACAAGGCAGCTGTAGAGGCCATGAAGGACCCTGTCGTGGTCGGTAAAATGAAGGAATTCAGCGCCGATATCGTTGGCTCCACTCCAGAAGAACTGGCCGCCCACGTCAAGGCTGAGATCACCAAATGGACGCCGGTCGTTAAAGACGCCAACGTCCAGATGGATTAATGAAAAGGGGATAACGGGCGCAAGCGCCCGTTATCCCCTCACCGCTATAGTCAAGAACGCATCAGCAAGGTTTCGCAAGACTAGAATCGTTCATCGCATGGAATATTTTAGAATTACTTTTAAACTATATGTATAGCGATCAAATCTGTTTAATAAGATATTCGAATGTCGCTTTTTTTAAATGGCCCGATTATGGTCAAAAAAATTGGTTAGCTTATATTTCCTTCGCATACGGGACTGTTTAATGAGACATCAGTGTATTGTAACTGCCGTTCTTATCGGTTTATTTTGCCTTTTAGGCGCTGTGGCCCTCCTTTCCAAAGACGATGTTTCCCCGGTTCAATCTCAAACCGACAGTCTTTCTGCCCCGATACCTCCGTCGAAATAACGCTTAGCTGGTGCGCGTGCCCAACTTTGCGTGGCTGTCGCTCAGATGCAGTTTGTGGTCCTGCATGGGTGCGATACACGGCGCATTGTTCAAACTTGTCAGACACTGTTTTACTCCGCCAGGGAATCACGCTTTTAGTTCTCCTACGAATGCAGAACGATTTTTCCCGTTTTCCGAGCTGAGGCGGAACAAATTTGCCTTATCGCGAATTCGGTACAAAACGAGACCCTTATGACCACTCAACAAATCCTGTCCTTTTCGGTCATCGCTCTCATGATGGCTGCCTTCATATCGGGACGTTTCCGCTATGACGTCGTGGCAATGTGTTCGCTGCTTGTGGCTGTGCTTGTCGGTGTCGTGCCTTATAAAGATGCGTTTCGCGGCTTCAGCGACGAGATTGTGATTATTGTTGGCAGCGCATTGGTGGTCAGCGCGGGGGTAGCACGGTCCGGACTCATGGAAGCGGCGGTTCAGCGCTTTGTGCCAAGCCTGTCATCGGTCCGGGCGCAGCTTGCCATTCTCGTGATTGTCGTCACCATTCTGGCGGCTTTTGTTAAAAATATCGGCGCTCTGGCAATCATGATTCCTATCGCCTTCCAGTTTGCCCGCCGCTCCAACGTATCGCCTTCGGTATTTCTGATGCCTATGTCATTTGGTGCACTGCTTGGCGGCTTGATGACCCAGATCGGCACATCGCCAAATATTGTGGTCTCGCGCATCCGTGCCGAAATGGTTGGCGAAAGCTTTACCATGTTTGATTTTACGCCCGTCGGAGCAACGCTTGCTGCGGTCGGTATAGTCTATCTGGTTTTGTTTTATTGGTTAGTACCAACGCGAACCCGCGAAGATGTTTCAGCCGAAGAGGCAATTGAAATATTGAATTATGTGTCGGAAGCAACCGTTTCCAAGGAATCGACCGTCATAGGCAAAAGCATGACGGATGTTGTAAAGCCAGCCGAAGGTGGGGCGATCGTCACCTCCATCATTCGCGGCGGGCGGCGCGTTACCCCCCTGCCCGATACAAAGCTTGCCCAGGAAGACGTACTCATCTTGCAGGGAGATCCGAAAGCCCTCCACGCTATCGTCACGAGCGGAAAGCTCCAGCTATCGCGCGACCGATCCCATTCGGAGTCGGGCGGTTTGGCCGAAATCGATTCCATCGAAGCCGTCGTGGGAGACACGTCGCCATTGATTGGTGTTTCGGCGCGGGAACTGGCCTTGTTTGATCGCTATGATGTCAATCTTCTTGCCATCAGCAGGCAGGGTGAAAGGATCAAGGATCGCTTGGGCGAAGTCAGATTTCAACTAGGAGATGTCATTGTGCTTCAAGGCCGCGATAGCGTGCTTCCCAATCTGCTGCGTGAATTCGGCTGCCTTCCCCTGGCAAAGCGAACCATATTGCTGGGTAGCGTGCGCCGCGGGCTGGTGCCGCTGCTCATTCTGCTGGCAGCTATTGGCGTTACGGCTTTTAGCCTCCTGCCCGTATCTATAGCCTTCTTTGCGGCAGCAGTGGCCATGGTCTTGTTCAAGGCCATACCGCTGCGTGATTTATATACGGCAATTGACGGACCGATCCTCGTTATGCTCGCAGCGCTAATTCCCGTCAGCGACGCTTTGAGAACCACCGGCGGCACAGATTTGATCGGACATTTCCTCACGCAGATCGCTCATCAATTACCGCCCTTCGCGGCATTGGCGCTGATCCTTATTGCCGCAATGGCCGTGACGCCATTTCTCAATAATGCGGCGACGGTGCTGGTCATGGCTCCCATTGCGACAAGCTTTGCAACCGGCCTTGGCTTCCGGCCAGAGGCTTTTTTAATGGCGGTGGCAATTGGTGCCGGGTGCGATTTTCTCACCCCTATCGGGCATCAGTGCAATACGCTGGTCATGGGCCCAGGCGGCTATAAGTTCAACGATTACCCCAAGCTTGGCTTGCCCCTGTCGCTGATCATCGTGCTGACCGCCGTTCCTGCTCTGATGCTGTTTTGGCCGCTTAAATAGCCTGAGATTACGATATCAATTCCCTTTGAAATCTGTCACAAGCCATCTGCCCGCAAGGGCAAGGCGCGACTGCTATCAAATTGAGGATAGGGTCGGGCGGGCTGATTGACGTCTCTCCTGCCGCCGCGAAGTAACGTGGCCGTCTTTATTATTTCCGCTGTGCCGCAGCCTTTGCATTACAAAATATTAATTCGCCGATCATCTCCCGTTCATTTTGGCAACGCTACGGTCTGTACACGGAGCGGACAATCCGCTCGCGCTACAGGAGAGAAAAAATGAAACGAATTATCGCTCTCGCTTTGTCCGGAACCTTTTTGACGGTCTTTGCTCTCGGCGGCGCGTTTGCCCAGACGCAAACACCCGACCAGCCTCCCGTGGCCAAAGAAGCGACTAAAACTCCGGGCCATGAACATAAGAGAAATGCCCGGCTCGATGCGAACGACGACGGCGCCTTAGATCAGGCAGAATTTACCAATATTGATCGCCTGAAGGAAGCAGACACCGATAAGGACGGCACCCTTTCCAAACAGGAAATTGAAGCCATGGCGATGAAACGTCTGGTTGAGCGGCAAGCTCAGCGCATGACCAAGCGCCTTGATGTAAATGGCGACGGCGTGGTTACGATTGCCGAAGTCGAAAAGCAGAAGGCCAAACGCTTCGCCCTCATGGATCGCAATGAAGACGGGAAAATTGACAAAAGCGAAATGCGCCATGGCCACAAGAAGCACCATGGCCAAAGACATCATGACAAGAACATGCCTTCGAAAGGTTGATCCGCTCAGCACAAATGCAACGGTCGCTCATTGAGCGACCGTTTTGCTTTTTCTTCATACGTGCTGAGGCGGCTCGCGTACTTCGTCCGGATTGGGCAAAGGCAACTCATCCGGCAATTGCTCCGGCGGTGGCGGTTCTTCTATCGGAATTTCGCCGGGCAGCGGATTCGGTAGCGGCGGTGTTTCATCCGGACGCGGACCAGGCACCGGATCAACAGGCCGGTTCGTATCCGGACCCGGATCAGGAATTTGCGGTGGATCACCCAAAGCGATTCTCCTTGCGAAAAATACAGTCGGTTTCTGGCTTACCTGTCGTCCGAAGCCTCTTCTTCGAACATGACCGCAACATCGGAATTTGCGGAAAGACGTACCTTGTCGCCTTCGACCTCCGCTACGAGTGCTGTTGAAATATAGTGATGATGGCCTTTATGGGAGCCCTCACCGCTGTCTTTCTTGGTCAGTTTAATGCGGCCACCCTCTACGCGGTCCACCGTTCCAACGTGAATCCCATCGGCACCGATGACTTCCATGTGTTCTTTGATACTTGTTGTCATGATTTACTCCTGGCGTGATAGATCACTAACGCGCGACGCGCAGTTTGGATGCATTGTCACGGCAAAGTCTTTCACCATAAAAATTTAGCGATTAAGCTCGAATGACAACGGCAGGAAACGCGCGCGACATGGCAAATGAGATTTTAACTCCCGCCGAAATGGCCCACGCCGATCAATCGACGATCAAGGCCGGTATTCATGACGGCTATCACCTGATGCTCAATGCCGGCAACGCTGTTGCACGCCATCTCCTGCGCCATCATGGCGATGCCAGCGCGTTTCATATTCTTTGCGGGCCGGGCAACAATGGCGGCGACGGCTATGTCGTGGCCAGCATTCTCGGCGCGAGCGGTGCCTCGGTAAACCTTTGGACGCATGGCGAGCCAAAGAACGGAACCGATGCCGCGCAAGCTGCGAAGCATTGTCCGATCAAAGTGCAGGACATTGCCGATTTCAAATCCGCACCTTCTGGCGTGATTGTCGATGCCCTCTTCGGCGCGGGCCTCAATCGCGCGGTGAGCGGCCCGGCCGCCACTGCCATCAGCACTGCAAACGGCTCCACCTGCCATCGCGTTGCCATCGACATACCCTCAGGGTTGGACGGGTTGACCGGTCAGGTTCTTGGTACGGCTTTTCAGGCAGACACGACGATCACGTTCTTCCGCAAGAAACCCGCCCATCTGCTTTATCCCGGACGCACTCTGTCTGGAGAAGTTATTGTCGCTGATATCGGTATCGCCGATAATGTTTTGACCGCCATCAGGCCTCAGTGTTTTGAAAACACGCCCGCCTTATGGAAAGCGCGGCTGCCGGTTCTGGAAGAAAACACCCATAAATATGCCCGTGGTCATGTCGCCGTTTTTTCCGGCGGTGCCACGTCGACGGGCGCCGCGCGGTTGTCGGCCTTGGCAGCGGCACGCAGTGGAGCTGGTGCCGTCACATTGCTCGCACCAGAAGAAGCGCTTGCGGCCAATGCCGCGCACCTCACATCGATTATGCTGCAAAAATGCGAGAACCGGCGCGATCTCGCAACTTTCACGGAAACCCGCAAAGTTGCGGCGTTTGTACTCGGGCCAGCTTTCGGTGTAGGGCGGAAAGCCCGGGAATTTGCACTGGCTCTTCTCAGCGAAACCAAGGCCGGTGTCGTCTTCGATGCAGACGTGATCACATCGTTCAAGGATGAGCGCGAAACACTGTTTAATTCTGCAGCTGGACCCGGTGCCATCAGACTGGTGCTGACACCGCATGAAGGCGAGTTCAAGCGCCTCTTTCCAGAGCTAACGGAAACCAGCATGCCGTCCAAGGTCGAGCGTGCCCGTGCTGCGGCAAAACTCGCTTGTGCAATTGTCATCTATAAGGGAGCCGACACAATTATTGCATCGCCTGACGGTCGCGCTGCAATCAACACAAATGGCACGCCGCTTTTGGCCACGGCAGGTTCAGGCGACGTGCTTGCTGGCCTGACTGCGGGCTTGATGGCGCAAGGCATGCCAGCCTTTGAGGCAGCCTGTGCCGCAGTCTTCATTCATGGTGCGGCCGCCCATCATCTCGGCTTTGGCCTTATCGCCGAGGATCTCCCGGCTGCCGCGGGGAAAATTATCGGCAAGTTGCTCGCAAACCAGACCACTTTCTGATTTCCATTAACCCTGTCTTTACCTTGATCGTCCACCTTGGTCTCAAGCGCGATTTGTACTGCGTACGCGCTCAAGTTTCTTGGAGAATGTCATTATTCTGTCGCAATGAGAGGGTAATGGTTATGTATAGCGAATAGCTTATTTCCATTTTTGACCACGGATGTACTGGCACTGATGTTGAGATAAGTTTAGGAAGGTCGGGTAGCTCCCGGCCTTTTGCTTTTTCAAGGCTCCTACTGCTCAATAGGTTACAGTAATAACCACCGTATCTGTATAAGTCCCCGGTGATGGCGTGTTCTGTGGTGGAACCGTTGCATAAACGGGGATGTTTTGTGCCAAGCCATTTCCGGTACCGGCGACCGTATTGGTAGGAATAGTCTCACCCCACGGCAAAAGTCGGTTTACATCGCGATAAAGCCCGTAAGTTACATATTCTGTCCCCACGCCCTTCCTCATGCGCCGCGCGGTCGGAGCAGTGCCATTCAAACCATTTCCTAGAGAGACGGAGTAAGGCGTTGTTGCTGAACAGGTTACGTTCACTGCGCCGGTTGCATCAACGTTCGAGCTCAAAATACCCCGTGAGCCAAAATTGACATTAGTGGCAGAGACCAGGCAATCCTTGGCAACATTCAGGCTGGCGGTAAAGCTTGTCGCTGCAGTTGTTCCTGCACCACTTCCGCATCCGTTGCCATCATCAAACCGATATCGGAATGGCGTTTGCGCCCCGGAAAACACAGAACTGTAAGCGCCGGGTGGTGTTGTCGTCTGGTTGGGCAATATTCGTCCATAGATCGTCGTCGTAGTGGTGCCAGTGCCCAAGATCGGAAAAATACCGACCAGGATGGCAGGCGGTCTGGTGGCGAATGCCCAATTATACGAACCCCAAACAACTTGTCGCGCTGAGTCCTGATAGAGCTGGAACTGCAATGCAGTTGGCCCTGTCATTGTGCGGGCACCGGAAGCATCCGTGCCACCCGTTCCGGCATTAATATTTGGGCAGACCAAAACTTCTCGAAACAAACCCAGCACGGCCGTACAGGTTGATGTGAGGGTTGCAGTGGCATCGATCGCACCGCCTTGCAAAGGCGATCCGGAAAATGTCATGGCCGTGGTGGTGAATGTACAGGACTGCGCCAGTGCGGAAGCCGGAGCCAGTCCCAAGCCGAAGACAAATAGCATTCTCAAAACGAAAATCTTCATTGGCACACCACATTCTTTATTTTGACCTGTGTCCCGCGCGCAGCTTGATAGGCAAATCTGGCAGTGCAGGTGCTGCCGTCGGCAAGTTGGACAGAAACGCTGTTTTTCGCTTCCAGACCTGAAATATAGGCCTCGCCATCATAGCCGACGACGAATTCCTCTCCCGCATCGCCGACCCGCCCGCTCAATCCGGCATCCAGCGGCTTGCCAGCTGCGTCCATCAGGCTGACAAGCGCTGAGGCCGTGGTCTGCGCCACGTTGAAGTTCACCACAACGCCGCTGCGATCGGCGGGAACCACAATGTCGCGCGTCGAGCCTATACTGGCATCGACGGGCAAATTCGCAGGATCAATAGCAAGCGTGTTGGGCTCATAAGCCCGAAGGTCAGGCACCAATATTCTGCCCCGTCCATTGGTCCGGCCGACCGGGCGATTCTCATAGCTGACATCGACGCCAGGCGCGCCCGCATCGACCACCGCAAAAGCATCATCAATGCGGTTGGTGGCAAATACGCCGCCACCGGCAACTGCAATCGCGCCTTCGATCTGAGCCGTGGCGCGCACATTGTCATCATATTGCTGTACGCTGCCTTCAACGCGAGCATGCCTGCCACGATAGCTGGCAGAGGCATAGCGATCTGGTGTTTCGCCCTCTCTCGTGCGCAAACGCCAGCCATAACCGCCTTCTACGCGCTGCTCCGACTTGGCAATCTCGGCAAATCCTGATGGGCCATCATTTGTTTGTTCGTAGCCGGTCGAAACGGAGATATTATTGTCAAACGGAATGGTCAGCCCGGCGAAAATACCGAAACTGCCGCTATCCTCCAGATCGGTGAAAGCAGTGGCAAAAAACGAGCTGCTCTTGAAGAGCTGCTGGTTGTAGGAGACACTGACAATAGTACTCTTATCTCGGGATTCCAGCGTTTGCTGTGTATAAGAAAAGTTCATACTGCTGCCTTCAAACGGTCCAGGCATTGAAAGCGTGGCTTGCACCAGTGATTTCGGCACCCGTGTGCTGATAGCAGGCAGTCCGGAAACGCCGTAAATATAATTGAGCTGGTCGCTCGCCGTCACCGAAGCAATATCGTCGTAGTTTCCGAATGTGTGCTGGACGCGGCCATAGATCGTGTACCTGTTCTTATAGGTCATTTCGATTGAGCCGTTGAGCAACAATCCCGTATCGCCGTCGTGGTGGCTGCCGGCAGCTGCCAATGAGGTGACACCATATGCACCCAGCGGAAACGCAACGCCTAGTCCGCCATTCACCAGATCGGCCCCCCCTTCAAGATGGCCTTCCAACGTCAGCCAGTTGGTCAAGCCGTAACGCGTGGTAAGAGCGCCCATGACATCATCATCGTAATCGTTCGATTCTGTGCCAAAGTTACGCCGTGCCACGCCCACATCGGCTGAAAAATCCCATAATCCTTTGCGGAGCAGCGAGCTCGACGAATAGAATGGTACGGTTGTACGTGTCTCTCGCCCCAAGGTGTCCCGCAACACAATCTGCGCCTCGCCTTGTCCGGAAAAGACCGGGAAATTGGTGACCTCAAAAGGACCGGAAGCCACGTCGCCACTATAGGTTCGAACGTTCTGCGTATAGACTTCCAATGTGGAAGGCACCGCGGCGGTTCCTGAAAGTATCGGCACCGGCAGCGTTACCAAATCTGAGCGCAGGGTAAAATTACGCTGAATCTGCATGCCGCCAAGGAAAACGGGGCGTGTCCATGGCAATCCGCCGGAAATAAAGTCACCCGCACGGTAAGTAATGAGCCGTTCAGGATCAGAAAAGCTCCACGTGGTGTTTAACCGCCGAACTCCTTCCAGTTCTCCTTGCGATAAGTTTGCGGTGAATGACTGGCTGAGCGTCCCATAGGGACTGAAGAACCGAGCATCAAACCCGCCTGACACGCCTTGAAACGGTTTTACATTACTCGACATCAAATCATCTGTGCTGGCAAACAGAGAATAATTCAGAACAGCGCCATAGCCCGATTGAGGTTTTGGGGTGTCCCTTTCAGGCCGTGGATTGGCATCGATAATTTTGGCGGATCGCGCTCCATTGTCAGTGTAGATATAGAGGCGCTGTGTTTCGACCTCGACACGAAATTCGACATTGGCGAGACGATTGATTCGAATTGATCCATCCTGATCCCGCGCATTGTCCATCGGCTTCAGACCAACCTCCCGCAATTCCTCGGGTTGTGCTGACAAATCACCATCGGGCAATTGTCTGAAGCTACCGATCAACCCCGTCGGTTCATCATTGATGTAGACTTCAAGATGTAGATCCTGCGCTTCCCCGCTCGGGGACACAGACAAGTCAACAGGATCAACTTCTGGTTGTTGAGACTGTCCAATTGATACCATGCACAGACTTATGCAAAGGATGCCGCCGAGTTTAGCGGCCGCTGATCGCAACATCTGCATTGACAGGTCCGGCGTCGCTGAGAGCCTTAAGCGCTACCCGACCGGATGAGATTGATTTGCTTGCGCCAATGGGCCATTGCATGCTGGCGCCGCCAAGGACATATCCAACGAGCCCCCCGCGCGTGCCAAGGACACGTCCGCCTTGTGACAATTGCACTTCGGCCAATCGAAGTCGCGTATCACCCGTATTTCGGGCGGTCAGCATCAGCGATCCTTTTGTTTTTGCAACACCCCATGCGACCTTCGGCGGAGACGCATCCTGGCCTCTGAAGAATACCGGGATCGAATATCGCACCACCAAAGTCACCGTGCCCCCTTGCTTGCGCGATGGGTCGGGCAGTTCATCAACAACAACCCTGTAGCTTTCCTCTGCGGCAACAGGCTGTTTCGAAACGCGGACAACACGAACAGCATAGTCCTTGCCGCCGGTGAGTTTTGTTGAAGGCGGACTGACCACAACATCATTCGTCGGCTCAAGCCGCTCCACGCCATTGGCCTGTGTCCAGCGGAAAATACGTATCTGCACATTGATAGGCCGTTTGGCCTCATTGGTGAGCGTCAATACACCCGCGCTGCCCGGCGCAACCAAATCAATGTTTGTCGGGGAAACACGCAGTGAAGCGGCATGGAGTGGGCCAGAAAAAAGCACACAGAGGCTCATGACGCCAATGCTGTAAAGCATGGATCGCACTTTGTTCTCCTTTGTGAAAAGGTCAGTAGGTAACTTCGATCGCGACTGTATCGGTGTATGTTCCGATGGCCGGTGTCGTTTGAGCCGTCACACGGCCATAGACCGTTATGGCTTGGCTCGCACCATTCCCCGTACCTGAAACCAGATCTGCCGGCACCGCATTGCCCCAGAGCGTGGTATAGGCCGCATCCTTATAAAGCGAGTAATTAACGGTTGCTCCGGCTGGACCCGTCATTTTGCGTGATGCCAATGTAGCACCTGAACCCGCGCCAAGGCCGAGCCCGACTGTATAAGGTGTGCCATTGGTGCATTGAACCGTGAGGACGCTGCTCGAATCAACATTTGCTACGAGAAGACCGTGAGAGCCGAAGTCCAGCGTGCTGGCTGAGACGACACGGCATTCCGCCGTTATCTGAATCTGCACTCCAAGATTGCCGTTCGCCACAGCGGCAACCGCTGGAGCGCTGAACCCAAGCGCAGCAAAAATCGATGCCGCAACGACTTGGTTTACTCGATTCCCAGAACTCATTCATCCTCCTCATGATCGTATTAAAAAATACAACCTGCAGTTTTCACGAACTGATCCCCCGGACCACATTCCATTACGATAATTCTTATACCTTTAATTTTACTTAGCGGAAAGCCAGAATTGATAATATTGGTTATTGATGTTGTTTATCAGGCATTTATTTGCAAATGATAGTTTCATAATTTACAGACTGGAGCAAAAAACTTCCATAAATTTTTAAATACTTACTGCACATATAAAAACCAAATTGCCGTAAATGCTTAACAGAATCATGGCATGTACAGATGTTACTTATCACACGCATATGTATACAATTGACGCTTCCTGTCTAAACTTCATGTATTTTTGTCGTTTTTTGTCTATTTTCAAAGGCCAGATGGTCTACGCTGGAAGCCAATCCTTTTGCCTGGTGCAGCTTGCCCGACACCCATAGTTCTTGTCCTAGGCTGAGAGTTGCCGATCAGAGAAATGCAATCATGCCACGCAAGCTACGATGAGAAAAATCTCTTGAACTATTGTCCTTTGGGGGAAATATTAAGTCAGCGAACGGAAAGTCTGGACCGATGACCAATATTAAAAAGACCCTTTCCACCGATAGTCTAGCCCAATTGAAGTTGCTGACACCGGAAAATGTCGGCGCGGCTTTGAAGGGATTCCCGTTAAAAGTACAGGCTGCACTGCGGGCTGCGGTCCATCTGCCCCGTGGTACATTGACCATAACCACGCCCGACAAGCAGATATTCAAGGTAGGCGGCAAACAGACAGGTCCTGATGCTTCGTTGGTTCTGCACAATTGGAACCTTCCCCGCCGCGCTCTATCCAGCGGAACAATTGGGGTTGCCGAATCCTATATGGACGGCGATTGGGACAGTCCTGATGTCACCACTTTTCTTGAACTTTTTGTTGTCAATGAACAGGTTGGCGAAGACATTGCCGGCGGTTCAAGCTGGTTCGTCAATACGGTGCAGCGCTTACGTCACTGGCTAAACGAAAATACCCGAAGCCGTTCGCGCAAGAATATCTCTGCCCATTACGATCTCGGCAACGCCTTCTACCGTGAGTGGCTGGATCCCACCATGACCTATTCATCCGCCTTGTTTGCTGAAGGCGCAAACGATCTGGAAAGCGCCCAAACGGCAAAGTACAGCGCCCTCGCCCGCAATATTGGAATCACCGCTGATTCGCGCGTTTTGGAGATCGGTTGCGGCTGGGGTGGTTTTGCCGAATTTGCGGCCCGCGAAATTGGAGCCAAGATCACCGGTCTAACAATCAGCCGCGAGCAATTCGATTATGCAAGCCAACGCATTCAACGAGCCGGTCTTTCCGAAAAGGTTGATATCCGATTTCAGGACTATCGCGATGAGACCGGCAAGTATGATCACATTGCTTCTATAGAAATGTTTGAGGCGGTCGGCGAAAAATACTGGCCCGTATTCTTTTCAAAGGTCAAGGATTGCTTGAATCCCGGTGGCAGCGCTGGACTTCAGATCATTACCATCAATGACAAATCCTTTGAGCGCTACCGTAAGCGTCCGGATTTCATCCAGCGTTATGTTTTTCCGGGCGGTATGCTGCCAACGCCCACAAAGCTGAAAAGTCTCGGCAAGGACTTTGGTCTCGACATGTACCGCGAAAATATCTTCCCGCAGGATTACGCCCGAACTTTAGCTGAGTGGCGGGAGCGTTTCTGGGGATCATGGGACCGGCTGCGCCATCTCGGCTTTGACGGTCGTTTCAAAAAGCTTTGGGAATTTTACCTGTTCTATTGCGAGGCAGGCTTCCGCTCCGAATATATCGATGTACGCCAGGTCTTCTATAAATCGTGACCGACGAAAATCTAGAGCGTGCGTTTGAGCGTATCTGGAAACTGGCTGATGCCCTGCATTTACCAGAGCTCATAAAAAGCACAACTCACGGCACGCCCTCGTTGAAGGTCAAAACCTCATTCATGGGGCGCTTGAAGGATGAATCGAGCTTTGCAATTTATTGTCCGCTGGAGGAAAAGCCTCTCCTTATGGAAAGTGCACCCAGCATCTATTTCGAGACCGACCATTATAAGGGATGGCCATATATACTAATTCACCTTGATGCCATTTCCGACGAAGAACTCAGCCATCGGATAAAACTGGCTTGGCACACAAAGGCTCCTGCCAAACTCAAAAAGTCGATTACGTCAATTTAAGCCCTCTTGGACCACCACGGTCAGGACCAATGGAATCTTGAGGGAGTTTTGACGAATAATCATCTCCAACACAGAAATTTCCGCGACTTTTGCCGAAAAACCTCCGATTTTTGCCGAAGATTTTCAACCATGGAGAGAAAAATGGTTGTATTGACGCGAGTTACGGGTTCGATGAGATTTCTATCAAGCCCGTCTCCACTCCCAATCCGGTTCGGTCCGCGACTTCACGAAGAGCAAAAGATGAGTTTATTTTGGTGACATGCGGCATGGCTGAGAGCCAAAATTTATGAATACGCTCATAATCTTCAAGGTCTTTCGCAGCAATACGAAGCAGATAATCGTATTCACCTGACATGAGATAGCAAACCAGAACATTCGGACATCGCCGCACTGCAGTCTCGAATTCGCGAAGTTGATTATCCGCCTGTCCAGAAAGCGAAATATTGACGATTACCGTGACGGGATGACCGAGCAATTTGTTGGATAAACGTGCATGATATCCACGAATAACGCCGGACTTTTCCAGTATGTCCAAGCGCCGCGAACAGGCAGATTGCGACAGGCCAATTTTTTCCGCCAACGTCGCATTCGACATGCGTCCGTCTTTCTGCAAATTATCAAGTATAGCGATATCAATCCTGTCCAGCGACATTGTTCGAATAATCCATTACTTATAGCAATTACTACGCAAGAATACGCGAATAACCACCAACCGTCGAGGCCATTTGGCAAGGACATGCGATGGGAGATGTGGTGTTATATTGCTCCCCAATAAGCAAAGCAGAACAATGAGGAGGCATTATGCGCGTTGGTTGCCCTAAAGAAATTAAAAACCATGAATATCGCGTCGGCCTGACTCCGGGTGCCGTACGCGAATATGTTGCCCATGGCCATCAGGTCATAATCCAGTCCGGAGCTGGTACAGGAATTGGCGCAGATGATGGAGCCTATCAGGCCGCCGGTGCCAAAGTAGTAAAGACTGCAGAAGAAGTATTTCAGCAGTCTGACATGATCGTAAAGGTTAAAGAGCCACAGCCATCCGAATGGAGTCAGCTTCGTGAAGGTCAGCTTCTTTATACTTATCTTCACCTTGCTCCCGACCCCGAGCAAACCAAAGGTCTTCTGAATTCCGGTGTGACGGCTATTGCTTATGAAACTGTGACAGACGAGCGTGGTGGTTTGCCGCTGCTTGCACCTATGTCAGAAGTTGCTGGCCGCCTTGCCATTCAGGCTGGCGCTACTGCTTTGCAGAAAGCAAATGGCGGTCGCGGTATACTTCTCGGCGGTGTTCCCGGCGTTCTGCCCGGCAAAGTTACCATCATTGGCGGAGGTGTTGTCGGCATCAATGCGGCGCAAATGGCTGCTGGACTTGGTGCAGACGTTACAATTCTGGATCGCTCGATTCCCCGCCTGCGTCAGCTCGACGATCTGTTCCGCGGGCGTATCCATACACGCTACTCCACCATCGAAGCCCTTGATGAAGAAGTGTTTTCTGCCGATATCGTCGTTGGCGCCGTTCTCATTCCAGGCGCTGCTGCGCCCAAACTGGTAACCCGCGAAATGCTTTCCGGCATGAAAAAAGGTGCTGTTATCGTTGACGTTGCCATTGATCAGGGCGGCTGCTTTGAAACCTCCCATGCCACTACACATTCCGAGCCAACTTACGAAGTGGATGGCGTCATCCATTATTGCGTCGCCAACATGCCGGGTGCAGTTCCCGTGACTTCTGCCCACGCGCTCAACAATGCGACCCTGCAATATGGACTGCAATTGGCTGATCGTGGCGTCAAGGCTTTGATCGACAACCCGCACCTGCGCAATGGTTTGAACGTGCATAAGGGCCGCATTACAAACAGTGCTGTTGCCGAGGCGCTCGGTCTTGAAATGTTCGAAGCAAAAGCCGTTCTAGCAGCTTGATTTTATTGATTATAATGAAAAATCCCGGGTCAGTGACCCGGGATTTTTCATGCCATTTCTATCCGGCACTGGAAGCAGTTATTTCTCGCCGAGCGCATATGAACATAGGCGACATCGTCCCGTTTCAATAATTCCGCAGCCCGGTCAGCGATCCCGCCAGTTTTGACTACCCCGCCGGTGCCGTAAATAATCCGATCCTGACAAGAATAGCCGCGAAGGATGAAGTCACTGCTTTTATTGAACATTTCAGGCAGCTGATCTGTCTGCGCATATCGCTCGCATTCATCTGCATGCAGAAATATCGGCCCAGTTTCCGCATAGGGTTGCGGGGAAGGAAACGGCCGATGCGAAAGGATGAGATATTTGTCGCCGGCCCTCACATTATGCAAACAATGCCTGCAAGGCACTCCGCCCCCATCCGATAGGTGGGTTTCAGGCTTTTGGCCATTGGCGTCGGCACCACCGGCTTGATAGTGCCGCGCCATTGTTGTCGTCATTGCAATAAATCGAATTGTGATCATAACTGTCTCCTTTGATGCCAAAGAAAACACATTAGATTAGCGTCAAACCACCCGATTCATGCTCGCGGCAGAATATGCAATCAATCCCAGGTTTCGATTTCAGCCTCAGCAAAGCTCACTGGCCTGAACCCCATTTTTTGATACATTTGCAACGCTCGTGGACTATCAAGCGTATTTGTTTCGATAATCACCTTCTGCGGGCTGCTCATCCAAGCCGTGGAGATGGCTTCATTCAGGAAGAACTTCGCAAGTCCAAGCCCTTGAAACTCTGCTACAAGGCCAAAATAGAGAATTTCAGCGACACCCCGCTCCTGATCTAGTACCAGCTCGAAAAACCCCGCAGGGGAACCTTCGACATACAGAACATGGATCTCGACATTGTCTCGATGGATGATTGCAGAAAGCGCTTCGTCATCAAGCTTGCGGTGGACTGACCAATGGTGTGGCTTGCCCACTTGTTCATACAAAAATCGATAGAAGGGCAGCGAGATCTTCGTTGCCCGCATAATTGCCAGCTTGTAGCTGGCTGGCGTCGGGATCGCAGCGGTTGGGCGATCCGTCATTTCGAGATGGGTAACGCGTGTCTTGAGCGTAGGCATTGTTAAGCTTCGCCGGTGGCTACGGGAGTATCCTTGGCACCGCCCCATTCCGTCCATGACCCGTCATAAAGCACGTTATTCTCGTGCCCTAAAGATTCGAGCGCAAGCGTAATGACAGCAGCGGTAATACCTGAGCCGCAGGTGGTCACGATGGGGCGCGACAGATCAACACCCGCATCATCGAGCACTTGTTTTAACCCATTGATATCTTTGAAGTATCCATTATCGACCAGAACTGACGAGGGAACATTGCGTGCATTCGGCATATGGCCGGATCGCAATCCCGCCCGTGGCTCCGCCTGAACTCCGGTAAAGCGCGCAGCGGCCCGGGCATCGGCTATCTGCCTCGTGCCCTCCTGGACGATCTCGTGCATATCGTCGAAACTTGCGATCTTCGCCGCATCGAAATCTGCCACAAATGCCGACGGCGCTATCTTTGTCACCTCATCGGTAACTGGCCTGCCCGCCTTCTTCCAATTGTCAAAACCACCATCAAGAACGAATACTTTTTTTGCGCCCATGATGCGCAACATCCACCAGACCCTAGGCGACGTAAACACTCCAGGCCCGTCATAGACCACGATGGTGTCATTATTGGTAATGCCCATGCTGCCAATAGCAGCAGCGAAGGTTTCAGGCTTTGGAAATGTGTGCGGCAAGTTGGAGTCAGGATCAGCCATTTTATCATGATCGAAAAAGACAGCGCCCGGAATATGTCCCGCATCATACTCTGCCTTGGGATCACGATTCTGGAACGGAAGATACCAAGAACCGTCGACGATACTCAGGCCAGGTTGTCCCAACCTTTCCTGAAGCCAATCCGGTGACACTACAAAAGCGCTTTTGTCGCTCATCTCATTCTCCTTCGGGCAAAGCGCCAAAACGGATACGAAACCGCCGGTTTTCCTTACCCTTCTTTTCTATTTTTCCAATGTGGATTTGCCCGATTTCGCCGGTCGTTGCGACGTGAGTTCCACCACAAGGTTGGGAATCTATGGCAGCATTTTCACCGATACAAACGAGCCTGATACGCCCCGTTCCCGTGGGTGGACGGACATTTTTCGACTTGATCAGCCCGGGATTTCCAGCGAGTTCCTCGTCGGTGATCCAGCGAGTAAAAATGGGATGATTGGCATTGACCAATTCCATCAATTTTGCAGTCGCACTTTCCTTGGTAACACCTGCGTCAGGCAGGTCAAAATCAACCCGGCTGTCTTCTTCGCTGACGGCCGCGCCGGTGATCGGATACGGGCAAACAACGCTCAGCAGATGACATGCTGCATGCATGCGCATCAATTTGTAACGTCGCTCCCAATCAATGCGAAGCAACAGTTTTTCGCCAATATCCGGCACAGGCTGATCAGAGGCAGGAACATGGATGACTTCTTCTTTTGTCTCACCTGTCACAGTTGCGGCGATAACAATTGTAGAACCATCCGACCGAACGAAAACACCTGTATCGCCAGGTTGCCCACCGGATGTGGCATAAAAATTGGTTTGATCTGTGAGGATGCCTCCTCGGTCGTTAACCGCTATTACCGTGGCGTTGGCCTCTTTCAGATAGGAATCATCGCGAAAAAGGATCGTCGTGTCATAAGCCATTATTCACTCGCAAAGGGTACAGAAATATCGATGTTTCTCTCCATCCACAGCGGTACCGGCAGGTCTTTCGAGCGCAGAAACTCAGGGTTGAAAAGTTTTGATTGATAACGATTGCCGTAGTCGCACAAGATAGTCACTATTGTATGTCCGGGACCGAGATCACGTGCCAAATGAATAGCACCGGCGATATTGATACCGGATGATCCGCCAAGGCAAAGCCCCTCTTCCGTCACCAGATCAAACACAATTTCCAATGCTTCAGCATCCGGAATTTGATATGAAAAGTCTGGAGTAAAGCCTTCAAGATTGGCGGTTACACGGCCTTGCCCGATGCCTTCAGTAATCGAGCTTCCTTCCGATTTAAATTCTCCGGTCGTATAATAAGAAAACAGGGCTGCTCCGAGGGGATCGGCAATAGCGACTTTCACCGCTTCGTTCTTGGCTTTCAGCCCCATGGCGACGCCGACCAAGGTGCCCCCCGACCCAACAGCGGAAACAAAACCATCTACTTTCCCGTCCGTATCACGCCATATTTCCTGTGCGGTGGTTTCCACATGTGCCTGACGATTTGCAACATTATCGAACTGGTTGGCCCATATTGCACCATTTGGTTCGGTTTTTGCGAGTTGTTCCGCAAGACGGCCAGAAACCTTCACGTAATTGTTGGGATTCTTGTACGGGACCGCGGGCACTTCCACCAGTTCTGCCCCGAGGAGCCGCAGCGCATCCTTCTTTTCCTGGCTCTGCGTCTCTGGGATGACGATAACGGTGCGGTAACCGAGTGCCTTGGCAACCATGGTTAAGCCGATCCCGGTGTTGCCCGCAGTGCCCTCGACAATCACGCCGCCCTGACGCAACTGGCCATGCTTTTCTGCATCACGAATGATGTAGAGCGCAGCACGATCCTTGACCGATTGACCGGGATTTAGAAATTCGGCTTTTCCGTAGATCTCGCAACCGGTGAGATCTGACGCCTTTTTGAGGCGGATTAACGGTGTATTTCCAATTGCTTCGATCACGGATTTATACATTGCCTAGCCCTTCAATATACTGCCCTAAACCTATTTGTCCGGATCACACCGTTCAAGCGCATAATCTCACAATCTGTTGCCACGGGGATAAATCTTTGGGCATAAACAAAAAGGCCCCCGGCATTTAACGCCGAGGGCCTCTCAAAAAATTGAGGTTGCTCAATGTAAGCTCAAATTATGCAGCTTTGGAACCAAAGCCTTTTTTATTCCGGCGGAAAGGACGCTTCTGCGCGGGCGCACCGCCATCATTGCTCCAAATCTTCTCGCCGCGTGGTTCCCGAGGCTTGCCGCCAGCTGGTTGACCACGATGCGGCTTCTTGCTCTTTGCAGGCGCACCACTATTGCCACCTTCGCGGCGTGGCGGGCGTTGGTCGCTGTTTGCCGCCCGGGCCGGCAAGCTGGAAAGATCAACCGGCGAATCTGCCATTGGCAAACGCATGCGGGTTACACGCTCCACAGCTTTGAACTTTGAACCTTCTTCAGCCGGATCGTAAAGCGTGATGGCATTGCCGGATGCGCCATTACGACCAGTGCGCCCAATGCGGTGAACATAGCTCTCCGGCTCATCTGGCAGGTCGAAATTGATCACGTGGCTGATACCGACAACATCGATACCGCGTGCTGCAATGTCAGTTGCAACGAGGATGCGGACGGACCCATCCTTAAAGCCATTCAAAGCGCGCTGACGGGCATTCTGAGACTTGTTACCGTGGATAGCTGCAACGTTGTAGCCGTCCTTTTCCAGAATACGGGTAACCGCGTCAGCACCGTGTTTCGTACGTGTAAATACGATAACGGAAGACAGGGTTTCGTCTTTCAGCATGGCCGACAAAACCTGCTTCTTCTGGCGGGTCGGGATCATATGAACAACCTGCTTGATCTCTGCTGCCGTGGTGCCTTGAGGCGCCACTTCAACACGCACAGGATTGCGCAAAAGGCTGGCTGCCAAGGTAGCAACTTCCTGAGGCATGGTCGCAGAAAACAGAGCTGTCTGGCGATCGCGGTGAGTACCTTTGGCGATTTTCTTGACATCATTGATGAAGCCCATGTCAAGCATGCGGTCAGCTTCATCGAGAACAAGCCAGCGGGTTTCGGACAAATCAATGCGATTGTCGCGCACGAGGTCTGTTAAGCGACCTGGTGTGGCGATCAGAACATCGACACCGGCCTGCATCTTGTTGATCTGGGCAATGCGGGAAACGCCGCCAAGGACAAGAGCCGTTGAAATATGAGCGCCCTTCGCCAATGTACGGAAGGTTTCTTCGATCTGCACTGCAAGCTCACGAGTAGGAGCAAGCACCAAAGCGCGGGCGGTCTTGCCCTTGCGCTTATCACCGATAGTTATGATTTTTTGCAGGATAGGCAAAGCAAAAGCTGCCGTCTTGCCCGAACCGGTCTGGGCAATACCAAGAATATCCTGACCTGCAAGCTGTGCCGGAATAGCCTGTTGCTGGATTGGCTTGGGAGCAATCATTCCAGCTGCGTCCACTGCCTTAAGCAGAATCGCATTGAGGCCCATGGTGGCAAAGCCGTTTGTTTCAGTAGTTTCCAATTTAAACTCTCATCTTGGCCAAGCGCGATACATCGCGGGCCATATAACGCATCGCAGGGCGCAACCTGCATGCAACATTTTCGGATAAACGACGAGACGCGAAAAGCCCCAAAGGGATCAAGCGACTTGCGCAGCCGTGCCCACCGCATCATGCGGATGGGGCTCAGACGCCACAAGTCCTGTTTCGGAAGACCGGATTGCCCGGCCCAAGCGTCTGACCGGCATATGGGCTCTTCCCGCACAAAAAGCAAATGATTTTATTGTGCGACGCAAAACACCGCCTTACTTGGCGAACCGTTTTGCCCCGAAAACGCATGCAATAACGGCAATTGTAACGACAATCATCTGCCAGCCAACTGTCTCATGCAGCAATGTGGCCGCGATCAACAAACCGAAGAATGGCTGTAATAGCTGAAGCTGTCCGACAGCCGCTATGCCCCCTTGCGCCAAGCCACGATACCAGAAAACGAAACCGATAAGCATTGAGAACAGCGAGACATAGATCAATCCGAACCAAGCCGGTTGACCGATCGCCATCCAGTCTTGGGGTAATTGCAACAAGGTAAGAGGCAGCATCACAGGCAAAGATAAGACCAGTGCCCAACAAATCACCTGCCACCCACCCAGTTTGCGCGACAGGTGCGCTCCTTCGGCGTAGCCCAAGCCGCAAGCCACGATAGCGGCAAACATCAAAAGGTCGCCGGTCAATGAGGCATCCAGATTTTGTGTGAGAGCAAAACCTGCAACCAATGCACTACCCAAGCACGAGAATATCCAAAACATTGGACGCATGGATTCCCCGCCCCGCAGAACACCGAAAATAGCGGTCGATAGAGGCAGAAGGCCAATAAAAACAATCGAGTGTGCCGACGTAACATGCTGAAGCGCCAGTGCGGTCAATAGCGGAAAGCCGACCACGACACCCATGGCAGTGACGAATAAATGTCCAAGATCGGACCTTGAAGGCCATTTTTCTTTAAACGCGAGCAAAAGCACCAGACCAAGCAAGGCAGCAATGGTTGCCCGCGCTACCGTCAAAAAAATTGGATCAAAATCTGCCACTGCAACACGTGTGGCGGGCAGTGACGCGCTAAAAATGAGAACGCCTACAAAACCATTGATCCAACCGCTCGTTGTCTTATCCATTCAATTCACCTCATCCGTGCCTTGCTCTAGCGCGCTTAAGGATGGATTTTCCAGATACGGTACAGTACAATTTATGCAAACTGTAATGGATAAGTGAGCAGTACAGATGGACAAACAAGGATATGTGGCGTGACGCGAGTCGAGCAAGTTATGCAGGCAATCCGGCAACGTATCGCAGCGCGATTGCTGCCTCCCGGCGCCAAACTTCCATCGATTCGAAGTTTCGCGGAAATCATGGCGACGTCAAAATCGACTGTCGTTGATGCATATGACAGGCTGGCAGCCGAGGGGCTCATTCAATCACGGCGTGGATCCGGGTTCTTCGTTGCAGGTCATCTTGCTCCTTTAACTCTTGCCGAAATCGGCCCAAAACTCGACCATGCAATCGATCCGCTTTGGGTCTCAAGAACCTCATTGGATGCCAATGATGGCATGCTAAAACCAGGCTGCGGTTGGTTGCCCGCTTCGTGGATGCCCGAAGATGGCATTCGGCGTGCATTGCGGTCACTAGCCAGATCGAATAGCTCAACGCTGACCGATTACGCATCTCCCCTTGGTCTGCAACCGCTTCGGCAACTCCTGTCGAGACGGCTGGGCGAGCACGGTATCGAAGTTTCGACCAATCAGATCATGCTGACGGATTCGGGAACGCAAGCAATTGATCTGCTATGCCGATTTCTGATTGAGCCTGGAGATACAGTGATCATCGACGATCCATGCTATTTTAACTTTCACGCCCTGCTCAAAGCACATCGAGCCAATGTCGTGGGCGTGCCGTACACGCCAAATGGGCCTGACATCGAATTGTTTGCACAGGCATTGAAAAGCCATTGCCCCAGGCTTTACATCACTAATTCCGCGCTTCAAAATCCAACAGGAGCAGCGCTATCTCCGCTAACGGCCCACCGGATACTAAAGCTTGCGGAATTGCATAATCTTACAATTGTCGAAGACGATATTTTTGCCGATTTCGAGCATGAGCCTGCTCCGCGACTCGCCGCATTTGATGGACTGAATCAGGTTGTGCACATCGGCAGCTTCTCCAAATCAATCTCAGCATCACTCCGTTGCGGCTTTATCGCTGCCAGACAAGACTGGATCAACGGATTGATAGATTTGCGGATCGCCACATCATTCGGTGGCAACCGCATGGGAGCAGAGCTCGTGCTTTTTATGCTGAAGGAAGGCGCATATCGCAAGCATATGGATGGTTTGCGTACCCAACTCGCCCGTAGCATGGGAGATACGATCACCCGGTTGAAAGCGCTTGGCATAGTGCCCTGGAATGAGCCGCGCGGTGGCATGTTGCTATGGTGCAGATTGCCGGACGGTATCGACGCAGCCGAAATTGCAAAATATGGCCTTGAAAAAGGCGTGGTATTTGCCCCGGGCAATGTATTTAGCCAGTCGCAGACAGCCAATTCCTACATGCGCTTCAACGTCGCCCAATGCGGGAATTCCAGAATATTCGATGTTCTTTCCGAGGCGATAGCCGTTCAGGCAACTTCAGCTAACGCTTGAAGCTT
Organism: Phyllobacterium sp. GQ127; assembly: GCF_059758635.1. Classification (NCBI taxonomy): domain Bacteria; kingdom Pseudomonadati; phylum Pseudomonadota; class Alphaproteobacteria; order Hyphomicrobiales; family Phyllobacteriaceae; genus Phyllobacterium; species Phyllobacterium sp. GQ127. The sequence goes on from NZ_JCAXDZ010000001.1 coordinate 900,322, forward strand.
CAACACTGTGTTCCAATTACGTGCTGTGGCGACCACGCCCAAAGTTCTTTCAATCTTGGGAAACAGACGAGCATTCGATATTCCCTGCGGCGTGTAGTAGTAAAGCACCCGGCCTCGTATCTGAAATTCGTCAGGACCCTCCGCCTTTGATTGCAATGCTTTTATTGCGACCTCATCCGGTTCGCGCTCCATAAGATATGCGTGAAGCTTGGTTGGCTCACAGACTGCGTTGGGAAACGGATTGTCAGCAATGAGTTTCGCCCATTCAGCTGTGCTGGCTATCAAAATGGCTTTTGAAAAATCAAATTCCTTCAAGACAATTGGAGTGATGCGCTTTAGAACTCTTTCCGATGTATCAGACGATTTCAGGACCACATTTCCAGTATTGATGTATGTCCTGACACCTTCAAACCCTTCCTCAGTCAAGGCTATCGCGAGTGGTTTCACCGGCAACAATGTCGCGCCACCCACGCCACGAAAGAGAATGATCCACGTCGTCATACGCCCTCCTAGATGATCATCCCGGCAATCGTTTCATTATCTGTGATGTCTTGATAAGCCCATCCTGCCTCGTCGAACCGTTTGAACAATATGTCAAAATTCTTCCTGTTTTTGGTTTCGATGCCGATAAGCACAGAACCAAAGTTGCGCGCTGACTTCTTCAAATACTCAAAGCGAGCAACATCGTCTTCAGGACCGAGCAAATCCAGAAATGAGCGCAAAGCTCCCGGTCTTTGCGGGAACCGGAAAATGAAGTATTTTTTCAAGCCTTCATAGCGCTGTGATCGTTCTTTAAGCTCTGGCAGTCTTTCAAAATCGAAATTGCTGCCAGATATGACAAGCACGACCCGCTTACCTTTCAGATCGGCTTTTTTGAAATCCTTAAGTGCGTCAATGGCCAAGGCACCAGCTGGCTCAACTACGATGCCCTCGACGTTCAGCATCTCCAATATGGTTGAGCTGAGCCTGTTTTCCGGAATCAAAGTGACAGAGTTTGGACTGAAGCCTTTGAGAAGTTTGAAATTTTCACGCCCGATCTCGCCAACAGCAGCGCCATCAACAAAATTATCCACGGCTTCAAGTTTCACCCGCTTCCCGGCTTCCAAACTACGCTTTAGGCTCGGAGCACCTGCCGGTTCCACAAAACAAAATTGTGTTTCCCAGCCAAGATCAGAAAGATAACGCGTCACGCCCCCGGAAAGACCTCCGCCGCCGACGGGAAGAATCATCAAGTCGGGCTTGCGCTCATCGGGCAGTTGGGCTGCAATTTCATACGCAACAGTCGCCTGTCCCGTTATAATATCCATATGATCGAATGGGGGCACCATAACGGCACCCATTTCCGATTCGAATGTCCGCGCTGCTGCATAGCATTGATCGAAAATATCGCCGACAAGCCGGATTTCGATGAATTCGCCGCCGAAACTGCGCGTCTTGTCAATTTTCTGCTGCGGTGTCGTGACGGGCATGAAGACAACGCCCTTTTTGCCAAAATGCCGGCAAATAAAAGCAAACCCTTGAGCATGGTTACCCGCAGAAGCGCAAACGAACACCGCATCTGCGGATTTGTTCGTGTTTAGATAGTGCGAGATGAAATTGAACGCGCCTCTGATCTTATAGGAACGGACTGGCGATAAATCCTCGCGTTTCAACCAAATCTGCGCGCCATATTTCTGCGAAAGGTAGTGATTGAGTTGAAGCGGCGTTTCCGGAAAAAGCACACGCATCTTGGTGGTCGCTAAAGCGACAGCCTTGGCAAAAGCAGTCATAGAAACAAATCAACCTTTTCAAATGTTCGGACATCGATAATCCCGACATCGGAGATGCGCAATTCCGGAATGACGACGAGTGCCAGCAAGGAGTGCTGCATATAGGCGTTGTTGAGGCTGCACCCCATTGCCCGCATGGCATTCACCAGCTTGTCAGCTTTGGCCGCAACCACCTCAGCGCGCTGATCAGACATCAAACCCGCGATGGGCATTTCGACCAATGCCAACTCACGTCCCTTTGAAAACAGGACCACGCCACCGCCCACCTCACCGAGACGATTGGCGGCTTTTGCCATATCTTCCTTATTCGTACCAACGACGATCATGTGATGACTGTCATGGGCGACTGTCGAAGCCATGGCGCAATCGAGCGTATAACCGAAGCCTGACACAAATCCGTTTACGACAGCGCCGGTTCCGCGATGACGTTCCACGAGAGCTATCTGGCAAACATCATTGCGGCGATCCATTTGCACGATGCCGTCAGAAACGGGCAAATCCGCTTCAAGCGCTTTTGTCGGAGCCTGATTTTCGATCACACCGATCACCCGCGCCGTCACGTGTTTTCCGGGCTTGGGTGCGGCAATATCAAAATCTTTGGCTTTCAGCTTTTTACCCAGCTTAATCGTATTTTTGGCGAATGAGGGATAGTCATAGGCTGGAATGTCGGCAATCAACTTGCCTTTTTCCGCCAGAAGCGTCCCGCGCGCATAAACGCGATCAATAACGAGGTTCGGAAGATCTGATACGATCAGAAAATCCGCCAGCCGCCCCGGTGTGATTGATCCGATCTCGCGCTCAAGCCGGAAATGCTGTGCAGTATTAAGCGTCGCCATCTGAATTGCGGTAACTGGCTTAAGTCCCTGTGCGATCGCATGTCTTACAACGCGATCCATATGCCCGTCATTGACCAACGTTCCGGAATGACTGTCATCGGTACAAAGGATGAAATTGCGGGAGTCGAGCCCCTGCTCGGTTACCGCCTTGATCTGGCTTGCAACATCGTACCAGGCAGAGCCGAGGCGCAGCATCGCGCGCATACCCTGGCGCACGCGTGCCATCGCATCTTCCATTCGCGTGCCTTCATGATCGTCTTCGGGACCACCAGCCACATAACCATGGAAAGCGCGCCCCAACTCCGGTGAAGCAAAATGACCGCCAACGGTTTTGCCAGCTTTGACTGTGGCATCAATGCCGCCGCGCATCGTGGCATCATTATTGGCAACACCTGGAAAGTTCATAACCTCGCCCAGCCCAACAATATTGGGCCAAGTCATCGCCTCGGCCACATCCGATGGACTTATGGCTGCGCCTGCATTCTCCAAACCCGGAGCTGACGGCACACAACTAGGCATTTGCACATGCACGTTAATCGGCATGCCAAGTGCTTCATCATGCATCAGGCGTACGCCTTCCAATCCCAAAACATTGGCGATTTCATGCGGGTCTATAAACATTGATGTCGTGCCATGCGGAATAACGGCACGGGTGAATTCAGTAACGGTGACCATGCCGCTTTCAACGTGCATATGGGCATCACAAAGGCCCGGCACCAAATAACGCCCAGCTGCATCAACGACTTTGGTTTTTGGCCCGATGCAGTGTTCCGCGCCATGACCGACGAATGCAAAACGCCCGGCAATAATGGCAATATCAATACCCGCTATTATTTCACCGGAATATACGCTTACCAGACGGCCATTTCGCACGACGAGGTCCGCAGCGTGGCGTCCCATGGCTACATCCACCAGCAATGGGGCTGATTGCGTCCAGCTCTCTGGCTTGTTGGCCCTATCCTGCTTTGACATCCAATTACCTCGTATCGTCTTTTACATCTCACTCATGCATATACGAAAACGGCTTTGAGCACTCTACCTCAAGAGATTTTCTCAAAAAATTATGCGAAGCCCATGAAATGCTTGACATACTGGCCGCGCTTGCCTCCGATAGAGCGCTAATGGAAATCATACAGATTCTGCCGGACCTCGGAGGAGCCCGGCAATATCTGTTTCGTAAAAAAGGCTAGCTCTATTTACAAGCCGTATTCTGGGAGGAGTGTTTAATGCGCAAGATACTAATTTCTCTGGCAGCCACCGCAACATTTGCCTTGGCATCCAGCACTGCTTTTTCTCAAGGTTACCCCGAGCGCAACATAACAATGGTTGTGCCATTTGCTGCGGGCGGCCCAACTGACACTGTTACCCGGCTGGTAGCAGAAACAATGTCAAAAGATCTCGGGCAACAAATTCTGGTGGAGAATGTCGGTGGCGCCGGCGGCACTTTGGGTGCTTCTCAGGTAGCCAAGGCCGACCCCGATGGTTACACGTTGCTTTTGCATCACATTGGCATGGCAACCAGCGCAACGCTGTATCGTAAGCTTCCTTATGATACGTTGAATGCGTTTGAATATGTTGGCCTTGTGACCGACGTGCCAATGACCATCGTTGCGAAGAAAGATTTCGAAGCAACCGATCTGAAAGGTCTCGTAGAATATGTGAAGGCCAATGCGGACAAGATCAGTCTTGCCAATGCCGGTATCGGCGCTGCCTCGCATCTTTGTGGCATGTTGTTCATGAATGAAATCAAAGTTCCGCTTGTGACTGTTCCGTACAAGGGTACAGGACCTGCGATGACCGATTTGCTCGGCGGTCAGGTTGATTTGATGTGTGATCAGACAACCAATACGACCAAGCAGATCAAAGGCGGCACCATCAAGGCCTATGCAGTGACGTCAGCGAAGCGTCTCGATGCCCTTCCAGATGTCCCAACTGTTGAGGAAGCTGGCCTTCCAGGTATGCAAGTAGGCATTTGGCACGGTATCTACGCTCCCAAAGGCACGCCGAGCGAAGTGACTGAGAAACTATCAGCGTCGCTGCAAAAGGCCCTGAAGGATCCGAACATTGTTGCCCGATTTGCCGAACTTGGCACAGTGCCCGTGACAGATGCGGAAGCTACCCCGGCAGGCTTGAAGTCAAAGCTCGAAAGCGAAGTGACACGCTGGAAGCCCATCATTGAAGCTGCCGGTCAATACGCAGATTAATTCAGCATTTACCGGGGCATTACGATGCCCCGGTCCTTTTGTTTAAGCAAAGCCGGAAAACGGCGACTGGGGGGATAAATGAAATCCTTGAGTTTCAGTACTCGCGACATTGTATGCGGTCTATTTTTCATTCTTGCGGGTTTGTTCTTTGCGATACAGGCTTATGGACTTGATCTCGGAACAGCATTTCGAATGGGCCCTGGCTATTTCCCTTTCGTGCTGGCTGGAATCCTAATCGTCCTGGGCGTAATCGTTATCATTCAGGGAACGCAGATCGAACATGAGCCGATGGGCCCAATCGCATGGCGCGGGATGCTGCTCATCCTGCCAGCTCCTATTTTTTTCGGCCTTACTATTCGCGGCCTGGGATTTGTTCCGTCGCTGTTTTTAACTGCTTTGATTGCAGCATTTGCAAGCAACAAAATGCGCCCTGGGATGGCTCTGCTTCTTGTCTGCGGTCTGACGATCTTCTCCGTCGTCGTCTTCAGTTACGCATTGGGACTGCCATTTCGCCGCTTTGGCCCTTGGCTCGGACAGTGAGGACACATCGTGGAACTCTTTAACAATCTTGTACTCGGGTTCACCACCGCGGGCGCCCCATGGAACCTCTTCTTTTGTTTCATCGGCGTTATCCTCGGCACACTTATCGGTGTATTGCCCGGCATCGGCGCAACAGCAACGATTGCGATGCTCTTGCCAATTACTTTTCAGCTGGAGCCGGTATCTTCGCTGATCATGTTGGCGGGCATCTATTACGGCGCCCAATATGGTGGTTCGACAACGGCTATTTTGATTAACATGCCGGGTGAATCGTCTTCCGCCGTCACAGCAATTGATGGCTATCAAATGGCCAGGAAAGGTCGAGCAGGTGCCGCATTGGCTATTGCCGCTATTGGCTCTTTCTTTGCTGGAACAGTTTCCACCATATTGGTTGCAGTCTTCGCCCCCCCGCTAACCGCAGTTGCGTTGAAGTTCGGTTCTGCCGAATATTTCTCCCTTATGATCGTCGGTCTTGTTTCATCCATTGCCCTCGCCCATGGTTCAGTGGTCAAGGCACTGGGAATGGTCGTTCTAGGACTACTATTGGGGCTTGTCGGCACCGATATTTATACGGGAACGCCTCGGTTCAATCTTGGGATCTTGGAGCTTTCAGACGGGTTGAACTTTGTAGCCGTTGCGGTTGGCGTCTTTGGTATTGCAGAAATTCTCCGCAATCTCGAAAATGAACATGACCGGGATGTCATGATTAAAAAGGTCACTAATCTTTGGCCAACCAAACAGGATTGGAAGGAGATGACGGCGCCGATTTTGCGTGGCACTGCTATCGGCTCTGCACTCGGCATATTGCCTGGGGGCGGCGCAATTCTCGCATCTTTTGCCTCTTATACTGTCGAAAAGCGCATGTCGAAAACGCCTCAAGAGTTCGGCAAAGGCGCTGTGGCTGGCGTTGCGGGTCCAGAATCTGCAAATAATGCCGGCGCTCAAACATCATTCATACCAATGCTGACACTTGGCATTCCGGCCAACCCGGTCATGGCGCTGATGATCGGCGCTATGATCATTCAGGGCATTGTCCCCGGACCAAATGTGGCGACTGAACAGCCAGCTCTTTTTTGGGGCATCATCGCATCAATGTGGATCGGTAATCTTATGCTGATCCTGCTAAACCTGCCGCTGATTGGTCTTTGGGTTAAGCTTCTGACTATTCCCTATTATATGCTCTTCCCGGCGATCATCGCGTTCTGCTCCATCGGTGTTTACAGCGTTAATTCCAACGTCTTTGATCTCTACGCGGTCGCATTCTTCGGGCTGATTGGGTATGTTCTGGCCAAGCTCCGCTGTGAACCTGCACCCTTGCTGCTCGGCTTTGTATTGGGTCCGCTTCTGGAAGAACATCTGCGGCGTGCCATGATCATGTCACGCGGCGATGCCACGACATTTGTCACGCGGCCAATCAGTTTGACGCTATTGCTGCTTGCGGCAGCTGTACTTGTGGTCGTGCTCCTGCCCAGCATCCGCAAAAAACGCGATGAGGTGTTTGTCGAGGATTGATCAAGGCAGTTATGGTAACCGGTCCGAAATTCATTTCGGACCGGTATCAATGCGATAACTTGCTAAAACACCGTTGACGGAATCGATTGAACCGTTGAAAAGCATAGTCACGCGGACGTGGTGGAATTGGTATACACAACAGACTTAAAATCTGTCGGCCATTGGTCATGCGGGTTCAAGTCCCGCCGTCCGCACCAACATGAACCCGGCTTTCCGCCGGGTTTTTTGTTGTTTTGCAATGTATTTACGACCAGGCCAACAAATGAACAGTTTGTCCGGCTGGGCTTGCAGCGGTACGTTTCGGGAACTACGTTCCTGTTCCCATCAGGAGTGTTTCAATGACTAATGACAATAACATCGTGACAGCAGCCATGCTCGCGATTGGTGATGAATTGCTCTCCGGGCGCACCAAAGACAAAAACATCGGCCATCTTGCCGATATTCTGACCGCCATTGGGATTGATCTCGAGGAAGTTCGCATAGTTCCGGACGAACAAGGCCGAATTGTTGAGGCATTGAACAGCCTGCGCCAGCGTTATGATTACGTCTTTACCTCTGGTGGCATCGGCCCGACGCATGACGACATCACTGCTGATGCTGTCTCCGTAGCATTTGGTGTGCCATGTGAACATGACGCCAAGGCGATGAAAATCATGGGGGACAATTACGCTTCAAGGGGCATCGAGTTTACAGAAAGTCGTCAGCGCATGGCGAGGATGCCAAGAGGTGCAATCCATATTGACAATCCGGTTTCAACCGCTCCCGGGTTCAACCTGGAAAATGTGTACGTTATGGCCGGCGTACCTTCCATATTTCAAGCTATGCTGGACAACGTTATTCCAACATTGAAAGTAGGCACGCAACTACTTTCGCAATCAGTGAATTGTCCATTTGGTGAGGGCTCCATCGCGGTTGCATTGGGCAACATACAAGCTGAAAACCCAGACACAATCATAGGGTCATACCCTAAATATGAGAACGGTCGTTTTTCCACGGAGCTTGTTGTCCGTGCCCGGGACGCGGCGAAGCTGGCCTCTGCTGTATCTGCCGTTAAAGCCATGATCGCAAATCTGGAGGCAACGCAACTTCCACGCTAACGCACGGCTCGTTCTGGCTGTATACTGTAGTCAGCCATGTTTCGATGGCACAAAGACAATGGAGGCCAAAATGGCATTTCGCACCATCATCGCTTTTATTCGCAGTGAACGGGAAGCAAAACGGGTTATCGGCGCTGCCAGATTGATCGCCTCGTCGAGCGAGCGGACCCATATTATTGGCCTTTATACAATCCCCTCACCCATCGTTTATGCTGATCCCACAGGCTTTGCTGACACGACATTGTTTGAGGCACATGAGCAGCGGCATAAAGAAAATGCAGCGGCAATAACCGCAGCGTTCAACGCAGAAATGGCGAAAACAACGATTTCGCATGAATTTCGTATCGTGCGCTCGGAGAGCAGCAGTCCATCAGCGGGCGTTACTCAAAGCGCCCTGCGCGCAGATATAATAATTGCGGGTCAGCCTGACCCTAGTGACCCTGATAGCGTCAATGACGTCACTGACCCCTTAGTCATGGAAAGCGGGCGTCCTGTGCTTTTCGTGCCGTACAAGACACAACTGCCCGAAAAGATTGACCGTGTGGTCGTTGCATTCAACGGCAAGCGCGAAGCTTCTCGCGCCGCATTTGATTCCCTGCCATTGCTGATCAAAGCGGAAAGCGTTGACATTCTTTGGGTTGATCCAAGAAAGTCTACCGACCCGAATGTAGATATACCCGGCACGCCACTTTCTGATGCGCTTCGTCGTCATGGTGTGAACGTAAATCCGTCAACCATTGATTCCAATGGCGAACCGACCGACAAGATCCTTAGGCGCAGAATTGCAGATAATGGGGCAAATCTATTTGTTATGGGCGCTTACAGCCAGTCGCGCCTGAAGGAATGGGTGTTTGGTGGGGTAACCACGTCGATGATGAATGATATGCCGTGCTTGACGCTGATGTCGCGCTAAACTGTCATAAGTGCCAGGTTAATTGCACTAAACGTGGGTAACCAATGCAAGCTGCTTGCCATGAGCCAGCATTTCCCGCTATTGCGAGTTGCATTCCTTGCGGTTTCCCGCTTCCTCGCTTGATCTATGGAGTGCATCCAATGTCCCTGCCCGACAAAGCCTTTCCGGTATCCTGGGATCAATTCCATCGCGATGCCCGTGCATTGGCATGGCGTGTTGCTGGTATGCAGCGTGAATGGCGAGCTATGGTCGCAATCACCAGAGGCGGCCTCGTTCCAGCTGCAATTATTTGCCGCGAACTCGGCATACGCATGATCGAGACTGTCTGCATTGCCTCCTATCATGATTACGATGAGCAAGGAGAACTCAAAGTTCTCAAAGATGTGGATGCTCGCCTTCTGGAAAATGGCGGTGAGGGAATCCTTGTGATCGACGACCTGACCGACACTGGGAAAACGGCCGCTATTGTTCGCGCCATGATGCCAAAGGCACATTTTGCTACTGTTTATGCAAAACCCAAAGGTCGACCACTCATTGATACCTTTGTGACCGAAGTCTCTCAGGATACATGGATTTATTTTCCTTGGGACATGGGCCTGACATATCAGGAACCTATAACCAAAGGCCATAAGGGGTGATGGATCGGTAGATCACCGATAATCCTACCGATAAAAATAAGCAAAACGAAGGAACAAGAGGCTCTGCTCATAGTTGTGATCTTTTTGCACTGCTGTTCAAAAAAATGTCACAAGTCGCGTTTAAGCAAAGAAGTGTAGCCGATGATCAGTTGCGATTTGCACGAATCGGTTCAATCTTGCTGATAACAAGAAAGAATGAGTGGAACCTTGAATATAGTCTACAAAGACGAATTGGTGACTGCGAAACGGACCGAGATGCCTGATGGCCGGGTTCGGCAGGTTGCTGCGCTTGTTTATAGATTAAAGAAAGACGTTCCCGAAGTTCTTCTGATCACCAGCCGTGGCACTGGCCGGTGGGTCTTGCCGAAAGGCTGGCCACAGGTCGGTAAAACTTTTGCATGCTCTGCAGAAGCGGAAGCATATGAAGAAGCAGGAGTCAGGGGCAGCATCAGCCCATTCTCAGTGGGCACATATCGTTACGAAAAGGACGATATGTGTGATGGTGAGATTGGTGATTTCATTGTGGATGTTTTTCCGCTGGAATTTATCCGCCAGGAAAAGAAATGGCCTGAACGTGGTGAACGACGGCTCGAATGGGTCAGCCTTGAAGAATCTGCGTCACGCGTTGAAGAGCCCGAACTTAAAGCTCTTCTGATGAGCTTCGATCCCTACCGGATTCCTCGCTGACAACAGACCGCCCACTCTAAACTCCACAGTTTTTGTCGACGTGGAGTTGTACCGTTTTATCAATGCGGCTAATCAGTTCTCCCCGTTATCCACATATGTGACACACAAGATGTTGCGGTCATAAATTTGTCAGAAACTATTTCTTGACGCAAACCATCGAGTCACTTTTTATAGGAGACCGTTGCGTTAGTAGCGTGACCGGAGTGTCGGTAACCGGTTTTTTTCCAGTTTGAGCAAAGTCTTAGACGCTGTTTTCTTACGAAAACACGTTCGGTGAATTTGTGCACTGCAGGCAAATGAGAGAGCATTCAAAATTTGAATTATTCTCTTGTTAATACTATATTTAGCGTTTGCAGGCAGAATTTTCACCAGATAGTGTGATGCGGAAATAAGGTAAGAATCGAACGACAGACGTTCAAGAGAACCATCCGGTTCGAAAATGTAGCGGTAGCGCACATTGAAGACGGATCGGGACGCAGAACTGGTTTCAAGCATTTGACCAGGGACAATGGGATTGCGCTCAGGGCAGGCTCAACGCTTCACATGGCGCCGGTTGAACACTATATATAGAGAGACAAGGACCAAACAGATGCGGATCGAACGGCGTTTTACAAAAGAGAACCAGTCTGCTTACGCGGATCTAGAGTTTCGCGTGGCGACAAGCGAAATCAAGAACCCGAACGGATCGGTTGTGTTCCGCCTCGAGAACATCGATGTTCCGGCCCAGTTCAGTCAAGTGGCAGCCGATATTCTGGCTCAAAAATATTTCCGCAAAGCCGGGGTGCCTGCCAAGCTCAAGAAAGTTGAAGAGAACTCTGTACCATCCTGGTTGTGGCGTTCTGTGGCTGATGAAGAGGCATTGGCCGCTCTGCCAGCCGATGAGCGCTATGGTTCTGAGATGGATGCGCGCCAGGTTTTCGATCGCCTGGCGGGTACTTGGACCTATTGGGGCTGGAAGGGTAAGTATTTCGATAGCGAAGCGGACGCCCTCGCCTTCCGCGATGAACTTGCCTATATGCTGGCAACACAACGCGTTGCGCCGAATTCGCCGCAATGGTTCAATACCGGCCTGCACTGGGCTTACGGTATTGATGGCCCGGGTCAGGGACATTATTACGTTGATCCCGAGACTGGCAAACTGACGAAATCAAAATCATCCTATGAACATCCGCAGCCTCACGCCTGCTTCATTCAGTCTGTTGCTGATGACCTTGTCAACGAAGGCGGCATCATGGATCTTTGGGTTCGTGAAGCCCGTCTCTTTAAATATGGTTCAGGCACAGGTTCAAACTTCTCTTACCTTCGCGGCGAAGGCGAGAAGCTTTCCGGTGGCGGTCGCTCCTCCGGCCTTATGTCGTTTCTGAAAATTGGCGACCGTGCTGCTGGTGCGATTAAATCAGGCGGCACAACGCGTCGCGCTGCCAAAATGGTCGTCGTAGACGTCGATCATCCCGATATTGAGGATTATATTGATTGGAAAGTGAAAGAAGAGCAAAAAGTTGCTGCTCTCGTCACAGGGTCCAAAATCGTCAAGCAGCATCTTACTGCAATCATGAAAGCTTGCGTCAACTGCGAAGCTGACAATGGGGATTGCTATGAGCCCTTGAAAAACCCCGCTTTAAAGCGTGAAATCAAGGCCGCGAAGAAGAACCAGGTTCCAGAAAATTACATTCAGCGCGTTATCCAGTTTGCCAAGCAGGGTTACACGGATATCGACTTCAAAACCTATGATACAGATTGGGATTCTGAAGCCTATCTGACTGTGGCTGGCCAGAACTCAAACAACTCCGTTTCTCTGAAGGACGAATTCCTGCGCGCCGTAGAAAATGATGGCGACTGGAATTTGACGGCCCGCAAGGATGGCAAGGTCATGAAGACCCTGAAGGCGCGTGACCTATGGGAAAAGATTGGCTACGCGGCTTGGGCCTCGGCTGATCCTGGTCTGCATTTCAACACAACAATGAACGACTGGCACACCTGCCCCGCCGCCGGTCCGATCCGTGCATCCAATCCATGCTCGGAATATATGTTCCTTGATGATACAGCGTGTAATCTCGCTTCAATCAATTTGCTGACATATCGCGGAAAAGATGGAAAGTTCGATATTACTGGCTACGAGCACACCGCGCGCCTCTGGACAATCGTACTAGAAATATCCGTCATGATGGCGCAGTTCCCTTCAAAGGAAATTGCTAAACTATCTTATGAATATCGCACGCTCGGTCTCGGCTATGCCAATATTGGCGGACTTCTAATGACCTCCGGCATTCCTTATGACAGCGACGAAGGCCGCGCCATTGGCGGCGCCCTCACCGCCATCATGACGGGTGTCTCTTATGCTACCTCCGCTGAAATGGCGAAAGAACTCGGCGCTTTTGCCGGTTATGCGCCGAATGCAGCGAACATGTTGCGTGTAATCCGCAATCACAGACGCGCAGCCCATGGTGAAAAGCAGCGTTATGAAGGCCTTGCTGTAAACCCTGTCGCATTGATCGCCGATCACTGCCCGGATCAAGACCTCATTACGCACGCAAAGTCAGCTTGGGATAAAGCACTCGAGCTCGGTGAGAAGCACGGTTTCCGTAATGCGCAAGCCACGGTCATCGCCCCAACTGGCACAATCGGCTTGGTCATGGATTGCGATACAACTGGTATTGAGCCAGATTTTGCACTCGTGAAGTTCAAGAAACTTGCTGGCGGCGGTTATTTCAAGATCATCAATCGCGCCGTTCCGGAAGCATTGCGCACTCTCGGTTATTCGGAGAGTCAGATTGCTGAGATCGAAGCATATGCTGTCGGGCACGGCAATCTCAATCAAGCTCCGGCGATCAATCCCGGCTCGCTGAAGGCCAAAGGCTTCACGGACGAGATCATCGCAACGCTCAATACCGCATTGAAATCTGCCTTTGATATCAAATTCGCAGTGAACAAATGGACCATTGGTGAAGATTTTGCCAAGAATGTTCTCGGCTTCACCGATGAGCAGCTCAACGACGTGTCCTTCGAGATTTTGCCAGCTCTTGGCTTCTCGAAGAAAGAAATTGAAGCCGCCAATGTGCACATTTGCGGTGCCATGACCTTGGAAGGCGCTCCATTCCTCAAGGAAGAGCATTATCCAGTATTTGATTGCGCCAACCCATGCGGCAAGATCGGCAAACGCTATCTCTCAGTAGATAGCCACATTCGCATGATGGCCGCCGCGCAGCCTTTTATTTCCGGTGCAATCTCCAAGACCATCAACATGGCCAATGAAGCCACTGTCGAGGATTGCAAATCCGCTTACATGCTTTCGTGGAAACTGGCTCTCAAGGCAAACGCGCTTTACCGCGATGGTTCCAAGCTTTCTCAGCCACTCAACGCCTCCCTTCTCGCCGATGAGGACGAAGATGCGGATGATGCGATCGAAGCCTATGTTGAAGCCCCGGCTGCCGCTCGCGCAGTACAGATCACTGAAAAGATCGTAGAGCGTATTGTCGAGAAATATGTTCATGATCGTGAGAAATTGCCGAACCGCCGCAAGGGATATACTCAAAAGGCAGTTGTTGGTGGCCATAAGGTCTATCTGCGCACCGGCGAATTCGATGATGGGCGCTTGGGCGAAATCTTCATCGACATGCACAAGGAAGGCGCTGCCTTCCGGGCAATGATGAACAATTTTGCCATCGCGATCTCGCTTGGCCTGCAGTATGGCGTGCCGCTTGAAGAATATGTTGAGGCATTTACCTTCACGAAGTTTGAACCGGCTGGCATGGTTCAGGGCAATGATGCAATCAAAAATGCAACATCGATCCTTGATTATCTCTTCCGTGAATTGGCTGTCTCCTATCTTGATCGCCATGACCTTGCGCATGTTGATCAGTCTGACTTTTCAAACACTTCGCTTGGACGCGGCATTTCCGAAGGTAAAGCCGAACCAGTCTCCAAAGGCTTGACACGCGGCGCGTCCCTTACAGTTGTTTCGCCCGGCAAGGCTGATCCAAAGGGTTTTAGCAACGCAGGAGGGACAGGCGTGGTTAGCGCGCCAAAGGCAGCTGCGTCATCAAATGTCATGACCCTTGCCAGCCGCTCCGCAACGGCGCTTGCAACAAAACCTGTCATTGCTGCCACAACGCAGGAATCCACTGGCTTCAAACGGGATTACGAAGAGCAGTCTAAACCGGAGCAAAGCCCGTCAACTGCATTGTTTGAGGACACCGATGCGGAAGCAGCGGCCGAAGAAGCTAAGGCAGCAGCGAAGAAAGTTATTTCCGATCGCCGCATCAAATCGATGATGCAAGGTTATACCGGTGATAGCTGCTCCGAATGCTCCAATTTTACGATGGTGCGCAACGGAACATGCCTCAAGTGTGACACGTGCGGAAGCACAAGCGGCTGCAGCTAACTGTCGAAATATTTCCGAAGAAAATGGGTTTCCCAACTTGGGGAACCCAAAAATAGCGTTCTATAGCGGGAAGTTTCGGCGTCGTTACTCAACGGGAACTTTCTTTACAATGAAGTTTGCCCAGACCGTTCTCGATATTTCTTCTTTATCGGGGTTCTCAGTTTCGTAGTCATATTCTTCGAGAACAGTGAGAAAACCATTTAAGGGCCACAAGAGATCGTCTGGAGTGATGAAGCCCGTTTCGCACTCTTCGCAGTGCGCATAAATGTCACCGCTACTGAGATTACGCTGTAATATCAGCCAGCCTTGGCGGCAACCCGGACATTGCCCAACATGAAACAGTTCACCCATTGCACTTCTGTGCCATAAACCTTCATCTGCCTCAAGTTACTGCTTCGGGCTGGGTTCGACCCGCAACTCCTTGTTGGAATGGCACCAATGTGCAGCTCTGGCGTTGCTCCACTCCGACAACTGAAAGAATCTGTGACCGCTATTGGGCGGCATTCGATGTTAACGTCGATGTACGCGGAGCTTTAATTGATGTCCCATCACTCTCAAGATTTCCCCATAAGAACGTGGCTTGCGGTCAGCGCATTGCTGTTTATCTCTACACCATCAATTGCTTGGTCATTGCCAATATTCAGGTGGGATTCAAATGATAAGGGTTTTTGGATTGTCGCAACCAATCCAGAGAACCGATCATACAACTGTTCCACGACATATAAACTTTCATACAGTGGCCAGGAAAATACCCATACAACGAGTTTTTTTGTTTCGCCGAAATTCAGTGGGGTTTCGTTTGTGCAAACAGTAAATTTACCTCCAAATATCCCGTGGACCGTCGTTCAAATAGGTCAGCCTGATTGCTATTGAACTTTTCACCGGCATTAAACTCTTACTCCTGAGCATCGGTTTTTTGGTCACGATAGACAGAGGCTTTACCAGACAGTGCGCTTTCGCGCTTGAACAGCCGAGGGTGCTCGAGAAAGAACCGGCTTGTTTTAGAAGGTGATCTCATGAACCCGATACCAACCGGCCACGTCAGTGGCGATAATTTGATCCTCGTGCGCAGGTTTCTCGCTGATGTAACTGACGTTTGGTCGAGCTTAACCAAGCCCGAACAAACTGCTCTCTGGTTCGGTCGCTGGGAAGACAATGCGACGCCAGGGAAGATCATTCGCGTGCAAATGGCCCACGAGAAAGGTCAGCCATGGGCCAACATGATGATCGAAGAATGCAGTGCGCCGAACCGTCTGGTAGTCACAGGGAATTGCAAGGGCCCGCCTTCGATGAGAGCGGGAAATCCAGCCCAACTTCGATGATCGCTATGTCGTGGGCGATCGAGACAACTGCGACGGTGAAAGATTCCGCTGCCGGTGTAGGCTAAACGCAAGATTGGGCCGTCTCCATCTGGAATATGAGGGCTATAAGTGACGCGTTCTCAATCGTTAAATGTAATTGTTTCGGGCAGGAATTGACCGAGTTTTTGTCTCATTACTTTTCGAATGAGACGTACTGCAGGCCCGGAAAAACCATCAAGACTTTGAATACAGCCAAATACTCTGTGATGACTGCGGACTTGCTGGGCAAAGCGGTAAATAAAAAGAAGAGCGTGTGGTGTCACGTAGGCGATATCAACGGGCTTGTGAATATAGGCGTTGCGAGCGGCGATTTCCAAATGGTTGATGAGCGCGACCGGAGAATATTGCTCTATATTCCGCGTACGAAACTTGATTTGTTTGTAAAGTATCTCTGGTTGGCTTTGATAATACGCTTGCTGGGTTGATTTGCGCATGGGATGCGGAAGGTGATCGACCAGCAAAAACTTTTTCGTGAAACCGGCAATGCGAGCGCCGAGTTCATGAGCGAGCCTGTATGTTGGCCGCTTATTCGGTTGAACAGCCTTCTGAACTCTCAAGGCATTGCGGAAAAAGGTTTTGAGACGCCAGCGCTGTGGTGGAGCCCACTTTCCAAAAATCACAGGCATCCCATTCCGAAAGAAAAAATCCGGCGTCAGACTTCTGTTCATGAAGAAATCGTCATTCAGATAGATGTAGTGCTCACTGAGTTCGGGGATGCGCCAAAACATTGCTTCTATCGTTCTGGCGTTGAACGTTGGCAACACTTCTTCAAAGCCTGCAAACAGTACCGTGTGATCAATAATCTGGATAAAGTCCTGTTCGCACAGGCCAGCCTTCGCAAATTCATCGATAAATTGTGGTTTCTGATTATCCGAGACTATCCAAATCCGCCGGATAAAGGGGGCAAATTTGAGAATTGACGCGATGCAATAATAGATTTCGCCATTGTTGGCATATCGCGTCGCCTTTCCGAGCATACGGCCGTCCAGATGTTCTTGCATCTTGGCGAAATGCTTTGTGTCAGATCCATCGACCCAAGCTATCACAGCATCGATTTGTGGATTAATTACAGAGTCCAATCGCTCAAAACTCTCCCCCATGAACTTAACTGGATAACGATTATTTAATCTCATACAATAATAATCAAGCGCAAGGATTAGCGTTCCAATGATTGATAATTATGTTTGGGATATCTACCTCGAGACGCTTCGTCAGAACTTCTTTTCCCCTTGGAATTCTCAACGAAACGGAAAACAAGCTGATCGTCTGCTATTGTGAGGCTGTGATGTGCTAAAAGTCTTCAAAGAGTTCAGCACATCATCCTCTTAACTACTCCAGGCGGCGCCTGAATAGCCACGCCGCCGCTGACAAAGTCACGCCAGCTATCAATGCGAGTGGGATTGTCTGGTGCAGTACTTCCAGAGACCCGATATCCTTCAGAAAAAGCCCTTTGATTATCACCAGAAAATATCGAAGTGGATTTATGATGGTAATCGGCTGCAGCCACTGGGGCATATTTTCGATCGGCGTTGCAAAGCCTGAAAGAAGAATAGCCGGGACGATAAAAAGGAATGCTCCGAGAATAGCTTGTTGCTGTGTTTTCGACAAAGCTGAGATGAACAATCCGATCCCGACGATCGCTGCAAGATAAATAATGCCACTGCCGTAGAGATAAATCAGCGATCCCCGAAACGGAATCTGGAACAAAAATATCGCGGCCAGCAAATAGACTGTCATGTGAAAAACGCCGATTAACATTGGAGGTATCAACTTGCCGATGACAATCTCATGCGTCCGCAATGGGGAAACAATCAGTTGATCGAATGTGCCGAGCTCCCGTTCTCTGGCTATTGATAGGGCAGTAACAATTAGACCAATCAGCATTGCAATACTTGCAATCAAGTTTGGCACCATGAACCATTGGAAATCCAAATTGGGATTAAACCAATTGCGCGGCATTACGTTTATCATCGCGCTCTGCGTTTTCATCCCCGATGGGGTTTCCAGGGAAAGTCTTCCGGCAATCTGGCTTAGATAGCCCGCTACTATCTGTGAAGCGTTGGACTTACGCCCGTCTAAAATGATCTGAACTATTGCCGGCAAACCCGCTTCAATGTCGCGGGAGAAGCTTGGACCGATCTCCAATGCAGCTATAACTGTCTGATTGCTGATTGCATCGTGAATACGCGATTGATCCTGCGTATGCGATACAGTGCGGAAGGTTGGCGAGCCTTCAATCCGCGTTATCAGCTCTTCGCTCCAATAACCACTGTCGCGGTTTAGAATCAGGACGTCTACATTCCGGACTTCAAGGGTAGCCGCATAAGAGAACACCAAGAGCTGGACGATAGGCGGCACAATCAAGATCATCCGACTCTTTGGATCGCGGAGCACCGCGAGAAGTTCCTTGATGATCAATGCTTTCAGCCGCGTCCACCACATATTAATCGATCCGTTTTCGTGTACTACGGGCGGCCAGAACAAAGAAGACGCTGCCGATAAACAGCATGATAGCCATTGCCTTCAAAAACATCGGCCATATGTCCCCGGCCAGAAAAAGTGTCTGCAAGCTTGGTATCAAATAACGGGCGGGTACGACGAAAGTGATCCATTGTATGACCACCGGCATAGAATTAATTTCAAACAGGAAACCCGAAAGGAGAAATGCCGGAAGAAAGGCCGAGATCAAAGCAAGCTGCGATGCCAGGAATTGGTTTTTTGTTGCAGCTGATATAAGCAATCCCTGACCAAGAGCTGGCACAAGAAATGCCGCTGAGAGCAGATACAATGCAAAGATTGATCCTCGGAAGGGCACGCCGAACAGGAATACCGCGATTATAACGCAAAGGGTCATCGACAATATTCCAAGCACGAAATAGGGCAGGATTTTTCCCATCAGCAGTTCCGCAGATGTCACCGGCGTTGCCATAATTGCTTCCATGGTTCCGCGTTCCCATTCCCGGGCGATGACCAATGACGTCAGCAGGGTTCCGACGAGCGTCATGACGATGGCGATTGATCCTGGAACAAGGAAAAAGCGGCTCGTCAGTTCCGGATTAAACCAGAAGCGCTGCTCTACGCTGATCGCTGAGGCGCTGCCATCTTTTTGAACTCCCATATCTGCCGACCGGATAGCCACCCACCCTGCAATGACGCCTTGCGCATAATTCTGAACGAAACCGGCGGTATTGGTATCAGATCCATCAACAATCACTTGAATCTGCGGGTTCATTCCTGCCGCGAAGTCGGAGGTAAAGCCGGCAGGAATAATGACGATTCCTCGAATTTCGCCGCTTATCAGTTTTGCATCAAACTCCCTTCGATCCCGACCTGTTTCAACATCGAAATAGCGCGATCCCCGGAAGCTGGCAGCAAGATCGCCTGCCAGTGGTGTCTGCTCTTCAATAACAAGGCCAATGCGGGTTTGGCCCGTGTCGAGCGAAACGCCATATCCAAACAGAAACAATAGAACGACGGGTAAAACAAAGGCGATGAGAATACTACTTGGATCCCTCAAAAGCTGGAAGGTCTCTTTGCGGACAAGCGCAAAGAATCGCCGGACGCGCGCTGGTTCCGTCGTTTTACTTAGCGATACGGAGGTCATGCCGCTGCCTCCCGCTCGGAGGCCTCCACCAAGGCGATAAACGCATCCTCCATGGTGGGATCCGGCTGCGTCTTAGTCGCGACCCCTGCCTTGAGTTCATCGGGCGAACCCAGAGCAATCGAACGACCACGATAGATAAGAGAAATACGATCACAATACTCGGCTTCATCCATGAAATGTGTGGTGACAAGCACCGTCACGCCTTTCTCGACAAGGCCGTTAATGTGTGTCCAAAACTCACGTCGTGTTATGGGGTCTACGCCGGATGTCGGCTCATCTAGAAAAAGCGCTTCTGGTTCGTGCATAACGGCACAGGCGAGTGCAAGGCGTTGTTTTAGGCCAAGAGGCAAATCCTTTGCCGGCAGGTTATCGCGAGCGGCAAATGAAAATATCTCATTCATCAAGCTTATGCGCTCGCGTTTACGTGACCCGCTCAAACCATAGACGCCGGCGAAGAAATCCAGATTCTGTCCGACGCTCAAATCACCATAAAGCGAAAATTTCTGCGCCATATACCCTAGACGATTGCGCGCCTCGGCACCATCCCGCCGCAAATCAAACCCGGCTACCCTGCCCTCACCCTGCGTAGGTTTTAGAAGCCCGCACAGCATCTTGAACGTGGTGGATTTTCCCGCACCATTTGGCCCAAGAAGCCCAAAAATCTGACCTCGTGGAATGTCAAATGTAATGTCCTTCGCTGCGGTGAAATCACCAAAATTCTTCGTCAATCCATGGGCCTCTATGACGGGCTTTCCATTCTGATCATCGAGCCGTGTGGCCGCTTCAGCAAGCTTGGAACGCCCCCCGGGGCCACCTCCAAGCATATCAACAAAAGCGTCTTCGAAACGTGGCTCTGTGGCACGTATCTTGGCTGTGTTTCCCGCGATTTTCGTCAACTCACTTCGTTTCGCTTCCGCGCTGGTAACAATGCGCACTGCGTAGCCTTGAATGACACCATCAACCACGCCTTGCTGTTCCAGGATTTTCGAGAGTGCCTGACGGCGACTGCCGGATATGCCAGTGAACTTGAAAACCCGATCTTTAACCCGATTTGTCAAATCCGCGGGCGGTCCGGAAAATAGCAGTTCGCCCTTATTGAGAAGCAACACCTTATCGCAGGCTTCAGCCTCATCAAGATAAGCAGTTGACCAGAGGACCCCTATGCCGTCCTTGGTCAGGTCCTTTACCATCTTCCACAGGTCGCGGCGGGAAATCGGATCGACGCCAACACCTGGTTCATCCAAGAGCAAGAGTCTGGGTTTTTTCAAGAGAGCGCAGGCAAGCCCAAGCTTCTGTTTCATTCCGCCCGAAAGCTGACCAGCGAGCCGCCCGGTAAATCGCTTTAGATCAGTGAACGTCAAAAGCTCATCAAATGCTGCCGGACGCTCGCCCAGCGGGAGACTACGCAAATCAGCATAGAGATTGAGATTTTCCTGAACCGTGAGGTCTTCATAAAGTCCGAAACGTTGAGGCATATAACCGATTAGAGCCTGAATGCTTGGTGCATGCAGTTTGGTGTCGAATCCCAGAACATTGATCGAGCCTCCGTCCGGCTGCATAAGTCCGGTAATCAGACGTATCAGCGTAGTTTTACCAGCACCGTCTGGACCAACCAGTCCTGTAATCCTGCCTCCGCTTATGATGCCGGACACATCTTTCAACGCTCGCGCAGCTTGACCAAAGCTCTTGCTGACATCTGCGAGACGAACAAATTCGGATCGGGCATCATCATCGGTGGATGGAATCCCGTCGGTCATAGCTCACGGCCTGGTTCCATTGGCACTCGAAGGGTGACAGGCATTCCCTGTCGCAAATCTTGGGTTGCCTCATCAACAATGATGCGTAACCGATAAACGAGATCTGTGCGTAGGTCCGGCGTCTCCACTGATTTGGGCGTGAACTCAGCCACTGGCGATATAAAGCCGATCTTCCCTTTAGCGGGTTTGCCGGGTTTCGTATCCGTGTACACATCGACGACCATGCCAGGATGTATGCGGCCTAGATCAACCTCAGAAATATAACTGCGAACCCAGACGGGTTTCAGCAGCGACAATACGACCACAGGATCACCTGGCGCGACGATGGAACCTGCCTCACGAACGCGGGAAAGAATTATCCCATCATTAGGCGCATGCATTTGAGCATCATCCAGCGAAGTCACGGCGCTGGAAAGTTTCGCTTCTGCAGCTGCAAGATTGGCTTTCGCTGCTTCAATGTCCTCTTTACGTGTTCCTTCTTTAAGAAGCGCCAAAGCTGCCCGCGCCGAAGCAGTCCGTGCATTCGCTATCGATTTTGCTGCAATTGCCTCATCCAAACCGGACTGGGAAATGGTTCCATTCGGGCGGAGGCGGAGGGCACGCTCATAGGAGAGAGTTACATTTTCAAGATCGGCAAGCCGCTCATTCAGCGCGGCTTCTGCTTGCACTATCTCAGTTTGGCGTGGCCCTGCTATTGCCTTTTCAAGTGTCGCACGCAGCGCAGACACTTCTGCCTTTGCGGCATCAACAGACTGTTGATAGGGCGCTGTATCCAGGCTCGCGATAACTGCGCCAGCTGCAACGGTATCACCCTCGTCAAACATCAGTCTTTCCATGCGGCCATTGACCCTGAAACCAAGTGGCACCTGACGGATATCTACATTGCCGTAAAGCGTGAGTTGCGTCGCTTCCGATTCAACCCAGCCCATTTTGCGTGGAAGCTCAAACCACCACGCCAAGCCTGCGGCAACCACAACAACAAAGATCAATATAATGATCAGCCGCTTCATGATCGCACCTTGACGGGCTGTATGGCAGCAACAAGTTCCTCCGCTAAATTCTGTATAGTTTTAACTTCGCTTGCACCAATACTGCTCCACTCGAGCTGCAGCATCGCAGAGGCGTGGGCTGTGCGGTACACAAGAACACTGCCGAAAAGAGAAATCATTCGTAAGCGGACATGTTCGGATAAAGGATCTTCGTCAAGCAAGACGCTAATGAGTTGGATGCCTGCCTCAAGCATAGGCTTCATGACTGCGGTATATACTCTGTTGAATGCCTCTGTCGGCTCCATCTGTTCTCGTATCAAAAACCGTGCCCACGGCTCGGATTCCTTGCTTACAAACAGAGTTGCCATCTTTTGGAGTATCTCTGTCAGGAAAGCTTTTGCTTCTTCGCGTGACAGACTTTGCCCGGCTGCCGCCAATTCTTGCAGTCGTCCTCTCACCTTGGTTCGCAAGCCTGAAACGTGGGAATTGATCTCTCCGCCAAGATATTCCGCCGTGGCTATATAGAGCCCTTCTTTGCTCCCGAAATAATAAAGGATGGCCTGTAGATTCACACCTGCTGCATCACGCAACATCCGCGTACTCGTGCCCTCGAAGCCATATCGGCCAAACAGGTCGAGCGCGACGACGATGAGCTTTTCGCGGGCAATTTCTCCGCGAGCGGACTGACGTTTCCTCTGCTTGGTTATATTTTCCATATCTGTAATTTACATCGTAGCAAATAATAAGTCAAACGAATGAATTTTTATGGTGCATTATAATTGCGATAACTGACTAGGTTAAGCCGGAACTTTCACGATGGCGGCGATCTATCGCGCGGATGGTGCGGCCAAAAACTACAAATGCTATTGTTGAACCCGATCAAGCGGTGTTATTTCGAGCGCCCGCTCTTCTTCAATGGAGATGTTATGACAATCTCAGGCATGCTGCAGCTTGCGGCGTCGACACTGGTTTTTCTACTTGCGGCTGTCGGAGCCAAACACTGGGCAATATCGCCCACATTCCCGAAGCTGGCTATAACGCTGATTTTATATACTATCGGCAATCTGATTATGCTTCGGCTGGTGCGTGAGTTTGGAATGGCCTCGGCCTTCACCCTTTCGGCATTGCTGCAACTGGTGGCCATCAACGCAATTGCAATAGTTTATTTCGGCGAGAAACTGCCAACAACTCAACTTGCCGGAATAATGCTGGCAATCATTGCCGTGGGACTAATTACGTTCGCCCCGTCGGAATAGCCAATCAAGAACTGCCTCTGGGCGTCACCACAATTGCGAATGCATAGGCATGGCATCTGGAACAATGGGCGGGTTAACGGGTTTTTCGTCTTGGAAGGGAGACCATGGCCTAGCGTCCGAGGCGCGAAGACAATGGCTACACCACGCAGGTTTCAAATCGTGGGCATCAAACGAATGGACGTCAGAGTGGCGGTGCAAAGGAGCAGAAGGGAAAACATTCTGCCGGTGCAATTTCAGACGACGCAATGCCACACCTTCTATTGTATCAGTCGGAAGCAATGCATGGCGAAAAAGCCTGGCGCGGCGTGTGTCGATGCTGGTCGATACTTTACACCCAAACAATCAATGCCCAGATTAAGTAAAGGGATGAATCCTATTCCGGACCACGGTGAAAATTCGTACAAAGGCTCGGGAAAATTGACCGGAAAGCGATCCGCTGTCGAGTTATGTTTCTGGAGCAACGATTGCCGTCACTGGCGGTAAGCCCATAATTTGATGGTGGCAGCTCATGACCAAGCACTGGCACGGGGAAGCCATTCTATTGCCATTATGCAGTTTTCCCGACCGGGATAACTGTCATGGAGAACATTTTCTTCTTTTGCTCAAGGAAAATTGAGCTTTTGCTCTGAACTCAGTTGCAGAGCCAACTGACTTGAATAGAATCCCCGGCTATGAGTTAAAGAGGATCATCATCCATGTTTTATGCAATTCTGGCCTATCACGAAGAGGAAGTCGTCTCTTCCTGGACCAAAGAGGAAGACACGGCCCTTATGACCGAGCTCTTGGAGATTAATGAACGTCTCGTTCGTGAAAAAACTCTCGGGCCAGCCGCACGTCTTGGTCCCACAGGCCGTGCAGTAACGCTGCGCGGTAAGGACGCCGAAATAGTAATCGATGGTCCTTTTGCCGAAACCAAAGAGCAATTGCTTGGTCTATATATTGTTGATTGCCCGTCACTTACTGCTGCCGTAGAAACCGCACGCGAGTTGCGCCGCGCCAATCCGACAGCCGTTTACGAAATCCGGGAGATATTGCTTTATCTTCCCGGAGCACCGTTAAGCGCCAGCGCGGAAAGCTAGGATAGCAGCATGAACTCTTCGATCTTCCATGGATTATCGGCCTTTCCCATTACTCCTTGTGATCCGTACGGCCGCGTAGATGAGGGGGATCTTTCAAAGATCATCAGCAACCTTGCAGATGCCCGCGTGGATTCTATCGGCCTTCTGGGAAGCACTGGCACATATATGTATCTTGACCCGGCGGAACGGCAACGTGCAGTCGAGATCGCTGTGAAAGCTGGCAACTCGACTGTGCCAATTGTCGTCGGAGTTGGTGCCATGCGTACCGACGAAGCAGAGCAATTTGCAAAGCATGCCGAGCAGACCGGCGCTTCAGGACTGCTTCTTGCACCAGTTTCATATACGCCGCTGAACGATGAAGAAGTCTTCCAGCATTATACTGCAGTGGCTGGTGCTACCCGCCTTCCCCTTTGCATTTACAACAATCCGACCACAACACATTTTACGTTTGGCGTTCCACTCATTGAGCGGCTGTCAAAAATTGACAACATAGTTGCGCTTAAAAATCCGGCAGCACCAGCTTCTGAAATGCCTTCCATAATCCAGCCGCTCAGCAAGGCACTTCCCTCGGGGTTTGCCATTGGGTTTAGTGGCGATTGGAATGCGGCGAATGCCTTGATGGCTGGCGGACATGCTTGGTACAGTGTGGCTGGAGGTCTGTTGCCTATTCCATGTCTTGCACTAACACGTGCCGCTCAGGCCGGAAAAGATGGCGAAGTTCAACGGTTAGACCAACTTTTGCAACCATTGTGGGATTTATTTAAAGAGCTTTCCAGCATTCGCGTCATGTATGCTATCGCCAACATAATGGGACTAACACATTCCAATCCGCCACGCCCCATATTGCCGATCGAAAAGTCTGAGTACAACCGCATCGCGCAAGCTCTGGAAGGACTATCCTTTTAGGCACAGACCCTGAATCTCTTATGGTCCTCGTGATTCCAAGGCGACCGTTTTAATAATGGCATAAACCGTCATTCCATCTGTGAGCTTTAGCCGGTCGCTCGAAAGCGAGGTAATTCGCGAAACCAGAGCCGTTCCCTCGCATTCAATATGCACATCCACTGTGCCATCTGAATTGGAAAGGATTATCGCAACCTCTCCTCGCAGGATGTTAAGAGCGCTCACGCCTTCCGGATAAACGGTGGAAAGCATGACATCCTTTGCAAGAATATACATGCGGACGGTCTTGCCGATCGAAATCTCAGGCCCGGGAACAAAGAAATGATTGGAATTGAACTCGATTGTCATCAGTCTGTGCTTTATATCGTACTGGATGACTTTCCCTTCGATCAGCGTTCCTCTGTCTTTCCGGTTTTGTATCAAGGAAACGGACGGTTGATTTAGCACATCAGCAACCGGCCCAGCCATCGCAACGCTGCCATTGTCCAGTACGACAACTTTATCGGCCAATCGCGCTACCTCCGTCACTGAATGGCTAACGTAGATGATCGGAATGTTCATCTGATCACGCAGCGCTTCGAGATATGGCAATATTTCCAATTTCCGCGTCTCGTCCAATGCAGCAAGCGGCTCATCCATCAAGAGCAGACGAGGCGAAGAAAGTAACGCACGGCCAATTGCCACCCGCTGTTTTTCGCCGCCTGAAAGATTTATCGGCCGCCGGTCGAGCAAGAAATTTAGTCCCAGCAAATCAACGATGGAGGCGAAACTATCATCGTTCTTAGGCTTTGAAACGAACCATCGACCGTAGTTAAGATTTTGACGAACCGACAAATGGGGGAACAACCGGTTGTCTTGGAAAACAACACCAAAACGGCGTTTGTGCTTCGGAATAGATATGCCTCGGGTGGTATCGACAATAACATCGCCATCAAAAATCACACGCCCCTCATCAGGGTGAGCCAGCCCGGTTAACATGCGAATGATGGAGGTTTTACCCGATCCTGAAGGACCAAACAGCGCAGTTACGCCGCCTTCGGACGTAAATGCCGCATCCAACTGAAATGCACCGAGCTTCCATCGCGCCTCGAAAACCAACTTCATGGTGATGTGACTTTGCGAGCGAAGAGATAGGTCATGAATTCTGAAGCCATTAAAGCGGCCATAGAAATGATCACGGAGATAATAGTCAGTTTGAATGCGCCAGCATCTCCGCCCGGCACCTGCGTGAAGGTATAGATCGCCGCTGACAAAGTTTGCGTTTCACCTGGAATATTGGAAACAAAGGTGATCGTTGCTCCAAACTCTCCCATTGCTTTTGCAAATGAAAGTATCATGCCAGCAATAATGCCCGGCAAGATCAGAGGCAAAGTCACGGTCATAAAAACCCAGCCCGGGCTAGCGCCCAATGTTGAGGCAGCATCCTCCAATCCCCTGTCTACTGCTTCAACCGAAAGGCGGATGCTACGAACCAATAAGGGAAAACCCATCACAGCGCAGGCCAAGGCGGCACCAGTCCATCGAAATGACAGAACAATCCCGAGATTCTCGGCAAGAAATGCCCCGATTGGTCCGCGCCTCCCAAAGAGGATCAGTAGGAGAAAGCCGGTGACAACAGGTGGTAAAATCAATGGCAGATGTACCAAGCCATTCAAAAGTGACTTTCCCCAAAAACGCCCTCTGGCCAACAACACGCCGACCGCTATGCCAAAAGGTAGACTGGCAATCGTAGCAACAGATGCAATACGCACACTGAGATGAACAGCCGTCCATTCTTCTGCGCTTAACGAGAACCAATTCAAATCGAAAGCTCGCTGTGTTTGTGGCGGTCCCTTGCCGGAAGTACGCGCCTA
Organism: Phyllobacterium sp. GQ127; assembly: GCF_059758635.1. Taxonomy (NCBI): domain Bacteria; kingdom Pseudomonadati; phylum Pseudomonadota; class Alphaproteobacteria; order Hyphomicrobiales; family Phyllobacteriaceae; genus Phyllobacterium; species Phyllobacterium sp. GQ127. The sequence continues at coordinate 927,701 of NZ_JCAXDZ010000001.1, forward strand.
TTTGAGTGTGGTAAAACCATGTTTTTCGAACAGCGGCACAGCTTTATCTGATTTTATATAGTCAAGCAGTGACACAGCATCAGTATTCTTACTGTCAGCCAGCATCGCAATCGGGTAGACGATTGGCCTATGGCTATCGTCCGGAAAGGTACCGGCAATCGCCACTTCTTTGTCAGTTACAGCATCAGTTTTGTAGACGATCCCGTATGGTGCTTCGCCACGAGAAACGAGAAGCAACGCAGCACGAACATTCTCTGCACCAGCGATCTTACTTTCCACTGACGACCATATGCCTAACGTTTCCAAGGCAGCCTTGCCATATTTGCCTGCCGGTACCGAATCAATCGCGCCCATCGCCAAACGGCCATCACCGAGAAGCCCTGCCAGATCCAAACCCTTTTTGATGTCTACCCGCTCAACATTGTCTTTTGATGTTACGAGAACGATACTATTGCCAAGAAGGTTCTTGTGTGTGGCTTCATTAATAAGCTTCTTTGCCGTAAGATAATCCATCCAATCCAAATCTGCTGAGATGAAAATATCTGCCGGAGCACCGGATTCGATTTGTTTGGCCAATGCTGAACTCGCAGCATAAGAAGTTGTCACTTCCTTGCCAGTTTCAGCCTTCCATGCTGACGTGACCTCATCAAGTGCATTCTTAAGACTTGCGGCTGCAAAAATCGTAACCTTCTCAACCGCTTGGGCTTGTTTGATCTGAAAAGATATTGCCAATGAAATAGCTGCCAATATGGCTGTAAAATATTTCAACCAGTCACGCCATTGAACACTCATCAAACTCTCTGCTCCACCGTAATATTCTTATGAATATATCGGTGGTCAACAGATAGCCAGCGTTATGTTCGAAGAAACATAACCAAAAGTACCCCACGGTTTAAAGCTGTGGGGCACAATAAACGGGACAGAAAGGCTGACAGTTAGCGCTGTTTGGCTTTGCGAGCGGCATAACGGCGGTCACGTTCCGCCTTACGTTCGGCTTCATCCAGAACAACTCTGGCGATGCGATTCTTTGCTTCGGCAGCAAGTGCTTCGGCTTCCGCCGCTGCAGCATCCGCAAGAGCTTGAGTCTCCGCGAGCTTGCGCTCTTCTTCAAGCTTGGCCAAACGATCACGATCAGCTTTTCTTGCTTCACGGGCGGCAACGATAGCTTCACGTTCAGCCCGCTTGGCAACCACCTGAGGGTCATCGGCCTTTGGTGCTGACTCAAATTTCTTCAGCAGAAGCTTTTTTGCTTCTATCGCCGCGGCGCGGCGTTCGTTCAATTCTTTAAGATTTTTCAATAGAAAGTAGTCCTGTCGTTGCAAGCAATCGGCTTTTCAATTGCCAGTAGATGGAAAAAGGCCGGACACATGCCCAGCCTTTCCTTTAATCCTACCACGGAAGTCGCTGGCAGCGAACACCGTGGCCATTATTATTATACAGCTGCGAGCTGATCAGCTGACATCTTGCCAGACTTCTTGTCGCGAACTAGCTCGTAGCTGATCTTTTGACCTTCAACGATATTACGCATGCCGGCGCGTTCAACTGCAGAGATGTGAACAAAAGCGTCGGTGCCGCCGTCATCCGGCTGAATGAAACCAAAACCTTTTGTTGAATCGAACCATTTAACTGTGCCTGTGGCCATGATGGACCTCCGTCTAGCAACAACAACTGGCACCCAACTAAAGGTGCCTCCTAATAATCGAGTTTTGAAGAAGGAGCTTGTCGAAGCGCTAGAAAGCGTAAAACAAAGTCAGACGATCCAAAATCCAATGCTTCTATTTACAGGCCCAACCCGCAGGGATCAACCCACGGCAGGATTTGTTTTTACGTGTAAAATTCTGACCGGCTTATTTGCGAACAAACTCATGAAATTCGTCCGGTTGCCCTTCAATCTCTGTCGATACCACAAGGGCTAATTGGTTTTTGTCAAACAGATCAAACCATTCATCCCATTCCACAAGGCGGGGGCGTCCCAATTCGTCCGGACGGTCGGCGCCGCTATCGTCATTGTCCACGTACGCCTCTTGTCCGAATTTTATCATCAAAACCGGTTCGGTAATGCCGATAAGGGCAGCTGGGTCACGTATGGCAGGTACTCCTGAACGGGTACCGGCCCAATCGCGAATGGCTTGGTGGTCTGTAAGCAATGTGGTTTCAGTCATTTGTTTTCTCCTGTCCGAAACTTAACGTCGACATAACAATGAGGTTCCGTAGCTGATGCTGTTTCAGCTGGACGGAGTTATTGGAACACTCACCCTTTACAGGCATTATGATTTAACGCCTATGAGAGGATAAATTGATGAAAACCCTTGCTAAAATCGTGTTGGTCTTCGTTGTGCTTGCCGGACTTGGCGCTGCAGCCGTCTATGTCTATTCACAAGAATCAGCAACCATCGCGATTGAACAAGGCTATGGTCCCATCCCCACACTTCCTGCACCCAATCCCAAGCCCATACCAACTGTAAACGTTGCGAAAGCCAGCAAATGGCCGGAAGGCGTCACGCCAAAAGCCGCGCCAGGTTTGAAAGTCAATGCTTTTGCCAAAGACCTTGATCATCCACGCATGATTCATGTTCTACCTAATGGCGATGTTCTCGTTGCCGAAAGCAATGCGCCCACGAAGGAAAATCAAGGTTTCAATATTCGAAACTGGCTGGAAGGCATGGTGATGGGTCAAGCTGGTGCAATGGTTAAAAGCGCAGACAGGATCACGCTGTTACGCGACGCCGACAATGACGGTGTTGCGGAGATACGCAAGACATTTCTGCAAGGTCTGCGTTCTCCCTTCGGTATGACACTTGCAGATGGGAAACTCTATATTGCGAACACCGACAGTATCGTCGCAGTGCCCTATCTGGATGGCGATACCGAATCTACAGCCCCACCGGAACAGATTGTTGATTTGCCCGCGGGCCCAATCAATCGCCATTGGACTAAAGATCTGATTGCGAGTGTCGATGGCAAGAAACTGTATGTAACAGTCGGATCCAACAGCAATATTGGTGAAAACGGCATGGATGCAGAGAAGAACCGGGCGGGCGTTCTCGAAATTGATCTAGCAACCGGCCAACAGCGTGTCTTTGCATCTGGACTGCGCAATCCCAACGGCATTTCCTGGAATCCTGACAGCGGCGAGCTTTGGGTCGCAGTCAATGAACGTGACGAAATCGGTAGCGATCTTGTCCCGGACTACATGACATCTGTCAAAGACGGTGGATTTTATGGCTGGCCCTACAGCTATTACGGTCAAAATGTTGACGTGAGAGTAAAGCTGCAAAACCCGGAATTGGTCGCGAAGGCTATCAAACCGGATTATGCGCTCGGCCCGCATACTGCTTCGCTCGGATTGACGTTCAATACGGGATCGCTCCTAGGGGCGGAATATCAAAATGGTGCATTTATCGGCCAACATGGATCGTGGAACCGCAAACCCAGAAGCGGCTACAAAGTGATTTATGTGCCGTTTGCCAATGGCAAACCCAATGGCCCGCCAAAGGATATTCTTACGGGATTCATAAGCGGCAACGACGAAGCATTGGGTCGACCAGTTGGCGTAGCGATAGCCAGGAACGGTGCGCTCCTTGTCGCTGATGATGTGGGAAATACGATCTGGCGCGTCAGTCCTGAGTAGAAAGTGGAAACAACTCAGGCGATTTTTCCGTTTGTTTTGGGGCTCCCGTCAGAGCTGCAATCCATCCCCTCACCTCGTTGGGGGAGTTGACCTTATATTGCGCATCACTTTGAAAAAGTGGCTGACCAACTCTGACGGAAAGACCGTTTGATCCGTTAACAAAACGGAACATGGCCTCATCCGTAAGATCATCACCAATAGCCAGCGGCTTTCTACCCTTAAAGGGAGCCATTGTCATAAAATCTGCTACTGCAGATCCTTTATCAGTACCCGACGGCAGCAGTTCCACAACCATTTTCCCGTTCTGGAGTTTCCATCCCTCGCCAAGTCTGGAATGAACCGTGGACATCGTGGCCTGCACCGCCCTTTCAGCCTCGGGAACCAAACGATAGTGCATGGCGATAGCCAAGCCCTTGTCTTCAATAATGGTTTGCGGCCAACGCGCCGTCAGCTTTTCCAGCTCCTGGCGTGCTTGATCAAGCGCCAAGCGATTAATCAGCTTTCTACCGAGATTTCCTGACCCATCCCGAACTTCCGAGCCGTGCATCCCTGCAACAGGAAATTGAAAAGGGGCAAACATGGCGTCGACAGATTCAATCGAGCGCCCGGTTACCAGAGCCATGGCTCCATCCAGCTGCGTGAAAAGCGATAATAATTGTCCCGGCAATTCTTGCGGTATCTTTACGCCCGTGGGCGTGGAGGCAAGATCGATCAGTGTTCCGTCAACATCCAGAAACAAGGCCCAGTTATGGAGATCTTTTGGAAGTACTCCCGTTGAATCAGATTTCATCTATAAATTTCGCCGTGTTGGTGGAGCTAGGGTGGTGCTGTTTAAACTCCACGCGACACAAATGGTTCATTACTAATTCGAAAAAAATGGGAACCATCTGCGCCCGAGCGGATTGGGTTTATTCAACTCGAATGCAAGGGACTTAATCTATGGGACGGTTGGTTGTTGTTTCAAACCGAACGGCGAACCTCACTAAAAAATCACAGGCAGGGGGATTAACAGTCGGAATTGTCGATGCTTTGAAAAGCCAAGACGGCCTGTGGATGGGTTGGGATGGACGTATTTCGGAAGATATTTCAGCCCCAAAACAGGAAAAGTACGACAACGTAACAACGCTGACGACATCCCTTACCCCAGAAGAGCACGAGAAATATTATCTCGGATTTTCAAACAAGGTGCTTTGGCCAGCCTTTCACTATCGGCTGGATTTAATGGACTATCGCACCGAGTTTGCTGATTGCTACGCTTCAGTCAATGAGCGTTTTGCGGCCACGCTTGCCCCCCAGCTTAAGCAGGATGATGTGATCTGGGTTCATGATTATCACATGATCCCTATGGCAGCGAAACTGCGCCAGAAAGGTTGTGGCAATAAGATCGGCTTTTTCCTGCACATCCCCTTTCCTTCCATTGACGTATTTTCGGCCGTTCCAAGACATGAATGGCTGCGATCATGTCTACTCCAATATGATCTCATAGGGTTTCAAACGGTAAACGACGTTCAGAATTTTCATCGTTATCTTAAAGAACATTCCGACGCAGATATAATTTCGCCGGAATTAGTGCGGGTTGACGGTCGTACAATTCATATCGGGCATTTTCCAATCGGGATCGATGTGAAGCAATTTGCCCAGACATCCAGCAAACCGGATGACACGGTGGAACTCGAACGCATCCGCCGGAAAATGTTAAAACGGTTCCAGATCATATCTGCTGACCGTCTCGATTACTCCAAGGGCTTGCCACATCGCATAAAAGCATTTCGAAAGTTTCTTGACCTTTATCCTGAGTACCAGGGGCATGCTGAATACCTACAAATTGCGTCTCCTTCACGTGAAGACGTAACAGCTTACGGCGACATAAAATCAGAACTTGAACAACTCGCTGGCGCAGTCAACGGCAAGTTTGCCGATTTCAACTGGGCGCCGATCCAATATATCAACCGCAGCATTGCGCGCTCTAAACTTGCCCCACTGTTCAAATCAAGTTTGATAGGCTTGATTACGCCACTCCGCGATGGAATGAACCTTGTCGCGAAAGAATATGTCGCTGCGCAGGACGATGCAGATCCCGGGATTCTCATACTGTCCAAGTTTGCTGGAGCCGCCGAGGAGTTGAGCGAAGCTCTGATCGTAAATCCCTACGATATCAATGACGTGGCACAAGCTATTCAAAAAGCTGCGACTATGCCACTCGCCGAACGGCAATTGCGGCACCGCAAGCTTTTAAAACGCGTCACAGAGCATGATGCTCAATGGTGGCAGCGCGAATACCTTGATGCGCTTCTCGGCAAAACTGAACGACCTCAGCTCATACATCAGTTCACAAAACACTCGCCCATCCACCTGACAACTTAACTGAGCGTGATCAGGAGTAGTGAATCAGAATGCCAAAACGGAATGACGTACCGACATCAGCCTATCGCTTGCTTTTGAAGAATGGTGTTACTTTCAATCATTTGGCGTCGAGAGTGCCTTATCTGAAACGACTGGGGATAGACTGCGTCAGCGTTTCATCTGTTTTCGATACAAGCGATGCTGGAAACGGGCGTCGATCTTTTGACCCAACTACGCTGGATCGGAAATCGGGCGGCGAACAGGGCTTTGCAAGACTTATCCGCGCATTGGAAAACGCCGGTATCAGTCTTTTGATCGATATCAATCCTAATCAAATTCCTGCTTCTTACGAAAACCCGTGGTGGAGATCGCTGCTTGAGTGGGGTAAGGATGCCAAATACGCCAAGTATTTTGACGTCGACTGGAGCAGTCGGCTAAGCCTGCCGGTGCTGGAGCGCCCACTTGTCGAAGAACTCGATAATAGTGCGATCAGCTTGGTATTTGATACTGCGGCGAATGTGCTGGGAATATCACACGCGCAAAATCTATATCCCTTGTCACCGCCATCTTATGCGACAGTCTTGCAAGGACTCGATAGCGAACTGGCCAACCAATTTCGTGAAGCAGCAGCCAAAGCTCAGCCATCCCATCCCGACCAGTTTCATGAAAACTTGCGGGTAATATACGGACGGAGCAGCGTTTCCAATCGTCTTGCTCTGGCTGATCACCTCAACAGGCTAACCGTTGACATCTCATCCTTAAAGAAAGTTCTGACAGAGCAGCATTGGATTTTAATGACCATCGCTGACGCCCGCAAACACTTAACTTACCGACACTCATACGACTCCCTTTATTCTGTGGGGGCAAATGTGGAGGACCCCGATGTTTTCAATGACTTTCATAAAACAGCATTGGAACTAATCAAACTAAGCGCAGTAAGCGGATTTCGAGTGAATCAAATAGATGGTCTTGCAGATCCTGCTGGATATTTGAAACAATTGCGTCACGCCACCGGCAGCAATGCTTACATTGTCACCGACAAAATTTTTCTGAATGGAGAGGTGCAGTCAGAAGAGTGGGATGTGGATGGAACGGCCGGCTATGAGTTTATTGCCGTCGCATCAAATGTCCTGGTGAATCACGCACGGCTTCCAACTCTAGAACAAGCCCATGCGACAGTAGCGGGAGTTGAACGGTCTCGGGAGAACCATTACCGGGATGCGAAGCACGCCATTCTTCACAAGAAACTCGCGCCGGAATTGAACGCGTTGGCGCGTTTTCTTTTGCAGTTCTCGCCCGGAGACATTGATGAACTTGAAATAAGGCGCGCAATTTCCGAAACTATTACGGAACTACCAGTGTTTCGAACTTACCCGAGTGATCGACAGGATCACTACACAATGATTTTGCAAACCGCAGGGATAACAAGATCGACCCTGCCGCCAAAAATATATGACGAATTTGATACTCGCTACCAACAGCTATCGGCTGCAGTTATGGCTCAAGCGGTCGAAGAATCCTATCGTTATGACCGTGGCCCGATTTCGGTCGATGAAATTACGGTCTTCTCTGCCGATGCGAAACGACCGGTTGAGGCGTTTCACACACACATGGCCCAAAAGGCTGCAATGATGCCTTTGGGCATGAATGCCACCAGCTTTTCCTACGCTACTAAATTTGGTGAAGATGCCCGCATGCGTCTTTTGGCGCTCACAGAATCTCCGGCGAACTGGATACAATGCGTGTCGGACTGGCGAATACGCTTCGCTCAAAACGTCAAGATGATTGAGGGGGCCCTGGTTCCACATCCAGAAACAGAATGGCTGATTTATCAGACCATGGCTGCAATTTGGCCTCCCCAACTCCATCTCGATGATCAAAAGTCGCTCTTGGCTGTTCAAGATGAATTAACAGGCTTTGTAATCAGAGCTATCCGGGAAATGAGGAAGGACGCCTTTTGGACGGAGGTCAACCGCCCCTATGAAATGGCAGTCGCCGACTATATTGGCAGCGTCTTCCTCGATCGTACATTTCTGATGGAGTTCGCAGATAGAATGAGGCCGTATTGGGTTGCGGGAGCAGTCAACAGCCTTTCACAAACCGTCCTTAAAATGACAACGCCTGGCATGCCGGTCATACAAACTGGTTCTGAAACCTGGGATTTTTCGCTTTCTCAGACAGGTGCGCCTGACGATGCTGGCTTTGAAAAACTGAGTGCGCAACTAAACTATGCCGAACAATCTCCGTTCACCAATTTATTGGCGGATTGGCATTCGGGCGCTTTGAAGCAACGTATTATCACAATTCACCTTCGACTAAGACAGCAATATCCGGAATTGTTTTTGCGGGGAGATTACATTCCTCTACAGATCGGCGGTATCTATTCAGACCACCTTTTGGCCTTCTTGCGCCGCAACGAATCCAGTTCATGTATTGTCGCGGTTCCCCGCTTGCCATTTGAGGCGGTCTCGAAATTTCAGGAGCCGTTCATGCCCATTCCCGCTTGGGGAGACACCACCATCCATGTGCCGGAAACGATATCATCGGCAGTGTTTCAGAACGTCCTGACAGGTGAGACGATTTTGCCAGGCGACGCGCTGCTCGCTGCTGATGCGATGCGTGACTTTTCTACGGCAACGCTTATCGCCGATTAGGCCGACACTCCTATTTATTCCCTACAATAGATCGGGCCGATAAGTGGCAAACGGTGCTTGTTTTGCTGCGACGTTATTGGCACTGGGCGGTGCGGTTCATGCAGCGTATTAGGCTGTCTCGTCTTGGAAAAATCATGTCACGTTTCCTACCTGATACCTTCACCGTGCTGCTTGTCCTCACAGTGATCATTGCTTCTTTTGCTCCGGTCAGCGGAACGACCGCAGAATATTTCGGATACGCCACCAAGATTGCGATTGGTCTTTTATTTTTTCTCCACGGCGCGCGTCTTTCTCGCGATGTGGTCATTGCCGGCTTTCTTCATTGGAAGCTGCATTTGACCATTCTTGCGTCAACCTTTGTGCTGTTTCCTCTGCTTGGGTTGGGAATTGGCGCCTTGGTACCGGCTGTTCTTTCGCCGACCTTCTACGCAGGTGTCCTCTTCCTTTGCGTCTTGCCATCTACGGTTCAGTCGTCGATTGCGTTTACTTCAATTGCCGGCGGCAATGTACCCGCAGCAATTTGCGCGGCAACAGCATCAAATATCTTCGGCATGTTTTTAACACCGGTTCTCGCGGGCATACTATTATCAGCCCAAGGTCATGCAGACTTTTCGCTGGAAGCACTCCGGTCGATACTTCTTCAACTGCTGGCACCATTCATTCTGGGGCAGATACTTCAGCCGTGGATTGGTAACTTCCTTCGCAGCAAGAAAACAATTTTGATGCCGATTGATCGAGGATCAATCCTGATGGTCGTTTATCTTGCTTTCAGCGAATCTGTTACTGAAGGCCTGTGGCGGACGATCTCGATCAGTGATCTCGTCATGCTCATCGCCATCGATATCATTTTGCTGGCGATTGTGCTCACCGCCACGATGTTTGGCAGCCGGTGGGCCGGTTTCTCGCGAGAAGATGAAATCGCGATTACCTTTTGCGGCTCCAAGAAAAGTTTGGCGAGCGGCGTTCCCATCGCAACGATAGTTTTTGCAGGGCAGAGCATAGGCAGCATCATGCTGCCATTGATGCTATTCCATCAGATTCAATTGATGGCCTGCGCCGTCATCGCCCAACGCTACGCCAACAAACTGTTCAAAGCGTCTAACGCTATTTGAGTTGACGAGCTGCCACTGCCTCCATCAGCTTTGCGGCAAGAAGTTCGTATTTCTCATCATAGTGATGATCGCCCGGAAGCTCGATTTTTTCCACGGCACTTAGCGACGGATCGGTACATGCCGTGTCGTCTTCCTCTGATCCATAGACGCAAAGCACCTTGGCAGTCGGTACTTTAGTGATTGCTGGCGCAACCTCATTGTCGCCGCCCAATCCCAGCCAAGCGCCAACAGAGACCTGAAAAGGAGTCGTCTTTTCCGTACCGATTAACCCGACAAGGCTGATACGGTCTTGAAGCTCTTTGGGAAGATAGGGCCACGCAAAAGGCACCGTATTGGCTCCGAAGGAATATCCCAGCAATAATACAGGTAATTTCCCGCTAGGATCGGCCTTGGCAACCATTCTTTGTATGTCTTTCGCAATGCCTTCCGGCTTGCGAAGCGACCAATAGTAACGCAGTGAATCGATGCCAACCACATGGGTGGACTCTTTTGAAATTATATCGCCAACCGATTTGTCGATATCTCGCCATCCGCCGTCACCGGAAAAGAATAGAGCCACATATTTTGCCGGGCCATTGGCTGAAGGAATATCGATCACTGGTAGTGCTTCCGCGGAAGCATCTTCTTTCGCTATATCCACGGCAGCGTCCGCCGCCAACTCCAGCCGTTCTGCTATCGACGAGCCTATTTTTTCCTGCGCTAAAAAGAATCCGGCGCTAGGCGGCCCTTTCGGCTCAGTGTCAGATTTCTCGCGTATTATAGTCGCCGGATTTGGCAGGTCTGCATCGTAAGAATAACTGAAGCCCTGCCCTGCAACTGCTTCATAATCTGCGCCTTCACACGACGGCAGCTTCGTATTGAGGGCAGGCGATGGATCAACAATTACTGCGCCGGCAATTGTTGCCGCAGGCGTATCTGCAACCGACGCATAGGCCAATACACCACCCTCACCTATCCCAACAATCACGGGATGCATGTAAACATCAACAGCGATCATTCTCTGCGCCTCCTTGGCAATTCCCTCAAAGTCCGACACGAAATAGGTGCAATCGCCCGTATCCTCGTTGAGCACCTTGCGCCATTTTTCCAGATCAACCGTAAGAACAAGAAAACCTCGATCGAGAAGTAGCTGCGCCAACTTCGTATCACCAGCGGCAAGACCACCCCTCTGCGAAACAAGAATCGCCAGTGCCTTTGGTTTGCCCGAAGGTTGTAGAAGCGGCACGTCAGTAAGACGTTCCGATGAAACCAGCACAGGTCTGCCCGATGAGCGGAAACCCAGCTGTGGTGCAAAGTGCAACCCGGCAACCAAAACAATACTGACAGCCAGAAGAGCCGCGACGATCAATGTGTAGCGGTTGCGTAAAAACTTCATCGTTTGAAAACCTCGAAGGGGCTTCCGCTCACAAGATTGGTCGCATCAATAAGCGAGCGGGGTGTTGCAAGCCCCGGGGGGCAGATTAGGTAGTATGGAGTCCATTTTGGACCGAATTTATCCTTGAAAGCCCGAAGTCCATCAAATCGGTAAAACTCAGCTCCGCGCCGGTAAATGAATGAACCGATGCGATTCCAACGTGATGCGAGATGGCTATCGGAAAGCCCCGAAAGCGGCGCGGCCCCGAGGTTAAACCAACGGTATCCCTCATTTTTGGCGGCAACCAGCAGATTCGCAAACAACCCATCCATAACGACACTTGAGGCATCGGGTAAATGTCGCATGAGATCCACAGCGACTTCCCCTTGCCCTGCACCGCGCCAAAGGTTTGCGAAAGCAACAATTGCTCCTTCTTTTCGCAAGATTGCGATGTCGAAATGGGCAAGATAGGCATTTTCAAACGAACCCAGCGAGAATCTTTTCTCCGATCCGGACTTCATGGCCAGCCAGGCATCCGAAATCGCACGCAACTCCTGCATGACTTCACTAGTTCGCTCTCGTGGGAGTATTTCAAAAGTCACTCCCTCTTTCTCCAAACGCCGCGCCGCATAACGCAGCGGTTGGCGCTTCGATCCCTCAAGCGAAAATTCGGTGAGATCAACCCGTGCAACCTCACCGAGCTTTAACGCAGTTAATCCCATATCAAGAAATAGTGGCAAGCGCTCTGGTCCGACGCCGTAGAATACCGTTCTGGTTCCCGTCCGATCAGCCAGCCCGCGAAAAGCCCAAGCAAGATCAGAGACAGTTTTATCATCAGTACCAACTGGTTCACCCATGGAAACCAAGCTTCCGCCTGAACGGGCATACATGACAAAACCATGCCCGGCATCATCCATCAAAAAGCGCTTGTCACCGAGCAAAGCCAATGCATCTGATGCACGTGCCGATTGAGCAACCAATGCGGGCACTTCATCTGGTATCGGCTGGGCACGTAGCTTGATACGCCCTACCCCATTTATGATCGTGTTGATTGTTATGGCAGCAAGACAAGTTAAAACCAGAACCAGAGCGCGCAGAAACCGCGATGCCTGAGCATCCCATGCAAATTCCCACCAAAGCTCATTGGCATATTCAACATGGCGATAGGCAAAGAACCCCAACCAGATGATAGCAAAGGCTGTCGTTCCAACGCTGGCCAGCCATCCCCACGACAAGGCAAAACTCTCGCCAAGTGGCTTACGATAGAAGGATTCACGAAAGAGCAGCAGAATACCCGCCATCAATGTGAGCAGCAGCGCCTCTTCCCATGCAAGACCTTTGATCAAAGCGAATACAGCACCCGCGCTGAACAGTCCGAGCGCAACAAGCCAAGCGCGCCAAAGGCGACGCGCCAATCCTCTTGCCACGATCAGAAGAGCTAGCCCAACAAAGCTCGCACCCAAGTGCGACATTTCGAGAAAGGGCATCGGAACAATACCCGACAGCGCTTCTAGCCGATAATGCGTGCCGGGAATCACCGTCGAAATTAGAAGCACAATCCCGCCTAGAAAGGCTATTCCTGCCGACAACGGAGGGATGAGCGGCTCAAACATCCTCACGGCAGTCTGGGTTGATGCAGTGAGCACGTGCCGTTTCCGCAGGATTTCAGACAAGGCAAAGCCGGCAACGGCAATCAAAAAGGGAAATAGGGTGTAGATGGCGCGGTAAGCCACCAGTGCAGCAATTGCATCGGGATTTTGCCCAAGCCCGAGACCAGCGATGATGGTGGCCTCAAAAGCACCAATTCCACCCGGCGCATGGCTCACAATGCCGAGTGCTACGGCGACGACATAGACAAGAGCAAAGGCAGGAATACTGCTAACCGATCCGGCAGGAAGCAGGACGTAAAGCGTTGCCGCAGCAGCAGCGACGTCAACCAAACCGGAAATGATCTGCAGCAGCGCTCCCTGCGTCGAAGGGAGCTTGACTGACATTTTGCCCAACCGCAGAGTCCGCTCACGTCTAGAAAGCCAATACAGTAGCAACGCTACGCAAGCGAGTACCCCAGCCCCGATAATTTGGTCCACAATGGGTCCGAACGAAACAACCCATGGAATTCGCGAAGGATCAATAACAAGTGCAACAGCAATAAGAATGATGAATGCAAACCATATGGCCATCCAGGATGTACCAATGATCCGGCCAATATCGGCTGTATCTATCCCCTCGGCAGCATAGATTCTGTAGCGTAATGCGCCACCTGTGAGCAGAGAGAAACCAAGTGCATTGGAGATAGCGTAACCAGCACCTCCAGCCATCGCGGAAATTCGGTAAGGTATTCGTCCCGGAGCAATTGTCTCAACAGCAACGACATCATAAATGGCAACGGCTGCGAAGCTCAAAATAGTGAAGGCAAAAGCCAGAAAAACCAGATTTCTCGGTATTTCGCGTAGCGATTGGCGAACGTCATGAAGATAGATATCGCTCGATAAATGACTGAGGACGAGCAAGCTTATCCCGGCGACGGCGATACCGAGAAATGCAAACAGAGCAGACCGGGCTTTAACGCTCCAGGGGTTACTGGATTCCGTTCGTGCTTCTATTTTGCGGATTTGCTTTTCACTATCAACAATTGGCGTCATTGCAGGTACCGGCTTAAAAACGGTTTCTAAATACTGCCAAGTTCACCATGAAATTGGGGTAGCGTCACTAGCAATCCAATAATGGCGGGATTGCGCCAAAATTTAAAAAAACGATGCGCTGAAACGGATGGCGCTCAACATCTTCTAGGCGGGGCTCTGTTTTACGCCGCATCAAGTATGAGGCGCCGATAACTTCCAGGAGCCTTTACCCTACCAACGGCGGCTGAAGGCGGCGTCAATTTCATCGCCTCGGTTACCGCGCTCGCCACAGAATTGCTGTTTTGGAGCCAAAAGGAATAACGGAGGCCAGATTGGCGGATGCGCTCTGCTAGATCAACTGCGGCGCGCCAGCGAGCTGCGACCGAACTATAACTGCCTTCTAAAAGAAGTGACGTTATCGACGTTGGCCGCAAATAGAACTCTGGAAAGTATCGCAGATCACGATGAGCATAATCGGTAACGACGGCCGTCAAAGGCCCTCGAATGGCGCAATAATTAAAACTGCCATCTGAATTGGAGGCACCACCATTTATCTCGAAAATCGGCCTGCCGGTTTCATCGCACATCACAACAAAATTATGGCTGGCTATCCCGGCAAAACGTGGGATGGGATATGAGCCAAACAGTATTTGGTAGTTCATCAAGCGCCAACTTTCGAGCCAATTCGGGTGTCGTCACTTATTAGATAAAGCATTTATTTTCAAAGACAACACACGAATTTTCAATCAAATCCCCCTGCGAATTTAGTTAGCCGGCAAATACTTCACTCCAGGTCGATTTTAAACGCTTTTCTACAACCCTTACTGGCATTTCGACCGAAAAAAATATTTCCAAACAGCCAGCTTGTTTGCAGCAAAAACAATCATCTTTGTTGGCAAAATTTAGATTGCATCAAACAACGCCCACTTCAATTTCCGAAATCCCGTCCACTCCACCGACCATTTTATCCCCGCGTTGTATTGCTCCAACGCCAGCCGGCGTTCCTGTAAAGATGAGATCTCCGGCTTTAAGGCTGAACAATGTCGAGAGATAAGCAACAGTTTCGGGCACTTTCCAAATCATCTGACTGAGATCACCGCGTTGACGTTCAACCCCATTTACGTTGAGCCATATCGCGCCTTTTTCGGGGTGGCCGATTACTGAAGCTGGTACAATTGGTGAACATGGTGCAGATGATTCGAACGCTTTACCGACCTCCCATGGACGACCGAGTTTTTTCGCTTCTCCTTGCAAGTCACGACGCGTCATATCCAGCCCAACAGCATAGCCGAATACGTGATCAAGGGCTGCATCATTGGCAATGTCGATCCCATCCTTCCCGATAGCAATCACGAGTTCCATTTCGAAATGAACATCGCTCGTCGCCGGTGGATAAGGAAAATCCTGGCCCTGTCTTACGAGCGAGTCTGGATTCTTCTGAAAGAAAAAAGGGGGGTCACGATTCGGATCATGACCCATTTCGATTGCATGGTCGGCATAATTGCGCCCAACGCAATATATTCGATGTACAGGGAAAAGTTTGTCCGTGCCGGAAATCTCCAGTCCTGGTTGTGGGACAGGTTCAAAAATATACTCATCGTGCATGATTGTTTTCACCGCTTATTGATCGCTGGGCTCTTTCTGGACTAGATCATTCCTACTACATGCTATCAAGACCAGAAAACGTTCATCAAGCCAATGCCACGTCGCAGCGGGGACTTGCGTCTTTCATGCATCTGAAATTTGATCCGGCGTATCCAGCAGAAATTGCCCAAGCTGACGACGACATTCTGCTCGAACAGGTCCAGCACGCAAGCTTCGCCTATTTTTGGCACGGCTCACACCCGAAGAGCGGCTTGGCGCGGGACAGATCTGGCCGAACGGCTGATCCAGCCAATGACCTCGTAGCGATTGGCGGATCGGGTTTTGCATTTATGGCGATTCTGGTTGCTGTGGAGCGCGACTGGATTTCGCACCAGCAAGCCCGCGAGCGCGTTAATATCATGCTGTCTGCATTGGAACACACACAAAGATATCGAGGTGTTTTTCCCCATTTCATCAATGGCAACGATGGCTCTACCGTTCCCTTTTCAAGACTGGATGATGGAAGCGACCTTGTTGAGACTTCATTTCTCATTCAAGGGCTGGTTTGTGTAAGGCAATATTTCAATTCTGCCAGCGCCGAAGATCTGGCGATACGAGAGCGTATTAATCGCATCTGGAGAGATGTGCAGTGGAACAGCCACGTAAAACCAGGTCGTAACGTTTTATACTGGCATCATAGTCCGAAATATCGCTTCGCCCGGAATGTGCCAATTCAGGGATGGAACGAAGCACTGGTCACCTATGTTCTGGCAGCCTGCTCTGAAGAATACGGCATTCAATCCGATACTTATCATGATGGATTTGCACGCAACGGAGTATTTCTCAACGGACGTGACTACTATGGTGTAAAATTACCTCTAGGAGCCGACTATGGCGGCCCTCTATTCTTTGCACATTATTCATTTTGTGGATTGGATCCGCGAGGACTGTCCGATCAATATGCGGATTATTGGGAGCAAAATCAAAATCACAGTCGGATCAACTATCTGCATAGTGTCCATAACCCACATGGTTATAAGGGTTATGGCGCCAATTGCTGGGGGCTGACATCGAGCCACGGACCAAAAGGGTATCTAGCCAGTTCACCGGCATCCGATTTCGGGGTGATCGCACCGACGGCTGCTTTAAGCAGCATGCCCTACACACCCAGAGAATCCATGCAGGCACTTCGCCATTTTCTCAGCTTGCCCAACGGCAAGATGACAGGTCGGTTCGGGTTCGTTGACGCATTCTCGCCTGCTACTGAATGGTATGCACGGACTTATCTTGCAATCGATCAGGGGCCCATTATCGCCATGATAGAAAATCATCGGAGCGGCCTGCTTTGGAAGCTGTTCATGAGCGCTCCGGAGATAAAGCACGCATTGCTGAAACTGGGTTTTCAAAGCCCGCATATGGAAAATCCGGGGAACCAAATCACCGCTGAGCCATTGCGTCAGTTCATATAACCAACCAGTTTTCAATTAAGTTCAATTCAATCCAGGGGCCGGTAATGAAAGTTCACGCCGTTTTCAACCGCGATGGCGGCACATTCCGCACGATGGACATGGATCTGTTTACACAGACCGCAAAGGACATTTTCGAAAAGCACGGGCACAGTTTTCAAAGCGAAGTCGTTGCGGGGAAGGATGTTGTAAAAGCCTTGAAACGTGTGGCAACTGAGGCTGGTGCACATGTACTCATGGCTGGCGGCGGTGACGGCACAATTTCCGCGGCGGCCGACATCGCCTGGAAGGCAAAAGTGCCACTTGCAGTGCTGCCTGCCGGCACGATGAACCTGTTCGCACGGGCATTAAAAATTCCATTGGAGCTCAATGCCGCTCTCGAAAGTCTTGCGAGCGGGCAGATCGAAGCAGTGGATATCTCTACTGCCAACGATGAAAGCTTCGTGCACCAGATATCCATCGGTTTTCAACCGCAGATGATCAAATTTCGCAATACGCTCACATATCACTCCCGTTGGGGTAAGCGATTGGCGAGTTTTCGCGCTTTTCTCAAAGCGATGGCCAAACCACCACGCTTTTCCGTTAGAATGACCATCGACGGATTTCCCACCGAAAGAACGGTATCGGCGATTTCAGTATCCAATAATCCATACGGTCAGACCATGCTGCCCGTTCCAGATGACGTAAATAAGGGTGAGCTGGGAGTCTATATCGCGGGCAGCCTCACGTCTGGGACACTTATGAAGCTGACTTTGTCGGTTATTACGGGCTCGTGGCGCCGGAATGCAGATGTCGAGGAAGTATTGGCGAAAGAAGTACAACTTCACTTCCCGCACAAGAGAAGAAGCGCCAAGGCAACGATCGATGGAGAACTGATAGCGTTGCCCAAAGACGTGGAAATTAAGATACATGCAGGCCAGCTGAAAGTGCTGGTCCCGCTAAGACCAGATCAGGAACAAGACAGGGCGACTGACGCCGCCCCGCCTCTCTGAAATGATGCTGAGTTAGCTCTTCTTCTTTGACTTTTGCACAGGTGCTGCCTGGACCGCAGTTTTCTTCGCAGCTGCGGCTTCTTCAGCAGCAACCTGATCTGCACTTTTCGGCATGGTATCGACTATCGAACGCACCTTGCCTTTATCGGTAACGGTACACATGGCATCGCGAATATCCGCCCTCAGGCGCACCTGATTTACGCCGCCGCCAATTGGTTCAGCATCCACAGCAGTTATATGATTTTCCGTTAGAAAATATTTCGACGCCGCAGCAGATATGCATGGATCAGCCAGCGCTGCATCAACAGGTGGCCGAACAGGGGCAAAGGTCGGCATGATTGTAGGCCGCATATTCGGTTCGCTCGTCGTGGAACACGCTGCCAAAGGGATAAGAATCGCCAATGGGGCAATCCGGCATAGGATGTTGTTGGGCAGGCGCATTGCTCTCTCCGCAAAAGTCGTCTCGAAGGGTGTTGTATAAGGCGGAAACTATTCGCTTTTTAACAATTGTCGAGTGGCACAACTGCCACAATGGGACTTTATTGCAACATTCATTCAGGAGGGAATGGATAGCATCCAATTCAACACCAGTCGCCAATCGGTCATGCGAATAGGTGTCCCGTGATTACCACTCTCAAATCTGTGAAATTTCACCGGATACGCGGACACCTGCGCTCGAATTTTCCGATAGAATGCCTCTTGATTGCTGATCGAAAACACAGGATCACGACTCCCGTGGCCGAAAAATACGGGAATTCGGCGTTTAAAAGCCGCAGAACTAAAAAACTCGTCGTCCCATAACGAACCGAGCAAGATCAAACCAGATATGTTTTTGGAAGCCGCAGTGTCGTTTGCCAAACGCCAACACAACTGCCCTCCCATCGAACCGCAGGCGACGATCAGCTTCGCTCTGGGTGATTGAGCTTTAAAATAGCTGATGAGACTTGAAATTTCGTTCGCGCCCTTTTCCCCGAAATCGCTAAAATCGGGAGAAAGATACAGCCCGTCATTCTCGTTCAGCAGGTTCTTGAGGCGATTGAAATTACCCCCAAAAGTGTAGTCGTTCATCCCTTGTTGACGGTTGCCGCCCTGACCATGGAGATAAATCACTATAAATGAGGCACCGCCGGTAGCTTTGCCAACCGTCATAACCTTCATCGCACCGGCATCTGTGGTAACCGTCAGATCCTTCTGCGTACGTTTGGGCTGCATTGACAGATAGGTCTGCTTGACACGCCGCTCCGGGATTTGGTCGCGCCCGTTAATATCGCGCATTTCATTGTAATTGATGACGACATAATCGCCGTTGTCACCTGTTTTCAAAATTTCCGGATAGGCAAATAAACTATCCTTATATGGAGCGATTTGAGCTGCTGACGCTGGGCCGCAAAAAAATATAATGATCAATGCCGCCAAAAAACCGAGCTTGTTCAATTTCCATCCTTGCCTAGATTGTCGCGAGCGCGAAACGCCTTGATTACACCCCCGATGATCGCAACTGCAATCTCCTGCGGGCCAACAGCACCGATATCCAGACCGATCGGGGCATTGATCGAGCTTATATGATCGTCATTAAATCCCAGCGATTTCAATCGTTCAATGCGTTTTGCATGAGTGGTGCGGCTACCAAGGGCTCCGATGTAAAAACACCCGGCTTTCAGGGCCATTTCCAATGCCGGATCATCAATCTTTGGATCATGTGATAAAACCGCCATGGCGCAATAGCTATCAAGAGGGCGTTCGAGCAGCACGTCATGCGGCCAGTCGGCATAGACCGCCACATCTGGAAAGCGCTCTGGTGTCGCGAATGCGGATCGGGGGTCGATGATCTCCATCTCGTAACCAGCGGCCTTTGCCATTGGAGCAAGTGCTTCGCTGATATGAACGGCACCTATGACAACGAGGCGCGGTGACGGCAGATAGACGTTCAGAAAAAAAGAGCTGCCGTCGATCTCGATAACGCCAGATTGCCCTGTCAAAAATGCTTTCCTGATGGCCTCGCCCAATTTACCAGCTACAGGGTCCGTTTCTTTTACTACCCGATCGCGCCCATCTGTGAGGTCAGTCAAGAGAATTGCGGCGCGACGTTCAAGCCGCTCTTTATTGAGTTTCTTCAGGCAAAAGGGATCCATAGTTAGCCCAGGCGCTCAACGTAAACTTTGATCCGTCCACCACACGACAGTCCCACTTTCCAAGCGGTTTCATCGGCAACTCCAAATTCAAGCATAGCCGGTTTACCGTGGCGGATCACATCGGCAGCTTCTGCGATCACGGCAGCTTCAACGCATCCTCCGGACACGGAACCTTCAAAATTCCCCGAATTATCAATAACCAACTGACTTCCTGCCTGGCGCGGTGACGATCCCCATGTCTCTATGACCGTGGCTATTGCAACATCCCGGCCTTCCAGCATCCAGCGTTCGGCAATGATTAGCGGATCTGGCGGTTGTTGTAGAACCACGGCCTATTCTCCAACGCGATGATAGCCACGGTTGAGGTAGACCAGCGAGTTTTCATAATCGCCCATATTGATAGCGGTCACTTTGCCATAAATTACGTAGTGGGTGGCGACTTCATGGGTATCGATAATCCGACAATCGAAACTTGCAAGCGCATCTACCAATACGGGGGCGCCAGTTTGCGCCGTATGCCAGTTTCCAAGTGCGAATCTGTCAGCCTGTGAGAGATCACCCTTGCCGGAAAACGCTTCCGACAGCGCTTGCTGCCTATAAGACAGCGTATTCAAGGCGAAGACCTGATTTTCGATAAAGAGATGATTGAACTCATGCTTGCGGTTTAGGCAAACGAGCATGGTCGCAGGATCGTCAGATACCGAACAGACAGCCGATATTGTTACGCCGCGACGCCCGGCTGGGCCATCAGTGGTCAGGATATGGACGGCTTCAGCAAAATGGCTCATCGCATTGCGAAATGCGAGGGGCTCTATCTTCTGGTCTTTGGCGATAAACACAGTACTTTTTCCATTTGTCCTCGCATCACTACCGCAAGATGTATCATTTATATAGGGCCGGATTGCACTAAGTGAAGGAAACAGTTACCGAAAACAGGCTATTGGTTACAGATACGAGGAAACGGCACTTTTTCGATGACTTTACTGATCCGCGCGACAACCTTCGCCCTTGGCTTGGTTTTCTGCACTACCGCATATGCCGAAGACAAAATTGGTGTTGTCGCGCCAATCTCGGGCACGTTTTCGCGCTTGGGCAATCAGTTGGTGGACGGCGCTGCAATAGCAATCGCATCAGACAAAAGCGGGCAAGGGGCATCAATAGTAACCGCTGACGACACTTGTACGGCAACGGGCGGCGCTGAGGCTGCGAAACAACTGCTTCAATCGGATGTGCTGATTGTCGTGGGATTTCTATGTACAGAAGCGCTTGAGGCCGCTTTGCCCATTCTTGGTCAAAAAGGTATCGCAATCATCACGCCAGCTATACGTTCGCAAACGCTGACGGAGCTACGAACCGACCAACGCTATCCTGTTTTCAGGCTTGCTCCTTCAAACCGGAATGAAGTGAACGAAACCAGCGCCATACTTTCTGACCGTTGGCGTTCCACGCCCTTTGCCATAATTGATGACGGAACAATCTTCGGGCGTGAGCTAACCTCCGGTATTCGTGCGCGGCTTGAAGAGAAAGGCCTAAAGCCGGTATTTTCAGATACGTACAGGCCGGGCCTCGACAACCAGAATGCCCTCGTCGGACGCCTCAAACGCGCTGGTGCCACTCAGGTGTTCGTTGGTGGGGAACGTGATGATGTCGCAGCAATTGGTCGTAGCGCCGCGATATTGGATTACCCCTTGACGATTATCGGAAGTGAGGCGCTAAACGCCTTAGGCCATGAAAATGACCTTGCAGTGGGTACGCTCATGATCGCGCCCCGTGCACCGCAAACATTGGAGAGCGCGCGCGCCGCCAAGAACGCCATTGAGCTCGCAGGCAAAGTTCCAGAGGGCTATACGATCGCTGCCTATGCCGCCGGAGAAGTTGCTTTGGGCGTGCTGCAAGCCGCAAAGTCCCAGGCGGGTTCAATCAACGAGCTGCTCCGCAAAACTACTTTTGAAACAGCGCTCGGGCCTGTGCAGTTCGATGCTGCGGGCGAACGTATTGCCGACACTTATCGCTTGCAAAAATACGATGGAAAACAATTTGTTCCGGAGACCAATTAATGGCACTGCGGGCCGGAGCTCTCAATCTCATTACCGATGTTGGCGGCCTTAAGGTTGGCAATGCTTCAAGCGAACATGTGAAGTCCGGCTGCACCGTCATACTTTGCGACACACCGGCAACAGCAGCAGTCCAAATACTTGGCGGAGCGCCTGGCACGCGTGAAACGGATTTGCTGGAGCCGCATAATACGGTTGAAGCCATTAACGCACTTGTTTTGTCTGGCGGCTCGGCTTTCGGACTTGATGCCGCATCGGGTGTTCAAGCGGCGTTGCGCGAAATGGAAGTGGGTTTTGAAGTCGGCACTCAAAGGATTCCCATTGTTCCTGGAGCAATCCTTTTCGATATGCTCAATGGCGGCGACAAGAATTGGGGCCGATACCCGCCCTATCGTGAGATGGGATATGACGCGGTTCACTCAGCATCGCGGAATTTTACCCTTGGCACGATTGGTGCCGGAACAGGCGCAACAGTGGCCGGCTTGAAAGGCGGATTGGGGTCCGCCTCAGCGGTTCTGGACAACGGAACAACAATCGGCGCTCTGGTGGCTGTCAATGCGCTTGGCATGGTTACCGTCGGAAATACGCGACACTTCTGGGCTTCTCCCTTTGAAATTGCTGATGAATTTGGCGGACTTGGCCTGCCCCACCCTCTACCCGGCGAGGCTGCTGATGTGCGAACCAAGTTCAGCGATGCACAGCGCGGCGGCAATACCACTATCGGCGTGATTGCTACCGACCTTATTCTTACCAAGGCGCAGGCCAAACGTTTGGCAATCGCAGCCCATGACGGCTTTTCCCGGGCTATATGGCCTTCCCACACGCCTTTCGACGGCGACCTGATCTTTGCGCTTGCCACAGGAACAGCCGGAAGGACACCGGAAATTGGGGAGTTCATTGAACTTTGTGCAACCGCTGCCTCCACAATGGCGAGGGCTGTGGCACGCGGTGTCTATGCCGCCACCCCGGCCGATAATGATCCCCACCCTGTCTGGCGTTCTCTGAGCTAAGCTTGTGCGGTAAAGCTGCACATGATAGGTCCGCGCCAACCATTTCCCTATCCGGAGACTACCATGAGCCGTCCGCTCGTTATCGCCCCGTCCATTCTGGCATCGGATTTTTCCAAGCTTGGCTCAGAGATAACCTCCGTGCTGAACGCTGGTGCAGACTGGATACATATTGATGTCATGGACGGACATTTCGTGCCCAATATCACCTTCGGCCCGGATGTTGTGAAAGCGATCCGTCCTCTGACCGATGCGGTGTTTGACACGCATTTGATGATCGCGCCATGCGACCCATATATTGAAGCCTTTGCCAAGGCGGGTTCAGATATCATTACGGTTCACGCGGAAGCAGGACCACATTTGCATCGTTCCTTACAAGCCATTCGCACCTTTGGGAAAAAAGCTGGCGTTGCGATCAACCCCGCTACGCCCGAATCCGCAATCGAATATGTTCTCGATAATGTTGATCTAATCCTGGTGATGACTGTCAATCCGGGCTTTGGCGGACAGAAATTTATCGCTGAAATGCAGGATAAATTGAGGAAAATCAAAACGATGATAGGCGGCCGGCCTATCGATATCGAAGTCGATGGCGGTATTACGGCAGAAACAGCGCCATTGGCGGTCGCCGCCGGAGCCAATGCGCTTGTTGCAGGTTCAGCAGTTTATAAAGGCGGGACAGAAGCGCATTATAAAGCTAATATCGACCTGATACGGAGCTCGATTAAAAAGGGATCGTAATGCCATACCGCCAATTATCGAGATTGAGCCTGTTGGCCGTAATGGTTGCGATGCCAAACATGGCTCAGGCTGGCGATGCAGCAAAGCTTGATATTATTGGTTTTTCCAAAGATGGCGGCATTTTCGCCTTTGAAGAATATGGCATACAGGATGGCTCGGGCTTTCCATATGCAAACCGGTTCTATATCGACACAGCCACTGACAAATTTCTTGCAAAAACGCCGGTACGCATAAGGCTGGACGACGAGAATTCGTCCGTCGAAAAGGCTCGCAGCAAGGCGGAACAGGACGGTCAAAATCTGACATCTTTGCCTGATACCGAGCTACGCAAAAACGCTGGTCATACGGTTGCATTCAATCCCGTAACAGAGCTTTCGTCCGATCCATTCAAGGTGATCGTCAACCCAAGGCCGGTCTTTCCGGCACTTGATGCCAGCCTGACAATTACACTTCAGGAGATCCCTGCCCCCGCCAGTGAAACATGCAATAAAATGGGTGAAATCAAAGGGTTCCGGCTTACGCTTGCTGAGGATAAGCCTGATGCCAAGCCCGAATTATTGCATGAAGACCAAGCTATTCCCACCAGTCGCGATTGCCCTCTCGGCTATAGTATCGGCGCTGTCCAGACCTTTTATCCAGACAATGGCAAGCCCGTTGTCGCTGTCATGATTTCGGTTCGCGGCGTTGGTTTTGAGGGCCCTGACTACCGATGGCTGGCGGTGACGAAACAGCGATAATCCACACCAACCGATGCCAGCCGCAAACTGGCATTGAGTGATGCGCCCCGGTCTGATAGACCGCACAGAAATCCAAGACACACCCGCCGACAGGAAAACATATGATCCCGCGCTATTCGCGGCCCGAGATGGTCGCAATCTGGTCTCCCGAGACAAAATTCCGTATCTGGTTTGAAATCGAGGCACACGCCTGCGACGCACTTGCCGAGCTGGGCGTGATCCCGAAAGAAGCTGCAAAAACGATCTGGGAAAAAGGCGGCGCGGCGACATTCGACATTGATCGCATCGATGAAATCGAGCGGGAGACAAAGCACGATGTCATTGCTTTCCTTACACATTTGTCCGAAATCGTCGGACCGGATGCGCGTTTCGTGCACCAAGGAATGACCTCATCTGACGTTCTCGACACCTGCTTCAATGTGCAACTCATGCGTGCCAGCGATATCCTTCTGGATGACCTGGATCGGCTATTGGCAGCCTTGAAAGTTCGCGCTTTCGAGCACAAGGATACAGTCACGATCGGTCGCAGCCACGGCATTCACGCCGAACCGACAACCTTCGGCGTAAAGCTGGCTCAGGCCTATGCGGAATTCGAAAGATGCCGCAACAGACTGGTGGCTGCCCGTGAGGAGATTGCAACCTGCGCCATTTCCGGCGCTGTCGGAACTTTCGCCAATATCGACCCACGCGTCGAAGAACACGTGGCTAAAGCATTGGGAATGCAGGCAGAACCAGTTTCCACGCAGGTTATTCCGCGCGACCGTCACGCCATGTATTTTGCAACCTTGGGTGTAATTGCTTCTTCGGTTGAGCGTTTGTCGGTCGAAATACGCCATTTGCAACGCACGGAAGTATTGGAAGCGGAAGAGTATTTTTCACCCGGACAAAAAGGCTCTTCGGCCATGCCGCACAAGCGGAACCCGGTTCTAACCGAGAACATGACCGGCCTCGCCCGCATGGTTCGCGCTTTCGCACTTCCGGCAATGGAAAATGTCGCGCTTTGGCATGAACGCGATATTTCACACTCATCGGTTGAACGAATGATTGGTCCAGATGCGACCATCACCCTTGATTTCGCCTTGGCGCGAATGGTTGGCGTGATCGAAAAGCTGCTGGTCTATCCAGATAACATGTTGAAAAACATGAATAAATTCCGTGGCCTGATTCATTCTCAGCGCGTATTGCTTGCACTGACGCAGGCCGGCGTTTCGCGTGAAGACTCCTATCGCCTCGTCCAACGCAATGCGATGAAAGTGTGGGAACACGGCGCAGATTTCCTTGAAGAACTGCTGGCCGATGCTGATGTTCGAGCTTCTCTTCCGGAGGAAGTCATTCGCGAGAAGTTTGACCTCGGCTATCATACGAAACATGTCGATACGATTTTTAACCGGGTGTTTGGCTCAACCAACAACAACTAAATTGAAGCTTCCGATTGAAAAAATGCAGCAAAATTTGCCCATTCTTCAGCAAGATTTCAGAAATCTCGCGCAATATCCTGGAAGAATTTCAATTTGACTGGTGGAAAAAGGCCTTTTGGCTAGCAAAAACGGCATAAATACTGAAAATAACAAAAAAGAGGAATTGAACGATCGTTCAATTCCTCTTTTTCATTCAAGCCAAGAATTGGACAAGACGAGCGCTCAACCATCACGGCCTTCAATCCCAAAAGGACCGTTCAACTTCGCGGCGAGCTTCGCGTTTTGAAATGCCGATATCCCGAAGTTGATCATCAGTCAGTTCACTGAGATGAATGCGGGTTCTCCGCTTCATCATAGCCAAGCTGAACCAGTTGAGCGCTGCCGAAACCCGATGGAATAGGCTATGGCGCGGCTCAACGAACTCGTTTGTCTTGCAACAGGCATCAATTGTGTCAATTGTACTCATTTTTATCACCTTTCAAGTCGAAATTGACTCGAACATTGTTCGATACTCTAATGAATTGACTCCGTTTGAATCGCAATATATTCATTGTCACCATGACAAATTGGCTTCCGAACCTCGAAACTGACATTGAACCCCAACAACGCCGCGGCCCGCTCTATATGCGGCTGGCAAACCGGATTGAATCCGACATAGCGCAAGGGGTTCTTCCGCCCGGCACCAAGCTGCCGCCGCAACGCAATCTCGCCTTCGATATTGGCGTGACGATCGGCACGGTGGGCCGCGCTTATAATCTCATTCGCGAACGAGGATTGGTCACGGGAGAAGTCGGGCGTGGCACCTATGTCACCAGCCACAAGGATGTTCCACTGGTGGAGCGTTCAAATCAGTCCACACCCTTTGGCGGAACGCGCGGC
This sequence comes from Phyllobacterium sp. GQ127, assembly GCF_059758635.1. Classification (NCBI taxonomy): domain Bacteria; kingdom Pseudomonadati; phylum Pseudomonadota; class Alphaproteobacteria; order Hyphomicrobiales; family Phyllobacteriaceae; genus Phyllobacterium; species Phyllobacterium sp. GQ127. The sequence continues at coordinate 954,426 of NZ_JCAXDZ010000001.1, forward strand.
GCAATTATTGAGCCGGGTAATATCCGCCTCGACTCGACCGCTGCCATTGATGTCGGCCAATCTGAGTCGATAGAACGGTTGCTGCAAAACATTGTACGACAATACCCCCGCGAGGTAACCAGCTATTCCCGCACCCTGCCCCAAGGCTGGCTTGAGGCTGGAAGCAAATGGCTCTCAACCGCAGATTGGGCGCCAGAGCCCGCATCAATCGTGCCAACACTTGGTGCCCATTCGGCAATTCTTGCGATCATTGCAGCGGTCACTGCCCCCGGTGACAAAATCGCTTTTGAGGATCTGACCTATTGTTCTGCCGCGCGCAGCGTCAATCTCATGGGGCGACGCAGCATCATCATGCACACACAGGCCGGATATGCGACACCAGACGATTTTGAGCGGCTTTGTGCGCAACAACATCCGAAACTCGTCTTCCTCATGCCGTCACTGCATAATCCCACAGCGACAACCATGCCTGAGGACTATCGCCACGCATTTGCCGATATCGCCCGCCGCTATAATGTCTGGATCATTGAAGATGATTTATATGGTTCGGTAATGAAGCGTGAATTTACAGCTATCGCGCGTCTGGCGCCCGAGCGCACATTTTACATTGGCGGTCTGTCTAAATCGGTCGCAGCTGGCGTGCGCGGCGGCTGGGTGGCCTGCCCGCCAAACCTGGCGACCCGCGTTTACACCGCCCATAAAATGCTTACCGGCGGAATGCCGTTCACTATGGCGGAACTTGGCGCACAATTGGTCAATTCAGGTGAAGCGGATATAATCCGCAACAAGGTTTGCGAAGAGATCCAAGCTCGTGAAGCAATTGCGCGCAGCATATTTGCGGGATTGGATTTCAACTCTCAGCCGCTTGCAACATTCCTCTGGGTAAAACTTCCCGATCCCTGGCTTTCTGCGACATTCAAGAATGCCGCCCTCAATGAAGGCGTGCTGATTGATGACGAGGATGAATTCAAGCCCGGCCGTACGGAAAAGACCTTTCATCGCGTGCGGCTTGGGATAACAGTGCCTGCAACCCGTGAGGAACTGACCCAAGGGTTTTCAATCGTCCGCCGCCTGATGGACACGGATAATGCGAGTTATGACAGCTATTCGTGAAGCCGTGCGGGATACTCGCATGGCTTTCATTAAGGTCTTTAAAGGCGCGCTCAGTTGAGTTCTTGCGCTAGTCCGATGAGAAGTCCTTCAGGACCGCGTATGTAGCAGAGCCGGTATATCTCTTTATATTGCACGACTTCACCTACGAGCTGCGCGCCGCGTTTATAGAGCCGTTCAAGCGTCTCATCGATGTCATCCACGGTGAACATGGCGCGAAGGTAGCCCAAGGCGTTTACCGGAGCATTGCGGTGGTCCGCGACAACAGCGGGTGCGAGGAAGCGGGATAATTCGAGCCGGCTGTGCCCGTCAGGCGTACGCATCATGGCAATCTCGACGTGCTGATCGCCGAGCCCTGTCACACGCCCTGCCCATTCTCCTTCGATCGTGGCCCGACCTTCAAACTCAAGGCCAAGCTCCGTAAAGAATTCGATCGTCTCTTCGAGGTCCTCGACGACGATTCCTACATTGTCCATCCGTTTGAGCGCCATGGGCCCAAGCTACCCAATCTGCAAGGTGCCGTCCAGCCCAACAACGAACACGTCATTCAACACCGCTCGCGGGCAAGCCCATAAGTATTCAAGAATTTTCAATCGCCCTCATCAGGCAAACTTGTCTGTCTCTCCGCGCTCAGAGGGATGCAAATTATCCAACAGCATGTCGAGAAAAGCGCGGACCGCGACAGGCAAAGTGCGATCTTCCATTGTCAGTATATGCAATACGCTGTCAGTCATGACCTCGTCATCAACTGGAACAGCGATAAAGTCCCCCATGTCCGTACGCCCGGGCGTACGGATTGCACTGGTAAAGTGTATGCAGTCGGCAGCGTCAGAAAAGCGTCGCAAGGCTGAAATGCAGTTGGTGGACATGACAGGCTCCACGACAAGCCCTTGCATGGCAAAAGCTGCATCGATCAGATGGCGCTGTGTTCGCCCCTTGTCCGGCAAGGCAACAGGATAGTTCAGCGTCTGTGTCATGGTCACGGATTCGAGGCTCGCAAGCGGGAGATGTTTTGGAATCAACGCGTGCATCGGACGGCGGACAACCTGCTCGATTTTTACGCCGCGAGGCGGCGCCAGATTAAAGGTCGTACCTATATCGGCCTCGCCGTCTTGAATGAGTTGCGCCACTTCCACCGAGTTTCCAACCCACAGATGAAAGGTTACGCCGGGAAAGCGCTTGCGGAATTCGGCAATGGCTTCGGAAAGAATATCGACGGCAAAGCCTTCATAGCTGGCCAGACGCACAAATCCCCGATCCGGCACCTGCAATGCTTTGATCTCGGCGGTGACGCGTTCAGCATCAAGCATGGTTCGCCGTGCATGAGCAGACAGAACCTCGCCCGCCGCGCTCGGAACCATGCCGCGCGGCCGTCTCTCGAACAATTCGACACCCAATTCCCGCTCCAGCTTGGCAATTTGCCTGCTGATTGCAGAGCTTGCAACATTAAGCCGGTAGGATGCATCGGCAATTGAACCCGACTTTACGACCTCGAGAAAGTAACGAAGTGACGTGCTTTGCATGGCGTTCCTGCGTTGCCATTTTGGCAATGGTTTATACGAATTAAAGCGATTGTGGCATGTTTGTGACGCTGATATCAACGTCAAAAAGGTCAATCAGGCCGTGTGTGGAACATTAAATTGGGAGTCTCGATGAACGCGTTTTCTATCGAAGCCATCAAATATGCAACGGAAACCCGGCACTACATTCATACAAATCCTGAACTGAAATATGAGGAGCATGGCACTGCCGATCTGGTGGCAAGCCGACTTCGCAGGTTGGGTTATGATGTTGTTACAGGCCTTGCCGAGACGGGTGTTGTCGCCACTCTGGATACTGGTCGTCCCGGCCCAACAATCGCGTTCCGCGCGGATATGGACGCATTACCCATCATCGAGGAAACAGGACTACCCTACGCCTCGAAAATCCATGGGAAGATGCATGCCTGCGGCCATGACGGGCACACGGCCTCGCTGCTTCTGGCCGCCGAAGGACTGGCGGAATCAGCTGACCGGTTTACAGGCCAGCTAAAGCTCATTTTCCAGCCAGCTGAAGAAGGCGGGCTTGGGGCAGCCCGAATGATTGAAGCGGGTGCATTGACGGGCGTGGAAGCCATTTATGGCTATCATAACCGCCCGGGATATCAACTTGGCCGTGTCTTTGCCAAATCCGGCCCAACCATGGGCGGCAGTTCGCTCTATGAAATATCAATTTCCGGCAAAGGCGGACACGCGTCGCGACCCGATCTTGCTGTCGATCCGATCTTCGTGGGAACCGCTGTGGTACAGGGCCTACAAAGCGTGATCTCACGTCGCCTATCGCCGCTCGAATCCGGCGTGGTCACCGTCACACAATTTCACGGTGGAAACAGCCACAACATTATCCCCGTCAGCGCCTCGCTGATCATCAACACACGCGACGGATCGCCCGCCGCCTATGCGGTGATCGACAAGGAACTGCGGCTGGTCGTAGCGCAGATCTGCGAAGCGCATAATGCGACAGCCATGATTAGCCAGCAAATGCGTATCCCCGCTGTTGTGAACAATGCGGAGGAGACCGAATTTGTGATTGCAACCGCCATAGATACCGTAGGCGCTGATAAGGCTGGCAGGATCGATACGCTTCCAACCATGGGCGCGGAAGACTTTGCATTCTATCTGGAACGCATACGCGGCTGCTTCTTCTTCGTCGGCAATGGCGAGGACGGCGCCTATCTGCACCACCCGCTTTACGACTACCGCGATGAAATACTTCCCGTGGCGGCGGGAATGTTTACGGCCATAGCAGCCCGACGCCTTGCGCCGCGCTGATTTATTTCTTCCATTCTGATTGAAGGATATTCGCATGCAGCGATTTCTCAGCATTATTGAACGGGCCGGCAATCGCTTGCCCCATCCATTCATTCTCTTTCTCATTCTCTGCGTTGTTGTCGCCATAGTATCCTGGCTGATGGCTATGGGTGGTGCGAGCGGCATCAATCCCAAAACAGGCAAGGAGGTTTTCGTACAAAGCCTCATTTCCGGTGAAGGCCTCGTATTCGCCCTCACCACCATCGCCAAGAACTATGTCATGTTCCCGCCGCTCGGCGTGATCCTCGTCATCATGCTGGCAATCGGCGTTGCCGACCGTGCCGGACTGATCGCCAGCCTGATGCAGATTAGTGTCATGAAAGCACCCCGGCAGTTGACGACATTCGTCATTTTCCTCGTCGGCATGTGTAGCCATGTCGCTTCCGATGCTGCCTATATCGTATTGATCCCGCTGTCAGCGATGATCTTTCAGGCTGTGGGGCGCAACCCGCTCGTCGGCGCTGTAACGGGCTATGTTGCAGTGGGCGCTGGCTACGATGCAAGCTTGCTGATTACGCCGGTTGACGTGATACTTTCAGGAATAACGACAAGCGCCGCTCATACGATCAATCCGCAGGCCTATGTCTCGCCGCTTGACAATTACTACTTCATCGCCTGTTCGGCCCTGCTGCTTTCGCTTGTGGGTACATTCGTCATTGAGCGGATTGTCGAGCCGCTGGCTGGCAAATATCACGGCGATGTGGTTCTCAATCTGGAACCTATTGGTGCAACTGAGATGCGCGGCCTGAAGCTGGCAGGCTGGGCAGCACTGGCTTTCGTTATTGTCGTGGTTGCCATTACCTTGCCTGCCGCCTCGCCTCTGCGCAATGAGACAGGGGGGTTGGTACCCTCGCCGCTGCTTGAAGCCATTGTCGCGCTGCTGGCCGTCTTCTTCCTGCTTGTCGGCTGGATATACGGCAAAGCCGTCGGCAAGATAAAGAATGCCCGTGATGCGGTTTCCCTGATGTCAGAAGCGTTGAAGGACCTTGCGCCGACATTAGTGCTGTTCTTCGCAATCTCGCAGTTTCTTGCGTGGTTCAAATGGACGAATCTTGGCGAATGGATCGCGATCAGCGGCTCGCACGTGCTTGATGCCAGCGGTTTTGCCGGTACCCCCCTTGTGCTTGCCTTCATCATGCTGGCGACCGTCATGAGCGTTTTCATCACCTCAGGTTCTGCTCAATGGTCGCTGATGGCACCAATATTCGTGCCGATGATGATGCTGGTGGGGCTGGAACCAGCGCTGGTGCAAGCGGCTTTCAGAATATCGGATTCCGCTACCAACGTAATTTCGCCCATGAGCCCGTATTTTGCGGTCTGCCTTGCCTTCCTGCAGCGCTACCAGAAAGATGCTGGCATCGGGACATTGGCCGCGATGACGCTGCCCATATCCATCGGATTCCTGGTTGCCTGGACAGCCTTCCTAGTTTTCTGGATTGAAGTCGGGCTTCCGCTGGCACCGGGCGTTGGTCTGTTCACGAAATAAACGAACCCGGAGAGCGGATCGCAATAAACGCTATTCGCTCTCCAGCATTTCCTTGACCGCTGTTGCCAGTTGCTTCAGCGAGAACGGTTTCGGCAGGAAGCCGAATTTCGCATCTTCCGGCAGGTTCTTGGCAAAGGCATCTTCCGCATAGCCGGAAACGAAGATGAACTTGATATCTCCGTAATCCTTGCGCAGTTCACGCAACAAGGTCGGACCATCCATCTCCGGCATGACAACGTCAGACACAACAATGTCGACCTTCCCATCCAGCTCTTTCATGACCTCCAGCGCCTCAACGCCGCTTGACGCTTCATGCACCGTGTAGCCACGGGATTGAAGCGCGCGCAGGCCGCCCATCCGCACGGCGTCTTCATCTTCAACCAGAAGCACGGTTGCAGTGCCGGAAAGGTCGGTTGCCTTTTCGGGCTTCTTTTCTTTCTTCGGCGCTTCGATCTGAATGACTTCGCCTTCGGCATTCAATATTTGCGGCTCGGCACCTTCCACGAAGCGTGGCAGCAGGATGCGGAATGTTGATCCCTTGCCAAGCTCGGATTCGGCATGGATGGAGCCGCCAGTCTGCTTGATGATGCCATAGACCATGGAAAGGCCAAGGCCTGTGCCCTTGCCCACTTCCTTGGTGGTGAAGAAGGGCTCGAAGATCTTGGCAATGGTTTCAGGCGTCATGCCTGTGCCGCTATCGACAACCTCGACCACCACATAATCGCCGGGCACGACATCGCGGTAATTAAGGCGGGCCGTTTCCGCCTCACCCATATTGCGAGTGCGGATGATCAAATCGCCGCCTTCCGGCATGGCATCACGCGCATTAACGGTCAGATTAACCACGACCTGCTCAAACTGGCCAAGATCGGCCTTGACCTGCCAAAGATCGCGGCCATGCTCGATCTTGAGGTTGACCTGCGTGCCGGCAAGACGCGTCAAGAGCATCCGCACATCGGCAATGACGTCCGTGAGGTTGAGAACTTCGGGACGCAATGTCTGGCGGCGCGAGAATGCCAGAAGCTGTCGCACCAGAGATGCCGCCCGGTTTGCATTCTGCTTGATATTCATAATGTCGGCAAAGGACGGGTCCGATGCGCGATGATTGGTCAAAAGCAGATCGGACGACATGATGATTGCCGTCAGTACATTGTTGAAATCATGCGCAATGCCGCCTGCAAGCTGCCCGACAGCCTGCATCTTCTGGCTTTGCGCCATGGTGGCTTCAAGCGCCTTCTGCTCGGTGGTTTCAACCACGGAGACAATGGCAGCCTCTTCAGCTCCATCCTCTCCACCGGCATCGAAAACGGGGCTGATGTAGAACCGCAAATGCCGGTCCTCATTGCCCGGAATAACCGTATCGACTGGAGAAATTTCTGCTTTTCCGGCAAAGGCTGAGGCCAATGCACGATCAAACGCCTCGCGGTCACGTTCATGCACAACGGTTTCCAGCGGGATGCGCCGGTCAATATCATCCCGGTCGACCACGGGAGCAAAAAGGCCAAGGAAACGCGCATTGGTGCGCAATATCTTGCCGGTTGAATCGACAGCGGCAATAGCCATAGAGGCGGAATTGAAAAAGCGCGTGAACCTTACTTCCGCAGCACGCAGCGCCGCCGAGGTATCTTCGCCCTCGGCCCGATCAAGGACTATTGTGCGCGTCGGACCACGCTTGCCGTCGCGCTGTGCCTGAACCCGGTGGTAGAAGCGAACGGCAAGACTCTGGCCATTGGCCTTTTCCAGATCAAGATCGATAACGGTATTGCGGCTTGTTCCCGCTTCCGTCTTGACTGCATTTATCAGCGCCATTCCATTGCCGGCTACGATCTCGCGCACGGTCATGGAGCCGGGTGTGAAGCGTGTCAGATCAATGCCCAACCACTCGGCCAACGTCGCATTGATATAGATAATGCGGCCATCGGGATCGGCGGAAAAGAAACCGGCGGGCGCATGATCGAGGTGATCAATGGCCTCCTGAATATCTTGAAAATAGCGCTCCTGCTCGGCGCGCTCGGCGGAAATATCGGAAATCTGCCAGGCATAGACAGGGGCGGTCTGATCGGGAATGCCGGCAACGGCGCGCGCCTTGACGCGGTACCAGGTCGGCACCGGTTCACGCGATGGATCAAGCGGGCGCGACAGGCGAATCTCTTCCTGTCCGGAAATTCCATCACGCAAGCCATTGGCAAGGCGGTAAATCGGATCGGATGCAGCTGGCTCACCGGAAAGAATATGTTCGATCGGGCGCACATCATCCGAACTCGTTACGCCCGTCATCTCGGCATAGGCACGATTGGCATAAACAATGCGCCCCTTCTGGTCGCAGACGACCGTACCTTCCGGGTAAGTATCGACAAAGGCGCGGGTCAGCTCATCACTCGTGCCGCGTGGCGTAAACTGAATGACATTAATGGCCGAGCCAAACAGGTAGAAAACGCCGGTCATGGCAAGCAAACCAAGCAGGCCAAGCAGGAATTGCTGGCCGAGCTGGTCGCGATAGATGAAATAGAGGACGGAAATCCCGACCAGCACGATACCCAGCAGGATCAGGCGCAAGCCTGCCCTGTTCGATTTCGTGTTGGCGATGATCGGTTCCGGATAAAGATCGCTATTCGTTTCTCGAGACATATGTCTACTATTCGCTTCTTGAGACATATGTCTCAGGCCCCTTTTTCATCGCCCAACCAGCATGCTGCCGTTTGGCCTGCTGCTTGTGTCATACTTCTCGAATCGGTTGGATCATATCTTTCACCGGCGTTAAACCCTATCCTTTATCGGATAAGCTTTATTCCACGCCTTATAGGGTAAAACTGTTTTAAAATCATCAGGGTTGCGACTGTGAAGTCCACTCTGTAGTGTCACGCGAAATTATGCTGCGAAGCCCGTGTCGGGGAACAAGTTTTCGGGCTTGGTGGAATATTATAGAGGAGAGTTTGTCATGAATGCATGGCTTGCCACTATCGTCGGCGATACTGCCGCCCCCATTGTGGGATTCATTCTTCTGTTTGCCCTGGTCATTGCGCTGCTCTTGCTTGTGTTTGCCGTGTTGCGGCGGGTAACAGGCGGCACATTCGTGGCGGGTGGGCGCAACCGGCAGGTTCGGCTCTCGGTGACCGATGCCGCTGCTGTCGACAACCGCCGGCGGCTTGTGCTCGTGCGGCGCGATGATGTCGAGCATCTGATCCTCATCGGTGGGCCCAGCGATATCGTCATCGAGCAGAACATCCGGCAATTTGCCAAACAGTCCTCGCGTATCGAACCTGCGGCAACCACTTCCCCCGAGCCTGAGCCAAAAACAGAGCGCAAACCCGTTGAGCCGCCGCGCGCCGAGCCGGTTTCTCCGGCACCACAGGCAACCGCGCCAGTGACACGGCCGGCACCACCCTTGCAACAGGCGCCGCAAGTACCGCTGCGCACGCCAACGCCAGCGCCACAGCCGACGCCGCCTCGCGATGTCAGGCCACCTGAGCCGCGCCAGCAGCCAGCGACGGCGCCTTTGCCTCCTATCCCGCCAATGGCACCCATTCCGCCCATTACAGCAACGCCTGAGCCTGCACGGCCACTGCCCTATATGCCTCCGACGGTCGCTGCGGCAGCAGCAATTGCAGCAGAAGCGGCTCCCACCATTACAGTGCCAGTGCGTGACGCCAGCAATGGCTGGGAACGCACCGCTTCGCCGTCTTTTGGCAGCGAAAGCAAGGCTGAGCCCGTGGTGGATGCACCGGAGCCGCCAATCGATGCGCCGGAACCCGTCAGGCAGTTTTCCGGCGAACAAAGAGCCAGCACAGCCGCGGCATTCCCGTTTGCCGCACGCAATGAAGCGGTCTACCGTGAGCCTTCACTCGACAATATCGAGCCTGAGGAGACTTCCGAGCCGGAGATAACGCTAAGCGACGCTGATTTTTCGGACGCTTTCGATCCGGAATTGGCGAGCGAACTCAATATCGCCCCCGGTGAAGAGATCGACAGGGAAGAGCAACCGAAAAAGGCTGACGATATCGAGGATGAGATGGAACGCCTGCTCGGCGATCTGTCGCGGCCGGATCGTTAGAGGAGTACGGTCCGATTGCATAAGAGCATCTGCGTGGTTCGAACCACGCAGAAATAAATCCGCAAAAATAAAAAAAGCCCGGTTTCCCGGGCTTCTTTTTTAAAACTTAAGCTCAATCGTCGCGGTAGACTTTCTCGCGTCGCTCGTGACGTTCCTGAGCTTCGATGGACAATGTTGCGATTGGGCGTGCATCAAGCCGTTTGAGGCTGATGGGATCGCCTGTTTCTTCGCAGAAGCCATATGTTCCATCATCGATGCGCTGCAAGGCTGCATCAATCTTTGAAATCAGCTTGCGCTGACGATCACGAGCCCGAAGCTCGATGGAGCGGTCTGTTTCTGAAGAAGCACGATCAGCAATGTCCGGCAGATTTGCATTTTCCTGCTGTAGGATTTCGAGCGTTTCACGGGCTTCCCGCAAAATGTCGTTCTTCCAGTCAATCAGTTTTTCACGAAAGTAGGATTTCTGCCGATCACTCATGAAGGGCTCGTCATCCGTGGGCTTATAGTCAAGATCGATAAGTTTATTCATCATTGAATCACCCTGCACCTTTTAGACGCGAGGAGGCCTATATAGGTCGTGTCCGATGAGCGCACAACTACAAAAAGACATAGCAAATCAATAAAGAAGCAGGGCGAAATCGCTTAAAATAGTGGCATTTAAGCCGGATAAATGGAATTTTCGCGACGTCAGAGCAGGGAAACAAGGCCAAAACTTGGCATTTCTCACCCTCAGAGCTCTACTTGCGGTTGCGCTTTGCCTCGCAAAATTGCACCTCGCACAGAATATTCGCAGGCAGGTTTTGCACACTTATTTGAGAAATGGTGCATTTGCCGCATGATCCAAAGCGGATATTTGCGTCAAAGAGTGAAGCATGGCACCTTTCCAGCCTGTTCCAGAACGGAGATAAGTAAATGAGTCTCGTCTACCTTCTCCGTCATGCCAAGGCGGTCTGGCCAACACCGAGTCAGAAGGATTTTGACCGTACGCTGGACAAGGATGGCACGGAAGCGGCCCAAATCCTCGGGCTTGAGATGAAGCGAGCACAACTGAAACCGGATGTCGTGCTGTGTTCAACTGCAATCCGCGCCCGCCAGACGCTGGAATATGTAGGGTTGGAGCCACCCTTTATATTACAGGAACTCGAAAAACTATATTCCGGCGGTCCAGACACCTATCTGATGGCCATTCGTATGGCCGGTCTGGAGCATGAGGGCAGCCAATCGGTCATGCTGGTGGGCCATAACCCCATGATGGAGGAAGTGGCCATGGCACTGTCTGGTCGTGGCGATCCCCCTACGCACCCGACATTTGTCTCCGGATTTCCCACAGCCGGTCTCGCGGTGATCGAGTTTGAGGAACCCTTGGCGGAAATTCGTCCTGGCAAAGGAACGCTGCGAGAGTTCTTTTCACCCTCGGAGCATTTGTGAGATTCGGATTGCACACACTTTGTGCGTGGTTCGCACAACAATCCTGCAAAACAACGTACCTTGAGTTTGACACAAGCAGCCCCCAAATGGGTCGCAGAAGAACGCCGCAATAGGATTGTCGATTGGGAACATTCACCACAGGACTGACGAGTTGGGCCGACGAGGCAAGAATTGCGCTGGATACGCTGACCGAGCGCACAACTTCCTTAGCCTCCCCCTCCGTCCGCATCGGCGTGACAGGGCTTTCCCGCGCAGGCAAAACAGTCTTCATCACCGCGCTCGTGCACAATCTGATCCATGGCGGGCGCTTGCCGCTGTTTGAAGCGCAGAAATCCGGCCGGATTGCCAAAGCCTATCTGGAGCAGCAACCGGATGATGCCGTTCCACGATTTCAATATGAAGACCACCTGAAAGCATTGATCGAGGACCGCATCTGGCCGGATTCAACCCGGGCGATCTCCGAATTGCGCCTGACAATCGAGTATGAATCCGCATCCGCATGGGGACGCATGTTTTCCGGCGGCAAGCTTTCTGTCGATATTGTCGATTACCCCGGCGAATGGCTGCTCGATCTGCCGCTACTCGGCAAGAACTATAATGAGTTCTCGCAGGATTCATTCGAATTGGCGCAGCTGGAAAGCAGGCGCGATCTGGCTGAAGATTGGCTCAAAGCCGCAGCGTCAGCAAATGCATCTGCCGATGCCGATGAAATGACAGCGCAGAGACTGGCAAAAAGCTTTACCGCCTATCTGAAGGCGGGAAAGGCCGATGAAAGGGCACTCTCCACGCTGCCTCCGGGCCGTTTCCTGATGCCCGGCGATCTGGAAGGCTCACCCGCCCTGACATTCGCGCCCTTACCCGGATTGGGACAGGAAAAACACAAGTCCGGCTCGCTTGGCGCCATGATGGAAAGGCGCTACGAGGCGTATAAGACCCACGTGGTAAAGCCGTTCTTCCGCGAGCATATTGCGCGGCTTGACCGGCAAATCGTTCTAGTGGATGCCATGCAGGCAATGAATGCCGGGCCTTCCGCTGTTGCCGATCTTGAACGGGCATTGACGGAAATCCTTTCCTGTTTTCGTCCCGGCAGCACGAATTTTCTGACCGGGCTCGTACAGCGGCGCATCAGCCGCATTCTTGTTGCAGCAACAAAGGCAGATCATTTGCACCATGAGAGCCATGACCGGTTGCAGGCCATCGTACGCCGCCTTGTCGATCGCGCGATAAGCCGCGCTGATTTTACCAGCGCCAGCGTCGAGGTGTTGGCAATGGCCGCTGTGCGAACAACCCGCGAGGCAACTGTCACCCAAGGCAAAGACATATTGCCGGTCATCGTCGGGACACCACTGAAAGGCGAGACAATTGACGGCGAGAAATTCGACGGAAAAACCGAAACAGCCATATTTCCCGGTGACTTACCGGAAAAACCGGATTCAATATTTGAAGGACCGGAATCAGTATCTGAAGATCCTTCTATCCGCTTTGTCCGTTTCCGCCCTCCCAAACTGGAGAAAACGGCAGAAGGCTTTACGCTTTCACTGCCGCACATAAGGCTGGATCGGGCCATACAATTCCTCATTGGAGATCGCCTCGCATGAGTGAAAAACGCAAGCCAGCTTCGTTTCGCATGGACCAGCCGGAGGAAGAAAAAGCCTCTGCAAAGGCTGTCGAGGCAGCACCAGCGGCACAGCGCAAGCCAACAGCGATCAAGGATATTGCTGTTGTAACGCCCGCCGCGGTCGATGTGTTTGACCTTGATCCTGAGGCTGCCAATGAGCTGGATGCCCTGACCCCGCCGCCAGCTCTGGCGAATAGAAAGAAGTTTTCATTCGCCACAGTCTTTACCGGCGCAATTGGGGTGCTTGCATCGTTGGCGTTGGGCCTTTGGGCCGACAATCTTATCCGCACGCTTTTTGAACGTGCGCCATGGCTGGGCTGGGTGGCGCTTGGGGTCACGATACTCGGTGCCTTGGCGCTAATCGCTATTATTGTGCGCGAAACACTGGCCTTGCGCCGCCTCGCCTCAGTGCAGCATTTGCGTGACGAGGCAGCCAAGGCCGCCAGCGAAAATGATCCGGTACAGGCAAAGGCTGCTGTGGCCAAGCTCGTCAGCATTGCCGAAACCCTGCCCGCCACCGCCAAGGGCCGCGCGCTTCTGCACGACTTGCGTGATGATGTAATCGATGGACGCGATTTGATACGTCTCACGGAAACCGAATTGCTGCGCCCGCTTGACCGGCAGGCGCGTGAAATGATCCTTGCCGCCTCAAAGCGCGTTTCGATTGTCACGGCGGTCAGCCCCCGCGCGCTTGTCGATATCGGCTATGTCATTTTCGAATCAGCGCGGCTTATCCGGCGGCTATCTGAACTCTATGGAGGCAGGCCGGGAACGCTTGGCTTCCTTAAGCTCACGCGCAATGTCATCGCCCATCTGGCCGTGACAGGAACAGTGGCAATGGGCGACAGCATCATTCAGCAACTGGTCGGCCATGGTCTTGCCGCCCGGCTTTCAGCCCGGCTTGGCGAAGGTGTGATCAATGGCTTGATGACGGCTCGCATCGGCATTTCAGCGATGGATCTGGTGCGGCCCTTCCCGTTCAACGCTGAAAAGCGACCGGGAATTGGTGATTTCATCGGCGATCTGGCAAGGATCGGCGGTGTTAAAAAGCCCTGACCGGGCAATAGAAGCATTTCATATCCCCAAGTTTTATGGCATTGGCAACCATCTGTTAACCATTCCAACCCATGATTGGTTCGAAGCAGCCATTCCAATGATTAGAGTTTGAGTCCGTGTCGATGAAAACAAGCGCAGCAGTTGCCGCCCTGTCCCTTTTCGCCTGCGCGCTATTGGCGCTGCCGGCGCAAGCTAAGGATAAAGATGCGGAATTCTTCGAGAATGTCCAAGGCCAGTGGGTTGGCCCCGGAGAAATCGTGGCGGGCAAATATAAGGGTACAAAATTTACCTGCACGCTGGAAGGCTCCACACCAGCCGCCGCAACAGGCATGACGCTGGATGGCAACTGCCGTGTCGGTATTTTCAATCAACCGATGAAGGCAACGATCGCCCGCAGCGGCAATAGCTACAAGGGCACCTTCCTAGACGGTTCGGCTGGCAAGGGTCTCGACATTACCGGCGGCAATGTCTCAGGCAATCGGGTTGTTCTTGCAATCAACCGCAGACAGCTCAGCGGTGCCATGCAGGCGAAATTCAACAATGATAACAGCATGAATGTAACGATTTCCGTTCATCTGGAAGACCAGTTGATTCCTGTCGTCGGCATGTCCTTGAAGCGCGTTGATACAACTGCCGTGGGCAGCGTTGCTAAGAACTGATTGCACAATAGTCTACAGCCACAACGCTACTGCAGTCCGCCCTCTTCCTCATGGCGAGCTTGTCGAACCACGCACCTTTCTGTTCTGCTATTGAACGGACCACCAGCCCGCATCATCGCGGGCTTTTGTCATTCCGGTACTATCTGCCAGCGCCGCCCAATGCAAAACGCTCATTCCCTCAATCTTCAGATCGGGGGCGATATCACCAAGCGGCACGAGCACGAATGCGCGTTCCGTCATGCGCGGATGCGGCAGGATAAGGCTTGAGCTTTCAAAGCGATCTATCCCCTCATAGGCCAGCACATCAATATCGATAATGCGCGGGCCCCAGCGCTCCAGCCGCTCGCGTTTCATTACCAGTTCAATATTGAGACAGACCGCCAGCAGGGATTCCGGTTCGAGCTCAGTCGCAAGCTCCGCGCAGGCATTGTAGAAAGAAGGCTGATCGCGCTTGCCCCATGGCGGCGTATTATAGACCGGCGACACGATGTTGACCGAGGTATCAGCCCGGCTATCCAGAGCGCGCAGAGCCTGTCCCATGGCCAAGATCGGATCGCCAAGATTGCCGCCAAGACCCAGCCAGGCTTTACGCAAGATAGTCATGGGCGCTTGCCGCGATTATCCAGCATTGCATCGGCGAGGTTGAGCGTGCTGCGGCTCATAGCGATATTATGCACACGGAAAATATCGGCTCCGGCAAGCCGTATTATAGCCGAGGATGCAGCTGTCACCACGTCTCTTTCATTGGCTTCACCACCGGAAACAGCGCCGAGGAATCTCTTGCGCGACGTCCCCGCAAGGAATGGGTAGCCGAAGGCGGCAAGTTCTGAAAAGCGATCCATCAACGCAATATTCTCATCGGTATCCTTGGCGAAACCAAATCCGGGATCAAGCACGATCTGGCTATCCGATACGCCAGCAAGCCGTGCGATTTCCAGCGACCGATTGAGAAAGGCAAACTGATCGGCGATCACGTCCGGATCGCGTTCACGCTCGCGGCCTGTATGCATGATGACAAGCCCCGCGCCGGTGCGCGCAGCAAGATCAGCAATGGCGGGCTCCCGCTGTACCCCCCATACATCATTGACGATATGGGCTCCAGCCTCCACGGCAAGCCGCGCCGTTTCCTCGCGATATGTGTCAACCGAGATAATTATATCGTCCTGCTTCGCCAAAGCGTCGATGACCGGTAAAATTCGCGATTGCTCTACCGAAGGTTCAACCCGCGCCGCGCCTGGCCGTGTGGATTCGCCACCCACATCAATGATCGATGCCCCATCTTCGATCATCTTGCGCGCGCCCTGCAAAGCTTGATCCAGCGAATAATGGACACCGGCATCGGAAAACGAATCGGGTGTCACATTGAGCACGCCCATAATCAATGCGCGTGGCCCCAAGGTCAAAGACCGGCCATGTGCCAGTTGCCATTCCCGATCCATTCCTACGCTCCCGTTGATTATTCGCTGTCTGGTTTTTTATCACATTGCGCGGAACGTCAATTCATCTGCAAGGTTTTTGACGATACTGTTTGAATGATGCACACTGGCCAAAGAAAAGGAAAAGCTGAATGCATATTTTGGCCAGATTAGCCGCCAGCTCGATTGCGGTCGCTATTGCCTCCAGTTTCGTTGCTCCCGCCGACGCCGCAACCGTCCTGCGAAAATACCAGTATTTCACATTGAATGCGGATAATGCAGCCGAACTCGACAAGGAGTTGAGCCGCAGGGGACCAGTATTGGCGAAGACCGGTACACGGCATCCCGGCATGACGCGGATGCGCTTTGACAGCAAGGTGAAGTTTGGCTCCAATGGCAAGAACTGTCAGGTCGTCAATGCGGATATCACCGTGCGCGCAACTGTTTACCTGCCCCGCTGGAAACAGCGCCGCAGCGCAAAGCGGGATCTCGCGCTTGTGTGGGACACGCTTTCGGCGGATATCAAGCGGCATGAGGAAAGCCATATCGTCATTGCGCGCACCGCAGCTGGCGATATGGAGCGTCAGGTCAAAGCCCTGCCCTGGCGTAGCGATTGTATGAAGTTGAAAGCCGATATTGACGCGCTGACGGCAAAACTGCTCAAGAAACATGATGCAGATCAGGTGCGTTTCGACCGCATTGAAACAGTCAATTTCGAGACACGCTTCGAGCGCCTGTTGACTTACCGCATGGTGAAGGAACTGTCTAAGCCTTGAGAAGGTAGTGCGCCACCATCAATAAAGTACAAACATCTCCGTCATCCTCGGGCTTGAACCGGGGATTTATCAGTCAATTTGTTGTGTAGCGCAACTCCGGGTCCTCGGGTCAAGCCCGAGGATGACGGAGAGTTTTGTGTTCAATAGTAAACTACCCCCTCAGTTCACCCCAAGTTTTTTCTGCAAACTGGTTGATGAGGTTGTGTATTGAAACACAACGCGCTCGCCGGGATTGACGATGCGCTTTGCCGCCTGGGTCATCAATGCAGCTTCGTGGAAGCCCGACAGGATCAGCTTGAGCTTGCCCGGATACCAGTTGATGTCGCCAATGGCGAAAATGCCGGGTTCTGATGTTTCAAAAGTCTCGACATTCACCGAAATAAGATTTTCATGCAGGTTCAGGCCCCAATCGGCAATCGGACCCAGTTTCATGGTCAGGCCGAAGAATGGCAGAAGGCGCGTCACAGGAATCTCGACCTCGCCTTCTGCCGCCTTGATGACAGCGTGGGTCAGTTCGCCATTATCGCCTTTGAGGCCAGACACTTGTCCCAGCTCAAAACGAACGCTGCCGCTTTCCACCAGTTCAAACATTTTCTTGACGCTATCGGGCGCAGCGCGGAATTCTGCGCGCCGGTGCACCACGGTCAGGCTACGGGCAATCGGCTGCAAGTTGAGCGCCCAATCCAGCGCACTGTCACCGCCCCCCACAATAAGAACATCCTGATCGCGGAATTCTTCCATGCGGCGCACGGAATAAAACACGCTCTTGCCTTCATAGGCCTCGATACCGGGAACCGGCGGGCGCTTGGGCTGGAAAGATCCGCCACCGGCTGCAATAACGACCACCTTGGCTTCGAACACTTCAGCATCATCCGTCTCGATGCGGAATGTTCCATCTTCGAGACGTTCAAGTCCCGTCACCATGCGATTGAAATGGAATTGGGGTGAAAACGGCTTGATCTGCTCCATCAGCTTTTCAGTCAGCTCATTGCCGCTGATGATGGGCCATGCCGGAATATCGTAGATCGGCTTTTCCGGATAAAGCTCTGCACACTGGCCGCCGGGGCGATCAAGAATATCGATGAGATGGCATTTCAGATCGTAAAGGCCAAGTTCAAACACCGCAAACAGGCCGACGGGCCCTGCGCCAATGATGACAACATCGGTTTTGATAATCTCGCTCATCGCAAATTCCTCATGCCGGACGGTCTGCATGCCGTGCAGATAGAAAAAGGGTAATGGCTGGCGTGTTCAAGACACACGGGCTGCCATGCGCGTAACGATTGCTTGTCCCAAGGTCAAGACAATGCCGCCGCTCAAGCTATGAAAAGCCGTTCTGCGGTTTGATTCTAATGGGTCAATGAGAAAATATCAGCCTGTGAGCTGCAATTATCGGCCTATGAGTGGCAATTCTATTGTGCGTGGTTCGACGGGCTCACCATGAGGAAGGTGAGTTGGCTGCAGGCAGGTCACCGCGCCCGGCGCTATCCATTGCAAATACACCAACATTCCTCATCCTGAGCTTGTCGAAGGGCGCACGACAGAACTGCAATAAATATCAGGACTGACGTTCCGGAACGTGCACCACAAGACCATCCAGTTCATCAGAAACGTGGATCTGGCAGGAAAGTCGTGAATTGGGACGCACATCATAGGCGAAATCGAGCATGTCTTCTTCCATGGCCTCGGGTTCGCCAGTCGCAGCCTTCCATTCTTCATCCACATAGACATGACAGGTGGCGCAGGCGCAGGCGCCGCCACATTCCGCATCAATACCCGGAACAGCAAAGCGAATGGCACTTTCCATAACGGTAGAGCCGTTTTCGGCGTCCGCCTCGATGCGTTCGCCACCGTGAGTGACAAAGGTGATTTTCGCCATGAATTAAGGCCCCAGTGATCAAGTTACCGCTGACATAGGGCTTTAAAGGCGTAAGTCAATTGTACTCCCTGACGCAGCGCAAACTTCAGCGCGTTATTGCCGCTATATAATCGCGCGCATCATCAATGGCAGGGCGAAGGTCCCTGACCAGTTTCGAATCGGCTGGAGCCTGCTCGACCGCCTCTGCCAGTTCGGCCACGCGAAATGCGCCAATTGCATTGGCCGAACCCTTGA
The DNA here is from genome assembly GCF_059758635.1 of Phyllobacterium sp. GQ127. Lineage (NCBI taxonomy): Bacteria > Pseudomonadati > Pseudomonadota > Alphaproteobacteria > Hyphomicrobiales > Phyllobacteriaceae > Phyllobacterium > Phyllobacterium sp. GQ127. The sequence continues at coordinate 972,987 of NZ_JCAXDZ010000001.1, forward strand.
GCGAGCGGGCAAGCCGGACGCGATCATCAGGATTTGCGTGGATAAGTCTGTCCACGATGCCGCAGGTCTGACGGGAAAACAGGTTGAGGATTTCGGTTTCGAGAGCGCGGTTGCCGAATGTTTCACGGGTAAGGTGAACAAGATCAATCGGGCGCTTTCGCGCTGGCTTCGATCGCTCGCCACCTGGCGAAGCAAATGCCATCGATGCCTGTTGGGCCATTGGATATTCTCCTGAACGCTTTTACATTTGAACTCACGAGCCTAAGCTGATGACGCTGATTCAAGGTTAAAACGGGGCGGAAATCGTGCTTAAATGGTGCCTTATGGTGAATGCCGGGTAAATTTTTGCCTACAATTGAAATTTTATGAGAGGCCCAAAAATTAACCTTGTGTTTAAACTTTTAAGCATTTCCTGAATCCATTGTTTCTTTCCAAACCATGTGCCAGTACATTAAAGTAGCGGCGTAAAGAGTATGGCGCGGTTGGCCCCACATGTGGCCACCGCCCAATATTGTGAGGAAAACATGGCCACAGCCCCGAAAAGCAAGGCTTTCAAAGCCGAAGACGAGCTCGGTGAAGCCCTTGAAAAGGCTCTAGAAATCGATTTCGACGAGTCAACGCTCGGGATGGATATGGATCTGTCTCCACTTGACGATGATCTCTTGTCCCTGAACGATCTCGAAGCCCAGATTTCACAGGCAGCGCAGGAGCTTGCCGCCGAGAAATTTGAGACACCTGCCGCGGCCGAACCTGTAAAATTGCCCGAACCTGAGGTAACAACGCCGCCTGTTGCCGCCATTCCATTGCCTGCGCCAAAGCCGCAGATCAAGGCTGCCAATCCCATTCCCGCAGCTCCACCCGCGCCACCAAAGGCTCCGGCTGTTCCATCGCAGCCCTCCTTCCGGCCAGCGAATGACGACCTGCTTCAAGCCGCCAAGACCACGCACTCCACCAGTTCCGTTGCGCAGCCGAAATCCTATACCCTGATTACAGGGATCATCAGTGTTCTTTGGGCCGGCAGTGTCTTGGCACTTGGCAATGCTCTTTACGGTCCATCGCTCTGGTCGATCCGGTCCTTCTCTGATTTTGCCGCAGCGCCTTACGCAATTGGCCTAGCGGTAGCGATCATCGTTCCAATCATGCTTTTCTGGGCATTCGCGATCATGATCCGTCGTGGTCAGGAAATGCAGTATGCTGCGCGTTCCATGGCGGAAGCAGCAATGCGCCTGTCCGAACCGGAAATGCTCTCATCCGACCGCGTTGCTTCGCTGGGTCAGGCTGTGCGCCGCGAAGTTGCGGCCATGAGCGAAGGTGTCGAGCGCACGCTGGCGCGCGCCGTTGAACTGGAAACCTTGGTCCAGACCGAAGTGAACCAGCTTGAACGCGTCTACACCGACAATGAATACCGCATCCGTACCCTCGTTGACCGTCTCGGCGGTGAACGCGAATCGGTAATCGGCCACGCAGAACGCGTGCGCGCTTCTATTTCCAGTGCCCACGAGCAGTTGAAAGACGAGCTTTCACTGGCAGGCGATTCCTTGCGCGAACACCTTTCCAGCGCGTCCACCAATCTTAGCATGTCGATAAACCAGTCTGGTGAGTCGCTCATTGAACGACTGACACAGAGCGGACAGGTAATTTCCGAGCAGATCGTTTCCCGTTCGGACGACATATCAAACAAGATCAGCACTTCCGGCGAAGCCTTTGCAAATCTTCTGGAAATGCGCATTGCAGCTCTGTCCGAACAGACAGATTCTGTAACAATGAAACTGGCTGATACGCTCGACGGCCGCACCAACAGCATGTTGTCGCTGCTGGGCAATGCCACGCAGACGCTGGTTGGCGAATTCGACACACGTCTCGCCGGGCTCGATACAACAATCAACGAACGCGGACGCTCACTGCTTGCAGAGTTCGAAACACGCGCCCATTCGCTGGATGCCAGCACCGAGCGTCTCAATTCGGCCCTCGAAGCCCGTGCGCGCCAGATCAACGAACAGTTGATCGAACGCACTCGCGACATCGCCAAGACCTTTACCGATGGCCGCGCTTCGATTGACGGCATTGTCGATGAGACAAAAGCAAAGATCGGCAATGATCTGTCGACGCTTTCCGAGCAGGTAGGCAGCCTTCTTTCCACCAATGCGGCGGCTCTTTCCGACCGCCTTGTGGAAAGCCGTGAAGCGCTCGCTGCCAAACTTGCTGAAGAACGCGATGCCCTCGCCGCGACATTGATTCAGGAAACCGACCGCGCTGCCATCGTTATTCGCGATCAGGCAGGACAGATCGGCGATCACACCTCAAACCTTAAATCCATACTGGAAAGCAGCACTGCAGCTATTGGTCAGATCATCGAAGGTCATGGCTCGACCCTCGAAGAGCGTACTGCTGGTCTGCGTGCATCGCTTGTGGATAATGACGCCCGCATCGGTGCCACGCTCGAACAACATGCCAAGGCAATTGAAAACCGTACTGCCGGCATTCATACGCTGCTTGAAGACAATGAAGCCCGTATTGGTGCAACACTCGAACAGCACGCTAAAGCAATCGAAGATCGCACAGCCGGCATGCACGCTGCCTTTGCGGACACTGATACACGCATTCGCGACACGCTGGACGAACATGCTCGCAACATCGATCTGCGTAGCGCCAATATTGAAACAGCGATACACGCCACCGACACACGCATTGGCCAGACACTTGATGCCCATGCCAAGATCATCGATGAGCGCACCATTGGAATGCGTGCGGCATTTGTTGAAACACATGCCAAGATTGCGCAGACGCTTGATCAGCACAATCGAAGCCTTGACGAGCGCAACCAGGAAATCCAGCTGGCTCTTTCCGGCAGCGATGCCAAACTTGGCGAAACGCTTGCTGCTCATACGCAGGCTATTGATGCACGCAACGCCGAAATTCAGGCCACGCTGCTTAATAGCGGCACACGTATCGACGGCACATTGAGCGGCTTTATCGACAGTGTGGATGACCGTACAGGTCGCATCGAGTCGGCTTTGACCAGCAGTGACGCGCGTATCAGCGATGTTCTGGCCTCGCATGCCAGCGCCATTGAAGAGCGTACGGCCGGTATCGGTCAGGCCCTGATCGAAAGCGACTCGCGCATCAGTAATATCCTTTCCTCGCATGCAAGTTCCATCGACGAGCGGACAGCGGGAATCGAGCAGGCGCTCAGCAATAGCGATCAGCGTATCGGCCAGACTTTGGCTTCGCACGCTTCTTCGCTGGATGAGCGTACAGCCGGTATTCAGGCAGCGCTTGAAAATACCCATGCCCGCATCGGCGAGACACTGGCACAGCATGCTAGCGATATTGAAGAGCGCACAGCAGGCATCCGTTCTGTGCTCGACAGCAGCAATATGCAGATCGGCGACACGCTGGCTTCCCATATCGGAACGCTGGACGAGCGCGCTGCCGCTATTCGCGCAGCCTTGGCCGAAAGCGATACCCGCGTCGGCGAAACGCTCAACGATCATGCGACCATTCTCGACCAGCGCATTGCAGCCATTCGCGCAGCCATGGAACAGGGCAATGCTGCTCTGGGTCAGACGCTGGACGACAAGGCAGGTGCTATTGGCGACCGTACGGTAGCCTTGCAGGCGGTCCTGCAAGACAGCGCAGACGTGCTTGCCAAGGCCTTCGAAAACCATGGCGGTACAATCGACGAACGCACCACAACCATGCAGAATGCACTGGCCATTGGTGTCGATAATGTTCGCAAATCGCTCGAACAGAGTGCTTCGGTTGTCGCCCGCACGCTGCGTGAGAAAATCACAGAAGCTGCTTCTACCCTTACCGGTGAAGCACAGAAGGCCGGCGAAGCTCTTGACGGCCATGGCGAGGCATTCAGCCAGCGCATGAATGAAAGCCTGGCGGAAACCGAAAAACGGCTTGGTCAGCGCGCAACGGAGGCCGCCGCCAATCTCGAGGCTTTGGAGGCCCGCTTCTCGGCAGCCACCAATACGACCGCATCGAAGCTTGCGGAAAGCACCCGCGAATTGAACGAGGTTCTCTCGGCCCGTTCGCAGGAAATCATCAGCATTCTCGACAATACGGCTCAGCCGCTGGTCGAAAGCCTTGCCGATAATGGCCGTACGCTCGCCTCGCAGCTCGTTGAAGCAACCACATCCGCAACTGAACGCCTGCGGGTTGAAAATGCGGCTCTGATCAATGCTATCGCCAGCCGTACCGCAGAGACAATCACTGCTGTTCAGGCGGCCAAGGCTGGTCTGACCGATGATGTGAGCAACCTTATCGACCGCCTCTCCTCTTCAAATGCGAAGCTTGGGGAACTCATCGATATGGCGACCAAGAACCTTGGCGACATTGACGGACGCCTGCTCGACACGACGACGGCCTTTGCGGAGAACGCCACGAAGGCTGCTGAATCCTTCGAGACCTCAACCCGTCTGATTGATGGCAATCTCGGCAAACTGTCACAATTGTCCAACAGCACGCTAACCGACATTGCTTCCATCGCTCAGCGGTTTGACGAGCACGGCAACATGCTCAACAAGGCATCGGAACTGATCAACGCATCGCAAACCAACCTCGCCTCGACTTTTGACGAGCGCCAGGAAGCTTTGCAGGCATTGGCATCAGGTCTCATCGCCAAGTCGGAAACAATCGAGAAGACAATGCGTTCGTTCGAATCGCTTGTTTCCTCGGCATTCGACCGCGCCGAAGGCCGTGCAAACCAGACAACCGAACAGATCCGCAATTCCATCTCCGAAGTTGTGGAACAGGCATCGCAGAAGTTTGCCAACGCGACCGATGAAATCCGTCGTTCTTCCGCAGCGATCCGTACGGAGCTTGAACAGACCCGTTCCGAATTGCAACGCGGTGTGATGGATATGCCTGAAGAAGCCAAGCAATCCACGGCACAGATGCGCAAGGCTGTTTCCGAACAGATCAACGCATTGAAGGAACTCTCGGAAATCGTTCAGAAATCCGGGCGTCTTACTGACGTTGGCGAAGCACGGGCACAGCGCGCAGCGCCAGCCCGCGCAACAGCCGCAGTGGCAGCACAGCCACAACGGACCGAAGCGGTCGCTCCGGCACCGCGTCCTGCGGCGGCACCGACAGCATCAGCACCGGCTGCGCCTGCAATGCGCGGCACACTCGACACACGTGGCAATGCTGAACCGGCTCGTCCTGCCGGTAATGGCTGGGTGTCCGATCTCCTGCGCCGTGCTTCGACCGATGAAGCCGAGGCAGCGCCAAAGGCACCGGCAGGCCGCTCACCCGGTCAGGTTGTCGAGTCGCTCAATTCGCTATCGATTGACATCACCCGCGCCATCGACCACGAGGCTTCCGTTGAACTCTGGCAGCGTTACCGGGCTGGTGAGCGCAATGTCTTCACCCGCCGTCTCTACACGCTCAAGGGCCAGCAGACTTTTGACGAGATCAAGCGCAAATATCAGTCGGACAGCGAGTTCAAGCGTGCTGTTGATCGTTACATGGATGACTTTGAGCGCTTGCTTGAGGATGTCACACGCAACGATCGCGACAACACAACGACCCAGGCCTATCTGACCTCCGACACAGGCAAGGTTTACACCATGCTTGCCCATGCGAGTAATCGTCTGCGTTAAGAGCCAATTGGTATGAAAACAAAAAACGCGGTCTTCGGGCCGCGTTCTTTGTTAATATGCGTGGTTCATTGCTGAGAGCAACGTAGTCTCGCATTCCGGTAGCTGCCTGATTCGACGAGGCTCACCATGAGGAAGGTGGTTGATTGCAGATTAATTGCCAAACTTGCAGGATATAACGCCCTGCAAATAGCAATCTTCCTCATGGTGAGCCTCGTCGAACCACGCACAAGTCAAATGCAGCTAATCTGGATGATACAACACTCAAGCCCCTTCCAGCTCTGACACCTTCCCGAACATATCCCTGTAGGCTGTGGGCGTGGTGGCCAATTGCTGGCGGAAGTGATGCCGCAGCGTAGCGGCAGTGCCAAAACCCGTGTGCAAGGCAATCGTCTCAATAGAAAGCGGAGAGTTTTCCAAAAGATCGCGTGCTTTACCCAACCGCTCGGATAATAGCCATTTGGCAGGCGTCGTACCAGTTGCAGCTTCAAAGCGGCGCAGGAAGGTACGTGTACTCATACCCGCAGCTTTAGAGAGGCTGGCAATCGAAAAATCCTTATGAATATTGTTCCGCATCGTTTCCAGCAGCGGAGAAAGCCTCACTCCCTCATGCGCTGTGGGGACTGCTTGTTCGACAAATTGAGCCTGACCGCCATCGCGGTGGGGAGCCACAACAAGGCGCCGCGCAACCTTATTGGCGGCCTCGGTACCAAAATCGCGGCGAATAAGGTGCAGGCAAAGGTCGATACCCGCCGCACTGCCAGCTGAGGTCAGAATATTGCCTTCGTCCACATAAAGCACATTCGGCGCAAACTCGATGTCCGGATAACGCTCGGTCAACAGATCGGCGTAGCGCCAATGGGTCGTTGCGCGCCGTCCCGATAAAAGGCCAGCGGCGGCAAGCACAAAGACGCCCGAGCAGATTGAAAGAATGCGCGCGCCCTTGGCATGGGCCTTTTGCAGAGCCTGTACCAACGGCTCCGGGACAGAATGTTCAACGCCGCGCCAGCCCGGCATGATAATCGTTCCAGCCTGCTCAAACAGATCAAGGCCGCCATCGGCAAGCACGCGCACGCCGCCTGTGGCGCGTAGCTCGCCCATTTCAATGCTGGCGACAGCAAATTTATACCAGTCATCGCCCATTTCCGGCCTTGGTAGCCCGAACATCTCGACCACGACACCGAATTCGAAAGTGCAAAGACCGTCATAAGCAACGGCGACCACAAGCGGATTATCAAGACGGGGCGGATTTGAGGCGTTTGACATGATATTGACGATATATGGCATTCTTGCCAACTACCAGCAATTTATCACCTGTTCTACTTCTTGCTCATCCAACACGAGGAGAGACAGAATGAGCTACGTAACCGAGATTGCCCCGGCCCCAGCCGATCAGGTCATTGATCATTTTTCCAGGCGTCTATCGCTGGAAACCGACTGCGCCGACGTGGCACACGCGCTGAAGGATGGACCCGACTTCACCCTTTTGCATGTTGTAGGAACAAGCGCTGCCTATGAGCGTCGCCATATTCCCACTGCAATCCACCTGAACCACCGAGATATTTCAGCCGAACGCATGGCTGAATGGCCTCTGGATACGATTTTTGTCGTCTATTGCGCCGGACCCCATTGCAATGGTGCAGACCAGGCTGCGCTTAAGCTGGCGCGTCTTGGGCGGCCTGTGAAAATCATGATCGGTGGAATAACCGGTTGGGCCGACGAAGAATTGCCGTTTGCAACTGGACCGGAAGCTGGCAGCTTTAAGCAAGCAGCTTGATCACTCATCTCATCGAGTTGCTGAAACTGGCACCAATTTACTGCGTGGTTCGACAAGCTCACCATGAGGAAGGTTCATGGGTTGCATGAACAAGATCACCGACATTAAAGGCTAGCTTTGCAGATCACTAATCTTCCTCATGGTGAGCCCCGTCGAACCACGCATTGAATGGAATGCCAAATAGCCGGTATTGAGCTTACGCTCTAAATAACCGAAAGGGTCCAGGTGACGATATCGCTGGTGGCAGTGTCGAAGGCGCTATCAAGCGCGGCAATATAGGATGCGTTGCCTGCGCCCCTTACGGGAGATGTCGAACGGAAGACCTTTGTCGCACGCACGGTGCCATTCTTGTCATTCAGTATCTTTACGGCAATCTCAACAACGGCCGTTTCACTGCCGGAAGCATCAATGTTGAAAGTGCGAATATTGCTGATCACCTGATAATCGATGGCAAGGCCATCGCCCGGGCGACCAACACCGCCAAGCCGTCCAGTGCTTTCAAATGCCTGTGCGAGGCGAGACTGCACAATATTGGGCAGACGATCCGCCCACTGCGCACCTTTCAAAAAGGAAATTGAATTGGGACCGGAACGAACAACGACATTTTCACCGTCGAGCGCTTTCAATGCGGACGGGGCAGCGATCAATATCTGACGGCCCTGCTTCCTTGACGAGGTGACTTCCGGCGATGGGCTGGAAAGATCAAATGTATCGAGCTTCTTGGAACTGGCACAGGCCGACAAGGACAAGGCGATAACCAACGCTGCAATTACTGTCTTCGATTTCACCACTTAACCAATCCCACGCGTAACAGTTCATTAACTTTCATGCGATGCGAATCCATCAAAGTCAACGGCGCGTCCGTCCGTCATATTCAGGAACATTGCCGCTACCGCCGAAAATCACCCGCTGCGGGTTTTTCTCAAGATCTGTAATAGCGCGCTCGATGCGTTGAACCGACTGCCGGCTCTCATTGACAAGAGACTGCACGTCACGCAATCCCTGCCCTGAAAAGCGGTTGAGATTGTCGGTGATTGGTCCAAGTCTCGCATTCAGATTGTCTGCTACGGAACGATAGGATTGCAGCGTCTGACGGGCTTCGCGTACAACGCTGCCATCCTCGTCGGAAAGCTGTTTGTCCAGTTTGGCCAATACGCCGTCCACACGCGTTGACGCATTATTCAGTTTTTCCATCATCTGCCGTGCTTCAGCCACGACAGCCTGAACATCTTCAGCACTGCGGCTGAACTTTTCGATGACATCGGAATTCTTTGCAAGCGCATCGGTAAACTGCTTGGTATTGTTGACCGTATCGACCAAAGGCCCCTTCACTTCCGTGATAAAGCTCTCAATCGATCCCACCGCGCCATCGACGCGTTCAAGGATGGTTTGGGCCTTTTGCAGAAGGTTGTTCACGACAGACGGATCGGCATCAATGCGGGCAATGGAGTCTTCCTTTGCCGCTTCCACAAGCAGCATCGGTTCATATAGCTTTCCGCCCTTCAACTCGATAAAGGCCTGGCCGGTCAGACCAGCAAAGCCCAGCGTGGCTTGGGTGGAACGCGTAATAGGTGTTGTTGCATCGACTTCCGCCTGCGCAATCACAGCATCAGGATTATTGTCGTCAATTTTCAAGCGCCGGATTGTACCAACCTTGATACCGTTGAACAGCACCTGACTGCCGTCAGCCAAACCTGTTACCGAGCCGAGAATACGGATTTCCAAAGTTGCAGTCTCGGTTTTGTCACCATAACGCGCAATCCAGTAAACAAATCCGAAGGCCAGCATGCAGACAGCAAGCGTGAAAATACCGACCAGAACATAATTGGCTTTTGTTTCCATGAATTACTCTGCTCGACCCTGTTGTTCCGCTAGTGGTCTGATAAAATTCACTCCACTAGCCTGTTCTGCGGTGGTACATTTGGCGTTGGCGCAGCTTCACTACGCGGCGAACGCCGCCTGTTATCGCCATTGGATACAATTTGACGAGCACGCTTTCCACGGAAATATTCTTTCACCCACGGATCGTCAAACGCCAACATATCCTCAATGGTTCCTTCGATCAGAACCTTCTTATTGCCCAATACAGCGATTCGGTCACATACAGCGAACAGACTGTCGAGGTCATGGGTGACCATGTAGACGGTAAGCCCCATCGTATCGCGCAGATCGGCAATCAATTCGTCGAAGTCAGCGGCACCAATAGGATCAAGACCTGATGTCGGCTCATCGAGGAAGACGATTTCGGGATCAAGCGACAGGGCGCGGGCCAAGGCCGCACGCTTGATCATTCCGCCTGAAAGCTCCGATGGAAACTTTTCTGCGGTATCGGGCTTGAGTCCCACGAGTTCGATCTTGAGCCGAGCTAGCTCATCCATAAGCTTTTGAGGAATATCGAGATATTCACGCATCGGCACCTGAATGTTTTCAAGCACGGTCAAGGACGAAAACAGCGCCCCATGCTGGAAAAGCACCCCCATACGCATATCGACAGCGAGTTTGTCCTGCTCGCTCGCCTCGTCAATATCGTGACCGAAAATGCTGATCTTGCCCTTTTGCTTCTGGTTGAGGCCCAGAATCGTCCGCATGAGAACAGACTTACCCGTTCCTGACGCTCCGACGAAACCAAGGATTTCGCCGCGATAAACATCAAGATCAAGATTGTTGAGCACAGTCGAACGACCGAAGGAGACACTGACATCTTTCACAGAAAGGATGACGTCGTCAGCCTTTGTGTGCGTGCTCTGGTTACTTTCTTTCGGATTCATGCGCCTCGATCTACTTTAAGCAGGCTTCTGCCTGGGGCTTCAGTTTTAAAAATTGATGGACGCGTAGAAGATGGCGAAAATGCCATCGACCACAATGACGACGAAAATCGATTTGACCACAGATGCTGTAACCCGTTGTCCCAAAGATTCAGCGCTGCCACCAACCTTCATGCCTTCAACCGAAGCCATCACCCCGATGATCATGGCCATGAAAGGCGCTTTGATCAGACCAGCAAGGTAGCTGGAAAGATCGACCGCATCGCGCAAACGCTGGATAAAGGCATCCGGCGGAATTCCAGAATAGGCCCATGTGATGACCATGGCGCCGCCCAATGCCGCGAAATCCGCAATAATTGTCAGCAATGGCAGCGAGATCACCAATGCAACGAGACGCGGGAAAACCAGAACACCGACGGGATTGAGACCAATAACAGTCAGTGCATCGGTTTCTTCGCGCATTTTCATTGAGCCGATTTCGGCGGTGATCGCGCTACCCGAGCGGCCTGCAATCATGATTGCCGTCAAAAGCACACCGATTTCACGCAGCACCAAAATGCCAACAAGATCGACAACGAATATTTCGGCACCGAAGTAGCGCAACTGGAAAGCGCCCTGCTGCGCGATAATTGCACCAATAATGGTCGACATAAGCACAACCACCGGCACCGCGCCGATGCCCATACTGTCTATTTGATGAATAATTGCCGCCGGGCGAATACTGCTTCTGCTGCTGCCCTTCATCTGCGCGCCGCGAACGGTTGCGCCGAGAATGTGCATCGCCTTGATGAAATCATCGCCAAAGGCATAGACCATGCGACCAATCGATTCAAAGAATCGCGTTATCAAGGACGGGCGGTCAATATGAATGACTTCCGGAGGAGCAGCCGCAATATCGCCAACGGCCTCAAACAGAGCACCCCAGCTTTCGGACTGTCCTTCAATGGAAACTGTTTTGCCGGATTTTTCCAGCGCGGTGCGCAGACGCTCTACCAGCCAGGTTCCGGCAGTATCCAGCAATTCCACGCCGGACAGATCAATAACGGCGCTAGAAAACCCGTTATCAACTTCGATATCGCGCATGGTTTCGTCCACGCGGCGAACATTGCGTGTGGTCCATGCCCCTGTAAGTGTAACTGTAGCGCGATCCCCGTCCTTGTTGAACTCAACATGCGGAGGCGCGGCAGTAGAAGCACTTGAATTGTTTGCTCTATCGGTCAACATCAACAACACACATATCGAGTCTCCCGACCGATGTCACTGGAACAATTAAGGCGCAGATTATGATAATTAGCTTGGATATAGCGGTAGAACGATGGCCCATTGCCGGAACGTTTACGATCTCCCGTGGTTCCAAGACTGAAGCCGCAATTGTCGTGTGCTCGTTAAGTGACGGCGTGCACAGCGGGCGCGGTGAATGCGTGCCCTATGCGCGATATGGTGAGAGCATCGACTCGGTTTGTGCCGAGATTGAAGGTCTGCGCGATGCTTTGAGCAAGGGCGCGACACGCAACGATCTGCCGGGGCTCATTCATGCAGGCGCGGCACGCAACGCCGTAGATTGCGCCTTGTGGGATCTCGAAGCCAAGCGCCAAGGCACAAGCGTGACCTCTCTACTGGGCCTGCCAGAATTGCACGATTTGACCACCGCCGTGACTGTTTCGTTCGGTGATGCTGCAACAATGGCAAAGGCAGCGAGCGGCTTTGCCGACAGACCCTTGATCAAGGTCAAGGTTGGCGGCGAAAATGATGCAGAGCGGATAAGAGCCGTAGCACTGGCCGCGCCATCAAGCCGCATTATCATTGACGCGAATGAAGGCTGGACCAATGCCAATATTCTGGAAAACATGCTTGCCTGCGCGCGGGCCGGTATTGCGCTGATCGAGCAGCCACTGCCCGCCGGAAATGATGCCATCCTCGCTGAAATTCCGCACCCTGTGCCCATTTGTGCCGACGAAAGCGCTCACGGCACGGATGATCTGCACAAATTGCTGGGGCGCTATGACAGCATCAATATCAAGCTGGACAAGACCGGCGGACTAACCGAAGCGCTGCGCATGCATAATCGCGCACGCGAACTTGGCTTTGGGATCATGGTCGGTTGCATGGTTGGCACATCCCTGGCCATGGCTCCGGCTGTTATAGTGGCTCAAGATGCCGATTTTGTCGATCTGGACGGTCCCTTGATCCTCAAGCAGGACCGGACGCCGGGACTCGAATTTAACGGAAGCCGGGTTTCGCCGCCTAAATCGGAATTATGGGGCTAGACCAAATTTTCTAGGTCTCGCGTTGCTCAAGCCTCAGAGACACAACGGCGAGGAACAGACCGATAGCTGCGAGGGCAACCATGGCGTAAAAGCCGTAAATGCCGGTGGCCGAGTAGAGCGGCCCTGACGCCATCGTGGCAATGGCCAATGACGTGCCGATGAAAAAGGTTGAAAGCCCCTGCGCCGTGCCGCCGCGCTCTTCGGGAATGGTAAGGACGATCATTTTTTGCATGCCGAGAAATGACAGGGCAAATGAGAAGCAGTGCAGGCACTGGACGACCAGAAAACCAGCAACGCCAAGTCCGGCGGGTTCGATCAAAGGAAAGGCGGCCCATCGGAACATTGCCACGGCAGACCCGATCATCAGCACCTTGGCGGGATGGAGATTGCCGAATATGCGGCGGAAACAGGTGAACATGATCACTTCCGCAACGACAGAGATCGACCAGAATGCCCCGATTACGGTTTCTTCTATGCCGATCGACTTCCAGTAAATCGCCGAGAAACTGTAGCCATAGGCGTGGCTAGCCTGTGTGATGCCTGTCGCGATGAGAAATGTTACAAAGGCCGGACGGCGCAGCGCCCTGCCCGCATTTGCTATGTCGACATCGGAAAGTGGGGAAAGCCTGCGTGGTTTGCCAATTCTGGGTACGATAAAGCTCATGCCGCATGCCAGCACCAGCGCGCCGAGCAAAGCCCAAGGGATAATGTGCTCGCCCAAACGCTGGATGAAGATGCCCGCCACAAACGAAGTGAGCAGGAAAGAAATTGAGCCCCAAACCCGCATCTTGGCAAAATCGGCGCCGTAACGGCGAACGCCCGAAAGGGCAATCGTATCTGCAACTGGTACCTGTGAAGTCCATGGCGGCGAAAGCAGCAACGACACAGCGAGAATACCGACAAAGCCGAAGGGTACGAAGTAGAACGCCGCGACGGCTACCGCCAATATAGTGCACAAGGTCAGAATATGCGCCCGGTCGTTGGAGCGGTCTGCCAGCATCGAAACCAGAGGTGCCGCGATGACCCGGACGAAAAGGGGCATCGACAATACGATGGAAATTTCTGTCGGAGTCAGCGACCGATATTCAAGCCAGAGCGGAAAATAGGGCAGATGCAACCCGTTCGACATGAAAATAGCGAAATAGGTCAACGCAATCCGCAACTCAAAGCGAGACGGTTTCCCTTGGCTTAAATCCGCAACGGCGGCTGTCATTCGGTGGGACTTTCGGAAAAATACGAAGCTGTTCAGGCAGAATCACAACCATGCGTTGCCTTGAGCTTGGCCATTATCATGAAACTTAGCTGGTTCATAGAAATAGCGGTCGGCTCATGCGCATAATTCATTGCGTTTTTTGGAATTGTATAGATTGAGTACCCTACCGCACAGAAATAGTCTGCCCAGATTTGACCGTATGACCGGGCACTTCGCGCGAAACGCCGATCCTCGTCAGGATACTTTCAAAAATATCGGCGCAGGCTTCCCAGCTAAATCCCTGCAACGTTGCCTCGGGGTCGACGCGGCACATCGCAAGAGCAGCCAGAGCCGCCTCTCCCAAATCCTCGGAGAGAACCCCAGCGCCGGTTGCGTTGATGACATCCTTAGATCCAGGCACAGGATAGGCGGCGACCGGCAAGCCGGAGGCTATAGCCTCAAGCAGGACCAGCCCGAACGTATCGGTGCGGCTTGGAAAAACGAAGACATCAGCACCGGCATATAAGCGCGCCAGCACCTCACCTTCATGCTTGCCGGCAAAGACGGCCTTTGGATATTTGCGTTTCAGATTTTCGAGGTCGGGACCATTACCGACGATCAGCTTCGTGCCCGGCAAATCCAGCGACAGGAAAGCTTCGAGATTCTTCTCGATAGCGACCCGCCCCACACAGATGAAAACCGGTCGTTGCAAGTGCAGATCAACGTCTGGTTGCGGCCGGAACAATTCCCGGTCTACGCCCCGCGTCCACACCTTCAGGGTTTCAAATCCCCGCACAATCAGCTCATCATGGATTGACTGCGTTGGTACAAGACAGGATTCAGCAGCATTGTGGAAGCGCCGCAGCCAGCCATAGGACCATGACAGCGGGACCGGCAAGCGCTTGCGCAGATATTCAGGAAAACGGGTATGAAAGCTTGTGGTAAAACGCCAGTTATTCTTGATGCACGTGCGGCGCGCCATCATGCCCAGCGGACCTTCCGTCGCGATATGGACATAGGCCGGTTGTATGGCCTCAATCCGTGCCTTGACCGCCGATGGCAGTGTCAACGCAAGCCGGATTTCCGGATAGGTCGGGCAAGGCACAGAATGATAGTCGGCCGGGGAGATGATCGTCACCTCAAAGCCCCGCGCCTCCATCTGCTCGCGTACTTTCGTCAGGGTTCGCACGACACCATTGACCTGCGGATGCCAGGCATCCGAAACAATGACGAGCCGTTTAATCTCGTCACGCTGCATTCGCCGCCTTTGGTCGTTTATCGGCAATCTGGATCACTGGCGCGAAGCCTGCATGCTCGCTGATGAGATGTGTCCAGGATAGAAGTTCCATCCTTCCGTCAAAATGTTCCACGATGGCCGTACAGCTTTCCACCCAGTCGCCCGTGTTGATATATTCGATACCGTCTATCTGTTCGATGGTCGCATGGTGAATGTGTCCACAGATAACACCATCGGCACCGATACGCCGCGCCTCGTCGGAAACAACTGTCTGGAACGAACCGATGAAATTGACCGCTTTCTTGACGCGGAATTTGGCCCATGCGGAGAAGGACCAATAGCGCAGACCAAGACGGCGACGCACCTTGTTCATCACGGTATTGATAGCAAGCGCTGCATCATAGGCCCAGTCACCCAGATAGGCGATGTGGCGGGCATTGCGCACAACCACATCGAACTGGTCGCCATGAATCACCAGAAACTTACGGCCATCAGCCGTTTCGTGCATCAGGCGGTCGGTGACTTCAATGCCGCCGAAATGCGTGCCCTGGAAGTCACGCAGAAATTCATCGTGATTGCCGGCGACATAATGAATTGTCGCACCTTTGCGGCTTTTGCGCAGGAGCTTTTGCACAATATCATTATGTTCCTGCGGCCAGTGCCATGACCGGCGAAGACGCCAACCATCGACAATATCACCGACGAGATAGATGGTTTCGGCATCATGGTGCTTCAAAAAGTCCAGCAAAAAGCTAGCCTTAGCGCCTTTTGAGCCAAGATGGATATCGGACAGAAACAGCGTGCGGAACTTTTTAGGCTCGGCCTCGACCATGATGCGGATCTCCGTATCGCGCTGACGCAAACGCGTCTTCTGCGCGACACAAACCCGATTCATGTCACAGTCTTATGACGGCAAGGAAAAATGCAGATTTGAACGATAAAGACTTGTATCAAATCTATGTTCATTTATGCCTCAAGATAGATATCCGACGACGACCCAGACCGATACTCCGGAAGGAAGCAATTCATGGCCCAGGACAATACGCCCGGCAATTCAGAACTTGATGAAAGCGCGCTGTTTTATCACCGCTTTCCCACGCCGGGTAAGCTGGAAATTCAGGCGACAAAGCCGCTTGGCAACCAGCGTGATCTTGCCCTTGCCTATTCTCCCGGCGTTGCCGCGCCCTGCCTTGCCATTCACGCCAACCCGTCTACCGCTGCCGATTACACAAGCCGCGCCAATCTGGTTGCCGTTATTTCCAACGGCACCGCAGTGCTTGGCCTTGGCAATATCGGACCGCTGGCCTCCAAACCAGTGATGGAGGGCAAGGCCGTCCTGTTCAAGAAATTTGCGAATATCGACGTATTCGACATTGAGATTGACGCGCAGGAAATCAACAAGATTGTTGACGTTGTTGCTGCCTTGGAACCCACTTTCGGCGGCATAAACCTCGAAGATATCAAAGCACCGGAATGTTTCGAAGTTGAAGAGCAGCTTCGTGAGAAGATGAATATTCCGGTATTTCATGATGATCAGCACGGCACGGCGATCATTGTCGCCGCTGCGATCATCAACGGCATGGAGCTTGCCGGCAAAGATCTTTCCAAGGTCAAAATCGTGGCTTCCGGTGCCGGTGCCGCAGCGCTTGCCTGCCTCAATCTTCTCGTCAAGCTTGGTGCGGACCGCAAGAATATCTGGGTCTGCGATCTGGATGGTGTGGTCTATGAGGGCCGTAACACGCTGATGGACCGTTGGAAGTCTGTCTATGTGCAAAAGACCGATGCGCGCGTTCTTGCCGACGTTATCGGTGGTGCTGATGTGTTTCTTGGTCTGTCGGCAGCGGGCGTGTTGAAACCTGAACTTCTCAAGCAGATGGCACCCAATCCGTTGATTATGGCGCTTGCCAATCCAAATCCGGAAATCATGCCCGAAGTGGCCCGCGCAGCACGTGCTGATGCCATGATCTGCACGGGCCGTTCGGACTTCCCAAATCAGGTCAACAACGTTCTTTGCTTCCCCTATATTTTCCGTGGCGCGCTCGACTGCGGCGCAAGTGCGATCAACGAAGAAATGAAAATGGCGGCAGTTCAGGCCATCGCGGCCCTTGCCCGCGAAGAACCATCGGATGTTGCAGCCCGCGCCTATTCTGGCGAAACACCGACATTCGGCCCCAACTACCTGATTCCTTCGCCGTTCGATCCGCGTCTTATTCTGCGCATTGCGCCAGCGGTGGCAAAGGCAGCGATGGAAACTGGCGTTGCTGAACGTCCCATTGAAGATTTCGACGCTTATCTCGACCGGCTGAACCGCTTCGTGTTCCGCTCCGGCCTTATCATGAAGCCAATCTTCACTGCGGCAAAAACCGCCGAGAAGAAGCGCGTCATCTATGCGGATGGTGAGGATGAGCGCGTATTGCGCGCAGCTCAGGTGGTGCTGGAAGAAGGTATCGCCATTCCAACACTTATCGGTCGTCCCCAGGTTATCGAAACACGCCTTCAACGCTACGGCTTGAAAATCAAGATTGGACAGGATTTCGATATTATCGATCCGGAAGACGATCCCCGCTATCGCGACTATGTTGATCTGCTCGTTAGCCTGACAGGGCGACGCGGCACGACTCCGGAGGTTGCTCGCACAATGGTTCGCGCCAGCGGCACCGTTATTGCAGCGCTTGCCATCGTGCGTGGCGAAGCCGATGCCATGATCTGTGGTCTTGAAGGTCGCTTTGAGCGGCACTTGCGCAATGTCGAGCTCATTATCGGCAAGTCAGAAGGCATCCGTAATTTCTCCGCTCTCAGCCTGCTCATCTCACAGCGCGGCGTGCTTTTCCTGACCGATACCTATGTGAATATCGATCCAACTGCGGAAGAGATCGCGGAAAAAACCGTCCTTGCTGCGAACGAAATCCGACGCTTTGGCATTGAGCCTAAAGCTGCCTTGCTCTCACATTCGAACTTTGGCTCACGCGATTCTGAAAGCGCAGCAAAAATGCGCAACGCTTCAGAAATCCTGCGCGTAAAGGCTCCGGAACTTGAGCAGGACGGCGAAATGCACGGCGATAGCGCGCTTTCACAAATTCTGCGGGAGCGCGTACTGCCCCATTCCCGCTTGACGGACGAGGCAAATCTCTTGGTTTTCCCCAATCTTGATGCAGCCAATATCACGCTAAATGTCGTCAAGTCGGTAACAGATGCCCTGCATGTCGGCCCGATCCTGCTGGGTGCTGCCAAGCCCGCGCATATTCTGACGCCTTCAGTGACATCGCGCGGTATTGTCAACATGACGGCGCTGGCAGTTGTGGAAGCTTCACAGCGGATTGAGTAAAACTTTCGTCTTATTGCTGCCGCATCAACATGGATGGTTTCGCCTATACTCCAAGAAGAGACCATCCATGCTCCGGACATCTTTTATCATCGTTGCCGCATTTGGCGCTGTACTGGCTGCGACTGGTTTCTCCCATGCGCAAAGCGATACATGCGTGCGCATGCAAGAGCGTCTCGACAGGCTGAACAGTGATCCAACGTTGGATGATTACGAGTTCAATCTGCGCCGGGATCGTATCGAGGCGGCGCTGGATGCCAATAATTGCCCTGTAAACAATTATCAGTATCGCGATCTGCCGCGGCTGGATGAGGAAGAGCCGGGATCCTACGAGATTTATGGAGGCCGCGCACCGCAACCTGTAGGGCCTGGATCAATCCCGGTCCCCATCGAAGGCGGTCAATACCAGACTATGTGCGTTCGCACGTGTGACGGTTATTATTTTCCGCTGACCTATGAAACCGGAGCGGAGAATTTTGCGCGCGATCAGGCGCAATGCCAGGCACAATGCCCCGGCGCGCAATTGTTCTTCAAGCCAACAGGCGAAGAGCGGCCGGAAGCCATGATTTCTCTGGGTGGTCAGGCTTACCGGGATATGCCGAATGCTTTTAAATTTCGCAAGGCTGGCGCTAATGCCACGCCGCAATGCACATGCCAGAAAACAGCCGGCAATTTTTCGACCATGGGTAATCCGCGTGAACTGGCGAAACAACCGCCAAAACCAGCTTCGCCGCCAGTCGCGCGGCCCGCACCACAAACTCCGCCGATTGCGCCAGCGCATCCGCAACAGCCAACAGTGACAAAGCAGGAGCCGCTTCCCGCTGCGACACCGCCCGCAAATCCGGCATTGACGGAACCTGTAAAGCCCAATGAACAACCGCCGGTTCAGACCAAGATTGAACCTTCGACCCCTCCAACAAAGCCAGTTGAAAAGCCATCATCCATCATTGAATTGGGCAAGCCCGCAGCGGCGCCCAACGAAGCGCCACTGCCCAAACCGTTGAGCGTGGACAAGCCAATCGATCCGAACCGCAAGGTCAGGGTCGTCGGGCCAACGTTCCTTCCCGACCAAGGAGGGGCAAAAGATCCGCAAGCTCAGGACCGGAAGATCGCCCCGTAAGCGCAATACGCAAAGGCATGAACAATCCTTTGCCTTTACGCCCGCTCTGTACCTTCACAGCATTGGTCCATGATTTCCAAGTCTCATGGTTCCAAGGCTCGGATGGCAGAACATCGAAAGCAGCGCGCACGAAGTCGCGATCCTCATCGGCCAGAGGCTCGTCGCTCGAAGGGCCATTTTTGACAATTGCCCACCACTGCGCGGCATCGGATACGAAAGTAAGATTGCTGCGCACAGCCAGCCAGAACGCCTCTGCATCATCACCTTGAATGCCAAGAGCAGCAAGCCTGTCTTTGGCATCGCTAAAGGGCATGGCGTGGATCAGCGCTCGGTTGAGCGCGTCCAGATCAGCAGGGTCAAACTTCGAGGATGATTTCGACGTGGAAGCCGGATCGAATATCGCCGCCAGCGCTTCCATATCGGGCATTGCAACAACATTTTCTGAAGTACCCGTGAGCACGGCAAGGCTTGCAACCGCCATGGGTTCATAGCCGGCGCGGCGCAGACTGCCCACCGACAAAGCGCCTGTCCGTTTGGAAAGTCCCTCGCCCGTGGCCGTTGTCAACAGATTGTGATGGCCGAGCTGCGGTGACTTTGCGCCCATCGCCTCAAAAATGGAAATCTGCACACCGCTATTGGTAACATGATCATCACCGCGAATAATATGCGTGATGTTCATGTCGATATCGTCGACAACAGAGGTGAATGTATAAAGATAGGTACCATCTTCACGGATCAGCACCGGATCGGACAGCGATGCCAGGTCGACAGTTTCCGGCCCGCGCACCAGATCGTCCCAATGCACTTCTGTACGTACCGGGGCGAAAGGGTCGTCCTTGAAATTCGGAAGAAGGAAACGCCAATGCGGGCGCTTTCCTTCCGCCTCAAGCTTGGCTTTGTCTTCGTCCGACAGCTTCAGCGCGTCGCGGCCATAGACTGGCGGCAGACGTCGCGCGAGCCGCAGCTTGCGTTTCAAATCAAGTTCTTCGGCAGTTTCATAGCAGGGATACAGAAGACCAGCGGCCTTCAATCTTTCGGCTGCTGCCGCGTATTCAGCAAACCGCTTCGACTGATATTCGACGCGAAAAGGTTTGATACCCAGCCATTCGACATCTTCGGCAATGGCTTCGACATATTCGGTCTTGGAGCGCTCGACGTCCGTATCGTCGAAACGCAGGACCATTTGTCCGCCATTTTTCAGCGCAAACAGCCAGTTGAACAAGGCAGTGCGTGTATTGCCAATATGGATATAGCCCGTAGGCGATGGTGCAAAACGTACGATTGGGGTCATGATCGGGGCATATCGGATGCGGCGATGAATGGCAATATGGGCCGCGTTTTCACGCGGCCCATATTGTTAGCTGTCCTGAAGCATGAGGCCCTTGGTCAGTTCCATCGCCTGCAATTCGAACAGACCGCGATAGATACCGCCCTTGAGCCCGATCAGCGCTTCATGGTTACCCTCTTCTGCGATGCGGCCATGGTCGAAAACCAGAAGCCGGTCGAGAGAGCGCACGGTCGACAGACGGTGAGCGATCACCAAAGTCGTCCGGCCAAGCATCAGCCGTTCCATTGCCTGCTGGATCAGCATTTCCGATTCTGAATCGAGACTGGAAGTAGCCTCGTCCAGAATAAGAACCGGTGCATCCGCAAGGAAAGCACGGGCAATGGCAACACGCTGGCGCTCACCACCGGAAAGCTTCACACCGCGCTCGCCAACGAGCGTGCTGTAGCCTTTCGGCAGATTGGTGATGAACTCATGCGCACTTGCCTGTCGCGCAGCTTCCTCCACCTCGGCCTGCGTTGCTCCCGGCCTTGCATAGGCAATGTTTTCCGCCAGCGTCCGGTGAAACAGGATCGGCTCCTGCTGCACGATGGCAATTTGCTGGCGTAACGACGCCTGTCTGACATCGGCAATGTCCTGACCGTCGATACGGATCTGACCGGACTGCACATCATGCAGACGCTGGATCAGCTTGACGAATGTGGATTTGCCCGAGCCCGAATGCCCGACCAGACCAACCCGCTCGCCTGCCCGGATCGTTACCGAAAACCGGTCATAGAGCGGCAGTCTGTGCGCGCCATAATGGAACGTCACATTGTCGAACTCGATCTTGCCATTGGTGATCTGTATCGGCTTTGCGCCGGGTCGATCATCAATGCCGAGTGGTTGACTCTGAATATCAACCAGCTCTTCCATGTCATTGACAGAACGCTGCAAATTGCGAATGTCCATGCCAACTTCGCGCAAATAGCCCTGCAAGATGAAGAACGAGGTGAGCACGAAGGTAATGTCACCCGCACTTGCATGGCCTTTGGACCATAGAAGCAAGGCGGAGCCAATCATTGAAGCTCTCAATACAAGAAGCATCGAGCCCTGTGTTGTGCCGTTGATCGTTCCGCGCCGCCAGGTACGCGCCGTACGGTCACGCCATTTTGCAACGACCTTGGCAAGACGTGCATCTTCGCGCGCCTCAGCACCAAAGCCTTTGACAACCATATTGCAGCTAACCGCATCGGCCAATGCACCGCCAAGCTTTGTGTCCCAACGATTGGCAAGACTTGCCATTGGAGCAACAAAGCCAAGTGACATCAGCACTGTAACGACAACGAACAGCAGTGAACCAAGACCGACAATGATGCCCATGACAGGCCAATACCAGGCCATAAGCACTGTCGAGCCGATAAGCATGATGATGGACGGAAACAGCGCCAACAACAGCGTATCGTTCAACAGATCAAGCGCCCACATGCCCCGCGTGACCTTGCGAACCGTAGAGCCGGCAAAGCTATTGGCATGCCAGTCGGTCGAGAAACGCTGAATACGGTAGAAGGCATTTGCAGCAATATCGGACATCATTTTCAATGTCAGCTTGACCACCGTCAAGAAAATGATGTGCCGCAAGACAATCGCCCCGAACGACAGGGCAATGAGCGTTGAAAAGGCTGCTATTGCAGCATTCCATGCCAGTTCATCCTGCGGACTGCCTTTGACGATGGCGTCAACGAGCCGCCCCGAATAAAGCGGGGTCAACACATCGGCCAATGTCGACAGCAACACTGCGACAAGCGTTAGCGACAGGCGCAAAGGTTGTGCCTGCCAATGTTTCCAGGTGAATCCGAGAACGCTGCGGAAAGCTCCGCCCCGGATGGCGAGTCGAAAAAAAGCCATGACAATTGTCCGGTACATAAGCACCGGCCTCAATAGGAATTGTAGAAGAAAGATGCCGCGAGTAGGAAAGTGAATCAGTACGGCATTGTGGTCTGGCGACTTGACCGAATACGGACAAGGCCAATGTCGGCGATGAGTTCTTGACTTGTGAAGCCAATAGAAAAGCCAGAAGGCTTTTCGCCGTCACATATCAGAAACTGGCGCCGCCCCGTGGGGACATGATGAAAGCTGCCATTCTTAAACCTCCCGGTCGAAATTGCCGGAGATTGGCTTATAGATGAATCGCTTTGCGTCGCCAAGCGCCTATTTTTTGGGCAAATGGCTTTGATTGGCTGGTGCGGCCAGATTGCAACAGTTCGCTTACTGCCTGTCACGGAACCTGTTGGTGATCGGATAACGGCGGTCACGACCGAAATTTTTCTTCGTGACCTTCACACCCGGAGCCGACTGGCGACGCTTATATTCGGCAATGTAGAGCAGATGCTCGATACGCTCGACCGTGGCCCGCTCGTGCCCGCGCGCAACGATTTCATCCACCCCCATCTCATTTTCGACCAGGCATTCGAGGATGTCATCGAGAACCGGATAAGGCGGCAAAGAATCCTGGTCCGTCTGGTTTTCGCGCAGCTCCGCCGAGGGCGCTTTGCTGATGATATTGACGGGGATCACTTCTCCTGAGGGGCCAAGACCACCGGCAGGCACATTCTTGTTGCGCCATTCGGACATGGAATAGACCTGCATTTTGTACAGATCTTTAATGGGATTATAGCCGCCATTCATGTCGCCATAAAGCGTGGCATAACCGACGGACATTTCTGACTTGTTGCCGGTCGTCACAACCATGGAGCCAAACTTATTGGAAATAGCCATCAAGATTGTACCGCGGGCGCGGCTTTGCAGATTTTCTTCAGTAATTCCTTCCTTGGTACCTTCGAATGTTGGCCCCAACGCCCTGAGAAAACCTTCCACCGGCTCGAAGATCGGCACTATGTCGTAGCGGCAACCGAGCAATCTTGCGCAATCCTCGGCGTCTTTCAGCGAATCCTTGGATGTGTAGGTGTAGGGCATCATAACAGCGCGAAGCCGCTCTTCACCCAGCGCATCAACGGCCAGAGCGGCGCAGATCGCTGAATCGATACCGCCGGAAAGTCCCAGCACCACGTCCTTGAAGCCATTCTTGTTGACGTAATCGCGCAGGCCGAGCATGCAGGCGCGGTAGTTCGCCTCCTCCCCCTCCGGGATACGTGACATCGGGCCTTCGCCACAGCTCCAGCCATCTTTGCCACGACGCCATGTGGTGACAATCAGCTGTTCCTCAAATTGCGACATTTGGAACGCGAGATTCTTGTCGGCATTGAAGGCAAATGAAGCGCCGTCAAAAATCAAATCATCCTGCCCGCCAAGCTGGTTTGCAAAAATCAGCGGCAGTCCGGTTTCAATGACCTGACGCAATGCCACCTGATGGCGCACATCGACCTTACCGCGATAGTAGGGAGAGCCATTCGGCACGCAAAGTATTTCCGCGCCGCTTTCGGCCAGCGTTTCGCAAACGCCCAGCTCGCCCCATATATCTTCACAAATCGGTATGCCGATGCGGATGCCCCTGAAATTGACGGGACCTGGCATCGGCCCCGGCTGGAACACACGCTTCTCGTCGAATTCGCCATAGTTTGGCAGATCAACTTTGAAACGCTCGGCAATAACCTTACCGTCATCCAGAACCATGACAGAATTGTGCAGACCTGTTTCGCGCCGCAGCGGCACACCAATAATGACACCTGGACCACCATCACCGGTATCCTCGGCAAAATGCTGAACTGCCTTCTCGCAAGCTGCGATAAAGGCCTTTTTCAGCACCAGATCCTCTGGCGGGTAGCCGGAAATGAACAGTTCCGTGAACAGCACAAGATTAGCGCCCTGCCGCGCAGCATCGGCTCTGGCTTCGCGCGCTTTGGCAAGATTGCCCTTGATGTCACCCAGAACCGGATTGAGTTGGGCAATGGCGATACGGAGAATATCAGGATTTTTGCTCATTATGAACATATATCGTTTCGTTGATGGAAAAACAATGTTGCCATGAAGCGTATCACAGGAAAAATACGTGCCAGAGCAAATAGAGCCAGACGATGGCAACAAGGATAACCGAGATCAGCACCGCGAGCGAACCGCAATCTTTAGCGATCTGGATTTCCTTGTGAAAGTCGCGCGAAACTGCATCGCAAGCCGCCTCAATGCCCGTGTTTAAAACTTCCACCATAATCAGGAAGAGCAACGAGCCGGTTAGAAGCAGGAAAACGAGTACAGAGGGGGCTATAAAAGCGGCAATGGGAATGGACAGGAAAAACAGGACGAGTTCCTGTTGCACTGCCTTTTCATGCGCGGCAAGATGCTTGAGTGCCCGCATAGAATTGATAAATGCCATAACAAGCCGGTGCATGCCCTGCCCCTGAATATTCTAGAGAATTTCAGTTAAACGGAATCGCGGAAATATTCCAGATCGCCGAATAACGTGACAAGCGCAATGTGGCGATTCGTCAACCCGCATCAATGCTTTGGCGGGCCACTACAACACCGCTGCTGCTTTTTTCGTACTGCGGCAGGCCATCGGCAATTTCGTAGTAATCGCCTTTGTCAGCAACGAAAATATGGACTTCACCCTCAAGACTTGTGGGACTATCGAAGGCTCCAGCCATAACTGAGATGTAGTCAACCTCATTGTGCTTCCAGAACAGGACAGAGCCGCAATGTTTGCAGAAGCCGCGCCGGGCAAACTCACTGGCGGCATACCAACTGATATTTTCTTTTCCGGATATATTAATGCAGTCATCCTGCACGTTCGTCGCTGCGTAATGATGGCCGGACTGTTTACGGCATTGCGAGCAATGGCAATAGACTATGCCACGAAGGGGACCGCGCGTTTCAAAGTGCACTTTTCCGCAAAGGCACGAGCCTTTATGCAATTCCGTCATCAAATGGTCCTCCTTGCAGGACTGGAGAATAGCCGTGCGCAAGCCCGCCTGCTTTTACATTCACGCCTTGGCTGATCGTTTTGACGACAGCACCAGCAGGAGCGCACCAAGCAGAGCCGACAGCAAAGAGCCAAGCAGAACGCCGAGCTTCGTTTCATCCTGGAGCAAGGGCGAATTGGCGTAAGCGAGCAACCCGATAAACAGGCTCATCGTAAAGCCAATGCCGCAAAGGGTAGAGACGCCATACATTTGCATCCAATTTGCGCCGGCGGGACGCTCAGCCAGCCGCATTTTGATGGCAAGCCATGCAAAGGAAAACACGCCAAGCTGTTTGCCTACAAACAGGCCGGCTGCAACACCAAGCGGCACCGGATCGGCCAGATTGGAGAGCGAGACGCCGCTGAACGAAACACCTGCGTTAGCAAATCCGAATATCGGCACAATTGCAAAAGCGACCCATGGCTGGATGGCATGCTCAAGCTTGAGAAGCGGCGAATCTGCCTCGCCCTTTTCCCCTTTCATGGGGATAGTCAAAGCAAGAAGCACACCTGCAATCGTCGCATGAATGCCGGATTTGAAAACCAGTATCCAGAGAATTACACCAAGCACGACATAGGCCCAGAGCCTGACCATGCCCATGAAATTTATCGCCATAAGGAGAGCAAAAACGACGGCGACACCGGCGAGGGCCGGTATGTTCAAGCCTTGCGAATAAAACAGCGCGATAATGATGACCGCACCCAGATCATCGATAATGGCAAGCGCCGTCAGAAATACTTTCAACGACATTGGAACGCGTGACCCGAGCAGCGAAAGCACGCCGAGCGAGAAAGCAATGTCTGTGGCCGATGGTATAGCCCAGCCCCGGATGGTATCGCCTTCATTGAAGGCAACGAAAATCAGAGCTGGAACGACCATCCCGCCAACGGCAGCAAAGCCGGGAAGTGCTCGCCGCGACCAGTTTGACAATTGTCCGCTGATCATCTCACGTTTGATCTCAAGGCCGACCAGCAGGAAAAACACTGCCATCAGCGCGTCATTTACCCAATGCAGGACGCTTAATCCGCCAACATACCGATGAAGCAAATCAAAATATGTCTGACTGAGCGGAGAATTGGCGATGATCAACGCCAGCGCAGCAACCACCATGAGAATGATGCCGCCAGCGGCCTCGCTTGCCATGAATGAACGGAAGGATGCTGACAGACGGACTCGGCGGGGCGTTTTCGTGTTCATCCCGCTTTGATAGTATTCGAAGTAAGAAAACTCCACCCCAAAGTGGTTTGTAATGACATGATTGTGAGAATAGAGTTTTCTGCGTCTATAAGGACGTCACTGTCGCGGATAGAACCTCAAAATTCCGGCTAGTTCCGAACTTGCATCCTTTCCCCTGTCGGAAGGATGACTGGTGCCGTCATTTACAGGCAGTTCTTCAAAATCAAAGGGGCTGATACCCTCAAGACATGCAGCATTAACGCCGTATTCCTGTGGATTTGAGCGGCGCTGATGATGCGTATAGATCCCGCATTTTGAACAGAAATAATGCTTGGCTGTATTCGTATTGAATTGATAAAGTGTCAGCGCGTCTTCGCCTTGCAATATTGTGATGTCACTAATATTGGCGCTCACGGCAACCGCACCACGCATCCGACAATAGGAGCAGGTGCATCTGCGAGCACTGTGCAAGCCATTCTTCAGTCGCACATGGAACCGAACAGTGCCGCAATGGCAGGCGCCATCGATTTCGTTGATATTCTTGTCCATGGCACCTCCTGCGCTGTACCTTACCCCTAAAACAATAATGGCGGCCACGTAGGCCGCCATTAAATTTTAAGTTAGCTTGATCAGCCGTTTGCAGCCATTTTCTGTGGCTGGCTGTCACGTTCCTTCTTGAGAAGCTCGGCAACCAGAAAAGCAAGCTCCAAAGCCTGATCGGCATTAAGGCGCGGATCACAATGGGTGTGGTAGCGATCCTGCAGATCTTCAGCAGAGATAGCGCGCGCCCCCCCCGTGCACTCCGTCACATTATTGCCTGTCATCTCAATGTGGATGCCGCCTGGATATGTTCCCTCGGCATGATGAACTGCAAAAAAGCCCTCAACCTCCTTAAGGATGCGGTCGAATGGACGTGTCTTGTAGCCATTGGCAGTGATGGTATTGCCATGCATCGGATCACAGGACCAGACAACATTGCGGCCTTCCTTTTGCACGGCGCGGATCAGCTTTGGCAAATGATCGCCAACCTTGTCGTGACCGAAACGGGCAATCAATGTCAGTCGCCCAGCCTCGTTTGCAGGATTGAGCAGATCAATCAGACGCAAAAGATCGTCGGGCTCCAAGCTTGGTCCGCACTTGAGGCCAAGCGGGTTCTTGATGCCACGGCAATATTCAATATGCGCGTGATCAGCCTGACGGGTACGATCGCCGATCCAGATCATGTGACCTGACGTGCCGTACCAATCGCCGGACGTGGAATCCACGCGAGTCAAAGCTTCTTCATAGCCAAGCAGCAGCGCTTCATGGCTTGTGTAGAAGTCTGTCTCACGCAGTTGCGCGTTTGTTTCAGCAGTAATGCCAACAGCGCGCATGAAGTCGACCGTATCGGCGATACGGCGTGCAAGCATGCCATAGCGCTCGCCTTGCGGACTGTCGGCCACGAAGCCAAGCATCCACTGGTTGACGTTCTCCAGATTGGCATAGCCGCCTTGCGCGAAGGCACGCAAAAGATTGAGCGTTGCTGCGGACTGACGGTATGCCATTTCCTGACGTGCGGGATCCGGAATACGCGATTGCTCGGTGAACTCGGTGCCATTGATGATATCACCGCGATAGATTGGCAGTTCAATGCCGTTCTTTGTTTCCGTGTCCGAAGAACGCGGCTTGGCGAACTGGCCCGCAATACGGCCAACCTTGACGATGGGCTGCGAGGCACCGAAGGTCAGAACAACTGCCATTTGCAGGAACACGCGGAAAAAGTCGCGAATATTGTCGGCGCCGTGTTCGGCGAAGCTTTCGGCGCAATCACCACCCTGCAGCAGGAAGCTTTCACCACGCGAGACAGCGGCGAGCTGCTTCTTCAGCTTGCGTGCCTCACCTGCAAAAACCAGCGGTGGATATGTCCGAAGACGGGCCTCGACATCGCTCAGAGCCTGAGCGTCCGGATAAAAAGGCACCTGCTTGATCGGTTTGCCTCTCCAGGAAGTCGGTGTCCAGTTCTTGGTCATTATTGCACCTGTTACTTGCTTTCCACTTTGGTAGCGTTTGTTTGAATTTTTCCGGTCATGCCGGAAGGCGCTCATATAGTCCAATTACGCCTGTGATACCAGTCCCGTTAACAATTACCCCGCTCATCTCTTTTGGTCATTGTGAGAAGCGCCTATCTATATTACCTTAACGTAAAAGTAAGTGTGGGAGGCTGCGATGCAGGAGATTGCTTTTAAGGCTGAAGATGGGTTTCCCTTGCGCGGCACTCTGTTCAGCGGGCCGGGGCAACAGCCAGCGGTTCTGATCTCTTCTGCCGCCGCGGTTCCTGACAGTTTTTATCGGCATTTTGCCAACAGATTGCTTGAGCTCGGCGCTTCTCATGTACTCACTTACGATTATCGCGGAGTAGCGAAATCACAAGTTCCCAAAGGCTGGAAGCCCCGCCTCCACATGAAGGATTGGGCAGTTCTGGACATGCCTGCGGCGCTGGACGAGCTGAAGAATGCATCCGGTAACAAACCAATTGTCGGTATTGGCCATTCCTTTGGCGGGGTCGCGCTCGGCCTATGCAACCGTTCAGTTGATTTTGAGCGATATACCACCCTCGCCTCGCTGTCGGGTTACTATCGCAACACTGCCGAGCCCATTGCCGTCTTTGCCAGAATGAACCTCCTGGGCGTGCCGCTCACATATCCGCTTGGACGATTGCCCAAATGGAGCGGAATAGGCGAAGCCCTTCCCGGCAGCATTTTCCGTGACTGGGCGCGTTGGTGCCGCAATCGGAACTTCTTATTCGAAGACCCAAAAGTTCCTGAAGCACGGCATTTTTCAGCAGTGGAGATACCGGTTCTGGGCATTGGCATAAATGACGACCCTTGGGGAACGCCAAGGGCTGTTCGATTATTCCTCGAAAGGCTGGTGAATGCAGATGTTCACGAGCTTTGGTTATCACCGGAAAACCGCGCCGATCAGATCGGCCATCTTGGTTATTTCCGCAAAACCCGCGCTGAAACTCTCTGGCCAGACGTGATGGGCTGGTTGCTGAACGGGACGCTGCCCGCAAACGCCATAAAACGCGTTGGCGCTCGTGCAGCATAAGACCAAGGTCGTGCTTTAAACGGAGACAATATTCCTTACTATCGTTCCATTATTTTGATTTCTCTTATTTATTGTACGTACAATATATGATAATCATTTGGGACGAACCGAAGCGTTTAAAAAACCTGTTGAAGCATGAGCTCGACTTTGCCGACCTGGACATAGAATTCCTTGCTGAAGCACAGGTTGTATCGGCAAATCATCGTCGGCTAAAAGCGACGAGCCTATTCTATGGCCAGATCATCGCAGTTGTTTTTGTGGCTCTCGGTACCGAAGCGATATCGATAATATCAATGCGTCTGGCAAGTCGATTGGAGAGGAGAATATATGAACATTCCCAATAGGCGTGTGAGCCCCCTTAGCGACGAGGAAGAGGCAAAAATTCAGGCTGGCATTGCAAATGATCCAGATAATCCTGAGTGGACGGAGGAAGAACTGAAGAATGCGCGCCCATTTCGCGAAGTTTTCCCTGAATTGGCGAAAAAAATCGATGAGGAAATCGCCAAACGTGGCCGCCCGCTTTCTGCCACGACCAAACAGCCGGTAACGATACGTCTTGATCCTGACGTGATTGCCAAGTTCAAAGCGACCGGGAAGGGCTGGCAGTCCAGGATTAACGAAGTGCTCCGGCGAGCAAAAGTCTAATTTCCATCAAATTCAGTCGACGCGTTCGCCTTTGATAAGGCGATAGCTAGGCTTGTACATTGTAACAAGCTCCTCCGAAGCGGTCGGGTGAACCGCCATTGTCCGGTCAAAATCGTCTTTGGTGCAGCCCGCTTTGATCGGAATGCCCAAAAGCTGCGCCATTTCGCCAGCATCCGGCCCAAGGATATGGGCACCCACCACTTTGCGGCTCGCCGCATCGACAATGAGCTTGGTCAGCATCCTTTCTGTTGACCCCGAGAGCGTATTGCGCATCGGGCGGAACAAGGCCCTGTAGACTTCAACCTCGTCGAACTTCTTGGCGGCTTCCTCTTCCGAGAGACCCACCGTACCGATCTCGGGCTGCGAAAACACCGCCGTCGCGATATCATTGTGGTCAGGCTTGGTGGGATTATCCTTGAATGCCGTTTCAAGAAAACACATAGCTTCATGAATGGCCACCGGGGTTAGCTGTACGCGATTTGTTACATCGCCAACCGCCCAGATATTTCCAACAGTCGTGCGTGAATAGTCGTCAACCTTAATGGCGCCAATTTCATCGACTTCGACGCCGACCTGCTCCAGACCGAGCATTTTTGTGTTCGGCACACGCCCAATTGCCAACATGACCTGATCTGCAACAAGTTCGTCATCTGACGATAAATGCACGTCGAGGCGACCGTCAGTATTACGCTTGACCTCTTTCAATATTTCGCCGCAGCGGATTTTTATGCCTTTGGCTTCCATCGCCTCGTGCAAAAGATGCCGCAGATCATGGTCGAACCGCGAAAGTATCTCCTTGCCACGATAGACAAGGGTGACGTCGACACCCAGGCCGTGGAAGATATTTGCAAACTCGACAGCTATATAACCCCCACCGGCGATTATAATGGCCTTCGGCAGCTGTTCCAGATGAAATGCCTCGTTGGAGCTTATGCAAAACTCGTAGCCCGGCAATGCGGCATGCGGGTTTGGGTGCCCACCAACAGCGATCAATATCTGATCAGCCGTAATGCGCTTACCGGTTTTGAGGATTTCAATTGTGTGAGCGTCGATCAGCACTGCTCGGCTGTCAAATATCTCGACATGCGAATTATCCAGCCCCTTGCGATACAGCCCTTCCAGCCGCGCAATCTCACGATCCTTGTTGGCAATCAGCGTGGCCCAGTCAAAGCTGACAGGTCCAACCGTCCAGCCATAACCAGCGGCTGCTTCAAAATGCTCTGGAAACTGCGAGGCATAAACAAACAGTTTTTTGGGAACGCAGCCGCGTATGACACAAGTTCCGCCCATGCGAAACTCTTCGGCAAGGCCGACCTTTTTGCCCATTGCGCCCGCAAGCCTGCCAGCGCGAACACCCCCGGACCCTCCCCCGATAACAAAAAGGTCGTAGTCATATGATGTCATGGGGGAGCACTCCGAATCTTTGCCTGAGCAACTATATGGGACTTATCCAAACGATTTAAAAGCACAAAGCCCGGCTTGAACCGGGCTTTGAAATCAAGTTACCGTAGAGTTAGCTCACGGCTTGGGGGCTTCCGGTGCTGCGGGAGCAGGCGATGTTGCCGCCGCTGCTGCAACAACCTTTTCGGCAACAGCCTGAGCCAGATCGCGGGCTATACCGCGCTGCCAGATGCCGGCGGCCTTCAGAACTTCACGCGTAACAATCGGGCCTTCCGAAAGGAGCTTTTTTCCAGCTGGAGAATTGTAAAACCCAGTGATGGCATTCAAGTCTTCTTCAGTGAAAGAAACAGCATATGCACGGGCTGCTTCGTTTTCGAGATCACCGCGACGCGAAGCCAAAACCAGAGCCTGTTCATCGACAGTGGTGCTGATGATCGATTCCAGGTTCGGGTCTTTCTGGATCAGCTCCGACTTCAGCTGCTGGGCAACCATTGGCAAAATTGTATCGAATTGATCGGTGGTCTTGATAGCCGTAACAGCGGCGCGTGCAGCAGCCAGATGTGATGGAGTGATCTCCTGCGCTTGTGCAGAATAAACACCGCTCAGCATGATTGCGATGGACAAGGGTGCAATCAAGCGGCGAAAGCCAGTTGCTCGGTTCATGAATTTATCGCTCCGTTTTTCGTTGTACGCGTCTCACCCGAAACATCTCCAAGCTTGCAGATGAAACAACCAATTCTAATATTACTGCGCGCCTAGACAGATGGGGCACGCTGCAATGTTTGAATACCGTCAGCACCGGCCAATATGGCTGTATGCGCCAGATTCAGAAACAATCCATGCTCCACCACGCCGGGAATGGCATGCAAAGCATTGGACAACGCTCTTGTATCCGGAATGCGGCCAAAAGATGCATCCAGGATCAAATGTCCACCGTCCGTTACAAATGGCTCTGTAACAAATGCATCGCCTCCCGTCACCCTTAATGTAAGGGCGCCCGACAGACCCAACCCCGCAGCCGCCCGCTCGATCGCCAGCTTTGTCGCGGCCAGTCCGAAGCGATTGACTTCGATGGGCAGCGGAAAAGCGCCGAGCACATCGACGAACTTTGAAGCATCGGCAATTACGATCATCCGGCTTGAAGCTGCGGCAACGATCTTTTCACGCAGCAGCGCCCCTCCGCCACCTTTGATAAGGGTGAGCTGTGCATCAATCTCGTCGGCACCATCAATGGTAAGGTCAAGCTGCGGCGTTTCTTCAAGCGTTGACAAGGGCACAGAAAGCTCGCGGCAAAGCGCTGCTGTCCGTTCCGAGGTGGGCACGCCAATGACAGATATTCCCTCCTCGACTTTCTTTGCCAAAAGGCGAACAAACTCTTCTGCCGTCGATCCCGTGCCAATACCAAGACGCATGCCATCCTCGACGTAGGTCAATGCCGCAGCGGCAGCTTCGATCTTCAGTGTTCTCGGATCCATAGGTGATGCGTCCTCTTGCAGCTTTGACATGCCATCTTTTTGCATTGACATTGGGCTCCCTAACACGTCAGTCAAAAGGGTCAAGACCAGTGGTGATCGAAAAGGGATGCGAATGTTTGAATCAGACCGCTGGCCTTTTGATTTTGGCCGGTTTGACACCCACAAAGCGATTGCAGGAATAAGATGTCTCAACCCATTATAGTATTCGACCTTGATGGAACGCTGGTAGATACAGCTCCTGATCTTCTCGACAGTCTCAATCATTGTCTGAATGCAGCAGGAATGCAAAAAATCGACCCAGTGGCGCTGCGCCGCTATGTCGGCCAGGGCGGCCGCGTCATGATCGAGCGTGCTTTTGAGGCACAGCAAAAACTCTTGAGCCCGGAACAACTCGACTGGCTTCTCGGTCTTTTTATCGAGCATTATAGTGCAAATATGCCAGGACACTCCGCGCTTTATGAAGGCGTTGCACAGGCAATGGACGAGCTTGCCAATGCCGGTTACCTCCTTGCTATTTGCACGAATAAGTTTGAAGGTTTGGCCGTATCGCTGCTGGGCCACCTTGGAGAGACATCCCGTTTCGCCGCCATTACCGGTGGTGATACGTTTGCCTTCAGAAAACCCGATCCACGGCATCTCATTGAGACAATCCGGCTGGCAGGCGGAGACGTCGACAGAGCCGTGATGGTGGGCGACAGTCATACGGACATCAACACAGCCAAAGCAGCCGGAATTCCGGTGATCGCAGTTGATTTCGGCTATTCCGATATGCCGGTTGCGACTTACGATCCCAGCCGCATCATTTCACATTATCGCGAGTTGAGCGTCGAGATGACCGGGAATTTGATTGCTGCCGTGAACGCATAGGCCAGAGGAAGGAACAAAACATCGCGATGCGCGTTTCTGTTGTAGAATGATGCCGACAAAATTGGTTCGTCATTAGAACGAAGTGTTTGATACTTCGGGAAACTCTGGAGGAACGATGAAAAAGCTCACTTCAATTCTGACAGCAATGGCCATGTCGGTCGGTATGCTATCGGCGGGTGCCGTTCCGGCAATTTCCGCACCGCTTGCGCCTGTCGCTATCGAAACCAGCAATGCGAATGTGCAAACCGTGCGTGATCGCAGAACCATTTTTTACAACAAGCATCAACAATATATGAGCCGTGGTGATCGCTGGCGCGGCGACAGGCATTGGCGCGGCGATCGTGGCTGGCGAGGAGATCGCGGCTGGAGAGGCGACAGATATTGGCGCGGCCATCGCGGTTGGCGTCATCATCGTCCAGGATATCGTTATTATGACGGCGCATGGTTCCCGCTGGCCGCCTTTGGCACGGGCGTGATTGTTGGCAGCACTGTTAATCGCCCGGCATATCGTGGCGTCCGTTCGCATACTCAATGGTGCTATGACCGATATCGTTCATATCGTGCGTCGGACAACACATATCAGCCCAATTACGGTCCGCGCCGCCAGTGCAACTCACCCTATTAAGGTGGTGTGACTCGATTCTTTGGCCCGACTATCACAGCCGGGCCCATTTCTAGTTAGCCGACATCAATGAAATGCCTTCATATTAGACGAAGGCTTTTTGCTCTTGCCCATAAGATATCATAGCTGCCTAGTTTTTAGACCCTCTTATCCGTGGCGGATGTTAACGGAGGAATGTGCTTGCATTTTTCCCCGAACGCGCTTGAATGTCAGTTGTATAAAAGGGGATTTGAGTGAAGCCATTTGACGAGATGATCAAGACCGGCGACGAGGTCCGTCCGCCATATGACCAGCTGAAAAGCTGGCTCGATACGCAAAATCCAGGCCGACTGGCGCAAAAAGCACTCGACGCTGAGAATGTTTTTCGTAAAACCGGTATTACTTTCGCCGTCTATGGCGACGAAGAGGCTGCCGAGCGGCTTATTCCTTTCGACATTATCCCGCGCATTATAACAGGCAATGAATGGCGACGCCTTTCCCAAGGTATCGAACAGCGCGTGATGGCTCTTAACGCCTTTCTTGATGACATTTATCACCGTCAGGAAATCATCCGCGCCGGGCGCATACCCCGCGAATTGTTTACACATAATGATGCTTATCTGCCGGAAATGGTCGGATTCCGCCCACCGGGCAATGTCTATACCCATATTATAGGCGTCGATATCGTCCGCACGGCCGAAAACCAGTTCTATGTGCTTGAAGACAACGCGCGAACCCCTTCCGGCGTGTCATACATGCTGGAAAATCGCGAAACAATGATGCAGCTCTTTCCGGAACTGTTTCAGCAGATCAAGGTTCGTCCGGTAGAGACCTATCCGAAAATGCTGCGGCAGTCCCTGGCGGCTGTGGCACCGCCCGGATGCAACGGCACACCGACAATCGCGGTTCTGACACCCGGCATCTATAATTCCGCCTATTTCGAACACGCGTTCCTGGCCGATCAGATGGGTGTGGAACTGGTCGAGGGTGGCGACCTGAAGGTCGAAAATGGCAAGGTCGTCATGCGCACGACCGAAGGCAACCGCGCCATCGACGTATTGTATCGCCGCGTGGATGATTCCTATCTCGACCCCCTCACCTTCCGCCGCGACTCGGCGCTTGGCGTTGCCGGTATCATGGATGTGTATCGGTCAGGCAACATCACCATAGCCAATGCGCCGGGAACCGGGATTGCTGACGACAAGGCGCTTTATTCCTACATGCCGGAAATCGTCGAATTCTACACCGGGCGAAAGGCAATACTGGAAAACGTCCCGACCCATCGTTGTTCCGAACCGGACACGCTGAAATATGTCCTCGAAAATCTCAGCGAACTTGTGGTCAAGGAAGTGCATGGTTCCGGCGGCTATGGAATGCTGGTCGGACCGGCTGCCTCCAAAAAAGAGTGCGAGGATTTTGCACTCAAATTGAAGGCCAACCCCAAAAATTACATCGCCCAGCCAACATTGGCGCTATCGACCACACCGATCATGACGGAAAAAGGTCTCGCGCCACGCCACGTGGATTTGCGGCCTTTCGTGCTCGTTTCGGACCGTATCCGCATCACACCCGGCGGGTTGACACGCGTGGCGTTGAAGGAAGGCTCGCTGGTGGTCAACTCAAGTCAGGGAGGCGGCACAAAGGACACATGGGTATTGGACGATTAGGTTCAAGCGACTGCCGATAATTGCGGAAATAAGGGTCATCCATAAGGCCCCCGATGAATAAAAGAGGGATTTTATTAGAAAATGCTACTTGGGCGCACCGCAAACGGTCTTTACTGGATGTTTCGCTATATAGAGCGGGCAGAAAACATGGCTCGGTTGATCGATGCCGGGTTGCGCATGGCGCTGACCAAAACATCCGATGCACCCGAAGAATGGTCATCCGTATTGATGAGCGCCGGTGTGAAGATCGGTTACGACAACAAGTACAAGGAATATAACGCCAGCCTCGTTTCGGATTTTCTCCTGCGTGATCCGAGCAATCCCTCAAGTGTCATGTCCTGCGTCGAAACAGCCCGCTCAAATGCGCGCATGGTGCGTACCGCTTTGACCCGCGAAGCCTGGGAAAGCGTCAATGAAACCTGGATGGTGTTGAAGTCGACCTTGGCCTCAGCAGTTCCCGAAACAGACTTGCCACGCGTTCTCGACCAGATCAAACGTGAAACAGCAATCATTCGCGGCGCTTTTCATGGCACGATGCTGCGCAACGAGATTTTCAATTTCGCTCGGATAGGCACCTTTATTGAGCGGGCCGACAATACGGCGCGAATTCTCGACGTAAAATATTATGTGCTCCTGCCATCGATTTCCTATGTCGGTACAACGCTGGACAATTTTCAGTGGGAGTCCATTTTGCGGTCGGTTTCCGCCCATCGCTCCTATCGCTGGGTCTATGATATCGAATATAGCCCTGTGAATATTGCTGATTATCTGATCCTTAATTCACGCATGCCCCGTTCGCTGAATTTCTGCTATTCCAATATAGTCGACAATCTTAAACATCTGGCGATTGATTATGGTGCCCGGCACGAATGCCACGATATGGCAGAGGGCATCATGACGCGTCTTGAGAACAATGATATCCGCACGATCTTCGACAATGGATTGCATGAATTCCTGAGCGATCTCATCTATCAAACAACTGGCTTGAGCAGTAAAATTGCTAAAGCCTACAATTTTGATTGAAACCCATGCTTTTGAACATCCAGCATAATTCCCACTACCGCTACGATGCGCCCGTTCACTATGCCATTCAGCGGTTACGCCTTCATCCGCAAAGCTCTCCGGGTCAGAAAGTCATCGACTGGACAGTAACCGTGGACGGCGCAACCCAGGA
The DNA here is from genome assembly GCF_059758635.1 of Phyllobacterium sp. GQ127. Classification (NCBI taxonomy): domain Bacteria; kingdom Pseudomonadati; phylum Pseudomonadota; class Alphaproteobacteria; order Hyphomicrobiales; family Phyllobacteriaceae; genus Phyllobacterium; species Phyllobacterium sp. GQ127. Next base: position 1,010,549 of record NZ_JCAXDZ010000001.1, read on the forward strand.
AGCAAATTACCGCGACGGCTATGGCAACCGGACCATGTTGATCAGTGTTGACCGGGGAACAGAAGAACTCGTGATCCGCGCCGCAGGACATGTTGAAACAGAAGACAGGAGCGGCGTTCTCGGCAAGGTCTACAATTTCATGCCGACCTGGCTCTATGAGCGCGAAACTGAATTGACGGCGGCTGGTGAGGCGATCAAGGATCTGGCAGCGGGATTGCCGGCAAAATCGGACAGGCTGGAAATATTGCATGAGTTGATGGGAGCATTGAACCGCAAGCTGGTTTATACGCCCAACTCAACCACCATCAACACAACCGCCGAAGAGGCGCTTCGACTTGGGACCGGGGTCTGCCAGGATCATACCCATGTATTTTTGTCAGCTGCCAGACTTTTGGGTATACCTGCCCGCTATGTCTCCGGCTATCTTATGATGAACAATACGATTGAACAGACCGCCAGCCATGCCTGGGCGGAAGCACATATAGATGGGCTGGGATGGGTGGGCTTCGACGCCGCTAACGACCTTTGTCCTAACGAGACCTATGTCCGCATCGCCTGCGGGCTAGATTATCGGGAAGCAGCGCCTGTTTCCGGAATACGCTTTGGACCATCAATTGAATCACTTGCCGTCGAGGTCAATGTAGAGCAGTAATCGCTTTATATTTCGAACTTGGGATTCGCTATGACTTATTGCGTCGGGCTCAAACTGGACCGTGGGCTTGTGTTTATGTCTGACACAAGAACCAATGCGGGCGTCGACAACATTTCGACATTCAAGAAAATGTACACTTGGGCCAAAACGGGCGACCGGGTGATTACCCTTTTATCGGCCGGCAATCTAGCAACCACGCAGGCCGTCATCAGCATTCTCAACGAGCGGACGAAAACGCCCTCTGAACGCTCGCCTTCAATTTACGAGATGCCTTCGATGTTTCAGACAGCAAGGCTGGTCGGAGACACGATTCGCGATGTGATCCACCAAGTGGATAGTGGCGGTCAGCGGGCCGATTCTTTTGGAGCTTCGATTATTCTTGGTGGTCAGATAAAGGGCGGCGACCCTCGGCTTTTCCTTATTTATCCTGAGGGAAACTTTATTGAATCGACGCAGGACACGCCATTCTTCCAAATTGGCGAACATAAATATGGTAAGCCGATCATCGTGCGGTCTTACGATCCCGCGATGACTTTCGAGGAAGCGACAAAGCTATTGCTGGTTTCATTTGATTCTACGTTGAAATCGAATCTGTCGGTTGGACTGCCGCTCGATCTGCAATTTTACGAATCAGACAGTTTCCGTCTCGGGTTTGAGAAGCGTATCGAGCGCAATGATCCCTATTACGAGATCGTCTCGGAAGGCTGGTCGCAGGCTTTGAAACTTGCGTTCCAGAGCCTGCCGCCCTTTGAAATCAAATCGCGCGATTAAATTCGCTCAGAGATTTGCTGTTTGAATGGTGTCAGCCTGACGGACGGCCTGTGTCTTGAGAATAGCCTTTTGAAGATAGGCGTCGCGCTCATAGACGTCGTCATAATAATGAATTTGCCCAGTCGCCGCATCCGGCCAAGCTGTGAAGTAGGAGACGTAAACCGGAAGCTGTGATTTCACCTTCACATTACGCTCGTTCTTGCCGAAATACTGGTTCAACTCCTCCACAGGCATTTCAAGCACTGCAGCTGCCATATCGCGTGGACGCTCCAAACGGATGCAACCATGGCTCAAAGCGCGCATATCCTTCTTAAAATAGGACTTTGCAGGCGTGTCATGCATGTAGATGTCATGGCTGTTGGGGAACAATATCTTCAACTCACCAAGAGCATTGTCCAGGCTTGGCTTCTGTCTGATGCCAACGCCGCCGCCGTTTGATGCAACCTGCCCCCAATTGACTGAACTTGATGGAACCACCCGGCCGGACTTGTCGTAGACTTCATAGCCGCTATTTTCGAGATAGGATGGATTGTTCAGGATTTTTGGCATCATCTCATTGAGAATGATGGAGCGTGGCACCCCCCAAGACGGGTTAAAAACCACCGTTTCAATCGTATCATTGAAGAAATAGGTCTGGTTCTTCGCAGACCCGACAACAACATTCATCGCCAATTTCTCAGCATTATCGTTGAAATATTGTGCGCGATATGCGGGCTGATTAATGAAGACATAGCGACTGCCAAAATCACGAGGCATCCAGCGCAAACGCTCCATCGAATAGAGAATCCGGTCGCGCTTGGACGCGCTGCTCTCGCCCTGAAGAGTTTTTATCGTGGCATTTCCAATAACGCCGTCCGCCTGTCGCCCCTGCGATTTTTGATAGTCCTTAACCGCCTCGACAAGACTTACATCATAGGTTTCAGCAGTTTCATTCGCCTGCAGAACCGCATCATGCTGAAGAAGATAATCCTTGGGTGCTTTTGCCCTGATGAGAGCAACCACATTCTTCAACTCGGCATTGCTTTCGCCAGGACGGATCAATGTGCCGGGCGCGATATGAATAGAAGGGCCAGCAGTGTCAGCTATGGCATGCAAATTCTGCTTAAGCTCGGCGTACCATTTATTTTGCGGCTCAAATCCCGCTAAGACGGCGCTCGCATCGCCAGCCGACGCAAGCTGATCGATAACGTTGCGCGGCTTTACATTGTCCGTATTCAGATCGTGAAATCCGCTCAGGCGATTAGGATTGATGCGGCCATCCCCCTGATCCATCGCATAACGAAGGGCGCGGGCGGACAGTGAAAGTTCGAACTCGGCAAGCTCCTTCAATCGAGCAGGAATATCGCTCCGCTCATAGTCATCTCCGGGTACTTTTACGACATAGTCCTGAGGATCAAGCCCGCTTTCCGCAGCCTTTGCGAACAAAGCAATAACGGCTTTGGCTTTCGGCGAAACATCATAGGATACAGTCCATATCGGGTTCTTACCGGATGCATAATAAGCGACAATTGCATCAGCAATGTCCTTTTCCGCTTTCACATGCGCTTCGCGAAGATGATCGATCTTCAAACCGAACTGGTCCATCTCCATGGATGGCGCAACACCGGTACCGACATGTGCGGAAGCTGTCAGTTGCGGGTCAATCTTCGTCAAATCGATCTGAACCAGCGCATCCGCTTTGTAGTCATAATTCTTGGGCGCAGTGACCGTTACACGCTTGATTGGCGCGCGTGACGCGGGCGCAGAATTCTGGTCTACGTTGACCCTTGGTTCTGGCGGCATGACAGGCTGTGATTGAACCCGGCGACCGGGGAACAGAAGCTCCATCAGATTATTGGCTGCCGAAGCTTGCGGCACGGCACTCGCCGTTGCCGACAACATTGCGGCCAGAAAGAGTGCTCGTTTTTTTGAGAAAGAAGTCATGGTGCTCGCCCAGCTGGAACAGTCTCGCCCGCAGTCAAAAGCGGGCTATCAATTTGGTGTCGTTCCAGTTTCGGCGCATCTTGTTTAGAATGTTTTAACAATGCTCCGCCGCCGGCAGATAATTCTCAGGCGACGCATTTTCGGCACTCACCCCGACTCAAAGATTAACGCGATTCACATCGAATTTCATTTTGATTCACTACACGACGAGTTGATCATAGGCATTCTTTTCCCAAACATGCAATAATGTCACAGTACAAGCGGTCGAAACATCGAATTGGGGGATACGATGATTGGAGTTTATCGCGTATTTTTAGTATGTCTTGGCGTTTTTTGTCTAAGTTGCTTCGGCGCAACAGCAAAATCAATGGATAGTAACCTTGGGAAAAGAAAACACCCAAACAACGGATACCAAATTCAGTCGACAAAATTTAAATCTGATTTTTCGCCAATTGCACGGAAAAGTGTTGCTTTTCCTTCCAAATATTCAGCCGGAACCATAGTCATACGAACCGGCGAACGGCGACTTTATCATGTGACAGCAGAAGGTCGCGCATTGGCTTATGGAATCGGTGTCGGCAAGACCGGCTTCACCTGGAGTGGAAGCAACAAAATTTCGCGCAAGGCCGAATGGCCAGGCTGGACGCCGCCAGCGCGCATGCGCGCCCGCGAAGCAAAGAAGGGACGCATCCTTCCCGCTTATATGCCCGGAGGGCCGAACAATCCTCTCGGCGCAAGAGCCCTGTATATTGGTTCGACAATCTATCGCATTCACGGAACCAACCAGCCGTGGACGATTGGTCACGCCATGTCATCGGGCTGCATAAGAATGGCGAATGATGACGTGAAACATCTCTATGCCAATGTCGGTGTCGGCACGCGTGTCGTCGTTCTGCGGTAGTTTATGAGTGTTTCCGGCTGACCGGATCGCGGCTAAGGCCTTTTTGCGTTAACTCGTCGAGATATGCCTGCCAGCGTGTGTCCTTATTCCGGCCAAGATCGATCAGATAGTCCCAGCTGAACAGGCCGGTGTCATGCATGTCGTCAAACGTGATTCGCACTGCGTAATTGCCAATAGGCTCCATCTTGGCAATCTCGACATTGATCTTGCCGGGGACGGTCACGCGCTGTTCGGGAGAATGCCCCTGCACCTCCGCAGATGGCGATGCCACGCGCAGCAATTCAGCGCTTAAATCATAACGCTCGCCATTATCGAATGTAACGACCAGCGACTTTCGATCCCTGCTGACGCGTAGTTCCTTTGGCCAAGCATCGGTCATTACTGATATCCCTGTTTTTATTTGGTGTAGGCGTTGTCGTTGATTGCTGCAAGCGCCAAGACGGCGCCTCTTAATTCCGCCGATCCTTATAAGCAAATGTGCGAAAACGTCTCAGCTATAAGGCATAGACGCCATTCGCAATAACTGGACAAGTCCTTGACGCCGCACTATCTCTGGGTGAGGAGGAAGCTCTTGAACCATTTGGCAACATTCGACCAGACGCCAACGCAGACAAGCATGATAGACCCTTTCGGGCGGACGATCAATTATCTGCGCGTGTCGGTAACGGATCGCTGTGATTTCCGCTGCACCTATTGCATGTCGGAACATATGACATTCCTACCGAAGAAAGAACTTCTGACGCTTGAAGAACTGGATCGTCTGTGCACTGCCTTTATCGAAAAAGGCGTGAAACGGCTAAGGCTCACGGGTGGTGAGCCATTGGTGCGCAAGAATATCATGCATCTTATCAGCGAGATCTCCCGACATTTGCGTTCAGGCGCTTTGGATGAACTGACGCTGACAACAAATGGCTCACAGCTCGCGCGGTTTGCGCATGAACTGGCTGACCTTGGGGTAAAACGCATCAATGTATCGCTGGATACGCTCGACGCTGCAAAGTTCAAGGCCATCACACGTTGGGGTGATCTTGGCCGAGTGATGGAGGGCATTGATGCTGCGCAGGACGCTGGAATCAAGGTCAAGCTGAATGCTGTCGCGCTCAAAGATTTCAACGATCTCGAAATTCCGCACATGATCCGCTGGGCACATGGACGCGGCATGGACTTGACACTTATCGAAACCATGCCAATGGGCGAAATTGATCTCGACCGAACGGACCAATATCTTCCCTTGTCGCTGCTCAGAACAAGGTTGCGGGAAGAATTCACGCTGAACGATATTCCTTACAAGACGGGTGGCCCTGCCCGTTATGTCGAAATTCCGGAAACGGGTGGTCGCGTCGGCTTCATCACGCCGATGACGCATAATTTCTGCGAAAGCTGCAATCGTGTTCGCCTGACTTGTACCGGGACACTTTATATGTGCCTCGGCCAGGAGGATGCAGCAGATTTGCGTGCTCCCTTGCGGGCATCAGAAGGCAACGAGCTCCTAAGCAACGCTATTGACGAAGCTATCGGCCGCAAACCGAAGGGCCATGACTTCATTATTGACCGCCGCCATAATCGCCCGGCAGTTTCCCGCCATATGAGCGTGACCGGCGGCTAAAATTCCAAAGATTCCGCATGCACAATATTGCTTTCGTTGATATATCAATGACAGCGATTCTGGAGGAGAATCGTCCTGCCCAGCGGAAGTAAAAAATCTTGGCGCTATCTCCTAATTTGCGCGGAAGTCTGCACATGGCTATCGGCATGGCGTGCTTCACTTTCAATGACGCGACAGTGAAATTTGTCGCCGAAGAAATGAACATGGGCCAGGTCATGCTGGTTCGCAGCACCATAGCGACAGTGTTAATCGTGGCTCTGGCTTGGTATCAGGGGATGCTGATCCCGATCCGGCAGGCGCTTCACAAGATGACGATATTGCGCGTTATTGGAGAAGTCGTTGGGACAATCACCTTCCTTATCGCACTCGTTCACATTCCGCTGGCGCTAACGTCCGCCATTCTTCAATCATTACCGCTTCTGGTCACACTCGGTGCGGCTTTGTTTTTCGGAGAACCCGTGGGTTGGCGTCGATGGGTCGCCATCATCATAGGCCTTGCTGGCGTTCTGATAATTGTTCGTCCCGGCCAGGAAGGAATGAGCCCCTATGTTCTGCTGATTGTGGTTACGGTGATTTTTGCGTCGTTACGAGACCTTGCAACCCGCAGAGTTCCCAAAACCATACCCGTGCTGATGATATCCGCTTTGACATCGGTCGGCGTTGGCGTCGCCGGTGCCGCGATGATTGTACCGCTGGGTGGCTGGACACCCATGTCGACCACAAATACGTTTCTGTTGATTCTTGCTGCCTGTTGCGTGATGGCAGCGTATCATTTTCTCATTCTTGCAATGCGCGAAGGTGAAATTTCGTTCGTTGCGCCGTTTCGTTATACGAGCCTTCTATGGGCAATCCTTCTTGGCTTCCTGTTTTTCGGTGATTTGCCCGATATGCCAATGATAATCGGCTCGATCATAGTTATTGGCAGCGGTCTATATACGCTTTATCGTGAGCAGATGGTGAGCCGCGCAAAGCCAGCAGCCACTGCGGCAGCGTCTTCACCCGACGGAGTCTGATCTTGAAAACAGCGGGTATCATTCTGGCGGGCGGACAATCGCGCCGCATGAATGGGTCTGACAAGGCTCTTCTACCCTTCGGCACGGGCAGACTGATCGACCATATTCACCAGCGTCTGGCACGCCAGCTACCGGTTCTAGCTCTCAACACCAATAATGATCCTGCGCATTTTCGCGATCTTGGCATTCCGATTATCCCGGATGAAATTGTCGGTTACGCCGGTCCCTTGGCCGGCATACTGGCGGGAATGGAATGGGCTTCAACCCATAGCGATGGTTTTTCGCATATTTTGACGGTTGCGACCGATACGCCTTTCTTCCCGGATGATCTTTGTGAAAAACTGAGTCAGCAAATCGCCGATGCACCAGATAGGATAGTGATTGCATCGTCGGCCGGACGGATTCACCCTGTTTTTGGCATATGGCCGATTTCATCACGTGGTGAACTCCGTGCATGGCTGGCTGATGACGAAAACCGCCGAGTGATGAGCTGGATCGCTGCGCACCCACACAAGAGCTTTGAGTTTCCGCTGACGACGACGCAAACAGACCAGACAATCGACCCCTTCTTCAACATAAATACGCAGGAAGATATTCTCGAAGCGCAAAAGCGATGGACGCCTTCAACATGACGACTCGCCTGTTCGGCATAACTGGCTGGAAAAATTCTGGGAAAACCACGCTGACAGTCAAGCTGGTTACAGAACTGACGCGGCGGGGCTGGAAAGTGTCGACGATCAAGCATGCGCATCACGATTTCGACATCGATAAGGAAGGCACAGACTCTTATCGCCACCGCAAAGCCGGGGCTGGCGAAGTTGCGATTGTCTCCGGTCGCCGTTGGGCGCTGATGCACGAATTGACGAATGAGGCTGAGCCGTCGCTGGCCACCATCGTGGAGCGACTCTCACCCTGCGACCTCATATTGATTGAGGGATATAAACGCGAGGGACACAAGAAGATCGAGACACGGCGTCAGGAAGGCCGCTCCGGCGAGCCCCTGACGGCAGGCGATCCGACAATCGTCGCTGTTGCCAGTGACCACGCCTTAAATGATGAAACCGTGCCGGTTTTTGAACTTGATGACGTTAATGGGCTCGCAGATATGATCGAACGTGAAACGGGACTTCGCGTTTGATGTGTTTGAATGTGTCTTTTCATCCCGTATGTGTGAAATAAAAATATAGAGGCCTCAAATATCGGGAATTTTTACGGTCGGATTCGTTAAACGGCACACGATTCCCGGTTGCTTTTCCTTGAAAACTAGTGGGAATATCGGTGTCAGGAGCAGTGACGTAAACTGCGACTTTGCTCGGAAGGCTGTCCAGAAAAAACAGGGGAACAGCCGGGCTTATAAAAGAGAGGTTCAAATAAATGCGTACAACCAAGCGTCTCGCAATCGCGATTTCTGCTGCAGCCCTCGCCTTAACCATGGGCGCAGCCCATGCACAGGACGCGCTGAAGATCAAAATCGCTTCCGAGGGAGCTTACCCTCCTTTCAACAATCTGACCTCGGACGGCAAGCTTGAAGGTTTCGACATCGATATTGGCAAGGCGCTGTGCGAAGAGATGAAGGCAGATTGCACTTTCGTCACGCAGGATTGGGATGGAATGATCCCAGCACTTCAGGCTGACAAATTCGATGCTGTTATCGCTTCCATGTCGATCACCCCGGAACGTCTGAAGCAGGTCGACTTCTCCAAGAAATACTACAACACGCCGCCAGCAATCGCTGTACCGAAAGATTCCGATATCAAGGATGTCTCACCGGAATCGCTGAAGGGCAAATCCCTTGGCGTTCAAGGTTCGACAAGCCACTCCAACTTTGCTGAAGCCAAATATAGCGGCTCTGACATCAAAATGTATCCGACTGCCGACGAGTATAAGCTCGACGTTTCAAACGGCCGTATCGACGCGGTTATGGATGACGTAGTTGTACTTAGCCAGTGGGTGGACAGTGATGCCGGTTCTTGCTGCAAGATCCTCGGTACAATTACCCCTGATATCGCGATTCACGGCCCAGGTGCTGGTGTGACTGTCAAAAAGGGCAATACTGCTCTGGCAGACAAGTTCAGCGAAGCGATTGCTGCGATCCGCAAGAACGGAAAGTACAAGGAAATCAACGATAAGTACTTCAAGTTCGACGTATATGGTGCAGAAAACTAAGATAAAAAGTTGATCTGACAGGCAGATGGCGGATAAAACTGCCATCTGCGAACTTACAAAAATGACGGGTTGGGGAATTGCCCGCGAGATATGAAAGTTGCCTATGGAAGGCTCAATAGCACTCTTGGGTTTTGGCGAAGGCGGATGGGGCCTGAGCATAGCCAGCGGAATTCTTGTCACTGTGACGCTGGCGCTTGCCACCCTCCCTTTGGGATTGGCGATCGGATTTTTCGTCGCCCTCGGTAAACAGTCAGAAGAACCTTCGGTCAAACTCGCCGCCAATATGTACACGACGATATTTCGTGGCTTGCCCGAGCTGTTGACGCTGTTTCTGGTCTATTATGGCGGACAGATCGGCGTTCAAAAAATCGGTCAATTGCTCGGTTATACCGGCGCCATAGAGATAAACTCCTTTATCGCGGGCATGTTCGCCTTGGGCACGGTCTTCTCATCCTATGCAAGTGAAGTTTTTCTCTCCGCATTTCGTGTTATTCCCAAAGGGCAATATGAAGGTGGCTATGCGATTGGTCTTTCCTATGGGCAAACCATGCGCAAGATTATCCTGCCGCAATTGATCCGTATCGCCCTGCCCGGTCTAGGTAATCTCTGGCTGATATTGCTGAAAGATACGGCGCTTGTGTCGGCCATCGGCCTTGCGGACATTTTGCGCCAGACTGCCGTGGCGGCACGTGTAACGAAGCAAGCCTTCCTGTTCTACGGAACCGCCTGTCTCATTTTCCTTATACTCGGCATCCTTTCATCATTCGTCATTAACGGTATTGATCGCTGGGCGGCCAAGAGCGGGGCAAAAAGATGACCGATAATGCAATCGCCCCCTCTGCAGCAGCAGTGCGCCGACCACCATCGCCGCCCAAGCCATGGACGAAAACACGCATTATCGGCCATGTGCTGGTAGGCCTTTGGACGGCTCTGATCGTCGGTTTGATATATTTTCTCTTCGTCGCCTGGGACAGAGAACTTATCGACAAATATGCTCCGACTTACCTGTCCGGGCTTTGGACCACAATAACCCTTGTCCTCGCATCAGTGATTATCGGCGCAGTGCTTTCCGTTCCGATTGCGCTTGGCCGGATGAGTAAAAATCGGGTCATATCTTCCATAGCCTATTTCTATGTCTACTTTTTCCGGGGAACGCCGCTGATCGCTCAGGTTTTCCTGATCTATTACGGCCTCGGATCGTTCAGCAAAGAACTTCAGGCGATCGGGCTTTGGGGGTTCTTTCGTGAAGCCTGGTACTGCGCATTGCTATCCTTTGCACTAAACACCGCCGCCTATCAGGCGGAAATCCTGCGCGGCGCTGTTCGCAGCGTTGCACCGGGGCAATGGGAAGGCGCAGCCTCCTTGGGTATTTCCAAGTTTGTGACATTCCGCAAAGTCATCTTGCCTCAGGCATTGATCGTGGCTTTGCGGCCCTACGGCAATGAATTGATCCTGATGATCAAAGGCTCGGCTATAGTGGCGCTGATTTCAGTCTATGATCTTATGGGCTATACCAAACTGGCCTATTCACGCACCTTTGACTTCCAGACCTATCTCTGGACTGCAATCATATATCTATTGCTGGTTGAAGCTTTGCGCCATTTATGGGACTGGATGGAACGCCGCATCACCCGCCATTTGACTCGCTAAAACCCGATCACAAAGAGAATCTCATGCTCAAAATCTGGGGTCGAACAAATTCGACCAACGTCAAAAAAGTCCTGTGGGCTGCCGAAGAAGCAGGCGCTCCCTATGAAAATATCGCTGCTGGCGGCGCATTTGGCATAGTCAGTGATCCGGAATATCGTGCCAAAAATCCGAATGGACTTGTGCCGACACTAGAGGATGGCGACCTGATCCTTTGGGAAAGCAATACGATTGTCCGTTATCTGGCCGCTCAATATGGCGTTTCGGAGCTTTTTATTGCCGATGCGGGACAACGCGCAAAAGCAGAACGCTGGATGGATTGGACAACATCCTCGCTTGCGCTTCCGTTCCGTGATCTGTTCTGGAATGTCGTACGCTTGGCGCCAGACAAGCAGGATCTTGCGGCCAAGGAAACCGGTTTTCAAAACTGTAGCAAATTATTTGCGATGGTCGATGATGCTCTGGCATCACAACCCTATCTGTCGGGCTCAAAGTTCGGCATCGGCGATATTCCGCTCGGCTGCTTCGCCTATGCCTGGTTTGAAATGCCGATTGATCGTCCAGAACTGCCACATCTGAAGAGTTGGTATGAGCGGCTGAAAACCCGCCCCGCCTATCAGAAATCGGTAATGACTCCCCTCACTTGAGGAGCGTCATTAAGGGTTCAAACGCCAGATCCCCTGCAAACCATCCTGATAAACGGCTTCATCCGTCGAAATCGTAATTGCTTCGATATTCGACCATTTCTCCGCAAAATCACGATAGTTGGACGAGAAAACATTGCCCGATTGACCAGTAGTCTGGATATAGGTGGACTGGTTGAGATCCGAAAGGTCGAATAATCCGCGATAACTCGACCCATGGGTCGCGCGGTAAGGATTGCTCTCATCGGTGAACGTCGATTTGCCCCGATCCAACGTATAAGCGCCACCTGAAGCACGTACGGTAACATTGAATAATTTGTCGAGTGGACTGACCTGAGCAAAGGGGCGGTGGGCACTATAGGCATAATGCAATGCACCCCAGTTCCATTTTGCACGATCACTGCCAAGCCGCGCTTCAATATCCTTCAGCGCATCGCCAAGTGAAAGCGCCAGCACGTCGCCGCAACTCTCTTTCTCGGGCGTGCGTCCATTGTCACACCAGTCACGTCCCGGATTTGGTCCAAGCCAACGCATCATGGCATCGACGCGGCCCTGCCAATAGGACGGGAAAGCGTCGCCCAGATCGTCCTCAAGGATGCGTTTCGTCGCAAACCGCACCCACGCATTGAACAGTAGCGGCTCGGTGCGCGCACGATCCTCGATGAAGTCCCATCCTTTCAATTGTTTTATCGCCGTCAGATCAACATCATCGCGGCCTTCAACAAGTTTGAGCATGGCAGGAGTCAGAACAGCATAGGCGCCTGCATAGACATCGCCCTGCACTATCCGGTTTGTTTCCAGCGTTTGTTGATTGGCGTTATAGATCAATGATTTGATCCGCTCCAAGCGCCATGGTTCATCCCAGTCAAAGGTCAGGAAGTGCGGATAGTTGGCATCAACCATCTTGGTATTGGCAGTGGCCAGAACATTATCCGCTGGATTATAGGCGCGCGGCAATTCCTCATAGGGAATATACCCTTTCCAGTCGTAAACGGCATCCCAACCGGGAGACGGCGCACGCCCCATAATCTGGTTAGCAGGGTCGCGGACAGGAATTCTGCCCGGCGCGATCATACCGATATTGCCGTCAACATCGGCGATGACCATCGACTGCATAGGCGTAACATAATCAGCCATGCCATTTTGGAAATCCAATACGCTTGCGAAATCCCAAAGCTTCAATCCGGCAGCGATTGTTTTATCGTCCCCCGCAAGCACAGTCCACGAAAGCGATGCAACCGTTCCCTCATCCAGATAGTGTTGAAGGCCGCGATATTCCGGCGGAAGAACTGGCCCGTGGCGTGTGCTACGGCGATCGAAACTGACGGTTTCACTGCCTTTAACGCGAATCTCCACCCTCTTCTTCTCAAATGGTCGAAAGCCTTCGGGAGCCTGATACTGATCCGGATTGGCTGGATTGATCTTTTCGATGAAAATATCCTGAACGTCCGATCCTGTATTGGTGAAACCCCAGGCAACCTTGTCGTTACGGCCAAGCAGAACCAGCGGCGCGCCGGGAAGCGTGACACCAACAAGATTTTTCGCTGTTCCATCCGGCTGCTTCACCTGAAGATGCGCGAGATACCAGATCGCGGGTGCGGTCAAACCAAGATGCGGATCATTGGCCAGGATTGGCTTGCCAGTGGCAGTACGTGCTCCGCCAACCACCCAATTGTTGGATGCTCCGGTGGACATGATATCGCTCAGCGCAGCAAATTGTTTCTCCGCCTCAATCGCGCCCGTCTTGATCGTTCCTGTAGGCAGACCAAGCAATTGCTGCAAATTTGGCAATGGAGGCGGCGTATCCCCTTCGACAGGAGGCAAGAGATCCACAATTTCTTGCTCATTCATTCCGAGACGGGCAAATTTCAGTCGCAGCACCTCGTCATCAATATTGGCCGCAAGCGTAACCGACATCAGTTTCAGCGTTACAATGACATCTGCGGCTGTCCATTGTTCAGGGAAATGCTGGAGGATGACGAATTCCGGCGAATATTTCGACCCGAAAGAAGGCCCTGAACTATCTATGAATGCATTGATACCGCGCACATAAGCGTCCACCTTCGCGCGATCGGCTGGTGCCAGTGAATCCGCCGAGCTTTGCGCGGCTTCATAAAGACCAAGTGTGCGAATGAAGACGTCCGTCGCAATGGTCTTATCCCCGAAAAGCTCTGACAGGCGGCCTCGCCCTGCCATGCGGGTGACGTCCATTTGCCATAGGCGCTCCTGCGCATGCACAAACCCGAGCGCGCTGAAAACGTCCTCAACCGAGGAGCCGGTGATATGGGGCACAGCATGTTTATCGCGGGTGATGGTGACGGGACCGGACAGTCCCGCAATGCTTGTTTCACCGGTTGCCGGTGCTACCGAACCTGCGAGCCAGGCATAAGCGAAGATAAAAGCGAGAAGAGCGAGAGGTATAAGTGAAAAAACAATCCAAAGCAGGCCTTTGATGATGCGCCGCAATATTCTAACCTCCGCAAATCGACCTGATTGAAGGCCATAAGACAGAGGAAATTACTGAATGGCAAGTGTTGCATTTATTGGTCTGGGCGTCATGGGTTACCCGATGGCGGGGCATTTGAAGACGCGGGGTGGTCATGACGTGACAGTCTTCAATCGCTCTGGGGAAAAGGCCGCAAAGTGGGCGGAACAGTTTTCCGGATCACATGCCGACACGCCTCAAAAGGCGGCAGAGGGCAAGGATTTTGTCTTTTGCTGTGTCGGAAACGATGATGATCTGCGCTCGGTAACGACTGGCGAGAATGGCGCTTTTCACTCCATGAAAAAGGGCGCGATTTTTATTGATAACACCACTGCATCGGCAGAAGTCGCTCGCGAGCTCAGCGCAGAAGCGATAAAGCGCGGGTTCCATTTTCTGGATGCGCCCGTTTCAGGAGGACAGGCGGGTGCCGAAAACGGCGCGCTTACCGTCATGGTAGGCGGCGAAGCGGCAGCTTTTGAAAAAGCCAAGCCAGTCATCGAATCTTACGCGAAAATGGTCGGATTGATGGGCGATGCCGGTGCAGGCCAATTGACCAAGATGATCAACCAGATTTGCATTGCCGGTTTAGTTCAGGGACTGGCCGAGGGTATCCACTTTGGCAAGAAGGCAGGACTTGATATCGAAAAAGTCATCGAAGTCATTTCCAAGGGTGCCGCAGGCTCCTGGCAGATGGAAAACCGGCACAAGACCATGAATGCCGGTAAATATGATTTTGGCTTTGCCGTTGATTGGATGCGCAAAGACTTGGGCATCTGCCTTGCAGAGGCGGACCGCAACCAGGCGAAATTACCGGTTACGGCGCTTGTCGATCAATTTTACAAGGATGTTCAGGTGATGGGCGGAAATCGCTGGGACACGTCATCCCTGCTCGCGCGACTGGAAAAGTAAGCCAGCCGCGCTTGGGTTGGATCGGTTTTGGGTCCAGTATGGCCGGCAACCGCTCTAAATTCCTTCCCGGTTTTCGTTGAGGCCTTCGATCCTCATATAGTCCAGCGGCAATTCGGTGGTGTATTTGATCTGCTCCATGGCGAAGGCAGACGATACATCCCGAATGTCGATCTTGCTGATCAGGCGCTTATAGACGGCATCATAGGCCGCAATGTCCGGCACCACTACACGCAGCAGATAGTCGACATCGCCGCTCATGCGATAGAATTCGACCACCTCGGGAAACTCCTGCACCACTTCTGAAAAGCGCTTGAGCCATTCATTATTGTGCGCGCCCGTACGGATGGAAACGAATACCGTCACCCGCGTGTTCACCCGGACCGGATCAAGAATAGCGACCCGGCGCTGGATCACGCCATCTTCTTCAAGCTTCTGGATACGCCGCCAGCAAGGTGTCGTCGATAGTCCAACTTTCTTGGCAACATCCGCCACTGCCAGCGTGGCATCCTCCTGAAGAAGGCGAAGTATTTTTCTATCGAGTCTGTCCATGTTTGCTTTACCCCTTGGAATGGGATACTTTATGAGCTGATTAACGGCCGTCGTACAAGAAAATTATTCCAATCTTTTTCAATTGTAAAAAAATTTCATCCGAAAACGGATCAAATTAGATTCTGAACCGTCTGCTGAAGCACGGGCAGAACATCTTGTGCGAACCAGGGATTCTTTTTCAACCAACCACTGTTACGCCATGATGGATGAGGCAGAGGCAGGATTGCAGGAGCTGTGTGGTCGTTAAAATATTCGCGCCAATTGCGCACCGTATCGGTCATGCTGGATTTGCGGCGTGAACCGAGATGATAGGCCTGCGCATATTGTCCAATGGTGAGGATCAATTTCACTTGCGGCATGGCTGCAAAAAGCCGGTCGTGCCAGACTTGGCGGCATTCCCGCCGGGGAGGCAAATCCCCGCCCTGCGCATCGTAGCCGGGAAAGCAAAATCCCATCGGAACAATGGCAAATTTATGCGGGTCATAAAAAGTTTCAGCGTCAACGCCTAGCCACTGACGTAACCGCACGCCGGATGGGTCGTTGAATGGAACACCGGTATTATGAACACGAATACCGGGAGCCTGCCCGCAGATAATAATGCGCGCGACGGGCGACGGCACGCAAACCGGGTTTGGTTCATGCGGCAAAGGCAAACCATATTGCGGATTGTCGCGGCAAATCCGGCAAGCCTTTATCGCCGCACTCAGATCATCCAAACCAATGGAACCCACCGCGAGTATCCAATATCAGGCCTTGGCGCTCGGACGGCTGGAAACCGCCTCATGCCAGCGTTTCAAGTTCTGGAACTCGTCAGGCATGGTTATCTTGGCGGGTTTCAGAAAATCGACACTGACAAGCAACGTTATATCGGCAATTGAAAAATGTTCTCCGGCGATAAATGTATTGGTTGCCAATTGCTCATCCAGCAAAGCCATGAACTTCACGGCTTTGGGCCGATTTGCCTCACCCCATTCCGGAATTTGCGGGACTTCCCACTCCGCCATGGCCGGGTGCGTGTGCCGAAAGGCCGCCGAGACTGGCCCAAAAAAATTCAGTTCAACGCGGCGATTCCACATTTCGACACGTGCTTTGCCGAGTGCGCCTTCGCCAAACAGGGGCGGTTCCGGGTGCAATTCTTCAAAATACCGGCAGATCGCAACGGATTCGGTAATGACGGTGCCGTTATCAAGTTCGAGAATTGGCAACCTTTGCAAAGGGTTGAGCGATTCTATTTCATTCGAACGATGCCCCAATGCTCCCATATCGATCGGCACAAGCGGTATATTCAGTCCTTTTTCGGCCAGAAATATGCGCGTGCGTCTCGGGTTGGGCGCGCGACCTCCATCATATAATTTCACCAGATACCTCCCAATAATCCAACAACCCACGCGACGACCGTATCAATCGCTTCGGCGACTACGTTTCGCTCAGGTGGCGATGTTTCGGTAACACCATCATGCGTTCTGCGCCAATCCTGTGGTGTTTCAAATGCGTCGACCCATATGCCAACCCTGCGTCCACGAGCGAGCAATTCTGCATCGCGATAATCGCCATAGGCTATAGCCTGGCCCGTTTCGACCATAATACGGTTGACGTTAATTTGGCCAGCAAAACAGGTTGCCAGAAAGCGATCAAACTTGTCGCGCCCCTGTCCCTCACAACGCACGTCCGTCCTGGCAACGAGCTTTTGCAGAGCTTGCCGGGCGATCTGCCCGCAATTGCGTAGCGATGGCTGCCTGCCGCAGGTTTGATCAAGCTCCGGAGCGTCGATACCCTTCAGCCGAATATGCTGTTTCGAGATTATCAGCGTATCTCCGTCAATCACGTAGGCGTTACCGGAAACGTCAATGGCCGGTGGTCTTTGATCAATGCGCGCTATGAGCAACGCTACCAATCCGAAGAAAATAAGCGTCAAGCAGATATCGAAAAATTTGCGAATGGCCGAGCGTGGCGCCGTTCGGTTTACAGACCATCGTCGAGAGGTGCGAAACCGCCCTCTCACGGCCTGCCCGCTTGATAAAGTTGTTTCATACTTACCTTTATCGCCAAGAATAGATTCGCTTTCTTACCGCAATCTACGCCGCTTTAATCATTTATGAACGGGCTTGCGGTGCAATGCAGCCACTGGACGGTTTATCACCGGGAATGAGGCTTATGGCACTACTAGACGCAAGCCATGCAGACAAGAACATAGTTGACCGGCGCAAGCAGCCGCGCAACCGCGATATGTCTGTGGTTGTTCGCAGCGCCCGGGAACGCCTCATGCAGCGGCCAAAAACAGAGCATTTCGAGCGGGAATTGCTGTTCATGCACACGCGCGCGTTGATCATCAACGCCGCCACTATTCCCTTGCTTATCGCCATCGTCACCGTAACCAGCATTTTTGCTGGGTTCGGCCAGCAAATGATTATCTGGGCGTGCTTCAGCATTTGCCTTTACGCCCTGCTTGGCTTGCTTGCACGCCAGATCAATAGAACCAGCATTAGCGACGGTCACATTCACCAATGGCATCTTGTCTATCTGCTTGGCCACTTTGTGACGGGCATTGGCTGGACATATTTCATATTCCTCCAATGCGAAGTCTGCGGCATCAGCCAGTTTTCGATTATCAAAGCGGTGGTTCTCATTCTTGCAATGGCGATTACCGCCGTGTTTTCTTCCGCTCTGCGCTTGGCTGTACCGATTGCATTTACCCTCCCTATCCTCGCCTATATAAGCGCCGTATCGGATAGTCTTGGCGATCCTGCTCAGGCGACAATGGTTGTAATGCTGCTGGCGGGCCTGACGTTTTTCTATCTCGTTGCCACGCGCCTCAATTATTCAGTTGTTCTCACTTTGGCACTTCAGGCGGAAAAAGATGCACTGATCGCCGAACTTGAAACTGCCAATGCCATGTCTGACGAAGGAAGACGGCGCGCAGAGGAGGCAAATCTTGCAAAATCACGCTTCCTTGCCTCAATGAGTCACGAACTCCGCACGCCGCTTAATGCAATACTTGGCTTTTCGGAAGTCATGGTCAGGGAAGTATTGGGACCGATCGAAAACGCCACATACCGGGAATATGCCAGCGATATTCACGCTTCAGGTGAACACCTTCTCAATCTTATCAATGAGATTTTGGATTTAAGCCGCGTTGAAGCAGGTCGTCACACACTCAGTGAAGATGCGGTAATGCTGACAGAAATTGCCGATGAGTGCATTCGCATGATGTCTTTGAAAGCGCGTAACAAGGAAATTACGCTCATTGCACAATTCGAATCCGGCATGCTCCCCATGATGGGCGACGAACGCTCCTTGCGGCAAATACTGCTCAATCTCATGGCTAACGCAGTCAAGTTTACGCCGTCAAAAGGAAAGGTCTACGTGAAGATCGGCTGGACCGCCGGCGGCGGTCAATATCTTTCAGTTCGCGACACCGGGCCGGGCATACCCGCCGATGAAATTCCCATTGTCTTGTCCGCTTTTGGGCAGGGATCGATTGCCATAAAGACTGCCGAGCAGGGAACAGGCCTTGGACTACCCATCGTTCAAGCGTTGGTTCACGTTCATGATGGCGAGTTCCATCTCTTCTCCAAGCTTCGCGAGGGAACCGAAGCGCTCGCAACTTTTCCACGAAGCCGCATCGCCACATCTGCCGGGAAGAACAAGTCTTCGTCACAGTCCCAAAAAGCTGCCTAGAAGACTCCACTTCAACTTATTGTTA
This sequence comes from Phyllobacterium sp. GQ127, assembly GCF_059758635.1. Taxonomy (NCBI): domain Bacteria; kingdom Pseudomonadati; phylum Pseudomonadota; class Alphaproteobacteria; order Hyphomicrobiales; family Phyllobacteriaceae; genus Phyllobacterium; species Phyllobacterium sp. GQ127. Next base: position 1,029,518 of record NZ_JCAXDZ010000001.1, read on the forward strand.
TTTGATAGTGGGTTAGCGGGCCTGCATTGCTTGCTGCATTGCAACAATTCGGGGACCCGAAATTAATGGCCGTCAATAACCGCCCACTTTTCATACCAGCGCTAGGCTCAATCTATTCAAATTTCGGCACGCTCGCCGAAACGCTGTTGCGTGTAACGGCTGGCGCTTTGCTCGTCGTTCACGGCTCAGGCAAGATCGCCGCTCCATTCGGCTCTGTCGAAATGGTCGAAAGCCTCGGCTTTTATCCCGGTGTCTTCTGGTCGCCGCTCTTGGCGATAACGGAATTTTTCGGCGGTATTCTGCTGGTTCTCGGCTTGTTTACCCGTCCGGCAGCTTTTGCAACGACCATCGTTTTGATCGTAACCGTCTATTTCCATTGGGTTACTGCCGGGCAAGGATTCTTTGGCGCGGAAAAATCCATTCTCTGGACATTCGTCCTGTTGTTTTTCCTCTTCCGTGGCGCCAATGCTCATTCGGTCGACGCCAAGATCGGCAAAGAGTTCTGATTGAAAGGCCCGTTTCGGCGGGCCTTTTCCATCAATTAATCGCGATTGCTGATGCCTGCCTGCTCAAATGTCGCCATGCCACTATGGCAAAGCGCTGCAGCCTTAACGATCCCTGCCGCAAGCGCAGCACCTGTGCCCTCACCCAATCTCATGCCCAGATCGAGAAGCGGCTTCTTCCCAAGCCGCTCAAGCACCTTGTGATGGCCAGGCTCGGCCGACACATGGCCGATCAGGCAATGATCAATCGCCTCGGGATTGGCGGTATGTAGAATTGCAGCCGCAGCGGTGGCTACATAGCCATCAATAATGACCGGTATTTTCTCAACGCGCGTCGCCAGGATCGCGCCCACCATGGCCGCCACTTCACGACCGCCAAGACGGCGCAACACCTCCAGCGGATCCTTGAGATGCGATCCATGCAAAGCGACCGCAGCACGTACGGCATCGGCTTTGCGCTTCATTCCCTCCCTGTCGGACCCGGTGCCCGGACCAACCCAATCTTCCGCCGCCCCGCCATAAAGCGCATGGAAAATCGCGGCAGCGATTGTAGTGTTACCAATTCCCATTTCGCCAATGCAAAGCAGATCAGTACCGCCTGCAATCGATTCCATGCCGAATGCCATGGTTGCGGCGCAGGTCTTTTCGTCCATCGCGGCATCTTCAGTGATATCGGCGGTTGGATATTCCAGCGCTAGATCAAAGATTTTCAAGCCGAGATCATTGGCAATGCAAATCTGGTTGATAGCAGCGCCGCCAGCAGCAAAATTTTCAACCATTTGGGCCGTTACAGACGATGGATATGGTGAAACGCCTTTTGCGGTAACACCGTGATTTCCGGCAAAAACAGCAACCAATGGCCGCGTCACCTGCGGCTGCGACCTTCCTGTCCATGCTGCAAGCCACTCAACAATTTCTTCAAGACGCCCCAGCGCGCCCGGCGGTTTGGTCAACATGGAGTCGCGTTTGCGAACGACTGCAACAGCCGCGTCATCCGGGCCAGGCAAAGTTTCGATAAGGGTGCGGAAGTCGTCAAATGGCAGGCCAGTGGTCATGATGTTCCTTGCGGTCAACTCTTCATGGCAAATCAGATTTACCCGTCCTATAAGCGCTGTATGGGAAAACGCAAAGGTCAACGTTCGGCGCAGAGTGTCGCGACCTGTCAACCAAGGTGTGCAACATGGACTTGATCACAGATATGATGCGCTCGCTGGCATTTCTTTCTCGTATAAGCGTCGCGTCAAGCTGGTTCGATAGATTTAGCGGGAAGCTGGCAGACAGTGTGCGCGGGTTTCCCTTGGCTGGAGTCGTTCTGTCTTTGCCGGCCGTAATAATCATTCTGATTTGCAAAGCCTTTGACCTTCCAGAGAGTATTAGCGCAATCCTTGTTGTCACGGCGCTGATCGTGACCACCGGCGCACTGCATGAAGACGGCTTGGCAGATGTGGCTGATGGCTTTTTTGGCGGCGCGACGGCGGAACGCCGTCTGGAGATCATGAAAGACTCCACCAACGGTTCCTATGGCACATTGGCACTGATTCTGACGATCTTGCTGCGGATAGCGCTACTTGCAACCATCATTGATGAAGTCAGTCTGTTTCAAGTCGTTCTTATCGTGATCGGAACGGAAGCTGCCAGCCGCGGATTATTGGTAAAATTCTGGCAAATCCTGCCCTCGGCGCGAAATGGTGGCGTTGCTGACAGAGCCGGAATACCCGATGCATCAGCAGCCAATTTCGCACTCATTTCTGCCAGCCTTATCGGGGTCATCACATTCGGTATTGCTGGCGGGCTTTTGGCGATTATCCTTGCTGCCGCTTTAACTACTCTGGTATTTTTCGGGTTCAGCAGATTGTGCCGGGATAAAATTGGCGGGCAAACTGGCGATACGCTGGGAGCCATACAGCAATTGACCGCAATTACGCTGCAGCTTGGGCTTGTCATTGCCCTCTAATCACACCAGATTTGCTGTATGAATATTGAGTCACCCTGTATTCTCGTATGCGCGATCGACATAAAGACCGGCTATTGTTTCGGTTGTGGACGCACACGCGATGAAATCGCCGGATGGATCATGATGTCTGCGGATAATCGCCACTCCATCATGGCCACGCTCCCCGCCCGCCTCGCGACGCTGGAACGGCGCCCGCGCCGGGAAACCCGTCGCACTCGCATGGCGCGGGAAAGGCAGGAGCAATAGAATGCGTGTGTTTTGGATCGCCATCGCTCTTATCGGCATTGTCCTGTTGCTACTGGTAACAAACAATGATGCGGGTTCGACATTCGGCATTGCCAATGATTCATTCGCGCGCCTGGCCTATTTTGGCATATTGGGCGTTGTTGTCGGGTCTGCGCTATTGGGTTCGGGAATTCCGCTCAGCCATTCCTTGCGCAACCTCGCCGTATGGATCGTTATTATTCTCACCCTCGTGACCGGATACCAATATCGCTATGAATTGCAGGATGTTGGCCATCGTATTACCGCGGGCCTGATACCCGGCAGCCCGATTTCCATGCGGGATGGAGATGGACTGGTTTCTGTAACGCTGGCCAAGGCAGAAAACGGGCACTTCGAAGTGCGCGGACAGGTTAATGGCGAAACCGTACCCTTCATGATTGACACCGGCGCGTCGTCCATCGTGCTTTCGGCAGATGATGCACGCAGAGCGGGTATCGATCCGGATAAACTTAACTACAGCACGCCCGTTATGACGGCCAACGGCCTTGCAAATGCTGCAAACGTCACAATCGACAGTATAAAAATTGGCGATATCGAGCGGCGGAATATGCGCGCCATGGTAACGCAAGATGGCCGTATGGACGGCAGCTTGCTTGGCATGAACTTTCTTAACACACTCAGTGGTTTTTCAGTTCGGGGGGACCGGCTGGTCCTGACTGATTAGGCCGCTTTTTCGATGGCAGCATTCTGAACAGCCGCATAGGCGCGGCGTACGACATTGCTGGTCGCACCTGTCTGATTGGCTTCTGTTGACAAGATTTGCCGCCAGCGCCGCGCACCGGCAGCGCCATGAAACAGCCCGACCATATGGCGCGCTATGTGAGACAATCGCCCGCCAGCCGCTATATGCCTATCCGCATAATGGCACATATAATCAATAATGGCATCGATCGACGCCGGGCCGTTCTCATTGCCGTAAATGGCAGTATCAACTTCAGCGAGCATCATCGGGTTATGATAGACAGCCCGGCCGAGCATCACGCCATCAACATGATTCAAATGCTGAAGGCCTTCGCTGATGGTCTGAATACCGCCGTTTATCCCAATGAATTGATTCACATATTGCTGCTTAAGCCGGTAGACGCGATCATAGTCCAATGGCGGAATATCACGGTTTTCCTTTGGCGAAAGCCCCTTCAACCAAGCCTTGCGGGCATGAACCCACAGAGCATCGGCACCAGCGTCGAACACGGCTTTCGCCAAATTGTTCAACGCTATCTCGGTATCCTGATCATCGACACCAATGCGGCACTTAACGGTAACCGGGACATCGACCGCCCGCTTCATGGCAAGAACGGCCTGCGCAACGATCTCCGGCGTTTTCATAAGGCAAGCGCCAAATGTTCCCGATTGAACCCGGTCTGAAGGGCAGCCTACGTTCAGGTTGATTTCCACATATCCCATTGCCTCGCCAATGCGAGCAGCTTCCGCCAGCTTGGCGGCGTCAGAGCCACCCAGTTGCAACGCAACCGGCTGTTCCTCATTCGTAAAACCCAGTATCCGCTCCCGATCTCCGTGGATGGCAGCATCGGCAACGATCATCTCGGTATAAAGCAGAGAATAGCGCGTGAACTGGCGATGCAGAGTCCGGCAATGCCTGTCTGTCCAGTCGATCATCGGCGCTACCGCGAAGCGGTTGGCGCCATAAGCACTGCTAACTGGCATTTTTTTCGCTGTCTGGTTTCGGATATGTTGTTATGCCTTCACATAATATCCTGAGGCACAATTGTCCACTCCAGCAGCTGTGTGGCTCAAACCTGTTCGGAGATTGCCGCTTTCACCGCCATCTTTCTCAGCAGCGCAACGAATTCGCCTCCGGCTTTTGCCACGTCCCCGGAATTGTCAATCATGATGGCGTCCAAAGGATCGCAAGGATTTGCACCAGCCCGCATCAAGCGACGTTGAATTTCGTCGGCACTTTCCCTGCCTCGCGCCGCGAGCCGCTTAGCCAATACCTCGTGCGAAGCCGTAATGTGGACTACGGCAAAATTTGCGTAGGTCGCACGAAGCTTCGGAACGATACCGCGCGAAACATTTGCTATTGCGACAGCGCCCAGCCGGATTTCATCATGGACGGATTTAGGCAAACCATAGCATAGGCCATGCGCTTCCCACTGATGCGAAAAAGCACCCGATTGCAACGCCTTCGAGAACTCCGCCTCACTCAACGTATCATGATCCTCCGCATCGACGGACGATGGGCGAGTTACCACGCGGCGTACAAAATGAAATCCCGGCTCATCTTTTAACACCATTCGAGCATAGTCGATAATGGTATCCTTACCGGCACCACTTGGACCGACGACCGCAACAAATACGCCATTTCGAACGTAGTCAGCTGCAGGGTCAAGCAAGCGCTCTATTGAAGCAGAAGCTGTCATCACACCACTCTTCGGCCTTCGCGCCATACTGTACGCACCACCGGGATGTGCTCATCGACGCGAACGCGAACAAGATCCGCGCGCTTGCCAATTTCGATGACACCACGATCTTCGAACCCTACGGCCTTGGCCGGATTTCTGGTCACAAGCTGGATAGCCTCGGGAAGCGTAATATTATCGACAGTCTCGCTCATGAAGAATGTCGATTGGATAAGGCTGAACGGAATGTAATCCGACGAGAGGATATCCAGATATCCATGCTCGGCAAGCTCTCGCGCCGAAACATTGCCCGAATGCGAACCGCCGCGAACAACATTCGGCGCGCCCATCAGCACTGAAAGACCCGCCTGTTTGGATGCAGCTGCGGCTTCAAGAGTCGTTGGAAACTCGGCAACCTGAATACCCTGCTCGACCGCCTCATCAACATGCGCGCCCGTCGCATCGTCATGACTGGCAAGAACGATACCATGGTCACGGCAAAAATCTGAAATAGCTTTGCGGTTGGGACCGGAATTCGTCGCCGATTGCGCCATCCGCTTTTCGCAGAATGCATTAAACTCAACATCGGATAATTTCAGCTTACGCTGGTAGTAGGTTGCGTAGGTCTCAAGATTGACAAACTGCCTCTGACCCGGTGCGTGATCCATGAGCGATGCGAGACGAACCCGGTTGTCATTTTCGAAAAATGCAAATCCATCCAGGCAGTCAGCCGCCGACACCTCGCAGCGCAGATGAAAATAGTGATCAGCGCGCAGGCGATCCTGCTGCACACTGTCTTCTATTGCATCCGCCAGCTTACGGATTTCCTGCGGCGTCATTTCGGCATCTTCATCCATACCGACGCGCAAGGCATCGAGCACGGTGGTGATACCCGATGTGGCAATCTGCGCATCATGGGCTAGAACGGAAGCAATAGGATTCCAGCGGACCTTGGGGCGCGGCATGTAATGGCCTTCAAGATGGTCCGTGTGCAGCTCAATCAACCCAGGAATAAGATAGTCGCCTTCGAAATCTTCCCCGCCCGATGCGGAGGTGTTCGAAATATCGGCGATTTTACCGTCGCGGATAAGGACGGAACCGGGAATTACTTCATTCTCCAGAACGATTTTGGCGTTGTTCAATACAAGTTCGGCGGACATTTCAAGCGGTCTTTCTTATGTTCGTTCCTGCCAAGGGATGCAGGGAATGTACTTCGAATGGGGCACCGGGCTCCGCCTCGATAAACAATGCGATATTGTTGATCTCAACAGGCTCTTCGAGAACAGGCTCCAGAAATTCGCTCAGCATTTGAGCTATCTTTTCCCGGTCTTGCTCCGCAACGGGATTGGTAAGCGTCATGTGAAAACGGAAATCATCGAACACATAAGGATACCCCCACTGTTCAAGATTACGCCGCTCCGAAACACTCATTTTCTCAGGATTTCGCCTTGCGATTTCCGCCACGCTGGGCGGCGCGCGAAAACGATCAAATGCAACAACAATATCATTGGCCAACTGGTTTAGCTTCGCCACGGGTTCTTCAGGAACCAGAGCAAAGAAACCGTCAAGATTTGCGATCTTCAGCTTGGGAATCTCTACCGGTCGCATGGAGGACGCAAAATGCATCAAGGCGGACAGAAGCTCCCGTTCCTCCACCCCTTCGGCCAGATGAAAGGGTGCCTTGAGCGTTGCATGGAACCCATAACGCCGGGCGGATTCCGTAAGCTTCGTTACTTCCTCATGCGCCAGGTTGCGAATTTGTGGCGGACGCACCGGCTGCCCGGTAAAGGCATTCCGGCCAAGCCAGTTAGCCGCCACTTTCAACAATGGATCGCTGGAAGGCGGTGTAAAATAAATCGCATAGCGCATTTTGATTCCTCCGGAGCAGTGTCGCGTTACGCTCCGATTATGACAAGCCTTTGAACGTCGCCAATTTCATTGTTGCTTTCCCATCAGGCGGGAGCGCAGTGCATTGGAAATGCTATCAAAGATAAAGATCACCGCGAGGATAAGCACGACCATATAGGCAACATTATGCCAATTGGTATTGGTGCGCATCGCCTCCCAAAGTTTCAGTCCGATACCACCTGCGCCAACCGCACCGATAATGGTGGCCGACCGTGTGTTTGACTCCCAGAAATAAAGCGCTTGGCTGGCGAAAACCGGCAATACCTGCGGTAAGACGCCATACCGCTGAACATTTACGGGCGCCGCCCCAACAGATTTGACGCCTTCGCGCTGCTTGTCATCAATGTTTTCCAGCGTTTCGGAATAAACTTTTCCGAGCGTACCCGTATCGGTGAAAAAGATAGCGGAAATACCGGCAAGCGGTCCCGGACCAAAGGCGCGCGTAAAGAACAATGCCCAGATCAGCATATCGACCGAACGGAGAAAATCGAAAAACCGCTTTGTGATCTGATTTGCAAAGAAGTTCGGCATGATATTGCGTGCGGCTATGAAGGCCAACGGGAACGACACAAGCGTTGCAAGCAAGGTCCCGACAAATGCCATGACAATGGTCTGCATGAGCTTGGTCCAGACATCGCCATGCTGCCAGGAGGAGTTGTACCAGATATTGTCGAATGCCAGCTCGGCATTGGACATTTCCGGCTTTATACGCTCGCCGCTGACAATCATGGATGCGACTTCGCCAAGGGATTTGTTCCAGAAGGGCGAAGCGGTATCGAAGACAAAATTCGCCCAGCCGAAGAAACGTCGGCTGACAACGACCCGCTCTGGAATAATATCGGCGGTTCCGGCAAAGCCGAAATTGACCGTGACCTGATCTTCCTTGAGCGATGCCCAATCAGGCAAAGCTCCCTGAGGTTTGGCACCATCGGGCTCAATGAGCACGAGGAGTTTCTCACTGCCGCGCGTAGCAATAACCTGTGTCGGGGTGATCTGAAGCGACTTACCCGTGCCGAATGTTATCGTGACATCATTGCCTTGCTTGATCGCCCAATCCGGCTTCGGATTGTCACCAAGCTCTGAAAACCGCGGATAGCTGATAGTTGTCCCCTCAGCGCCCATACGGACTGTTGTGCGGATCGCATAAGACACCCAGTCGCGAGCATAAATTTCAGCCCGCTGCCATTGGCCTGATGCAAGCACCGTGCCGATGGAAAAAAACCACCAACAATAGATAACATAAAGCACCACACCAGCCCCTATCATCAAGGGCATGAAGCGCTTCAAAATCGAAGGGTTGAATACATCGGGGTAGCGGGCTTCGAAGTCAGCAACATTCAGGGAGGTTATAGCGCTCATGACTGTTTGCCTCCGAAAGCGAAAGCCTGATTGCCAACAAGGCGTCGCCGGAGCCAGGCAGAAAATTGATCGACGGCGATAATCGTTGCCAAAAGCAGCAATATGATTGCCAGTGTCTTTGCTTGATGACCACGCCCGATGGAAAGGCGCAATTCTTCACCAATGCCCCCGCCACCAACCGCACCGATGATTGTGGAGGCACGCACATTGATTTCCAGACGCAACAAAGCATAGGACATGAAATTCGGCATGACTTGTGGGACAATTCCAAAGCCAACTCGCTCGAACCAATTGGCACCAGCTGCGCGCAGGCCTTCATCTGCCTTCATGTCAGCATTCTCGACAACTTCGAAGAATAGCTTGCCAAGCGCACCGATGGTGTGAATTCCGACGGCGAACATAGCGGGTATAGGCCCCAGCGAAAGAATCGCGGCGAAGAACCCAGCGATAACTATCTCGGGAAAGGCGCGCAGAATTTCCATATAGCGACGCGCGGCAAACCTTATCAGCTTGCTCTTCACAAGGTTTTTGGCCGCAAGAAAACAAAGAAGGAAACCGAAAAACGCTCCCACCAATGTCGAGATGATCGCGATATTGAGCGTCTCCAGCATTTTGTAGAAATATTCGGGAATGTAGAGCCCACTGAAAATGTAAACCCGGCCCTCCGGGTAGTCGAATTTCAAGCTTCCATCGAAATAGGGTGATGGCAGATCGAACAAGGCGCGCCAGACTTCCCACCCATCGCGCGGAATCAAATCCCCAGCGAAATCGAAGAAATGTGGCAGCCGGTCAAAGAACTTTCCAGCGTTCGAATCATTTGCAAACCAAAGCGAACCCGTAACAGCAATGAGCAAGCCAATGCCGATCAACCAGGAATATGCACGGCGACGGCTGGCAAGTTCTTGCCAATGACGCTCGATCTCTATTCCTTCAGGCGTTAGTTCTGTCGAATTGGCGCGGCTCATGGGCTTATCCTTCCAGAGCATAAAAAATCACGGCCAGATCAAGTGATCTGGCCGTGAAAGGGTGATTGAATTAACCGCCGATCTGCGCCTTACGAGCGTCAATGATGGGTTGGTAGAATTCAGTGTTTACTTCTGTGTAGCCTTTGAAATCGCCGCCCATCGTTGCTGCAAAGCAGGCTGGATCTGACTTTGGAAGTTCCATCATGAAGTTTTTAAACTTTGTCTTCATGTCGCTGTCTAGCGAAGTACGGACGACTATCGGGCCATTTGGAATCAATGGTGACTTCCACAATTCCACAAAATCCTTCATGTCGATAATGCCCTTATCGACCATCTTGCGCAAATTGCCGGAGGTATAGCCTTCATCGAACTTGCCAACACCCGAACCGAAAGTCGTACCAGCATCAAACTTGCCATCTTTGACAGCAAGCACAAGATTTTCGTGTCCGCCACCAAAGCCGGTTTCGCTGAAGTAATCCTTCACAGAGGTCTTGATGTCTTTTGGCAGAGCCGTAACTGGAACAAGATAACCGGAGGTTGAATCTGGATCAGCAAAACCCAGCTTTTTACCCTTCATGTCGGCTAACGTCTTGATGCCGCTATCTTTGCGGGCAACCATGATCGAATAATAGCCGGTGGCGCCGTCTGTCTGGACTGTTGTCAGGATTGGTTCAACAGCCTTCGGGTTTGCGAGATAGATTTTTGCGAAACCAGATGCGCCAAGCTCTGCATAATCCAACGTACCGCCGAGCAAGCCCTGGATAACACCATCATAGTCCGTAGCAGGAAATAGTTTGACGTTCTTTACGCCAAGTACCTTTGGCAGCTGGTCTACAATGCACTGATAATTGCGCAGGCGATCAGCTTCATTCTCACCGCCGATAATGCCAACGCGGAATGTTTCGAGGTTTTCTGCACGAGCCATCGAGCCGGCAAGCATTGCGCCGATTGCGATCGCACCAAGAAGGGCTTTTTTGAGCAACATTGGTCTCTCCTGTCAAACGTCTGTTTGAGTTTGTGATCTGTTCATGGTTGCCCGTGACGTGGGCTAGACGATCTCTCAGCGAGCGGCCAGAATAGCCTCAAGCTCGGGAATGGGTTTTGGCGCGCCGCGCGAAATACTGGTCGATGTAATAGCTTCTGAAAATGCGTCCTTGAGGCCGTCAGCACCGTAAATCCGGCGGGCAGCCATTTCCGTCAGGTCGTCCGGCCCGCCGTCGAATACGATTTTGCCTCCTTGCATCCCGATGATCCGCTGGCAAAAATGACGCGCCGTATCGAGCGTATGCAGATTGGTTATGACCGTAAGGCCTTCACGCTCATTGATATCACGCAGTGATTCCATAACCACTTGCGCATTGCGCGGGTCCAGCGAGGCGATAGGCTCATCCGCCAGAATGACTTTGGGATTCTGCATCAAGGCGCGGGCGATAGCGACACGCTGCTGCTGACCACCGGAAAGTGTTCCAGCACGCTGTAAAGCGGTTTTCGCAATATCCAGTCGCTCAAGAGCTGCGATCGCCATGGCGCGCTCTTCACGCGAGAAAATGCCCAGCAGACTTTTTATTGTTGAGCGGTGATTGAGGCGCCCAAGCAGAACATTGGTAAGCACATCAAGACGCGGCACAAGATTGAATTGCTGGAAAATCATTGCGCAATCACGCTGCCAGTTGCGCAGATTGCTGCCACGCAATTTCGCAACATCCGTGCCTTCAAAAATGATGGCACCTTCCGACGGATCGATCAGTCGGTTGATCATGCGCAGCAGCGTTGATTTACCCGCTCCCGACCGGCCAATAATGCCAACCATCTGACCCTGCGGAATTTCTACATTGACGTTGTCTATGGCGATATTATTGCCAAAGCGCCGCGTCACGTTTTCGATTTTCAGCATCAATTAACCTCTGTTGGCGTCAGCCTGTGGTAGAGGGTTTATGTGAACCTGCAATGGCAGTTTTGTCTCAGTTTCGTGACAACTTTGGGCTGTATCTAAACGTGATGTTTTTCCAGGAATTCCTGGATCTCCAATGTGCGGAAATCATCCAGCCCAGCACGTAATTTTGCGTGATCCCAATCCCACCAGGCCAACCTTTGCAGACGCTCCGCAGTATGGGGATCAAATCGGTCCCGGATTTTTTTGGCCGCAACACCGCCAACAATTGTGTAGGGCGCAACATCCTTCGAGACGACGGCTCCAGCACCGATAACCGCCCCGTCACCAACAGTCACTCCGGGCAGGATTGTTGATCCGTGACCGATCCACACATCGTGCCCAATGGTGACAAGATTTGACCGACGCCATTCAAAAAACTCGTCGTCGACTCCCGCATCATCCCAATATTCGGCGGAACGATAGGTGAAATGATGCAGTGTCGGACGCCATGTCGGGTGGTTGGTCGCGTTGATACGAACGCTGGCTGCGATATTGGCGAATTTGCCAATCTTCGCACACCAGACCGCGCCATCCTGCATAATGTAGGAATAGTCGCCGAGCGTAGCTTCGCTTATGCGGCAACGCTCGGAAACTTCCGTGTAACGGCCCAGCGTGGAATCCTGAACCGTTGCGGTTTCATGCACCAAAGGTATTTCAGACAGACGACTCATGCGGCCGCTCCGGTTTGAGCCGAAAACGCCGTGACATCGATAATCCTGTCAGCGACTGCTTCGCGCACATCGTCATCGTGGAAGATACCAAGCATGGCGACGCCCGCATTTTTCTTGTCGCGGATCATTGAAACCACCACATCGCGGTTTCTGGCATCGAGTGACGCGGTAGGCTCATCAAGCAACAAAATAGGATGATCCGTGATAAAGCCCCGAGCGATATTAACACGCTGCTGCTCGCCACCCGAAAATGTCGCCGGCGGCAGTGACCACAACCGTTCCGGCAAGTTAAGCCCCGCGAGAAGAGCGGCTGCCTTTTCGCGCGCTTCATCGCGATCAATGCCGCGTGCCACTAATGGCTCAGCTACAACATCAAGGGCAGAAACGCGCGGCACAGTGCGCAGAAACTGGCTTACATAGCCAATCAGATCGCGTCGAATGCCAAGCATTGTGCGCGCGTCTGCCGCCGCAACATCAACCAACCTGTCCCGGTAAGGCACAATGATTTGGCCGGTATCGGCAGCATAATTGCCATAGATCATCTTGAGGATCGAGCTTTTACCCGCACCGGAAGGACCACCTAGCACGGCGCATTCCCCTGCTTTAATGGAGAAGGAAACATTGGCCACGACCGGCAAGCAAATGCCGTCACGCAAATGCATGGTGAAGCTCTTGGCAACATCGGAAACAACGAGAGGTGTCGGCATGGTCAAACCTGTAGAATGGAGGAGACAAGAAGCTGCGTGTATGGCGCCTGCGGATCGTCCAGAACGCGGTCGGTAAGACCCGTTTCCACGACGTGACCGTCCTTCATCACCATCATACGATGTGAGAGAAGACGAGCTACGGCCAGATCATGGGTCACGACAATCGCTGCCAGGCCAAGATCGCTGACAAGACCCCGGAGCAGATCAAGAAGCCTTGCCTGCACCGAAACGTCCAGCCCACCCGTCGGTTCATCCATGAAAACGAGACGCGGGTTGGTAACAAGATTGCGTGCAATCTGCAGGCGCTGGCGCATACCGCCGGAAAAGTCGCGCGGCTGATCGTCAATGCGGTCCCCTGCAATCTCAACGCGGCCCAGCCAATCGGTGGCTGTAGCGCGTATATTGCCATAATGCCGGTCACCAACGGCCATCAGCCGCTCGCCAACATTTGCGCCCGCAGACACGGTCATTCTCAAGCCATCAGCGGGATTCTGGTGAACAAAACCCCAGTCGGTACGCATCAGGAAGCGCCGTTCTGCCTCGCCCATGCGGTAGAGGTCACGGAAATGCCCGTCGCGCATGCGGTACTCGACCGTTCCAGCAGAAGGCGCAAGTCTCGTAGCCAGACAATTGAGCAATGTGGTTTTACCGGACCCGGATTCGCCAACGACGGCCAGCACTTCGCCAGGAAAAAGCTCAAACGAAACATTCTTGCAGCCGATACGGCTTCCGTAAAATTTCGATAATGCCCCAACCTTCAAGAGTGGTATATCGCTCATTCTGCTGCCTCCGCCTGTGGTGCCGATAATTCACCGCGATGCCCTGCGGCCTGCCGTTCTTCACAAAAATCCGTGTCGGAACAGACGAACATGCTGCCTCCTTTATCGTCGAGAATGACTTCATCGAGATAGCTGCCCTTGGCACCACAAAGAGCACATGGCTGCGAAAACTTCTGAATCTCGAAAGGATGATCTTCGAAATCGAGACTGACGACCTGCGTATAGGGAGGAATTGCATAAATCCGCTTCTCCCGCCCTGCTCCGAAAAGCTGTAGCGCCGGAGAATTATGCATCTTCGGATTATCGAATTTGGGGGTCGGCGAAGGGTCCATCACATAGCGCCCCTCGACCTTTACCGGATAGGCATAGGTGGTCGCAATATGGCCGTGGCGAGCGATATCTTCGTAGAGCTTCACATGCATGAGCCCATATTCCTCCAGCGCATGCATTTTGCGCGTTTCGGTTTCACGCGGCTCAAGAAAACGCAGAGGTTCTGGAATTGGCACCTGATAAACCAGCGTCTGACCAGCGGCGAGCGCCGTTTCTGGAATGCGATGGCGCGTCTGGATAATTGTTGCTTCTGTGGTCCTCGTGGTCACCGGAACATTGGCAACCTTTTGAAAAAAGGCACGAATTGAAACCGCATTCGTTGTGTCATCAGCGCCTTGATCGATTACTTTCAGCGTGTCCTTCGGGCCGATGATCGCAGCCGTTACCTGTACGCCGCCAGTACCCCACCCATAGGGCATGGGCATTTCGCGGCTGGCAAACGGCACCTGATATCCAGGTATGGCAATGGCTTTGAGAATAGCCCGGCGGATCATCCGCTTGGTCTGCTCATCAAGATAAGCAAAATTGTAGGTGGCAAGCTCGGTCATTTTGTCATAGCCTCAAAGGAGTTGGTTTGCGCAAAACCACGGAGTTTTGATCCTTTGGTTTGAACTGCAAAACGTAGGGATGCATGACGGGAGATATTGAGTTTTATCTTTTTACTGGTGTTTTTGTTTTCATCGTAGCGCTTGCCGCAATCGAGCAGCGCAACAAGAACCGAAAAAAATTGAATAACGATAGCGGCGACACTGGTGTTTCCGGCAGCAGCGACAGCTGGGGCGACTCCGATGGCGGAGGTGATGGAGGCGGTGGCGACTGAGTTCATTCTGCAGCCTCACTGATTTCGTTCTTTTGGCTTTCATGTCCACTACGCATACGGCGCACGAGATCGAGTTCCGCTTGGAAATCCACATAATGCGGTAATTTCAGATGCTCGACGAAGCCGGTCGACTGAACATTATCGCTGTGTGAGATGACGAATTCTTCGTCCTGCGCCGCAGCGGTAATGTCCTCTCCCAGCTCTCTTGCCCGCAATGCGCGGTCGCAAAGAGCCATGGACATGGACTTGCGCTCGCTTTGGCCGAAAACAAGACCGTAGCCACGCGTGAATTGGGGCGGCTGCTTGGATGATCCCTTGAACTGATTGACCATCTGGCATTCGGTAAGACGAATGCGGCCAAGCGTTAGTGGAAAATCAAGTTCGGCGACTTTGAGTTCCACTTCAACCTCACCAATGCGAATTTCACCGGCAAAAGGATGGCTACGCGCGTAGCCGCGCTGGGTGGAATAGGCCAAGCCCAGCAGAAAACCCTCATCGCCGCGCGCCAGAGCCTGCAATCGCAAATCCCGCTCAAGCGGAAAGGTCAAAGGCTCGCGGGTCAAATCGCCCGTTTGAGCTCCCTCAGGCATATCACCATCAGCTTCGATCATGCCGTCATGGCCGAGAATATCGGTCACACGCGGCATATGTTCATGGGCCTCGATGCGTTGATCCGGCAGATCAACTGACCCATCTTCCGCAAGTTCAGGATCGAGCAAGCGGTGCGTATAATCGAAGGTCGGACCCAGCAATTGACCGCCTGGCAGATCCTTGAATGTTGCGGAAATGCGGCGTTCAATAGCCATCTGCCATGTCTCGACCGGCTTTGTATAGCCGAAACGCGGCAAGGTCGTCCGGTAAGCCCGAACGAGGAAAATCGCCTCAATCATATCGCCGCGAGCCTGCTTCACAGCGAGCGCAGCAAGCTCGGTATCGTAGAGCGAACCTTCAGCCATCACACGATCAACTGCGAGCGCCAGCTGTTCAATAATCTGATCGAGGCCGATAGCCGGAACGGAGCGATCACCACGGCGGCGGTCTGCCAGAAGCTTGTGCGCATTGCGAATGGCGGCTTCGCCGCCTTTAACAGCAACATACATGGCCTAAGCCTCCTTCTTCGAAATGCGGGTGGTTCGCGGCAAAGCGGCAAGCGCGCCATTGCCAGCAAAGATCAGGTCGATACCACGCGGAAAGACGCCACGATTTGCTGCCCATTGTTCAATAAACATTCTAGGAAGCTCGTTCGGCGCAAAGACCGCATTATCCTTGATTCCAGGACCTTCGAGGGTCAATTCTTGCGAACCATCAAAACCGGTCACCTGCAAAATGATTGTGGTCGAACGATCCGGATATTCAGACGTGCCTTTGGCAAATGAATCAAAAGACGGCATGTTTTCGATGTCGCTGACCAAAGCAAAATCGGCCTGGGAAGGATCATTCGTGAGCTCAACGCCGGTATGGAACTTCAGCCAGCCGATAGCGTCCTGCGATGCTTTCACTGGCTTGTCACACCAGACGACCGCATCATGATCCAACAACGTGGCTGCAATCGAAGCTATCGCCGGCGATAAGGGCGATGGGGCAAGAGCCAGATCACCGACGGAAATGACACGGCCCGGATTGGCCATAGCGTCCATCAATGCCCGAAAAATCTCCTGCGAGTTTAAAACCGTGTCGGCGAACCCGCCTTCAAAAACCTGAGTTGCTGCACGCATCAATCATCTCCTCGCACCATAGTGAAAAAATCGACCTTGGTTGCAGCGGTCTCAGCCCGCTTCTGTTCAAGCCCTTCATTCAAACGCTGCGCGATTGGAGCAAGCACGTTGTCTTCAACTGCTTGGCGATGGGCTGGCTCCTGCCAGATCGCATCAAAGACTGCAGCGAGCTTTACTTTCTCGCTTGAACGCCCGAGCGCGTAGGCATGACCGACAGCGCCATTATCGAGCCTTATGGTCGCTCGCGTCACGCTCGCCTCGCCCAGATTGAAAGCTGCGCCACCACCGCCGATGCGTCCACGCACCATGACCAGGCCGGTTTCAGGACCGCGCAGAGTTTCCACTGCTGGCTTGTTTTCCCAGCGCTCCCAGAACTGCCGCATTTCCTGCACGGTTGCTTGCGCCAGAAGCGCCATAGCCGCTTTGCGGCCGGAATCTGCAATCTCAGCTGTTACATCGGGTTCTTTACCCGTTTTCAAATTTGCATTGCGCATTGACACCTCACAGCAATTTGTCTATTTATATATACAACTAGACAATAAGCGTGGTTATAATACCCGTCAATGACAGGAGCATGACAAAGCATGCGTTCAAGCCATTTGATAACCAGGAATAGTGGCGTTGCTGTCTGGCGGCAGATTGCCGATCAGATCAGGGGCGATATTTCAGCGGGCAAAATGGCCAGTGGCGTGCGCATGCCGCCTGAGGTGGAGCTTGCAACCCGATTTTCCGTCAATCGTCATACAATCCGCAGCGCAATAGCCGCATTAACGAAGGAAGGCGTGCTTCGAGCTGAACAAGGGCGTGGGACATTCGTCGCCAATGCCAAAAAGCTCACCTATCGAATTGGTGAACGCACGAGGTTTTCGGAAATTCTCTCAACACAGGTTCGCGAGACAAAGGGTGTGCTGCTTGGGTCGTCGCTGGAGGAGCCTACAGCGGAAGTTGCCTCTGCGCTTGGAATGCACTCCGGCATGGTCATCAGAATTGATACGATGCACACAGCAGATAACAATCTCATCTCTTGCGCCACATCCTGGTTCGATGCTGCGCGTGTGCCAAATATCATCGAGGATTATCGTGCGACCGGTTCGGTTACCGCAGCGTTTAAACGGGCAGGGATTGATGACTATCTGCGTCAGTCAACGATTATCGGAGCCCGGCATGCTGATGCTGAGGATCTGCGACACTTGAAGCTTTCGCCTGGCGCCATTGTTATCGTCGCAACAGCCGTCAATGTCGATATGAATGGACGGCCTGTTGAATACGCAACAACGCACTTTTCTGCCGACCGCATGGAAATTGCCATCGGCAGACAGTCATCTCTTTAGAGCAAACCTTGCTCTTGCTACCACATGGTTTTTGCGGCCCGCTCCGGCCATTCGCGGTCATAGGTATCACCATCAAAGCGCGCTTCGCTCAACGCGGCAAGGATTTGGCCCGGCGTCGGAAACTCCTTCGGAGAACGATGTTTTGATGGATTCCAAAGCTCCGACCGAATAAGCGCGCGGGCACATTGGAAATAGGCCTCTTCGACCTCAATGACGGTGACGGATCGTGGCGCCTTGCCGTCCACATTGAAACTCTCAAGCACTACCTGATCCGTTTCAATATAGGCACGGCCATTGACTCGAAAGGTCGTTGTCAAACCGGGAATGAGAAACAACAGAGCCACACGCGGGTCACGGACGATATTTCGCAGCGAATCAATACGGTTGTTGCCCCGCCGATCCGGCATCATCAGCGTTCTCTCGTCATGTACCCGGATAAACCCGGCTAGATCACCACGCGGAGAACAATCCAGCCCTTCCGGACCACTAGTGGCAAAAGCAACGAATGGCGATCCTTCGATCAGCAAGCGATAATCCGGCGTGATTCGATCTGCCACTTTGGCAGTCGAGGCTTCACTTACACCGCTATAAATGGCTTCAAGTTGTTCTATCGACGTAATCCGCGTCATCATTTCCTCCTGCATGCGCATTCGCCGACTAACATGCCATGGCGAAACGATTATGACAGCCATCACTTTGGAAATGACATACAGACCGCACTAGTATATCAGTCGCGCGACCAATATTCGGGAGAGATGACATGGGTGGTTTTGCGGCAATCGGCGAGTGTATGATTGAGCTGTCCGGTGCCAATGGCGACCAATGGCGCATGGGTTTCGCAGGCGATACGCTTAACACCACCTGGTATGTCCGGGCGCTTACCAAAACCGAGTATCCCGTAGATTACGTCACGGCTTTCGGCGATGATCCCTTCTCGATGAAGCAGCGCGCATTCCTGAATGAAAACGGTATTCAAACAGCCAATAGTCCGATTATCGCCGGTGCGCGCCCGGGACTTTATGCGATAAGTTTGACCGGGGCGGAGCGTTCGTTCACCTATTGGCGCAATGACGCGGCTGCGCGCCAGCTGGCAGATGACACAGAGGCGCTGGCACAAAGCCTCGCCGGACGTGAGATTGTTTATTTCTCCGGGATCACCATGGGTATTCTCAGTCCTCAAAACCGTGAAAATGTTTTGAACGCTGTCAAAAACGCACGCGAACAGGGATCTCTCATTGTCTTCGATGCCAATTACCGCCCTCGCCTGTGGGAAAATGCCGACACAGCCCGGCAGGTACTCAGCGATGCCTTTCGCGTCACTGACATTGCCTTACCCACATTTCCAGATGAGAACGCACTTTTTGGCGACGCAACACCTGATCACACGGCTGACCGGATAGCCGGTTTTGGCGTAGGCGAGATCGTCGTTAAAGATGGCACGGAGCCAGCGCTTGTAGTGGCTGATGGTCGCCGCACCAACGTGCCAGCAACCATTGCCAAGGCAGTTGATACGACCGGCGCTGGCGACAGCTTCAATGGCGGCTACATTGCCTCGCGCCTTGCCGGCTTTGACCCCGTTAAGGCTGCAGCCAGTGCCCATAGGGTTGCCGCTCGCGTGGTTGAATTTCACGGCGCGCTTGCCCCCATGAGCGAAGCGCGCGCGGCCTTTGGCTAAGATTTTTTAAAACTGTACTTTGTCATTTGGCTATATGTTTCGTCTGGCCGCAGGATCGCCTGCGGGAAGTACGAAAAATGTGTTGAATCTGGCCAAATCTGCGCTTCGAAACACAATGCCGCATAATTTTCATATGTTTTTCCGGTCAAACCAATGGCAGGCTTTCCGCCAAGCGTATTGGATGCATAAAGCTGCACACCCGGCTCGGTGGTGGACACGGTCATTTCCACGCCAGATTTAGCTCCTCTGGCCCAAGCGACCGGGCACAGCGGGCGCCGCTCGCTCGCCAGACAGAAATTATTGTCATAGATAACCTGCTTGCCGTTTTCTTCACGCCGTACTGGTCTGAATTCACGAAAATCATGCGTGGTCCCTGCAACAGGCAAAACGCGCCCATCAGGCAGAAGATCAGCATCGGTAGGCAGATAGGCCTGCGCATCTATACGTACCTGATGATCGAGCGCGTCAGTTGCGCCACCATCATCCAGATTGAAGTAACTGTGATGCGCGAGATTGCATAGGGTTGGCTTGTCTGTGACTGCATCCAAACGAATGGCCAGAGTGCCCTTCGACTCAAGCATATAGGTGCAGGTAATGTTGAGATTACCCGGAAAACCCACCTCGCCATCGGGCAGATGAATTGTCAGCGTCACATAGTCCGGCCCAACGGCCACAACCTGCCACAAACGTTTTCCCGCCCCAAGCGTGCCGCCATGAATATTGTGCAAGCCGCGGAAATTCTTCTCCAACTGATAGGTTTTGCCATCAATCGTCAATTCGCCGTCCCGAATGCGATTAATGGAACGGCCAATCGTGGCCCCGAGATAGGGCGAATAGGCGGGGTAATCGGCAAAGTTCTGATAGCCAAGCACCAGCGGACTTTCATGACCTTTCAGGCGCAGGTCTTGAATAACGGCACCCCAGGTCAGGACTTTCGCCGTCAGGCCACCGCCAACAATGGTAATGCAATGCACCGCTTCACCTGAATCAGTATGCCCAAAAACTTCCGTATCCATTTGACTTTAAAACCTTTTATAAGATTCATTGCGCAGGCAGCCTGATGCACCGGAATGCATCAGGTGAATGATGTGAGCTAAATAGTCTAAAGACCAAGCCCACCAATGCAGACATATTTGGTATCGAGATAATCTTCGATGCCTTGATGCCCGCCTTCCTTGCCGAGACCTGATTCTTTAACGCCGCCAAAGGGAGCTTCGACGGTTGTGATCAGTCCCTCATTGACGCCGACCATGCCATATTTCAAACCTTCCGAAACACGGAACACACGCCCAAGATCCTGCGTGTAGAAATAGCTGGCCAGGCCGAACTGCGTGTTGTTGGCAAGATCAATTGCTTCCTGCTCCGTCTCAAACTTGTAGACAGGAGCAACGGGGCCAAAGATTTCCTCTGTCGTGAAAAGCATGTCCGGCTTTGCATCGCCAATGACGGTTGGCTCAAAGAAGCTGCCGCCTAGCGAATGGCGCTTGCCACCAGTGACAATCTTCCCGCCCTTCTGTTTTGCGTCAGCGATAAATTCCTCAACCTTTTCGACGGCCTTTTCATCAATGAGCGGACCTTGTTCGGTGCCTGCTTCAAGCCCATTGCCGATCTTGAGCTTTGCAGTCTTTGCTGCAAATTTTTCAACGAAACTATCGTAGATTCCAGCCTGAACCAGAAACCGATTTGTGCAAACGCAGGTTTGTCCGGAGTTGCGGAACTTTGCCATGATGGCGCCGTCGACGGCCCGGTCGACATCCGCATCATCAAACACGATGAATGGCGCATTTCCGCCGAGTTCCATCGATACTTTCTTTACAGTATCGGCCGCCTGTTTGATCAAAATCTTGCCGATTTCGGTAGAACCCGTGAAGGTTATCTTACGCACGACGGGATTGCTGGTAATTTCGCCGCCAATCTCGCTGGCCGAGCCTGTCAGAATATTGACGACGCCCTTCGGAATACCTGCCTGCTCGCATAATAGTCCCCATGCAAGACCTGAATAAGGTGTCTGCGTGGCTGGTTTTACAACGGCTGTACAACCAGAAGCCAAGGCCGGGCCAATCTTGCGTGCCAGCATGGAAGAGGGGAAATTCCAAGGCGTGATAGCGCCGATAACGCCAACTGGCTCTTTGGTAATCATGATCCGGCGATCAGCCCAAGGTGACGGTACGGTATCACCGTAAGTACGACGCGCCTCTTCAGCATACCAAAGGATATAAGCGGCAGACATGCCAACCTCGCCCTTGGATTCGGCGAGTGATTTACCTTGTTCCAGCGTCAGCAATTCGGCGAGCGCATCCTGATTGTCCAGGATTGCATCGTGCAATTTGCGCATCAGCTTTGAGCGCTCCAGCGCCGATGTCTTGCGCCAGGTTTTGAAGGCTTCCGCTGCCGCGTCAATGGCGCGCTTCGTTTCGGCCCTACCCGAATTGGGCACTGTGCCAATGACGAGCCCTGTCGCGGGATTGATGACATCGATTGTCTTGCCCGAATCTGCCGCGATCCACTCGCCATTGATAAGATTGGCCTGCTTCATGAACTGGCTGGATTTCTGCAACATCATATTCTCCCTGTGTTCGAAGGGTTATGCTCTTTAGGTGGATTCCGTGAAGGATAACCATATTGCGCTGGGCAATCGAGCCTTGGGTCAAGGTCCGTAAGCACCCTGCTCCTTTTTGGCAAAAGCTGCAACGGCGCAGCTAGCCAAATATATAGGTAACAACTGAAACCCAGAATGCCAGTGTCACCGCAGACAGAGCAGTCGCCATAACCATTGAGTTAGATGCCAAAGCCTGCCCTGTTCCAAAGCGTGTGGCAATGAGATAGGAATTCACGCCTGCAGGCAAAGCTGCTGCCACGACGGCAATTTTTGCGGTAAACGGGGCTAGCCCTAAGAACCACACAGCCCCTAAAACAACTGCAGGCATCAGCAATAATTTTATGACAGACATGACGAGCGCTGCGGCAATATTTCCCGACACGCCAAATTTCTTTAGTCCCATCCCCATCGCGAACAGCGCAACCGGCCCGGCAACACTCGCCAGAGTTTGTATGAGAGCATCCGCTGTCTGTGGCATCGTCAGACCAACAAGCCGCCAAATCCATCCGGCTAATATTCCAAGCACGAACGGATTTCGCAGCAAGCTCTTGAAGAACGAAAGCACGACCGCCGCCAGATGGGCTTCTCCGCTGAATACGCCATCCCGTCGCATCGCGATTTCATGCAAGCTGATTGATGCTGCCATCATGATCGGCATGTGAATGGCGACAATGAGAGAGAGTATCGCAAAGCCGTTTTGCCCGAATACGCCAAGCACAAGCGGCATTCCAAGGAAAACCAAATTGGAGAAAGATCCAGAAACCCCGGCAACGACACCAGCGCGATTATCTCGGCCAAACATATATTTGATAGCGAGGTCCGACGCGGCCCAGGCCACAACGACACCGCTGAAATAGGCGATCCACAGCGACCAGGGCGCTGCGCCATGAAAGTCGGCCGTCACCATGGTTCTGAACAATAATAGCGGCGCTGCAATCATGAACACGAAATCGGAAAGACCATCGCCGACCCGCTCATCAAGCAATTTGAAATGCGCCGCCGCATAGGCGATAGCGATGACGCCAAAAACAACGATGATTGTTTGGATAAGACTCATGATCCTTGGGATAAGCCCGGAAGTTTCGAGGAGCAAGCCTGGAAAACGATCACTTTATTTTTGTGAGCAGAATTCCCATCTGCCTGATAAGGAGAATGAATGGCATATCGATCGAGTCTTTGGCTTTACTCCGGATTGGTTCTGACGTTTGGCATCGCCCTCGCATCCGTGCCCGCTCAGGCGACAGATGCCGCTTGGGCAAGAGTTCAGCGCGGAGGCTATACAATCCTCATTCAGGGCGGCGATGCTTCAGGCGCGCTCAGCCCATCATCTGATACTTCCGCGGATTGTGCCGCACGAACGCTCTCGGACCGGGGTCACCAGCTGGCGCAAAAGCTAGGCGCGCGATTTGCTGCCCGCGGTGTGCGAATCGACAAGGTTTTGACAAGCACCGTTTGTAATGCACGGGAGACAGCGCGCCTGTCCTTTGGTTCATCCCCTATGGAAATATTCGCCCCGCTTGATCCAATGGCTGGCGATGACACAGCAAGAGAAACGCAGCTTGAACAAATTCGAACCACGATCATTTCGTTCAAAGGCTCTGGAAATCTGGTATTGCTCACGGATCGTAACAATATAATAGCGCTAACAGGAGTGGCACCCCGGCCCAGCGAGGCTGTTGTTGCAGCTCCCGCAGAGGACGGAAAAACCATTCACGTTGCCGGAAGAATCATATTCGACTAATCACCACATGCTCTTGGGTCTTTCCCTCGCCTGCGAAAAAAGCTAGATACCGGCTCATCAGATCGCAGGGTCTTAGACGAGACACCTAAAACAAAAGGAAAATCAATTGTCCGATACATTCGACAAAGTCGCCGATATTATTGCTGAAACCAGCGAGATCGACCGCGACAGCATCACGCCGGAAAGCCATACAATCGACGATCTTGGCATCGACAGTCTGGATTTTCTCGATATCGTTTTCGCCATCGACAAGGCATTCGGCATCAAGATTCCGCTTGAACAGTGGACGCAGGAAGTCAATGACGGCAAGGTTCCGACCGAAGAATATTTCGTGTTGAAGAATCTTTGCGCCAAAATCGACGAACTGGTCGCCGCCAAGAAAGCCTGATCCGCAGACCAACGCGGGCGCTAAGACATATCCATTAACCGGATGCACCGTAACAACGGTGTTGCGAGACAATGCAGAACAACACCGTCGTTATCACAGGTATCGGACTTATTTCCTCTTTGGGCGAAGGGGCCGATGCTCATTGGCAAGCTTTCAACGATGGAGCCAAGCCGCGCATCGATGGTGAAAGATTCAAGCCATACACAGTGCATCCGCTCGGTGAAGTCGATTGGAACAGCCAGATTCCAAAACGCGGCGACCAGCGGCAGATGGAAACCTGGCAGCGCATCGGCACATATACTGCCGGTCTTGCTCTACAGGATGCTGGCATCAAGGACGATGAAGCTCTCTGCGCAACAATGGATATGGTTGTGGCAGCGGGCGGCGGCGAACGCGATGTGACTGTCGACACGCAAATTCTGGCTGAAGCACGTGTACGCAATGATCTTGGCACGATGCTGAACGAAAAACTGTCGACAGAATTGCGTCCGACGCTTTTCCTGGCACAGCTTTCCAATCTCCTTGCGGGCAATATTTCGATTGTTCACAAGGTGACAGGATCTTCACGCACATTCATGGGCGAAGAAGGTGCGGGTATTTCCGCAATAGACACAGCGGTTTCGCGCATTCGTTCCGGCCAAAGCACCCACGCCCTCGTGGGAGGCTCCTATAACGCTGAACATCCCGACATGCTGCTCGGTTTCGAGCTAAACCAGATGTTGAAAACCGATGGATGGTCGCCGGTTTGGCAAAGGGAAAATTCCGAGGGCGGTGGCATTGTCACAGGCTCCGGCGGTGCCTTTCTCGTTCTCGAAAGTGCAGACCATGCCAAGAAGCGCGGTGTTCGCGCTTACGCTGCCATTGACGCTATTTACAGCTCACAGATTCGCCGCAACCGCGAAAACCTTGGCGAAACGATTTCCAAGCTTCTGGGTGCCGCAAGTGCGGATAAGGCAGCTGATCTTATTGTTTCCGGTGCAACCGGGGCAAAGAAAGTCACGTCTGCAGAAAAAGCAGCGCTCGAGGCTTTCTCCAGTTCAACAGTTCGTGGACTTTCCAGTAAAACGGGCCATCTGCGCGAGGCACAATTCCCTCTCGCTGTTGCCATCGCCGCATTGAGCGTTTTTCATGGGACAGCCTTTCTCCCGCTTGATAGTGAAAACGAGGCAACTGGTCCGGCTAATATTTCCAGTGCACTCGCGACTTCCATCGGTGCGACGCGCAGTGAAGGCGTTGCCCGCCTGAGCAAGGTTTAAAGGATATTCCAATGTCCAAATATACTGATCATCTAGGTCGCCCCCTGGTTGCGATTACTGGTCTTGGTGTCGTCTCCTCGCTTGGACAAGGCAAGGAAGAAAACTGGGCAGCTCTGACCTCGGGAACTTCCGGCATTCACACCATAACGCGTTTTGCGCTCGACAATCTGCGCACGCAAATAGCCGGGACTGTGGATTTTCTTGAAGAGAGCAGTCAGGGAGCGTCAGCACTTTCGCAGAAACTGGCTTCCCTTGCCGCTGAAGAGGCCATAGCGCAAGCCGGTTTTCCAATCGATGATTTCGGCGGGCCTTTGTTTCTCGCAGCGCCACCCGTGGAACTCGAATGGCGCAACCGCTTCGCGCTTGATGCACTGGTAAAGTCCGAAGGCGAACCCGGTTACGATCTATTGCTGGCAGCGTGCCGAAAGGCACCGCAAAGCGCGATGTTCAACACGGCCGAATTTGGCTTTATAGCAGAATGTATCGCCGACAAGTTCGGAACGCGCGGACTGCCCATCACGCTGTCGACCGCATGTGCATCAGGTGCAACTGCAATCCAACTTGGTGTCGAGGCTATCCGGCGTGGCGAAAGCGACCGCGTCCTGTCAATCGGAACTGATGGCTCCGTGTCGGCAGAAGCGCTTATCCGCTTCTCGCTGCTATCGGCACTTTCAACCCACAATGAACCTGCCCACAAGGCCGCCAAGCCTTTCTCAAAGGACCGTGACGGTTTTGTCATGGCCGAAGGTTCCGGCGCGCTTGTTATGGAATCGCTGGAATCTGCTGTCGGCCGCGGCGCCAATATTCTCGGAATCATGCGTGGTTGCGGCGAAAAGGCAGATGATTTCCATCGCACACGCTCAAAGCCCGATGGCTCTCCGGCGATTGGTGCCGTGCGCGCAGCCTTGGACGATGCGGGGATCAAGGAAGATGCCATCGACTATGTCAATGCCCACGGCACTTCAACTCCGGAAAACGACAAGATGGAGTATTTGGCCCTCTCGACGGTTTTTGGTGACCGCATATCCTCGTTACCGGTTTCCTCCAACAAGTCGATGATCGGCCATACGCTGACTGCTGCGGGCGCTATCGAAGCCGTTTTTTCAGTTCTGACAATTCAGACCGGCACTATTCCGCCAACAATCAACTATGACAATCCCGACCCTGCAATCGTGCTCGACGTCGTTCCCAACGTGAAGCGTGAGGCAAAGGTTTCAGCGGTGCTTTCAAGCTCCTTCGGATTTGGCGGACAAAATACGTGTCTTGTCATGACGGCAGAACCGAACTAATCCGGAACCTGAATTAGAGCAATTTCAAATGCGGGATCCGGTTTTCCCGTCCGGAATTGCGCAACCCACAAATGAGCGGCTACCTGCCTTTAGCGGCGCCACTCAAGGAAACGGATATGCGTGCACTACAGCTGATCGAAGATCGCAAACTTGAAATCGTCGACGTCGCTCCTCCGCCTCCCCCTGGCCCCGGCGAAGTCACTGTTAACATCAAAGCGGTTGCGCTCAACCATATTGATGTCTGGGGTTGGCGCGGCATGGCCTTTGCCAAGCGCAAAATGCCTTTGACAATTGGTGCGGAAGCATCCGGCATCGTGGATGCTATCGGCCCGGGCGTCAGCAATCTGCTTCCAGGACAACTGGTTTCGATCTATGGCGCACAAACCTGCGGTCTATGCCGCCCATGCCGCGAAGGTCGCGATAATCTTTGCGAGCATGTCTCCGGCGTGCACGGCTTCCATCTTGATGGCTTTGCTCAAGAGAAGGTGAATCTGAAGGCCCGGCTACTGGTCCCTGCACCTCCCGGTGTTGACGAGATTGGCGCCGCAGTTGCTCCGGTCACATTTGGGACCGTCGAGCATATGCTCTTCGACAACGCGAAGCTCGAGTCCGGCGAAACCATTCTGGTCCATGCAGGCGGATCCGGCATTGGTTCGGCTGCAATCCAGCTTGCCAAAAAGATGGGCTGTACTGTCATCACCACCGTAGGTTCTGACAACAAGATTGAAAAAGCCAAGGCGCTTGGCGCGGATCATGTCATAAATTACCGCGAGGACCGCTTTGAAGGCGTTGTCCGCAAACTGACCAAGAAGAAGGGCGTAGACGTTGTTTTCGAGCATGTCGGGGCCGATACCTGGGCGGGATCCATGCTATCGCTTCGACGCGGTGGACGGCTCGTGACCTGCGGCTCGACATCCGGTGTCTCTACCAGCATGAATTTGATGATGTTGTTTCAGCAACAATTGAAGCTGCTCGGTTCATTCGGTTGCCGCATGGAAAACATGGCTGATGCCATGCAGAAGATGGCGCGAGGTCTGGTTCAGCCTGTCATCGATACTGAAGTCGGCTTTGATGACATTGATACGGCCCTGAAGCGAATGGAAGGCCGGGATGTTTTTGGCAAGATCATTCTGCGCGTCAACTGATCCCTTATGAAACTTGATAGAAAGCTAGCTCTGTATCGGTGGAGCCAGAAGTTGAAATCGGTCAACTACTGGCTTTCCGCAAATATTATATTCGGCATACTTTGGCTTTTGCGTCAGTTGCCCGCCAAGGCTGCGATGGATTTCATCGATGCTTCTGCGCGCAAAATCGGCCCGTTGATGGGCCGCCACCGTGTTGCAATGACCAATCTGCGCAAAGCCTATCCGGACAGACCGGAAGAAGAACTACAGCAGATCGCGCGCGACATGTGGGGAAACATGGCGCGGTTGACGGCAGAATATGTCTTCCTTGATGCAATCTTCGATTACGATCCGCACAGTGACAAGCCGGGATTGATCGAGGTACAGGGCCGCGAAATCTTTGAGCGCATCCGCGACGAAAAAGACCGGCCTCATATTTTCTTCACCGGTCACACGGGTAATTTTGAATTGCTCCCGATCTGTGCCGCAACGTTTGAACTGAACGTGACTGCCTTGTTCCGTCCACCGAATAATCCCTATGTTGCAAGGAAAATTCTGGGCGCTCGCCGTACGAATATGGGCCACCTCGTTCCATCAAAAGCGGGCGCAGCGTGGTCACTTGCCAGTGTTTTGAATGCCGATGGCAATGTGGGTATGCTGGTAGATCAAAAGTTCCATCGCGGCATTCCCACGACTTTCTTTGATCGCCCCTGTAAAACCAATCCTCTATTGGCAAAACTTGCGCGTCAATATGAGTGTGATGTCTATCCCGCACGCTGCATTCGCCTGCCGGGGGGACGCTTCCGTCTGGAATTGGAAGAGAAGATGCAACTGCCGCGCGATGAAAAAGGCGCCGTTGACCTTGCCGCCACTGCACAGGCACTGAACGACAAGGTTGAAAGCTGGGTTCGTGAATATCCCGGCCAATGGATGTGGTTCCACAAACGCTGGAACAAATAGCGCCTTTAGTAGTAATTGGTCACGGCGTGTTTTGCCTCGGCAAAAAACAACCAGCGTTCCACAAATATCCCCAATAAGTGGCTGACAGCAGCGACAGCGAGTATTAATTGCGCTGGCAGGCCGGTTCCCAACGCCATGGCAGATAGTAAAGCCACTATAGGCAATACAACGCCGCTCAACCATGAAATGATCCATAGCTTGGCAGCGTGTTTGCGGGCAACGCGAAAACCCATCTCACGTGTCAGATAATTATCGAGTGAGTGGGGCCTCTCAAACAGCCGGACCTTTCCGATAAAACCGAGCCCGGTTGCGCTTTCCGGTGTTGAACGTGGCACGAGTGTCGCGATGCGATTGCGCCATACCACCTTGGCGATGAGCGCTGTCAATAATAACAGCACGGCCAACAGCTCGAGTATAAGCATACCGGAAAAAGTGCTTGCCAGCAGAAAGCCGCCAGCCAGTGAAAACGATATAAAACAGAGGGGCGTAAGCCTTGTGTGCCAAGAGTCTACAGTCTTCAGCGACCCATAAATCATTGACGTGCAATAGACCGTCAATAGCGAACCGAGCACGCTGATCAAACCCAGAGTCGCATCATACCGATTGGCAAAAATTGCCAAACCGGCGCTTAACGTAAAGGGAACAAAGGTAGCGATTGCCATGACACCTTCACGCGACAACCAACTGGAACGCCATTGGCTCAGCGCCCGCCAAGCGCGTTGTGGATTTCCTAAATGGAAAAGCGACGCAATCAAGCCTGTTGCAATGAGAGTTAGCGAGGTCAGGTAGGCTAGCTTTGTTGCAACCATGGCAGGATCGAAAAAGCCAAGGCCGAGCACAATGGCTAGGCCATAGCCCAATCCCGATAAGGTCGTGAAAATGATCATCGAAAACGCTGGATGCATCAGATTCTATCCAACGTTTTGTCGAGCCATGCAAAGAAGCCACGCGCACCTTCGGTATTTTCCGCAAGCGGAATAATCGGTGCAACATCACTCAATGAACTACGAGGACGTGGGGGCAAATATTTATTCGTCGGCCTTGTATCCTGTTCCGGCATCAGATCAAAACCACCCCGCTCAGCAACCATCATGGAAACATCGGAATTCGGGTCACCAAGATCACCAAAGTGCCGAGCATTGACCGGACAGGTTCTGACGCAGGAAGGAACACGATCCTCCTGCTTCAATGTCTCATTATAGATACGGTCAACGCAGAGCGTGCATTTCTTCATCACGCCGGCAGCCAGATCCATTTCCCGGGCACCATAGGCGCATGACCAGGCGCAAAGCCCGCAGCCAATACACTTATCCTCGTCCACCAGCACTATACCGTCTTCTGCACGCTTGTATGAGGCTCCCGTTGGGCACACCGTTACGCAAGGTGCATCTTCGCAGTGCAGGCAGGACTTGGGAAAATGTACCACACGGGCTTCACCCGCTTCGCCGATGATCAGGCCACCTTCCGGAACAACTTCAAAGCTGTGAATGCGATTGAGAAATGTGCCAGATACATCTGCGCCATAGGCATGTTGGTCAGACAAGGCGCTGCCATAACCACCCGTGTTCCACTCCTTGCAACTGATGACACAGGCATGACAACCAACGCAAACATCAAGGTCGATAACCAGACCCAGTTTTTTTGAGGCAGGGCTGTGTGGCAGACTCGTCATTTCGCCCACTCCTGCCCATAACGCACTTCTTCCGGCGGCTCCTTTTGGCTTCCAGGACGCTTTATCGCCTTGAAATGCGGTTCGCTAAACCCTTCGCCAATTTCAGCTTTCTCAATTCGTACGCGCAGATCATACCATGCCGCCTGTCCGGTAATCGGATCGGAATTAGACCAGCGCATGCCATCGGATTTCGGTGGTAGCAACTCGTGAATAAGATGGTTCAGCAAGAATCCCTTGGTGGCCTCGGGCGAATTTGGCTCAAGCGCCCAGGCTCCGCCACGCTTGCCAATTGCGTTCCATGTCCACATGGTTTTGCCATTCACGGCATCAGTACGGGCAATTTCACATTTGATCCGGCCATGATGGGAGATAATCCAAGCCCAGTCTCCATCACTCAACCCGATCTCATCGCAGATGACACCTGGCACATATAGCGGGTTTTTCGTGTGGATCTGGCGCAACCAGGCATTTTGCGAACCCCATGAATGGTACATGGCCATCGGGCGCTGGGTAATCGCATGGTACGGAAATTCCGTCGTATCAACACCCTGTTCTTCAAACGGGCGGTACCAATCCGGCAGTGGGTCGAAACATTCCAGCAGGCGCTGCTTGTATTGCGATGGCGCAAAGGGTTTTCGAATGCCTTCTGCGGAAAGGCGGAACTTCTGCAACGTCTCCACATAGAGTTGAATCGTCACCGGCTGGGGAGTATCGAAGAAGCCCATATCGATTGCGAATTGCTGATACGCGGCATTGTGATGTTTGAAATACAATGCCTCCTGCGGAATGTGTTTTGTCCAAAAGGCTCCATTATCAATATAATTTTGAATTTGATCCTGATTGGGAGCGCCCCTGCCCTCGCTATCGGCTTGAGCGCCGCGCCAACCTGACAATGGACCAATACCCGGCTTGCGCTGGTGATTGGCGATATAATCGGCATAATCCTTGTAGAGCGCCTCACCATCCTCGTTCACAAAGCCCGGCAGCTTCAACCGAGCACCAAGGTCTATCAATACCGATTGGAAACCGCGTACATCCCGGTCAGGCTTGATGACAGGCCAGCGAATTGCATCACATACGGCCCCCGGTTCAGAAATAGGTCTGTCCAGTAGTGAGATACAGTCATGCCGTTCGAGATAAGTCGTATCGGGCAAGACAAGATCGGCATAAGCAACCATTTCCGATGAATAGGCATCGGAGTAGATAATTTTCGGAATCTTATATTCGCCGGTTGCCTCGTCACGCTCCTCCAGCATCTTGATCGTGCCACGCGTGTTCATCGACGAGTTCCAGGCCATATTCGCCATGTACAGAAACAGCACGTCAATCGGGTAAGGATCGCCCGCATGAGCATTGGCGATCACCATGTGCATCATGCCGTGGGCAGAGAGTGGCGCTTCCCACGAAAACGCCTTGTCTATCCGCTGCGGCTTGCCTTCAGCATCAACAAGCAGATCTTCCGGACCCAATGGATATCCGAGATGTGGCCCAGCCAGAGGTTTTCCCGGCGTCACATGTTCCGAACGACCATGAGGCCGGGGGTGCGCCGTAGCAGGTTTTGGATAGGGCGGCTTGTAACGATAGCCGCCAGGACAATCGATGGAACCAATGATTGTCTGCAACACATGCAAGGCGCGGGCCGATTGAAAGCCATTGGAATGAGCAGAAATGCCACGCATGGCGTGGAAGCTGACCGGTCGCCCAATCATGACCTCATGCTGCTCGCCCTTCATATCGATCCAGGGCTGCTCGACGATAATTTCTTCTTCGAAGGCTACGCGCGCAATCTCTGCCGCAAGCCCGCTAATTGTTGCGGCTGAAACACCGGTTTCAGCCGCAACAGCTTCAGGAGCATATTTCGGATCGAGATATTTCTCCGCCATTAACCGCAGAACGCTGCGCACCTTGAGTCCATCTGCTGTCGTAAATTCAGCGTTAAGATCGGCAATATGGCCCGGCTCATCGAAACGCACGACAGCGCCTGTCTTTCGGTCTCTAATCAGCGCTTTTCCAAGATCATCGCGCAAGAACAGGCCGTGATCTTCGTGGCCCTCCTTGTCGATTACCAGCCAAGGCGCATTGGTATACCGGGCAAGATAGTCCAGATCGATCTTACCCGTCCGGAACAGCTCATGGATAATGCTCAGGACAAGCAGACCGTCTGTGCCCGGCCGGATGCCAATCCAATTATCGGCGATAGCGGAATATCCGGTGCGAACCGGATTGACCGAAACAAAGCGCGCGCCCTGCTTCTTAAGTTTTGAAATGCCAATCTTGATGGGATTGGAGTCATGATCTTCCGCCACACCGAAGAGTACGAACAGCTTTGTTTTGTCCCAATCCGGTGCGCCAAACTCCCAAAATGCCCCGCCGATTGTATAAATGCCAGCGGCTGCCATGTTGACTGAGCAGAACCCGCCATGGGCCGCATAATTAGGCGTCCCGAAATTTTGAGCCCAAAAGCTCGTCAATGCCTGGCTTTGATCTCGGCCCGTAAAAAAAGCGAGTTTCTGCGGTGCTGTATCGCGGATTGGTTGCAGCCAATCGACCGCCAGCTTAAGCGCTTCGTCCCAACTGATTTCCCTAAATTCACCCGATCCGCGCGGTCCCGTGCGGAGCAACGGCGCACGCAATCGCGCGGGCGAATAATGCTGCATGATTCCCGCTGAGCCCTTGGCGCAAAGCACACCCTTGTTAATCGGGTGATCGCGATTGCCCTCGATGTAGCGAACTTTTCCATCCTTCAAATGGACATCAATGCCGCAGCGGCAGGCACACATATAACAAGTCGTTTTGGCAATCTCGTCACCAACCGGCTCGGACAGGGCAAGGCGTGGTTCGGAATTCATGTCGTGTTGCCCCGATCATCATCAGCTTCGCATGCTGTTTTATAAGAACAATTCCAATCTACCAAACACTCAAACGACATCTCACCAGGAAAGCGGCAATTTGCCATCGTTGCGAAACTTGCCTCTTGCCAAATCGGGATACCGCCTGATTTGATAGGCGAATGGACGAAAAGCTTTCCCGCGCGATTGATAAACGACGTGACGATCTGATCGCACTCACGCAAGAGTTGATACGCTTTCCGACGATTAATCCACCGGGCGAAGCCTACGCCCCCTGCGCAGAGTACATCGCACAACGATTGCAGAAGAGTGGTTTTGAAACGCAATTGATTCGCGCTGAAGGAACCCCTGGCGATACGGACCGATATCCAC
Organism: Phyllobacterium sp. GQ127; assembly: GCF_059758635.1. Taxonomy (NCBI): domain Bacteria; kingdom Pseudomonadati; phylum Pseudomonadota; class Alphaproteobacteria; order Hyphomicrobiales; family Phyllobacteriaceae; genus Phyllobacterium; species Phyllobacterium sp. GQ127. Next base: position 1,063,063 of record NZ_JCAXDZ010000001.1, read on the forward strand.
GGACAAATGTCCTTGCGCGCTTCGATGGTCGCACTCCTGGCCAGACCGTTCATTTCAATTCGCATATTGATGTCGTAGATACCGGCAAAGGCTGGACCGTCGACCCTTTTGGAGGTGTCGTCAAGGATGGCAAAATCTACGGTCGTGGCGCATGCGACATGAAAGGCGGTCTCGCCGCTTCAATTATAGCTGCAGAAGCTTTTCTCGAAGTCTACCCTGATTTTGCTGGCGCCATAGAGATTTCAGGCACAGTGGACGAGGAGTCCGGCGGCTTTGGCGGCGTAGCCTATCTTGCTAGCAAGGGGTTCTTTTCCAAACCTCGGGTTGATCACGTGATCATTCCCGAACCACTGAACAAGGATCGTATTTGCCTTGGTCATCGCGGCGTGTGGTGGGCGGAGATCGAAACCAAGGGCGAGATCGCGCATGGCTCGATGCCATTTCTTGGTGATTGCGCAGTCAGGCATATGGGTGCAGTTCTTGATGCATTTGAGAAAGAACTTTTTCCCGCCCTCGATCGGAAAGAAACCCGGATGCCGGTGGTTCCCGAGGGCGCGCGGCGATCAACGATGAATATCAACTCGGTTCATGGCGGACAAACCGATGATTTTTCGGGGCTGCCCTCGCCCAATGTTCCAGATTCATGCCGGCTTACAATCGATCGGCGCTTCCTGCTTGAGGAGGATATTGACGAGGTCAAGCGCGAGGTCACATCAATCCTGGACCGCCTTCAATGGGAACGGCCAAAGTTCCATTACAAAATTCGCGACATCATGGAAGTTCAGCCCTTGATGACCGAGCGCGACGCTCCTGTCGTAACGGCAGTAGCACAGGCGATTCGCTCTGTTTTCGGCAAAGAACCGGAATATGTGATTTCGCCCGGAACATATGATCAGAAACATATTGCACGCATCGGGCTTTTGCACGATTGCATCGCCTATGGTCCGGGCATTCTCGATCTTGCCCACCGGCCGGATGAATATGTCGGTATTGAAGATATGATCGAGTCAGCCAAAGTGATGGCTCTTGGCCTGAAAGTGCTACTGTCCGGTTCGATTTAATGGGAGACGCTGAATGAATATCTGGAAAGCATTTTTGTTCGGCACGGCAGTCGCCCTGCTCTCGGTAACCGCTTCATTTGCAGCGAAGACGGATCTCGTGCTCGGCATTGTATTGGAGCCGCCGCATCTTGATCCGACAGCCGGCGCCGCAGCGGCGATCGATGAGATCGTATATGCCAATATATTTGAGGGTTTGACGCGCATTGGCCAGAAAGGTGATGTCCTGCCCGCTTTGGCCGAAAGCTGGACCAAATCAGACGACGGCAAGGTCTATACGTTCAAGCTGCATAAGGGCGTTAAATTTCACGATGGCACGACATTTGATGCGGACGATGTGAAGTTCTCCCTCGACAGAGCTCGAGGCGACACGTCAACCAATGCCCAGAAGGGTCTCTTTGCTGCGATAGATACGGTCGAAAGCGTCGATCCGCTGACTGTCAAAGTGGCTTTGAAACAACCGAGCGGTGATTTTCTCTATAATATGGCTTGGGGCGATGCGGTTATTGTTGCGCCGGAAAGCGCCGATACCAATAAGGACAAGCCAATCGGCACCGGCCCTTTCAAATTGGAAAACTGGGCAAAGGGATCGCAGATCGTCATCGCGAAAAATCCGGACTATTGGGGAACGCCAGCAACGCTCGAAAAAGCCACGTTTCGCATTATCCCCGATCCAGCGGCAGCAACAGCGGCTCTTTTGGCGGGTGATGTGCAGGCATTTCCGGTTTTCCCCAGCTATGAAACCATTGCTCAATTTCAGGCAGATCCGCGCTTCAAGGTCGTGATCGGCACGACCGAAGGCGAAACAGTGATGGGCATGAACAATAAGAAGCCCCCCTTCGACAACGTCAAAGTGCGTCAGGCAATTGCACATGCAATTGACCGCAAGACGGTTATCGATGGAACCATGTTTGGATTTGGAACTCCGATTGGTTCATTCTTTCCACCACATCATCCGGCCTATTTGGATTTGACGGCAGAAACGGCCTATGATCCCGAACTTGCCAAGAAGCTTTTGGCTGAAGCTGGTTATGCCGACGGCTTCAAGATAACGCTCAAATTGCCACCCCCGACCTATGCACGGCGTGGCGGCGAGATTATTGCCGCTCAACTGCGTGAGATTGGGATAGAAGCCGAAATTATCCCGGTAGAATGGGCGCAATGGCTCGACCAAGTCTTCAAGAATAAAAATTATGACATGACAATCGTTTCTCACACCGAGCCAAACGATCTCAACATTTTTGCGCGCGATGATTACTATTTCAACTATGACAGCGCTCCGTTTAAGGAATTGATCAAGCAGATAGATGCAACTTCCGATGGACCAAAGCGCATTGAGCTTTATCAGCAGGCGCAAAAGCTGCTCGCAGCCGACGAACCCGCAGCATTTTTGTTTCAATTGCCAAAAACCGGCATATGGGACGTAAAAATCGAGGGCCTTTGGGAGAACGGGCCAATTCAGGCAAATGATTTGACCGCAGTAAAATGGGCCGATTAAAGATGACTCCTGGCTTTCAAAAAGGGATGGCATGCTGAGCTACGCGTCAAAACGCGTGGTTATTGGCATCCTTACGTTGCTGGCGGCATCAATCATTGTATTTGCCGTGTTGGAAGTTGTGCCGGGCGATCCGGCGCGACTAATGCTCGGCATGAATGCTACCGAAGACGCCGTTCGAGCCCTGCAAGATCAGATGGGATTTAACCAACCCCTGATTTTACGATATTTCAGTTGGCTGGGCGATTTGCTGACCGGAGATTTTGGCAAGTCTTACACCTATTCGGTTCCGGTAATTGATCTCATTAAAGAGCGGATTGCGGTTTCCCTACCTTTGGCGCTGATTTCGCTCGCTCTTTCGACAATAATAGCCATTCCGATTGGAATATTCGCAGCATCAAGGCGCGGCAGCACAGCAGACACGACTGCGATGGGAATTGCGCAAGTTGGCGTAGCAATCCCGAATTTCTGGTTTGCTCTGCTCCTCGTCTATATATTTGCAGTTGTGTTACGTCTTTTGCCAGCTGGCGGGTTCGCTGGATGGGAAAACGGCTTTTGGCCGAGCATAAAGTCACTGATATTGCCATCGGTTGCCTTGGCCCTGCCTCAAGCTTCCATTCTTGCTCGGGTAACCCGATCTTCTTTGCTAGATGTTCTCGGCGAAGATTATATACGCACTGCCCGTGCCAAAGGGCTGTCACGGCGCAAAGTGCTTTATCATCATGCGTTGCGTAACGCGCTAATACCCGTCTTGACTATACTTGGCATGCAATTTTCATTTCTCCTCGCCGGTACAATCATCGTGGAGAATGTATTCTACCTGCCGGGTCTGGGGCGCTTGGTATTCCAAGCAATCACTCAACGCGACCTGATAGTGGTAGAGGGTGTCGTCATGATTCTCGTGGCTACTGTGATTGCAGTTAATGTCCTCGTTGATCTGTCCTACGCCATTGTCGACCCGCGTTTGTGGAGCCGCACGTGAGCCGCAAATTCGAAAGTCTGATCGGCAACAGGTCATTTCTGATTGGAACGATCATCACGCTTATCGTGGCATTGATGGCTGGTCTATCGTTCTTGTGGACGCCCTACAGCGTCTCAGCGCTTGATATAGTCGCGAAGTTAAAGCCGCCATCCATTTCGCACTGGCTGGGTACAGACCATTTCGGTCGAGATATCCTGTCTATGATCATGGTCGGCAGCCGCGCTTCGATTTTCGTCGCGTTTGTTTCGGTTGCGATTGGCGCTGGTATCGGTGTCCCATTGGGACTTTGGGCGGCTGCCCGCGGCGGCATTGTCGACGAGATGCTTATGCGATTCAACGACCTCATTTTTGCTTTCCCTGCCCTTCTGTCGGCCGTCATGATCACCGCCATTTTTGGCCCTGGAGCCGTTAACGCTATCATTGCCATCGGCATCTTCAACATTCCAGTGTTCGCGCGTGTCGCGCGAGGAGCGGCGCTAGCGCTTTGGGTTCGGGAATTTGTTCTTGCCGCTCGGGCCATCGGCAAAGGTGAAGGCCGTATCACCCTCGATCACATCCTGCCGAACTTGGCCAATGTCTTGATTATACAGGGCACAATCCAGTTTTCCCTCGGCATTCTTGCTGAAGCAGGGCTGTCCTATGTCGGACTCGGCGCTCAACCGCCAATGCCAAGCTGGGGCCGAATGCTGTTTGAGGCACAAACCATGATCAGCCTCGCGCCGCACATGGCCCTTTTTCCAGGACTGGCCATCATGGTGACAGTGCTCGGGCTCAATTTGCTTGGCGACGGGCTTAGAGACTTTCTCGATCCCAAATTGCGCTATATGCGCTGATAGTGCGCTTGCTCTAGAAAAACAGGCCAACAATAAAAAGGGTAAGAACTGCTATCGCGAAGATCGCTGTTGTTGTGCTGAAAACATGTAAAGCATCCTCGATATTCTCCAAGCCCGCGTCCCGCCGCCCAGCACCATTCAACATTGGTTCATTTGCGATGACGCCGCCATAAATGCGCGGGCCCGCCAGCGCTACGTCGATTGCCCCCGCCATTGCCGCTTCAGGCCAGCCAGCATTTGGCGATCTATGCAAGCGAGCGTCCCGCATCATGACATCGAAAGACTGTTTGGCGGCCCGGTAACCGTAAGCGACCCAAGCCGCACAAGCGATCAACAAACCAGTTAAACGCGCCGGTACCCAATTGGCAGCATCGTCCAGCTTTGCGGCAAAGCGGCCAAAATCGCGATGACGATCATTCAAATGTCCGATCATGGAATCAGCCGTGTTCAGCATTTTATAGGCGAATAGACCAGGCAGCCCGAGCAGTACAAACCAGAACGCGGGAGCAATGATGCCGTCCGAGGTGTTTTCCGCGAGACTTTCAATGGCAGCCCGACTGATCGCGGGCTCATCCAGAACGTCCGGATCGCGACCCACAATCATTGAAACAGCATGCCGTGCGCCAATCAGCCCTTCTTCGCGCAATGCTATTGCGACCCTCTCAACATGATCGCCAAGACTCTTCTGCGCCAAGAAAACAGCGACGATAATAGCTTCAATCAAACCACCAAAAGGCGGAATTGTCCGTAATGCCAGATGCACAAAGAAGCCAATGGCCGCGGAAAGCAATAAAAGTCCCAGCACAGCAAGAAAACCATCGCGCCGACGCCGCTGGTCGGAATTGCCCGGCACATTAAAGCGCTTGTCCACATAGGAAATAGCTCTGCCAAACATAACAACCGGATGCGGTATTTTTTTCCACAACCATTCGGGGTCGCCAAAATAACGATCTGCCAGCAGGGCAAGAAACAGGATCAAGAGGTTGATTTCCATTATAGATTCTATCCTGTTGAATCAAAATATCAGTTCTGGATTGCACTCAGTGCCAAGGCAAGTCGCTTATGCAACCGGCTCGCTGCCAACTCATCGAGCGGGAGTCCGAACCGTAAGTGCTGCGGCGCATTATTAAATTTCCGGGTAAAGACACGCTGCTCGCATAATGTGTCATGAAGCCGATGCGCCTCATCGAATTTGACTAGAGAAAACAGCATCGTTCCACCAATCTCGATTAGTTGAACTTTCGAAAGTACATCTGCGAGCAATTTGCGGCGAATTTTTAATCTCGAGGTGTACTCGCTCAAAAGCTTCGCATGAGAAAACGCATGGGCTGCTATGGCAAGCGCTGGCCCGGATACGGCCCATGGTCCAAGCCTCAGTTCCAATCGCTCAGCATATGCATGGGTGGTCAAAGCAAAACCGAGACGTAGTCCGCCAAGGCCGAAGAACTTGCCAAATGATTTGAGAACAATCAGCCCATCCATGCCTGCATATGCAGCGACGCTGCATTCTGGATGGGGGTCAGCAAAGGCTTCATCCACGATGAGATATCCACCTCTGCCATGCATTTCCTTGGCAAGATTAATCAAGATTTCCGCAGGCACAATCCGACCGTCGGGATTGTTAGGATTGACCATCACAACAATCTTTGCAGATCGAGGAATTTCGCCAATTTGAGTCTGATGGGAAACATGCCATCCAGCCTGTTTGAATGAAAACTCGTGCTCTTGATATGTGGGACCAATGATCGTGACTTCACCAACTTGCATCAATTCCGGCAATATTTGTATCAGAGCTTGAGTGCCGGGCGCAGCGACAATACCGGCCTCAGCGCGGGTGCCGTAGTAGCGCCGCGCTGAGGCAATTGCCGTGGCTAACAGCTTCTGATCCGGCAATCTGTTCCAGATTTCCGGCCCAATCTCGGGCAATGGAAACAATTCCGGATTAATGCCAGTCGAAAGGTCAATCCAATCCGACGGCGCACCGCCAAACCGCGCTACAGCGCCATCAAGGGCGCCTCCATGTTCAATCTGCATCATCCAACCAAATCAATTACATGCATATAGGAACCACTGACCGAACCGACGCGCAAACCAGCATCGCCCAGATCATTGTCCAAAGCATCGCTAACATGAAACAAGCGGTGTGCCTTTCCTTCTCGCACAATGCTCGCGTAGTGAAATTCATGTCCGGTCAAGGGCGTGTGGAAAGGCGACCCTTCGACGGGCGTCAGTCGTCGATAGCCCAGATGCAGTTTGCGCTTTGCAAAGCTTGTTTCAACAGGCAATAAACCGAGCATTCTATGTGAAACTCCCGCAGCATCTTCGATGCTTTCGCCAAGCACCATATAGCCACCGCACTCACCATAGATTGGGATTGTTTTGGCCGCTGCCTGCTTCATCCCTTCGGCAAAGTGGTTGGCTGCGGCTAACTTACCCGCATAAAGCTCGGGATAGCCGCCAGGCAAATAAATCGCATCACTGTTCGCGGCAGGGACCTCATCGGCAAGCGGAGAAAAGAAGCTGATTTCAGCACCACGCCTGCGCCAACCATCCAGCAAATGAAAATAGGAGAACGCAAAAGCATTGTCGTGCGCCACCGCTATCCTCTGCCCCAGCGGAGGAACGCGCTTGATGTTAGCCATCGATTCCAATGAGCCATATCGTCCTGCAATGTCGAGAATGCTGTGGATATCAATTCGTTCGGAGACCATCAAACCAGCATTTTCAAGGAAATTGTCGAGATCACGGTGCTCGCCTGCTTGCACTAAGCCAAGATGTCTTTCCGGCAGCTGCAATTGTTCGCTTTTGGGTAATGATCCCAATACGGCAATCCCGACCGGCTGCAATGCAGAACGCAGCATCATTTCATGACGCGCACTGCCAACGCGGTTAAGAATAAGTCCTGCAATCATGACATCTCGCCGGAAATCACGAAACCCACTGACAAGTGCGGCAATTGAATGCGATTGGCGGGCACAATCGACAACCAGAATAATGGGCAGGGATAAATGTTTGGCCAGATCAGCGGCAGAGCCCTTGCCATCCGAAGCGCCGTCAAACAGCCCCATCATGCCCTCAACGATCAACGTCTTGTCGCCTTCTGCGTGCCTGGAGGCTAGCGCACTGATGAGGTCGGGCCGCATGGCCCAAGGATCAAGATTGACACACGGCGCGCCACCGGCAACCGCATGATAGGCAGGGTCAATATAATCCGGACCTGCTTTTGCGGGAGCAATATTAACGCCCAAATTGCGCAATGCCCGCAAAAGGCCAAGCGTAACCGTTGTCTTTCCGCTACCTGATGAGGGCGCGGCAATCAGGAAACCTTTCATCCGGCATCCTTCGCGCGCCGCGTACCGAGCGGGTCATTTGTCAGGACGCGACCTTCAAGCGCGCCTAGCCAGTCCAACGCACCACGCAGTCGAACGACCTGCCCAACGACCACTATGGCCGGAGGCCTGAGATCAGCAGCCTCCACATCAGACTCTGCTTTCTCCAGCGTTGTTTCAAGCACCTGCTGATGAGCGGTAGTGGCATTGCAGACGAATGCGACAGGTTCGTCAGAGGGGCGGCCCGCCTCCATCAAGCGCGAAGCTATAAGACCAATATGTTTCATCGCCATGTACATGACGATAACGGCAGAGCCCTGTGCAATGCTCTTCCAGTCCATCGAATCGGGAACAAGGCCAGTGGCATCGTGCCCTGTCAAAAAGGTAACGCTTTGATTGGTTTCTCGATGGGTAACGGGAATACCGGCATAGGCCAGTCCGCCAATGCCAGCAGTTATGCCGGGAACAATCCGGAACGGCACGTCATGTTCGACAAGGGTAAGTGCCTCCTCGCCGCCTCTGCCGAATACAAATGGATCGCCACCCTTCAGGCGGAGCACCCGCTTGCCCGCACGGGCGAGCTCAACGAGCCGAAGAGAGATATCCCGTTGCTGTGGTGAAGGTTTACCACCGCGCTTGCCGGCATATTCCAAAACAGCGGACGGGCCAGCAAATGAGAGACATTCTTCGTTCACCAGCGCGTCATAGACAATCACGTCGGCCTGCTCCAGAGCATTGACTGCATGCAACGTCAAAAGTCCTGGATCACCGGGTCCGGCTCCAACAAGCCAGACATGTCCAATCTCAAATTTCGGCAGCTTATTCCGCTTTGCGCGCATCATTTAACCTCGTTCATCTGCGCATAGCACAATTTTTCTGTCTGCAAGAATGCACCTGTCGGAAAAATCATGCAACGATTGCACAAGCTGGTCTATAAGGTTGGAATGAATAACGAGCCTGAGACCGCCTTGCGCAAACCACACGAACCCGGCGGGGCCCCCTTGCGCCGCGGCTGGACAACCGGGGCATGCGCAACTGCAGCAACCAAAGCAGCATTGCTCGCGCTGATCACGGGTGAATTTCCTGATCCGGTGGCAATCATTTTGCCTAAAGGCGAAGTTCCACACTTCCAGCTTGCCATAGAATCGATTGGTGAAGGCTACGCAATGGCTGGAATTGTAAAAGATGCGGGAGACGACCCTGATGTTACACATGGTGCAACCATAATCTCCACGGTGTTCCCGGCACCGCCGGGAAGCGGCATTCAGTTTGCCGCTGGCGAAGGTGTTGGCACAGTTACACTGCCCGGCCTTCCCATTCCTCCCGGGCAAGCCGCTATAAATCCGGTGCCCCGCGAGATGATGACAAAGATATGCGAAGAAATATGCGCAGAATATGATTTGCCAGCGGATCTGCTAATCGCAATATCGGTTCCGGACGGCGAAGAACTGGCCAAGCAGACATGGAACCCCCGCCTCGGAATTGTTGGCGGCATTTCCATCTTGGGGACAACCGGAATTGTTCACCCGTTTTCTTGCGCTGCCTGGATACATTCCATTCATCGTGGCATTGATGTTTCTCGTGCAGCAGGACTGAAACACGTTCTTGCCGCAACAGGATCCACGTCAGAGGACGCTGCTCAGGCAATATACAATCTGCCTGAGATTGCACTTCTCGATATGGGGGATTTTGCCGGAGGATTGCTCAAATATCTGCGTGTGCACCCAATTGACAGGCTCACAATTGCGGGCGGATTTGCGAAACTGACCAAGCTTGCGCAAGGCGCTCTCGATCTTCATTCAGGCCGCAGCCAGGTTGATATGACCTTTCTGGCAGACGAGGCGGAAAACCTCGGGCTAGCCCCAGCCGAGAGAAACCGGATTCTAAATGCGAATACGGCCCAGGAAGTGCTTGAAATAACTCAAGAGCTTGGGATTGACCTTGCACACGCAATTGCCATCAAGGCGAAACAGACCGCAATTGATACACTGAAGGGTGCCCCTGTCGACGTGGAGGTTATTGTGACTGACCGCAAAGGGACTGTACTCGCCCGTGTCTGAAACAACAATTCTCATTCTGGGTGGCACGGCGGAAGCAGTTAAACTCGCATCCCGTTTGCAAGCACCGCATCTGCGCGTGATTTCATCACTAGCCGGCCGGACCCTCGCGCCTGCAAAAATTGCGGGCGAAATCCGCGTTGGCGGCTTTGGCGGACCTCAAGGGTTGGCAGACTATCTCAAGGCCGAAAACGTCAAGCTGTTAATTGACGCGACCCACCCTTTTGCCACGCAAATATCGGATAATGCTATTTTTGCCAGCACAACTGTAAATCCGATCGCATTTGTAAGACTGGAACGTCCTGCATGGCTTAAGAAACCTGGCGACAAGTGGATTGTGGTCGATACATTGGCGCAGGCGGCAGATGCTATTCCATCAAAGGCACGGGTGCTGCTGGCGCTTGGCAAACAACATATCGCAACATTCTCCAAGCGAAACAGCGTGCACTTCGTGGTTCGCATGATCGATCCGCCTGAAGCACCCCTTGATCTTGTCGACTTCGAGCTGGAATTGTCTAAACCGGGGACCGTTGAAAGCGAGGCCAGCCTTCTTATCGCCAAGCGGATCACCCACATCGTCTGCCGCAATTCGGGCGGCAAGGCCTCCTATGCCAAAATCACGGCGGCCCGCGATCTGGGTATTCCTGTCATCATGCTTGAACGACCGCGTCGCCCAGAAATCCGCACATTGCCCGACGTGGAGAGCGTTATCGGTTTTGTCAGGGAGACATTGAATTCACTTGGAACCTGAACGCAATGTGTGGCTGTGGCTCTTATGGTAAAGCGCTGAATCCCTGAAGCCGTCGGCGGATAATCCCCGCCCGACAAAGATCATCGCGGAGCGCATCAAACCAGAATCGGCAACCTTTTTGGCGATATCTGCAAGTGTTCCGTGAAGAAATTGTTCATCCGGCCAACCCACACGATAGGCGATAATGACGGGACAATCATCGCCATAAAGCGGGGAAAGCTCTTCCTCAATGCGTTTCAAATTACGGATCGACAAATGGATCACCATGGTGGCACCGGATTTGCCTAAAGTCGCAAGCTCCTCTCCTGCTGGCATGGCGGACGATTTCATCGAAGTCCGGGTGAGGATAATGGTTTGACACACCTCAGGAACGGTAAGTTCCTTTTTAAGCGCGGCAGCTGCTGCAGCAAAGGCAGGCACGCCCGGCGTTACGTCATACTCAATACCCAGCGCATCCAGCCGTCGCATTTGCTCGGCAACCGCTCCATAAATCGATGGGTCGCCGGAATGGACACGCGCTACGTCCTTGCCCTCCGCATGCGCCAACTCAAACTCTGCAATAATTTCATCGAGATTGAGCGAAGACGTGTCGACCACGCGCGCGCCTTCCGGCACCTCCGCAACCATTTCCGGCGGGACGAGTGAGCCTGCATATAGACAAACAGGGCAAGATTGAATCAGCTTCAATCCCCGCACTGTGATAAGGTCCGGGGCACCGGGGCCCGCTCCAATAAAATGAACAATCATGATAATTCGCTATGGGATTGCGTTGTAAACTGCAAGTGCCGCGGTGGCGTGAGCTGATTTTGTCTTGCCAACTATTAGCTGCGCTTTGGATCCCGCACCCGCCAGCGCGGCAGCTTCAGCGACGCCGTGACAACCCACAAGCGCGAAAACCTGCGCAGACGGATTGAGCAAGCGCGGCGTTTCCACTTCCAACCTGGCGGCATCAAATGCGTATAAAGGAACTGCTAGGCGGGTGGCGACATAGACAATCGCTGGCTCGTTCATCCGCTGATCGATAGTGAATAGACCGGCTAGCCGCGAAATATCGCGTCCGGCGGTGGTTATAACGTGTTCTGCTAGAGCAAGCAGCTCGGCAGGATCACAACCGCGCTCACACCCAAGCCCAAGAGTATAGGTTTCCATTAATGAGACTTATGCAGCTCTTCCGGAGTTACGCCCAACATTTCCGCAGTCTTGCGGATAAGATTGGCTTCTTTGGGATCAAGCTCATTATCCGCATTTGCGATCGTAAGAAGATGGCGCAGCAGTTGCACCTTGCGTTCAAAAGGAACATCCGCAAAGGCCAGCGCCGCTTGGCTGCTGGTGGTCTCATAACCAAAGTCCTTGAGGTATTCAGCAACTTCTCCGAATTCGTCGGGCGAAATACCAAAATCGGTCGATGCTATCCGCATGATCGCAGCATACTCAGCCTTTTCAGTTTTTCCATCCGCCAACGCCACATGCAAAAGCAGCAAAAGTTCGGCTGTGAGCACCGGATCATCCGCTACCTTCTGCACCGCGCTCTTTGTGCCCAGAAACGCTGTGATCCGATCAAAAATGCTCTCGCTCATTATACCCCCGAAATGATTTGACGTAATTGATTGCAGCGCAACCCAGCAAATTCAAGTGCGTAAACAACACAGCGGGCGCCTAATCGCATCAAGCCCTATAACTGTCCCGCAAAACCGCTCGCCAAACGCGAAAATCCAACTATTGTCCGCCTCGTTCAAACGAGTCTCCCGCCATGTCCGCCTTTTTCGACAATGTTCATTTGATTTTGATCGCTGCCGCCTTCGCGGCAGGCTTCATAGACTCGATTGCGGGAGGAGGCGGGTTGGTGACAGTACCTGCGCTATTGCTGGCCGGCATGTCACCAATAGAATCGCTCGGGACCAACAAGTTGCAATCGCTTTTTGGTTCGGCTTCCGCAACCGTGGCATACGCGCAAAAGGGCCATGTCGATTTGAAAAAGCAGCTGCCGTCAGCCTTGATGGCAGCGCTTGGAGCGGTTGGGGGTGCTCTGCTGGCCGGGTTCTTGCCCGGAGACGTGCTGCGCGCGTTTTTGCCATTGTTGCTAATAGCAATCGCGCTTTACTTTGCTGTCAAACCCAATATGGGCGATGTGGACAGTGCGCAGCGCCTTACACCCTTTATTTTTGGCCTTTGCATCGTTCCCTTGATCGGCTTCTATGATGGGCTTTTCGGGCCCGGCACGGGCTCGTTCTTCATGCTTTCTTTCGTTTCCCTTGCAGGTTTTGGCCTGTTGAAAGCCACTGCTCACACGAAACTGCTGAACTTCTCGTCAAATCTTGGCGGATTCATAACATTCGCATTTCTTGGCGCAATCAACTGGAAAATCGGTTTATTGATGGGAGTGGCGCAGTTCATTGGTGCACGCATTGGCGCTGGCATGGCTATGAAAAATGGCGCGAAAATCATCAAGCCGCTTCTCATCATCGTATGTCTGGCCTTGGCAACCAAGCTTCTGCTTGACAGCGACAATCCAGTCCGTGTGTGGCTGTCGGACTTGTTCTAAAGTCCGACTTCAAGCGGCAATACCAGCCAGCCTTACATCATCAGAACTCGATACCCTTCTGTGCTTTGATGCCCGCACGGAAAGGATGTTTGATCATTTCCATTTCCGTCACAAGGTCGGCAAACTCGATTAGCTCATCCTTGGCATTACGACCTGTGATAATGACATGTTTCATGTGTGGCTTCTGTTTCAAGACGTCAATGATTTCATCGACGGGCAGATAATCATATCGAAGCGCGATATTCAGTTCGTCACAAAGCACCAACTCAGTTTCGTCATCCAATATCATCGCCTTTGCCTGCTCCCACGCATTGCGCGCCATCGCAATGTCACGTGCACGGTCCTGCGTTTCCCAGGTAAACCCCTCGCCCATGGCAGAAATCGTCACTTGCTCCGGAAACTTTTCGAGAACCCAGCGCTCACCCGTATCCCACGAGCCTTTCACGAACTGAATGACGCCGACTTTCATTCCGTGCCCCAATGCGCGGAAGACAACACCGAAACCGGCGGTGGACTTGCCTTTGCCTTTGCCCGTATTGACAATGACCAAGCCCTTCTCGTCCGTTTTCGTGGCCTGTATCTTGTCGCGAACGGCCTTTTTCTTACGCATCTTGTCTGCGTGCCGTTCGTTGATTTCCTCTTCGGTCAGGTTCTGTAATTTTTGTGATTTTTCAGCCATTTGGCGTGTCCTTCCGAATCATAATCTCAAGCAGCAAGCTTACTCAGTTCAAATCGTGCCGAATTGGAACGTGGCGACCAGAAACCACGATCCACGGCAGCTTCCAGTTTCTCGGCGATATCACGCAGCGCATGGGGGTTTTTCTCAGCAAGAAAAGCCCTCACATCGTCATCCACCAGAAATGCCTGATAGACTGCCTCAAAATGGTGATCGCCCACAGCCCCTGTCGTAGCGGCAAAAGCAAACAGGTAATCAACTGTGGCAGCCATTTCAAAAGCGCCCTTGTAGCCATGACGCATGACACCCGCAATCCATTTGGGGTTTGTCACGCGCCCACGCACAGTGCGTGCAATCTCTTCTTCCAGTGTACGGATGACTGGTTTTTCAGGGCGCGAATGATCATTGTGGTAGATCGTGGTCCGCTCGCCCGACACAAGCTCCACCGCAGCCGACATACCACCTTCAAACTGGTAATACTCGTCTGAATCAAGCAAATCATGTTCCCGATTGTCCTGATTTTGAACAACGGCATTTACCGTCCGCAATCGTTCTTCGAGAAGGCCACGCTCGGCCTTGCCTTCTTCGCCTGCACCATAGGCGTAGCCGCCCCAGACCAGCCACGCTTCGGCCAAATCATCGCGCTTCGCCCAATCATTCTCATCCATAAGCGCTTGCAGCCCGGCGCCATAAGCACCCGGCTTTGAGCCGAAAACACGGAATCCCGCGCGTTGTTTGGCAAGCTTTTCGTCGGCACCTTCGGCAATCAACTGCGCCTGTTCACTACGCATACGCGCAGCAATAGGATTGTCCTGCTCGTCTTCGTCCAATGCTCCCACCGCACGAACGGCAGTATCAAATAATGCAATTTGATCAGGGAAAGCATCCCGGAAAAAGCCGGAAATACGCAAGGTTATATCCACGCGCGGACGCCCCAGCAAAGCAATCGGAATGATTTCATATCCAGTAACCCGGCGGGATGCCATGTCCCACACGGGTTTGACTCCAATCAGCGCCAGTGCCTGCGCAATATCATCTCCGCCAGTGCGCATATTCGACGTGCCCCAAGCGGTTAGACCAAATGATGTCGGCCATTCGCCATGATCTTGCGTATATCGGCGGATCAAAAGCTCGGCAGATTTTTGTCCCAATTCCCATGCGGCGGGTGTCGGCACAGCGCGCGTATCGATGGAAAAAAAGTTGCGGCCTGTTGGCAAAACGTCCGGCCGTCCGCGTGTTGGTGCTCCCGAAGGTCCCGGTGCTACAAAACGTCCGTCAAGTGCCGTCAAAAGTGCATTAATTTCTGCGTCGCCACATGCTGAAACAGCTGGATGCAGATTGTCGCGGATGCCTTCCAGCACCGCCGTAGTCGTAACCCAATCTTCAGGGCATTCAACTTCACCCGCTACCAGCTTGGCCGCGAGGATTTCAATGCGCTCGACCGTGTCCCCGGCGATACGCCAAGACGCATCGGAAAGAGTTCTCAGGCCTTGCGGACGCAAACCTTCCCATGGCGCGGCCATGTCACAATCAAGCGGGTCAAAGCCATCGAGTTTGAGATCCAAAGCAATCGCACGTTGCAGACTTTGATCAGATCCATGCCCCGAACCGCGGGGTACACGCGCCAAAGCCACAACCAAATCGGTTAACAGGCTGCCTTTGGGGGATTGCCCGAAAATATGCAATCCATCGCGAATCTGCATTTCCTTGAGATCACAGAGATAGGCATCAAGTTTTTGCAGAGCGAGATCATCTGGATCATGGTCATGAATGCCAGCATCCGTGTCGAGACCAATATCGCGCACGAGATCGAGAATTTGTCCCTTTAGACGCACAAGGCGACGCGGATCAACACCCGAGGCTTCGTAATATTCGTCAACAAGCGCCTCGAGATCCTTTAACGGTCCATAGCTTTCAGCACGGGTCAGTGGCGGCGTCAGATGATCGATAATAACTGCCGATGAACGGCGTTTTGCCTGCGTACCCTCACCTGGGTCATTGACGATAAAAGGATAGATATGGGGAACAGGGCCTAAAACCGCCTCTGGATAGCATGCTTCGGATAGCGCGAGGGATTTGCCCGGCAGCCACTCCAGATTGCCATGCTTGCCGACATGTACAATGGCATGGGCACCATACACGCTCCGCAGATAGGCATAGAATGCGATATAACCATGCGGCGGCACAAGATCAGGCGAATGGTAAGTCTCTTTCGGGTCAATATTATAACCACGAGCTGGCTGAATGCCGACAAGAGTTTCGCCGTATCTCGCCAAAGGCAGCGCAAATAGGTTATCGCCTGCAATGAAATACGGGTCGGCTTCTGGTTTGCCCCAACGCTCGACTACTGCGGCCTGAATCGATTGAGGAAGAGTGTCGAAGAAGTCTTTGTATTCTCGCAGAGAAATCGTTTCGCGCACCTCGCGCCCATCATTCGCGGAATTGGTTGGTCCCGCCATCAAATGATCAATCAGCGCATCGCCATCGGCAGGAATATCGGCGACCGGATAGCCCTGCTCGCGCATTTTATCGAGTATATGCCGCGTTGCAGCTGGCGTATCCAAGCCGACGCCATTGCCAAGGCGGCCATCGCGATTTGGATAGTTCGCCATGATCAATGCCGTCAAACGCTTGGCAGGTTTTGTGACGCGAAGACGAGCCCAGCCAGCAGCCAATGCTGCAACGAACTCAACCCGATCGGCCAAAGGCTCATGCGTAACAATATTTGCCTGAACCGCCTCATCATAATGGCGTGCGGATTTGAACGACACCGCGCGCGATAAAACCCGGCCATCTATCTCGGGCAGTGCAACATTCATCGCCAGATCGCGCGCTGAAAGGCCCTGATCAGAATTGCGCCATTGATCGACACTTGAGCCTGAGAAGATGACTTGCAGCACCATAGCATCGTCATGCTCAAGCACGGTGGGCTTACGCGACGCGCCGGGCACCGAAACCGCAAATCCAGTTGCATTCAGGACCACTGCTGGCGCGGCTTCATTAAAAATACCTGTCAGTGTTGCAACTGAGACTGGATCTTTCAGGCTGGAAACGAAAACCGGCAAGGGGTTAAGGCCCTTTGCCTTCAGCGCACTAACCAGTGCTTCCACGGGTTGCATTTGTCCGCTTTGCACCAGTGCCCTGTAAAAGCAGATAGCAACAATTGGAGCATCCGCCACCCAGTGTTTGCGCAATTCGGTTAGCGATGGAGCCGAGCTCCCCGGCCACCAAAGGCCCGCCTTTAACAATGGTGCAGCCTCTTGCGGCTTATCTCCGCCATTGATCATTGCCGCGCAATAATCAAGAAAGCGATGCGCATTCTGCGCTCCACCTTCCAGCAAGTAATGCCAAAGAGCGTCGCGATCCTGACGCGTAACCGTCGAAAACCGGTCCAGACCCGGGTCGGGCTTGTCATCACCCGGCAGAACCGCCAAATGAACCTTATGATTTACAGCGCAGGCGTGGAGCGCTTCCAACCCGTAAGGCCAATAGCTTTCGCCGCCGATAATCCTGACAACGATAAGTTTGGAATATTGGGCTGTCCGCTCGATATAGGCATCGACGGACATGGGATGCGCAAGCGCCATCATATTTGCCAAGCGTAACGACAAGCCATTGCCAGCTTGCCGTTGGGCCATACCAAGGCTCGCAAGTTCTGTATCGGCAGCAGAAAGAAACAGTACATCTCCCGGTGTCTGGCCGAGATCAATTGCCTCGGTGCCTTCAGCAATCGTTCCTTTTTGAGCCAGCAGAAGATGCATTCAATTTCCGATCAGGCTGCAGCAGCATTAACAGCTGATGTAATGGCTGCTGAATCAATATCGTGCAGGCCAATAACAACGAGCCTTGTCTGGCGTTCTTCGCCCGGATTCCAGCTACGATCAAAATAATGCTCGATGCGTGATCCGACGGCTTGAATGACCAGGCGCATAGGCTTGCCGGGTACATCAACGAAACCTTTGAGCCGCAGGACATCATGATCGACGATCACATGCTTCAACTTCTCAACAAATGATTTGGGCTCTGCAACCGGCCCAAGCCCAACGACAAAGCTTTCAAATTCATCGTGATCATGCTCTTCGCCTGCCTCATGTTCCATCTCGTGATGGGACTTGCGGTTCGCAATATCCTCTTCAGTGCCAATACCAAGTCCAAGTAGGAGTTGATTGCTAAGCTTGCCAAAGCTAGCCGAAACCATGTTAAGTGAACGCGATGAGCGGCTCTGCACGTCACTCTTGACCCCGGCAAGTTGAGCTTCGTCAATAAGATCGGTCTTGTTCAGAACAATAAGATCGGCGGCGCGAATTTGATCCTCGAACAGCTCTTCCAGCGGGCTATCGTGATCAAGTGACTCGTCCTGCTCGCGCTGAGCGTCAACCTTATCGTGATCATCTGCAAAACGGCCCTCCGACACGGCGGCAGCATCAATAACGGTAACAACGCCATCAACGGTTACCTGTGTCTTGATTTCCGGCCAGTTAAAAGCGGCAACCAGCGGCTGTGGAAGAGCAAGACCGGACGTTTCAATGACAATGTGATCAAAGCGATCAGGTCGATCCAGAAGCTTGGTCATGGTGGGAATGAAATCATCAGCCACGGTGCAGCAAATGCAGCCATTGTTAAGTTCGATCATATCTTCGTCGCGGCACGCTTCGATACCGCAGCCTTTGAGCAAATTCCCGTCAACGCCAAGATCACCAAATTCGTTGATGATCAGCGCGATGCGCTTGCCATTGGCATTTTCGAGCAGATTTCGGATCATGGTAGTCTTGCCCGAACCGAGAAAGCCAGTGATGACCGTTGCCGGAATCTTGTGACCCTGCATTTTGTTATCCCTTCATTTTGAGCGGCAGCCCTGCTGCCACGAAATAGACTTTTGCCGCAGCGGCAGCCACGGCTTGATGCAATCGGCCTGCGTGATCACGAAACTCACGTGCCATGCGATTTTCCGGTACTATTCCAAGACCAACCTCATTGGAAACCAGAACAATGGCACCCGCGAGATGGCTCAGTGTGTTTATCAGACGTGCTATTTCGGCGTCGATATCACGTTCGGCCATCATTAAATTGGTCAGCCACAGTGTAAGGCAATCGACCAGGATTGCCTTTTCGACACCAGCAAGACTTTCCAGTTTTCCGGCCAGATCAATTGGTTCTTCAACTGTAATCCATCGGGATCCGCGCCGCGCTCTATGATGCCCAATTCGCTCGGACATTTCATCGTCCCACGCTCTGCCGGTGGCAAGATAAATAGCATCCCACCCGGATGATTCGATCAGACCTTCGGCAAAGGACGATTTGCCGGAACGCGCGCCTCCAAGAATAAAGGTAATTTCGCGTTCCAGCGGTTGCATTACTGCTCAAGCTCCGATGAAGCATAATTCTGAATTGCCCAGCCCAGTGCAGTACCAAGTACAACCCAGAAGAAGAGATTGGTTGCCAGTGCTGAGACGGCAAACTCCGAGGCAAGTGTCGGAGGCACCGCTGATGTCAGATCTTCTGCTTCCGGTGCGCCATAAATATGGGGAGCGACAATCAATATAACACCAAGAAGCTTAGCCCAAATCTGCTCACGCAGTACGATCAGATACACGCCGCCCGCCGTCAGAATGACAGTTATCAGCCACCAGGTCTGCCGCATGGCCAGATCCGCTGCAGGCATAGCAGGCAATTCAGGGGCAAGGCTGAACGCCGGTGCAAAATTGAAGATGAAAAATCCTGCAAGCCCCCAATAGATTCCGTTCTGAAGGGTAATGCGCCGACCGAGGAAAAGCGCCGCAGCACCAGTGATCAACGCAAAGCCTGCTCCAGCCACCAGATTGATCAACAACGTATTACCGAGACGTCCAAATGGCAGCTCGGGACCCGCCTCTTCCGCATGTTCGTGCGGAGTAACCGCCGCAGATTCGCTCGCAGAGGCAGGCGTATCATGGGAATGACCTCCGCCGCCCGCACTTTCATACTCTTCCGCATGCAATATCAGCGGTACATTTTTTACATACATGGCCGGTGTTAGAATTATTCCGGCAAACAGACCGGCTATGATTGTAGCCAGCAAATATTTGACCAACATGGAGTCCACTCCCCAATTCCAAAAGCGAGACGCCGGGCACCTGCAAAGGCCCCGGACCAAACAAACCATCATTATTTCAATGCTTAAGGGTCGATAGCTGAATCAGCATTTCAGCTTTCAAAGACTCAATGGCAAGGAAATCCATATGAATGGCGGGTGTCGTGTGCTGTGTCATGCAGCGTTTCAGAATGTGAAAGACCGACGCCATAAATAATAAACACGCCGAGAAGCAATGACACAACAGCCGTCGTCAGACGCGATGCGAGTGGGAGAGAAATCGTATTAGAAGTACGAACAGTAGCCATAACAACCTCCGTGCAGGGCCAGAAGGGAAAATCCCCCTCGGTTTTGGGCACTATTACCCTGTGATTGGCAGGTCTCCTGGCTCGCGGGTCGCAAGATAAATGCCGCCTTCCCGGTTTCCCAGTGACTGCCGTCCGCTTTCGCGTTCAGCATGGCATATATCCTAACCGCTCTACAGTCGCGGGGTCGGCTGCGGTGGGATCGCCCTAATGGGTACGACCGTCGCATTCCCTTTTGATCCCTGGCCTTTGGCCAATGCGGGAACCAATCATCTGCTGAACGTTATTCACCAAGCGCTCTAAAAGTCAAACGAATCTGCGACACCTTGATCGCTGCCTACGCCGTCAGACACGTTTAAGCGCAAACAATGCCTCGATATCCAGAACTGACTCCAATTGCGCTGCAATGGAGTCAAGCGCCGCATCTACACCAGCGTGATAATCGAGAGCGCCCGCAGATATTCCCATGGACTTTAAAAATGCTGCCCGGAATGCGTCCGCGTTGAAAAGCCCGTGCATATAGGTACCGAATACTTTGCCGTCAGCGGATATTGCACCATCCGCTATGCCATCAATATTCACGGCTGGCCGGATGCAATCGGGGCCAGTCGTTCGACCAAGGTGAATCTCATAGCCCTTCAACGGTATGTCAAACTGCAATGAATGGGCTTGGACATTGCGCACGGTCTTCTCCGGCTCCATAACTGTATCAATATCGAGATAACCAAGACCTCTGATTTCCCTGATATTTCCTTCAATCCCTTGGGGGTCAGATACTGTTTTACCCAGCATCTGGAAGCCGCCACAAATGCCGATAATATGACCACCTCTGCGCCTGTGCAGATCAAGATCGCGGTCCCAGCCATTTTCACGGAACCGTTGAAGGTCACCAATGGTGGATTTGGAGCCCGGAATAATGACCAAACCTGCATCTGCAGGGATTCGCTCTCCACTTTTGATCATGACGACCTCGACTTGCGGTTCAGCTATCAGCGGATCGAAATCATCAAAATTGGCAATGCGATCAAGCACTGGAACGGCAATTTTCAACGCCCGCCCATCACCTTTGACCAGCCGTTCCAATACAACCGAGTCTTCCGCCGGAAGACGGGAGGCATCTTTCAACCAAGGGACAACCCCGAAGGACGGCCAGCCCGTAAATTGTGTGATAGATTTCAAACCGTCATCGAAAAGCGAAATGTCGCCGCGAAACTTGTTGATCAGATAACCGGAAATCATATCCCGATCTTCAGGAGAAAGAATTGCGTGCGTGCCGACAATCGACGCTATCACCCCGCCTCGATCAATATCGCCAACCAGAACCACAGGCACATTGGCTTTGACGGCAAACCCCATATTGGCGATGTCCCCTGATCGCAGATTGATTTCTGCGGGCGATCCAGCTCCTTCAACGATGACTATGTCCGCATCGGCACGAACGATATCCCACGACTCCATAACCGCATTCAGCAATCCCGCCTTGTATTGCTGATAATCCCTGCCCTTCGCCTGTCCCCAAACTTTGCCCTGGACAATGATTTGGCTGCCCGTTTCTGACTGAGGCTTCAGCAATACCGGATTCATGTGAACCGACGAGGGCACGCCACAAGCCAGCGCTTGCAACCATTGCGCCCGGCCAATCTCACCACCATCATCGCTAACAGCAGCATTGTTCGACATGTTTTGCGGCTTAAATGGAAAAACCCTCAAACCGCGATTGCGCGCCAGACGGCACAATCCCGCCACCAAAACGGATTTGCCAACGTCAGAGCCAGTTCCTTGCAACATGATTGCGTGTGTCATGGGCTTTGAGTAGCGGATATGTCTTTCTCTTCCTAGTCCCATGCAAGCCGTTGCGCGCTTACGCGCATCCGATAGAGTGACCGGCAGTAATATTCGGGAGGAACTATAATGGATGCAGTCGTTGATGCGGCGGCCGGTCAATTTGAACTCAATGATGATCAACTGGCAATTCAGGATATGGCACGCGCTTTTGCGGCTGATCGGGTAGCACCGAAGGCACTCGCTTGGGACCGCGACAAGCATTTTCCCGCCGATGTCATTCGCGAGACAGGTCCGCTGGGCATGGGTGGCATTTATGTGCGCGAGGATGTTGGCGGATCGGGTTTGAAACGGCTTGATGCCGTGCTGATATTTGAAGCTCTTTCAATGGCCTGCCCTGCCTTCTCAGCATTTATATCAATTCACAATATGTCGACATGGATGATCGACCTGTTCGGAACACAAGCTCAACGACAAGAATTTGTGCCCAAATTGACGTCTATGGAGTGGCTGGGCAGCTATTGCCTGACGGAACCGAACTCCGGTTCCGATGCGGCGGCGTTGAAAACTACAGCTGTTCTGGATGGCGATCATTACGTTTTAAATGGTGCTAAACAATTCATATCCGGCGCAGGCGATAGCGATATTTATGTCACCATGGTGCGCACCGGCGAATCCGGACCAAAGGGCATTTCTGCACTGATCATTCCCAAGGATGCTCCGGGCCTGTCATTTGGCGCAAATGAATTCAAGATGGGTTGGAACGCCCAGTCCACCCGCACAGTTTTATTCGATAATTGCCGGGTTCCTGTAGCAAATCGGCTTGGTGCTGAGGGTGATGGATTTAAAATAGCCATGGGAGGGCTTGATGGTGGCCGTCTGAATATCGCGGCATGCTCCTTGGGTGGAGCTCAATCGGCACTCGACAAAGCGGTTGCTTATGCTTCCGAGCGCAAAGCATTCGGTAAGGCCATCAATCAGTTTCAGGCATTGCAGTTCAAGCTTGCTGACATGGAGACGGATCTTTCAGCCGCGCGAATGCTGCTCTACACAGCTGCCTCAAAACTCGATGCGAAGGCCCATGACGCGTCCAAGTGGTCAGCCATGGCAAAGCGTTTTGTAACCGATAAAGGCTTTGATATCGCCAATGACGCGCTTCAAATCCATGGTGGCTACGGCTATTTGCATGATTACGGCGTTGAAAAAATCGTTCGTGACCTGCGCGTCCATCAGATATTGGAAGGCACCAATGAGATTATGCGGGTGATCATCGCGCGGCATATGATCAAAAACTAAAACAAGATATTCAGGGAGAGTGCTGCGATGACAATAATTGCCTTTATCGGCCTAGGACATATGGGCAACCCCATGGCCGCCAATCTGGTCAAAGCTGGACATACAGTTCTCGGTTTTGATCTTTTGCCAGACAACTTGGCTGTTGCCACGGCCAACGGCGTGACAGTAGCCTCAAGCGCAGAGTTCGCTGTTGCTGATGCAGATGTGGTCATCACCATGCTGCCAGCCGGGAAACACGTTCTCTCAGTCTACGAATCCGTGACAAAAGCAGCAAAACAGAATGCGCTGTTTATCGATTCATCGACGATTGACGTCGATTCTGCGCGCAAAGCACATGAGATCGCCCACAAGAATGGGCTGCTTTCCGTTGACGCGCCTGTTTCCGGCGGTATCGGCGGCGCGGCGGCTGGCACTTTGACTTTTATGGTTGGAGGTAGTGCCGAAGCATTTTCCAAAGCCGAGTCAGTCTTGAAACACATGGGCGCAAAAATTGTCCATTGCGGTGATGCCGGGAACGGTCAAGCGGCAAAAATCTGTAACAATATGATCCTCGGCATTTCCATGATCGGCGTTAGCGAGGCTTTCACATTGGCGGAAAAGCTGGGACTTTCCCATCAGGCGCTTTTCGATGTCGCCTCCACCTCCTCCGGTCAATGCTGGTCGCTAACGACCTACTGTCCCGTTCCAGGACCGGTTGCCACATCCCCCGCCAATAATGATTACAAACCGGGATTTGCCGCTGCGTTGATGCTAAAGGATTTGAAGCTTGCACAGGACGCTGCGAAAAGTGTAGGCGCTGCGACACCACTTGGCTCGCATGCTGAAGCCATCTATGCGGAATTTGGTGCCGCGGGAAATGAAGGCTCGGACTTTTCAGCCATCATCAATCATCTTCGCACAACTCAGCGCAAAGATTGACCTCACATATGCGGAAATTCGCAAAATTTAGGTTTAATTAAGTTCTCGATAACCTCGCGGTAAGGATGTCCGGTTAAAACTTTAGGGGTGAGTAGATCAAGACCCTGCTCACCGCTCCGGATCAGGTATTGCGTACCGGGGTTGGATCTCCTGCCGAATTTATCAATCGACAGATACCACATCTATTTTGGCAAAAACCGCGCTGCTTTGTAATGAGCAGAGCGGTTTTTTGTTATTCGCACCAAAGTCTAATTCGAATGACAAAAAGCCGTCACCTGGCGAGGCAACGGCTTCATGCAAGCCAATGACAATTAGCCTGCCGAACGTGTCCAGATGAATGACAGAGCTGACACAACGCCGCTCTTGGCATTGGTGCGCGGTGTATCGCGCTTTTCAGTTGCATTCCACGCTATGTGGACGCCGTTATTCCGATTGAAAATGTAAAGCATTTCTGCACCTCGAAGAGAAACTGTTGTTGCACTCCAAATGCGCTTATTGCTTAAAGTTTGATCACGGTAATTCGTCATATCTTGTCGCATTTACGTTAGTAGCCACGTCAAAAATGCATGGCACCCATGAAAGTTCGCGTTAACTGCGCTTCCCTGCGGGCCTTTTCAACAGAAAAACCTCCGGACGGCGCATGGCGCTAACAGGAAAGTCGAGAACTGCCCACAGTGTCTGCATTTAGCGCGCCATGTCGTTGCAGCTAAAAAACCGTAACGGGATGATATCGGCACGTACCGACATCAACTTTTGAAAGAAAATCACTGAAAGCGTTGATCTTTCATCTATTGGTTTGTTACGATGCCATTATGAGCATTGTTGTTTTGGCACCTCATTCATTTTTCCGGCGTCGTTTTATCGATAGGCCTTGTCGCGATACACCGCATTTATTCAATCAAAGCATTGCATTCTGTCGGGATAACGATGCCAAATGGCACATAAGCGAATGACTGGTAATGGCAGTACCGGGTAAATTCGCATTCGGGTGAACTGTCAAAAAAGAGTGGGAGACTTAGAACATGAAGAAGCTACTTGCTTCAACTATATTGGCAGCTGGATTATTCGGTTATGCCGGATCAGCTTCAGCAGCCGAAGATTGCGGTACGGTTACAATCGCAAACATGAACTGGCAGTCAGCCGAAGCCTTGGCCAACCTCGACAAGATAATCTTGACCGAAGGCTATGGCTGCGATGCAGAGCTTGTTGCAGGCGACACTGTGCCGACCTTTACCTCCATGATCGAAAAAGGGCAGCCTGATATCGCACCGGAAGGCTGGTTGAATGCTGTTCGCGAGCCGCTTGAAAAAGCTGTCAAAGAGAACAAGCTGGTCTATGCAGCGCCAGCCATCACTGAAGGCGGCACTGAAAGCTGGTGGGTACCCAAATATTTTGCTGATGCTCATCCGGATATCAAGACCATCGCCGACGCGATGAAGCATCCGGAATTGTTCCCCTCGCCTGAAGACCCTAAAAAGGGAGCCGTCTATAATTGCCCATCAGGCTGGGCATGCCAGATCACGACCGCTAACTTTTATAAGGCTTATGAGGGCGATAAGAATGGTTTCACACTTGTCGACACAGGCTCAGCAGCCGGTCTTGATGGCTCGATAGCGAAAGCTTACGAACGCAAAGAGCCTTGGCTTGGCTACTACTGGGGTCCGACAGCCATTCTCGGCAAATATCCGATGGTAAAGTTGGACAATGGCGTTCCATGGGATGAAAAGGAATGGAACCGCTGCAATTCCATCGCAGATTGCCCGGATCCAAAACCAAATGGTTGGCCGATTGCTGACATTTACACGATCGTCACCAAAAAATTCTCTGAACGTGCTGGGCCAGCCTTTGAGTACCTGAAAAAGCGTCAGATTTCGACCGAAGAAACAAACAAGCTTCTCGCGTGGATGGTCGACAATCAGGCCACTGGCGAAGACGGTGCTAAATATTACCTGCAGAACAACGAGGCAACCTGGACGAAGTGGGTTTCCCCTGAAGCTGCCGAGAAAATCAAGGCTGCAGTTAAATAGTTGAATTGCGGCGGAGCAAGCTCCGCCGCAAGCAATCTTAATCAGGTTGGATGCCTCAGCATTCAGCCAGCAAGGTCGTATGAAAAAGCCAGGCTTTTTTGACTTTAGAAGGGGTACCAACGCATGGATTGGTTCTACTCATTCCCGAACATGAATGATGAGACGCTGCGTAATTTGAAAAAAACGATGGATGAGGGCTTTAAGGCTTTCACGCGCGAATATGGCGACATCATTGAATCATTCTTTGAGCCCCTGCAGTACTTTCTGATTCAAGCAGAACGTTTCATGACAGGCACGCCTTGGCCCATCATGGTACTGCTCATTGCAGGCATAGCCTGGCTTGCCAGCCGCAACTGGAAGATCGTGGCCGGAACAATCCTTACACTGCTTCTGATCGGCTATTTCGATATGTGGAGCGATGCGATGAAAACCATCGCAATGATCTTTGTTGGAACAGTCGTATCCATCGTCGTTGGCATCCCTATCGGCATTATCATGGCGCGATCCGACAGTTTCCAGAGGATCGTTAATCCAATACTTGACGTGATGCAGACAATGCCGAGCTTCGTATACCTGATACCGGTGGTCATGCTGCTCGGTATTGGCAAAGTTCCCGGACTTATCGCGGTGGTGATTTACGCCATTCCGCCAATGATCCGCCTGACCAATCTGGGTATCCGGCTTGTGGATAAGGACGTGTTGGAAGCTGCCGATGCATTCGGTTCATCGAGCTGGCAGCGCCTGAAAAACGTACAGATCCCCCTCGCCCTTCCAACCATCATGGCTGGCATTAATCAAACGATCATGATGGCGCTCGCCATGGTGGTCATTGCTTCAATGATTGGCGTGCAGGGACTTGGGCAACCGGTGCTGCGTTCTGTCAATGGACAGTTCTTCTCCCTTGGTCTTTTCAACGGCCTTGCCATTGTCGGCATTGCCATCATCTTCGACCGCGTTAGTCAGGCCTATGGCAAGCGTCTTCAAAAACATCAGGAGGTCGTCCATGGCTGATCAAACAATTCAAGGCGCGGGAATTAAGATCAAGAATCTTTACAAGATTTTTGGCTCGCGCGGATCTGCATATGTCGAGGCCGTAAAAAACGGCATGACCAAAACAGAGCTCAACGAGAAGCATCACCACGTGCTTGGCCTCCGCGATATCAATATCGATATGCCCGCGGGTGGAATTCAGGTCGTTATGGGTCTATCCGGCTCTGGCAAATCCACTCTCATTCGCCACATCAACCGCCTGATTGATCCAACTGCCGGTGAAGTTATCATCGATGGTACGGACGTCTGCCAGATGAACGAAAGCGATTTGCGCCAATTTCGCCGGCACAAGACTGCGATGGTTTTTCAGAAGTTTGCACTGCTGCCCCACCGCACAGTTCTTGACAACACCGTCTACGGCTTGGAAATCCAAGGTATTTCCCGCGATAAGCAGGAAGAACAGGCGCGCCGTTGGATTGAACGGGTCGGTCTCAAAGGCTTTGAGGACAACTACCCGAACCAACTTTCCGGTGGTATGCAGCAACGTGTCGGGCTTGCACGTGCGCTGACAAACGATGCGCCAATCCTGCTTATGGACGAAGCATTTTCAGCACTTGATCCGCTGATCCGCATGGACATGCAGTCTGTCCTTCTGGATCTCCAAAAGGAAATCAAGAAGACCATCGTTTTCATCACGCATGATCTTGATGAAGCGCTTCGCCTGGGTGACCGTATTGCCATTTTGAGAGATGGCGAGGTTATTCAACAAGGGACAGGACAGGACATCGTTCTTCAGCCTGCCGATGAATATATCTCCAGCTTCGTCAAGGAAGTGAATCGCGGACGCGTGATCATGGTGGACACCATAGCGACAACTACCGGCGGTCCCGCAGATGCCGGCCATGTCTCGGTTGCCAGCGGCACTACCCTGGAAGAAGCCGCCAAAACAATGACCGACGCAAACCAACAATACGCTACCGTGGTTGACGAAAATGGTAAGTCGTTGGGCGTTCTGAGCATGAATAGTCTTATTCAGGCAATGGTTACACCGATCAGTCATCTGACCGCCGCTGCTGCCGAATAATAGGCTTACAAAAGGATCGCTCTGATAAGCACAGCGCTCCTTATCAGCATCGAATGTCGTTTACTTTGCCCAAGGAGTCGCTCACGCCACGCATCCTTTTTTCACCTCTGGCGATAGTGATCCTATCGCCCTTCAAGGGTGTCATAGAGGGCATGCATTATGAGCGAACCTGCGATTGAAATCGAAAACACTGGTTCATCGCGAGATCATGGTAGACGCGGAGGCCGATCCCGCCCACGCAGCATTGAAAGCGGCGCTTTCGACCAGCCGCCCCCTCGTCAGCTTAGAATTCCTCTGACACCGACCAAAGTGGTCTCCGATGATGAGCTGGAATCGATACACAATGCTTCGCTGAGAGTCTTGCAAGAGATTGGCGTTGACGTTCTGCATGATGGTGCCCGGGAAATCATGAAGAAGGCCGGTGCTGACGTGCGCCCCGGCACTGCACGCGTCCATTTCGACAAGGATATGATCCTTGAATATGTGGGACAGGCGCCATCCGAATTCACACTTCACGCGCGCAATCCGGCGCATAATGTCCGTTTTGGCGGCAATAACCTTATTTTTGCACAAATGGGTTCAGCACCAAATTGTTCTGATACAGACAATGGCAGGCGCTCGGGCAATCAAGCGGATTTCCGCAATTTCCTCAAACTGGCGCAGATGCATAATATCATCAATGCGACGGGTGGTTATCCGGTCGAACCCATTGATATCCATCCGTCTGTGCGACACCTGGAATGCATCCGCGATCTTGCGACGCTCACAGATAAACCATTCCATATTTATTCGCTCGGTAAGGAACGCAATGAAGACGGAATAGAGATTGCACGGATCGCTCGTGGCATCAGCCGTGAACAATTACAGGAGGAAGCCTCCTGCTACACGATTATCAATACCAACTCCCCGCTTAAACTGGATATCCCGATGATGGAAGGCATTATCCAGATGTCTGGTAACGGTCAGATCGTTATTGTAACACCGTTCACACTTGCCGGAGCAATGGCTCCGGTTACCATTGCCGGCGCATTGGTGCAGCAAAATGCAGAAGCATTAGCGGGAATTTCTTTCACTCAAATGGTCAAGAAGGGCGCTCCTGTCGGCTATGGAGGATTTACCTCCAATGTCGATATGAAATCCGGAGCTCCTGCCTTCGGTACACCTGAATACATGAAAGCGCAGATGGTCGGCGGCCAACTGGCCCGCCGCTACGGCATTCCTTATCGCACCTCCAATGTTTGCGCGGCCAATACGGTCGATGCACAGGCAGCCTATGAGTCGGTTTTTTCGCTTTGGGGAGCCATTCAAGGCGGCGCGAATTTCATGCTGCATTCAGCAGGCTGGCTCGAGGGCGGGTTGTGCTGCTCCTACGAAAAAATGATCCTGGATTTCGACCTCTTGCAAATGGTGGCGGAATTTCTGACCCCGCTTGATCTGTCTGACGATGCGCTTGGCGTCGAAGCTATGCGCGATGTTGGACCCGGCGGACATTTCTTTGGCACGGCGCACACGCAATCGCGCTACAAAACAGCCTTCTATGCTCCAATCATCTCTGATTGGCGCAATTACGAGAGTTGGCAGGAAGCTGGATCCCCCACAGCGATCGAGCGCGCAAACCGGGTCTGGAAAGAGCGGCTCGCAACCTATGTCAAACCTACGATCAACCCGGCTATCGAAGAAGAAATCGATGCTTTCGTAGCCAAACGAAAGTCTGAAGGCGGCGCTCCAACCGACTTCTAATTGGCTGACTCAGTTTCTCAACATCTTGAATCATATTTATACCCAAGAGGCTTAATTGCATGAAATCGCACGTTAAAGCAGTTGTCATCGGCGGCGGCGTTGTCGGATGTTCAGTCCTTTACCATCTTGCTCGTGCTGGCTGGACTGATGTCTTGCTGATCGAGCGCTCAGAGTTGACATCGGGTTCCTCATGGCATGCTGCCGGCGGCTTTCACACACTTAATGGCGATCCAAATGTAGCCAAGCTGCAGGCTTATACGGTCAGCCTTTACAAGGAAATTGAAGAGCTTTCCGGTCAATCATGCGGCTTGCATTTAACCGGCGGCGTCATGATGGCCGACAGCCCGGAACGCATGGACTTTTTGCGGCTAGCGCATGCACGAGGACGCTACCTTGGCATGGATACCGAACTGATCACACCGTCCGAAGCCAAAGCCATGTTCCCGTTAATGGACGAAAGCAACTTTGTCGGCGCCATGTGGGATCCGGTCGAGGGTCATCTTGATCCATCTGGAACAACACACGCCTATGCCAAGGCTGCACGCAAACTCGGAGCTGAAATATCGCTGCGTAATCGCGTCATCGAATTAACGCAGGAGGTTGATGGCACATGGAATGTGATTACCGAGCAAGGAACGGTGAAAGCCGAACATGTCGTTAATTGCGGCGGTCTTTGGGCCCGTGAAGTGGGGCGTATGGTCGGACTGGAACTGCCCGTTCTCGCCATGGAACATATGTATCTCCTGACCGAAGATGTTCCGGAGGTCATGGAATTCAACCAGAGTACCGGTCGCGAACTCATTGGCGTAATGGATTTCAAAGGTGAAATCTATACGCGGCAGGAACGCAATGGCATTCTGCTTGGCACCTATGAAAAGGCCGCGAAGCCATGGTCCCCGGTCAATACGCCTTGGGATTTTGGTCACGAACTGCTTGCGCCGGATATTGATCGTATCGCTCCTTCCTTGGAAGTCGGGTTCAAGCATTTTCCAGGCATTGAAAAGGCTGGAATAAAACAAATTATCAATGGGCCGTTCACTTTTGCACCAGACGGCAATCCCCTGGTGGGGCCTGTCCCTGGACTGACCAATTATTGGACCGCATGCGCTGTCATGGCCGGTTTCAGTCAGGGCGGTGGCGTTGGTCTGGCACTCTCCAACTGGATGGTGCATGGCGAGCCCGGATTTGATGTTTGGGGTATGGATGTCGCTCGCTTCGGTGAATGGGCAACCTTGCGCTATACCAACGCCAAGGTTCGCGAGAATTATTCTCGCCGTTTTTCCATACGATTTCCCAACGAAGAGCTACCAGCCGCGCGGCCTCAACAAACCACACCGCTCTATGAAACGATGCTCTCGCAAAATGCCGTGATGGGTGATTCCTGGGGTCTGGAAACACCGCTCTGGTTTGCACCCAAAGACACAGAAGCGAAGGACATCGTTTCCTACCACCGCTCCAACGATTTCGAGCATATTGGCCAAGAGGTGCGGGCAACGCGTGAGCGTGTAGGCGTTACCGAAATTGCCAACTTCGCTAAGTACGAGGTTACAGGCATCGGAGCGGAAGCCTTTCTTTCCCGGTTGATGACCAACACAATGCCGAAAAAGGGACGCCTTGTCCTGACACCGATGCTCAATCACGAAGGCAAGCTTATCGGCGACTTTACGATTGCAAAGGCAGATGACGAGCGCTTTGTTATATGGGGTTCATCAGCGGCACAGCGTTATCACATGCGCTGGTTCCAAAAGCAGCAGCCAAAAGACGGTTCCGTTACTATTCATCGTTTTGATCAAACATTGGTCGGCTTGTCGATTGCAGGGCCGAAAGCACGCGATGTTCTCGCCAAACTTGTTGATGAAGATGTGTCCAATGCTGCGTTTCGCTTTATGGATTATCGGGAGATGGCCGTTGGGGGCGCGCCATGCAGGGTAAACCGCATTTCCTATACGGGCGACCTTGGCTACGAAATATGGATGGAACCAGCCTATCAAAGGCTGGTCTACAAGGCGATCAAGGATGCTGGCGCTGAATATGATATTGTCGATTTCGGTATGCGCGCCCTGCTCTCCATGCGGCTCGAAAAGAATTTCCCAACATGGTATCGCGAACTGCGGCCGATCTACGGTCCCTATGAGGGTTCAATGGATCGCTTCGTCAAGCTCTCCAAGAATGATTTCATTGGCAGGGAAATGGCAATGCGAGAAAAAGCAGACTTCGATGCTGGTACCAGCACGAAGTTACGCCGTGTCTCGCTTATCATTGATGTACCATCAAGTGATGATGCAGCAGATGTCATGGGGGATGAACCCATTTGGGCAAAAGTCTCCAAGGATTACGGTGTCGTTCAGGCCAGCCATGGCGTCGGTGCTCCGCGCTTCAATAAGGAAGGTGCAGTTGTCGCCAATGCTGGAGACATTGGTGCCGTGCAAGGCGAATGGCGTGTGGTTGGCTGGGTAACATCCGGCGGCTATGCCCACTATGTAGGGCATTCCATGGCACAGGGATATGTGCCTGCAGAACTTGCTGCAAATGAGGACCAGGGCTTGTTCGAAGTGGAAATCCTTGGACGCCGGAGAGCCGCCCGGATCAATATCGAGCCACCATTCGACCCATCAGGTGAAAAGATGCGCGGGTAATTCCCGCGATGAAATGAAAGGCAGGCCTTTGCGCCTGCCTGTCCAGCCAACAACGACAAGAGCACTGGCCGCCTCGTCATAGCGCTGGGCCAACTCCCATGATTTGCAATCTATGGCAGCAACGTCCGCACGACCGGTTGCTACGGCCTTAATAGATTTCCGGTGCCCACCCGTTTCGGAATGACTAATGAAGAGACCTAGTGTCTCGCCCAAAGCCTCAAGGTCGCGCTTCAGAGAAAGATATCCAGACATGGAATCGGGGCTGTTAAACGCGAGACGTTTTTGCCTGATTGTATCCAAAGGCAGATGGGGCTTTCCGTCGGGGGGAGCAGCTATGGCAACACCCTCACCGCGCCTCATTACAATCGGACTGGAATAAAACGCTTCCTTGCCGCCTTCTGTGCCGGAGTAGTCGTCCTGTCCCACAAGCCGGACATGTGGTTGCAGCCCGAGCTCCATCGGTCCCCAACAGGTCTGCGCGAATAAAAGAGCGGGATGACGCCAAAGCGTGGGAAGATCGAGTTCATCTGGCGGCAACGTCGCCGGGTCTGGGGCGATAATATTGCCTGCAGCATCTCTAATGCTCCCGGGAACCGCAGGCAGGTCGGCGTTGCGTCTTGTCAGGTGATCCGGTGCATCAAAGCCTTCTGCGCGAAGAATGTCACGCAGGAGGGACCATTGCGCATCCACTTCCACGCGTCGTTCCGGCCAATCATACATCGGCAAAGCCGCCACCAAAGTCATGCGCTATACTTAATCTTTCGGTGGCTCTGCGGGAATAGGTAAAGTTGAACCGCCCTGCATACTGATGCCATGACGCCGGGGACGAAAAGCCCGTGCTGTCGCAGGCTCACGTCTTAGCACGGGATGGACAACCTCTTGCTTCTTGCGGAATGCATAGGCGCGCAGAATTTCAAAATAGTTACGAAATACGTAGCCGCCATTCATCCGCTGCCATTCATCTCGTTGTTCATCATAGATTTGCGGCAGATCATACCAAGGTGCGGTGGGGCGCTTATGATGAACAAAATGCAGATTATTATTGAGAAAAAGCAGCGCCAATGGAGATTTCTCGACAATTATCGTCCGCCCATCAGGGCGCTCTGACCATTGATGTTCGCAATAGGTACGGATGGCGATGATTGATAATCCCCAATAAGCCGCGGTGAGCGTATAAATCCAGAGGGGAATATCAAACAAAGCCCAGACGACAAGAAGCATGGGAGTGAGACCAAGCAAGTGCAAAACCCATGCATTGCGTGTCTTACGTTCCCCTCCAGAGACGAGCTTGAACTCGCTTATAAGGAACCCGGCAACCATTAATGCAGGGCCAATTATAACCCGGCCGACAAGCGTATTGTTCCAGTTCAGCAAGATTTTCAAAGGCTTTGGCAGTTTGTTCCAATCACCCAGCGCGCGAAAATAGCTTTCCGGGTCATCATAAGGGTCGGTCAAGCGCTCATCAGCATGGTGTTTGAGATGCAGGTGCTTATAGCGCCTGAACGGGTAGAACATTCCAAGTGGTACGGAGACGAGCAGCTCGTTAATTGTCCCATTGCGTGTTGGATGACCGTGCAAGGCTTCGTGTTGCAGTGACGAATGAAACGCGACTGCTAGGGCCATCAGCAAAAGCGCCAAAATCGGCATTGAGGGATAAAGATAAAGCCCTGCAAAAATCCAAAGCCCGTAACACAACACCATCAAACCAATAGTCGGCCATTCAATACGGTGCCGTTTGTGATTTGCGGATGAATGAGAGGTATGTCGTTCTGATTCCATGTTTTTCATGGTCTCACTGTCAGGAACTGTCAGCAATGATACAATTGTGACTAGGTGTTGATTTTGCGCACCAAATAATGCATTTGTTGTACATTATAAACAAATAGCGATGACCAGATGGATAAGCGAGATCTTTCGCGCCTGTTTCAAACGCGGATAAAAAGCCTTCTCAATCGTAGCGGCGAGAATCAATCGGCATTCGCTCAATCGGTTGGAATTGACCGTTCTGCGCTGTCACAGCTCTTATCTGGCCAGTCAACGCGGCTCCCCAGGGTTGAAACCTTGCTCAATATTGCTGAGCGACATTCGGTTTCCCTGGATTGGCTGCTGGGCCTTAGTCAAGATGAAGGGATTACCGGCGAGCTACGCCCAAGCATGGAGATTGAGGAAGGGCCGGATAATTTCGAGCGCACTCTTCTGGTCCGCTGGCATGCTGAAGCAACCGGTAGCAAGATTCGCTATGTGCCAGCGCGTATTCCGGATTTGCTGCGTACCCCTGCCGTCATCGCCTATGAAACATCTATGGTTCATCGCGATCCGGCGGCGCAAATGATCGAAACGGCCTTTCGTCTCGATTATAACCGCCAACCCGGTACAGACATGGAAGTCTGCATGCCGTTTCAAACTTTGAATGATTTTGCGTCCGGGAACGGAATCTGGAGCGAATTGACCAAGGACGTTCGCGCTGAGCAACTTGGACATATGTCGTCGTTGCTGGAAGAACTTTACCCCTCCTTCCGTCTCTATCTGTTCGATGGGCGCGAGAAATTTTCCGTGCCTTACACGGTTTTTGGACCTTACAGAGTCGCCCTGTTCGTTGGCGGTATGTACCTCGTCCTCAACACAACGGAATCTGTATTGACGATGCAGCGTCACTTTGACGGTCTGATACGCGTAGCGAAGGTCAACGCGCACGAAGTCGCCGGCTATGTTTCGTCCTTGACAATAAAATAGCCACAGCGTCGGGCCTTGTCGCATATGGGAATTGACCACATATAAAGATTTCTTTATATCAGCATATCATACAATTAAAGGACAACTTCGATGAACCGTGCGAACCCGCTTGCCGAACTGATTGCTGAAAAGGGTGTGCTATTGGCTGACGGTGCTACCGGCACCAATCTTTTTGCTGCAGGTCTTGAAGCAGGTGAAGCACCGGAGCTTTGGAACGAAGCGCAACCTGAAAAAATAACCGCATTGCACCAGGGCTTCGTGGACGCGGGTGCCGATATTATCTTGACCAACTCGTTTGGCGGCACACGGCACCGCCTTAAACTACACCATGCTCAAGATCGCGTTTTCGCGTTGAATAAGGCAGCGGCCGAATTGGCTCGAGGCGTTGCCGACAAGGCAAATCGGAAAGTTATTGTTGCAGGCTCAGTAGGCCCTACAGGTGAGTTGCTGGTTCCGCTTGGCGCTCTCACCGAAGAAGATGCGGTTGCTGCGTTCACAGAACAATTGGAAGGCTTGAAGGCTGGTGGCGTCGATGTTGCCTGGATCGAGACAATGTCTGCGCCCGGTGAAATTCGCGCAGCAGCGGAGGCAGCAGTCAAAGTCGGTCTTCCTTATGTCTATACGGGCTCCTTTGATACGGCCGGCAAGACTATGATGGGCCTGCCACCCAAGGAAATTCATGGCGTAGTAGACGGTTTGGCAGAACGTCCAGTCGCGGTTGGCGCCAATTGCGGCGTCGGTGCCTCGGATATATTGGCATCCCTGCTCGATATGAGCGAGGCCGATCCGTCAGCCACTATTGTAATCAAGGGAAATTGCGGCATTCCGGAATTTCGCGGCGCCGAGATTTATTATTCCGGCACACCTGAACTCATGTCCGACTATGCCCATATGGCAATTAACGGCGGTGCGAAAATCATCGGTGGGTGCTGCGGTACGTCATTCGAACATCTGGCAGCCATGCGCAAAGCGCTCGATAGCCATACACATGGACCACGGCCAACGGTGGAAGAAATTGTTGAAGTCATAGGGCCGATGCGCAACAAGCTCGCTGCCCATGCCGACAACACCCCCAAACGCGAGCGTCGTGGGCGGCGCGGTTAGAGCCTACGCAAACGCGGCCATGTGAAAGCGCTGCTGATCGGATACATATACGTGTTCCCGTCCAACGGGGCATGCCAGCCTCGCTTTGCATCCTCTATCCATGCATTCGAAACCGTCAGTCCAAAGGTGGTCCCGGCAGCGATCCACCGCAAAGCCGATCCCGTCAAAAGCTTGAACAGGACAGGCTGATAGACACGGTTTATTCAAACAGACATCACATGGATGAATGGTTGGAGACAGTTGCGAAGGCTCGAGAGCGCTATCAAACAGTAACGCACCTCTAAACGCCTGCCACAGTCCATATTGGGGATGAATCAGCAACCCGAGCGGAGAAGCGGAAAGCCCTTCAGTGCGCTTTGCCCACTCCTGGAATGGCTGATACGGCTGGTCGGAAGGGAAAACGGCAAAGGCCCCCACACGCGTGGCGACTTTGTTTAGTATTTCCTTTGACCAACTATCCAGCGGATCAGCCATATTTGACTGCGACTGCCGCCATTGACCGAAGTGCGGCCATATGGTCGAGCCGAAATGCCCGATCATTACCGCACTTTTGAAATCGGTATGTTCACCAAGGCTCGGCGCCGGTGTCTTTGCATCAAACATAAAACTACCGCGCGGAACAAGGCCAAAAGGCCTTAGTTCCGCAGCAATCCAATCCAACTTCATGTCAGCAGTCATTGCCAGACAACCTACCCCTTCACTGCCGAGGCCCAGACGTCTTTATGGATAAAATCGGCCACTTTAGCCCGGCCGTCTTCGGGCTTCTTTCAGGTGAATGCGTCGGGCATCGATGCCTTTTTCTTGGCAATAAACTCTTTGAGCGATTCATCGATTGCCGGATCAAGATACGGCGCCTCGTAAGTCTCCAGCCAACGGCGGGCAAGTTCGTTGGCGCGCTGGTCGGCACGCTTTTCTCCCTCAGCAAGCCATTGCTCATAGGAATTGTTGTCAGCAATGTTCGAACGATAAAAGGCTGTTTGGAAATTGGCCTGTGTATGGTCGCAGCCCAGATAGTGACTGCCGGGCCCAACCTGCCTGATGGCATCCATAGCTTGGCCGTTTTCGGAAAGATCGACGCCTTCGGCGATTTTCTGGGCCATGCCGAGCTGGTCAATATCCATCATAAACTTCTCGTAAGAGGATACTAATCCGCCTTCGAGCCAACCAGCGGCGTGCAGCACAAAGTTTGTACCCGCCAGCAGCGTCGAATTCAAAGTGTTTGCACTTTCATAGGCCGCCTGAGCATCGGAAACCTTTGATGCGCAAAGCGAACCACCCGTGCGGAACGGCAATCCGAGCCGGCGTGCAAGTTGCGCAGCGCCGTATGACACAAGCGATGGCTCAGGAGTGCCAAATGTCGGTGCTCCCGATTGCATGGAGATAGATGAAGCAAAAGTACCGAAAATGACCGGAGCGCCTGGACGAATCAACTGAGTAAACGACGCCCCCGCCAGAACCTCGGCCAGAACCTGCGTCAACGTCCCAGCCACGGTAACCGGGCTCATTGCGCCCGCAAGAATGAATGGCGTGACGATGCAGGCCTGATTGTTGCGTGCATATACTTTCAATGCGCCCAACATCGTCTCATCGAAAACCATCGGTGAATTTGCGTTGATAAGGCTGGTCAGCACTGTGTTCTGGTCAAGATAATCATCACCAAACACAAGTTTGCACATGGAAATTGTATCTTCAGCCCGCTCGGGTGCAGTGACAGATCCCATAAATGGTTTGTCGGAATATTTGATATGAGCATAGATCATATCAAGATGGCGCTTGTTTACAGGCACATCCACCGGCTCACAGACGGTACCGCCCGAGTGATGGATCGAGGGGGCCATATAGGCGAGCTTCACGAAACTCTGAAAGTCGGCAATGGTCGCATAGCGACGATTGCCGTCGAGGTCGCGAACGAAAGGGGGACCGTATACAGGGGCAAAAACTGTCGCTTTCCCACCAATCTGGACCGACCGCTCCGGATTGCGCGCATTTTGCGTATAAACTGAAGGCGCTGTTTTCAAAAGTGAGCGTGGCAAACCTTTTGGAAAATGGACCCGCTCGCCTTTGACATCAGCGCCAGCCTCTTTCCACAGTGCGAGGGCCTCTGCGTCATCGCGAAACTCAATACCGATCTCTTCCAGCACTGTGTCAGCATTGGCTTCGATAATCGCCAAGCCTTCCTCGTCCAGTACCTCATAGGTATTTATCTTGCGGGTAATATAAGTCAGTGATTTTCCAGGCCCGCCACCAGACCGTGCGGCACGGCGCGCGGCAGCTCCAGCCCCTGCGCCACGACCGCGGCGAACACCACCGCCTGTTTCCGCCTCAGCGGAAGCATCAACTGACGTATCCTCACTCATTTTCTTATCTCCTCAGCGCTTCGTGAGCGCAGGCTTTTCCTTCAACAGACCAAATCCTAACCGCATAGCCTGCAAGAGCGTTTCCGTGTGCGGCACCCGGTGGCGCATCGGAGACAACCAACAGTCGTTTTCGTCATTTACGAGGTCGCATTTAAGCAATGTGTTTTCAGCAACTTGCCCGATATGATAGAGAAACGCCAGAACCCTTGTTCACATCTGCATGAGGCGCGAAAGGAAGCATAGAAATGGCCGACGATGAAATCATTCTTTCGGAGCTTTCAGACGAAGAACTCGTCGAGCAAATGCACGATGATCTGTATGACGGCCTCAAGGAAGAGATCGAAGAAGGCACAAACATTCTGCTTGAACGCGGTTGGGTGCCCTATAGGGTCCTGACTGAAGCGCTGGTGGAGGGAATGCGTATCGTCGGCGAAGATTTCCGCGATGGTATCCTCTTCGTGCCGGAAGTTTTGCTGTCAGCCAATGCGATGAAAGCAGGCATGTTCATCCTCCGCCCTCTCCTTGCTGCAACCGGCGCGCCCAAGCAGGGCAAGCTGGTAATTGGCACTGTTAAGGGTGACATTCATGACATTGGCAAGAATCTCGTTGGCATGATGATGGAAGGCGCAGGGTTTGATGTGATTGACCTCGGCATCAATAATCCCGTTGAAAATTATCTGGCGGCCATTGAAGAGCACAAACCCGATATCCTTGGCATGTCGGCGCTTTTGACCACGACAATGCCGTATATGAAGGTCGTCATCGACACGATGAAGGAAAAAGGCATTCGGGACGACTATGTGGTACTCGTCGGCGGTGCACCGCTTAATGAAGAGTTCGGCAAAGCAGTCGGCGCGGATGCCTATTGCCGCGATGCGGCGGTTGCCGTTGAAACTGCAAAATCCTACATGAAGCGCAAACATAATCAGATGTCGGGCGCATGATTACGAAACGGCCGCATGATAATGCAGCCGCTCGTTCTCAGTAAAATGGGAGAAAGCGCCATATTGGCGCTTTAATTATTGAGCAGAATTTGCAACGCGGTGGCCTGCGTTCTGAGTTGCATTTACAGTATTTGCGGCATCGGCACCCACGCCCCGAATGGTATTTGCGCAGCCCGCTAGTGTAACTACAGCAAGAATAGCTGCAATCGGAGCAAAGTGTGATAGTTTCATGGAAATGTCTCCCGTTCTGATAAATTAAATCCAACGTTCGCATAACGCGATGGAGCAACATCGGTTCCATGAATGTTAGCCGAAACCACACAATTCAACCGGAGCCTGTACGGGTCATTGCTTGCGGAATGATTGCACGCGAAGTGCTTGCCATTCGCGAACAGTTTTGCCTCGATCATTTACAGTTGATATGCCTGCCGGCGGAGTATCATCACTACCCTGACAAAATAGCGCCATCTGTTGATCAAGCCATTCAAAAAGCCAAGGCCGAAGGTATAACAAACATCTTCATCGGTTATGCTGACTGCGGAACGGGCGGTTTGCTGGATCAGGTCTGCGAAAAGCACGGTGTGGAACGGATTGCTGGCCCTC
This sequence comes from Phyllobacterium sp. GQ127, assembly GCF_059758635.1. NCBI lineage: Bacteria > Pseudomonadati > Pseudomonadota > Alphaproteobacteria > Hyphomicrobiales > Phyllobacteriaceae > Phyllobacterium > Phyllobacterium sp. GQ127. The sequence continues at coordinate 1,103,375 of NZ_JCAXDZ010000001.1, forward strand.
ACTGCTTTTCATTCTATGCGGGTAACGACCTCTTTGCCGCACAATGGGATGATGACATGACATCATTTTTCATGACAGATTTTCTTGCCCGCCATTTTGATGCCTTCATGGTCAAACCCTTGGGATTGGATCGCCATCCGGAATTGCGGGACATCTATTTCGGCAACTACAAGAAGATGGTCTATATGGCACAAACAGACAATCCGGAACTGAGCGTAAAAGCTGAAAAAGCCGCAGAGTTCTTGGGATTGGCTTACGAGCGTCGGCTTACCGGCTATGGCGACCTGGTACCTGCGCTGAAGGCGGCAGCCGGTCACTGAACGGCTTGCCTCTTCCAATGTCAGCGAGTTTAATTTCTCTTTGTTTTCTGATTCCAACAGGAATTTTCCATGCGATTTCCCATTTTGACAGTTCTTCTGATCTGCATCGCACATTCTGCTTTTGCGGATGGGACCATCAACAAAATCATCACGGCTTCAGACAAAGTTCGTCTCGCCTCGCATGAAACAACCAAAGCGCAGGCGTTGAGCGAAGCAAGAAAAGGCGGAGAACCGGCAGATATAGCCAAACTCAACGATATTCTTGCCGCGCCCACTCTCGGATTTGGTGAGAATTTTGACATGACCGGCAACTGGCAATGCCGCACAATAAAGCTTGGGAAAACCACGCCGCTGGTAATTTACAGCTGGTTCAAATGTCGTGTCACCGATGATGGATCCGGTTGGATGCTGGAAAAGATAAGCGGATCGCAGCGTACCAAAGGTCGCTTCTTCACTGATAGTGACACAAGGCTGATCTATTTGGGAAGTGGCTTTATTGCTGGTGAAAAGCCGAAAAAATATGGTTCTGGCGCTGATACTGACGAGGTAGGTTATGCCTACCGAATGTCAACGAACTCGTTCCGGATTGAGTTTCCCTCACCAGCGCTCGAGTCAATTTTGGATGTTCTGGAATTAAAACGTTAAGCCCTTTCGTCATTGCAATGTCACCAAGCTCACGCCATATGCGTCGAAAGCACAAGCAAGACGAGAACATGACTGCTACTCAAGCAAACCATAAACCAAGTCCTGAGGACCACATAGAAGAGATGCAAGCGGACAACGATCCGCGGCCTCTCTCTCAGGTTTTCAAGGATTTATCTCTTTCCGTTACCGCTCCTGTTTCATTCACCGAACTGGAGGACGCATTTACAGATCGCAGTTTTGCTGCGCTGTTGACGTTCTTTGCCATCTTGAACCTGCTGCCACTGCCCCCTGGCACTGGAATAATCACAGGTATCCCCCTTGTGCTTGTGTCGGTTCAAATGGTCATGGGACGGGATTCCGTTTGGCTGCCCTCTTTTCTGCGCACAAAGTCAATTTCGCCTGAACGTTTCAGGCAGGTTTCCGACAAGATCGTGCCCAGACTCCAATGGCTGGAGCGCTTTATAAAGCCGCGCAACTGGCCGTTCGGCCGGAAACAAGGCGACCGCTTGCTCGGTGCTTTTACTACCATTCTCGGCATGTCAGTCGTATTGCCGATGCCGCTTTCAAACTGGCTCCCAGCGCTCGCAACTGCAATTATCGGAATTGCCTTATGTGAACGCGATGGGCGACTATTGTTTGCAGGGCTTACAATAGGTGTTGTCTCAATTGCGATTGTCGCTGGTTTTGCCTTCATCGCTGCCAGCGTTATTACCTATGCAGCAAGTTTTTGGCCCTTCTAAAATAAGTTGTCGCAAAAATAGCACCACGGTACGTCGCATTTGAGTGCCCGTGCGTCGTGAGATAGCTAGCTTAGCCCAATATTTTCCGGCACAAGGAACGTTGTCGGAGGACCTTTTGCATGGCTGATCTCATTGTCGTTTATTGGCGGGATATACCCGCCCAAGTGACCGTCAAAAAAGGCCGCCAGGCAGCAAAGCGTGAACTCCCCATTCGTTTTACTGAAGCTATCGACATGTGCGCGATGCGCATAGGTGCCAAAGATTCTGACGCTTATCTGGCCGAATGGCGTCGCGGCACGCCGGTGCCTGTCAGTGACGATCTTGAAACTGAGGCTGATACGGCCCTCGCCCGTATTGACAATGATTATGACCGGGAACGCCTTGTGGCGCTTGTAAAGGCAGGTGGACATGACAATTCATGAGTTGAGAGCGAAGCCAATGACAAAAATCGCAGCATCAATCGAAGTCGCAGCGCGCCAGGCTATCGAATCCCAAGATCTTCCGGGCCTTTTTCCGGCCGGTACGCGTGTTTATATCACTGACATGGGCAGCGATAGCATTGATACGCTCACAGCGGCTGCAAAGCGCATTCATGATCTTGGATATAAGCCTGTTCCACATTTCGCTTCGCGTCGCCTTTCGACAAAAGCTGCCTTGGAAACCCGCATTCAACGCGCTGCGCAGGAAGCTGGCGTCACAGATGTCCTCGTCATTGGCGGTGGTCTTGAGCGTCAGGCCGGTGAATTTTCTTCCACGATGCAGGTTCTTGAAACCGGTTTTTTTGATAAATATGGCATTACGGAAATGGGTGTTGCCGGTCATCCGGAAGGAAGCCCTGAGTTTTCCGAAGCTGTTGCTTTGGAGGCGCTTCGCCTCAAGAAGAATTTCGGTGAACGCACCGGTGCTCGTATTCGGGTAGTCACCCAGTTCGGTTTTGATGCTGATCGCTTTATCCGTTATTCGGAATCGCTGCGCGAGCATGGCGTGGATTTGCCAGTCCATCTGGGCGTCGCAGGCCCCGCAAAAATCACAACGCTGATTAAATATGCTGCAATGTGTGGTGTAGGTAATTCAATCAGCTTCTTGAAGAAGAATGCGCTTTCGCTAACTGCGCTCGCGACAAGCCATTCTCCGGAGGGTGTAGTTGGCCCAATCGAGCAGCACGCGATTGCCAATCCGGCATCCGCGATCAAGCAGATACACGTGTTTCCGTTTGGTGGCCTGAAGAAATCATCCGAATGGCTGGTTGATCGTGGTTCATGGAACTTGAACGCTACACCCTACCTAGCAGTCAACTCAGCGGCCAATTAAGGATTTCTGCATGACCCGTACGATCGTTGCCTCGGCAACCAGAGAGATCATCATAGGTTTCGATCAGCCTTTTTGCGTAATCGGCGAGCGGATCAACCCTACCGGGCGCAAGAAGCTTGCCGCAGAGATGGTGGCTGGAAACTTCGATACTGTCATCAGGGATGCACTGGAACAGGTGGCCGCTGGCGCAACCATGTTGGATGTGAATGCCGGGGTAACAGCGGTGGATCCGAATGCTACGGAGCCTGATCTTCTGGTCAAGACACTTGAGATCGTACAGAATCTGGTTGACGTGCCGCTTTCCATAGACAGTTCGGTTACGGCAGCTATCGAAGCTGCACTGCGTGTTGCCAAAGGTCGTCCATTGGTGAATTCAGTAACCGGTGAAGAGGAAAAACTAGAAGCAATTCTTCCGCTTATAAAGAAATATAATGTCCCGGTCGTTGCCATCTCGAACGACGAGACCGGCATTTCCATGGATCCGGACGTTCGCTTTGCGGTTGCCAAGAAGATCGTTCAACGTGCCGCTGATTTCGGCATTCCCGCCCACGACATTGTTGTCGATCCGCTGGTCATGCCCATCGGAGCCCTCGGCGATGCGGGACGTCAGGTATTTGCCCTGCTTCGCCGCCTGCGGGAAGAACTCAAGGTAAATACCACTTGCGGCCTGTCAAACATTTCGTTCGGTTTACCGCATCGTCATGGCATCAATGCCGGTTTCATTCCAATGGTCATCGGCGCTGGGATGACGTCGGCCATTATGAATCCCTGCCGCCCACAGGAGATGGAAGCGGTGCACGCTGCCAATGTTCTCAACGGCACTGATGCCAATTGCACCTATTGGATCAAAAAATACCGTGACCATCAGCCAGCAGCGGCAGGTGCAACAGCAGGAATTTCTGTCCCTGCCGATTCATCCGGTGGCGGTCGTCGCCGTGGTGGACGAGATGCGCGACGCGGCGTCGCAAGCTAGCCGTTTGCGTCAGACGCTCGGCCCGGCATAGATAGGTGGAGGCTACACCCTGCCCTCCACCTAATGAGTTTTGGAGTACCGATCTTGAACGCACCCGTTAAAACACCTGAAAGCTCCGCCAGAGAAGCACTCGTGCTTTTCATGCCTTCAGGAAAGCGTGGTCGCTTTGCAGTTGGCACTCCTATCCTCGATGCAGCACGTACTCTCGGCGTATATGTCGAAAGTGTTTGTGGCGGTCGCGGTATTTGCGGCCGTTGTCAGGTCGAAGTACAGGAGGGCCGCTTTGCCAAACATGGCATTACCTCCTCCAACGATCATATTTCGGAATTTGGCGCCAAAGAGCAACGATACGCGGAAAAGCGGGACCTGAAACAAGGCAGGCGCCTGTCCTGTTCGGCGACAATCCTTGGCGATCTTGTTGTCGACGTTCCGCAAGACGTTCAAGTCAATGCACAGGTCGTACGCAAAGACGTCGACACACGCGTGATCGAGCGTAATCCCGCTATCCGCATGTGCTATGTCGAGGTTGAAGAGCCCGACATGCACAAACCGCTTGGCGATCTAGACCGACTGAAGGCTGCGCTCGAAAAGGAATGGGGCTTTCACAATATAGACGTCGACACCTATCTTCTCGCCGATGTTCAGAAGATACTTCGCAAGGGCGAATGGGGCGTCACTGCCGCTATCCACCATGATGAAGAGACATCCCGCCCAACCATGATCGGCTTGTGGCCTGGCCTCAAGAATGAAGCCTATGGCATTGCTTGTGATATAGGCTCCACGACGATTGCCATGCATCTGTCGTCGCTTCTTTCAGTTCGTACCATCGCATCGGCGGGCACGTCCAATCCGCAAATCCGCTTCGGCGAAGACCTGATGAGCCGCGTCTCATATGTCATGATGAATCCGGACGGACGCGAAGGCATGACCACCGCCGTTCGTGGGGCGATAAATGAACTGATCGACAGGGTCTGCGCCGAAGGCGGAGTTGCCCGCGAAGATATTCTCGATGCAGTTTTCGTCGGTAATCCGATCATGCACCATCTTTTCCTCGGCATTGATCCGACAGAGCTAGGTGGAGCGCCATTTGCGCTGGCGGTTTCAGGCGCTGTGCATCTCAAATCATCTGACATTGGCCTTCCGATGAATCCCGGAACCCGTGTTTACATGCTGCCATGTATCGCTGGGCACGTTGGCGCTGATGCTGCAGCCGCCACTCTGGCGGAGGGCCCGCATCGCCAAGAAGAGATGATGTTGCTGGTTGACGTTGGCACCAATGCCGAGATCGTTCTGGGAAATCGTCATCGTACAGTTGCCGCCTCATCGCCGACTGGTCCGGCCTTTGAAGGTGCAGAAATTTCTGGTGGTCAGCGTGCAGCACCCGGCGCCATTGAGAGGGTTCGCATAGATCCTGTAACTCTGGAGCCTCGCTTCCGGGTGATCGGCACAGAACAATGGTCCGACGAGCCGGGCTTTGATGACGCTGTGGCGGCAAGCGGTATTACCGGCATTTGCGGCTCGGCCATTATTGAAGTCGTTGCGGAGATGTATCTGTCTGGAATAATTTCCGAAGATGGCGTGATCGACGGTAGCCTTGCTGCCAAATCACCACGCGTTATGGCGACTGGCCGCACGTTTTCCTACCTTTTGCATGAAGGTATGCCGACAATTACCATTACCCAGACAGATGTCCGAGCCATTCAGCTGGCAAAAGCGGCACTTTATGCCGGGGTCAAGTTGCTGATGGACAAGTTGGGCATTGATCACGTCGATCAAATACGGTTTGCCGGCGCCTTTGGCTCGTTTATCGATCCGAAATACGCCATGGTTCTCGGTCTGATCCCTGATTGCGATTTGGACAAGGTTCAAGCCGTGGGTAACGCGGCGGGTACCGGCGCACGCATGGCTCTGCTAAACCGTAACTATCGCCGCGAAATCGAGGACACTGTTACTCGCATCGAGAAAATTGAAACTGCTCTTGAACCGAAGTTCCAAGAACATTTCGTTTATGCAATGGCGATGCCTAATAAGGTCGATCCTTTCCCAAAACTGTCCAAAGCCGTTACCTTGCCTCCACGCAAAAATGTCAGCGAGGATGGCATTGCAGGTGACGCCACGCCGCGTCGCCGTTCACGTGAGGATCGCGCTGCCCGCCGATCACGTGATTAGCTTTGTTACTTTCGTAATTTCCGCTATCAAACAACCTCATATGAGTGATTCCGGAACTTACCACCTATGATAGCGTGTTTTGATATTGGTGGCTCAGCCATCAAGGGTGCGATAGCCTATTCGCCAGAAGATATTCGCCCTTTGTCCAAGGTTGCTACTCCCCTGCACGACTTCGATCTATTTGCCATGGCAATAGAAAAAATTGCAGCTGATGGCGGCGTGGCTCCGACAAGTCTGATATCTATATCAATCGCGGGAGTTGTCGACTCTGACACTGGCGTGATCACTTGTGCCAATATCCCATGTATAAATGGCCGCCGGTTGGTTGCGGACCTTAGTGAGAAACTGAAACGGCCAGTGCTTGTGGCAAACGATGCTGACTGTTTTGCATTGTCCGAAGCTGTCGTCGGTGCTGGACGCAATCATCGGGTTGTCTTCGGCATCATTCTGGGAACAGGCGTTGGCGGTGGCCTGGTTATAAACGGCAAAATTCACGAGGGGACTGGAGGTTTTGCAGGCGAATGGGGCCATGGTCCTGTTTCGGCGACACTTGCAGGCAACCCGCCCATTGCCATACCTCGTTATGCGTGCGGTTGCGGTCAGATTGGCTGCGTTGATGCAGTAGGAGCGGCTCGCGGCATGGAACGGCTCCATGCACATATTCACGGTGTTTCGCTTGCCAGCACAGAGATTATTGCAGCTTGGGATGCTGGTGACGAGGCAGCCGCTCGAACGATTGACGTTTATGTTGATATTGTAAGCGCACCATTAGCAATGACACTCAACATAGTCGGAGCCTCTATTGTACCAGTTGGCGGAGGACTCGCTAATTCCCGCTCCCTGATCGGCAAACTGGACGAAGCAGTTCGCCGCCGTATCTTAAGACGAACTGACAGGCCGCTGGTAATTCCGGCAGAACTTAAGATTGAACCCGGCTTGATCGGCGCTGGAGTTCTAGGATTGATGGAACTGCCTAAATGACTGTTTTACTTGAAGTTTGCGTGGATAGTCCTGAAGGGTTGGCAGCGGCAATAAAGGGTGGCGCTGACCGCGTGGAACTCTGTTCCGCACTCGAGCTCGGTGGCTTGACGCCAACTCCCGGCCTGATCGGTCAAGCTGCTGCATCATCAATACCTATCTACGCGATGATCCGGCCCCGTCCAGGAAACTTCGTTTTCAACGAAACTGATGTCGATGCAATGCTTCGCGAAATCGATGTTATTCGTGCGAGCGGTCTTTCAGGTGTTGTTTTTGGCGCAAACCTGATCAGCGGCGAGTTGGATCACAAGACGCTTGGACGGCTAATCCGGCAATGCAGCGGACTGGGTGTTACGTTGCATCGTGCATTTGACCTCGTGCCAGACCTTGAAGATGCCATTAATATGGCAGTCGATCTCGGATTTGAAAGAATCCTCACCTCCGGACGCGCGCCAACTTCTCGCGAAGGTGTTGATGATCTGCAGAAAACGTTTGAGCTTGCTGACGGACGGATAAAAATCATGCCCGGATCGGGCGTCAACATCGACAATGCCGAGATGCTCCTTGATCGCATTCCCTTTGCAGAAATACATTCATCTTGCGCGGTTTCCCGGCCCATTGTCAGTGAATCGGCAAGGCGGCTTGGTTTTGAAACCGCCTCGCAAAAGCAGACTTGCCCGGATCTCGTTAGAGCTTTGAAAAACTATTGCCTCAGCAGGTAAGTTTGCCAGTACGTTCATACCCTTCGAAATAGACGCGAAGATGTTGAGCTACTGCTTTAATGTGGGCACCGGCATTCTTGGTGACGAGCATACCAAGCTTTGATTCACCAAGCTCGGGTAATCCGTGCTCTGGTCCAAGTTGAACCATATTGTCATCCAGAAGAAACTTCGAGAATGGTGCGACCGCTAAATCGGCAACGATGGCTGCGCGCTGGCCCATCGTATGTGCGCTCATATAAGCGACGCGATAATCGCGGCCCATGCTCTCCAATGCCTCAATGGCGTTGGCACGCCAGATGCAGCCCTCCTCCCACATCGACAACGGCAGTGGACTGCGTTCGTGGGCATTACCGCACTTGGCTCCGGCCCAGATAATCTTTTCAGTCATGAGAACTTCAATTTCATCATGCTTCGCCAATGTCTCATTGACATTGACCAAGGTCACGTCGAGACGCTGCTCATCAAGGCGCTTCCGTAGGTTGTTGCTCTGATCGATAACCACGTCGACTGTTACATCCGGGTGCGACTCAGCAAACCTCTTTAAGACAAACGGGAGCACCCTTTCTCCTACATCGTCCGGTGCTCCCAGCCGCACAACACCAGAAACTGTCGGAGCAATAAATTTTGCAACTGTTTCGCGGTTCAGTGAGAGCATGCGCTTGGCATAACCCAGCAATATCTCGCCACTTGGGGTCAGCTTTACTGATCGTGCGTCACGTTCCAACAGAACATGACCGAGCACCTCTTCCAGCTTCTTGATTTGCATCGAAACTGCGGAAGGGGTGCGGAAGACTGCATTGGCAGCGCTGGAAAAGCTGCCAGTTTCGGCAATCATTGCAAATGTGCGCAATACGTCCAGATCCAGGATCGGAATCGGGTGATGCATTGGTGCTGACATGTCACATCCTCACAGATCAATTTTTCTTAATTATACCATTCTCTAATTTCGTTTGATTGAACATCAATTAGCGCCGATAGTCAAGTGTATCGAAAGGTAAGCATGAAGCACCTTTCTTTTCAAAAAGGAGAACGAAGATGAGTATTTGTGACGAAGGCTATAATAAGGGCGAGATTGGATTTTCCGAGCGTATTGCAGCTTCCATTAACGAGCACGTACACGGCTTGGCGCGAGCTGTTTTGAATGCACGCGATTCCGTTATTCGCAACCGCAGATTTCACGCTACGGAAAGTGCACTTGATTCACTGCCCGAAGGTATTCGGCAAGATATTGGCTGGCCTGATCTGTACGAGCGTCAGGTGCAGGAATGCAATGAAATGAAACGCCGGCCAAATTAAATGCGAGGCCAATTCAAAAAAGGGAGCAGATAACGAACTATCTGCTCCCTTTAATATTAGTTACACCTGCGCTTTTGCGACACAGGGCCAAGCCCTTCCATTTAGAATAGTTCTATGGTTGTATCTGAAAAAAAGCTCTAAAGACCACGCCCGCCGCCGGAACATGCTGGTTCAGGTGCGACATGGCCTTAAAGCCAGATACGGGAACATAGGTCAACATGGATCAAGTCGGTCTCACCAAGCGCTCTTTCGTATTTTTTCTGGTTCCGAATTTTTCTATGATCGCATTTGCGACTGCGATTGAGCCTTTGCGTATTGCCAATCGCATGTTGGGATATGAGGCATATCGTTGGCGCCTCGCATCGGTGGATGCAAAGCCGGTAACAGCATCAAATGGCGTTGAATGCGCCGCCAATTCCTCGCTTGAAGATGAGCGGCGTTACTTGACCGGCGAAGACCGTCCATCAATGGTCTTTGTTTGCTCGGGCGTTCACGTTGAAAAGTTCCAGAACAAGTCCGTTTTTGCCTGGCTTCGCGAGGAATTCAACCGCGGCGTCGCGGTCGGTGGACTATGTACAGGTGCGCATATACTGGCTGCGGCTGGCCTGCTCTCAGGCAAGCGCTGTGCCATTCACTGGGAAAACCTGCCCGGCTTTGCGGAAGCCTTTCCTAAAGCTGATGTTTATGCCGATCTTTTTGAGGTCGATGGCAATATTTACACCTGTGCCGGGGGCACTGCTGCGCTCGACATGATGCTCAAACTTATTGGTGATGATTTTGGCGATAATATCGTCAACCGCGTTTGCGAGCAGGCTCTAACCGATCGAGTCCGCAGTCCGCATGACCGCCAACGTCTGCCTCTCCGTGCGCGGCTAGGTGTACAAAATTCAAAAGTGCTTACGATTATCGAGCTGATGGAAGCGCGACTTTCCGAGCCACTTTCATTGATAGAAATTGCCGATCATGTCGGCCTGTCTCGCCGCCAGATTGAACGCTTGTTCCGCCAGGAAATGGGGCGTTCCCCTGCTCGCTACTATCTGGAAATCCGGCTTGATCGTGCACGCCATCTGTTGATCCAATCGTCAATGCCCATTGTTGAAGTCGCGGTAGCTTGCGGATTTGTTTCTGCCTCACACTTTTCAAAATGCTATCGCGAACTATATGGGCGCTCGCCACAACAGGAGCGCGCTGATCGCAAGCAGCTTATGGCTGCCTAGTCAGGTTAGCGGGACTCCCAGTCCTGCATCCGCTTTTGCCATATTCGCTCTCCGGACAAACAGTCGTATTCCCGCTTGTTCTGTACAACCGAGATAGGAGGCATATCTGATGAGCGATAATCCACCTTGTGCACATCGAATGCACCTCCCGCTAATTCGAGGACAAGCTTGCGTCTTACCGCCTCAGGAAATTGATCCCACGAATTGACGGGAATCATGAATGCACCGGGCCCGCCAATGACACAGTTTGTGTAATAGACATCCAAATCCTCGACGGCCCAATCGGAGTAAAAATCGCCCCGGGTCATAAGGGGCAATCCATTTATCGTTACACCCTTTGCGGTCGCATCATTTCTGGCTTCAAGTACGGGGCGTCCATTATTGTTTGCACCATCTCCAGAAACATCGATGACACGGCGCAACCCTTTAAAACCGTTATCATCGAAAAGGGTGGCGCCAAAGTCGATGACGCCTGAGATAGACGTCCTGCTTTGTGTTGTTGGGATAGGCGCCGCAAGTAGGGATGCGAACTTTTCAGCAGATTCTGTACTGTCCACCACCATCCATGGAACGATGACCCGTTGCATTGTCGAGCCTGCCCATTCGACATAGGTAATCGCAACCTTGCCATGAACGCCCTCCTGAATGGCGCGAACCACGTCTCTTTGCCGAAAAGCCGCAACGTAACCATCTCTCTGAATTTTTTGCTCAAAACTTTGCATCGAGCGCGATGCGTCAACCGCAAGAACAAGCTCTACATCCACATCAATTTCGTTTGATTGTGAGCGCGCCAAGGAACTGGCCAAGAGCGCCGCCAGTATCAGAAAACCGCAAAGAGCTTTCTTTTGTGATGACATATGGAAAGTGTACCGCAAAATGAAATAACGCAAAGCGGGTTTGTACTCGTTCACGCGCAGTTGAATGAACACAAAATAAAAATGGCGCCAAACGGCGCCATTTTTATTTTCCAACGAAGGTTACTAAGCCTTCAGTCGTTCATTTTCAGTGTCGAAAGGTGATTCCGGAATGACCGTAGCCTTGTGAGTCTTACCGAGAATCTTGATTTCGAGTTCTGTACCCAAAGCCGAATATTCCGGCTTTACCATTGCCAGCGCAAGACTTTTACCTAAGCGCCAGCCGTAAGTACCGTGAGTTGCACGTCCAACGAGTTCGCCTTTGGAGTAAATTGGTTCACTGCCCCTTGCGTCGACATCCGATACGCCAGGTACATGCACCTCCAAGGTAACGAAGTTCCATTTCAAGCCGTCTTCACGTGCCTTCACGACAGCGTCGCGACCAATAAAGTCACCCTTGTTCGGATGAACAAACCGGTCAAGTCCACTTTCAAAGGCATTATACTCAATGGATAGTTCGCGTGGGATGAGACGGTAGGACTTCTCAACGGCCATTGCAGTCATGGCACGGATGCCAAATGGCTTGATGCCAAACTCTGCGCCGGCTTCAAGCAACATTTCGTATATGGCGCTCTGCTGTTCGATGGGGTGATGCAATTCCCATCCGAGCTCGCCGACGAAATTAACTCGGAGGGCATGAGCAGTCGCAGTGCCTACGCTTATTTCTTTACCGGACAGCCAAGGGAATGCTTCATTGGAAAGATCTGCACGTGTCAGCTTCTCAAGCACCTTGCGGCTGTTTGGTCCAGCAAGAACCAAAACCCCATAGGTCGACGTGATGGGACGTAGCGATACTGAGCCATCGGTCGGCAATAGCTTATAGAGATAATCATGATCGTGGTTCTCATATGCCCCGGCAGAGACCAAATAGAATTTGCCAGGCACCCACTCATAGACCGTGAACTCAGAGCGAACGCCACCCTGCTTCGTCAGAAGATGGCAAAGTGCGATGCGTCCCTGTTTTTTGGGGATGCGGTTCGCCAGAATTGAATCAAGCCATTGGCGTGCACCAGGACCCGACACTTCCATTTTAGCGAACGCCGACATATCGAGCAGGCCGACATTGCTGGTAACGTTCTTGATCTCGAGGCCAACATGTTCGAAGTAATTCGAACGGCGAAATGACCACAATTCCTTTACTCTGCCGTTTATCGGCTTGGGATGATTGTGATTCATCAGGACGTTCGGCTTGTCCAGCTTTGCGACGTCCAGTTCATATTCTATCGGTGCAAACCAGTTGGCGCGTTCCCAACCATAGACAGTCCCGAACACAGCACCCAATTCCTTCTGGCGCTCATAGGTTGGTGAGCGCTTCAAGGGGCGCGCTGCACCGCGTTCTTCATCCGGATAATGAACCGAGAAGACTTCCGCATAGGCCTCTTCGTTCTTTTCTTTGAGGTAACCCTCAGTTGCGTAGGGTCCAAAGCGTCTTGGATCGACGCCCATCATATCGATTGAGGGTTCGCCTTCCACAATCCATTCTGCCAACTGCCAGCCAGCGCCGCCAGCCGCAGTCACGCCAAAGGAATGACCTTCATTGAGCCAGAAATTTTTCAGGCGGGGCGCAGGTCCAATGATCGGCGAACCATCTGGCGTATAAGCAATAGCACCATTATAGACCTTCTTGATGCCAACTTCGCCAAAGGCGGGAACCCGCGCAATGGCTGTTTCAATGTAAGGCTCCAGCCTGTCCAAATCTTCCTGGAAAAGCTCGTATTCGCTGCCATCTGAAGGTCCATCGACATAGCAGACCGGAGCGCCGCGCTCATATGGCCCAAGCAAAAGCCCGCCATTTTCTTCGCGCATATACCAGGAACTATCGCTTTCGCGCAGAACGCCCATCTCCGGTAAGCCTTTTGCTTTGCGTTCAACGATAGCAGGATGAGGCTCTGTAACAATGTATTGGTGCTCGACCGGAATAACCGGCACGTCGAGACCCACCATTTTACCGGTCTTTCGAGCAAAATTACCGGTGGCGGACACAACGTGATCCGCGGTGATATCGCCTTTATCGGTCTTTACCAGCCATTTATCGGACGGCAACTGTTCGATGCCGAGCACAGTCGTATAACGATAGATCGTTGCACCGCGATCGCGTGCGCCTTTGGCAAGCGCCTGTGTCAGATCAGCCGGTTGAATATATCCATCTTCGGGATGCTGAATCGCGCCCAAAATTCCGTCCATCTCCGCGAGAGGCCAAATTTCCTTTACCTGATCCGGTGTCAGTAGCTTCACCGGTACTCCGATCGTCTCAGCGACACCGGCATAATACATGTACTCGTCCCAGCGATCCTTGGTACGGGCAAGACGAATATTGCTGCAATTGGTAAAACCGACATTCATACCGGTTTCTTCCTGCAGCTCCTGATAGAATTTTACTGAGTACTTGTGGATTTGGCCTACTGAATAGCTCATGTTAAAAAGCGGAAGCAGGCCAGCCGCATGCCAGGTGGACCCGGAAGTCAGTTCTTTCCGTTCGATCAGGACAACGTCGCTCCAGCCTTTTTTGGCCAAGTGATAAAGTGTTGAAACACCCACCACACCTCCGCCGATAACGACAACACGCGCCTCAGTTTTCATTTCTAAACATCCTTTGGTATCGATCGAGGGGTTCGAACGGCATCTATGATTTTTTGCACTATGCCGTTCTGCGTGTCCATTGCTAAGGCCTGTTTGCGACATGCCCAAAACATGGCGCGACGCATAGTAAACACTGCCTGCCTTAACTAAAAAACTTGAAGATCAGCCATACAATTTAACGCAATATGGAGAACTGAAGGGTAGGGTCATAAGCTGTTAATCCCGGTGAAATGGTACAAGGCTTTTTCGTTTGGACAAGATGAGCAAAGGCGAAGGGACCGTGATCCATTTGCAAGCCTTTGCGACAAAGCTGCCGGGCAAAATTGACGCGATCCTGATCATCAATTGTAAAAAGTGAACGAACTGAAGCGAAAGCAAATGGTGGATTTGACAACGGGCAGGAAACAATCGGTTACGTGGTTTTTTTCGCCATTGAGTTTGCTGTTTCTAACTGCACTGGTTCTTTGCGTTCTACTGAGCTTACCGCTCATTATTCCCATCGGCCCGATGTACTGGGATACCTACATATATCTGGACGCAGCACAGCGGTTGAAGCTCGGACAAATTCCCGCCGTCGATTTTCAAGCCCCCGTCGGCGCTATGGAATATTATCAGTTTTATTGGTTGCAAACGCTTTTTCCCTCTGGGCAACCGACATTGCTGGCGCAATGGTCTGTCCTGATATCAGCAATGCCGCTGATGGCGGCAGTTATTGCCGTGGTAGATAAAGACAATCGCAAATTAGCTATGGCTATCCTAATACCTTTTCTGATTTTTGCGCTTTGTCCTATGAATACTCAAGCCTTTCATTCCTATCCAGGCGTGAGTGGGTTTGGCATCTACAATCGCCACACGTCTTTATTTCTCTACATCTTAACAAGCGCGCTTATATTTTTGCCGAGAGGTCGCACCTTAGCAATTATTGCGGCGCTGGCGATGCTTGCGCTTTTTTTCACGAAGATCACGGGATTTCTTGCGGGGGGAATGATTGGCCTTTTTGCCGTACTTACAGGCCGTTTCCTGCTACGCCATGTAATGCTGGCACTCGCGGTTTTCATGATTGTCTTAGCGGGACTTGAGCTCAATAACGGAATGGTCTCATCCTATATCGCAAACATCATTGCGCTGGTCAGTTTGAACGAAGGACTATTGATTTCACGTTTTCTGACGGTCTTTTCGAATAAACTCGACGTTATAATTGCTGCAGCCGGTCTGATCATCTTTTTGTTTTGGCTTGATTGGCGCGGCCATTCCCAAACAACAATGTCGCAGAAAAGCAGGTCTTTTCTCGACCGGGATTGGCTATGGGTCAGCGTCTTAATGGTTGCAGGGACATTCCTTGAGACGCAAAACACGGGCAGTCAGGAGTTTATCTTCCTTTGGCCGGTTTTGCTGGCGATGATTTACAAGTCGACGGCATTTGACGAAAAAAAACGGCTAATCATCTTTTGCCTTATCGCCTTCACTACCATTCCCACGGTAACGAAGGTCATCCACGGCACTTTGCGTTTTGTCGCCGTTGCCCCCAATTATATCCCTGCCCCAGTATCCGAATTAAAAACAATGGGACTGGTTTCGACGCGTGCAGATATAATGGACCGAGCTCTATTGCTGGAAGACCATTATACGCAAAACGTGAAGTCCTATCAGCAGCTAGCTGATGAAGGGCAATTGCCCAGCTGGCGGTTCTATGCCGAGCTTGACTATCAGATGTACTGGCTTTTATCGGTCGACCATGCGGTTAAAGCCATCAAGCAATTTGAGACTACAAACAATATACGTCTCAATAGCTTGATGAACCTTGATTTCACTGATCCATTTCCCTGGATATTGGATCGGGATGCCACGCGGCATATTCAAATTGGTGCAGATCCATTCCGCACAGTCGGGACGCTCACGCCGTTGGTAGAAGCTTCTGTGCGCGCCACAGACGGTGTACTACGGCCGACTTGCCCGACAACAACAGCGCGGCGTCAACTACAAGACATCTACGCCAAAGCGCTGGACGATCGGACAATCATCAAACTCAACGAGTGTTGGGATCTCTTGCTCAGATCAGGAATGAGGTTACCAACCCAATAGAAAAAGCCGGACAAAGCCGGCTTCCCTAAAGAATTATCGCGGCGGCTATTTCACTTGGGCTTTCACGAAATCCTTCACAATTCGCACAATCCCACGTGAAAGAACCTCATCCAACGCCTTGATGAATTCATCGACATGTTCGCGCTCACATATCAATGGAGGTTCTAGTCGGACAACATTGCGATTGTACTCGGTGAAGGCAACCAGCACGCCATGGTCGCGCAGTAAATGACTTCCGATAAAGCCAGGAAGCGAACCTTTAAGCTTATCATCGAGTACGGCCAGTACGGGGCGCAACACAATGGGAACGGTTTTGGAGAAGTCATGGAACTCCAGGCCAACCATAAGGCCCTTGCCGCGCACATCCTTGATCATAGCTGGATGCTTTGCTTTCAACTCTTCAAGCTTACTCAGGAGATAAGCGCCCGTCGCTGCTGAATTGGCGATCAGATTATCATCGTAGAGAATATTTATCGCTTCGATCGAAGTTACGCATGCTTCCCCGATACCTCCGAAAGTGGCCATGGCATGGATCATAGCGGTCTTCGGCGTGCCATAGGCTTTCATATAGACATCGCGCCGGGCGATCATCGCCCCGACCGCCGCCTTGCCTCCACCCAGCGACTTGGCCAATGCGGTGACATCCGGAACCACGCCGGCATGTTCAAAAGCATAGAATTTGCCGGATCGGCCAAAACCACACTGAACTTCGTCGGCAACCCAAAGTACGCCATATTGATCGCAAAGCGCTCGTAGTTTTTGCCAATATTCGTTCGGAGCCTGAATAATGCCGCCGCCGCCCTGAATCGTCTCCAGAACAATGACGCCAATCTCCGGATCCGACTTGAAAGCATTTTCTACGGCATTGATATCGCCGAAGGGCACGCGGATCGTATTGTCAACCAGCTTGAATTCGCCACGGTAAAGCGAACCGTCCGTAATAGACAGGACGCCCTTGGTCTTGCCGTGAAACGAGTTTTCGGCATAAACAATCTTGGGTTTCTTTGGGCCTGCCGCACGCTCGGCAACCTTGATGGCCGCTTCCATCGCTTCAGAGCCAGACGAGCCCAGAAATACCATATCCAGATCGCCGGGCGAACATGCTGCCAGATTATGAGCGAGCGCGCTGGCATATTGCGACATGAAGGCGATTGCAATTTCCTGCCGCTTCTCATCTTGAAATTTTTTGCGTGCTTCCACGATCTTCGGGTGGTTGTGACCGAATGCAAGCGATCCGAATCCTCCGAAAAAATCGAGGATCGCTCGCCCGTTCTGATCGTAATAATACATCCCCTCAGCCCGTTCGATCTTGATCTTGTGAAAGCCAAGCAACTTCATGAAGTGAAGTTGTCCCGGATTGAGATGCTTTGTGAAGATTTCTGTCATGCGTGGCAAAGTCATTGCCTTGGCATCATCGACTGACAACAGGTTCGGCCGGATAACCGACGTATCGGCTTTTGTCATTTCTTGAACGTTACTCATCGCCATTCCCCGTTAATGCGCTGCCATTGGCGCTTTGCCTTCTTTGACCAGCCGGTATTCTTTATAGGCCGCAATCAGCATGTCCTCGTCCCGATGCTTTGGAATCCAACCCAATTGTCTTTCCGCCTTCGAAACATCAAGCACGCACATTTCATCAGCGATCAGATATTGCTCGGGATCCATGATGGGCATGTTGATCATGTCGAAAAAATCCAGCGTGCGTTTCACTGCCCAAGCCGGTGTCGGCACAAGCAATGATTTAGAATCAGCGAACCTCACAAGATCGCCCAGAAGCTTGCGAACCGGTGGTGGGTTGAGTGAACCAAGATTATAAGCTTCGTTTGGAACACCTGCCTTCCAACCTGCATAGGCCGCATCCGCGCAATCAAACACGGAAATGAACTGATAAGGGTTTTTGCCAGAACCGATCATTGGGATAGGCAGATTGTAATCCACCAGCTTGAAGAGCTTTTCCAGGATACCAAGCCGCCCGGGACCGATAATCAAGCGGGGCCGAAACAAGGAGATGTTCATCCCGCGCTTGCGCCACTCGATCGCCAGTTCCTCTGTCTTCCACTTTGACAATCCGTATTCGCCAAGTGGAGCAGCCGGATGTTCCTCGGTTTGTGGCCAAACATATGTATGGCCGTAAATCATATCCGTCGTGTAGTGCACCAGCTTGTTGGCGCCAGCCTTATCCAAAGCCTTGATGATATTTTCGGTCCCGTAGTAGTTTACGGGGAAAAAGAAATCATGTCGCTTTGCCCTGACCTGTAACGGCGACAGCATTTTCGCTGACAGGTTGTACACCATGTCATCAGCTTTAATTCCGACGTTGGCAATTGCACTGGTGTCTGTGACATCGCATTGCACGAACTGGACGTCGCCGTAATGTGGCAGACTGCTCTTAACGATATCAGCGACAAGCACCTCTTCGCCTTCTGCCGCAAGCTTTGGTGCGAGATGCCGCCCGACAAACCCGTCACCACCAAAAATAATATGTCTCATGCCTCGGTTCCACTTATGATGGTGTGTTTAGCGTTGACGATTTCTCAGCACCCAGTGCCGATCCGCTCTCGTGCCCGCCTTGTGCGATAAGGATTGTGCCCACCATAATAAATGCAATTCCCGCAAGCTTGTATGCTCCAAGCTCTTCCTTGAACAGCGCCCAGGCGATGACCGCCACGACGACGTAAGCAAGGCTTAGAAATGGATAAGCGTAGGAAAGATCAACCTTTGAAAGCACAAAGAGATGGGACGCCATGGAAATGACAAACATGAAAAGCCCGGCAAATACCCACGGATTGAATACAATCTGAAAGACGCGTTGGATAATTGTGTCGGCACTGAAGCTGATTGGTCCCAAGCTTATCATTCCATATTTTAGCAGGACCTGGGCAGCCGCGTTTGTCATCACCGTAAACAGAATGAACGGGATATACTTAGTCATTGAAATGTCCCCTTATGTCCCCCGATCGATAACAATCCTGTCTTGAGAACACACCAAGCACATTATTAAAGTTTGATGCTTTCATCACATTGCTCCAGCCAAGGCAGTTCGCTGCCAAAAGTTCGAATTGATTTCTGGGTCCCGCTCCTGATCAAGTTCCTTCCAGCGCGGAAAGCTGGCTTTGAAAACCGCAGCGCTCATTCGTTGGTCCTTATAAGGATTGACCCGCCCCCCACTGGCAATTGTCATCCGGTCAAGTTCAGCCAGCAAGCCAAGCGTGCGGCGACCGCGATTGGGGAAATCCACGGTGAGAGTGTAGCCCGCTTGAGGAAAGGAAAGGATTCCAGGAGATTGAATATCACCGAACCTTTTCAGCACCGTGAGAAAAGAGCTTTGCCCGGCATCGCGCGTGGCTTTTAGCATGTTTGGTATTACGGATGGTGCCGCGGCTTCAGGAATGACACTTTGATGCTGAAAGAGACCGGCTTTGCCGTACAGCCTGTTCCAATTTAAAACCTGATCAAGCGGATAAAAGAAGTTTTGATAGCCGCTCAGATTTGACTTCTGTTGACGGCCCTTCAGATTGTAATAAGCGGCATTGAACAGCTTTAGGCTGGGGTAATTCAACGCGGAAATCGGGAGGTCGAATGGTACATTCAACCGGCCGGGTTTTGTACTCACCGCGAAATTGCCATTGTCAGCATGATTACCACTTATGAGTACGCCTCTGCCAGCATCAGCACCAGAGGCCAGCTGATCAACCCAGGCTACAGAATATTCATTGTCCGCATCGGCCTGAACGGCAAGGCTGAAATACTCTCCCAAACTCCTAAAGGGGCGGATACGCTCAAGGACATCCAGAGACCCGACCTTCATAAGCTGAACCGTCGCAGCAAGAATGACGCCAGTCAGGCCCAGACCACCGATTGTGGCCTCGAAAAGCCGGGAATTCGTTTCGGGCGAGCATGTGATCGTGGAACCATCTGACCTGAGAAGCTCAAAGCGCTCAACATGACAGCCAAACGTTCCACGCCGGTGATGATTTTTGCCGTGGACGTCGTTGGCTATCGCACCGCCCAATGTTACAAAGCGCGTGCCCGGCGTAACCGGCAGGAAATAACCGTGCTTTGCTCCGATGGTTATGATGCTGGAAAGCGTTATTCCGGCTTGCGCCGTCAGACGACCAGTGTTGGTGTCAAACTCAATGAGTTGATCGCTGGCACGCATATCGATCAGCGTTCCTTGATCATTATGGCAGGAGTCGCCGTAAGACTTTCCATTGCCAAACGCCAGAAAACCGCCCGGGTCATAACGCTGGTTTTCAAAAAGCTCTCGAGCTTGCTCAAGCGGAATAGCCACACGTTGACGTCTGTCGATCAACCCAAAACTGTTATAATTTCCAGTCACGAGCGCATACCGCCATAAAGAAGGAGAGCAGCTCCGATAGCTATTACAACCTGGCTGCGCCAATCCGATATGATAAACACAACCGGGTCGTCATGCATTTCACCTCTATATGCCAATATCCAGATGCGAATGTTGAGGTAGAGTACGATTGGGCACAGCGGCCAGATCATCCATGGATAAGCGTAAAGACTTACGACGGCGTCACTGTCCACATACAGCGCCAGAACGAGGGCCGCAGCGAATGCCGAAGCGATTCCGCATTGAGCAATAACTTCACGATCAGCGCGCCGGTATCCCCTGCCCGCAATGCGATTATTTTCCTCAACGACAGAATTTTTTAGTTCCACATATCGCTTCACCAGTGCCAGCGACAAAAAGAAGAATGATGAAAATGCCAACAACCAGAACGAGCCTTCAGTCTGATTGGCCGCTGCACCCGCAAGAATACGCAAAGTATATAGCCCTGCGAGGGTAAAAACATCCACCAGCAACATTCGTTTTATTGAGATTGAATAGGCCGTGGTCGTGATCAGATAACCTGCTAGCACGGCACCAAAAGTCCAGTGCAGTTGCGATGCGAACAACCCCGCTATCAGGAGAAGCGACGCAGCAACAACAAGGCCGAAACGAATAGAAAAAGCACCGCTGGCGAAAGCACGGTTCTTCTTGCGGGCATGCTGTCGGTCAAGCGGAAGATCGAACAAGTCATTGATAATGTAGATTGCCGAGGCTGCAGCGGAAAACGCAAAGAACGCAAAGATGGAATTTACGATTACCTGCCATTCCATCAACATATGGTCTAAAATGGCTGGAACAAATATCAGCGTGTTCTTCATCCATTGGTGGACCCGAAGCATCTTCAGGAATGTTTTGAAGTTGGTTTTGGGTGCTTCGAAGAGCCGGGTAGAATGCATTTTTTGCCATTTGCGTGCTGCCCGATCCGGGGCGACCACGATGACCTCGCTCGCTGCATCGAATACCGGCAGGTCAGCACGACTGTTTCCGGCATAAGCGAACTTCACATTATCGTAGGTTTCCAACAGAAACGCTGCTTTGTGTGCCGTCAGGTTGCGGTTTTCATCGGTCGCATAAACCGCATCGAATATCCCAAGATGCCCAGCGATACTGTCTGCGAAGCTGCGTGCCGAACCGGTGGCGAGCACCAGTCTGCGGCCTTGATCGCGTTCCTGCCTTAGATATTCAACAAACTCAGATCGATAAGGCAATGTTGAGGGATCAATAGTAACGCGCTGCGATATCTGATGTTTTAGATTTGCTTTCCCTTTGAGTAACCAAACCGGCAAAAGAAAAATGTAGAGCATATTCTTCTTCAGTAACTGAAACACACTTTCCCAAAGAAGATCGGTCGCTATCAGCGTGCCATCAAGGTCTACGACCAAGTCCAAACCTTTGTTACTCGAAGGAGAATCTATCACGACAAATCCCTGGAGTCCTGCACGTGCGGGACATTTACATTATTCATTGGTGCAGTGCTTACCGTAAAAGATAAAATGAACAATGAACTTATCTAGCAGGGGCGAGTTCTTCGGGGAAAGTAATAGCGACAGTAAATCAACAATTAAAAAAACCGGCTGAAGGACTCAGCCGGCCTATAAAATAGTTATCTGATTTGTAGAATCTACTTGATGGTGGCTTTGCCGCCTTTGATCTCGACGGTTTCACCGCCGGTCAATGCCTCACGGTCGCCATTGGAAAATGTAACAAAGCAACCATTGCTGCAAAAATCGACAGTCTCGCCAGCTCCCACCTGAAGCTCGGTCTTGCTCGAACCTTCCGTGACAACAATTGTCTGAGCAGATGAATCGCCATTTGTGATACTGGCGGCAAAAGCCGACCCGGCAGAGATGGCACTCATAAGAATAGCAATAGCAACCTTGTTCATATCCATTCCAGTGTTACCACCGTCCCTGTTACCAAGAGTCAAACTTACTCTTTCACAAACAGTTATAGCGGCAACAAACTGAACGGCAACTGAACACTCCGTTATTTTGCCTTCATTCTGCCAAGGTCTAAACAGGTTTGGGTTTCGGCTTCTTGCCCTCAGACGTGATCTCGGCCTTGATCCTGCTGGTCAATGCTTCAATCAGAACATCTGCCTCTTCCAGATTAAGCTTCACGTCCCGTGCCGGGTAGGGAATTTCTATCCCCTCCTCGGCAAAACGATCAATCATCGCGAACCGGATATCGTTCTGAACGGTGCCGGAGTTTGACAGATCGGCAAGATGAACGCGCAGTTCAAAATCCATCGTAGAAGATGTTAGTGCCTTGAAGGCTACGAACGGTTCGGGGTTTTTGAGCACGAGAGGTTGTGCCCGTGCGATTTCCATCAACACATCATAAACGCGTTTAGGGTCCGACTTGTAGGAAACGCCAACCGAAATTTCGACACGGCCCAATTTGTTGCGATGGGTCCAGTTGCCGACATTGCCGTTAATAAACGAAGAGTTCGGGATAATTATTGACTGGCGCTGGAAGGTTTCCACCTCGGTTGCGCGCACGCTGATCTTCTTCACAATACCGCCAACGCCGGCCGTTTCGATCCAGTCTCCTACTTTGAACGGACGCTCGGCCAGAAGGATAAGACCGGAAACGAAGTTGGACACGATCGCCTGCATACCAAAACCGATACCCAGTGATAGACCACCAGCAACCAGAGCGAGACTTGATAGATTGATACCAGCGGCTGAAATACCAATTACACCTGCTATACCCAGGCCCAGATAACCAACTGCGGTGCGGATGGAATTGCGCACGCCGGAATCGAGCTTGCCACGCGCCATGACTTTTGTATCGAGCCATCCCTGAAACCAACGCGTGAAGGCATAGAACATTGCAAACAGCAAAATGCCTATGGCAATCGCCACAAGCGAGATGTTGACTGATCCGATCTGAAAGCCAGTGGCGACATTGAGGAACCAAGCCGTCATTTCGCTCCACTGGAAGCCCCACAACAGCAATATAACCGGTATGCCCAACAGGAGGACAAACACATAAATAACAATACTGGCTGCAAGCCCAAGCTGGTCCAGCGTTGTTTCATCCATACCAAAACGGGTTTGAATAGCCCTACCAAACACTGTGCTTGACAGAGCATTTTCGTCTGACACGGCCCGAGCGGTCAGAAAACCGAGATACATTGTAACAACGACTGCACCATTTATAACGACTTGTTGCGAAACAAAGCGCGCAAGCCCGATATAACCAAGCAGGGCAGCAACAACCGGCAATAATGCGATAATGTATAGCGAGTAGCTTATGGTCTTAGGCCATGGCTTGACCTTACCCGTTTCCTGATCTTCCAGCGGTTTTAGCAAGGCGATCGAAAAGATGAGAAGACCAACCAATATTGTGGCAAAGAGGCTTTTGGCCACTGTCAGTGACAAAGGCG
The DNA here is from genome assembly GCF_059758635.1 of Phyllobacterium sp. GQ127. Lineage (NCBI taxonomy): Bacteria > Pseudomonadati > Pseudomonadota > Alphaproteobacteria > Hyphomicrobiales > Phyllobacteriaceae > Phyllobacterium > Phyllobacterium sp. GQ127. The sequence continues at coordinate 1,127,070 of NZ_JCAXDZ010000001.1, forward strand.
ATGTTGCGATCTGGTTAATTGTGTCCGCCAGATAATCCAAGCCCGTGATGGTGGCGGTTACCGTAATGAGAACCATCAATATGCGACCGGGCCGAGGAGCAACCCGCACAAGCCGCCAATTGGGCGCGCCCGGACAGATAACCGCCTGCGCCAAGGCGTGAACAAAATAGACGATCCCGATAACGCTGAATAAAGTGTAGAAAAGAGAAGCAATATCTTCTCTGAGGACATTGAAATAGTCGAGAAAGAAATAGGTGGTGGCAAGGAAAACCACAACGGTGAGCGAGCGCATAAGGGTTGACCAGAATGCCACTGCCAACCGGCTAAGATATGAGGGAGCCTCAACCGTTGCATCGCGCAAATAAAGATGACCCAAGACTCGCTGCCCGCCAATCAACAGCACCAATGCTGTTACGGCAGCCATTGCTGCCGCCGCCAGCATGGATTGCCATTTGAATGCGATAACAAAGCGCCACCATGATGATATGCGCTGGTTCATCGTTTGCAGTTCGCGGCCGTAAGCTTCCGCCACTTCGCTCCCCAGCGAATAATTTATATCGACGCGTTGAGACAGTGTGTTCGCAAACAGCTCCCGCCTGGCATCGCTGATAGCATCAACCATTTTGTTAACGGCGATCAACTGATCCTCGGTTTCTCCAAGAACAGCATTGATTTCCGCTTTTTCGGTTGTCAGTCTTGTCCGCTCGTCAGTGACAATCTGCGCCTCGGCCGGTTGCCCTTGTGCGGGAGGCTGACCCAATTGTTCCAAACGCGAGTTGATTTCAGTCAATCGAGGACGAAATGATACGCCGATCTCGAGAAGCTTTTTTGCCGTCGCTTCCAAGTCAAGACGTAGATCGGCCAGTGCAGCATCTGCATCTGCTTTGTCCTTGAATTTCTGCTGATAACCGGAGATCTGCTTTTTTAGATCATCGATGAGGGGACGCTGTTCGGCAACAATGCCAGAACTAGCAGCGGCGACTGGCTGCTCAGCAGTCTGGGCCCACGTCGAATGTGTTTGTAAGGCGACGGCCAGAAGCATTGCGAAGGCGAGAATAATTTGCCGAAATGAAGAAATCACAGGTTCAAATCCATGCAGGGGGAGTTTCATTGTCGACTTGCCCCCTCTTCTCGGCACAATCAAGGCGTGATCAAGAAAAACGGGGTCGGTTCCATGACAGTCATCGCCGCTATACTGATGATTGTACCCGGCTGACAATAGCATATTGTTAAAACCGCGGTTCGCGTCTTTGCAAAAGCCTACATATCCTGTCTTCTGTTTGTACGCGATTCACGCCACCATCATAATAATAACTCCAGCGATTCGCTTATCGGACATGAAACAATGATTATCAAATGCCCCTATTGTGGTCCGCGCGACGTTATTGAGTTTACCTATCAGGGCGACGCGACCCGCAAGAGGCCTGATCCAAGTTCGACAGACCAAAACCTATGGAATGCTTATATTTACGATCGTTCCAATCCCGCAAAATCCCATCGCGAATTCTGGCTGCATACGGGCGGTTGCCGTCAGCATCTGGTCGTTACCCGCGATATGTCGACCCATTCGATTTCATCGGTTGGCTTTGCTCGCGACAGTAAACAAGCGGGAGATCAGTGATGACAAGTTCGCGACTTCCAAATGGCGGGCAGATTGAGCGCGCTAAATCCGTTGGATTTACATTCGACGGCAGGGCCTATAGCGGCCATCCAGGTGACACACTCGCTTCGGCATTGCTTGCCAATGGCGTCACGCTTTTTGGACGCTCTTTCAAATATCATCGTCCGCGCGGCTTACTTGCAGCAGGCAGTGATGAACCTAATGCGCTGGTCACAATCATTTCAGGCGATGTTCGCGAGCCGAATGTGCGAGCCACCGAGCTGGAAATTTTTGATGGCCTTGCCGTTCAAAGCCAGAACCGTTTTCCGTCGCTTGAACATGATCTGATGGCCGTCAACCAGCTGGCAGGCTCGCTTCTCTCAGCAGGTTTCTACTATAAAACCTTTATGGGCCCGGCGATTGGCCCGTTGAAAAGCACTCGCTTCTGGATGTTTTGCGAACGGTTTATCCGGCGCGCGGCGGGGCTTGGAAAAGCAGGCATCGCCGCTGATCCAGACCGCTACGAGCGAATGAATGCATTTTGCGATGTGCTTGTAGTAGGGAGCGGCCCCGCAGGCCTTATCGCCGCTGAAGCCGCAGCCGCAACCGGAGCACGGGTTATTATTGCGGAAGAGCGACCTGTCGCTGGTGGCTCTCTATTAGCTTCCGGCGAAATCATTGACGGACGTAATCCGGCAGTTTGGGCACGCGAAAAAGCCGAGGCTCTTGCAAATCTCCCGAACGTTCGCTTTCTGACCCGCACCTCTGTCTGGGGATATTATGACGGAAACGTTTTAACAGCTGTCCAGCGCGTTTCTGATCACAAGCCAAACCGAACCAAGGGACAACCGCGCCAACGTCATTGGGTAATTCGCGCGGGTAAAACCATTCTCGCAACAGGCGCGTTCGAACGTCCAATCGTTTTCCCCGGCAATGATTGTCCCGGAGTCATGCTGGCCGACGCTGTACGCCGCTTTGCTGTCGAGTATGGCGTGGCGGCGGGAAAGAACGTTGCCTTCTTCACCAATAATGACAGCGCTTATGACGCAGCGCGAACATTGTCACTGGCTGGCATTGCAGTAACCACTATTGTCGACGTCCGTCCCGACATATCTGGCGCTTGCAGGGATATTGCCAATATTCTCGGTGCTGAATTGCTGCTCGGATCGGCCGTCACCGGCACCTATGCTGGAAAATCCTTAAGCGCTATAACTGTCCAGCATTTCAATATGGCGACAGGACGGATATCTGGTGCTCCGCGGGAGATAAAAACTGACTGTCTGGGTGTATCCGGTGGGTGGTCGCCGGTCATTCACCTTGCTAGCCAAGCCGGTGGAAAACCCGAGTGGGATGAGGATTTACAAGCTTTCCTCGCGCCAGAACCCAACCAGAACTGGGTCGTCACCGGGTCAGCTGCTGGCTATATGGATACAATCAGCGTTCTTTCAGATGCGGCCACCAAAGGCTCGGCCAAAAGCAGACTTGTTCTGCCGAGTGTGGAGGCACCCATGCTGGATAGTTCTCCTGCACCCGTCTTTGAGATCGAACCAGCAGGAAAATCCCAGAAAGCTTTTGTCGATTTCCAGCATGACGTAACCGCAAGTGATATTCGCCTCGCCTATCGCGAAGGTTTTCATTCGGTTGAGCATCTCAAACGCTATACCACTCTTGGCATGGCAACAGATCAGGGCAAGACTTCAAATGTGCCCGGCCTTGCCATCATGGCCGACATTCGCGGCATCTCAATTCCTGATGCTGGCACTACGAGATTTCGTGCGCCATTTACGCCTGTGTCCATGGGCGCCATCGCTGGAGAGCGCTATGGTGATCTGCGCCCCCATCGGCTGACTCCAATGCATGATTGGCACATCTCGAATGGCGCCAAGACCTACGAAGCCGGCCTTTGGCATCGTCCCATGATCTATGGTAGCCACGGCGAAACCATTGAGCAGGCATATACGCGCGAAGCCCGCGCCGTGCGTGAGGGCGTTGGCATTGTCGATGTATCTACATTGGGCAAGATCGATATTCAGGGGCCCGACGCGGCGGAATTTCTCGACCGTGTTTATACCAATATGTTCTCGACGCTTCCTGTCGGAAAGGCGCGCTACGGTCTCATGCTACGTGAGGATGGTATCGTTTTTGATGACGGCACCACATGGCGTCTTGGCGAAACCCAATTTTTGATGACAACCACGACGGCCAATGCCGGTCCGGTCATGCAACATCTGGAATATTATCTCGACTGCGTATGGCCGGAACTGCGTGTCCATCTCACATCCGTAACCGACGTTTGGGCTGGAGCCGCTATTTCAGGCCCCAAATCGCGTTCCGTGCTCGAAACATGCGTTACCGGAACCAAAGTGGACAATACGGCCTTGCCATTTATGGGTATTGTTCATGGTCGCATTGCCGATATTCCGGTGATGATCTGCCGTCTGTCGTTCTCTGGGGAACTGGCTTACGAAGTCTATTCTGGCGCTGGGCATGGAACGCGTATTTGGGAGGCGCTTATAGCTGCGGGTAAACAATTCGACATTGTCCCCTATGGATTGGAAGCACTTGGAACATTGCGTATCGAAAAGGGTCACGTGACGGGCGCGGAGATCGATGGGCGAACCACAGCACATGATCTTCATCTTGGCTGGATGCTCTCAAAGAAAAAAACCTATATTGGCTCGGCCATGATTAATCGACCCGGCCTGAAAGACGAGCATCGGTTATCACTTGTCGGTCTTATTTCGCTCGATAATCAATCAATCAACGGGGGTAGTCACATTGTGTCAGATAAGACACCCCGCGAACCCGCCGACAGCTTCGGTCACGTAACGGCTGCGTGTTATTCGCCGGCATTGGGCAAATACATCGCATTAGCACTGGTCAAACATGGAACATCGATGATCGGAAAACGAGCCTTCGCTACCGATCTCCTGCGCGACAAGCACGGCGCGGTCGAGATCGTGAGCCACCACATGTTCGACAAGGATGGGAGTCGGATGCATGGTTGATCTTCAATCACCGCTTGGGGTCACGTTTATCCCGGGAGATCATGGCAATGCTGCCGGCGGCGTTGGCATAACATTGCATGAGCGGACCAACATTTCTCTCATTCAGGTGACCGCCTGGAACAACACCATTCCAACGGTTTTAACGGCAATTGGCAGTGCGACCGGTGTTATCGTTCAAAATAAGCCCGGGCATGGCCGGGTTGCTGGCGAAAAATCTGTTTTTGGTTTTGCGCCAGGACGTTTCATGGTTACGGGAGCAACTCCAGATCTTGAGCAGCGATTACGCGCTGCCATTTCGACCGATCTTGGAACAATCGTTGCGTTAACGCATGGGCGTACGGTTATTCGTATAAGCGGATCGCGCGTGGAATGGGTGCTAGCCAAGCTGTTTGCACTGGATTTCTCCGAACATGCTTTTCCTGTTGGAACCGGCCGGGCAACATTACATCACGACATTCATACTCTGATCCAACGTATAGACGAAAATAGTTTTGATCTTTACGTTTTCCGCTCTTTTGCGCGTTCCTTCTGGTTAACCCTTGGGCACGCAGCCGAAGAGGTCGGCTATCGTGTGGAATAGTCTTATTTGAATGCAAAGACATCTTCGTCGGGGTGACCATCTCCGCTTATCAGCCCGCGGATGACCTGTGATGCAACCATGGAAAATGTGATGCCGTTACCGCCATATCCGAGAACTGCATAGCATCGATCCATTCCGGGAATTGCGCCAATAAAGGGCAATCCGGTAGTGCTTGAGCCAAAACTTCCTGTCCAAGCGTAATCGGCTTCGGCTATTGATTTGGGGAACATCTTTTTGAGTTTAGTCAATAGAGTATGAGTTTTGGATGAGAGCTTGGCATCACGTTTTCTCTCGTCTTCGAATTCCTCATCTTCACCCCCAACTATAACTCGCCCGTCCTGCGTCGTCCGCATGTAAAGATAGGGATCGGAAGCCTCCCAAATGAGGCAGCGTTCTGGCCATAGCCTTTCAGGTTGCGGCACAGTCGCAAGTGCCCATGTCGAAATAATACGGTGTCCTTTTTTTGGTATGTGCGCGGGTAGTTCATAGCCGGTCGCTGATACAAGATATTTGCAGCGGATTTTCCGACCTTCAACGGTTGTCGCCAGAACATCGCGCGATCTTGGCTCAACATTTGCCACTTCAACAGGAGCATAAATGTGAGCTCCCCTATCAATTGCCTTTTTCAAGTAGCCAAGGGCAAGCTTACGGGGGTTAGCCTCGATATTATCAAAGCTCATAAGTGCTGCCTCACGGTCTATTCCAAATCTTGTCTGAAGGTTAGCTTGGGGGAGGAATGTCGTCTCAATACCTGCTCGCTGGCGGGCAAGAAATTCCCGATGCAGCCCCTTCGCATCCAGCACATCACCAGCGATGTAAAGCGAATCCCTATTCTTCATTTCACACGAAATGCCCAAATTTCGAGTTCGCTCTCGCATCGCATCGACCGCCAGTTTCGAGCATCGCCATGCGCGTTCGGCGTTATTTAGGCCGATGCGCTTTGCCAATTTATGCAACGGCATATCAATCTCGAATTGTAACAAGGCTGTGCTCGCCGGTGTCGAACCCATCACTGGTTTGCGACGATCGAAAATTGCCACACTATAGCCAGCCTCCGTAAGATTCTCGGCTATAAGTGCACCGCTTATCCCCGCACCGACAACGGCGATATCGACACTGATATCATCCATTAAAGCATCAAATTTCACGCCTGTTGCGGGTTTACCCAACCAGATTGGCTGGCCGGTTCTCAAACGCCGATGCTGTGTTGTCATGAAAATTCCCGAACAATGCAGTGCTCGTTCGAAACGTCCGACACCAAGCTTCGTTCCTAGGTCAACGTGCTTTTGGATGCTTTTCCTGTTACGTAGACTTCTGCAACACTTCTGTCGTCACCCATCGTTTGCAACAACATCAGCTCTTCGACCAACGTCTCTATCGTCTCCATCCGCACGCGCATGGCGGATGTGGCGCGTGCGTCAAGAACAACGCAATCAGCCTCCGCACCAGGTTTGAATGATCCGATAACACCGTCCAAAGATAAAGCACGAGCGTTGCCAAGCGTCGCCTGATAGAAGGATCTGAGCGGATGATACCGCTGCCCTTGGATGTTTAGTATCTTATAGCCCTCATCCATTGTGCGTAGCATCGAATAGGATGTACCTCCTCCAACGTCCGTGGCGAGTGCATTCCGGACATTTGATTTTTTCAATCGGCCAAGATCGAAAAGCCCGCTACCAATAAAGAGATTCGAGGTTGGGCAGAAGACTGCAACTGATTTGCTATTGGCGATGGCACCAATCTCGGCATCGGTCAGATGAATGCAGTGACCAAGCAATGTCTTGGGACCAAGCAACCCGTAATGTTCGTAAACATGGGTATAATCACGGCTCCAGGGGAAGAGCTCTGCAACGAAAGCGATCTCAGCCGTATTTTCGCACAGATGTGTCTGCACGTGCAGTTGAGGAAATTCACGCACCAGCGCGCCACTCATCTCGAGCTGTTCGGGTGTCGATGTCGGTGCGAACCGTGGCGTTATAGCGTAAAGCTGACGACCCTTCCCATGCCACTCATTGATCAGAGCCTTGGTCTCGTCATAACCCGACTGCGGCGTATCCAGCAGACCTGATGGCGCATTGCGATCCATCATCACCTTGCCCGCGACCATACGCATATTGCGCTTATGCGCCTCAGTAAAGAAGGCTTGGACGGACGCTTTATGCACAGAACAATAGGCGGCGGCAGTCGTCGTCCCATGCCGGATTAGCTCATCAAAAAAAGCGGAGGCTATTCGTTCCGGATGTCCTTGATTTGCAAATTTTTGCTCCTCGACAAAGGTATATTTATCGAGCCATTCTAATAATGCCCCGGCATAGGATCCTATCACCTGCATCTGGGGATAATGAATATGGCAATCAATAAAACCTGGCACGATAAGATGCGGGTGATGGTCTACGACTTCGACATTTCGTCCCTCGCCTGCCCGCAAAGCTGAATAGTCGTCCAGTGCAACTATTTTGCCATTTCGTATCAGCAGACCACCGTCTTCTATATATGCGTACGTATCCGTGCTGGCTTCGCCTTCCAAAGGTTCATCGTGGAAAGTCAGGACCCGTCCGCGGAGCAATATTTCAGTCATTTGCCGGTTTTCTCAATGTTCCATCACGATACCACGCAACGATTTGCGCACGTTCATCATCGGTTATCCGGGTCAGATTACCGGGAGGCATTGCATGGCTCACCCCGGCCTGAATGTAAATCTCGTTGGCATGGGTCGCGATCAGTTCGGCTGTGTCGAGGCGCACGCCCTTTGGGGGCAGCATAATACCTTCCCAAGACGGCTCTGCGGCATGGCACATTGAACAACGTCCCATGACAGTATCCCGAACGTGCTCGAAATTACGTGCTGCAAGAAATGGTTGAGCAGCGCGAGAAACCTTTTCCTCTCCAGTCAGCACTTTGGGCACAGTCGACAGCCAGATGACAATTATGAAAAGAATGGTTGTTGCAAGCCACGTCCAATGCGGATTGCCCTTTCCCGCATGTTTGGAATTGAAATAATGCCGGATAAGAACACCCATGATGAAGATCAGCGCGGCAATAACCCAATTAAACTGCGTGGAATGCGCAAGGGGGTAGTGATTGGACAGCATCAGGAAAATGACTGGGAGCGTCAGATAATTATTGTGTGTTGATCGCTGTTTTGCTTGTTTCCCAAGCTTTGGATCAGGTGTCTTTCCAGCGATGAGATCAGCAACAACGATTTTCTGATTAGGGATAATCAACAGGAAAACATTGCCTGACATAATTGTCGCGGTGAAAGCGCCGAGATGCAGAAAAGCAGCCCGTCCGGTAAAGAGATGCGTGTAACCCCAAGCCATAAAAACGATCACCCCATAAAGAACGATCATCAGTGCGGTATCGTTGGAGGCAAGCGGAGAACGGCACAGCAGATCATAAATCAGCCAGCCGATAAAAAGCGAAACAAGGGATATTAAAATCGCGACGGGCGTCGACACATCCAAGACATTGGGATCTATCAAATAAAGATCGGCACCCGCATAATAAACGATGCAAAGCAATGTAAATCCGGAGAGCCAAGTGGCATAGGATTCCCATTTGAACCAGATCAGATGCTCAGGCATATTGGGCGGCGCGACCATGTACTTTTGAATGTGATAGAAGCCACCGCCATGGACCTGCCATTCTTCACCATTTACCCCTTGGGGCAGATTGGCGTGGCGTCGCAGACCAAGATCAAGAGCAATGAAATAGAATGACGACCCTATCCACGCAATGGCTGTGATCACATGTAGCCAACGGGCAGCAAAACTGAGCCATTCCCAGAAAATCAGATAATCCATCGACACCCCACACGTCCATACCGCGCTACAATGCGGTCGTTCGCGAGCCGATGCAACTGGTCCGGCTATCGGGAATCGTGGAAAATAATCCCTAACGTATTCCGCTGTCCCCAACGCAAACGGCTTACGCCGTGACGCATATTCACGCGGTAATATCCTCGCGAGCCTTTCACCGGGCGTTGACTGACCGGAAAGATCACCGCATCGCCCTGTTTAAGAGAAACGACTTCAGCACGCGATTGCATCCGTGGGTGCTGCTCGGTCAGAACGAACTCGCCTCCGCTGAAATCATCCCAAGGTTGTGACAATAGAATCGCAACCTGTAGCGGAAAAGTGTGTTCACCATAAATATCCTGATGCATGCAATTATAGTCGCCTTCGCGATATTGCAGAAGAAGTGGCGTGGGGCGGTCTTGCCCAGCCGCATGGCATCTTTCAACAAAGGCCTTGTGCTGATCGGGATAGCGAATGTCGATGCCCATCCATTCGTTCCAACGATTTGCGATTTTTGCCAACGGTGGATAAAGCGTGGAGCGCAGTTCCTGGATGACATCCGGTAGCGGGTAGTTGTAATATTTATACTCGCCACGCCCAAAGCCATGTCGCGCCATGACAATGCGCTTCCGGAACTGGTTATCATCTTTATATGCGATTGCGATCTGTCGAGTTTCTGCCTGAGACAGCAGACCGGGCAGCAGCGCGCAGCCGAAATCATCGAGTTCAGTTTCGGCCGCGGCCCAGTTTATTTTGGAAGTATCTAATTTATGTAACACGTAAATCTCCTCAGTTCTTATCCGGGAGCAGCGTGCCGCATTGTGGATATTCTTCCACCCGTTTCCTGCTGAACGCCATATTTTGCTGGCATTTACACATTACACGACGATTTTAAGTGACTCGGGGAGTCAGACTTCATAAAGAAGGACGCAGCGAGGTGCTTTGCACCCCGCTCTGTTGTTACGGGATAAACCATGAATTTGTTTGGAAATAGGAAGACGGGAACACGCGGCACTGCTCCGCTCCTGATTTCTATTTTCTGGATTCTCTCCACTCTTAGCGCGACATTTGGTGCTGGCTGTGTGGTCGATCGCGATGCAAATATCTCATCAACGGATATTCGCACCCCCATAAAGAACACGACACGAATCGCTCGTGAAGTTGATAGCTCATCCGTGCCAGCCCAGCGACCGTTGCGGGTCGTTGCTCTCGAAACGCTGCATCTGAAGATAAAAAGCGGATTGCACGCTGACGCCGGATCACAAGACGGACTTTTGCCCGGAGAATCGCAACTCGTTATAGTTCAAAAAGTTGTGGCAGAGCCAGAACAGCTTGGGTCCAGTCGAATACTGGATTATCATTCATTTTTCAGCGCTAGAGCGCCGCCGCTCACCGCTTGATATCTCCGTTTCTCATCAGGGAAATGATGAACCAAATTCCGGCAGCCGTCAGTCAAGGCAGCGTGCCCCGCTTTTCGTAATGGAACACAGATATGCGCACTTCTAGATGGGTTCTTTGGACCTATATTTTTATTATCCTTGCGGGCATTGTTCTTGCCTTCCCTAATATGTTCACCAAGGCACAGCTTGATGCGATGCCGAACTGGCTTCCTAAAAAACAGGTTGCGCTCGGTCTCGATCTTCGCGGCGGCTCCTATCTTGTCCTGGAAGTCGACGCTGCCGCGCTGAAAAAGGATCGCATTCGTTCCATCCTGGATGATGCCCGCGGTCGTTTGCGCACAGCAAAAATTCAACCACAATCTGTTCGGATCGCTGGCGACAGCGTTGTCGTTACAATCACCGATCCTGCGCAACGTGATGCCGCGACGACAGCACTTCGCGAGCTGACGACACAGGTTGCGCAGATCGGATTTGCGGCGCCGGTTAGCGATATTGATATAGCAACCAATGACAACCAAATCCGCCTTACGCTTACTGATGCGGGCATGAAGGACAAGCTCGACAATGCGCTGACCCAGAGCTTGGAGATCGTTCGTCGACGTGTTGACCAGGTCGGCGTTGCCGAACCATCCATCCAACGCGTCGGTTCAGACCGTATCGTTGTCCAGCTTCCAGGGCTACAGGATCCAAGCCAATTGCGCGCGCTGCTCGGCAGCACTGCCAAAATGACGTTCCATATGGTTGCCGACCGCAACACAGGGGAAGCACCTCCCCCGGGCGTTTCCATTCTTCCTGACGCTAAAGAGCCGGGCGTGACTTATCCCGTCGAAGATCGCGTTGCACTTAGCGGTGAACGCCTCACGGACGCACGCGCCGCTTTTGATCAGCAGACCAACCAGCCGATCATATCCTTTCGGTTTGACAATATTGGTGCCCGTCAATTTGCCGAGATAACAAGCCAGAATGTCGGCCGTCCCTTCGCGATTGTACTTGACGGGAAAGTCCTGACAGCGCCTGTCATTCAGGTACCGATCACCGGCGGTTCAGGCCAAATAACCGGCAATTTCACCGTTCAGGACACTGTTACTACTGCCGCTCTTCTTCGCGCAGGCGCTCTGCCTGCACCTCTGACCGTCATTGAAGAACGAACTGTTGGTCCGGATCTTGGCGGCGACGTCATCAAAATGGGCCTTTTGACCGGTTTGATTGGCTTTGCGCTTGTCGTCGGCTTTATCTTCATTCTTTACAGTGGCTGGGGTCTGATCGCCAATTTTGCTCTTGCACTGAATGTTATTCTGACATTCGGAATTCTGAGTTTGATCGGCGCAACGCTTACACTCCCCGGCATCGCCGCTATCATCCTTGGTATCGGCTTTGCGGTCGACGCAAACATCCTTATCAACGAGCGTATCCGCGAGGAGGCGCGCAAAGGCATAGGCGCGATGGCCGCAGTGGATCGTGGCTTTAAGCTTGCCTATTCGACCATTATTGATGCCAATGCCACGCATCTTATCGCAACCTTCCTCCTGTTCCTTTTCGGCACCGGGCCTGTACGCGGTTTTGCAATTACAATGATCATTGGCGCGCTCGTGTCCATGTTCACAGCGGTTACGGTGGTTCGCATCATCACGATGGCTATCGTTCGCCGCCGCAAGATGAAGACAATTCACATCGAGCACCTGTTCAAGCTTGTGCCAGAAAACACCAATATCTCTTTCATGAATGCTCGATTCTTCGGCATTGGTGTTTCTATCTTTCTCTCCATCGCATCCATCATTCTGTTTATCCATCCCGGCCTCAATTATGGTATCGACTTCAAGGGTGGTATCCAGGTCGAAGTCACCACATCCAAACCAGCGGAACTCGCTTCGATGCGCGAAAAGCTGGAAGGATTGGGACTCGGTGAAGTCGCATTGCAGCAAGCTGGCGGCGATAGCCAGGTCCTGATCCGCGTGCAGCGTCAGGAAGGTGGCGAAGAGGCGCAGACTGCAGCTGTAACAAAGGTCAAAGCTGCTGTTGAAGAGCTTGATCCGGGTGTAAAGATTGAGCGTTCCGAAGTTGTTGGACCGAAAGTCAGTGGAGAACTGGCGCGTTCAGGTATTATCGCGGTTGTTCTCGCCAGCCTTGCAATGCTGCTTTACATTTGGTGGCGTTTTGAATGGCACTTTGCCTTGGGCGCCATTGCGACCCTGATCCTCGACACAACGAAAACAGTCGGCTTCTTTGCCCTGTTGGGTCTCGATTTCAACCTAACAGCCATCGCGGCATTGTTGACGATTATCGGTTATTCCGTGAACGATAAGGTGGTCGTCTATGATCGAATGCGCGAAAATTTGCGAATCCACAAAAAGATGCCTCTGCGCCAGATCATTGATCTGTCGATCAACCAGACCTTGGCGCGTTGTATCTACACGTCCTTGACCGTCTTCCTCGCCATGCTGCCAATGGCAATCTGGGGCGGAAAAGCAGTAGAGAACTTCGCGCTCCCTATGTTGTTTGGCGTCATTATCGCAACGAGTTCGTCGCTGTTTATCGCAGCGCCAATCTTGCTCCTTCTCGGGACATGGTGGGAAAAGAACCATGCCCATCGCATCGGTTCTACTGACAAGGCAGTCACCCAAGGCTGAAAGCGCGCAATTTAATATTTGTCGCTAAATATTTGCGGCGCATGGAAAAAATCGTCTTTCCTGCGCCGCAAAACAACGAAAACGGTTTGCAAGCCGGACCCGGTAGGCAATACTGTTACAAACAACGATCAATCAATTGATACGAGTGTCTTCCATTAACAAACCTCAAGGGGGAGAAGCCGACATATGCCTCATGAAACGCCGCTGATTGCGACCATCGTCATAGGCCTTGTACTAGCCTTTATTTTCGGTGCGATTGCCAACCGTCTGCGTATCCCTCCCCTTGTCGGTTACCTTGTTGCCGGTGTTCTCGCTGGTTCACACACTCCCGGTTTTGTTGCCGATCAAGATTTGGCAGCCGAACTCGCCGAAATCGGCGTTATTCTGTTGATGTTCGGTGTCGGGCTGCACTTCTCTCTTAAAGATCTTCTTTCCGTGCGAGCGATCGCCATTCCCGGTGCCATTGTCCAAATTCTGGCTGCAACGCTTCTCGGACTGGGACTTGCCTGGATTCTCGGATGGAGCCTTCAAGCCGGATTTGTTTTTGGTCTGGCCCTATCTGTTGCCAGTACTGTTGTTCTCCTTCGCGCAATGCAAGAGCGCCGGCTCATTGAGACAGAACGCGGTCGCATTGCTGTCGGCTGGCTTATCGTTGAAGATCTCGCCATGGTGTTGGCGCTTGTTCTGCTGCCTGCAATTGCTGGTGCACTTAATGGCGGCGACACGCCCAGCGGGCCAATTCACGCCAATAGCGATCCCATAGCAGCCTATTTCAATCTCGGTATTGGCGGCGTGATCGCCCTGACACTCGGTAAAGTTGCGGCGTTCGTTGCCGTTATGCTGATTGTGGGCCGTCGCGTTATTCCGTGGACCCTCCATGCCATTGCCCACACCGGCTCACGCGAACTTTTCCGGCTTGCAGTTTTAGCAATTGCGCTTGGCGTGGCTTTTGGCGCAGCAAAACTCTTTGGCGTATCGTTTGCACTGGGTGCGTTCTTCGCCGGCATGATCATGAGCGAGTCTGAATTGAGCCACCGGGCCGCTGAAGAATCGCTGCCGCTACGCGATGCTTTCGCGGTTTTGTTCTTTGTTTCGGTCGGTATGCTGTTCGATCCGATGACAATTATAAACGACCCCCTGCCGCTTCTTGCAACGCTGGCGATCATTGTCATAGGCAAATCGCTGGCTGCCTTCTTCATCGTGCTTGCATTTGGCTATCCAACCGGAACTGCGCTTATCATCTCTGCCAGTCTCGCCCAGATTGGCGAATTCTCCTTTATTCTGGCGGAACTCGGTGTCGGTCTGGGCATGCTTCCAGAGGAAGGGCGCGACCTCATTCTTGGCGGCGCCATTCTTTCAATTCTCGTGAATCCGTTGGTTTTTGCAGGGGTAACCTATGTAAAACCTTGGTTAGAAAAGCGAGCGCCCGCAGCTACAGAACCGGCGGCGGAGGCGGATACTCCGAAAGCAGACGAAACGGATGTAGAGGAAATTCGTCCCACATTGCTTACCGACCACGCTGTGCTGGTTGGTTATGGGCGAGTTGGCAGTCTGGTCGGAGATGCGCTGAAAGAGGTCGGAAAGCCATTCCTTGTTATAGAAGACGCCGACAAGACAGTTGCCAAATTGCGGGACGATAACATTGAAACAATCGTCGGGAATGCTGCAAACGGTGATATTCTCGCTGCTGCCAATCTAGCCGGTGCACGGCAGCTTATTCTCGCTATCCCGAATGCGTTCGAGGCAGGACAAATCGTAGTCAAAGCCCGCGCCGCCAATCCAGTTATCAGCATACTTGCCCGCGCTCATTCCGATGCGGAGGTTCAGCATTTGCAGGATCTGGGCGCTGACGCCGTGATCATGGGAGAACGCGAGATAGCGCGAGGAATTGTTTCGCATATACTGAGTTTGGATGAGCCAAAGCCAGAGGGACCACTGACCGAAACCTAAAACTAAAAGAATGATGATTACGAAGGCCGGGCAGGAAAGACAATGAAACTTAAAGATTACATTTGGCCGGTCGTAGGGTTGGCCGCAGTCGGCATATCTGCATGGCTTCTTTACAAGGAGTTGCGTAGTATTTCGCTGGATGATGTGGTCGACAGCCTTAAAGCTATATCGATGCATCGTTGGGTACTGGCTGCTCTAGCGTCGCTAGTGGCCTATGCCGCCCTTGCTGGTTACGACCGCATCGCGCTTTTGCACCTTCGCCGCAAGATTTCATGGGTGTTTATAGCCCTTTGTTCGTTCACGACCTACGCCCTATCCCATAATATAGGTGCTTCCGTGCTTTCGGGCGCGGTCGTCCGGTACCGCGCTTATTCCTCGCAAGGGATGAGCGGGCCGGAAATAGCGCTCCTGATTGCCTTTTGCTCATTCACTTTTCTAGTTGGCGTTATGAGTTTGAGCGCCATCGTGCTTCTGATTGAGCCGGAAATTCTACAGCGGTTCAATTCGGAATTACCGCTTTCACTAAGTTATATTCTCGGTCTTGGTTCGCTGTCACTTATCTTGCTTTACGCTTTCGGCAGCTGGCTGCACTTTAAGCCGCTACGCATTCGCCAGTTTACCCTTGAATATCCCCGGCTGACTGTTGTCGCGCAACAATTAATCGTAGGACCACTGGAGCTCATCGGCGCGGCTGCAATTATTTATTTCACATTGCCAGAAGCCGGTAATCCCGGATTTATGATTATCCTTGGCATATTTCTTGTATCCTTTTCTGCCGCACTGATATCGCATGCACCGGGCGGATTAGGCGTGCTTGAACTCGTCTTTCTGACGGGCCTCCCGGACATGAATCAAGCCGACGTGCTTGCTGCTCTCATCATATTCCGTCTGTTCTACTTGTTGATTCCATTTGCTCTTTCGCTGGTGGTTGTGCTCGTCTTCGAACGTTCGCAATTGCTCCTGCGCTGGTATAAGAAAGAAGAATGAACATCGGACCATTTTCAGGTTGAGCGATTTCACGTAGGAAATATTTTCCAGATAAGCCACAAATTGGTGCGCAGTTTCTTTAAGAGCACAGCGCCCCACTCTATTTTGAAGGCAGACTTCAACGTGGAGTGCCACAATGACAACATTGATTATTCCGGGATACCGCGGCTCAAAAAATGGCCATTGGCAACGCCAGTGGTTGCTTGAGGATGAGACATCGCAGCTCCTTGAACAGGATGACTGGGACAATCCGGATCTATCCCAATGGCTTCATGTATTGGAGGCCGCTCTTGCCGAAACGCCCGGTGCCATTCTTGTGGCCCATAGTCTAGGATCTATTTTGGTGGCTCACCTTGCGAGCAGGCCTTCAGCTGCGCATGTAGCGGGCGCTGTGCTCGTGGCACCCGCAGACGCAGAGCGTATGGCCGCTTGGGACAAAAAGTTTGCAAGTTTCGCGCCCTTGCCGCGCCATAAACTGAGCTTCCCTTCTGTGGTCGTGGCAAGCCGTGACGATCCTTATATGTCTTTCAATAAAGCACAGGCCCTAGCGAATATCTGGGGTTCCGGTTTCGTTGATATGGGTAATTCAGGGCACATTAATGTTGAAAGCGGTTTCGGCTCGTGGCCAGAAGGACATGTCCTGGCAGATTCAATGCGCAGGCCTCACCAGAGTTTTCGCGCACAACGCGCTGCCTAAGCCAATTGCTTGCGTTCAAGCAGATATTTGAGAACTAATGTCACGACAGCAATCAGCGCCAATGTAGATGAGGCTGCAAATGCACCAGTGACATTATAGTCATTGAATAGCAGCTCAATTTGCAACGGCAGAGTGTTGGTTTGCCCCCGAATGGCGCCGGAAACAACTGAAACGGCACCAAACTCGCCCATCACGCGAGCATTGCATAGCACCGCACCGTAAAGAAGAGCCCAACGGATATTCGGCAATGTAACGTAAAAGAATGTTTGCAAGCCATTGGCGCCAAGGGTGATTGCCGCCTCCTCATCTTCGCTACCTTGAGCATGCATCAGGGGAATAAGCTCGCGTGCAACGAATGGGCTTGTAACGAAAAGGCTCACCAAAAAGATGGCGGGAACCGTAAACATAATTTTTATGTCGTAGTTCTCCAACAACGGTCCAAGCAGGCCCTGACTCCCATATAGGAAGAGATAGGTCACACCCGCAACGATTGGCGAGACCGAAAAAGGTATCTCGATAAATGTAATCAGCAACCCTCGTCCGGCAAATCTAAAGCGCGTAACCAACCATGCCACGCAAATCCCGAACACCATGTTGATCGGCACTACGACGATCGCGGTCAAGACAGTTAGCCAAATCGCGTGCAGAGTTGCGGGTTGGCTTATCTGAGTCAAATAAACCGTCATACCCTCCCGAAATGCGTAGGTGAAAATAACGAGCAGCGGTACGCCGATAAGCAATATAGACAGCAAAATCGCGGAAATTACCAAAAGCCGCTGGGACAATCGCACGGGCTTTTTGCCGTGTCGCGATGACGGCTTCAGGCTCCCGACGGGCGCAGCAAGATTAGTTACGTTCTGCATATTTCAGCTGCCAGGCCTGTATTGAGTTTGTTACGAAAAGCATGACGAACGCTATGACCAACATAACTGTCGCTATGGCTGCAGCTGCGGGATAGTCATATTCATCAAGCCGGATAAAGACGAGAAGAGACATTACTTCTGTTTCAAACGGCAAATTGCCCGAAATAAAGACGATGGCACCAAACTCTCCCAAGCTTCTTGCAAATGAAAGGCTGCAACCAGCGACAAATGCCGGAAAAATGGCGGGCCAGATAATGTTTGCGAATATCTGCCAGTTTGTGGCACCCAAAGAGCGGGCAGCCTCTTCTACATCTGTTGCCACATCTTCCAAAACGGGCTGAACCGTCCGGACAACGAAGGGAATGCTGGTAAACATCATCGCGAGCGCAATTCCCAAAGGTGCATATGCGATTTTGATACCCAGCGGCTCCAAATACCGTCCGAACCAGCCATTGGCGGAAAATACGGTGACCAATGCCAACCCAGCAACGGCCGTAGGCAAAGCGAAAGGCAAGTCGACCACCGCATCAAGAAGTCGTTTTCCGGGAAACTCGTAACGCACCAATACCCACGCTAGGAGCATCCCAAAAAGCGCATTCAGCAAGGTGGCCAACAAAGCTGCACTGACTGTTATGCGATAGGTTGCGACGGCCCGTTCAGAAGAGATGATACTCCAGAAATCCGCCCAACCCAGATTGAAGGATTTGTACAGCATTGCCAGCAATGGCAGAGCCACAATCAACGTAAAATAAAATAACGTCACTCCAAGAGTGAGACCGAAACCGGGCAAAATTCCGCGCTGACTGGACTTGGAAAACAATGACATGCGAGGTTCTTAATTCATCCAGACTTTAACGCAAGTGATCTGTTGCAACGAAAAACGACGCGGATTGGCTGCCGCGCCGTCTGTATAGAGATTTACCTTTGATTCAGCGCTTGGTGAATACCTTATCAAGAATACCACCTTCAGCCAGATGATCTGTGGTGACCTTCTTCCAGCCTCCGAACACATCCTCGACAGTCAAAAGACGGGTTTCTGGAAACTGCGAGGCGTATTTGGCTTTGACTGCTTCATCATGCACACGGTTATAATTCTGCGCGAGGATGTCCTGGCCTTCCGAGGTGTAAAGGAATTTCAGATAGCTTTCAGCAATTGCACGTGATCCGCGCTTATCCGCAACTTTATCGACTACAGATACTGGAAACTCAGCTAACAAGCTTACCGGTGGAATGACCGCTTCGTACTTGTCTTCGCCAAGCTGCTTTCGAGTGCCCAGCACCTCTGCCTCGAACGTGATGAGCACGTCGCCAATCCCGCGTTCAGCGAAAGTTGTGGTGGCAGCGCGACCGCCAGTGTCAAACACCGGAACATTGGCAAGCAACTTTTTCGCGAACTCTTGAGCCTTTGCTTGATCCTTATTGTTTGCTTCAAGCGCATAGGCATAGGCGGCCAAGTAAGTATACCGACCATTACCGGATGTTTTCGGATTGGGGAAAACAACCTTTACATCATCACGAACAAGATCATCCCAGTTCTTGATATTCTTTGGATTACCGGCCCGCACGAGAAAAGCAGGAAGGGAATAATATGGCGATGAATTGTTGGGAAGGCGTGATTGCCAATCGGCTGGGATCAAATTTCCCTTATCGTGCAACACTTGCACGTCGGTCACCTGATTGAACGTTACAACGTCAGCCTCAAGGCCTTCAAGAATGGAGCGCGCCTGCTTCGATGAGCCCGCATGCGACTGGTTTACCGTAATGTCCTTACCGACCTGTACCTTGTAAGCAGCGCTAAAAGCTCTGTTGATCTGCTCGTAAAGTTCACGGGAGATATCGTAAGAGACATTGAGAATTTCCGTAGGCTCTTCTGCCGCTTGTGCAGGAGTTAAAGCAAAGCTCAGCGCCAAAGCCGCAAAAGCAACCAATTTTTTCATGAAATTCTCCCAGTCGGAGGCGATAATCGCCCAATCTACTTTTCAAGCCACACCCAATCCGCCTGCTCTCCGGCTTCACGGACAATTATTCTAAGACTGTCGGTAAAAACGGGCGGAAGGAAGGGTTACCTTTCCAAGGAACCGCAAAGAATAGAAACAAAATACTATGAACTGGGAAAATCAGGGCAAACGACGGCGATGCTCCAGGCCGCCCGCATTAATTGATATACTTCGGGTCTCAGGCTGTCGGTTTACCAAAAACCACGATGCTGCCAGCACCACAGAAAATCTTCCTCGCCCGAGTTGCGCCGCTTCTTCACAGGAGCTTTATCATCTGCGCAATTCTCAGAATTACGAGCATCGAATTTGATGTTATCAGACGTAAATACCTCACGCCATAAACGCTCCGCTCGATTGAAGATGTTTGAGACTTCACTATACATTGCGACCTCCAAAAATAACTCGGCTGTAAAGTGGCTTACCATTGACGGGCAATAGAACGACAATGATGACGCCTTGAAATTGTTTGTCAATAATCACGACTGATTTAATCGTGTATCAAAATGGCTTCACAAAGGTATTTTCCAAAGCAAAAACCTTAATGAATTATTATTTTTCAGAGCATTACGTGCCATTATTGAGACATTCGGGCGCCGCAAAAAAACTCACATTTTTTACGTTTTTATACTAGGAAATGTTTATCGAAGGGCTATGACTGCACCCAGAAGGTTGTAGGCTAAGAAGAATGATATCGCAAAAAGCAAAATATGCTCTCCGCGCGCTTGTCGTCCTCGCACGCGCCGACTCTGAAAAAGCTTTATTCATTTCGGATATTGCAGAAGAGCAAAATATTCCAAAGAAATTTCTCGAACAGATTTTGCTAGACCTAAAGCGTGAAGGCATTGTCATGAGCCGAAGAGGCAAGATGGGTGGCTATCTTCTTCTGAAAGGTGCGGACGACATTACTTTCGGCGAAATTCTGCGCCTGATAGACGGCCCCATAGCTTCCCTTCCGTGTTTGAGTAAAATTGCCTATCGGCGCTGCGAGGACTGCAGCGATGAAGATACCTGTGAAATCCGCCATGTTTTCAACGAAGTTGCGAATGTAACACGCGGGGTACTCGACAAAACGACCATTGCCGATTGTCTGATCTATGGCGAAAAGGGGAAAATACCCGCCATTCTTGATATGTAAAAGGACGATGTGGTGGTCGCTGAAGATCAAGATACTCTTCGATTTTATTCAGAAGAAGCTGAGACCTATGCCAATCGCATTGAACATAGATCATACGAACGATTGGATTCCTTTCTTATTCGTCTTACTCGCAATTGCTCCATTCTAGAACTTGGTTGCGGCGGCGGCGATGACAGTGCCCGCATGCTCGCTCTAGGCTTTGACGTTACACCTACCGATGGCAGCCCAGAACTTGCCTATCAAGCTGAGAAACGTCTGGGCGTTCCTGCAAAAGTATTGAAGTTCGATCAAATCAAGGATCGCAGCAAATTTGATGCTGTGTGGGCCAACGCCTGTCTTTTACATGTTCCGCGACCAAACCTTGCCGCTATTCTTCAGCGTATCGAGCGAGCGCTTAAATCGGGCGGTGTGTTTTATGCCAGTTACAAGGCTGGAAAGCAGGAAGGGCGCGACAAGTTTGGCCGTTATTATAACTACCCCTCCCCTGAATGGCTTAGGCAGGCTTATGGCTCAAGCTGGTCTTTGGTCGAGATCAAGAATTATATGGGAAGTGGTTACGATAATGAGCCGACGGAATGGCTCGATGTTATTGCTACAAAGGCCAGGTAATCTCCCTATGTAAATACAGCCTTGCCTATTACAGGCGTTGACGGCACAGCCATATCGCGCGGCTCCAGCACGACCGCTTGATAAGCTTGATGGCCAGCCTCAACAGCTTTGGCAAAAGCCTGTGCCATTGCTGGCGGATTGCCTGCCTTGGCTACCGCTGTATTGAGAAGGACCGCATCAAATCCCAATTCCATCACAGCCGCTGCATGCGACGGCCGACCCAAGCCAGCATCGATAATAATCGGAACCTCAGGGAAATGCCCGCGTATCGAGCGCAATGCATGCAAATTGAGCGGTCCCATGGCTGAACCAATAGGTGCGCACCACGGCATGAGAACATCGCAGCCCGCTTCCAGCAACCGTTCAGCGATGACCAGGTCATCGGTTGTATAGGGAAACACCTTGAAGCCATCTTCGCTCAAAATCCTTGCGGCTTCTACCAAAGCGAAAACATCGGGTTGTAGAGTGTCGTGATTACCAATGACTTCAAGCTTGATCCAGTCTGTAGAAAAAACGTCACGCGCCATATGCGCAGTCAGCACAGCTTCTTTCACTGTGTGACACCCGGCTGTATTAGGCAACACACGCAATTTCAAGGAACGAAGCAAGGACCAAAATCCGTCGCCAGTTTTCGTGCCAGCCATTTCGCGGCGCAACGACACGGTTATGATCTCTGTTCCTGAAGCTTTAATCGCATCTATAAGAATTGCAGGAGATGGATACTGCGCCGTACCAAGCAAAAGGCGAGACGATATTTCGGCGCCATAAAGTTTCAACATTTCACCCACCCTGCTTCGGGGTCAAAATTTCGATGCGATCACCATTCTTTAGAGTGTGATTCTGCCGCTCGTTTGCTCGTACAAGCTCACTATTGACTGCTGTTGCGAGCCATTCACCCTCAAATTCAAGCTCTAACAACAGCGCTTCAAGAGTTTGCGCCGAGACATCATGCGCCTGTCCGTTCACGGTGAGTTTCATGGCGTATACTCCTTTCTTTCAGGATCATGTCGGCAGCCTGCTTTGCCATCGCTGGCGCAAGCAGAAAACCGTGTCGATAAAGTCCGTTAATGCTGATGCAATTGCCCGTTTTAACCACGCGCGGCAGATTATTTGGGTAGGCTGGGCGAACGCCTGTTCCGGTTTCGATAATTTCGGCTTCACCAAATGCCGGGTGAACAGTGTAGGCAGCGTTCAACAATTCCATCATTGAGCGCGCCGTTACCGGTCCATTTGCATCGCTCTCAATCATCGTCGCGCCCACCATGAAAGTGTGGTCCGGTCGGGGCACAATATAAAGCGGGAACCGCGGGTGAATAAGCCGTATGGGTCGTGACAGTGATATGTCTTTGCTGCGCAAGATGAGCATTTCGCCACGCACGCCCCGCAAATCAATATCTGGAGACGCGATTCCAGTACAATCGATAACCCATTCAAAGCTGGAAATTTCAGCGGCGCTCGTCCCAGTTTCGCAGCGGGCGCCTAACCCAACGAGTTTTGCCTTTAATTCCGTTAGAACCTGACGTGGCGCCAGATGCGCCTCACTTTCAAAGAACAATCCCTTGCGGAAAGCCGCTGCGCCAAGATCGGGTTCCAAGAGCGAAATTGCTTCCTCACCAATGCGCACAAAGCCCGACGTCCGCGCGCCAAAGCGCTCCAGTTCTTTTACATCCCGCGGTGTGGCCACCACCAGCGTTCCCTTGCGACTCACGGATCCGGGAATTACAGACTCCCACCAATTGGCCGCGTTTATTCCAAGATCAATGACAGCCTGTTCAGCGCTTTCGCGCTCACACCAAGGTGCGAGCATGCCACCGGCATACCAGGAGGCTGCAGAATTTTCGCCGCCAAAGGGGTCTAGTATCGTCACTTCGGCTCCACGTGCTCGAAGCTCATAAGCAACTGTGAGGCCGGCAACGCCGGCCCCTTTCACCAGAATATTCACCTCATTCCCCGGCATTGAGCGGCATATAGAGCTCGCCGCCTGTGCGGAATTTCTCCGCCATCGCTGCCATGCCTTCTTTTTGAGCCTCCGCACGAATGTCGTGTGAAATGCGCATTGAGCAAAACTTCGGCCCGCACATTGAGCAAAAATGCGCAACCTTATGCGCTTCTTTCGGCAAGGTCTCATCGTGGTAGAGTCTCGCCGTCTCAGGATCAAGAGAGAGATTAAACTGGTCCTCCCAGCGAAACTCAAAGCGCGCACGGGATAGAGCATCATCTCGAAGCTTCGCCGCCGGATGCCCCTTGGCCAAATCCGCCGCATGTGCAGCAATCTTGTAGGTAATAACGCCGACCTTTACGTCGTCTCGATTGGGCAATCCCAGATGTTCTTTAGGCGTAACATAACAAAGCATCGCCGTGCCAAACCAGCCGATCATTGCAGCACCGATGCCAGAGGTAATATGATCGTAGCCGGGAGCAATGTCTGTCGTCAGCGGTCCAAGCGTGTAGAATGGTGCCTCTCCGCAAACAGCAAGCTGCTTGTCCATATTCTCTTTGATCTTGTGCATCGGCACATGACCGGGACCTTCGATCATAACCTGGCAATCTCTGGCCCAAGCGATCTGAGTCAGTTCACCCAATGTTTCAAGCTCAGCAAACTGCGCCGCGTCGTTTGCATCGGCTATTGAACCGGGTCGCAATCCGTCACCGAGTGAAAAACTGACATCATAAGCACGGCAAATATCGCAGATTTCCTCGAAATGCTCATAAAGAAAGCTTTCCCGGTGATGATGCAGGCACCACTTTGCCATGATTGAACCGCCTCGCGAGACGATGCCCGTGACACGATTAACCGTCAGTGGAATATAATGCAGTCGGACACCGGCATGAATAGTAAAGTAGTCGACGCCCTGCTCTGCCTGTTCGATCAGCGTATCTCTGTAAACTTCCCAAGTCAGATCTTCAGCGATACCGCCAACCTTCTCCAGCGCCTGATATAGCGGGACAGTTCCGATGGGAACCGGCGAATTACGGATAATCCACTCGCGAATATTGTGGATGTTGCGCCCGGTCGACAAGTCCATCACCGTATCGCCACCCCAGCGGATAGCCCAAACCATCTTTTCGACTTCCTCCTCCATCGACGATGTGACGGCGGAATTACCGATATTGGCATTGATCTTCACGAGGAAATTCCGACCTATGATCATAGGCTCAAGCTCAGGATGATTGATATTGGCAGGTATGATGGCCCGCCCCCTGGCGATTTCCTCCCGTACGAATTCCGATGTCACATGATCCGGTAACGATGCACCGAATGACTCGCCATCCCGAACCTGGTTCCGTGCGGCTTCCCGACCGAGATTCTCCCTTATGGCGACATATTCCATTTCAGGCGTAATAATTCCCGCGCGGGCGTAAGCAAGCTGCGTAATCGCTTTTCCGTCGTAAGCGCGGCGTGGCTGATATTGAACAGGAAATTCTCTTGTAAGCCGCTCGCCCGTGGCGAAGCCATTGTCAGCTGACTGGATTATTCGCCCCTTATAGGAATAGCTATCGGCCTGTTGACCGATTTTCCATGCCTCACGAACACGTGCGATCCCTTTATTGATATCGATACTTGCAGTTGCGTCAGTGTAGGGACCGGATGAATCGTAAACCGCAAGGTTTGGCTCACCAGCGGTGGGATGAACCGCAATTTCGCGCAAGGGAACGCGAATATCAGCATGTATCTGCCCTGGTTTATAAATCTTGATTGAGGCGGGAAGCGGCCCGGTTGAAACTTTCGGGGCCTCGGTAATTTTTGTTACAGCAGTCATCGTCAGGTTCCTTTGCGTTATTGCAGGAAACCCAGTTCTGAGCCGGAAGGATGAAAGAAGCCTCGCGAATCCAATCATGGATTCAGTGCGAATGCACTATGCGCGATAACCTTTGCACCGTCCCTACGCCAGTGTGAACTGGATCAGGTTCAACGGGTCACTGCGCTTGGCTATGCCTGAAGCAGTATCTCAGCCCCTTGTCGGGACTCCCCTGGTGAATGGCCTAAAGTGAACCGCCTGACGTATTGCTGTCAAGCGCTTCATAAAATTACGAAGCGCGAAGCGGTTTCAGAGCACCTGCCCATTTTGCAAGTTCAGTCAAAACCGTGCTGGCGCTGGTAGTTATCAGTTCATTTGGCGTGAACACGCCATCATCGTTGATAAACTGCTGGTACGAAGGAATGGGAACGCTTTCTGCAAGCGAAACCATACGGAGTGCCGAGATCAACCCTTTGACCGATTCGGTAGCACGCAAACCACCGGAAACACCGCCATAACTTACAAAGCTTACAGGTTTGTAGTTCCACTCATTCCATAAATAGACTAAGGCATTGATGAGCGAAGGTGGCGCGTTGTAGTCATATTCAGGCATTACAAAGATGTAAGCGTCGGCCGGCTCAATCGCCTCACTCCACTTCTTTGTATGCGGATGTTCGTATTTTTTCATGCGGGGATGATTCGGTTCGTCATAGACCGGCAACTTGAAATCAGCCAAATCGATAAGCACAGGGTCGAACTTGCCATCCTGCTTGGCGAATTCGTTGAACCACTTTGCTACAGCAGGACCACCACGCCCGGGCCGCGTGCTTGCGATTATAATATTGAGCTTGAGTGCCATAGGATCATATCTCCAAAACTGCGATAATCGATAAGTAAAGACATTGACCCATCGCACAAGAAGGCACTTTTTTGAAACTGCCCGGAATGTCTGCGCAGTCCCACAAAAACGAAACCCGCTATAGCGTTTTGGCCATGCGGGTTTGTCGTCACAATGAAGGGCGTTAAAGCCCGTCAGATATCAGCGATTATTATTATAGTCGTTACCTGCTGGCGCGCCAGGGCGTGCAACACGTTCTTTTTTCTTTGGTCCAGGCAACAAGCCTTCGCGTTGAGCCTGCTTGCGGGCGGCCTTGCGGGCGCGGCTAACGGCTTCTGCTTTTTCGCGAACACGACGTTCAGAAGGCTTTTCGAAAGCCTGACGGGCCTTCATTTCGCGAAATAGACCTTCGCGCTGCATCTTTTTCTTCAAGACCCGTAGGGCTTGTTCAACATTGTTATCACGGACGAGAACTTGCAATCGTTTTCCTTACCCATGCTTGCCTCGTCTTGCAGTACCAAAACTGGCCACAATCAGACAAGCGTTTGAAGAATTGCCACAACGGCAATCCGGAGAAGCGCGGACTTTATTCATTCCCGCGCCAAAAATCCAGTGCACCCAAGCAATTAAACTTGGATACGCAATCTTTAGATTGCAGCCGTGATGATGATTTCAACCTTATATTCCGGTGTTGCAAGCTTGGCTTCACCTGTCGCGCGTGCTGGAGCATTGGCCGGATCAACCCATGCATCCCATACTGCATTCATTTCGCCAAAGTCCTTCATGTCATCAAGCCAGATGATGGCCTGCAACAACTTCGACTTATCTGTACCTGCCTCTTTGAGCAAACGATCAACCGAGGCCAGGACGTCTTTAGTCTGTTCTGTTACGCTCTTGCCCGGACCACCTACCTGACCGGCCAGATAGACTGTATTACCATGGATCACGGCCTGGCTCATGCGAGGGCCTGCTTCAATACGACGAACGCTCATGAAAATCTCCTGTGGAAGGTTTCGGACAAGCCGAGGCTTGCTTGGTGCAAGAAAAAAGGGCCATACGGCCCTCGTTTCAGAAAAATGGTGGGCACAGTAGGGATCGAACCTACGACCCGCTGATTAAGAGTCAGCTGCTCTACCAACTGAGCTATGTGCCCGTCAGCCGCTTCCGCGACGACAGTGAGCGCTCTATAACGGGGCAAATCTTGCCTGTCCAGCCCTTCACCAAACTTTATCGCGCTGATCGGCAAGAAGATGAAATTTTCGTTCTCAGACAAACAACTTGCCCTCTGCCACCTTGATCGCCGCGCCACCGATTCGTGCGCTTATGATTGCCTTATCCTTAATATCGAGTTCTAGCTCAAGTTTCGACAGCCGGCCCATCTCATAGCCTTGTTCAATAGAAAATCGCTGTACGCCATCAAGCGGTTCATCGAACAAGTGAATTGCACCGGCAAACGCA
Organism: Phyllobacterium sp. GQ127; assembly: GCF_059758635.1. Classification (NCBI taxonomy): domain Bacteria; kingdom Pseudomonadati; phylum Pseudomonadota; class Alphaproteobacteria; order Hyphomicrobiales; family Phyllobacteriaceae; genus Phyllobacterium; species Phyllobacterium sp. GQ127. Next base: position 1,154,356 of record NZ_JCAXDZ010000001.1, read on the forward strand.
GCTGTCGCTGAGCCGGTTGCAGGGTCTTCATAAGTTCCTTCGTCACTGACAAACATACGCGAATGAAAATCGTTCTCATGCCCTACGGTTTCACGGCAGTAAGCATAAACCGGCAATTGCCTATGGCCAATTCGGGGTGCTATCCGCTGCATTGCAGCCTGATCGATCCGTATTCGAGCAGCTGATGCAAGACCACGTATCGGCACAAGTAAAAATGGTACACCGGCATCCCAAATGCTGGGAACATGGTTTTCAAAACCAATCTCGTCGCGCTCTAACCGCAGTGCCCGCGCTATGGCAACCTTGTCGTAGTTGTAGTCTACCCGTTGCGGCAATTTAGGGAGGTCAAATTCCGCAAAAGCCCCGTGTTTTCCCAGTCTTACGCCGCACCGAACAGGTCCAACCTGCTCTTCCAAAATAATAAGCGCATCTTGATCGTTTTCAACTTCACCAAAACGATTTTGCGCAAGTGACACAGCTGTCCCAACCGTAGGATGCCCGGCGAACGGCATCTCATAATCCGGCGTAAAAATGCGAACCCATGCTGTATGAGCGGCGTTTTTCGCCGGCAGCACGAAAACTGTTTCCGACAGGTTGAACTCACGGGCGATACGCTGCATCGCCTCATCATCAAGGCCCTGCGAATCGTGAACGATTGCCAATGGATTCCCTTTCAGGACCTCGGAAGTAAAGACATCATATATTTCATAACGGCGGAAGGTCATGGGCGTTGCCCCTTTTTCAATTTGATGAAAAATAGACCAACCCTAAAGTGGCGCAAGTCAAACCTTGTAACGGTTACATTTGGCTGAAATGCCAGTCGCCGAACGCGCGGAATGTAACAGGTGTTGTATCGGTCATATCAGCCGATGAAGCCACTGCAACAACATCGTCGAGCTCCGAAATAAGTTCTGCAGCGATATGGCGACGTATGCGCGTCAACAATTCTTGGGAACACAAATCAAAATAATAGCGACGAAACAATGCAATGCTGCGATCCGCGGTAACGAGATAAATATTGCTGTCAAAGCCCTGAGCATCCGCTAAATCAATAGCAGTCTCCTCCAAAACCTCACGCCTCATATTCCCTTCAATATCAATAATTTCGTTGCGCACATCACCTTCATCAAAGGAACCGGCCGGAAAATAGACACGCCCTGCCGCCGCCGTTGAACTGGCCATTCGACCGGCGATCAGCTTATTGTCGTTAGAGACGATCACGCCTACTGCATAAACGTGCCAAGGCTTCAGTGATGTCCGATTCTTCTTCCAGTGCATCATCGTTTTGAAACGCGTGCGTTTATAGACCGCTTCGAAGGCATCACCGTTGACGTGAGCCTGCTCAGCCATAAAGAAATCGCCATTGAAAAGAGTAGGATTGGCTCTAATTTCCTCTTCCCAATTTGCCCCAATTTCAGACTTGTTTTCTAATTCATAGGTGAGCGAGCCACTTTCTATCCGTATCGCGGCATGTTTGAGCTCAATCACCGTCTTCTCGGGAGAGGCTTTCATTGTTCAAACCATGTCAAACGTAACTACGACAGGACAATGATCGCTGGCCTTGGGGCGATCCCAGCCAATACGAGGAAAACGTTCAAACTTTTGATCAGGTGGGAATACTGCCCGGAATGGCTGTCCTTGTCTGATGATGTCGGGAACAGCTTGCATGTTATTCTGCGCCAAGGACGGTGACGCCAAGATATAATCAAGCTGGCACAAGTGCCGTTCATTGGGTCCTCGCGTGTGATAAAGCGTCCAGCGATCCATTTCGGGGCGTCTTTCTACCAGATTTTCACAAAAGCCACCCTCAAGCAGGATGTTAAGACTGCTCTCTATCTCTTTAACCGGCTCGAACATGTACCCAACCAGCGTGTCCCCCTTGATAAGAACACGCTCTCGATAATCATTGAAATCACCACAGATGACCCAACTCTTATCAGCTGATCCCCCACTGCTGGCAAATTTGTCTTCGATGATACGGCGCACGGCCTTTGCCTCCGCAACTCGGACGGGCATGGAAGCAGCCCGCCCATCCATGCCGTTGCGAGGCGTGCCCATGGATTTGAAATGACTGACAAAAAGCGTCAACGGCTTTCCACCGATGCGCACGTCGATCTCTAGGCAGTCACGCTTGAATATTCGCTGGTAGGATTCGATACCCAATAACGCCAGGTCAGAGCTATAAATACCAAAATCATTATATGTGAGATGGGCATGACTCGTCATCGCAACAAATTCGATCGGTAAACCGTCACGTGTCTGATCTCGCATCAGGACAGCAACGTCGATGCCACGGCTGTCATTTCCTTCGACCATATATTTGTGGCGATAGCCCTCACCCACCATCTTGAACAAATAGCCGAATTCGAAAGCATTCAGCGCGCCGATATTGTCCACCTCCTGGAGGCAAAGAATGTCCGCGTGAGTTTCGGCGATCGCCAATGCGGTCAGCTGGCGTGTGTCATCGGCATAAGCAATAGCTCGAGCCTGTTCGAGTTGCCGGTATTGCGCCTCATCATCTATCTGAAAGAGCTGCAAGGCTCTGTCTTTGTTAAGATTATTTTTGAAACCGGAAAAGTCGAAGCGATTCATCAGATTTTCAACGTTGAAGGTAGCAATGCGAACTGACATGCAAATACTCTGGATTAAGATCAATGACGCTCTATGCGCTCATAGCCTACCCGCATTACCCCGTTGCTGCCAGTAGCGATTGGCATCACAAGCGCCTATATCAACCCTATGAATAACCGGAAGCTTGAAACAATGAAATTTCTTAAGATGGCGCTGGCTCTTCTGGTTTTAGAAATGGTCGGCCAGATGCCGACTGCTTTCGCGCGAGAAATCCAGACATATCGACCGGCTCCGCGAGGGCTTGATGTGGTGCCGCGATCCCCAACGATCCTGCGCAATAATAGTCCGTATCGGGATAGTCTGCGGGATTGTTCGACAGGAAACTGCTACAATGGACGAGCTAACCGACCGACCGGAAATAACGGTCCTACGCAGGCTGAGAAATGTCGCGCGGCCTATCAGTCCTATCGAGCTTTCGACAATACCTATAAGCCATATAACCGTCCGCGAGAACGATGCAATTTGTAATGTAAATTCAGTGGCTTCGCCGGATCTAAAGGCACAAAAAAGCCACCGGGTTTCGCCGGTGGCCTTTAAAATTGTGTTCTGATCTTCTTAGTTCTTTGCCTTATCGACCAGCTTGTTGCTACCGATCCAAGGCATCATGCCGCGCAGCTTCTCACCAACTTCTTCGATCTGGTGTTTGTCATTGTTGCGACGGATGGCCTTGAAGCGCGATGCGCCGGCCTTATACTCCTGCATCCAATCGGAAGTGAACTTGCCGGTCTGAATGTCGGTCAGAACGCGCTTCATCTCTGCTTTTGTCTCAGCCGTGATGATGCGTGGGCCGGATACATACTCACCCCACTCTGCAGTGTTCGAGATCGAATAATTCATGTTGGCGATACCGCCTTCATAGATCAAATCAACGATGAGCTTTACTTCGTGCAGGCACTCAAAATAGGCCATTTCAGGCGCATAGCCACCTTCAACCAATGTTTCGAAACCGGCGCGGATCAGCTCAACGAGACCGCCGCACAGAACAACCTGTTCACCGAACAGATCGGTTTCGCATTCTTCACGGAAATTGGTTTCGATAACGCCCGAACGACCGCCACCAACGCCACAAGCGTAGGATAGAGCGAGATCATGTGCGTTGCCGGATGCATCCTGATGAATAGCGATGAGGCATGGTACGCCACCGCCCTTCTGATACTCACCACGAACCGTGTGGCCGGGGCCCTTTGGCGCGATCATAACAACGTCAACAGTCTTCTTCGGCTCAATGAGACCGAAGTGAACGTTAAGACCATGAGCAAAAGCGATCGCAGCACCGTCGCGGATGTTATCGGCGATATGGTCCTTGTAGATATCGGCCTGCAATTCATCAGGCGTTGCCATCATCATAAGGTCGGCCCATTTGGCTGCCTCGGCAACGCTGACGACCTGAAATCCGTCCGCTTCAGCCTTTTTCGCTGTTGCTGAACCGGGACGCAGAGCAATGCGGACATCCTTTGCACCGGAATCCTTCAGATTGAGCGCATGCGCACGCCCCTGCGAACCGTAGCCGATGATGGCGACCTTCTTCGACTTGATCAGATTGATGTCCGCATCACGATCATAATATACGCGCATTTTGTTATTCCTTCCTATGTTTCAATCAGTATTGTTTTCCAGTCGCTTGACCGGTTTTTCTCAAGGTTTGTATAGAACCAGAAATTGTTCAGTGGCCCGTTTTGCGTCACGCTCAATAGCTGCCTCGCCCAACTCGAAGCGATCTCCTAGCAGCAGACGAATTTGCAAATCGCGAACAACCAGACCAAAAAATGTACGGAATGCCTCATCGGTCTGTTCGAACTTAAGCAACCCCGCTTCCCGGCCAAGCAGCAGAACGGGCTCGAGCCTGCGAGCCATGGCAAATGGGCCATTCTCCAGAACGATACCGCCAAGATCGCGACCAAGTCCGTGCTTGTCTGTGCCGGCATGCGTGACAGCAACGCGGTTCAATGCAACTGAGATTTTACCCGACAAAACCCGCAGCCAATCGGCCGCGAAACGCTCCAAACCAGCTACCAGCGCATCGCGATCAAATGCATTGCGGCTGACGGGTACTCCCCTGACCTTGGAGGCTTGCCACTGGACTGTAGCCGTCAGCAAGCCATCGCGGTCGCCAAACCATTTGTATAAGCTTTCTTTCGAACAGCTTGCACGGCGCGCCACGCTTGTCATTGTGAGTTTGTCGCCAGCTTCAACCAGAAGCGCGAGCGCAGCATCAAGGACGTCTTTCTGACGTTCCGTTAATGCCGTTTCGCTGATTTCCAGTTCTGCTTTCAACACATCCTCCATCCGTACCGTACCGTACCGTACGTTACGGCTTGGCTTTTAATACATGTCCCAGGGTTTGACAAGCGTTAGGCCGAAAATTCAGCTCCAGACTTTCTCACGCAATCCGATCGGTCCAAATGGATCTATCAGCGTGCCTGAAACCATTGCTGCCAATAATTGCGGCGCTGGCGGAATGCCAGAAATTATTGGTACCAAGCGGTCACGGATGAAGGGCAATATTCTGGAGTCTGATTGATAAAATGGCGTGAATGCGCGCGACAACGCTTGGAAACTCCGTATATGCCCACGTCGCGACGATGCATATAGCGACAATGCTGTTGCAAGGTCTGATGAAGAATGCAGCGCATGAGCGAGAGCCTTGGCATCCAGCAAAGCCATATTTGCACCCTGCCCCAATTGGGGACTCGTCGAATGTGCTGCATCGCCAATAACCGAAAGGTGACGCCCGATTGGGAAAGGGAGTGTATGATGGCCATAACGCGCCAATGCCATATCATCGAAGCTGCCGATCTGGTCGAGATAAACCGAACATTCCGGCCAAAGTGACAATATATTGTCTTTCCATTGCGTCATTCCGGCACTACGCAATTTTGCGTCTTCGTCTGGCTTGGTACTCCAGAAGAAGGCAGCGCTCTTCTCGCCAGCAACGCTTGCTTTGCCTATCGGCAGCACGCCAATCATTATTCCTGCTTTGCGATAACGCTGTTGCAGCGAACGCTCATCAAAGGCATCCGGATGCCATTTGAGCGAGGCCCAATAAGCCCCATAAGCCAGCGGCTTCGGGTCGCGGCTCTTGTATGCAAATTTATTTATTTTCGATCTCGATCCGCTGGCATCAACAATCAGATCAAAGGCCCCGACGCGGCGGCCAGTATCCGTTATGAGCCAAGCGGAACCAGCTCCGACTTCCATTGAAACAACATCAATATTCGTCTCAATATCGATAGCTTCGCGTAGCACTGCATCGTAAAGCACACCAAACAAAGCCGCCCGGTGAACCGCAATGCCATAACGCCCACCCTTAAGCGCAGAGTATCTCACGTCAAGAACAGTGCGGCCAGAATGTGCATCCGCACCATAAAGTCTGTCGATGCGACTACCCAAACCCCGGATCATCTCAAACAACCCGAGATCGTCAAGAACCGTCAGTCCCGTGGGTTGAAGGATAAGACCTGAACCAACCGCAGAAGCCGATTCAAACCGTTCAAACAATGTAACATGATTGTCCGAACGCTTAAGGTAGAGCGCGGCGGCCAATCCAGCCGGTCCTGCGCCAACAATAGCGATCTGTAATTTTTTCATGCGGACCAGTTTGCTAATGCGGGCTAAATATTGACCTGCGTTCCAATCTCGACGACGCGTCCTGTTGGTATCTGAAAATATTCAGTCGCATCGCTGGCGCTTCTTGCCAGAGCAATGAAAAGACGGTCCTGCCAGCGTGGCATTTCAGAGCGCGCCGAAGCCTTCAAGGACCGCCGGGACAGGAAGAATGAAGTCGTCATAATATCGAACTTCCATCCTTGCTTACGACAAATCGCGAGCGTCCTGGGAATGTTTGGTCGCTCCATATAGCCGAACGTCAAGGTTACCCGCATGAACAGGTCGTTGATAGGTTCTATCCGCACCCGCTCACTCTTTTTCACCAAAGGCGATGGAGCGGTGATTACGGTCAGGATCACATTGTTCTGATGCAAAACCTTGTAGTGCTTAAGACTGTGCATGAGCGCTGTTGGCGTGCTTTTCGGATCGCCAGTCAGGAAAACCGCAGTGCCCGGGACCAGGGTAGGCGGATTTTCAGCCATTTTCTTTGAGATCAAAGCCAGCGGAACTTCGCCCTTGCGAGTTTTCTCGAAGAGCTTCCGGCTGCCGCGAACCCAGGTAAACATGATAAGAACAACCAGGAAAGCAACGACCAAAGACGCCCAGCCTCCATCTACGACCTTAATCAAATTGGCGCTTACAAAAACAAGGTCGATGATGAGGAAACACGCGGTCAGACTGGTTGCCAACCACAAACTCCATTTCCAGATGCGGGTCATGACAATGAAAAGCAGGATTGTCGTTACTAGCATATTTCCAGTAACGGCAATACCGTATGCGGATGCCAGATTTGAAGAGCGCTCGAAGCCCAAAACAAGCAGTATAACAACAATACCGAGAAGTGCGTTGACCTTTGGCAGGTAGACTTGGCCTGACTGTTTCTCTGACGTGTGCTCGATATTCAGGCGCGGCAGAAGGTTCAATTGCACAGCTTGACGGGACAATGAATATGCGCCCGAAATAACGGCCTGGCTGGCGATAACAGTGGCCATAGTCGCCAACACAACCATCGGTAAGAGTGCCCAATGCGGGAACATCTCGAAGAATGGATTTTTTGCTTCATCCGGATAAGCGAGGATGAAGGCGCCCTGCCCAAAGTAATTGAGCAGCAAACACGGGAAAACAACCCACATCCAAGCGGTAGCAATCGGTTTGCGTCCAAAGTGGCCAAGATCGGCATAAAGCGCTTCCGCACCCGTCACGGCAAGGAACACAGTTCCAATGGTGGGGAAAGCGGTACCCGGATTGTCCATGATATATTCGAACGCATAGTATGGGTTAACAGCCGCAAAAATGCTGAGATCGTCGGCAATGTGCAGCAGGCCGAAAAAACCGATTGCAAGAAACCAGATCAACGTAATCGGTCCAAATATCTTTGCTACGCTCGCTGTCCCAAACCTTTGGATGGAGAACAAGGTTAGGAGGATGACAATCGTTATCGGGACGATAAATGGTTTTAATGTTGGCGTTACTATCTCAAGTCCCTCGACGGCCGAGAGAACAGAGATCGCAGGCGTTATCACGGCATCCCCATAAAACAGGGAAGCGCCAATGATACCAAGCCCCAAGATAAGTTGCGGCCGTGATTTAAAGCTGGACCGGGCCAGGGCCATTAAGGATAGGATACCGCCTTCGCCGTCATTATCTGCGCGCAATACGAAGGTGACGTACTTGATGGTAACAATGACCGTCAATGCCCAAAAAATCATGGATACGACGCCGAGCACGTCAGTACGGCTCAAGCTGCCATCAAGGGAGGCAGCATGCAACGCTTCGCGAAAAGCATAGATCGGGCTGGTTCCGATATCGCCATAGACAACACCAAGCGCGCCCAGAACGAGAACTGGAAAGGCTTCCTTGTGATGCGGTTCTGGCTCGTAACTTACCGAACCGTTATCGCAATCATCGCCGACCGCTTGCTGGTCATTCATAAAAGTTTTCCCTCGCTCCTACAGCGTGGGCGGACGAGTTAGTCGTGTTGCACCGCAATATCAATCGCCATTTTAACATATCTCATCCTTTGCGTTATGCAAAAATGCATGACAGCAGATTAGCATGCTAAATCAAAGCATTATACCTTGAGCGCATTGAGAAATCTTTCCACAGAGCCCGCCATCCCATGTATTAAAGCATCCGCTGTGAGGCCGTGACCAATGGAAACTTCGGCAAGTTTTGGCACTTTCTTCACCAGCGCAGGTAAATTTGCTACCGTCAGATCATGTCCGGCATTCACCGCAATACCCGCTTTCGCTGCTGCAGATGCCGTAACGCCCAGCTTCTCAAGTTCAATTAGCGCGCCGTTTGGGTCATCATACATTGAGCCATAAGGGCCAGTGTAAAGTTCAATTCGATCAGCGCCAAGTTCTTTTGCGGCCAGCGGCGTCTCCGGATCCGGATCAACAAAAAGGGAGACTCGCATGCCGCGGTTTTTCAAATCCCGAATAATAGGCGTCAGAAATTCTGCGTTGCGCTCCAAGTCCCAACCATGATCGGACGTCGATTGGGCTGGATCATCCGGCACCAGCGTCACCTGCTCTGGTTCATTCCTGGTAACCAGTTCGAGAAATTCACTGGTTGGATAACCTTCAATATTGAACTCTGCTTCAGGAAACTCATCATCAATGAGGGCACGAATTTCCGGAAGGTCGGCAAACCGGATATGCCGTTCATCGGGCCGGGGATGCACCGTCAGTCCGGAAGCCCCCGCAGCCAATGCTATACGGCCGATACCGATGACATTTGGCCAAGGCAGATCACGGCGGTTCCGCAACATAGCAATTGCGTTCAGATTAACAGACAAAGATGCGGTCATGAAAATATCCGGAGCAGTGTATTTGGGTTTTGTTGTACATGAGTTTGGAGACGCTAGACATGCTTATCTTTGCGACGGCAGCGCAAACCCTCAACTTAACCACCTGAATTTATCGGACAACAGTCAAGCGTTCGGCTGCACGGGTTATAGCCGTATAAAGCCAGCGATCCCGCGTGTCTCGAAACGCATAGCTCTCGTCAAACAGCACCACTTCGTTCCACTGTGAACCCTGTGCCTTATGAGTAGTCAACGCGTAGCCATAATCGAAATCATCGAAACGCTTCTTTGTTTGCCACGGTATCTCCACATCGGGATCGTCAAACTGCGCTTTCAGCAATTTTATTTTCGCGACACCCCGTCCTGGCTCTTCATCTTCCGGTGCGATCAGCAAGTTGATGCCAGGTTTTACTGTCTCGCGTGAAGAGGTCATCACCTTCCAAAGCGAACCATTGAGAAGCCCCTTGGCTGGATCGTTACGCAAGCAGACCAGCTTATCGCCTGCCTGCGGAAAGGCAGCCGAAAATCCCTTGAGCTCTCGCAAGCGCTGATTATATCGTTTGCGGGTTCGGTTCGTACCCACGAGCACTTGATCTGCCCCCAGCACCAGCTCTTGAGTAACCTCTGACTTGGAAATCACCTTGGCGGCACCATAATCGCCAAATTCAAATTCGCGCCCCTCACGAACGTCCAAGGCCAACCGCAAAATTGGATTGTCACGCGCTTGCCGATGAATCTCACTCAATAGAAAGTCAGGCTCATGTTCGGTGAAAAAGCCACCGCCGGATATGGGCGGCAATTGTCCCGGATCACCCAAAACAAGAATTGGCGTTCCGAAACTCATAAGGTCCCGCCCCAATTGCTCATCAACCATCGAGCACTCATCAACGACAATCAATTTTGCCTTTGCTACAGGACTCTGCCTATTGAGCGAAAAGGTTGGCGCGATGCTGGTTTTGCCTGTCGTTTCGTTTTCGACAGCCTCTTCACCGCGCGGCCTATAGATAAGCGAATGCAGCGTGCGCGCGTTCTTGGCGCCCTTGGAACGCAAAACCTGCGCAGCTTTGCCCGTAAACGCAGCAAATTGAACATCGCCTTCGATATGTTCCGCAAAATAACGCGCAAGCGTTGTTTTGCCGGTGCCGGCATAGCCAAACAGCCTGAAAATCGGACTTCGTCCGCCCTTCAGCCATTTTGAGACGGCCTGTAAGGCCTCATCCTGTTGTGGTGACAGTTGCATGATCCTGAGAGACAGGATTCGTAATCAAAGGGCAAGGAAAATGCTGACAAAGGCCATTAGACTATAGATTATCAGGATTCCCGGAACGGATCTGTCCTTCGCCGGCAAGGCCAAATTGCTGGTCTAACATACGAAAACGGTCGCCCTTGACCTGCAACTTCCAGCAAATTTTCTTTTCCTCACCTTCATAAGTGAAACATAGGCTACCTTGGTCCAGCGCCCACTCCCCCGAATATGACATGCCCTTTGTTGCGAGCTCGTCGGGCTTGCAGCATTCGATCATCTTGCCGCGTGATGTGCCGTCAGCGCCAAGATACTCGCTGAAATTAAAGGGCGGCTGCGCTTTGACTTCACCGGTAAGCGTTGCCCCTGTGACGATCTTACGGAGCTCTTCCTCATTAGGCGTAGGCCAAATATCTGCCTGTGCAAGGGCCTGCGTTACCACAAGTCCTCCAACAAGGGCAGCAAGAACAGAAATACTTCGCAATACTGTCAGCATAGTTTTCATACCCGATCAGGATCATTTTCCAGCCTGATAGGCTGCCCATGAGGCGTTGCCAAGGCAGCGCGTTGCCAGGCACGCGTCAGCAAATCTATATCCGCTTTTGGCGCAACCTTCTTTTCCGTTATGAGCGATTCCAACGCAGCAAGCCAGCATTGATAATAGTCGCTAGGGTCTTCCAGCTCGTCCGACTGTTTTAGTTGGGACGATAAAGCCTGTGCCCACTCGGCCCAGCTGAACAATCCACGCTCATGTAGCGCGACCACCATTGCAAATGCTTCTGCCTGCCAAGGTTGCGCAAAAACCGTTGCTTCTCCTCCAGGGGCGGCGGAATTACCGATCAGATCATGCAAGCTCAATATAATCCTCCCAAGCGTCAATACTGATGGTCAACAAAGGATCTGCGGCAACACCCCAAATTTCTGAAGCTTGAAACACGACGGTATAGACATATTGAGGGTTTTCCCCTTGGCCATGCGCGTTCGTGTCAGGAAACACGAAACCATCGCGAACAGCTTCGATGATACCGGTCTTGCCCCGCGCATAGCGTGGTAGGCGCGTATGAGTCTTAGGATTTAGATTACGGGTTCGCACTCGATCACCCGCTTGGAAACGAGGCTCGGACTTCATCTCCCTGTCGCATGGACCACCTTTAGCGAGCACGGAGGGTACGCTTTCTGCTAATAAGACACGTTTTGGAGTCGCGCCCTTTGTTAAAAACCGCGCCATTCTCAATTCGTCATCTGAAACGAACCCATGTCGCTCCAGGAGAACTTCCAAAGCCTTGATCCAAATTTCATAGTAGGATGACGAATAATAATCGGCTGGATGCAGGCTTTCTCGAGCATGACGGCTTTCATCAATGTTCCAATGCCCCATGCCACCCGCAGCAAGCGTGATGCCTAACGCCCTTTTTTCCCATTCTGCATGAAACAATGGCTCGTTGACTTCAGGGGCAACGGGACCAAATCCCATCTGCCCGCCAAGATCGTGCGGCCCGTTCATGTATGCCCCGGCGTCAAAGGCAGTCCGGTCCCGATCATTGAATCCCGCGTAACGAGAGCGGCCAGTTGCTCATCATTCAGGTCATGGGAACCTTCAGGGCGCAGTGGCACCACCAGGTAGCGCAGCTCAGCGGTTGAATCCCACACCCGTATCTGGGTGGTTTGAGGCAGAACCAGATCAAATTCGGCGAGAACACCGCGAGGGTCGATCACGGCTTGTGATCGATAAGGTGGCGATTTGTACCAGACTGGAGGTAATCCAAGCACTGACCACGGATAACAAGAGCAAAGTGTGCAAACGACAAGATTATGTGTATCGGCCGTATTGAATACAGCCTGCATATGCTCGCCTTGCCGACCGGTGAATCCAAGTGAAGCGATAGCCGCCGTAGCGTCCCGCTGGAGCCAGTCTGAAAATTCAGGATCGCTCCACGCTTTTGCTACTACCTTGGCGCCATTTCTTGGGCCGATCTTGGTTTCATAAGTCTCGACTATGGCATCTATCGCCAAGGGATCGATCAAACCCTTTTCGATCAGGATCGTTTCCAGCGCACGCACTCGCGCAGCCATGGGGTCAAGCTCATTATCATGGTGATGGTCGTCGTGATCATGTGGCATGGCAAAATCCTATGCACCTAAAGCCTTAGATGCAAGATCACTTCAACATAGGCCAAAGACTTGCCACCAAGAGAACGGCCATAATGATATTGAACCATTTGAGTCTTACTGGATCGGCAAGCCATCCGCGCATGATCTGGCCAAATGCGGCCCAGCTCGATACTGATGGTATATTGACGACAGCAAAGGCTATGCCGACTATCATCATCGTCGTGAAATAGGCATCCGGCGAGGTATAGGTCGCCATGGCTGTAACGGCCATCACCCACGCCTTGGGGTTGATCCATTGAAAGGCTGCCGCTTCCACAAACGTCATTGGCCGAGCCCTGCTATCAACATTGCTTATGGAGCGAGACATCGCAATTTTATAAGCAAGATAAAGAAGATAGGCTCCGCCTACGAATTTCAGGACGGTATAAAGCACAGGCATGGTTTCAATTAGTGCGCCAAGCCCGCAACCGACACCAATCAATAGGGTGAAGAAGCCAGAGCCAATGCCGAACATATGCGGAATGGATCGCCTGAAACCGAAATTAACGCCTGAGGTCAGCAGCATTAAATTGTTCGGTCCCGGCGTTATCGAGGTCACGAAAGCAAAAAGAAGTAGTGTCAGGAAAACATCGAGCGCCATTTAAGAACCAGTCAATGAAAATCCAATATTAAGATCTGGCCTGCCACCGCTCAATATCCAACTTGTCAGGGATACAATTTACCCCTGACAAAAAAGAGAATTGATCCTCTGACAGATCACATTCCCAAAGGACCACGGTTCATTGCAGCAACACCGGTCCGGCAGATTTCAACAAGACCAAGCGGCTTCATGATCGCAATAAACTGATCGATTTTCGAACCTTTGCCGGTGATTTCAAAAATGAAGTGCTCGGTTGTGGCATCAGCAACTTTTGCATGAAAAGCATCCGCAAGACGTAATGCTTCATTTCGGTGCTCGCCAAGCCCAGCAACCTTGACCAGTGCCAGCTCGCGCTGGATTGGCCCTGCTTGGCCGAGTTCATCAGCACGGACAGAGAGGTCCACAACACGGTGCACCGGCACGATGCGCTCTAGCTGATGGCGTATCTGGTCAAGAATATGCGGCGTCCCTCGTGTCACAATGGTGATGCGTGACAGATGTTGCTCATGCTCCGTTTCGGAAACCGTCAGGCTTTCGATATTGTAGCCCCGTCCGGAAAAGAGACCGATGACGCGTGCGAGTACACCAGGTTCATTATCCACAAGGACGGACAAGACAGTCGTAACAGGTAGTTCAGTCTCCTTGGCGATGAAATATGCTGAGCCGGAGGCTAGATTTTGAGCGTTCATTCTATTTCTCCGGGTTCTTAAACGAGCTGTCTGCCCTTGGCATCAATAGCGTTTGCAACGGCTTCATCGGTGGCTTCGTCAGGCAGAAGCATCTCATTGTGGGCTTTGCCTGATGGTATCATCGGGAAGCAATTTGCCAGATTGGCAACGCGGCAATCGAAAAGCACAGGCTTTTTGACATCAATCATTTCCTGAATAGCGTCGTCGAGATCGCCAGGCTTTTCACAACGAATACCATGGCCACCATAAGCTTCCGCCAATTTGACAAAGTCCGGCAATGCTTCTGTGTAGGAATGCGACAAGCGATTGCCGTGCAGCAATTGCTGCCACTGACGAACCATACCCATATATTGGTTGTTCAAGATAAAGATCTTGATCGGCGCCTCATATTGAACTGCCGCGCTCATTTCCTGCATGGTCATCTGCACAGACGCATCGCCAGCAATATCGATTACCAACGAGTCAGGATGGGCGATCTGCACCCCCAGCGCTGCCGGCAAACCATATCCCATCGTGCCAAGCCCACCGGATGTCATCCAGCGGTTTGGCTTTTCAAAGCCGTAGAACTGCGCCGCCCACATCTGATGTTGTCCGACTTCCGTCGTAATGTAGGTGTCGCGATCCTTGGTCAGAGCATAGAGGCGTTCAAGCGCGTATTGCGGCATGATAACGTCCTTGTTGCGGGTATAAGACAAGGATTTTCGGCTACGCCACTTGTCAATCTGCAACCACCAATCGTCAATCGCCTTCGCGTCAGGTTTGGTTGAGGAAGCACGCAACAAGCGGATCATATCCTCAAGCACCGAGGCAACGTCACCTATCACTGGAATATCGACCCGAACGGCTTTGTTGATTGATGATGGATCGATGTCGATGTGAATCTTTTTCGAATTTGGTGAGAATCCGCTCAGGCGCCCTGTAATGCGGTCATCAAAACGTGCACCAATGTTCACCATGACATCACAGTCATGCATGGTCATATTGGCTTCATACGTGCCATGCATGCCGAGCATTCCCAGCCAATTCTTCCCCGAAGCCGGATAAGCACCAAGCCCCATCAATGTCGACGTGATGGGGAAATTCGTCAGCTGTACCAACTCGCGCAACAATTTGCTTGCTTCATCACCGGAGTTGATGACGCCACCACCCGAATAAATCACCGGGCGCTTTGCCGTCAGCATCAGCGCTACAGCCTGCTTTACGGCTTCGAGGTCTGCCTGGATGGTAGGACGATAACTGGTCCGCGGACTGGTTTCAGGAGGTGTATAAATGCCCGTAGCGAACTGAACGTCCTTGGGAACATCAACCAGAACTGGACCAGGACGTCCGGTACGAGCGATGTGAAACGCTTCGTGCAATATACGGGAGAGATCGTTTACGTCCTTCACCAGCCAGTTATGTTTGGTGCAAGGACGCGTAATCCCAACGGTATCACATTCTTGAAAAGCATCTGATCCGATCAAGCTGGTTGGAACCTGTCCGCTGATGCAAACAAGCGGAATTGAATCCATTAACGCATCTTGAAGTGGGGTAACGGCGTTGGTTGCACCTGGACCGGAAGTAACCAGCATGACACCGACTTTGCCGGTGGAACGAGCATATCCTTCAGCCGCATGACCAGCGCCCTGCTCATGGCGAACGAGAATGTGGTTGATCTTGTCCTGCTGAAAGAGTTCATCATAGATCGGAAGCACAGCACCACCGGGATATCCGAAAATATCGGTCACGCCCTGATCGATAAGAGCCTGCACGACCATTTCGGCGCCAGTCATCTCACGTCGTTGCGAAGTTTTACTGCTATCCTGTTTATCTGCTGTCATCGGTCTCTTCCCGTCTATTCTGCGGCGCAAAGCCTTTCAGAAGGTGCTTTCGTTTAACTGAGATGTAGAAAATAAAAAAGGCCCCCGAGGGAGCCTGTGTTTCGCGCATGGGAGCTTTCGCCGGGTGCTTACAACACCCTGCCCATACGCGGTCCCACGACAATAAGAACTGTTTTCATGGTCGCGGACGATAATTTAGTGATTTCAATCCGTCAACCGGCAAAGTGCAAATCAAGTCAGGTGATTGCGGTCACGGCGATTTAGCATTGGGTCGCTAAGGTATTTTCAATTCCTTGCATGCAAAATAGCCATCTGGCCTCTGTCATCCGACGGGCAATCTAATTGGGACAAACAGCCGATGAGCGCTGAAGCCATGCCTACCGGAGAACCGCGGCCATTTGTTCGCAACAGAGCTGATGGTCACATTATTGAATGCAATGGCCGGACAGCTGTCATTTATGCCCAAACAGGTCCGTCAATAGGTGCTTCCGACGATTACTGGACCGTCGGGCAACTTATCTCCATTCAAGTCGACAACGCCCGGATAGTCGGGCTGATATTCAAAGTTGATTTGCCTGAAACCCGATGGGTTTCAGGTTCGGATCAGGATGTGCATGTGCACGTCGAACTTGTCGGACAGGTCAACACGGATACGAATGACAAACTGACATTTTCGTCGGGCATCGCAAACTATCCTCATATGGGGGCGATAGCGCATCGTATTCGCGCAACTGATCTGGCCACGATTTACACCGCAAGTCTCAAGAATGCAGTTTCAATAGGACATCTATCGCAGAACGCATCGATCCCTGCCCTGATTTCCATCGAAAGTTTGATTACCCGCCACTTTGCCGTTCTTGGCAGCACAGGCGTCGGAAAATCGAGCGCAGTTTCGCTTCTTTTGCGCAAAATCATCAAGCAGCGCCCAGAACTTCGAATCCTGATCCTTGATCCACATAATGAATTTGCCAGCGCATTTCCCAAAAATGCAATCTCAATAGACCATAATACGTTTGATATGCCCTACTGGTTGTTCAAACTCGAAGAGTTTGCGGAGGCCGTATTCCGGGGACGCCCTGTCATCGCCGGTGAAGTAGATGCCTTGAGGGATTTGATCCCCATGGCCAAGGAACAATTTGCAAATTCAGAGCAACCCGTAGCTCCTTCACTCCTAAAAAGAGACCGGGATTACACATCGATGACGGCTGATACGCCGGCACCCTATCGAATAGCTGACCTAATCAAGTTGATTGATGAACGCATTGGCCAACTTGAAGGCAAGACCGATAGGCCAGTCATGAAGGCTCTGAAACAACGTCTTCAGGCATTGATCGCTGACCCCCGTTATCGGTTCATGTTTACCGCCCCAACGACAATGGACACTATGCGGCAGACCATCAGTCATATTTTCCGCATACCGGCAAATGATAAACCTATCTGCGTTTTTCAGCTGGCCGGATTGCCATCAGAAGTCGTGAACTCTGTTGCGTCCGTATTGTGCCGAATGGCCTTTGATCTGGCTGTTTCAAGCGATGGCACCCTGCAGACATTGGTCGTGTGCGAAGAGGCGCATCGCTACATTCCAGCAAACCCGGACGCCGGATTTTTGCCAACCCGGCAAGCGATCGCCCGTATAGCAAAGGAAGGCCGAAAATATGGGGTTTATCTAGGTGTGATCACGCAACGTCCGGGAGAACTCGATTCCACGATTCTATCGCAATGCAGTACTGTTTTCGCCATGCGGCTGGGAAACGAACGCGATCAGGAAATTATTCGTGGCGCAATCACCGGCGCTTCACAAAGTACAGTCGGCTTTCTGTCATCAATCGCAAATCGTGAGGCCATTGCCTTTGGTGAAGCAGTTCCCACGCCGATGCGTATGATATTCGAGACGATAGCCCCGGAAGACCTTCCTGCGGCAAATATGACGAAGAAGCAAGAATTGGCAAAACCAGACAGTCAGCACTTGAGTCTTGATAGCGTGCTAATGCGAATGCGCCAGCTCAATGCCGCTGACGGCATGGCGAAAGACGATACAGACTCGGCATTTCAAACCTTTGAGTCCCCCTTGGCCGCACCCAAACCGCAGCCGGAAAAAATTCCATGGCGCAGTACGGAACCGGTCGTGCGGACGGAACAAAGCCAGCCCACTGTTGAAGGCTTTCGTGCAAGCGATCTGATCCGAACATTCCGCAACGATAAAACCTGATAAATCAGGGATATGGCACTCTTTCCCAATCGTTGCCAAGTTGATTGCGAAACCAGGTCATTTGCCGTTTTGCATATTGCCGCGTGGCAATTGTCGCAAGTTCCGCAGCTTGCTCGGCTCTTATTCTTCCGGCCAATACTTCTGCTATTTCCTTAACGCCAATGGCGCGCATGGCTGGCAGTTCTTGTGAAAGTCCAAGCGATAACAAGGACTTGACCTCCTCGATAGCCCCCTCTTCCATCATTGCTTCAAAACGCTTGGCAATACGCGAACCTAGCCACTGCCGATCCGGTTCAATAATGATCTTTCTGGCAGTTGCAGCATTAATCAACGCCCGGCCAGTTTCCTTCTGCCATTCAATGATGGAGCGGCCTGAAGTATCGAAAACTTCAAGCGCACGAACAATTCGCTGACTATCCGTCGGGCGAAGTGATGCGGCAGCCAAAGGGTCTTTCAGCACCAGCATTTCATGGAGTTTTTCCGCTCCCAGTTCACCATCCTGCTTGCGCCAAAAAGAGCGGACAGCCTCTGGGATAGCCGGCATCGTTGAAAGACCGCCGAGGAGTGCACGAAAGTAAAGCCCGGTACCGCCAGCAAAAATCAAAGTCTTTTCAAAGAGTTCCGGAGACTTCAAAAGTCCCTCGACATCGGAAAACCAGCGCCCTGTCGAATAGGCTAAGGAGGGCGAGACGTGTCCATAAAGATAATGAGGCACTCGCTCCAACTCAGCTTTGCCCGGACGCGCGGTCAGCTGTTCCAGCACATTGTAAACTTGCATGGAATCCGTATTGATGATTACGCCATTCAATTCTTCGGCTAAACGAAGCGCGAGCGCTGACTTGCCGCTGGCCGTTGGTCCGGCTATCAGGATTATCTGTCTGTTCAAATCACTGCCCAAATGGAAATCGCCCCATGCCTCTAATGGCTACGCTCATTGCAAATCCTGACGCATCCAATCTTACACCATCATTGGGGATTAAAGCCTCGGCTGCAGTCAATGCAACAGGTCTTTATTGGCTGGCCGATGGAATTGCCTGTGACATCACCTTGAAAGACACCAGCGACCTTGACGAAGCCAGAGGCCTACTTGCTCGCGCGCTGGACGGTGAACCAATTGATATTGTTATTCAAAATCAGGATAGCAGGCGCAAAAAAATTCTGATTGCAGACATGGATTCAACCATGATTCAGCAGGAGTGTATTGATGAACTGGCCGAGGAAGCCGGGTTGCGCGATGAGGTAGCGGCAATCACCGCGCGAGCCATGAATGGCGAAATCGAGTTCGAACCAGCATTGCGGGAGCGCGTTGCCCTACTGGAGGGTCTGTCATATTCGGTCATCGATAAAGTGATCGCAAGCCGGATTACATTGATGCCGGGCGGACCGGAACTTGTCAGAACCATGAAGAAACACGGCGCCTACACCGCTCTCGTTTCCGGCGGCTTTACCGTATTCACACAACGTATCGCCGAGATGATCGGGTTTAACGAAAATAGCGCTAACATATTGATAAACAATGGAGAAACGCTAACAGGCAAAGTCCAGGAACCCATTCTTGGCCGCGCTGCGAAGGTGGCGGCATTAAGCAACATTTGCGAGCGTTTTGGCTTTGCGCCGGAAGAAGCGATCGCAGTGGGCGATGGTGCTAATGATCTTGATATGTTGCAACTTGCAGGAACGGGTGTCGCTCTTCATGCAAAACCAGTAGTTGCCGAACAGGCCAAGGTTCGAATCGACCACGGGGATTTGACCGCTCTGCTCTATATTCAAGGCTACCGAAAGTCCGACTTCCTTATCTAAGCGCACTCGCCTACCCGCAACTATTTTTCACGCTCTGGTAGAAAAATTTCAGCAAAAATCGAGCATTTTTCAGCAACTTTCAGGAATTATGCTTCGAAATGAACCTGTATCGGTAAAAACCTCGTCCGATCAGGGCACTTTCGTACGCAGATTGCGCTTCCCAGTGCTCAGTCCATTTGCAAAGTTACAAATCGCAACTCGCCCGTCTTGGATGCGAGCATGAGGAGCGCATTCTTGCGGCCCTCATCGCGCAGTTTTTCGATACGTGCCGCAACATCCTCCGGAGTCGAAACTGTCTCCTGTGCAATATCGACAATTACATCCCCGGCTTGTATCCGCTTATTGCCTGCAACCGAGTCATCCTGGACTTCTGTTACGAGCACACCTTCGACTTCTTTGGAGATCCCGAATGACTTGCGGGTATCTTCGTCCAGCACGCCCAAGGTCATCCCCAAGACATCAACGCCCTGAATGGCGCCGTCTTCATCCTGATCAGAATCAACAGGTTTCTTGGGAGCTTGTTCACTGTCTTCCAGACGACCAAGCGTGACCTTCACTGTCTGCTCCTTGCCCTTACGAACAACGACGACATCCACTTCCTTGCCTACGGGGCTTTCAGCAACAACGCGCGGCAGATCTTTGACAGTTGCCACTTCTTTGCCATCGAAGCGAATAATCACATCACCTGCAAGGATGGAGCCGTTGGCGACAGGACCGCCATCAATGATACCGGCAACCAATGCACCCTTGCTGGTGGTCATCCCCAGACTTTCCGCAATATCGTCCGTCACGGGTTGAATACGCACACCCAGCCAGCCGCGACGAGTTTCACCAAATTCCCGCAATTGGGCAATCACGCCGGACGCCAATTCGGCAGGAATGGCAAAGCCGATACCAATTGAGCCACCGGTAGGCGAGATAATCGCGGTATTGATACCGATGACCTGTCCATACATATCAAACAGTGGCCCGCCGGAATTACCGCGATTGATCGCTGCATCGGTCTGGATAAAATTGTCATAGGGGCCAGAATTAATATCGCGGTTGCGTGCAGAAACAATTCCGACTGTCACAGTGCCACCGAAACCAAAGGGATTACCGATTGCCATAACCCAATCGCCAATGCGCGTTTTCGAAGAATCGCCAAATTTCACAGCAACAAGCTTGTGCTTCTTCGGATCAACCTTGAGAACGGCAAGGTCCGTCTTGGTATCTTTACCGACCAATTCGGCTTTCAGTTTCGAGCCATCACTAAAGTTGACCTCGATTTCGTCTGCATCAGCGATCACATGATTATTGGTTACGATAATGCCCTCTTGGGCATCAACGACGAAACCTGAACCCAATGACTGCACCTGTCGGGATGGATTGTTTTGCCCCGGTTGTTGCTTACCGAAATAGTCATTGAAGAATTCCTGAAAGGGTGAGCCCTCGGGAACTTTCGGCATCGGGATCGGACCAGAATCCCCGTCCTGTCCCTTAACGGTCTGCGATGTGGAAATATTCACCACAGCGCCCAGGAGACCCTCGGCAAGATCGGCCACAGAAGCCGGGCCCTGCGCTCTTGGCTGCGCACTATTGGGAACAGTTGGCGCCTGCGTCTGCGCATTTGCCACCGTGACGAGTGCCGGTGGAAATCCCGTGGCTGCCAAGGCAGTCAATGCAATTGCGGCTGTAGCAGAACGGAGTGCTTTGCGGGCAGTGCTAGAAACCATGACAACAGGCCTTTTCAATAAGGTCGGAATATTTCAGGCCAGCAGAACCACCACTATGGTCGAAAGTATGGCCGGACAGTGCAAATTTTATTTATATAGAGCCAATTCTGTTTCACGGATGACGAGACAATCCACGCGGAAGGCAGCGAGGTCGATGTGGTTCCATCGAACGAACTGCCTGACCCGCAGAATATGACTCTCTATAAACAAAACCTGCTCTAGCTATTTCAGCGTTTATTTGGTTGGAGTTCAACTCAAGATTTGCTGATTGAGATCGACAGCAACATCCAGCTCTAACCGCGGACCAGCCAAACAACGGCCACGCCAATTGCGATCGATGCAACGCCAGCTACACGCAGGAAACCATCGGGTTGCTCGCTGACATCGCGAGCAACCCGTTTGGCTACAATTGGAAAACACCCGTAGAGCAATCCTTCAAAAACAAGGAACAGTCCGACGGCATCCAAAAAATCAGTCATCAGCCGATCCTGCCCCTATTGAGGGGCAGGTGTTGTTGCAGCAGGCGCAGGCGGTGTGGAACCGCTAACTGGCGGCAATGCTCCACCAGCATCCTGGAAGTAACGGAAAAACTCGGAGTTAGGTGAAAGTACCATCGTCGTTCCGGTGTTTTCCAGTGCAGTGCCATACGCCGACATTGACCTATAGAAAGCAAAGAAATCGGGATCTTTCGAGAATACATCCGCGAAGATACGGCTGCGTTCGCCTTCACCCTGACCGCGGATAATTTCCGATTCCTTGCGGGCTTCGGCAACGATCTCAACCACCTGACGATCGGCAATCGCCTTGATCCGCTGTGCAGCTTCACGGCCACGCGCACGCAGACGTTCAGCTTCAGCAAGACGTTCGGCGCTCATACGGGCAAAGGTCTGCTGGGATACTTCCTGAGTTAGATCCGTACGGCGAATACGTACATCGGTGATCTGCAATCCAAGCGATTCAGAGTCAGGACGCAATTGTTCACGCACCTCAAGCATCATGCCTGCACGTTCATCCGACAAAGCAGCTTCAAAGCCGCGCAAGCCGTAAACGCCACGCAGGGCTGCATCAAGACGTGTGCGTAGGCGGGCTTCCGCCAGAGTCACGTCGCCCGAAACGGTCTGACGGAATTTACGAGGATCGGTGATGCGATAGACGAGGAAGGCATCGACTTCGTAGAACTTGCCGCCCGAAACCTGAACACGGATATTATCGAGTTCAAAGCTGAGAGCACGATTTTCGATCATCTGAACATTATCTGCTTCAAGAAAGCCGAAAGGCATTTTGAAATAGATACCGGGCTCGGATTCCACATCGACAATTTCACCGAAGCGCAGAACGATGGCCTGCTGACCGGCGCGTACAACAAAGATTGACGCATAAACAAGAAGCGCAGCGAAGAGGATTACACCGACATAAATCGGGAGACGATTCTGGTTCATCACTGTGCTCCTCCGGTCGCGGGTTTCGCCTGTTTGCTCAGTTCCGGCAATGGTAGATAGGGAACAACGCCCTGCCCGTTCTGATCAACAATGACCTTGGTAGAGTCTTTCAGCACACGCTCCATGGTTTCAAGGAAAAGACGCTTACGGGTAACTTCCGGCGCCTTGACATATTCATCGTAGACTGAGGTAAAGCGCTGGGCCTCACCCGCTGCTTCCTGAACGATACGGTTTTTATAAGCCGCAGCATCTTCACGAATCTGCGCGCCCTCACCGCGAGCCTGACCAAGCTTCTGGTTGGAATATTGATTGGATTCCTCAACGAAACGATCTTCGTCCTGTTCAGCACGCTGAACTTCGTCGAAGGCGTCTGCAACTTCGCGCGGTGGAGCTGCATCTTCAATTGAAAGAGCATTGATAGCAATGCCAGCGCCATATTCATCAAGCGTTTTCTGGATAATGTTGCGCACGTCGTTGGCAATGCCTGCGCGATTATCACGGAAAATATCCTGAGCTGGGCTGCGGCCAACGATCTCGCGCATAGCGCTTTCAGAAACCTGCTGTACCAGATTTTCCGGATTTTCGACCTTGAACAGATAGGAAACCGGATCGGAAACACGATAAAGCACCGAGAACTGAACATCGACGATGTTCTGGTCACCCGAAAGCATCAGGCCTTCCTTGGCGCCGCGTGTACCTTGTCCGCCAATATTCTTCTGCTTTTCAACAATCTCCACCTTTTCGTAGGATTCGATTGGCCAGAAGTGGAAATGCAAGCCAGGCTCGGAAATATCGGTCTTCGGTTTACCAAAACGCAGTTCGACTGCACGTTCGTCTGGCTGAACAGTATAAACAGACTGGAAAACCCAGAAAGCCACAAGGGCAAGTCCGATCAGGCCCCAGATAGCTGGACTACCGCCGGTGCCACCGGGGATTGCTTGCCGCAGACGATCTTGACCGCGGCGGAAAATGTCTTCGAGATCCGGAGGAGTCTTGCCTCCACCGCCACCTTGCGGTTTTTGACCCCAAGGGCCACCACCACCGCCATTATTATTACCGCCACCGCCCCAAGGGCCGCCGCCACCGTTCTGATTACTCCAGGGCATTCCTACCTCTTAATTTGAACGAAAATCACCACCCTGTGGCTACCCCTCGCAGCACATGCCCCTAAAAACCGGAATCGATTTTTAGAATGGGCCATGCGCTATTTTAACGCTCTACTGAGACCTTTGCGTCGCCATTCTGACACGGGACGCAGTAGCTCAACATCCCGTTTATAGGGATGGCGAGGTTGGCTTTCAACGCACACCGACGCTTTTCTGAGCCTTTTGCTGAAAAACCAAACAATTATCGTCAGTTATCACAATATTTTCATAATATGAGGCGTGTCGGCAAGCTTAATGGCGACGCTCGTAGACGACATAGCGTGTCGGATAGTTGTCTTTTTCCCCAGCGGGAAATTCTTCGCTGGACGATTCCGACCAGATGGCAGGATCGATCTCGGGAAAATGGACATCGCCTTCCACGCTCGCAAGCACCCATGTCACATACAACCTGTCAGCGCGGTTGAGGCATTGCCGGAAGATCTCGCCGCCGCCGATAATGCAAATCTCATTGACCTGATCAGCGCCCGCGTGGCTGCCCGCAATCAGCAGCGCTTCGTCAACGGACCTGGCCGAGACTACCCCCTCGACATTGAAAGCTGGATCGCGCGTAATGACGATATTTGTGCGTCCCGGCAAAGGCTTGCCAAGCGAATCCCATGTCTTGCGACCCATGATGATGGGTTTGCCCATGGTAATCGCCTTGAACCGCTTCAAATCCGAAGATAATCGCCATGGCAGATCATTGTCCCGTCCAATCACACCATTCTGCGCAATGGCAACTACAAAGCTGATCATTCAGACTTATTCCTCTTCAGAAGCAGTATTTCCAAATCGCGCTCGGGCCAGAAATCTTCAGCAGTCATCTCAAAGGTTGTGGGACCGGTTTTTCTGACATTCTGCCCACAAAAACTGATCAGATTCTCCGTGTCGCCCTTATCGATCGTAAGTTTGAACTTCTTGATAGGGCCTGCCCAATTACCGCCTGTGGTAAGGATATATGATATCCAGTTTTCATAGAGCACGGTTCGCTCGGGCCCAGCCTTCTTGACGATTTTTGCAACGCTTTGATTGAAGCTCTTGTCACGGCAATACTTCTGCGCGTGGTCAAAATTGGGGCCATGGGTACTGTTATCATCGGGATCAAAATTCAGGCTGACAGTTCCGCCGACACTGGGCTTGTAGCGATGCGATACACGCACATCCTTTCCTGCCGGAAAATGGCCCACCCACCAATAGGTCGACTTGAGCAACCAGCCCGGTGCAAATTCAGAATCATCACTATTTTGGAGAATACCGCGTTTCAGCCAATCCTGTTTTGTGGGGGCATCCAACTTGTCAATCGCCGCTTGGACCGAAGCATTTTGCGGTGACACTGGAATTGCCCTCGACATGAGGGCGTCAGTAACGTCAAGACCGCCGGCCAGGCCACGCTGTTGCAACTCGGGCTTGATCGGCTTGCCATCAATGGCGACTGTAAAGTCCAGAAAATTGTCCGAGCCCATATCCGGAATGGCAATATCGGATTCGTAACGGGGTTCGAGATCAGGCATGGGGAAAGCAATAATGTTCTCCACATCGCCATCCGAATTGTTTCTGAACACATAATCGACGCGTATCTCGTTTTCCGAAATGAACAGGTCTTCCTGTTCCATGGAAATGATCGAATTGCGCGTGTAGATCAGACCGCCAGTTCCCACCGATGCGGTTGTATCATTAGCCAGACCTGGCGATGAAATCAGAAGCAGCAATGTATGAAGAGCGACGAGAGACAATCTGACAGTCATTTTCACTCTCCGCGAAGATGGTCCAGAGCATTTTCAACTAAAACGATGTCATGAATTGCTCTAGACGGCGATGGGCGCCTTAATGGCCGGCTCAGCGACATAATCAACGAGACGGAAGTCATCATATTTAAAAGCAAAGAGATCAGTCACATCAGGATTGATCTGCATAATAGGCAATGGACCCGGCTTGCGCGCAAGTTGTAATCGCGCCTGCTCGAAATGGTTTGCATAAAGATGCGCATCGCCCAGAGTGTGAACAAAATCACCCGGTTTCAAACCTGTCACCTGAGCGATCATCATCGTCAACAGTGCATAAGAGGCGATGTTGAACGGAACGCCCAGAAAAATATCGGCGGATCGTTGGTAAAGCTGGCAGGACAGTTTGCCGTCAGACACGTAAAACTGGAACAGGCAGTGGCATGGCGGCAGCGCCATCTCGTCTACAAGCGCGGGATTCCATGCCGAAACGATCAGACGCCGTGAATTGGGGTTGTTCCGTATGGCACTCAGTAGCCCGGCAATCTGATCAATATGCCCGCCATCCGGTGTCGGCCATGAGCGCCATTGATAGCCATAGACGGGGCCGAGATCGCCGTTTTCGTCAGCCCATTCGTCCCAAATCGTTACGCCATTATCACGCAGATAGGCAATGTTGGTGTCGCCTTTCAGGAACCACAACAACTCGTGGATAATCGACTTGAGATGCAGTTTCTTCGTGGTGAGAACGGGAAACCCTGCGGCCAGATCAAATCGCATTTGATAGCCGAAAACCGAACGCGTGCCCGTGCCCGTGCGATCACCACGGTCGGCACCGTTGTCAAGGACGTGCTGTAGAAGATCAAGATAAGTGCGCATCGTTTCTCTTTAGCAGATTCGACTGACTAAATAGTAAAACTTGTGCGTGATCCACAGCACTGCAAACAGAAAAGCCCTGCGGATTCCCACAAGGCTTTCTCTTTTGAGGCGAAGATCAGATGCTACCCAACGCTCCAAGAGCCTTAGCGGTCAGATAGTAAAATGTAACGCGGCTCTTGGTACGGTCGTCCTTCATTGTTGCGCATACGGACTCGATTGCGGCATCGGCTTTGGCCACATCTGTCAGGCCAAGCTTCTTTTCCACCCAATTGGTGCGAACGCGCGCCAATTCTTCAGGATCAGAACAGGATACCAGTGATGAATCCCGGTTGCGTAGAGCAATGCCGAGATGTTTGACGATCTTTGCAACGACAGCTTCATCAGCCGCAGCATCGTAATGACGGACATCGGTTAGATAGTCACTCATGTAAAAATCTCCTGATTGCTAGGCCCAATGCGCTGCATTGCAACCTCCCCTGACAATGAAGACATGGCGCGTTGCGGAAAACAGGCTGGCCAATGTCCACGCTAGACAAAAGGAACATTCCTCAGCAATACCCCCAAGTCAATCACTCTTTGGCTCGGCCGATGTCAGGCTTTATCGCGAAACCGCTTTCGAAATCGTCCGCCAAAGGATAGTACAGCGGCATCAAATGACAGGAAGGCACCGCCATGGATACTGTGGAAATTACGACGCGCAGCGATTTTGCCATGTGGGCGATTGAGCGCGCGCAGGAGATAGTGCGATCCGAAGGGTCCGCTCTTGCCCTCGCCGCGCGCGATATGGATGAGGCCGGATTGAAAGAGTCCGGAGCAGCGCTGGGCAGGGCCATTGCCGATGCTATGCTGGAAGTCTTTGACGGCCTTGTCCCTGAGTAAGCGTGCAGAGCTATCAGGCCGCCGATCTGCCCATTTCCAATTCACGCGTGCGACCAATGCGTGTCATCAACTCTTCGAACATTGCATCGCGCTTCAGCTGGACTGCATAGTGGCGGTGCAATTCGGAAACCAGCCTGCCTTTACGGCCCAATTGTTCATCGGCATAGCCAACCATCAATGAGTTCGGCCAGGCCTGAGGCCGGATTGTTCGCAGTCTCTCGAAAAGCCGATCTTCAGCCTCATCCGGACTGGCTTGCGCCATAAGCGTCAGCATAGCGGCAGTCGAGCGTGAAACGCCCATATGGCAATGCACAAGCAGGTGGCCCTCAACGCGATCTTCTGCCGATTGAAGCAAGCGTGAGCCGAAGTTGAGTATTTCCGTCACATGATGTTGCTGAGGTAGAACACGATCTGGCGCAGGGTCGATAATGTCGTGAAATTGCAGGATTGTGCGGTCATGGACACCATAGGACTGAAACGCTTCCAGCTCTGGCCAGTCGGGATCAACGATTGAAAGCACATGGCTGACGCCGCGCTCCCTTTGGCCGGGAAGTTCATCGATACCGCATATTGTAAGCGTGGATATTTTCAACGTCTGCATGATCTGACCGCTTTCTGGTGACTGTTGGCTCTGCTTATAAGGGAACCGAGCAGTCGCCGCTACACTTGCATCAACCGGAAAATCAATGATTTGCGCGTTGATTTAATTATGCGGCACACCTATATACGTTCCGCTGGCTTCGGCCAGCTATGGTGATAAACGGACGATGAAATAAGCCCATTGGACCCGGGGGCGGTACCCGGCGCCTCCACCACAATGCAGCAGAACAACGCTGCCTTGTGGCGGGGGCGAAATAGGATCGACAAGGGTGTAAAGATCGAACTTTTGCCCGGCATTGTACCACCGTTATCGGGCTAACTCAGTAGTTGCAAACGACAACTATGCGGAAGCACGTATCGCTGCTTAATGCAGTGCTATAGCTTCAAATCAAGTCCTAGGGGTTCGCACTTCTAGGCGGGGTTCGGAGGTACCTGGCAACAGAAACCTCCACTTCCTCTCCTTCAAAATCTTTAAAACACTCCTTCGCATTTCTGCGTTGTGACCTCCTGCTGCCTTTGCGCTTGCAAAGTCCTGCTTGACGATCGCGTTTGTCAGGCGTATATAACCATTAAGTTAAATAACCGAATGGTTCTACAGCAATGCAAACTGACCGCCTCGACAATATTTTTTCTGCGCTGGCCGACCCTACCCGCCGTGCGATTCTTGCGCGGCTTTCACTCGGAACAACTTCGGTAACGGAACTGGCAGAACCTTTCGAAATGTCAGGCCCCGCTATTTCAAAACATCTGAAGGTTTTGGAACGCGCAGGCCTGGTCATTCGTGGCCGGGAAGCGCAGTGGCGGCCATGCAGCCTCAATGCTGCACCGCTGAAGGAAGTCGAGACCTGGATCGAACATTATAAACGCTTCTGGGAAAACAGCTTCGACCGGTTGGAAGAATATCTGGAAGAGCTACAGGTGGAGGACAAGAAAAATGATTCAGAACAATAGTGCCGAAATAGCAAACACTGTTGCCGGGCGCGTCCTGACTATCAATCGGGTTTTCAATGCCCCACGTTCCGTAGTTTTCAAGGCGTTCACCGACCCGAAACGAATGCTGCAATGGCTTGGGCCCCGGGACTATCCCGCAAGTTTCGTGGAAGCGGATGTTCGCCCCGGTGGCAAATGGCGGGCATGCCTGGACTCGGCGGCAAATGGCGAGGAACTTTGGCACGGCGGAATCTATCATGAGGTCGTACCAGACGAACGGCTCGTCTTCACATTTGCATGGGATCAGGAAGACGGAAAAGCAGGCAGGGAAACGCTTGTCAAAATCGATTTCGAAGACTTGGCCGGCAAGACCAAAATGCAGTTTCAACAGTCCGAGTTCGACACAGTGGAAAATTGTGAAGGCCACCGGCAGGGTTGGAACAGCGCCTTCGACAGGCTGGAAGAACTGCTCGCCTGAAATCAGCAGCGACGAAGCAACAGCAACAGGAGATGATCATGCAACACCAGATCGTATCACGAGAACAATGGCTCGAAGCGCGCACTGCACTGCTCGAAAAAGAAAAAGCCTTTACCAAAGCGCAAGAGCGCATGAGTGCGGAAAAACGCGCGCTGCCTTGGGTAAAAATCGAAAAGGATTATGTCTTTGATAGCCCTTCAGGAAAGGTAACGCTCTCTGATTTGTTCAACGGACACAGCCAGCTTTTCATCAAGCATTTCATGTTGGCACCCGGTCAGGAAAAACCATGTTTCGGTTGCGGCCTCGTTGTAGATCACGTGGAAGGCATTTTACGGCATTTGGCAAATAATGACGTGTCTTATGTCGCCATTGCGCGGGCGCCAATTGCTGAAATCGAAGCTGCCCGTAAATCCATGGGCTGGAACTTTCCCTGGGTGTCGTCTTTCAATAACGACTTCAACTATGATTTTGACGTGTCATTTACTGCGGAGGAAAGAGAGAAAGGCACGGCATTCTACAATTATGAATATGGCGACCCGGGGATCGACGATTTGTCGGGCGGCAGCGTGTTCTACAAGGATGAAGACGGCCAGATCTATCATACCTATTCAGCATTTGGCCGCGGTGATGAGCAATTCCTTGGTGTCTACGCCTATTTCGACATCATGCCAAAGGGCCGCAATGAAAATGGTCCGCATTTCAATCTTGGCGATTGGGCGCGGCTGAAAAACACCAATGGCCGGACCAGCAATCCGCCGGCGCCAATCCACGAGCAAGCCGCTGCATGCGCTTGTTCGACACATAGCTGACTTTGCACCATGTGCTGCACACTCATTGCACTGTGCATCGCAATGGCAACCGCAACCCGGGCGAGTTTGAAAAACATTCTCGCCCGGCGGCTGCGCCTCCTTGCCTATGCCATCGCGTCCATCACCGTGATTGTGGGCTCAGCTTTCGCGGCAGAGCATGTCCGGCACTATTTCAACAGGGCCGCCAATAATGAGCGTTCTGTACTGGCTGAAATTCTCGCGCAGCCCATTTGCAGCGGCGTGCCAGCAAATGGAGCCAAACCCATCCAGCTAACTGATGCGAGCTATAAAAAATCCTCCGGACAATGAAAATCGCTTGAGTTTCTTCGATATGGTTGGTTAAATCATTCACATGGTTCGCTGATCAAGCGCCAAAACCCTCCCCCCCCAAATTCCCTTAAAGCTAGTGGCGTTCCGCGTCTGCTGTTCGTAAATCTATGAAGCTGATAGCCGTGAGCGCGCGTCAGCAGGAGCTATCCATGCACATTCTAAATGAAAGGTTTGTCGTCCTCACAGGCGGCCCGGGCTCAGGAAAAACAACTCTCATTGAAGAGCTGAAACAACGCGGTCACGCTGCCTCGGTCGAAGCTGGGCGAGCGATTATCCAGCAGCAAACAAGCATTGAAGGACCAGCGCTTCCTTGGAAAGACCCTGCCCTTTTCTCCGAACTGATGCTTTGTTGGGAACTGCGATCTTACGAGATTGCACAAGAAGTAGATGGGATGATCTTTTTCGATCGCGGCATCCCGGACATCGCAGGATATCTGCAACTATCGCAGCTTGCGGTGCCCGCACATGTTCAAAACGCTGCCGAACAATACCGGTATAACCCGCTGGCTTTCATACTGTCCCCTTGGGAAGAGATCTTTGAGCAAGATAGGGAACGCAAACAAACATTTGCGGAGGCTGTCCGGACCTATCATGCCATGGTGAAAGCCTATGGGCATTTTGGCTATGACCTGATCGAAGTGCCTCGATTGCCAGCCAGTCACCGGGCCGACTTTATCCTTGAGCACCTATCATGAAAAAGGCCCGGATTTGCATCCCGGCCTTTTTGCAGATCTGAAACTCAGAATTACTCGGCAGCAGCACCGACTTCAACAGGACGGCGGCCGATCGTCAGTTGTGTGACGGCGAAAGCTATCACGGCGCACATGGCAATACCGGCGGCCATCGGCAGTGGCTTGCCTGTAAAGAAAAGCGCCGCAACAATCATGGCGATGATCGATATCACGAACTGCAAAGTACCCAACAGAGCCGACGCGGAACCGGCAATTTCTCCGTGCTCTTCCAATGCAAGAACACCGGTTGTCGGGATAACAAGGCCGAGGAAGCCATAGCCGACAAAGAGGAATGCAGCCAGAACCGGCAATTGATCAAAGCCGGCGCCCATGACAACAACCATGGCGGCCAATGTTATGCCAAAGCCCGTAACTGCCATACGCATGACACGCACCAGACCAAAGCGACTGCCAAGCCAACCGGTCAATTGCGACACGGTGAAAAACGAAACCGCGTTGATCGAGAAAGCAATACTATATTGCGTTGGTGTCAGGCCGTAGTGGTCAATCAAGACAAAAGGCGAATTGGCAAGATAGACGAGGAAGCTCGCAATGCCAAAACCGCCAATCATCGACAAGACCATAAAGTTGCGATCACGCAGCAGAATTCCGTAAGCAGTAAGCGCACTGCGCAAGCTACTTTCCGCACGCGCTTCCTTTGGCCGGGTTTCTTCAAGCTGTGTTGACAGCAAAACCAGACCGATAAGGGCGGCAATCATTACGGCCCAGAATACGCCGCGCCATCCAAAAAAGTGAATAACCGCACTGCCTGTCAACGGCGCTAGAATAGGAGAAATGCTGAACACCAGCATCAGCAGCGACATAAGGCGGGCGGCCTGAACACCAGTATGCATATCACGTACAACAGCGCGTGGAATGACCATACCTGCTGCACCGCCAATTCCCTGCAGGAAGCGGAATGCGACCAGCGTCTCAATATTTGTTGCCAGGGCGCAGCCAATGCTGGCTACCGTAAACAGACCGATCCCCATATAGAGAGGTAGCTTGCGACCCCACATATCCGAGAGCGGACCATAGACGATCTGGAAGAGGGCAAAGGACAGGAAAAAGGCCAAAAGACTCATTTGCACGGCATTTTCACCCGCCGCCAGATCGGCACCGATGAATGGAAGCGCAGGCAAATACATATCGATCGCAAAAGGACCGATGGCCGACAGCAATCCAAGGATGATTGCATAACGTAGGAAGGAGGACTTCATGGTGATGCTCTTTCAAGCAATCGCGGCACAGGAGCGCGTTGCATTTACGAATTGAACGGTCTTGATAGAGCAGGGCCGTCTCAATTTGATGAAACACCCTGCCCTATCCGAAATTTCTTCGCAGCTACCCCCGGACAGCCAGAAATCCGGTTTTGGGCACTGCGCTAAACATGAAGGCGTCTGCTTGGGAGGAGCATGGCGCTCATGGAAAATACTGCGTCAATATATTTGGACACAGGTGTAAAATTAGACACTATTGTCTAACACGTCAAGACGCATTATCTTGGGCCTATGAAAAATCACGCGATGGCTTTAAGCCGACCATCAACTGCACGCAAAGACACCGGTCCCACACAACGCGGTCAATGTTCAAAACGTGTGTCTATTCTGAATGCCGCAGCAAATGTTTTTTGCCGGGAAGGCTTTTCCGGAGCCAGTATTGATGAAATTGCCATTGAAGCATGCGTCTCGCGCCAGACAATATATAACCACTACCGCGAAAAAGAAACGCTGTTTGTCGCAGTGATCGAAGATGTTATGGAGCGGGCAAACGCCACGCTTTTCTCTACACTTTCGACCTTTCCCGACAAGCCCGATCATCTGCAACAAGATTTGGCCGATTTCGCCATAAGGCTGACAAAAAATTGCCTGTGCAACGATGACGGAAAGTTCCTACGCAGGCTTGTCCAGTCCGAGGGCGAGAGATATCCGCATTTGTTCGAAGGATGGCGCCAGCACGGTCCATGCAAAATAAGCACGACGCTTGGCGCGCTGTTTGCAAAGCTCGCCCACAAGGGTGCATTGCGAATCGATGATTTTGACCTTGCCGCCCGCCAATTTCTGGCGCTGGTGAATGCCGATCTTCAAATGATTTATCTGTTTGGTGGCAAACCGACAGAAGAAGAACTGCAGACCGCTGCCAAAAATGCCGTTGAAACTTTCTTGCGAGCCTATGGTCCGCGTGTACAGGAAACCAGCAGCCAACCGGCTCCTGTCCTGATGGCTGTCAGCTGACTTCCACATTTGAATTGCGAAAGCGTCTACCAGCAAAGTACAATTTGCTCATTTATTGTGGTCCTTGGTTGTCTGACGCCAAGCCGCTGTAAAATTTGCCGCAAATACTCTTGATAATGCGCTTCACAGACATCGATATCCTGTTTGCTGGATATATTTGCACCCATTGCTGACAATCGGTCGCAAATGCATTAGCGATGCGCCATAATGGTCGGATACGATTTCTATCTCCGCTTGACAGGCAGGGGGGAATCCATGGGATAAGAGTGCATGCCACAAGATATGATCCGTTACGATATACTTGCCCAGGAAGCGCTTCGCGGCGTTATCCGTAAAGTGCTAGGCGAAGTTGCCAAAGCAGGCCTGCCGGGCAACCATCATTTTTTCGTCACCTTTTTGACCGGCGCACCCGGCGTGCGTATTTCGACGCGGCTTCACGAAAAATATCCGGAACAGATGACGATTGTCCTTCAACATCAATTCTGGGACATGCAGGTCACAGACACCCATCTTGAAGTCGGCCTATCGTTTGGCGATGTGCCGGAGAAACTCGTCGTGCCATTCTCCGCGATTCGCGGTTTCTATGACCCTTCTGTAAACTTCGAGCTGGAGTTCGATGTGGAGGTTGAAGAAACCGTTGGCGACAATGACCAAGGTATCACCAGCATAGCGCCAACCGACATTGCTGACGGTCCCAAGCTCGCTTCGACCAGCGCCAAGCCAAAGCCTCCGGCAAAATCCGCCAAGAAACCGGCCAAGCCATCCGGAAAGTCGGAAGCGGCAGCCGATGCAAGCTCAGACGATAATGGCGAGAAAGCTTCTGCTTCGGTGGTATCGCTCGACTCCTTCCGCAAGAAGAAATAACGACCTCCATGGCCGAAATCGTCAACCTGCGGCAGGTCAGGAAACGCAAAGCCAAAGATGCTGAAGAACAGGTTGCGGCTCAGAACCGCATCTTGTTCGGGCGCACCAAGACTGAGAAGAAGTTCGAAACTGCATTAACCGCTAAAGCAGAGCGGTTTTTGGACGATAGCCGGCTGGAAAAGCCCTTGGACGACAAGTGAGTCTTGTCCAGAAGCGCTCGG
Organism: Phyllobacterium sp. GQ127; assembly: GCF_059758635.1. NCBI lineage: Bacteria > Pseudomonadati > Pseudomonadota > Alphaproteobacteria > Hyphomicrobiales > Phyllobacteriaceae > Phyllobacterium > Phyllobacterium sp. GQ127. The sequence goes on from NZ_JCAXDZ010000001.1 coordinate 1,188,890, forward strand.
TGACAATTCACGGGCACCGCACCAGCTTTTCGCTCGAAGATCCCTTTTATGAAATTATCACCTCCATTGCACAAACCCGCCAAATGACGCTGGCGGCACTTATCGCACAGGTCGACAAAGATCGGGATCGCGACTCCAGCCTTTCATCCGCATTGCGATTATACGTATTGGCTTGGGTGCAAAGTGGCGGCATGTCTACGCAAAAATAATTCCGGCATCATGTAGGATTGGTCAGTCTTCCTTCGTCTTTCAGGCAGTTCAAATTGTAATGAAAGGGAATGACATGCCAATCAAACAAAAAATTACTCCATGCTTGTGGTTCGAAGGCAATGCCGAAGAAGCGATGGAGTTCTATTTTTCCATCTTTGAAAATGGAAAGATTCTGGAAAAGAGCTATTGGGGCAAAGGCGGCATGGGACCGGAAGGGTCTTTGCTGACCGCTCGATTTGAAATCGCCGGTCAGGAATATCTGGCACTGAATGGCGGTCCGGAATTCAAATTCAACGAGGCCATCTCTCTTATAATCGATTGCGGATCCCAGGCTGAAATAGATGAGCTCACCGAGAAGTTAACTGCAAATGGCGGTGAAATCGGCCCATGCGGCTGGGTAAAGGACAAGTTTGGCCTGTCATGGCAGATCGTGCCTTCGGTGCTTGGTCAAATGATGCAAGACAAGGACCAGACAAAGGTTGACCGCCTTTTGGGAGCACTCCTGCAAATGCACAAGCTCGACATCAGCAAGCTGGAAGCGGCTTTTAGGGGCGAGTAAAGATCACTGCGGAACGGCATTCGGCTCGATGGTTTGCAAAAACTCATCGAGCGACTGCCGGTCAATGGCGCCTTGCGGCTGCGCTGGCGGAGGGGCGGCAGGTGGATTCTCAAGAGCTTTGCGCGCTGCTTCCTCGGCCGCTTTTCTTTCCGCCGCCTCGCGCGCTTCCTGCTCAACCTTGAGGCGCGCGACCCTCACCCGCTCTTCCGCAAGCGCCTGAAACAATTGCGTCTCGCGGCGCAAACGCTGCTTTTCCACCAGCGATGCCTGCAGTGTTTCCACCCGCTGCTGCTCGCGCTCCAGCGCGCGCTGGGTCAGGAACTGCTCAAGCGGTTGGCGATTAAAGGTGACCGCAGGGCCATGCCATGGGCCATCCAGCGTAAACTCGACTACGGGGTCAGCACCGACGACAACGGTCTTTCCGGGCTCAAATGTCAGTTTGCCTTGGGAAGCCACCATCATTTCCGGGAAATTTATCCGCAAATCAGCAAAAAGCCGGGCATCCCCATTGTTTAACTGGAATGTCGATGTGCGCGCCACTCCTCCAGCAATCGTATAGGGAATTTCAGAGGCAGTTGCCTTCAACGCTCCGGCATTCAGATATTTACCAATGATCGCATCGATGGTGGCGGTTGTAACGGGCCCTTCCATGGCGTCGACATCCGCCAAAATCGGCACCAACGCTGCCGGATTAAGCGCGTTGATCGTAAGATCGCTTACCGCCACGACTCCAGAGCCAGCGATGGATTTGACCAATTCTGCCATCGACGTGCCCGTTGCATTGACGGACGCCGAAATTTTTGCCTTGCCTTGAACAGCAGCAATACCCGTTTCCGGCTGATAGAGTTCGTCAATGCCCGCTTGATCAAGCGTGAACTGGCCCGTCGCCAAGCCGGTACCGCTTGTATTGCGAAGCTCGAACATGCCAGCCAATTTGCCGCCGAAAAGGTTACCCTTGACATCATCAAGGCGCAAAGCACCGTCTTTCAGCGTAGCACTGGTTTGAAAATTGCCTATCTCGCCTATAATCCCCGTATCGGCAGTTTCTGCGCGCAATTTGAGGTCAAAGCCCATCGGGAAAAGCGGGCTGGCAAGAAATGGTTGTTGCGGCCACTGCGACTTGCCATCGCCATCCGTACTGCCTGTGCCAAGAACAAATTGCGTGACGGCATCAAGATTAATCTGAGCGAGCGTGAGATCGCCTTGCGCATTTGGCACGCCATTGTCGAGCACGAAGCCGATGTGCCCTCCAATTTTTGTGTCGTTCACCTGCCCGCTCAGATCGGGCAGCATGAGTTTGCCATTGTTAAGGGAAAAGCTGCTGGCTGCATCAATCGGCGTGCCGTTCCCGAAGCCTGGCACCGAATAGCCTGCCGTTGCGAGATAGGCATCGATATCGCTGCTCTTGAGCGATGCCCGTCCCTCCCCGTTCAGGCTACCATCCGCATAGCGGAAACTACCATCCAGTAATGCGCGACCGTCCGGCGCTTTCAAAGCGAGCTGCGTCTGAAATCCGGCATTCTGGTTTCCTTTAAGGGCGATATCGGCTTCCAACTCTCCGGCAAGACCAAGCGGCAATGCTGGCAAGCCAATAAAGGCCATCAGCCCTTCGGCATGATCGGTACGCGCATTCATGGTCAGTTCGAGTGTGCGCAATTGCTCCTCATTCATGGTGCTTGTGCCGGAAAGAGTGATGTTCATCCCACCCGACTTTCCCGCGGCACTCAAGGAAAACTCATTTGTTCCAGACTTTCCATGCAGCGTATTGGCGAGGACACTCATCTGCGTATCCTCGAAAAGACCTGGGAAGCGTGATGACCGCTCCTTCATGGCAACGAGAAACGGGAAGTCCGGGAAACGCTGTGCAAGCGCATCGACAAAGGGCGCCATGTCATCCGACAGCAATGTTGCGTCAACCGACCCTGATGGCTCCGTCTTGAAGGGCTCCAGCTTGCCGGTGGCGGTGATCGTGGTGCCAGCGACACTGCCAATAGTCAGGCGATCAATATCGAACACACCTTCCCGCAGACGGAACGCCGTATCCACCGTTTCAGCGACAAATCCGCCATGGGCGACCGGTCCCGCTTTCAGGTCAACATCAAGGTCCTGCCCGTTTAATATTGCGGAACTGCCATTTGATGCATTGCTGCTGAACAATGCCGCGAAAGCCTCCAGCGCATCTGCATCGAGCGCCCCGCCTTCCAGTTTCAATTGCGTCAGCGGCAGTGAATCGCCCTTGGCGCTACGAACCAGCGTTCCCTTCAACGAGGCACCGCCGAGCGCAAGCTCAAGATTATCGACCTTCTGCAATTCATCATGCAGACTCACATCGCCGGAGAAACCGGCACCGCGAATACGGCGAATGGAATCGTCCACTGTGTTTGTCAGCCAGACGGCAAGTCCGGAAGGTTGGCGCGATGCGACAAGCAATTTGCCATCGAAGCCGAAATTATCGCCAACCTGCAAGACGCCTTTTGCTTCAAATTGCGTACGTCCTGGCAATTCCGCCTTGAGCTGATTTATTACCCAATTACCGGCTGCGGGTGCTGCATCAATCGTTACCGAACGAATTGTCGTATCGCCGGCAACGATAGCAGGCAGTTTCAAATCTATTCTTCCGGGCATGGTCGGCACAGGAAGCTGATCCATCAAACGCCGGAATATACCAAGGCGCTGAGCCGCGGTTTCAGGGTTTGCTTTGGCGTTTGCCTGCTCTGCCTCCTGATTGCCGAATGTTACTTGCTGACCATCGGCTTTCACCTCAAATCGCGGATTATCGCCATAGTCAAAATGGGCGTTGCCATTGACCACATAGGGGTCCGCCACCGGCCCCTGCTCCATATGAAACTCCGGTATGGTTATCCTGGCATGATCGGCTTCAAATTGTCCGGACAGGCGAAGACTGGAGAGCAGCGGCTTGTCTGCCGATCCTGCTTTTCCTTCTGATTTATCAGCGACTTCGTCGCGAGAACGAATGTCGATGCGGCCGGCATATTTCAACGCACCCTGATCGAGCGTTATCTGGCCGTCCGTTTCCATCGCAGCCGGAATATTGTCCGGAATGACACGCGCGTGCATTTGCAACGATCCGTCCGGTTTCAATGCGCCGGTCGAAGAGGAAACGGAGATTTTTTTGCCGTTGAAGAACAAGTTCCCGTCGAATTTCCATGGCCCGGAAAGATCGTCAGCAGACATGGTGGCATTCAAATCGGAGATTGAGCGCGTTGTCCCCGTCGAAGCATCGCGAATGATCAGCGAACCACTGTTGATCCGCAAATTCTCCAGCTTGACCTGCGTTTTCTGGAAAGGAGTGCGCGGCCGGATTGCCCAATCGACTACGCCCCCTTCACTTATCCGCACTGTCGCAGCCGGTTTTTCCAGCCGCATGTCAAATATGAGAATCTCACCGCGCAGAAAGGGAGCAAGCTCGGCATCCATGGAGAATTTCTCGATGGTCATTACCGGTTCAACGCCCGGGTCACCGACACGAACATCCGAAAAGGTAACGGATGGGAACGGCAAAAGCCGCGCACTCGCGCTTCCGGCAACAGTCACGGGACGGCCAAGCAATGTGGATGCTTCACGTTCGAACGAAGAGCGATAGCCGGCCCAGTCGACGAAATATGGCACAACCAGCGCTGCGGTCAGCAGCAGTACCAACAATCCACCGATGAAAACAAACAAACGTGCCAGTGTCTTACTCCGATAGGTTCGCGCCAATCACCATAGAAACGACTTTATGGCAGTGCCGAGACATGACCGTTTCTATGCGCGATTTGCAATGCTTACACCATGCTTTAACACCCGGAATCAAAATGCGAACCTAAAGGCGTAAGATCTTGCCGGGATTCATGATATTCCCCGGATCGATAGCCCGCTTGATCGTTTCCATGACATCAACGGCACCGCCGAGTTCAGCGCGAAGAAATTTTATCTTCCCCTGCCCGATCCCATGTTCGCCGGTGCACGTTCCATCCATCGCGATAGCACGAAGATTGAGGCGCTCCACAAATGCCTCCACATTTTCGATTTCAGCTGGATTCTTCTCATCGAAAAGCACAAGAACATGGAAATTGCCATCACCAGCATGACCGACGATAGGTGCAATCAAGCCGCTCTTCTCAATATCCTTTTCGGTTTCGACGATGCATTCGGCCAGACGAGAAATTGGCACGCAGACATCAGTGGACAGCGATTGCTTGCCGGGCGCCAATGTCATGCAGGCAAAGTAGGAATTATGCCGGGCGGCCCAAAGTTTTTCCCGCTCCTCAACATTGGCAGTCCACTTGAATTCGCCGCCGCCATTGGCAGCTGCAATCTCTCCGAACAACTCCGCCTGCTCCGCCACACTCGTCTCGCTGCCGTGAAACTCTAGGAACAGATAAGGCGCAGGATCATAATCCAGCTTGGAGTAGGCAATCATTGCCGTCATTTCGAGCTCATTGACAAGTTCGATGCGCGCAACGGGAATGCCCATCTGGATCGTCTCAATAACCGTATTGCAGGCGCTTTCCAGATCAGGAAAAGCGCAAATGCCGCCCGAAATGGCCTGTGGGATGCCGTATAATTTCAACGTCAGCTCAACGATAATACCAAGCGTTCCCTCAGAACCAATCAAAAGCCTCGTCAGATCGTAACCCGCCGAAGTCTTTTTCACCCGCTTCGACGTTGTAATAAGCCTGCCGTCCGGCATCACGGCCTTAAGAGCCAAGACATTTTCCCGCATCGTACCGTAGCGGACAGCGTTTGTTCCTGACGCGCGGGTTGCAGCCATGCCCCCAAGGCTCGCATTTGCACCAGGATCAATAGGAAAGAACAGACCAGTATCACGCAGATATTCGTTCAACTCCTTGCGTGTGACGCCCGGCTCTATAACGACATTCAAATCGTCATTATAGACTTTGAGAATACGGTTCATCCGCGAAAGATCGATTGATATGCCACCGGCCGGCGCATTCACCTGGCCTTCGAGCGAAGTTCCAGTTCCAAATGCGATAACAGGCACCTGCCATTCGCCGCAGAGGCGGACGACCTCCTGCACGTCTTCGATAGACTCGGCAAATACAACCAGATCAGGTGCCTGATTAGGCACATAGCTTGTGGTATGGGCGTGCTGCTCGCGAATGGATTTTCCGCCTTGGGCATTATCGCCGAAGCGCTTTTTGAGGATGGATACTACGGTTGCAATACCGTTTTCGTTGCGCAGCAATGCACCTGCGTCTGCCAATGCCATTCCAGTTTCCAGCCTTTTGTTGGATTCTCTTCAGAATGGTATTTTTAGGCAATACACGGGCCTTGTCTAGTTGTAACTCTGCGTTACACGAAAGGCCGCAGGCGTCAGTTCTTCCGCGCCTTAATCTTCGTCGTCATCATCATCATCATCATCATCGTCTTCACCAGGTGACCAGTCGGTTACTGCAACGAAGCGTTCCTGCTCACCAGTTTTTTCAAAAACACTGCCAACGGGCGAATCCAGAAGAGGAATAATACTCGGATCATAGTTTGCGATGGTATTAACGTCGAAGATGCCACTATTCTCGGGATCTTCCATATAGTCGTCGCTCTCAAAGCCGGAGAGGAAGCGCCAACCGCTATCAAGATCATTATCAGGATCTTCGCGATACATGAAACGCACTGGATAGCCGTCAATCGTTATCGTGTCAGTCGCAATGCAACCACCATAATTGCGTATCAGTGGCCGTATTTCTTCCTTGGTGAGTCGGTAACTTTTATCCATAGCCGATTTTAGTTGATCGTCATGGACTTGGCTAGCTTCCGGAAGCGGTCGGCATATTTGCTCTTTTCCGTAGCATTGACGATGAGGATGGCGCGCACATAGCGATTGGTTTCAAACCGCGCGATCTGGGCCACGTAAAGCGCATCGCCGCTGGCGGAATCTGTCGCTGTTCCATCGATTTCGATCCATTCCGCGCCATCGACCTCGCTGCTTGTCTCGTTATCGGACTGGACATCCTTGATTCCGGTTAGCGATGCGAAGGCCTTTTTCGAAAACTCCAGCCGCGTGGCGGCCTCAGGCGCTGTATTCAGGTTTGAAGCAATAATCACCATTGGTTGCATCGAGTTGATGGCAACATCATTCGGCCCCTCGGTCAAAAGCAAGGTGGCTCCGGCAATAACACGCACGGGACGAAAACCGGACGTATCTGCAACTTTGAAGGGCAAAGACGCAATCTGGTCCGGCAAGCTTGCGGGCGCGCGAACAACCAACGTGCGCAGAGCTTTTTCCACATCGGCATCCGACAACGCACCTTTGGCACCGTCCGGTATCTGGACCGTCACCATTGCAGTTGTGCTTTCGGCACCGACAAGCACAATCCACTTGCGATATTTGACGCCAGCTGCAACCTGACTGGCGCGGATCAGTTTTGAAACAACAGCGCCCTGCACCGACCATTCCTCAGGCCCGGATATGGTTTCTATACCCGTAGCCAGTAGGCCTTCCCGATTAAACCCCGCAGCGATTGTGGCATAGGCATCAACGGGAAGTTCGGTCACGACGATAGATGTGCCCTTGGCTGGGTCTTCGAAACCGCTGAAACTGGAAGATGGTACCAAACCGGCTGGCGGAACCAAGCCAATACCTGATCCACTTGGAAAAACCGCTTCTTGCGCAAATCCGGGTTGGGCGATCACCAACAAAACAAACAAGAGGCCGAAGACCCGTCCAACAAACTGCATTTATCAAATCCTGTTTTATTAACGCACAAATAGTAAGCACAGAACGATCCGGCAAGCGATTGGTTTCGCAAGTCCGGTCGACCATTCGTACAGCTGCGTTGAATTGCTCTCAGCTCAAATTCTTCTTGAAAAACTCAACCGTGCGGCTCCATGCAAGATCGGCAGTCTTCTTGTCGTAGCGCGCAGCAGAAGTGTCGTTGTTAAAAGCATGGTTCGCACCTTCATAGACATGAATCTCAAAGGTCTTTCCATTGGCTTCAAGCGCTTTCCTGTAATCCTCAATTCCGGCATTAATCCGTGAATCGAGACCCGCATATTGCAAAAGCAGGGGGGCTTTGATCTTTGCCACGTCTTCCGATTTTGGCTGACGACCATAATAGGCTACGCCTGCCCCAAGCTGTGGCGCATTGACAGCAAGATCGTTGACCATGCCACCTCCCCAGCAGAAACCAACAGCGCCAACCTTGCCATTCGATGATTTGATTTTGGCAAGATAGTCCAGAGAGGCGACGCCCTCTGCAATCGCGGTTTTTGAATCGAGCGCGCTTATCATGCCACGGGCTTTTTCCTCGTCCTCGGGCGTCCCGCCCGCTGATGACAGAAGATCCGGCGCCATTGCCACAAAACCTTCAAGGGCCATACGCCGGGCAACGTCGCGAATATGGCCGTTTAACCCGCGATTCTCGTGGATGACGACAACTGCTGGAAGCTTACCAGACGCATCGGCAGGAACAGCCAGATAGGCCTTGATATCGCCGGAAGGCCCTGCAAATACGAGATCTTTGGTGAAGAGCCGTTTGTCTTCCGGTGAGATGATTGCAGCCTGAGCAGAATTTGCTGCGAGCATGGGAGCAATAACTGCCGCAGCAGCGCCCGAACCTGCAAGCTTTGTGAGCTTGTCCATGAAAGAGCGGCGGTCGAGCGTCAGGTGAGTATACTCATCAAACGCGTCGACCATCGCCTGTGTAATATTCGGATGCTTTGTTGGTTCGCTCATTTTACAATCCTTTTAGAGGAAATGAGCCGCCCTCCTCCAATCAAGTCCTGACACGATGCGACAGGATGCCGGTAGAAAGAGCAACACCAAGTCCCGTGATAATTGCTGCCGCAATTTCCCAGACACCGAGCGCCTCGTCAAGGAAGATGGAGCCACCCACAGCAGCAAGCACCGGAGTGAGCGCGCTGAACGCGGCAGCCTGACTGCCACCAAGCGAGCGAACGGCTATTCCGTAGGCAAGCATAGCAGCCAGCCCGGAGAGCACACCCTGGCTCAAAAACTGCAAGCCGATTTCAGACAGCGGTACATCCATGATCGTTGTGCCGAAAAAAGCAGCCAGCACCAGATGGATGATGAATGACCAGACAGCAATCAAAGCGCCACCCTGTAGAGCAGTCAGACCTGAACGCTTGAAAGCGTGGGTATAACCAGCCCATAGCAATGCGCCGAATGGCAGAAACACAAAGCTCATCCATGAAATCTGATGGCTGCCGATGGCTAGCGTCAGCAGAATGGCAAGCCCGGCAACAATGGCAGCAAGGCCAAGCCAGCGTGCAGCATCCGGGCGTTCGCCGAACAGGACAACCCCGATCAGTGCGGCTGCAAGGGGCATTGAACCGCCGAGCAGCACGCCTACGGCGGCGGCGGGCGTCGAATGAATGGCGAAGGTGGTGATCTGGAAGAACAATACGCCCGCGCCACAAACCATGATTGCGAGCAACGCCAAGGGAACATTGCGGGGCAGCAAGCCCGTCTTCAGCCAGACCGGCGCCAGCACCAGCGCGGGAAGACCGTAACGAATGAGCCCAAGATCGATAGTACCAAGATGCGTACCGCTGGAATGGCGGGTGGCAATGATCCACGTTGCCCAGATGAAGACCGTAACCAAAGCGCCGGCATAACCGGGAGCCAGAGAGGCAGATTTGTTGATTTCGGGTGAGATCGCAACCATTGAAATATCCTTTCAGATTAGTCTGAATGTGTTTCCATGGGAGTAATATAGAGCGAATGCCTCTGGCATGTCCTTGCAAGTTGATGCCACTTAGCCTATGATTTCAGCTACTTTCGATAAGATTTAACCTTGTTAAAGGCAGAATATGCCAAATCTTGATAAATTCGATATTGGTATTCTTGAGGCACTGCAAGGTGATGCACGGGCCACAAATGTCGAGATTGCAGAAAAGGTGAATCTGTCACCTTCTCCTTGCCTGCGGCGCATCCGAAATCTGGAAAAGTCCGGCGTCATTCGAGGTTACCGCGCCGATATTGATCGCAAGGAAGTCGGGCTTGGACTGACCGTCTTCGTGGAAATAAAGGTGGGACAGCACAGCAAGGCAAACTCCGAACTTCAGCAAGCGGCTTTGATCGCCATGCCGGAAGTGACCGGCGCGTTCCTTATTTCAGGAACCGCGGATTTTCTTGCTGAGGTGGTGGTGGAAGACCTTTCCGCCTATGAGCGGTTTCTTACGGAAAAACTGCTGGTCCTGCCCGGCATATCGGACATTCGCTCAAACTTTGCCATTCGCACAATCAAGACCAACAGTCCCTTGAAACTACCGCAGCGCTGAATCAGGATTCGCAGAAGGTAATCCGATTGCTGAACGGGTCAGTAACGGTGACTTCTCGTCCCCAGGGTGCTTCTTCAAGACCAGGTTTCATGAAACGGTAGTCTTGGGAATGCAGTTCCTTATGGAAAGCCTCAATGCCTGTCATGCGGACATAGACCCGCGCGCCGGGGCTGGCATCACCTGAATGCTCGCTAAGATGCAGTGTCAGATCGGAACGTGATACCTGACAATAAAGCGGAAAATTGTCTCCAAACCGATGCTCCCAATCGAGCGTGAAGCCAAGAAAATCGAGATAGAATTCCCGGGCTTTAGAAACATCAAAGATACGGAGGATGGGATTGGCAGGTCCGAACGAGATACCTTCTTTCGCGGCTGGTTCATCGGCAATTTTGGCCGCAAGCACATTCCAACTATCGAAACCGAAACCGGCTGCGACGAGTTCAAGCCCCTCACCGTGAGAAATTTTGATATTCTTTTCGTCCAGAGCGTTGCGCAGCGATTTGGCAATAGCCTTGGCGTCATTGAAAGTACGCATAATCATTCCTTCGTCGTCGGTGAATCTGGAAAGTCAGTGCTCGCATTGCCGACCAGTTCACCTTTCAAAGGATGAAGCCAAGCTTATTTATTCGATACATTCACCGTAACCCGAAGGCCGCGAGCGGCTGGCTGTATCAGCCGCTTGCAGCAATATTCCTGCTTCGGATTACCGTCAATCTTATTTTGGCAGAGTATAGGCGATGACATAATCCCCCGGCTTTGTGCCGACCGAACCATGGCCACCCGCAACGATGACCACATATTGCTTGCCATCATCCAAGGAGAAGGTCATCGGCGTTGACTGGCCACCGGCAGGAAGGCGAGCCTCCCAAAGCTGCTTGCCATCAGTCACGTTATAGGCGCGCAGATAATCATCAACCGCGGCCCCGAGAAACGCAACGCCACCGGCTGTGATGATCGGACCGCCAATGCCCGGCACCCCAACCTTGAATGGCAATGGCACTGGCGAGGAATCCCGCACAGTGCCATTGCGGTGCTTCCAAGCGATCTTGCCCGTGCGCAGATCGGCACCGGCGACATAGCCCCATGGCGGCGACTGGCAAGGCAGGCCAAGCGGTGAAACAAATGGACCCATCACCACAGCGTAAGGAGCGCCCTCATTGCGGTTAAGCCCCTGCTCGCTGCCCTTGGTGCCAACGCCGGGCGGAGGCACATCGGCGCGTGGCACAAGACGCGAGGTAAAGGCAAGATATGTCGGCATGCCAAACATGATCTGCCGTTCCGGGTCAACTGCGACGCCGCCCCAGTTGAACACGCCAAAATTACCCGGATAGACGAGTGATCCTTGCAATGATGGCGGAGTATAGCGCCCTTCATAGCGCAATTTCAGGAATTCGATCCGGCAGACGAGCTGGTCGAACATAGACACGCCCCACATATCCTTGCCCGTCAAAGGTGGCGGCGAGAATGTCAGGTCCGAAATCGGCTGCGTGGGAGAGGTAAAGTCACCCTCGATAGCGCCTGTCGGCGCGGGAATTTCCTTGATCGGAATGATCGGCTCGCCCGTACGGCGGTCGAGAACATAGAGATCGCCCTGCTTGGTTGGTCCTACCAGTCCCGGCACTGTGCCATTGACCGTATTGATATCAACTAGCGTTGGTTGTGCAGGAACATCCATGTCCCAAAGATCATGATGGACAGTCTGGCGCACCCAGCGCATCTGACCGGTATTAAGATCAAGCGCAACGATTGAGGACGAGAATTTCTCCACATTTGCGGAGCGCCCAGCACCAAGCTGGTCAGGTGTCTGATTTCCAAGAGGTACATAGATCAGACCAAGCTTTTCATCGGCACTGGAAACAGACCAGCTATTGGGAGAATTATGCGTGTAGGTCTGTCCATCCGGCAAAGGTGTCGTTACATCCGGATTGCCGGAATCCCAGTTCCACACAAGCGCGCCAGTATTGATATCGAAAGCGCGGATGACACCGGACTGTTCCTTCGTCGAATAATTATCATTGACCGCGCCACCGATTATGATCTTTCCCGCCGCAACAACGGGCGGCGATGTGGAATAGTAATAGCCTGCGGGGTTATAGGGCATGCCTTTTTCAAGATGCAGCGTGCCTTTGTCAGCAAAGGACGAGCAAATCTGGCCATTGGCCGCATCAAGCGCAATCAAACGCGCGTCGGACGTCGGCAGATAGACGCGTTCGGCACAAGGCTTGCCTGGTGTGGCAGCAGGATCGGCATAATAGGAAACGCCCCGGCAGGTCTGATGTTGACGATCGGGATTCATGCCGGAATTGGAATCAAACTTCCACTTTTCCTTGCCTGTTGCCGCATCAAGCGCGATGGCCCAATTGTGCGGCGTGCAGATGAAAAGTGTACCGCGAACCTTGAGCGGCGTGACCTGATAAGTGGTCTCGCCAACATCCTCCGGCAACTTGACGTCGCCAGTCTGATAGGTCCAGGCGACTTGCAGCTTGTCAACGTTTTCGGTGGTGATCTGCTTCAACGGTGAATAACGCTGACCATAGGGCGTACGCCCATATTGGTGCCAATCGCCCTCCGGCATATTGCCGCCCAGATCGACAGTATCCGAGACAATTTCCCTGCTCAATTCACCCGTAATTTGCAACGGATCCTGGGTCATCGAATAGCCTGCAACAACCAGCGCCACAACAACAGCAACGGACAACGACAGAGCCGGAACAGCGGAGGAAGAACCAGCACCGCTTGCAGATGAATTCAAGCCCCGCCTGATCCATGGTGTGAGCAGCCACAGCCCAAGGATCATGATGACGCCGCCGCGTGGCGCAAGCTGCCACCAGTCGAAGCCGATTTCCCAAATGGCCCAGCCAAGCGTTCCTACCACCAGCAGAGCATAAAGCAGCAGAGCGGATGACCGCCTACGGAAGAGCAGAAAAGCAACCACAAGGAACGCAAGCGCAGCAATGATATAATACCAACTGCCGCCCAGGACAGCGAGCCATACACCGCCGACGCCAAGAGCCGCGCCAATGAGAAGGAAAACGAGTGCCGTGAGAGTGATTGCCATGAGGAAAGTCCCTTTCCGATCTCAATCAAAACCAGATGATCCTGACATGAGGCGACGAATGTTGCCATCGGCTGTCAAAACCTTGAAGTCACGAGTCATTAATCAAAATGGGTAGGCTCATAAATCGAGTGACGCAATATCCTGACTTGATATTTCAACCGCCCACTTCAATTGAAAGTGGGGGGCTAATTGCAATTGTTCTCTTTTTGTATCGCATTTTTCTGGTTTTTCGGTACCGAATCACTACATTGGGTTCAAATGTCTGGATTACCTGACGATATTCCGTTTTTCGACGAACCTGATGCGCCCCGCCAGCCTTCGGGCATAGCTGCACGCGCCATGCAGGCGCGTAGTGCACCACCTTATCTCAATGGACTTAACCCCGAACAGCGACTGGCGGTTGAAACCACCGAAGGGCCTGTACTCGTTCTGGCTGGTGCTGGCACTGGCAAAACACGGGTTCTGACTTCCCGTATTGCGCATATCCTTTCGCTCGGCAAAGCTTGGCCAAGCCAGATACTCGCCGTCACCTTCACTAATAAAGCAGCACGCGAGATGAAGGAGCGCATTGGCGTCCTCGTCGGCGGTGCTGTCGAAGGCATGCCATGGCTCGGCACGTTCCACTCCATCGGCGTCAAGCTATTGCGCCGCCATGCGGAGCTCGTGGGGTTGCGCTCCGATTTCACCATTCTTGATACGGATGATGTCATAAGGCTGATCAAGCAGATCATTCAGGCGGAAGGGCTGGATGACAAGCGCTGGCCCGCCAAGCAATTTGCGCTGATGATTGATGGCTGGAAGAACAAAGGGCTTGGACCCTCCGAAATTGCTGAAGGCGATGCCCGGTCGTTTGCCAATGGTAAGGGCCGCGAACTTTACACCGCCTACCAGAACCGTCTGAAAACATTGAATGCCTGCGATTTTGGCGATTTGCTATGCCATCCAATCCGGATGTTCCGTGCCTATCCCGACATCCTCAAGGAATATCACGCCAAGTTCCGCTATATTCTCGTCGACGAGTATCAAGACACCAATACCGCGCAATATATGTGGCTGCGCCTGATCGCGCAGGGTTCGAAGAATGTCTGCTGTGTCGGCGATGATGACCAGTCGATCTATGGCTGGCGCGGGGCAGAGGTAGACAATATTCTACGCTTCGAAAAGGATTTCCCGGGCGCAGTCGTGATCCGGTTGGAGCGCAATTATCGCTCTACCGCGCATATTCTTGGCACCGCATCACATCTCATTTCCCATAATGAGGGACGGCTTGGCAAAACGCTTTTCACCGATGCCCCAAACCCGGAAGATGCCAAGGTCAATGTGCATGCCGGCTGGGATTCCGAGGAAGAGGCTCGGGCAGTCGGCGAAGAGATCGAACAAGCGCAGCGCAAAGGCCACAATCTCAATGATATTGCCATTCTTGTGCGCGCTTCCTTTCAGATGCGCGAGTTTGAAGACCGCTTTGTCACGCTAGGTCTGAATTACCGCGTTGTCGGTGGTCCACGCTTTTACGAGCGCATGGAAATACGCGATGCGCTGGCCTATTTCCGCGTTGTTGCGCAGGGTTCCGACGATCTGGCGCTGGAGCGCATTATCAATAATCCCAAGCGCGGTCTTGGCGAAGCTGCAATCCGGCAGGTGCATGATTATGCCCGCGCCAAGGACATCGGCATGCTTGATGCAGCCGCAGATCTTGTTGAAACTGAGGAGTTGAAGCCCAAGCCGCGCTCGGCTTTACGCGAAGTGGTGGAAAACTTCCGGCGTTGGCAGTCACAAATTGATTCCGTACCCCACACGGAACTGGCGGAAAAGATTCTCGACGAATCCGGTTATACCGCGATGTGGCAGGCAGACCGCTCAGCCGAAGCACCGGGTCGCCTCGAAAACCTTAAAGAGCTTATCCGCTCTATGGAAGAATATGAATCACTGCGCTCTTTCCTTGAGCATGTCGCGCTGGTCATGGATGCTGAGCAGAACGAAAATCTTGATGCTGTAAACATCATGACGCTGCACTCGGCAAAGGGGCTGGAATTTGAAACGGTCATTCTTCCCGGCTGGGAGGAGGGTCTGTTTCCGCATCAGCGTGCGCTGGATGAAGGGGGACGCTCCGGGCTGGAAGAAGAGCGCCGTCTTGCCTATGTCGGCCTGACGCGCGCCAAGAAAAACCTGCATATCTGGTTTGTTTCCAACCGCCGTATCCATGGTCTGTGGCAATCCACCATCCCTTCCCGCTTCCTTGAAGAACTCCCCGAAGCGCATGTTGAAGTAATCGCCGGTGGCGATAGCTATGGTGGATATGGCGGGCGCGGCGGCTACGGCCAATCGCGCTTTGATCGCGCCGATCCTTTTGAAAACAGCTACTCAACGCCCGGTTGGCAAAGAGCCCAGCAAAACCGTTCTGACGCCACACGCAATAATTGGGGCTCGCGCTCGGGCGCACGTGTGGAGCGAATAGGCTATGGCGAGACGGATTCCGGCCATGGCGCAGGGCGCGGCTCGGTTAAAGGACGCATGATTGATGGTGAACTCGTCGCCAAATCCGTCAGTGAAACGCCATCAAATTTCGATGTTGGCGACCGTGTATTCCATATCAAATTCGGTAATGGCAATGTCTCATCCATCGAAGGCAACAAGCTGACGATCGACTTCGACAAGGCCGGACAAAAACGCGTGCTGGATAGTTTCGTGAAGGGGATTTGAACGATTATCCTGCCAAATCATCAAGTGTCACATTTAATATCGTCGCAATACGTTTCATCACTGATAATGATCCATCTTTTGAACCATTTTCAATTTCGGAAAGATATGGTTGCGAAATTCCTGCTGCCTGCGACAGCGCCACGGCTGTCATGCCGCGCCACTTCCGGAAAACTCTTACCGGATTCTCACCTTGCACGAGAGCGAACACCACATCTTCGGGAAATGTTTCTTCATCGCCCCTTGCGATAGCATCTCGAATGTTCAATGCTTCCACAAGTTCCTTTATGGAATGACTATCTTTGCCAAGCGAGACATCATCCAAACGGGTGACAATTGCTTTCAAAGCGAGAAAATCGTCTTCTGAAATCATCGCATAACGCTGATCACTGCCCGGAGGCATTATATAGCTTACCTTCAATTCACCCATTTTTGCCTCAATCATAGACACTACTCCGCGGGCCGATTTTAACGATTGTAAGCACGTTTCCATCCTCATCAAAAATAACGCGCCACTCACCAACCCGAAGGCGCTTTAGCCCCAAGCCCTGCAAGGTTTTCACATTATTTTTCAAACTTGCAGGATCATCCGCATAAGCACGGATTTTCCTCATAATTTTTTCAGCTTCGTTCTTCGGTATTCGTCGCAGCAACTGCGACGATTCTTTGCTATATGCAATATTTCTCATTACAACTATTACCAATAGCTATAAAATGCAATAGACTTCAATTATCCCACTGTGCCTTTTCGAAATGCCCAAACAAGCAATTGCTACAATTAGAGCAATTCCCGGAAAAGTGTGTAGCAGTTTTCCGTCCGGAATTGCGTAAAAACAAAGACTTAGAGCGTCGTTTTGAATCTATCAGAACGCAGAACGCTCTAGAGACTGACCAAACCAACCTTTGTTTTGAACGCTGCCATGTCCCAAGCGGGTCCGGGGTCTGATTTGCGCCCGGGAGCAATCTCGTCATGGCCTACAATATCTTCGATCCTATAGGCGGCGCATATTGCCCGCGCTGCCGCTTGCGCTGTTTCAATCTGCGCCTTGGTAAAAACTTCCCAACCACAATCCGGCACACCGAATTTGTGGCGCGCCTCGATAATATTGGAATGAACAACATCAACGCCCGTCCATGAAATCCAGCGGTCCTCAATTTTCTTGAGTGGCCCCCAATTTTCCATTTCCATGCCGATCGAGGAATTGTTCAAGCCGGAATAGAACACGCCATTTTTCCCCGTCCATTGGCTTTTGCCCGCATGCCACGCCACCCTGTTGAATGGAACACATTGCTTTACAGTCCCGTCACGACGGATAACTAGATGGGCCGAAACATTAGCCGATTTTCTAGCGAAATAGCTGGCAATATCCGAGTCAGGACCGCTGGCCGTATAGTGAATGATCAGAAATTTCGGGGAAAGCTGCCCACCAATATTGGGCGATGGGATGAAGGGAATCGCACTGGATCCGACATGTAGTCTGTGGCTTTTAACCGCGAAATTCATGAAAAAATTCCTCAAAATAATATGAGTATCCATATAATAAGTTTTAATTCCTATTCGTCAATGAAAAGATGCCGCTTGTAGCGGCACCTTTAAGGTTTTCTGATTATTCCGGCTTGCCCTTTGTCCAGGTAGCATTGCCTGCAAATAGCGGGATTGTGGATATGGATGTTTTGGCCGAACCATCCTGAACCTGACTGGCGTGAGCCAGATAAATCAGCGTGTTGTTCGCCTTGTCATAAATGCGGGTGATAATCAGCTTCTTCCAGATCAGGCTGGTGCGCTCGGAAAACACGCGTTCGCCGCCTTCATCCAGTTCAATATCACCGATCACGACCGGGCCTGTCTGCTGGCATGAAATGGAGGCATTGGATGGATCTTCGAACCAGTTACCCTTTTGCAGCCGATCAATGACGCCGCGTGAGAACGAGGCGAGATGGCAGGTGACGCCCTGAACTTTGGGGTCCGTCACAGCATCAATGACAATATCATTGCCCAGCCAATCAACCCCGACCTTCCCCACCTCTTCCGCATGGGCAGGCAAAATGGCAGCGCCCAAAAGGGCCAGTGCAGCAAGAGTGCGCTTCATCGAAATCTCCAGAAAATTGTGGCAGAACTCATAAGCCTCAGTTGGGGACTGAGCAGGTGGAATGCAACCAGAACGAGGATGGACCGCTAACGTTCCCACTTGGCGAGAAAATCCTCGATGCTCAGTGACTGGATATCAGCAATTGCATCAAATAGAACCGTATGCGGCCAATCCCACCAGGCAAGCTTGATCAGGCGGATGGTTATCTCTTGTGAAAAGCGCGGTCGAATGGGCCTTGCAGGATTACCAACTACGATCATATAGGGCGCGACATCTTTGGTAACGACGGCATTGGCACCAATGACCGCGCCATGGCCAATAGTAATTGCTGGCATGATAACCGCGCCATGACCGATCCATACATCATGACCAATGCTGACGCGCTTGCCTTGTCTGCGCGCACGAAAATCAGCATCTATGCCCTGAAATTTGAAAAACTCATTGGGACGATAGCTGATTTTATGGGTTGTCACCCGCTCCATAGGATGTTCGAGAGCATTGATACGCACATTGGGAGCAATGGAGCAGAACCGGCCAATATCAGCATATATGCCCTCACTGTGACGCTCAATATAGGAAAAATCCCCCATGGTAACGTCGCGTAGGATGACGCGCTCGCCCACTTCCGCATATTTGCCAAGCTTGACGCCCTTCAGATGCGCGCTCGGATGGATGCGCGGCTGCGGGTTGAGAAAGCGAGGATCATCAGTTTCAGTCATTGCGGTTTCCCGGATCAGGTCAGTGCAATTCTTTTGCACAAATGATGCACCGTTGCCTATGGCGAAAATCCTGATAGGGGTAGCCAACACATGCCTTTCCGAAAGCAAACGCCCATGACGACCCAGACCCGCCTTTTCATTACTGCCGGCAAGGCCGAAGCCGAGCGGCTGTTTATCTTGCTGGAAAATGCTTTCGAAGATGATGGCCTGCCAATCTCCTCAGCGGAGATCGATGAGGATCGCGAGATATATGAAGTTTCGGTCTATACGTTTGAACCGGAAGAAATTGAAACTCGCATGATCGACACCGTTGGCAAGAATTGGCCCGTCGAGCGCGAACAGGTGCCCGATATTGATTGGGTTGCGCATTCACT
The DNA here is from genome assembly GCF_059758635.1 of Phyllobacterium sp. GQ127. Taxonomy (NCBI): domain Bacteria; kingdom Pseudomonadati; phylum Pseudomonadota; class Alphaproteobacteria; order Hyphomicrobiales; family Phyllobacteriaceae; genus Phyllobacterium; species Phyllobacterium sp. GQ127. Next base: position 1,207,861 of record NZ_JCAXDZ010000001.1, read on the forward strand.
GGAAGGCTTGAAGCCGGTGCGCGCCGGGCGATTCTTTGTGCATGGCTCTCATGATCGCCACAAGCGCCGTATCAATGATCTCGGCATTGAAATTGATGCCGGACAGGCCTTTGGCACCGGCCACCACGGCACAACATCCGGCTGTCTTGATATGATCGGCGAAGTGATCCGCCGCGAACACCCACGCAATGCGCTTGATCTTGGAACAGGAAGTGCGGTTCTGGCCATCGGCATTGCAAAGCTCGCGCCTATTCCCGTTCTGGCGACAGATATCGATCCTGTCGCTGTTGCTGTTGCACGGGAAAACGTGGTGAAGAACGGTGTTGCTTCGCGGGTTCGCACCGAAACAGCAACCGGCTTCCATCATCCGGCGATGCGCGGTTCGGCGCCCTTCGACCTGATTGTCGCCAATATTCTGGCACGGCCATTGATGATGCTCGCGCCCGAAATGCGCAAACATCTTGGCTGGGGCGGCTCGCTGATCCTTTCGGGTATTCTGGAAACCCAACGCGAAAAAGTACTCGCCGCCTATCGTGTGCAGGGGCTTTTCCACGTGAAGACCCTCCGCCGCGAAGGCTGGGTAACGCTGCATTTGAAAGCGCGCGCAACTTACTAACCCATGGGCTAAATGCTTCTTTGGTATAATTGACAGCTTTATCTCGATATAGGAATATATCCTTTAACGAGGATTTATTTCATGAGCGCATTATTTCCCTATCTGACTGAAATCCACCACCTCAGAAACCAAGTCGCAGCAGATAGCGCCAATCTTAAACATATGCGGCTGGCTCCACTTAATACCTTTCCCCGCATGCAAATTCGCCAGCACAATGAACTTGTCGCGGATATTGGCATTGATACCAGATTTGTGCCAATCATTTCATCACGTGCTCGCTCCTATACCAAAGAAAAGGCTGTAGTTAAAACTGCAGTGGTGCACTTTCCCGAGAAGAGGTCATATAATACTGTCCAAATTTTTTTGACTGTTCAACAATTGTTGGACAAGGCTGCCAGAACCGCAGGCCCCCTCTCCAATTTTGGCTCTTCGGCACTGCGATCCATACGCTGTTGAAGAATGAAGTGGGATAAAACCATTCGAATGACGACAGTTGCACAAGTACGTCAGGCCCTTAAACCGCTTCTCCAGCGCCATTCAGATCTGGCGTTGGCAGGGCGTCATCTCGTACTTACGCCGATCAATCACTTCACCCGTGGCGTATATCTGGCTCGCAGCGGAAATCCAAAAATCTTTGCGCCAACAATCGATGTTGGTATAATTTTTATGGGCATCGACCGATTTCACTATGGCTGGGGCAATACAAGACTTATTCACCCAATTTTTTCCAACCTTAAAGGTGATACCAACGAGCGGGCACAAGCTATTATCAAGATGGATATCAAGCCATTCTTTGGCGGCTGGCATTTTGACAACCCCGAAAATATGGAAATCATGCTGAGTGTCATTGAAGATGCCTTGGTGCCTTTGCGCAAAATAACAAAACTGGAGGAAGTGGTCGAATTCGCTTCTCGGAACGAGAATAATTTTACACCATTTGAATTTAAGTATTATGCCCGCTTGATGATGGCTACGGCTCTTGGTGACTTTGAAGAAGCTATACGCATTATGGATGGACCGGACTACCGACAGGGCGAGCTTCGCAAAGACATGATGTACTGGAACCCGACATTTTATCCCGCTTTGATTGCAGGCGACCGGCGTGAATTGGCAAAAATCTTACATGAATTAGAGGCTATAACTATTAAAAGTCTCAAATATCGAAAATACTGGGAGCCCACACCCTTTCCGCTTGAACTCAAAGACTAAAACACCTCGAGCGATTAAACCGGTTGCTAAATTCAATGCTCCATTGCGCAGAGCAAACGGGGAAGATAGGTTTCGACCCAAACAAAAGAGGTCGATATCATCATGTTCCAGTCGTTTGAGGTGTCCAGCAATCCTGCTACCGGCGCACCGCGTGTTGCAAAATTACGAGCTGAACTCGAAGGCTTGAAGCTCGATGGTTTTCTCGTGCCCCGTGCAGACGAGCATCAGGGTGAATATGTTCCTGCCCGCGCGCAACGTCTGGCTTGGCTGACGGGCTTTACCGGTTCTGCGGGCGTTGTTCTGGTGTTGAAGAACAGGGCGCATCTTTTCGTCGATGGGCGTTACACTTTACAGGCGGCAGATCAAACCGACCCTTCCGTCTTTACGATTGAAAGCCTTATCGATACGCCGCCTGCGGTTTGGCTGCGCAGTATTGAGCGTCCGCTGACCATCGGCTTTGATCCATGGCTGCACACAATCAGCGAAACAAAAGCCTTGCGCGAAGCGCTGGAGAAAAATGGCGGCAGCCTCGTCGCCGTAAAGGATAATCTTGTCGATCTTATCTGGGACGATCAGCCTGCCCCACCGCTTGAAGCAGTGACGATCCAGCCGGAAAAATATGCCGGCAAGCTTGCCAAAGTGAAACTGCATGAATTGGCGGATGCTGTCGGCAAAGCCAAAGCGGATGCAACCATTTTGACAGACCCATCCTCGATTGCGTGGACGTTCAACATTCGCGGCAATGATGTGAGCAATACGCCTTTGCCCTTGGCCTTTGCACTCATCCCCGCAAATGGCGAGCCCTTGCTTTTCATCGACAAGCGCAAGCTGCCAATGGAAACAGAAGCCTACTTGACCCAGCTCGCCACATTGCGCGCGCCGTCGACGCTCGATAATGACGTTGCCGATTTTGCTGCACAGGGTCACACTGTCATGCTCGATCCGGCGCTGGCAGCGGAAAAGCTGCGGCTGATCATCGAAAAAGCTGGCGGCAAAATCGTCGAAGGTCTCGACCCCGCGCGCCTGCCGCGTGCCATTAAAAACAAAACCGAGCTGGAAGGCGCACGCAAATCGCATGAGCGTGACGGCGTGGCCATGGTGTCCTTCCTGTCATGGATTGACCATCAAGCACCGGGCACGATTGACGAAATCGACGCTGCGACCAAACTCGAAGAAACGCGCCACGAGATTGCTCAAGGCTTCCAGATGCCGCTCGAAAATCTGTCATTCGACAGCATTTCCGGTGCTGGCCCAAATGGCGCATTTGCGCATTATCGCGTCAACACGGAGTCAAACCGCAAGCTGCAGGATGGGGAGCTCTATTTGATTGATAGTGGCGGCCAGTATCGCGATGGTACAACCGACATTACCCGGACATTGCCGGTTGGCACGCCAACAGCGGATATGAAAAAGAAGTTCACACTGGTTTTGAAGGGCATGATTGCCATTTCAACCGCACGTTTTCCGAAAGGAACGCGCGGCATGGACATTGACGTTCTTGCCCGCATTGCTTTGTGGAAACAGGGCTATGATTACGGCCACGGCACAGGGCACGGTGTCGGCTCTTTCCTCTCCGTGCATGAAGGCCCGCAAAATATTTCGAAGCGGGGCACACAGGAACTCTTGCCGGGCATGATTCTTTCTAATGAACCTGGATATTACAAGCCGGGTGGCTATGGCATACGCACAGAAAATCTGCTGATTGTTACGGAGCCACAAGTGCCTGAAGGTGGCGATTTGCCGATGATGGGGTTTGAGACAATTACCCTGTGCCCCATCGACAAGCGGCTCATCGATACAAGCCTGCTTGTTCGCGAAGAACTGGTATGGCTTGATGCCTACCATGCCAAGGTCCGGGAAAAATTACTGCCTCACACCAGCGGTGAAGCGCGCGAATGGCTCGTCAATGCGACAGAACCATTCGGCCACGAAGGATAATTCAGGTAAACTGGCGCAGCAGGATGATGACTGCTGCGCCAATCAAAAACATGGTCAGCGCATTGAAGCGCAGTGACACAAGTCCGGCAATGGCAAGTGCCACAAGGCCTCGCCAATCGGCATTGGCCGCGGCGGGCGCAACAAGCGTCGTCAAGACCGCTGCCGGCACTGCATTCAACGCGACTTCAACGCGTGGATGCACCCGCTCAAAGCGCGAAAGCACGAGATGGCCGCCTATGCGGGTTAGAAAAGTGGCAACCGCGCCCGCAATAATGATCCAGAAAATCGATGACATCAGCGTTTTTCCTTTGCCGGCTCAGGCTTGGCAAGAATGACCGCCATGAGGATACCCGCGACGGCACCTATGCTGACATGCCAGGGCGATCCAATGGTTTTTGCGGCAATGATTGATGCAATGGCACTGGTAATGACAATCGGTCCCCAATTGGTCCGTTTGCGGAACCCCATCACCAATCCAAGGAAGTAAATGGGAAGCAGCATATCGATACCCAGCGCATGCGTATCCGCAATGAGATTACCAAAAAGCCCGCCAATAAAAGCCTCAACGACCCACATTACATAGATTGGTGTAGCAACGCCGAGATACCAGATGAAGGTTACCGGCTTTCCGGACTCTGCACGCTTTTCGGTTTCAGCATATTGCGGATCAGTCAGCAAAAAATAGCTGAGCATTGCTTCTAATGGCTTGAAATGTCCGATACGACGGCCAACCGCTGCCGAATAAAGAACATGTCGGAAATTAACCGCGAAGATGGAAAAGACGATGAGCCAAGCAGGGATATGCTGTCCAAACAGCTCAATTCCGACCATTTGGCTGGCACCGCCAAATATGGCAGCACTCATGAGTACAGTTTCGAACAGGGAAAAGCCCTGATCAATCGCAAGTGCACCAAACAATACCCCGAATGGCGCGGCCGCAATCATGATCGGCAGCCCTTTGGCAAACCCTTCCCAAAATTGCGTGCTTTTGCTCACTGGAACAGCCTGCGATGGCTTCTGCCGATATATATGTTCATCCATGTCCCCCATCTAGGCCACCGAGCTTATTCTGTCACGTTAGTTTTGTTGATGGCTATCATCAATCTCAGACACGGTCGCATCTTGTCGGTGATGTCTCGGCTCTCTAGATTTCCAGTTGAAGAGCGGAGGAGAAATCATGGCGCATATTATTAATAGGGAAGTTTGGGAAGATCTCCCGCTAAGCTGGCATGGGGAAATTACCGGCAAGCCCTATGGCACCAATGTGTCGATTATATTCAACAATCAGGAACGCGTCGGCGCCGGACCGCGATTGCATAAACACCCCTATACTGAAACCTTCATCATACGCAGAGGGCGGGCGCGCTTCACGGTGGGGGAGGAAATAATCGATGCCGAGGAAGGGCAAATCGTGGTGTGTCCGGCGAACACGCCGCACAATTTCAAAAATCTGGGACCAGGCGCGCTGGAAACGATCGATATTCACGCCAATGAAGTGTTCGTCACTGAATGGCTGGAGTAGCTTAATTATGCGGTACGGCTCCCCGCCTGGGCAGGGAGCCATGCCAATTTTAATCAGAATTTCTGTGTCAGCGACACACGGAAGCTACGGCCAACTTCGGAATAGCGGTCTGCTATAGCAAGGTTGATGCTGTCTGGTACGTCGGTTGCGGACCAATATTTCTTGTCGAATACGTTGAATACACCAACTTGCAGCTTCATGCCTTTGGCAAATTTCGGCTCCCAATAGGCAGTTGTATCGACAATGCCATAACCTGGGGCAACAAAACCACCCTGGCTTACCTTGTCGCGTCTGGCAGCCATGGTCAGGGACACATCGGCGCCCCAGCTATCAGCCGCATAGCCAAGACCAACAATGGCGCGGATTGGTGGAATAGAGTTCAGATACTCATCTGTCTTGGTGTCCTTGCCTTCAACAAACGCAATGGATGTCCATGTCGTCCAATTATTAGCGAAGTTCACGCGCCCACTCAGTTCCGCACCATAAATCTGTACGCGGCTAAGGTTCTCATAGCCCGTAATACCACCAACCGGATACTCGCCACCGGGAGGTGCGATAGTCACGTCATGGATGAAGTTGCGGTAGTAATTGTTGAATATGCTGGCTGACAGCGCATAGGTGCCATCATCATATTTGGTACCAATTTCGAAACCATTGCTGGTCTCTGCCTTCAGGTCCGGATTACCGATTCTCGCATAGGAACCGGGAGCGCCATAATTCTGGTAAAGCTCCATCGCCGAGGGCATGCGGAAGCCCTGCGCCCATTGAGCATAGAAATCGAGATTATTATTTGCGTGCCATGTCGCCCGAAGCTTGGGCGTGAAACGGGAATCGCTGTTTGACGCAGGCAAGCCGCCATCATAATTCGGCCCCCTCTCGTAACCTGCTGTCGACTGCGGGCTGTGCTCATACCAGTCAAAACGACCACCCGGCGTCAGCGTCAGCTTGCCGTTGAGAAGCTCGATATCGTCCTCGACATAGAGGCCAAATCCAGTTGTTTCCACATCAGGCATATCGGACGCATTCGAGTGCAGCATTTTGCACGATTGCGGGCCGAATGGTGAGGGAATTCTTGTCCAATCAACATCCGGACAATTGTCCACACCCGCTGAATATTGATGGAGATCCTGGCGGTAAATTTCTGCTCCAATACGGAACTTGTGCTCAATGCTGCCAATCTCGACAGTCTTGCTCGCATTGCCGGTAAAGCCGTAAGCGTCAAGCTCCAACTCATTGTCGCGCTTATAGATGCCGAAAGGATAGCCATAGCGGAAAGGATCACGCGGTATGATGGACGCTCTGCTGTCCCGCAGGCGAATTGCATCAGTGGTATTATTCAGAGTCTGCCGGGTCCAGTAAGCGATGGCGTGCGCCTCATCGAGCCAGCCGGTTTTATCCGGCGCGACATAATCATAGCTGCCCGAAATGCGGATACGCTCTGACTCTTCGCCCGACTGGAATTTCCCACGCTCATAGGAAGACGTTGTGCCAATGAAGTTCTCGCCGTCCTGTTCGCGATTGGAGATTTCTCCAGTCAAACCAAAACGATGGCCACCCTCGACGTTCTGATAGAGCTTTACCAGCAAATTGCGTTGGTCGACGTCGAGAGGATTCGGCTCTGTGCGTCCGGCGCCGTAACCGCCAATATCACCCATGCGGTCCTTTTCATGACCTGTCGTGTAGCCGCCCTGAACAAGCAACTCAGTGTCATTGATGCGCGTTGCAGCCGCAATATTTGTCCGCCAGCTGCGGCTTGAATCATCATAGGTGCCCTTGGTCCAGACACCCCAATTCTTCCCCTCACCAATAATATCGGCAGGGTCCAGCGTGTGAATCTGGATAACCCCACCAAGTGCGCCAGAGCCATAACGGCTGGAATCGGTACCCTTGGTGATGTTGATCTTGGAAAGGCCGTCAAAGCCGAACGTATCCAACCCGCCTTGCGTGCTGCGTGGATCGGAAATCCATGGCACACGAATTCCATCAAGGGTGGTCAATACGCGATTCTGATCCAGCCCGCGGAGGTTGATACTCTTGGAGGTGGAATTGTAATTAACACCTGCATCAACCCGTCGGCCGAGGTCTTCAAAGTCTTGGACCATACGGCTTTGGATAACTTCGCGGTCAACTGTATTTGTCAGGACAGTCGCTTCGTCGCCGCCCGGTTTGTTTTTAAGAACGATGGGTGCAAGCGTGATATTCTCGCCATCAGCAGGAGCGGTCTGCGCCGCCGCAATCCCCGAGCCCAATCCAAGCGCCAAAATCGTACCGGCGCTACCACACATAAGGCGTGCAAACAGAATCTTACCCAAAACCATAACAAGTCCCCGCGAGAGAATGCTTGGCTGGCTGGACCTGCGATAGGCGATCGCGAGATGTCGGTGGCTTGCTGAGCGAATAATGCACGCAATTACGTGCAACTGGCGCTAGCTACTTAAACTTTACCATTTAAGTCAAGATTAATTGCACAGAATATTTCCATATGTTTCAGCGAAGAGACATATGTGACAAGAAGGACACAATTGCTAACTGCAACAAGCTTTTTAGGCAGGGAGCGTGCCTTGAATTGCCCTGCCCCAATCAATAAGCGGCTTGGCGCGCAATGCAAAATCAAACAGGTCATCCGCCAGCTCCGGAGATGTAATTCTCGCAGGTTCAATCGTATGGCGCACCATGAAATGCCGGTTGCGCAATGCTTCAATAAGATCGGCATCCGTCACCTCCTCAAACCCACGGGGGGTGCGCTTCAGACGGTCAATATCCCGAAGCTCCAAACCATTACTGGCAAGGGCTTTGACCATTGCTCGATATTTTTCCGGTTTGGCGACGATTGCCTTGCGCATCGCGAGTAAAAGCTCGGGCTTTCCCTGCCAGAACGCAACGGCGGCGTAGCACCCCCTGTATTCTTCGAGACCGACACACACGTAGAAACAACCGCTCTCGCTCCATTTGCTTCCATCAGGAGAAAGCAGTGCTGAAAGATGCCGGTTATAGGGGCTTTTATCCTTGGCAAAGCGCGTATCGCGCTTGATGCGGAACTGCGATTTTTTGCGATCTCCTTTAAATGGCAATCCGGCTTTTTCAAACCGCACAATCAGATCATCGACGAGATCTCCCAAAGGCTCGTAAAGATGTGCCTCAAACAGATCCTTGTTTTCCAGAAACCATTCGCGATTCTGATGAAAATCCAACGCCTTGAGAAAAGGCAGTGCTTTGTCGCCAAATCCCTTGAAAACAGTCTCGCTCATGCGCCCACCAGTTCAAACCATGCGTCTTCATCAATGACTTCGATGCCCAATGCCTGTGCCTGTGTCAGTTTCGAACCCGCGCCCGGACCGGCAACAACAAGATCGGTTTTCTTTGAAACGGAGCCTGCGGTCTTGGCGCCATAACGCTCTGCCATGGCCTTGGCTTCATCACGTGACATGCGCTCCAATGAGCCGGTAAACACAATAGTTTTTCCCTCCACGGGCGAGTCGCTGACGATACGCACTTCTTCATCAAGAGGCGTGACTTCATTGAGGAGCGCTGCAAGCGCATCGCGATTGTGCTGCTCCGCATAAAAATCGACCAGCGCCTCCGCGACAATACTGCCAATGCCTTCAACATCGTTCAATTCCCGCCAGGCATCATTACCCTTGTCCCCTTTGTCCTTCGGGGGGACGGCTGCGATTGCGGCATTGGCAAGCGCCTCATAGGAGCGATAAGCCTTTGCCAGCCGCTTGGCATTCACTTCGCCCACATGACGAATACCAAGACCGAAGATAAAGCGGCTGAGCGAAACCTCACGACGTTCGTCGATGGCATCGTAGAGTTTCTTGACCGAAGTTGCGCCAAAGCCATCAATATTTTCAAGCTTGGCCAACGAGCCCGCCTGGCGCTTCTTTAGAGTGAAAATGTCGGCGGGCGTGCCTATGTGCAGCGCCGGATCATCTGACTTGAAGAAAAATTCGACCTGTTTTTCACCAAGACCTTCAATGTCAAATGCGTTGCGCTGAACGAAATGACGGAGGCGTTCGACGGCCTGTGCAGGGCAGATCAATCCGCCAGTGCAGCGGCGCACGGCCTCCCCCTCTTCGCGCACTGCATGAGAATCGCAGGCCGGACATGTGTGAGGGAATATATAGGGCGTGCTTCCGCGAGGCTTATCCGCCACAATATCAACGATCTGCGGGATGACATCGCCTGCGCGCTGCACCACCACCGTATCGCCGACGCGCAGATCGCGACCTTCACGGATCGGTTGGCCGTTCTGGCCGATGCCTTTGATGTAGTCTTCATTATGCAGTGTGACATTCGTCACCACAACGCCGCCAACTGTAACAGGCTCAAGTCTGGCAACAGGGGTCAGAGCGCCTGTGCGACCCACCTGAATATCGATACCGCGCAGAATCGTCATGGCGCGTTCAGCTGGAAATTTATGCGCAATTGCCCAGCGCGGACTGCGTGAGACGAAACCGAGACGCTGCTGTAGCGCTAAATCATCGACCTTGTAGACCACGCCATCAATGTCATAGCCGAGGAGCGCGCGTTGCTCTTCAATCTGGTGATAATGTTTGACCAGGCCTTCAACGCTTTCGAAACGCTGCATCAGCGGGTTCACGCGAAAACCATAGGATTTGAAAGCCTCCACCATGCCCATTTGTGTGGAAGCGGGCATTTCGCTCACCTCACCCCATGCATAGGCAAAGAACTGTAGAGGCCGCGAGGCGGTAATGGTGGAATCCAGCTGGCGCAACGAGCCGGCAGCGGCGTTGCGCGGATTGGCAAAGATCTGTTTACCATCCTTGGCCTGGCGCTCGTTCAAAGCTGCAAAATCGGCATGGCTCATATAAACCTCACCGCGCACTTCGAGCACCTCGGGCGGATTTCCATCAAGCACATTGGGAATGCTGGCAACTGTACGCGCATTCAGCGTGACATTCTCGCCAGTCGTTCCATCACCGCGAGTGGCGGCAGTTACCAGCCGGCCCAGCTCGTAGCGCAGAGAGAGCGACAACCCGTCAATTTTTGGTTCGGCAGTAATAGCCACGCTCGCATTGGTACCCAGTTTTAAAAAGCGACGGATACGACCTACGAAATCCTCCACGTCGCTGTCATGAAATGCATTGTCCAGCGACAGCATCGGGATGGAATGGGTGACCTTGCCGAACTTCTCCGAAACACTGGCGCCAACCTTGTTGGATGGTGAATCTTCGCGTTTCAGTTGCGGAAAGCGTTGCTCAATAGCCAGATTGCGTCGACGCAGGGCATCGTACTCCGCATCAGAAATTATCGGTGCATCTTCGGTGTTATAACGATAATCGTGTTGAGCAATCTCCGCTGCAAGCCGACCAAGTTCCTCGGCTGCTTCCGCTTCGGTCAGTTTTTCTACTGCTTTATCTGCCATGATTTGCCTACTGCTGGATTCGGCGGGAGATTAGCCGAAAAACCCCAAATTGGCACTGTCTAGATCGCCGAGCGTAATTAACGATCTATCCTTATATTTTAGCGTTGAACTAAGCAGCGTTTTCCCGAAGCAATCTCACCGCGGCAGCGCGCGCCTCATCGGTGACACTTGCACCGGCCAACATGCGCGCAATTTCTTCCTGACGATCATCCGTTTCCATTGCCCGGATCGATGTAGCCACGCGATCATTACCCGCAGAGGATTTGGCGATGAGAAAATGTGTTTGGGCCCGAGCCGCAACTTGCGGCGCATGAGTGACCGACAGTACCTGCACATTGCCGGACAAGCGCCGAAGCCGCTGGCCGATTGCATCGGCTACGGCACCGCCAACACCCGTATCAATCTCGTCAAAAACCAGTGTTGGAGCTGATCCGCGATCTGCCAGCGCCACTTTGAGCGCAAGCAGAAAGCGTGAAAGCTCGCCGCCCGATGCAACCTTCATCATTGGCCCTGCGCGCGTGCCAGGATTGGTTCGCACCCAATATTCAACCGTATCAATTCCATCTGCTGTGCGATTATTCACATCCGTCGTCATCTCGACAATGAATTCCGCCCGTTCAAGCTTGAGGGCGGGAAGCTCGGCCATGACGGCCTGTTTTAGATGTTCGGCTGTTTCATGACGGTGAGCGGAGAGCGACAGGGCAGCTTCATCAAAGGCATCCCGTGCCGCAAGGGTTTCTTTTTCCAGTGCTGCCAGACGTTCGGCTCCGGCGTCAATATCGGCAAGATCTCCGTCCATGCGATCCCGCAGTGCCGATAGATCATCCACTGCCACCGAATATTTACGCGCCGCACCACGCAGCGCAAACAGGCGTTCTTCCGTCTGCTCCAGAACACGCGGGTCGAAGTCGATCGCGCGAATTGCTTGCTCAACACCATTTTGCGCTTCGGCCAGAAAATTCAGCGCTTCATCAATGGCTTTGACGACTGGTTCAAGCAAATGCGGCGCTTCGGGTACTTTACGCTCAAGCCGCCGAACAAGACTGGCAAGCGATGGTACCGGCGAGGCATTGCCTGACAAAATATCATTGGCCTCATTGACATCACCGGCAATTTTTTCCGAGCGCATCATTTCTGTGCGCTTTATCGCCAGCATTTCTTCTTCCTGCGGTTCCGGATCGAGCTTGGAAAGCTCCTCCACCGAAGCACGCAGATAGTCGGCTTCACGTGCCGCTGCCTCAACCTTGGCCCGATGGCGAACCAGAGCATGCTCGGCCTCGCGCCATTTCTTGTGCAGCGACCGGACCAGATTTGCTTTTGTCTCCAAAGCACCGAAGGCATCAAGCAATGTACGATGAATATCGATATCGATTAGCGCGCGATCATCATGCTGGCCATGAATTTCGACCAACCGCCGCCCAAGCTCTTTGAGCATGGTAACGCTGGCGGCCTGATCATTGATAAAAACCCGGCTACGACCATCCGCATTCTGCACGCGCCGCAAAATGATATCGCCATCATCGTCAATGTCATTTTCACGCAAAAGCAGACGAGCCGGATGACTGCCCGCGACGTCAAAAACTGCGGTAACCTGCCCCTGCTCGGCACCGTGCCTGACCAAAGACGCGTCGCCCCGTGCGCCGAGCGCCAGTGACAAGGCATCAAGCAGGATGGACTTGCCGGCGCCAGTTTCACCCGTAAGCACGGACAGACCTTCGCCGAACTCGATGTCGAGCCGTTCAATCAGGACAATATCGCGGATCGACAGATGCGAAAGCATGATGGCTCAGGTTGAGTTCTAGTTTAAGCGCCTTCTTTGCCGCCAGTAATTGCTGTAGCCGCTTTCGAAAGCCATGAGCCTGCATTTTCACGCGGCTCGAGACCACCGCTTTGCAGCAGCTTGTAGCTGTCCTTGTACCAATCGCTGTCAGGATAATTCTGACCAAGAACGGCAGCAGCAGCTTGGGCTTCGCTCGTCAAGCCGAGCGCGTAATAGGCTTCAACGAGACGCGCGAGCGCTTCTTCGATGTGACGGGTATTGGAATATTGTTCAACGACACCACGGAAACGCTTGATCGATGCGAGGTAATCCTTGCGCTCCAGATAGTAGCGGCCGACCTGCATTTCCTTGCCTGCGAGCTGATCGCGGCCGAAACGGATCTTTGCTTTTGAGTCTTCAACATATTCAGAGTCAGGATAGGTTTGCACGACCTCTTGAAACGCGGCAATCGACCTGCGGGTCATGCTCTGCTCGCGCGTAATGTCCGGAATTTGCCGGTAATAGGAAAGGCCGGTTATATAATAAGCATATGCAGCTTCGGGCTGCGTCGGGTAAAGGGCAATATAACGCTTCGTCATGGCGATGGCATCGTCATATTTACCGCTGCGGTAATTAGCGAACGCGCCCATGACCAGAGATTTACGTGCAAATTCAGAGTAAGGATGCTGACGGTCGACCGCATCAAACTTCTTGGCTGCCTCATCAAGGCGACCCGAATTCAAATTAGCCAAAGCCTGATTGTAAAGCACGTCGGCAGGCTCAATCGTGTCCACATAGGCAGAAAGATCAAGATCATCGTCCTTGGATGCGCAACCCGAGATTGCAACAGCGCCGGCAATCGGAAAAAGAAGAAGAGCTGCACGGACCTTTCCGCCAAACCCTGCGTTTCCAAACCTTGCGCTGATAAGCGTTCTGCTATTCGCCATGCTGTCTCCGGCCCCACATTATAATTTAAGAGCATTGTCGCGAAACCCGATATCACGTTTTCGCGCCATGCTCTAGACATAGACAATCTTACCGTCGGTTGGGCGTTCATAAACCACAAGCGACAGGAATCAGCAATGTTATTGCCATGCAATCGTCCAAATTTGTGGCGGAGCGGGAATTAGTCGATCTTTGGCAGAGAAAGATGACCGACTTTATAGGCTTGAAAGCCTGTTTTTATTGTCGATTTCGGCTCTTCTTTCCATAATCGAAAACGTATCTGCGTCCAGCAAGTAGGGTCAAAAGCCGAAACCGCAGCGAGCGCTCCGCCCTTTTTAACATCGGCCAAAGCCTTTTCTGCTTCGCGGCATCGCAAATCCGCAAGCGATGAATAGGGTTCTATCGGCAGTATTTCTCTTGTGGCGAAAGCAGCCGATGATATTGCAGCTGATATTTCTGCCTGCCATACTATCCATGTCTTAATGCTTGGCCGCCCGAATGACTGGCTGACCGCATCAAAGCCATTGCCGCAAACAAAATCGTTCAATCCAGCTTCGTGCCGCCACACATAAAACGGGGCATAGAGGTTTTCACGAATTTGTCGTTCGTCGTCGCGTCGCGCTGTCAGATAGGCCTTGAATGCAAGATTGGGGAAATTATCCAGCAAGGGCCCCTTTTCTGCGATGCGCCGATCGATAATGCCCATGTCGTAATCGGCAGGCAGCGTAAAACTATACTGCATCGCAATCATTGCGCGGCCTCCTCGCGAATAACGGGTTCAAGCCAGGATACAGCGGTCCCATCCTGGGTTGCTTGAATGCTGATGTAGCAAAAAGTGCTGGTCGGACTTGCTCCGTGCCAATGGCGCTCATCCGGCGCAAACCAGACACAATCTCCCGCGCGCAATTCAACCATGGGACCGCCGTCGCACTGGGCAAACCCAACGCCGGACAGAACATAGAGGAACTGTCCGCGAGGATGTGTGTGCCAATTGGTGATGACACCAGGTTCGACATAGGCTTGCATGACATTATTTTCGCCATCCACATCGCTTTCCAGCAACATCTGTGCCCAGAAGGGAGCCGTGGAAATATTGGCGGGGGCCGGTGCGATGGATTGGCCTGCCCGACGAACGGTCATTTGCTGCGGGCAGCGCTTTGGACTGTTCATAATCTCGCTAACCTCGCTCAAGCTGGCTCAACCATTTGCGTATCGCCATTGCTGAATGACCACTCGTCGCGTGTCGATGTGCTGACCACAATCATAATGTCTTGCGGCCGAATACCGGGCGACTTACCCAGAAGCTCGACGACGCGCTTGTAGAAAGCTTGCTTGGTAGCTGTATCGCGCGGCTTGCCAATCGTTATTGTAAAGATAACGAAATCATCCGAGCGACCATCGCTGAAGTAAGTTGGATCAATGATGAGTTCATTTGGCCGGTGCTGATGAATGGCCTGAAATTTATCAGTCAGGGGAACGTTGAATGTTTCAACCATTGCCTGATGGAAACTGTCCGACAGCGCCTTGAGGTACTCAGGAGATTTACCTTCCAGCAGGGAGATGCGGGTAAAGGGCATTTGACTTCCTTTCATGAATTGCTTGACGCCATATCAATAAGCTCCCACAATGATCCTGAAAATCAGATTATTCAGGACTAATAGTCCTAAAAATGTGGATTGTTTCAAATGAGAAAGATCACACTTGATCTGGACGTGCTGCGGACCTTCTCTACCGGGATGGAGTTGGGCAGTTTTGCCAAGGCAGCGGAGCGCCTTGGCCGTTCGACATCAGCAGTCAGCGCTCAGCTAAAGAAGCTCGAACAACAAGCCGAGACAGCCATCTTCGTCAAAGCCGGTCGTGGACTTGCCCTAACCGAAGCTGGCGAAACCATGCTCGGTTATGCGCGCCGCATGCTTGATCTGAATGATGAGGCAATTACGGCTGTCCATGGAAGTGAGCTCGAAGGGTGGGTGAGGCTTGGCTTACAGGAGGATTTTGGCGAAAGCCTGCTGACCGACGTTCTTGGCCAATTTGCCCGAGCACATCCTAAAGTGCGCATTGAAGCGCGCGTAACGCGAAATGCCGACCTGCTTGATCGGATTACATCAGGGCGTCTTGATCTCGCGCTGGCATGGAGCAGCGGGGCCTCTACAACACCGCATTACGAACATGTCCTGGATGTGCCAATGTGCTGGATAGGTCCGGCTGGAGAATCCAGAAACTGGCAGAATGGCGGAGATCCCTTACCTTTAATTTCGCTGGAAGCACCATGTCTTTTGCGCACGGCCGCTGTCAACGCTCTGGATCGCGCCGGCATTCCCTGGCGTCTGTCATTTATCAGCCCAAGCCTGACCGGATTGTGGGCCGCAACGGCTGCAGGTCTGGGCGTGACGATACGAACGCCATTTGGACTACCAACAACGGTACAGCGTCTGGGACCGCAGGAGGACGGGCTGCCATCCCTGCCCTCGCTCGGCTTGATGCTTCATCGGTCAGAGGCGCAGCCTGAGCCAGCCACAGCCCGGCTTGCGGCCATTCTGCTGCAATCCATCAACTCAATACCGCAAATTAAATGATTTATACGGTTGAAGCAGCACTGACTGCCTTGCTTGCACCCACAGGACCGCTGTGCTGCATCTTTATAATCTCAAAAGCCGACGGATCGGCGAGCAAAGCACGCACAGCGCTCGTGTTGAGACGATGCCCGCCCCGATAGGAGCGGAAACAGCCAATAAAGGGTGCGCCCGCCAGTGATAGATCTCCGATCGCATCCAATGTCTTATGGCGAACAAACTCATCCGGATACCGCAATCCACCGGGGTTAATGACGGTATTGTCGTCACCAATGACCAAGGAGTTATCAAGCGATGATCCAAGCGCGAGGCCAGCGGCCCAGAGTCTTTCTACGTCCCGCATGAATCCAAATGTGCGCGCGGGCGATATCTCTTTGCGGAACACCACGTCATCCATGTCGCCCGCGAACTTCTGACGACCTATGACAGGCGTTTCAAAGTCAATTTCGACTTCATAACGTGTGCCTTCGTAAGGAATGAACTCCGCCCATGATGCGCCGGATTCTACGCGCGAAGATTTAAGAATGCGGATATAGCGGCGCTTGGCCGACTGTTGGCTCAACCCCGCTTCATCAAAGGCTTCCAGGAAAGCGGCTGATGATCCATCGAAGATGGGCACTTCTGGACCATCAATCTCGAGCACCATATTATCAATGCCAGAACCTGCAATGGCCGCCATCACGTGCTCAATGGTGCTGATGGTGATACCTTCAACATTTGCCAACTTGGTCGAAAGGTCTGTTGCGCCAACTTCCGAAACCAGCGCTTTGATTGGGTGGCGGACACCTGCGCTGTCAATCACATTGAAAACAATGCCGGTGTTGACTGCCGCAGGCAAAAAGGAAAGCGTGACCGGGGCGCCGCTATGTACACCTGCGCCCGAGACAGAAATGCGTTTCGCAATCGTGGTCTGGAAATCCTGCAATACAAACCCTCGTAGTCATCCATCGCATCTGTGCGGCGCCTGGCTATCAGCTAAGTCGTTTATAGTATTTTTCAATGAATTAAACGAAAAATTCCGCCATTGAGACAATGGCGGAATTTGAGTTTTGAAGATGACTGCAGTCAGATCAGTTGGCCTGACGGCGAAGGAATGCGGGAATTTCCAACTGATCGTCTTCCGAAGACTGACGCGCCTGCGGCTGTACGCGGCCCTGTTCGTCAAGCTGTCCACGACGAGGTGCATAAATGGAAGCATCTTGCGAAAGCGGACGGCGTGGTTCTGCCGGGCGCATTGCTGGTTCGCGAGGCTGAGCTGGCTCGAGACGAGCAGTCTCATCTTCGCGGCGTGTCAGACCAGCGGTAAGGCGCTTGAGCAGACCCATCGGGCCACGGTCTTCGTGGGCTTCGTGAGCAGCCTGATCACGGGAATGGTCACGCGACCCCATATCACGGGCGTTGAGTTCAGCCTGAACCAGCGGCGGGAAATCAGCAACATTCGGCATGCGTGGTGCAACTGGCTGCGGTGCAGGTTCAGCCATTTGCGGTGCAGGCTGAGGTGCTGGCTGATAGACTGGCGCCTGTGGTGCTGCTGCGACTGGTGCATCAAATACTTCCGGAGCAGGAGCCTGGAAAATGCGGCTCTGCGGACGGAATTCCTGCTGGACAGGCTGTGGTGCGTGCTGCGCTACATCAAGCCCTGCATTGCGCACCGCCTCGGCGACCGGTGATACCGACTGCTGAACAGGCGGACGAGCCACTGTTTCAACCTTGGCCACTACTTGTGGTGCCGGCTTTGGCATTGGCTTTAGCGGCTGGCGAAACTCGATCGGCGCTGGCGCCGCATCTCCAACCTGCTTGTCGATGCCAGTGGCAACAACCGAAACGCGGATGATGCCTTCAAGGCTTTCATCGAAAGTAGCGCCGAGGATGATATTGGCATCCTGATCAACTTCTTCGCGGATACGAGTTGCAGCTTCATCAACCTCAAACAGGGTCATGTCGCGACCACCGGTGATCGAGATGAGCAAGCCCTTGGCACCACGCATGGACGTCTCGTCCAGAAGCGGGTTGGCAATCGCAGCTTCAGCAGCGGCCATTGCGCGGCCATCGCCGGAGGCTTCGCCTGTGCCCATCATTGCCTTGCCCATTTCGCGCATGACAGAACGGACGTCAGCAAAGTCGAGATTGATCAGGCCTTCCTTGACCATCAAATCGGTGATGCAGGCAACGCCAGAATAAAGAACCTGATCGGCCATCGCGAAAGCATCGGCGAAAGTCGTCTTGTCATTGGCAATGCGGAAGAGGTTCTGGTTCGGAATGACAATCAATGTGTCGACATTCTTCTGCAGATCTTCGATGCCCATATCTGCGGTGCGCATACGGCGCTGACCTTCGAAATGGAACGGCTTGGTAACAACACCAACTGTCAGAATGCCCTTTTCCCGTGCAGCGCGAGCTACGACAGGGGCAGCGCCAGTACCGGTACCGCCGCCCATACCGGCAGTAACAAAGCACATATGCGTACCCTGAAGATGATCATTGATCTCGTCAATGCACTCTTCAGCGGCAGCGCGGCCAACTTCGGGCTGCGAACCGGCACCCAGCCCCTCGGTAACCGAAGCGCCGAGCTGAACCAGGCGCTCCGCCTTGGACTGCGCCAATGCCTGTGCGTCTGTATTTGCTACAACGAATTCAACACCGCGCAAGCCGGCATTGATCATGTTATTGACCGCATTGCCGCCGCCGCCGCCAACACCGAAAACGGTGATCCGGGGCTTAAGCTCGGTAATGTCCGGCTTTTGCAGATTGATGCTCATTTGTCCGTTCCTTTTTGTCTTTACCGCGTCGCCGCTGCGGTAATTTCTTTTGGGTTTCCCCGATTAATTAAAAACTCTCTTTCAGCCACTGGCCGATACGCTGAAAACGCCCACCCGTACCTGTCATCAGCGATGATGAACCGGCCTTTACAGAACGCTCTTCAATACCTGCTACCTGCGGATAGATCAGAAGACCAACCGCTGCAGAAAAAGCCGGACCCTTTGCCGCTTCGGGAAGACCCGTAACGCCCAGGGGACGGCCAATTCGTACATTGCGAGCCAGAATACGGCGGGCGACTTCGGGCAGCCCTGCCAGCTGACTTGCACCGCCCGTCAGAACAACGCGCTTGCCGACAATCTGGCCGTAACCGGATTGATTGAGGCGGTCGCGCGCCAGTTCCAGTGTCTCTTCAACACGGGCACGAATGATGCGCGTCAAAACTGCGCGCGGATATTGATTGGGAACATCGCGGGCATCATTGCCAAGCGGCGAAACGCTGATGAGATCACGGTCGTCGGCAGCGCTTGGAAGCGCCGAACCATGCATGACCTTCAAGCGCTCCGCATCATCCATATGCGCCGACAAGCCACGAGCCACATCCATGGTCACGTGATTGCCGCCAATGGCGATTGCATCAGCATGAATGAATTTGCCTTCAGAGAAGACTGAAATCGTCGTTGTGCCGCCACCCATATCGATGCAGGCAGCGCCCATCTCTGCTTCATCATCAACAAGAGCAGAAAGACCGCTTGCATAGGGAGTGGCGATCATTGCCTCGACGGACAGATGGCAGCGATTGACGCAAAGCTCAAGATTGCGCAGTGGAGCCGCATCTGCGGTCAGAACATGCATATCAACGCCAAGAGTATCGCCAATCATGCCAAGCGGATCACGGATACCGCGCTCGCCATCAAGCCCGTAAGCGATCGGCAGCGAGTGAACGAGATGACGCTCTGTTGCCAAAGCCTGCTTGGCACCGGCAGCAAGCACGCGGCGAATATCAGCCTGATCGACCTCATGACCGCCAAGATTGATGCTTGCTGAAAAGCTTTCGCTCTTCAGGCGCCCCGCCGAGATATTGACGATCATCGAATCGACCGTCAGGCCAGCCATACGCTCCGCCGCATCGACAGCGAGGCGGATAGCCTGCTCTGCGGCGTCAAGATTGACAATGACGCCAGACTTGATGCCACGCGACTTCTGATGGCCGATACCCAAAACTTCAATGCGATGTGTGCGGCCCGGCAAATGCGCACTTTCCTCGCGCGGACGCAGACGAGCAATGATGCAGCACACCTTGCTCGAACCTATGTCCAAAACCGTCAAGGAACGCGTCCGTTTTGCGGAAGACGTTCCTGATGATGCGCTTTTTCCGTTCAGAATACTCATACACGCTTCTCCGAACGCTTGGGCGCCTTATCGCGCGCCTTCAGATACTCAACACGCTGCACCATGGCTTCCGGTGTCAGCTTTACAACAACGCGGTCATCCAACCGCAAATCGACAGAGGCAATATCGCGAGACAACAGACCTGCCTTTGCTTCCATGCCCGCAATATCGGCCAAGGCCTCAGAAACGCCGTGCTCAGGCAGCATGAGCGTTACGCCATTTTTGAGAACGAGATCCCAGCGGCGATCACCCACACGAGCATAGGCTCGAACATCCTGGGCAATCTTCGGATAGGCAGCCATCTGCGCCATCAGAAGTTTTACCTGCTGATCAGCACCCGCACCGATGACCAACGGCAAGAGCGCACTGCGTCCGCCGGTGAAAGGAACAATGATCCGCCCATCGGCATCAATAACGTTCAGTTCCGTACCATTCTGCCAGACAGCCAATGCCGTGCGCTCATGGATCGAGATCTGGATTGTATTCGGGTAGACCTTGAAAACATCCACGCTCTCAACCCAAGGAAGGCCAGCGACAGCTGCCTGCGCATCAGAAGCGCTCAAACCTACCAGTGATGTTTCGCCGTCAAGGCCAAGTGCACCGAGAATATCGATCTCGGATGTTTCTTTATTGCCGACAACTTTTACATCTTCGATGGCAAAGCCGAACGTGGATGTCGTAACCTTGACGACTTCCGGCGCATGACCACCCAGGATCGCGCCATAGGCTCCGGTCAATGCAAGGAAAGCGACCGCCCCGATTGTGCCGATGTGATTCGGGACAGAAACTTCCCCATCTACCACCCGCAAGAAAACACGGACGGGCTTGCGAAGAAACTTTGGCAGGACCATGCGAAAACGGCCAAAAGCCACCGACCTGTCCGAAGACATCGGCGCAGCACCGAGGCGGTGCGTATTTTTGCCCTTCAACGCAAACACGATGCGTCCTCCACCATCCAACTCAACAATTCACCGAAGGTATGCCCTGCAGCTTTGGCGATATCAGGTACAAGTGATGTGGGAGTCATGCCTGGCTGAGTGTTCACCTCCAGCCAAATAAGCTCGCCATCTTCGGAAAACCGGTCGTCGTAACGAAAGTCCGACCGGCTGATCCCTTTACATCCAATTGCCTGATGCGCCTTGAGAGACAGTGTTTGTATTTTTTGGTAAATTTTTAGTGAAATTTTTGCGGGAACCACATGATTTGATCCGCCTGCAACATATTTTGAATCATAATCGTAGAACTGGTGCCCAACCGGGATGATTTCACAGACCCCAATGGCAACATCGCCCATCACCGCGCATGTCAACTCACGCCCGTGAATGTAGCGCTCGACCATCACCGAGCCGCCAAATTTCCATTCATCGGAGGTAACGACCTGCGGCGGATGCGACTGATCTTCCTTGACGATAACGACGCCAAAGCTCGACCCCTCGCTCACTGGCTTGATGACATAAGGCGGCTTCATCGGATGCTTGGCTGTGAATTCGGAGCGATCCATCACCTTCGCTTCAGCTACAGGCACACCCGCGGCTTTGGCAACGATTTTTGCCTGCTCCTTGTTCATCGCCAGAGCGGAAGCAAGCACCCCCGAATGGGTATAGGGAATCTGTAGATATTCGAGGATACCCTGAATGGTACCATCCTCGCCAAACGGGCCATGAAGGGCATTAAACACAACGTCGGGCTTAAGTTCTTGCAGAACATTGGCGATATCGCGGGATACATCTACACGGGTGACTGCGTAGCCCTCAGCCTCCAAGGCATCGGCGCAGGAATTGCCTGACGACAGCGAAACGGGACGTTCCGAAGAAAATCCGCCCATCAGCACCGCAACATGCTTTTTCGCCATTAAGGCATCCCCTCAAACACATCCCCATCTGACGCATGACCGGAAACTAAAAACCCACGAAATTCTCGCAGCCATGCGCGGGCGGAAAAAGGCATGAGTCGTCGCACATCCGGCGGCCAGGACCGCAGATACCCAAGACTGGCAGAACCAGCCGACTCAAATCAGTTAACGCTTGCCCCTAAAGAATCAGAGAGTTGATTCGCTGACAAGTCCCCAATGATTCAACAATGATATTTCGTGTAAAAAAATGTGTCAGGAGCGCAATTCCGGCCGCGCGAGCTCACCATGAGGGAGGTTATTATTTGCAGGAGGTTTATATCCTGCGAGGTTGGCAGCGACTAATATGCAATCCAACCACCTTCCTTATTGTGAGCCCTGTCGAACCACGCACAATATGTGTCCAGGCTAGAGCAGTTGCCCCATGAATTCGTGCACTTCCTGACCCGGACGGAAAAGACCAAGCCGCTTTATTTCCCAGTGCAGGCGAATTCCGGAGTTTTGGAGGACACGCGAACGGATCGTTTCGCCCAAGGTCTCCAGCTCATAGCCATTGGCCGTACCGGTATTAATCATGAAATTGCAATGCATCGGCGACATTTGAGCGCCGCCAATCCTCAAGCCACGACCGCCTGCCGCATCAATTTCCTTCCAGGCAGATGAGCCCTCAGGGTTTTTGAACGTAGAGCCGCCCGTTTTTTCTCGAATTGGCTGCACGGTTTCACGATGATGCTGGACGGCATCCATCGCGGCCTGAATTTCCGGCCGCTCACCCGGCATTCCTTCGAAAAGAGCAGAGGTAAAAATCAGATCACTGGCGGCACCGGAATGACGATAGGCATAACCCATGTCGGCATTGGAAAGGATATGCAACTCGCCCTTGCGATCCAGCGCCCTCACCTCAACCACACGCTCACGGGTCTCAACGCCATTGGCGCCGGCATTCATACGCAGCGCGCCGCCAATTCCGCCGGGTATGCCGTGATAAAAATGGAACCCGGCAATGCCCGCGTCCAAAGCGGCAGAGGCGACACGCTTGTCAGGCGTCGCCGTACCGGCACGCAGTTGCGTTTCGCCCACGCGCTCTACTTCACCAAAACCTTTTGCCGAAAGGCGCACAACGAAACCCGGAATGCCACCATCCCGCACGAGCAAATTTGAGCCGATGCCCACGGTCAGAATCGGATATTCTTCTGGAACTGCTTTCAGGAACGCTGCCAAATCTTCTTCGTCGGCGGGTTGAAACATGACTTCAGCGGGCCCGCCTGCGCGAAACCAGGTCACTTTCTCCATGCCCATATTGGGCGTAAGCCGTCCACGCAAACCAGCAAAACGGTCTCCCAGCTTCGAAAGCAGGGCTTCTCCATCAACAAGTGAAGACATTTTATCCTTTCAGCAGCTCTACCCTCTCAAGGGCAACTGCCAAATCTAGAGCGCCGCCAGTTCTTTTGGCAAGGCATAGGCCCATTGTGTGATGTTGCCAGCCCCAAGAAAGATCACAAAGTCGCCCGGCTTGGCGATATCAGCGATCAACGGAGCAATTTCCTGCGAGCCATTGATGTAGCGCGTGTCTCTGTGCGCTGCTGTCTTGATCCGCGAAACCAATGTTTCCGATGTAACGCCCTCGATAGGATCTTCGCCAGCGGTATAAACCGGAGCGACGATAACTGTATCGGCATCGTTGAAGCATGAGGCAAATTCATCGAACAAACTGGCAAGCCGTGTGAAACGATGCGGCTGGACAATAGCGATAACGCGGCCCTTGGCGGAATCGCGTGCGGCTTTCAGCACCGCTTTGATTTCGACCGGATGGTGACCATAATCGTCGAAAATATCGACGCCATTCCAGGAACCGGTATGCGTGAAGCGCCGTTTTACACCGCCGAATGATGACAGGCCCTTTTTAATATCAGCCGATGAAATGCCCAGTTCATGTGCCACAGCAATAGCCGCCGTGGCGTTTGATACATTGTGCCTGCCCGGCATGGGCAAATGTAGTCCCGTGATCTCGGTTACTTCGCCGGTCTTGCGTTTGGCGATATGCACATCGAAACGTGAACTCGCGCCGTCGACAACCAGATTGACAAAACGCACATCGGCCTGTGGATTTTCACCATAGGTGATAACGCGCCGGTCCTCGATACGCGAGACGAGAGACTGAACTTCCGGATGGTCAAGACACATGACGCCGAAGCCATAAAACGGAACATTTTCAACAAATTGGCGAAATGCTTCACGCACCCGATCGAATGTGCCGTAATGATCAAGATGTTCTGGATCGATATTAGTGACAACTGCAATGTCTGCCGGCAATTTCAGGAATGTGCCATCGCTTTCATCAGCCTCGACGACCATCCAGTCGCCAGCACCCATGCGCGCATTAGTACCATAGGCGTTGATGATACCACCATTGATCACCGTTGGATCGAGCTTGCCGGCATCAAGCAGCGTTGCCACCATTGAAGTTGTAGTCGTCTTGCCATGGGTGCCGCCGATAGCAACTGCCTGACGGAACCGCATCAACTCGGCCAGCATCTCTGCACGGCGGACAATCGGCAATAATTTCTCGCGCGCCGCCATGAGTTCAGGATTGGATTTTTTGATAGCTGTCGAAACCACGACGACTTCTGCATCGCCGATATTGGGCGCTGCGTGACCGATGAATATCTCTATGCCCTTCTCACGCAAACGCTGCACATTGGCGCTGTCTGCCTGATCGGATCCTTGAACCTTGTAGCCAAGATTATGAAGCACTTCGGCAATGCCGCTCATTCCGATACCACCGATACCGATAAAATGGACAAGACCTATATTGAGCGGCATCTTCATGGACGCACTCCTTTTTTAAATTCTTCGACGCTTTGGCCGGTTGCAATAGCCTCTGCGAGGTCGCCAAGCAACCTTGCTGCGTCCGGTTTGCCTGTTGAACGTGCCTTTTCGGCAATAAATGCCAGACGCGTCGGTTCATTCATGGCGCTGGTGAGGATCGCTGCAATACGCTCCGGCGAAAGGTCCGACTGCTTGATGACGTCGGCTCCGCCTGCCGCCTGCAGCGCAGCCGCGTTGGCGGCTTGATCGTGATCGAGCGCGTGCGGGAATGGCACCAGGATGGCTGGCCGCCCGATAGCGGCGATTTCGGAAACAGTGGAAGCACCAGACCGGGACAGAACAAAGTGCGATTCTGATATGCGGCGTGCCATATCGGTGAAAAACACCGCCACATCAGCCTTGATCCCCGCCTGCTGATAGGCGGCGCGAAGCTGTGTCTCATCTTCCGGGCGGGCCTGCTGGGTCAAGACAAGGCGAGCCCGCAAATCCGGCGCAAGCAAACTTATAGCTGCCGGTATCGCCGTCGAAAAATACTGGGCACCTTGGCTGCCACCAAAAACCAGAAAGTGAAATGGCTGATGTGCCTGCGATGCCTTGTACGGCTTGCCTACCTCCGCGAGCACGGCAGGGCGCACAGGATTTCCAGTAACAATTGTCTTGCTTGAAAAAGCCCCACCGTGATCGGGCAGGAACCCTCCGGCGATGGCATTGACGCGCGTGGCAAGCGCTTTGTTGGCACGGCCCATCACGGCATTTTGCTCATGAATGAGCGTCGGAATTTTCAGCGCGGTTGCAGCGTAAAGTGGCGGCAATGTCGGATAGCCACCAAAACCGGCAACAAGCTTGGGCTTTAAAGAGCGAAACAATCTGCGGGAATCAAGGTTGCCAAGCCAAAGCTTCCAGAATGTTTGCGCCAAAGCGATCGGGTTTCGCCCGCCAATTGTCGCGGAACGAACAACATGAATCTGACTTGCCGGAAAGTGGCCGATAAATCGCTGCGCACGATCATCAGTGGCAAGATGAATATCCCAACCTCTTTCGATCAGATCGTGAGCTAGCGATTCAGCCGGAAAAAGATGGCCGCCGGTACCACCGGCGGCAAGAAAAATAACTCCCTTGGTCATTGGCTATCCTGCACCCATCATGGCAGGTCTCTGCGAATTTCCCAAAGTTGCGGAGCGGCGACCCTCTGGCCTGCGCCTGGTCAAAGCCAGCAATAATCCGGTCGAGATCGCCACGGAGATAAGCGAAGAACCGCCATAGGAGATAAATGGCAGCGTCATACCCTTGGCAGGCATAAGATGCAGATTGACCGAAATATTGATGATGGACTGAAAACCAAACAGGATCACCAGCCCGGACACAGCAAGACGTGTAAAGTCATCACGCTCCTTCAAGGCTATCGACAGACCGCGAATAACGATGAAAGCGAAAATCAAAACGATCAAGAGACAGAGCGCGATTCCATATTCTTCGGCAGTCACCGAGAAAATGAAGTCGGTGTGACTGTCCGGAATGATACGCTTGATGGTTCCTTCCCCTGGGCCCTGGCCGAGCCAGCCGCCGCGGATGATGGCTTCACGTCCGGCATCAACCTGAAACGTGTCGCCCTCGCCCGTCATGAAGCGGTCAATACGGCCGGCAACGTGCGGAAAAACCGTATAAGCGCCAAAGAACCCGGCCACACCAAGACCGCCCAAAGCAATGATCCATATCCACGGAACACCAGCCATGAAGAACATGGCACCCCATGTACCCGCAGTCAGGATCGTTTGACCAAGATCGGGCTGAGCAATCAGCAAGGCAGCAACAACGCCGAACAGAACCATCGAAAAGAAATTGCCAGGGATATCCTTGCGGCGTTCGTTTTCGGCAAAAAGCCAGGCACAAACGATCACAAATGCCGGTTTCATGAACTCGGACGGCTGCACCGATATGCCCGCGAGCGAAATCCAGCGGCGTGCGCCTTTGACTTCAATGCCGAAAAACAGGGCAAGCACCATGGCAAATATCGCACCGGCGAGCAGGATGATCGCAAATCGCCTAATCGTTCTTGGCGCCATAAACGATACCGCAAACATGACGATCACAGCCGGAACCATGAACATGGACTGGTGCTTGACGAAATAAAAGCTCTCAAGCCCGATGCGTTCGGCAACAGCGGGACTTGCGGCAAAAGACAACAAAATGCCAAGGCCCATCAGGCTCAGACATGCAGCCAGAAGAAAGCGATCAATCGTCCACCACCACTCAGCAACGGGACCACGGTCAATACGACTTACCATTACAGACCCCCAATAGGTGATGCGCCCTGAAGCGCAAGAACGGCAGAGCGGAAAGCTTCACCGCGTTTTTCAAAATTCTGAAACTGATCGAAGCTGGCGCAGGCAGGAGACAGCAGAACCACAGGCTCGCCGGCTTCGTCTTTGCTTGCGTCCAATGCAGCATGTCGAACGGCAACGTCAATTGTACCGGAAATCTCATAAGGTGCGGTATCACCAAGGGTTGCCGCGAATTGCGGGGCAGCTTCGCCGATGAGATAGGCTTTAGCGATACGCGGAAAGAAACCCGACAGCGAAGCGATGCCGCCTTCTTTAGGCAGCCCACCAGCGATCCAGTAAATACGTGGAAAGGAAGACAATGCAGGCGCTGCAGCTTCGGCATTTGTCGCCTTGGAGTCGTTGACGAAGAGTGTCGAGCCTAGCTTGGCAACCTGCTCCATGCGATGAGCAAGACCAGGAAACGTTCTCAGACCAGCATTGATCTCTTCAGCCGACAGACCAGCCGCACGGCACGCGGCAAAAGCTGCAAGAGCATTTTGCGCATTGTGCTCGCCGCGCAGCGACCCTATCCCTTCAAGCGAAGCAATTGCCGTCGTCACACCGTCATGGGCATGGAACAACTGGCTTCCTTCAGCAAAATAACCTTCCGCTATGGGCATACGCTTGGAAAGCCGCGCGACACGTTTTCCAGCGCGTTCCAGCCGGTCGGCAATTGCAGCGCAAAAACTGTCATCAACGCCAATAATCGCAGTTTGGCTTCCCGCCACCAGTCTTTCCTTGATCTCGGCATAGTGCTGCATGGTGCCGTGGCGATCCAGATGATCCGGTGTAAGGTTCAATAAAATACCCGCAGTCGGATTGATCGAAGGCGCCAGATCGATCTGGTATGAAGAACATTCAACCACATAGATACGCCCGTTTTCCGGTTGATCCAGCGTCATGATTGCTGTGCCAATATTGCCGCCAAGTTGCACGTCGCGACCCGATGATTTGATGATGTGGGCGATAAGAGCAGTAGTAGTGGATTTCCCATTCGTGCCGGTGATGGCGATAAACGGTATCTCCGCACCCGGGCTATCTGCGAGGACAAGATTACGCTCCCGCACGAATAATTCTATGTCACCGATAATCTCGACCCCGGTTGCCCGCGCAAGATCAACGCTCCAATGCGGACGCGGATGGGTCAATGGGACCCCTGGGGACAAGACAAAAGAGGAAAACTGTTTCCAATCGACATTACGCAAATCAGAGGTTGTAACGCCTGCGGCTTGGGCGCGCATTACGCTGTCAGGATTATCGTCCCACGCAATAACCCTCGCACCACCAGCAATAATGGCTTGGGCCGTTGCAATGCCCGAACCGCCGAGCCCAAAGAGCGCGACGGTTTTGTCCTTCATGGAGTGGGCAGATATCATACTTGCAGCCCTACCTCAGTTTCAGAGTTGAAAGACCGATGAGCGCGAGGATCACGGCAATAATCCAGAAACGGATCACGACCTGACTTTCGGTCCAGCCCTTCTTTTCAAAATGGTGATGGATCGGCGCCATAAGGAAAACCCGTTTTCCCGTCATTTTGAACGAGGCAACCTGGATGATCACGGACATGGCTTCCATGACGAAAACGCCGCCGATAATGGCAAGCACGATCTCGTGCTTGGTAGCGACAGCGACAGCGCCGATCAATCCGCCAAGGGCCAGCGAACCTGTATCACCCATGAAAATCGCAGCAGGCGGCGCGTTGAACCAGAGGAAGCCGAGCCCCGCTCCGATTACAGAACCGAGCACTACGGCGAGTTCACCCGTGCCGGGAGTGAAGTGAATCTGCAGATAGTCCGCGAAAATCGCGTTACCCGCCAGATAGGCAATGACGCCGAAGGAGGCAGCAGCAATCATGACCGGGACTGTTGCCAGACCATCAAGACCGTCGGTGAAATTCACTGCATTGCCCGCGCCAACCATGACGAAGGCTGCAAACGGAACGAAGAAAATTCCAAGGTTGAGTATAAACTCTTTGGCGAAAGGAAATGTGAGTGACGAGGAGAAAGGCTCCTGCCCTGCCCACATGATCGTCAGACCGGCAATGGCTGCAATAAGGAATTCGATGCCAAGACGCGCGCGGGCGGAAAAACCCTTGGACGCCTGCTTGCTGACCTTCAGATAATCATCATAGAAGCCGATTGCACCGAAACCCAAGGCGACGAGCAGCACAACCCATACATAAATATTGGACCAGTTGGCCCAGAGTAATGATGAAATGATAATGCCCGTCATAATCATCAGTCCGCCCATTGTTGGCGTACCGGCCTTCTTGAAGTGGGTCTGTGGGCCATCTGCGCGTATTGGCTGGCCGCGACCTTGACGGACGCGCAAGGAATCAATGATCCGTGGCCCGAAAAGGAAAACAATGAGCGCGGAGGTAATCAGCGCCCCGCCGGTCCTGAACGTGATATAACGAAACACGTTGAGAAACTGTAGCTGTTCCGCCAGGCCGGCAAGATAATAAAGCATTGATTAGTGCCCTTTCCCCATCCCCCGCAGGCTCACTCGGCAGGAGCGAGAGGTTCGGCGGTGTTATATTTCTGCAAGAGCGTTTTGACGATCTGGGAGAAGCCGGTCCCCTTGGACGACTTGATCATGATCACGTCACCAGCTCTGATCGTATTCAGCAATTGCGGTTGCAACTCTTCCACGCTCTGCCTGTATTCGGCACGAATTTCAACCGGCATGGCTGCTTTCAGCGCCGCCATCTCCGGTCCGCCGAGAAAAACCATGTTGATATTGTTTGCCGCAATAACTGACGATAGCTCGGCATGCAGCCTGGGCGATTGTTTTCCCAGTTCCAGCATATCGCCTAGAACGGCAATACGGCGCCCTTTGCCTGTCGGGGTTGCAGACGCGAGAAGTTCGACAGCTGCGCGCATTGATGCGGGATTTGCATTATAGCTCTCGTCAATTAGCGTAAATGTGCCCTTTGCGATCTCAAGCGTGTGTCTCTCACCACGTCCGCTTTCAGCGCGAAGCGATGAAAGCGCCAAGGCAACCTTGGCCATATCAGCGCCTGTGAGATGTGCAGCACCGAGCACCGCCAGAACGTTCTGAACGATGTGGCGGCCAGGTGCGCCAACTTTTGCGACAACCTCTTCGCCGGCAAGCCGCGCAGTCATGCACGAACAGGCGTCGTGCAGTTTGAGCTTCATCAGCCGATAATCAGCCCTGGCATTCTCACCAAAGGATTTGATGTGCTCGACACCGGCTTCAAGCGCAAGTTTCTCCAGAAACTTGTAGTGCTTGTCGTCGCGATTGAGCAAAGCATAGCCACCGGGCAGCAGGCCCTCAAAAATTTCCGCCTTGGCTGTCGCAATCTCCTGAAGGTTTTTGAAATGGCCAAGATGTGCCGGAGCAATCAATGTAATGATCGCCACGTGTGGGCGCACCATTTTAACCAGCGGACGAATCTCATCGGCATGGTTCATTCCGATTTCGAAGACGCCGTAATCCGTGTCCTGCGGCATGCGTGCAAGCGTCAGGGGCACGCCCCAATGATTATTAAACGATGCAACCGAGGCATGAACCTTACCGACTTCGGAAAGAACGTGACGCAGTGCTTCTTTTGTTGTCGTCTTGCCGACGGAGCCAGTTACCGCAATAATCTGTGCGTGAGAGCGCTCGCGCGAGGCAATGCCAAGCCGCGTCATGGCGGCCAAAACATCGTCCACAACAATCATAGGAGCTTTCAGCTTGCCAAGAGCAGGCAATTTGGCCTCTGCAACGACCAAAAGCGCCGCACCCGCTGCAATTGCGGCGGTGGCATAGTCATGACCATCCAAGGCGTCGCCTTTGATTGCGAAAAACGCCTCGCCATCGCGCAATGTCCGCGTATCGATGGAAATGCCGGTGATGCCCTCCGGAAGTTTACCGACCGGCCTGCCATTCATGGCGGCGATCATGGCATCGGAAGACCATAGAAGACTCATATACCGCCCTCCTGTGGTATACGGTCTTTCAATGCCTGAGCTACTTCAACGTGGTCCGAAAATGGCAGCACGACGTCGCCGACAGTCTGGCCTTCTTCATGACCTTTTCCCGCAACGATCAAGGTGTCGCCCGACTTCATCATTGCAACGGCTTCGCGGATAGCTTCGCGCCGGTCGCCGATCTCGCGGGCTCCGGGAGCAGCCGCGAGAATTTCGGCGCGTATGGTTGCGGGCACTTCAGAGCGTGGATTGTCGTCCGTAACGATAACGACATCTGCTAACCGCGTAGCGATTTCGCCCATCATCGGACGCTTGCCCTTGTCACGATCACCACCGCAACCAAAGACCACGATAACGCGGCCAGTCGTAAATGGGCGCACTGACGTCAGTACATTTTCAAGCGCATCAGGCTTGTGCGCATAATCAACATAGGCGGGCGCTCCTTCTTCCGTCGCCCCCACCAGATCAAGCCGTCCCGGAGCGCCCTTGAGGCGCTCAAGGCCACGCATCGCCGCTGCTGCCGGAACGCCCGTTGCGATGGCAAGACCCGCAGCAACGAGCCCATTGGCGACCTGGAAATCACCAGCGAGCGGCAATGTTATTTCATAAATCTCGCCCGCAATATGCACTTCAACGTGCTGGCGGAAACGTTCATGTTCAACCCGCTTCAGCGATATGAATTCGCCCTTGCGACCGACAGTCAATACTTTGCAGCCAGCTTCCGCCGCTGCGGCGATTGTCGCCTTGGAAAAAGGATCGTCGGCAAAAATGACCGCGGGCGCATCTTTCGGCAGGAGTTCTGTGAAAAGCCGCAGCTTGGCCGCGTGATATTCTTCGACCGTGGGGTGGTAATCCATATGATCCCGGCCGAGATTGGTGAACGCACCGGCTGTGAGCTTTACACCGTCAAGACGGCGCTGATCGAGACCGTGAGATGACGCTTCCATAGCCGCATGGGTAACGCCTTCCTCCACAAGTTCACTCAACAGCTTGTGGAGTTCAACCGGATCCGGCGTTGTCAGAGAACCATAATCATCGCGTGTCGGCGAGATGACGCCTGTAGTGCCAATGCTGGCGGATGCGAAACCTGCCTGCGCCCAGATCTGCCGCGTAAAGGAGGCAACAGAGGTTTTCCCGCTCGTCCCGGTGATAGCGACCATCACATCAGGCTGGCTTCCATAAAAACTCGCCGCGGCAAGCGCCAGTGTACGGCGCGGATCGTCAACATAAATGATCGGCGCACCAATATTTCCAAGCTTGGCGCCACTCGACGCGATGATAACCGACGCGCCTCTTTTTACAGCATCCTGAGCATA
Source organism: Phyllobacterium sp. GQ127 (assembly GCF_059758635.1). Lineage (NCBI taxonomy): Bacteria > Pseudomonadati > Pseudomonadota > Alphaproteobacteria > Hyphomicrobiales > Phyllobacteriaceae > Phyllobacterium > Phyllobacterium sp. GQ127. Next base: position 1,240,211 of record NZ_JCAXDZ010000001.1, read on the forward strand.
GGCTATCCCGTCAGCCTTTACCCCTTTGAGGGCGGCAAAAACGTATCCCTTCTGAACCTGTCGGGAGTCCGATGTCAGACCAGTGATGGCTCTTTCCCCAAATTCGGAGATTGCCAAGGCAGGGATGCCGTTCAATTCTTTCAATTTCATGGCCGGACCGGAACCTGTTCTTTCCCATGAGTTCGGTTGAAAAACGCCTCTTATTGATTCGTTTTCCGAGTGTTATTGGTTAAAGTTCACCATCATTGGAGCAGATATTTGTTCTTCGTTGAAATCCGGCTGCACGCCCAAGAAAGAGGCTGAACGGCGGATGATTTCCTGAACCATAGGCGCTGCATTGAAACCGGCAGTAGCGCCGATTTTACCTGCCTCGGCCTTCGGCTCGTCTACAATCGTCAACACCACATATTCAGGCTTATCGATCGGAAATGCGGCGACAAACGCGTTGAACCTGACATCCTTGGAGTACCGTCCATTGACGACTTTTTCCGCTGTCCCGGTTTTACCGCCAACGCGATAGCCAGGCACCGTTGCGCGATTACCCGAACCACCGGAACCTTTTTCAGCATTCAGGCGATACAGATAACGCATATCTTCGCTGGTCTTTTCGCTCACGACCTGTTTGGCGACTTTATTGGCTTCTTCCATGGTACGCGGCAGGAATGTCGGAGGCATCAGGCGACCGCCATTCATGAGAGCAGCCGCTCCAACCGCAGTCTGCAAGGGTGTCGTCGCCATTCCATGACCGAATGCGATAGTGATGGAATGCACTTTCTTCCAGACTTTTGGCTCCATTGGCCGGGCCACTTCCGGCAGCTCTGTCACCATACGGTCAAGGAGGCCCATGCGGTGCAGGAACTCACGATGACCGTCAATGCCAACAACATCGGCCTCTTTTGCCGACCCGATATTGGATGAGTAAATGAACACTTCAGGCAGGGTAAGAACCCGGCCCTTGCCATGGAAATCCCGGATCGTCTGGCGGCCAATAGTGATCGGGCGGCGCGCGTCGAATGTGCTTTGCAAATTGACCTTGCCGGAATCCAGCGCCATTGCCGTGGTAAAGCTTTTGATTGTCGAACCCATCTCAAAGGCACCGGCAGACATGCGGTTAAGCCGGTCTTTTTCCAGAGCATTATATGGATTATTCGGGTCAAAATCCGGGGCCGATGCCATGGCTAGAACTTCGCCAGTCTTGACGTTCAATACGACTGCACCAGCGGCGATGGCGCTATATTTCTGCATGGCCTGAACAACCACATCGCGCACCACATGCTGCACACGCAGATCAATCGAAAGCCTGACGGGCTCAAGCGACCGGCTGTCTGCAAGTCCTGCGTCACGCAGATCCGACAGGCCATGTTCGTCGATATATTTCTCCATACCGGCAATCCCCTGATTGTCGATATTTACGAGACCAAGAATATGCGAAGCGGTAGGACCACCTGGATAGAACCGTGCTTTCTCCGTGCGAAAACCGATGCCAGGTATGCCCAGAGCCATGATCTGGCTCTTTTGCTGTGGCGTCAGGCCACGTTTCAACCAGGCAAATCCTGCCTTGCTTTTCAGCCGGCTGTAGGTCTGCTCGAAATTGAGATCAGGAAGCACTGTCGAAAGCAGCTCAATGGCTTCATCAGGGTCAATGATCTTCTTCGGTTCAGCATAAAGCGAATTCGTCTTGATATCGGTTGCCAAGACTTCGCCATTTCGATCAAGAATATCCGGTCGCGCAGCCAGCACCGTACCAGTTGGGCCATTATATCCGGTCGTATCTTCCTGAATCCCGTAATAGATCAGTCTTCCGCCGATGACGCTATATATGCCTATGAAGCAAGCAATGGCCATGACAACACGGTTGCGCGCGCGATTGCCTGATTTCTTCTTTTTTGCATCCACGGCAAAGGCCGGTGCAGTTCCAGACTCCAGATCGATCTTCTTCCGCTTGATCCAAACAGCAGCCATTATTGTGCAGCTCCTTTTGGTGCGGGATTAACCTTTTTTGCCACGCTGCCGGTCAACGTAGAATCCGGCTTCAAGTCCTTGGCGCTGGCTTCGGTGATGATGTCTGCGACAGAGTCAAAAACAACCGGCTTTGGTTGGGGCAGATCATTGATGTCTATAATCTGATTGGCTTCAACGAGTTGAAGATCAAGCTGACCCTGGAAGGTCTCTATCAGTTTTTGCAAACGGTTTGGCTGGGTGAGCAAGCTCCAATCAGCCTTCAAGAGATCAATCGTATCGTTCTCATCCGAGATCATGCGCTCAAGCTTCGTCACTTGATTCATCTGCTTCTCGGCGTCGTGCTTGATCTTATAGGTTATCGACGCCGCCGCTATCATCAACCCGATCAAAATGATGTCGAAGGTACGCAGCACTGGTCAACTCCCCATTTTCTTCTGAGACTGGGTTTCATGAAATATGGGCAGATTAGGCAAACCATAAATCGCATGATCTTCGACAAGCGGCGCACTATCCGTGCGGATGCCTGCGCGAAGCTTGGCGGAACGTGCCCGCGGATTGCGCGCCGCCTCCGCCTCTGTCGGCGCAACGATCCCCTTGCCAACCGGGGTAAATGTGGCGCGGCGCTGCTCGACCTGCGGCAAATGACGCGAGCCGCCGCCTGCGCCTGAACGATCTGCAAAGAAGCGTTTAACGATGCGATCTTCAAGCGAATGGAATGTTACAACAACGAGCCGTCCGCCGGGCTTCAACACACGTTCAGCCGCATGCAATGCGCGCACCAATTCGCCGAGCTCATCATTCACAAAAATACGCAGCGCCTGAAAGACACGCGTCGCCGGATGAATCGGAACTTTCGGATTTCGACCAACCAGAGCTTCGATTGCATTGGCCAGATCGCGGGTACGATGAAACGGCTCCGTCGCACGCCGCTTGTCGATCATACGGGCGATACGGCCCGCGTTGCGCTCTTCCCCAAGAAAATTGAAAATGCGCGCGAGGTCGCCAATTTTGAGACGATTGACCACATCAGCAGCACTCGGACCCGAACTCGACATGCGCATATCGAGTGGTCCATCTTTTTGGAAAGAAAAGCCACGCTCGGCTTCGTCAATTTGCATGGACGAAACACCGATATCAAGAACAATGCCATCGGGAGCACCCAGAAGGGCAACCTGATCCAGCGTCGAAAAAGTGCCTTGAACGAGGGTCAGCCTTCCCGCGTAGTCTTTTTCCAGGGCACGGCCAGCTTCGATCGCAGAAGGATCGCGATCAATTGCCGTTACGTCAGCGCCCGTTTCAAGAATACGCTTAGTGTAACCACCAGCTCCAAAGGTTCCATCGATAATTCGCTGGCCCTTATCCGGCTGCAAGGCAGCAATGACTTCATCAAGCAGAACCGGGACATGACGATCATCTGCGTTTTTTGAGCCATTATCCGCGTCAGAACCGGTCATCAATTCGCCTCCAGACGGCGTTTTTCCGCGAGCCGGGCCCGAACTGTTTTGCGATGCGCTTCGAATTGATCCGGCTGCCACATTTGAAAATGCGTATTCGCCCCCGCAAAGGTCACATCTGTGGAGATGCCCGTATGTTCCCGCAGGAAATCCGTCACCGTAATCCGCCCATCTGCGTCCAATTTGAGGAAGCCGCCGTCCGCGTGAAGATAAAACGACATATCGTCCGCTGTCTCCGCAAACGGATCTTCGCTTTCCAGCTTTTTGTCGAATCGGGTCAACAGTTCCGGTCCGCCCACATCCAGAGCAGGAAGATGAAGAGAGCGCAGGGCATAAAGCTCCGTATGACCGGCGGACTGCACAATCAGACGAAACTGAGCCGGAACGGAAACCCGCCCCTTTGCGTCGATCCTGTTCGTCATATGCCCGAGGAACCGGTTCAAAGCTTAATCCCGCCGTTCTGACCTCAAGGGTCTCTGATCGTTCTGCCCCTGCCTCTCCCTGCAACCGAGGAGACAGAATCTCATAAGCGCGCGTCGAAACTCCGGCGAAATGCCGGCCCTGCATGGCAAGATCCAATGTCGGGAAACACCGTGTCGACTGAACGCTACTGATGAAATCAATCGATATCATGGGGCACTATGGGCGTCAATGGGATTAGAGTACACAGGATGGAAGTAGCTGGCAAAACCAAGCACACTGCCGGCGATTCTGAATTTATCCATCATTAAGCTTAATGAAGCGTTAGGAATCGCAAACCAGTCCCCTCCCTTACGGGGAGAATGATAAATAATCGCAGAGTTTAAAGTGCCAGCTGGCCTGTAAGCCGGGTTCTGTATGGCCGGATTTGCATCCGGCGCGGCAGCCATTCATCTTGGACGGATGTTGCCATCCGCCTCCTGCAACCTACCCGGACGACTGACCCGGAAACTGATCGCCTGACTTTCGTCAGGCACGCCGTCCCTATTCGGTTTTGCTCCCGGTGGGGTTTGCCTTGCCGCCCCTGTTACCAGTTGCGCGGTGGGCTCTTACCCCACCCTTTCACCCTTACCCCGTCATTCCTTGTGTCCCATCCATTATAGACGCGGCACAACGAAAGACGGGGCGGTTTCCTTTCTGTGGCACTTTCCCTAGGGTCGCCCCCGCCGGACGTTATCCGGCACCGTGTTTCCCTGGAGCCCGGACTTTCCTCACATGCCGCCTTTCGGCTTATGACATGCGCGGCTGCCCGGCCAGCTGGCGCCCGTATAAATGCCTATCTTCCAGAAAAGGCAAATGAAAAAAGGCTGGATAGTCATCCAGCCTTCCTCAAAGCAACAAGCGAATGCTTAGTTGGCCGCCATTTGCAGTTTGACCTTGGCACAATAATTGGCCGAAATCGGATTCATCCGGGTGGCGCCGTGCCCTGCATTATAGCGCAGGATCGTGCCGCAAGTCGTGCCATTGCCAAGCTTATGGGCTCCGGCAAGATACTTCATACCCCAACGAATATTCGTATCGGGATTATAGAGCGCCTGACGGCTACCTGTGTAGCCCAAGCCCTGTGCCGTCGAATATTTGATCTGCATCAAACCAACCTCACCAGCACGGCCAGTCATGTCAGCCCGGTAGTTGCTTTCCACGCGGACGACCGCATGAGCAAGTGCAATCGGAACACCGTAAGACGCTGCGTAAGAAGAGATGATGCTGGAATATTTGGTCGAACCACCAGCAGAGGCGGCAGATGCAATGCTGCCGGTTGTCATTGTATCAATGCGGCTGTTTACCGTCGTGGTCTTGAAACGGGCTTTTGCCTGAACGACCGGACGCTTGGAACCAGAAATCTTTTTTGAGATACGCTGAGTTTTTACTGCAGCCTTTTTACCGGATGAAACCTTGGCACTTACCTTCTTGCCCTGGCTCTTTCCATCAACCTTCTTTGCAGTTTTTTCGGTCGTTTTTTTCTTGTCGGCTTCAACACGCTTTGCCTTCAGATAATCTGCCAGGTTTGTCGGCTGGGCCTCGACCGGTTTACTGAATGCTGAATTTGAACCAAACAAAGCCACCGCCCCAACAAGGGCGCAAATCATACCAAATCTATTTGTCATCGTTTTCCGTTTAATTTCTTGGGCCGCACGAAAGATGCGCGCCGGGAACGTTCCGAGCCCAAAAATCCAAAATGGGCTGCCCGAAACACTGGGCTAGGATGTGACGGCCCAATGCAGCCGAATATTGATACATCAAATAACTTTGTGTAACCCATTGTAATATATATGCTGCATCGCACAATTTCCCTCAGAAAAGGCTTTAACGTTCAATACGTTATGCTGACAATGCCGGGAGTGCAGAAAGTAGCTTGTGCAGCGTTTCAATGGTTGACATGTCCGCGACTCCGTCCACTTTTGCCGGCCGAAAGTGGCGCTGGAAGGCCAAAACACTCAATTCGGTCGCATTTCCGAAGACCCCATCAATAGGTACGCCGTAGCCATAAAGAGCCAGCATGGACTGCAAAGCCTCCACTGGCTGCCCTTGATCACCAGCAGAAAAGAACCGACCACCACGCACCGGAGCCGGATCGACCCAATGCCCCACGCCGGAATTAAATAGCACTGGCCAAGGGAATTTCTCGCCGGGGTCGATCTTGCGTGCAGGTGCGACATCTGAATGAGCAAGGACATTTTCAGGGCGAATTCCATTGCGCGAGATTATGCCTTTGCAAAGGTCGATAACCGCGTCGATCTGTTCGCCCGGAAACACCGGGAATCCAAGTAGCGGGCCGCCATTGACGATTTCAATCCCGATTGAGCAAGAATTAATATCCGTTTCGCCCTTCCACGAGCCCTTTCCGGCATGCCAGGCGCGCTCACTTTCGGAAACCAATTGCACGATCCTGCCGTCTTCATGCACGACATAATGCGCGGAAACTTCGCTTTCCGGGTTTGCCAGCCAGTTTTCGGCAGCTTCGCCCGTCTCCATGCCGGTATAATGCAGGATAAGAATATGCGGGCGCTTGCCATCCTTGCGGGGACCGAAATTTGGCGACGCGTGAACTGCCACGTTTAAATGATCGGGCTTAAACGCGTTCATATGCCTTCAGGTCTTTTTCGACTTTTTCCCAAGCCGCATTGATAGCCGCTATACGTTGATTGGCGATAGCTATGAATTCTTCCGGCACACCTCGGGCAATCAACATATCCGGATGATTTTCCCTAACCAGCGCGCGATACTGCTTGCGCGCAGTCTCAAAATTTACATTCCGCGCCAGACCCAAGACCAGATATGGGTCTGCCTGTCCACGCCCGACATGCCGCGCAAGGACACGGTCAAACTTTTCCTCATCAAGGGCAAAGATTTCCGCAACCGTGCCGAGAAATGTCAATTCCTTGTCGTGCAATGCGCCATCGGCCTTGGCAATATGGAAAAGCCCATCAAGAACATCTTCCAGCATTTGACAGTTCCGGTGACCGGAACCGCAAAGTGAAGCCAACTGCGTTGCGTAGGCCTCGTAACCCGCGACATCCTGCTTTGCCAGATTATATAATCTGGTGACTTGGTCCTGATACTGCTCAGGCACATGAAAAATGTCGTGGAACGCATTAACCTCGGCTTGCGATACAATGCCATCTGCCTTGGCCATTTTGGCCGACAAGGCAATCATTGCTATCGAAAACGCAACGCGTCGCCGCGTTTCGGGATCGCCTTCAAATGCGGTACGTACAGCCTCGATAATGCTGGAGAATGCATCGACTGCTGTGGTGGTGATGAAATCGCTGATGCGGCGCCAAATAGACATGGCTCTATTTTATTCAAAGTTTTTCGCAATTGCGAGAGAGATAATTATTCATCAAAACTGTTTGACATAGATGGGCGCAGGTACGGCAAACATGAGGCCTGCCGTACCTGCCAATTGAATTTTATTGAACGCCAAGCGCATCCTTGATGGCTTTTTCAGCTGCGTCGGCAGCGGCTTTAACCTGATCGGCTGTTTGTCCCGCCGCTTTTGCGGCTTCTTCAGCTGCCTTGCGGGCGGTTTCGACGGCAGCCTGCTTTTGCTCAGCAGTCATGGTTGCAGCCTGCTCTTTAATGGTCTTCATCGCGTCTTGAGCAGTCATTGGCTTTGCTGGTTCAACCGCTGTTGGAGCCGGCGCCGGTGCTGGAGCTGGTGCTTCAGTTGTAGCAGGTGGCGTTTCGGTCTTCTGCTCGCTTTCACCGCAGCCAGCCAAAGCAAACAACGATACAGCTGCCAAGGCGATAACAAATTTATTCTTCATGTGTTTTAATCCTCTCCTAGGTACTCAAGTGGCCCCTCGAATCCACTCTATCTGAAATAAGGCGGAATGGAGTTCTATTTTCATTTTCATTCAACTCTTATGTGGATATCTCTTTGTAAACATGGCGACATTCGTCATCTGCCTGTCATGATGTGATATTTGGAGTCCGAATATGAATATTTCGATCCGGGTATTGAACAGGAAGGATGCAGAGCAATTCCAGCGACTGCGCTTACATGGATTGCAAGCGGCGCCGGAAGCATTCGGCTCAAGCTATGAAGAAGAGGCCGATCTCGACATGGCCGAAATTCGCTGCCGCCTTGACGCTCTGCCAAACGCCGTTTTCGGTGCATTTGCTGAAGGTGAACTGATCGGCGTTGCAGGCTTTGCCGCAAACTCCAAGACAAAGCAAAACCACAAGGGTTTGCTTTGGGGTGTTTATGTGGATGAGAGATGGCGCGGGCATCAGCTCGGAAAAAGACTGACGCTGGCAGTTATCGATTACGCTCGAAATCACGTTGATACATTACACGCGACCGTCATGGCTGCCAATATTACAGCCCGCACGCTCTATCTCAGCTTGGGTTTTGAGGTGTTCGGCGTGGAGAAGGATGCCCTGCGTATCGACGGCAAATCTTATACGGACGAACTCCTGCGTCTCGATCTACGCTAACACGACCTTGAAATCCAATCCGTTTGGAGTTATATCGCACATTAATAATTAGCAACCTACTTATTATACGGCTATCTTATGGCACATCGTGGCTTACATTTCATTTTTGTGGACGAATTGGGCAGAGCCAGCCGAAAGCTGCGCACGCATTTTGATTCGCGTGTGAAAGAATTAGGACTGACACAAGCCAGAGCGCGGACATTGTTGCTGCTCGACAGGCTTGCAGTGCTCAATCAAAAGGAGCTTGCAGAAGAGCTGGATATAGAAACACCCACCATGGTGCGCTTGCTTGACGGTCTTGAGAGTCAGGGATTCATTCAACGCAAAGAGGCAGAAGGGGACCGGCGCGCCAAGGAAATTCACATCACAGTGACCGGCAGGACATTAGCAAAAAAGGTCAATGATCTTGCCCAAAAGCTGCGCGCTGATGTCCTGGCGGGTATCGAGAGCGAAGACCTGCAGAACACAATAGATGTCCTTCGGTCAATTAACCGCAATATCAACGAACTCGACGAGAGGGACTGAGCCACATGCTCCCCGAAGCTGAGTTTGTCGGTTATGATCCGATCAAAACTGCACCGCCTCCCCCTGCGGCGCCCGTTCCTATGCATCCGCTCCGCTCGGCTGCCTATATTGGCGCGTCAACTCTGCTATCGATGACGCAGGGCCTTGGAATGAATCTGATCGCTACAAATATCCCGCAGATTCAGGGCTATCTCGGTGCAACAAACACCGAAACCACCTGGCTGATCGCTGCCTATATGGCACCCAATGTCAGCCTGTCGATTGCACTTATCAAGATCAGAAATCAGTATGGCTTGCGAAATTTTGCCCAGTTAAGCTTGGCAATTTTCGTGCTTGTATCGCTGCTGCATCTGGTGGTCACAGATTTGCAATCGGCCATCATCATTCGTTTTGTCAGCGGCATTGCCGCAGCTCCATTGTCGAGTCTTGCCTTCCTTTACATGCTTGAGGCGTTCACACCGGCGCGCAAGATGACAATAGCCATATGTCTGGTGCTAACGAATATATCGCTGGCCTCGCCTCTGGCTCGCCTGCTTTCGCCCACGCTGTTGGATATCGGCCAGTGGGGCGGATTATATACGTTCGAAATTTCTCTCGCCCTTATCGCATTTGGCGTTATCTATCTTCTCCCTCTGACACCCATACCAAGGGCAAAGGTCATCGAGAAATTGGATATTATCAGCTATCTTTTGATAGCCATCGGTTTCGGTTGTATCGCCGTGACGCTCGTTACCGGTAGGCTTTATTGGTGGTTTGAAGCCCCTTGGCTTGGTGTGCTTCTGGCTATTGCAGTCGTCACCATTACGGCTGCGGTCATTATTGAGCTCAACCGGGAAAAACCCCTCCTCGATATCCGCTGGATTGCCAGCAAGGAGATCGTTCATTTCGCCGGAACAATTCTGCTTTTCAGGCTTGTCGTCTCCGAACAATCAACTGTCGCCAATAATTTCTTTCAAAATCTGGGCCTGTTAAACGATCAAATCAGCATGATCTATATGGTCTCCATGGCGGCAATGATTGTAGCGGGCCTCTCATGTGCCGCAGTGATGACACCCGAAAGAGTGCCTGCGATCCATGCCGTTGCCTTGATGTTTCTTATTGCCGGCTCCTATATGGACAGCCAATCAACGAACCTCACGCGCCCAGCGCAAATGTATGCGAGTCAAGCTTGCATAGCCGCTGCCACAGCTCTCTTCTTGCCGCCAGCCATGTCCGTCGGGCTAAGTTCAGCGTTGAAACGCGGGCCAAACTACATTCTCAGTTTCATTATCGTGTTTCTAGCCACACAAAGTCTTGGGGGGCTTTTCGGGCAAGCGGTTTTCGGTACGTTCATAACGATACGCGAAAAATTCCATTCCAATATCCTGGCAGAAAGCATTGTCCTATCTAATCCGCTTGTGGTTCAGCGTGTTGGGCAACTGACAGCGGGTTATAGCCGATCGATTACCGACGGCACCCTGTTAAACGCAGAAGGAATAGCGCTGCTTTCCCAACAAACGACGCGTGAAGCCAATATCCTCGCCTATAATGATGCGTTTCTGCTCATTGCCGGTATTTCGCTTTTCGCGCTCATTATTCTTTTAACGCACGTCTCCCTGCGCGCACTTTTCCGCAACCGGGAAACCGTTCTCGCCATTCAAACGAGTTGATCAGATGATGTCTAAATATATGCGCCATTCGGCAACGATAATTGCCATCCTTATTGGAATTTCCGGGCTCGTGCTTGTGCTTTATGCCTGGCGCCTGCCACCATTTCAGAGCGATATCGAGATAACAGAAAATGCCTATGTGAAGGGCTATGTCACTCTGATTAGTCCGCAGTTGAGCGGCTATATCGTTGATGTTCCGGTTCAGGATTATAACAAGGTCAAACAGGGCCAACTTCTGGCCAAAATTGACGACCGGATTTTTGCGCAAAAACTGGATCAGGCAAAAGCGACTCTCGCCAGTCAGCAAGCCGCTCTTGACAACTCAACACAGCAGCAACGTGCCGCCGAGGCACGCATTGGATCCAGCCAGGCACAACTCGACAGCGCCGAGGCTGTATTGCGGCGAGCACAAGCCAATTGGGCCCGCATCGAGCCATTGGCCCGTCAGGGTGTTTTGACAAAGAGTGACGCAGAGCAAAGTGAAACAGCATTGGAGCAAGCCCAGGCATCTGTAACTCAGGCCAAAGCAGCACTGGAAGTGTCCAATCAGGATCTTGAAACCATTAAGGTCAGTCGCGGTTCGTTGGAAGCAGCAGTCGCAGGCGCAAAGGCAGCCGTTGAACTGGCTGATATCGATTTGTCGAACACTAAAATTGTAGCTCCACGGGATGGCACTCTTGGCGAAGTTGGTGTCAAGCTCGGCCAATATGTCAGTGCCGGAACGCAGCTCATGGCAATTGTCCCCAGCGACGTCTGGATTATCGCAAACTTCAAGGAAACGCAGCTTAGCAATATTGCACTGGGGCAGCCGATCACGTTCACAGTCGACGCTCTCAATCGCAAAAGACTGTCCGGCAAGGTTGAACGATTTGCACCGGCAGCCGGCTCTGAATTCAGCGTAATCAAACCTGACAACGCCACCGGAAATTTTACAAAGGTCGCGCAACGTATCTCTGTACGCATATCAGTCGATCCCGGACAGGACCTGGCACAATATCTCGCCCCCGGAATGTCGGTGGTGGTACGAACTGAACCGCCCCAACGCTGACAGCGTCAGCACAAGGCGGAAGAATCAGATTCGAAAACCAATACTTATCAATAAAATTTGAATCAAATTGTCATCAGCTTCATCCATTACGTCACAGCGGCGTCACCAACTTGTTACATGCGGGTGCTAGGCGAGCAGGAATTTCCAATAAAGGGGATTCGTTTGGATGCCAGTTGCTCGACAGTCTGCAAATACGCCGCCTCCTCGCTCGCATATCGGCAATGAAAAACTGAACAGGGCTGTTCGGCAAAACCGGCTTCTATCACGCGCCGGATTGTCTGAAAGACTATTTGCTCACGTTTTCAAGGGACTGGTCTATCCGCAAATATGGGAAGATCCGGAAGTTGATATGGAGGCCCTGCAGATTGGTGCCGGTCATCGAATTGTTACGATTGCATCCGGCGGCTGTAATGCCATGTCCTATTTGACGGCTGATCCTGCCAGTGTTGAAGCCGTTGATCTCAATACGGCTCACGTTGCCTTCAACCGCCTCAAGCTTGCTGCTGTCGTCAATCTTCCCAATTACGATGCCTTTTATCGGTTCTATGGAACTGCCGACAGCAAATCCAATCTAACGGCCTATGAACGCTTCATCCGGCCGCACCTTGATGCAACCAGCCGCTCCTATTGGGAGAAGCGGATGGTGTCCGGCCGGCGGCGTATCTCCATTTTTTCGCGCGACCTTTACCGCCATGGCCTGCTTGGCCTGTTTATCGGCATGGGGCATCGCGTTGCCAGACTCTACGGTATTGACCCGCGCGATATTCTGAAGGCATCGACACTTGCCGAACAACGGGTTTATTTCGACACCGCCCTCGCCCCGCTCTTTGACAAACGTATGATCCGCTGGGCGACCGCACGGAAGTCTTCGCTTTTTGGCCTCGGAATTCCACCACAGCAGTATGATGCCCTTGCAACTGCAGGAAACGGCGATATGGCTGAGGTATTGCGTGGGCGCCTTGAAAAACTCGCCTGCGGTTTTCCGCTTTCAGAAAACTATTTTGCTTGGCAAGCCTTTGGCCGCGGCTATAGCGACAATGCGGAGACCGGTCCGCTACCGCCTTATTTATCCCGCAACAATTTTGCGGCAGTGCGTGAACGTGCCGGCCGAATGAGCGTCGTCAATGCGTCCTACACGGAGTTTCTGAGCGCAAAGCCTGAAAATTCAGTGGATCGCTTCATATTGCTGGATGCTCAAGACTGGATGAACGATACGCAGCTCAATGAGCTTTGGACTGAAATTACCCGCACAGCCGCTCCCGGCGCGCGGGTAATCTTCCGCACAGCCGCCGAGCCCTCTCTTTTGCCGGGCCGTGTCGATGACGCAACGCTAGCGCAGTGGGAATACAAGGAAGATCAGTCGAAAACGCTTCATGCGCGCGACCGATCTTCTATTTATGGCGGATTTCATTTGTACACATTCCGAGGCTGAATCATGTTTACGAAGATCGAACATGGTCCTCTTATGGATCGCGTCTATCGGCATCAACGCCATTTCTACGATGTAACACGTAAATATTATCTGCTGGGCCGCGACCCCATGATTGCCGGTCTCAATCCGCCAGAACGCGGCTCGATCCTCGAGATTGGATGCGGAACAGGCCGGAATTTGATTCTTGCTGGCGAGGCTTATCCAAAGACTTCCCTCTACGGCATTGATATTTCGAACGAAATGCTCGCAACCGCGCATAAGAAAATAGAGATAGCCGGTCTTGGTAAGCGGGCCAAGCTCGCCTATGCAGACGCAGCCGACTTTAATCCCCAAGCTCTTTTCGCGCGTCGGCATTTTGACCGAATTTTTATCTCCTACGCCGTTTCAATGATCCCGCAATGGCAGTTGGTAATGCATGAAGCGGTCAGCCACCTTGCTCCGCACGGCTCTCTTCATATTGTTGACTTCGGTGATCTGGCCGATCTGCCGTCCGTTTCCCGCAAAGCACTCTATAAGTGGCTGGACTGGTATCATGTCACGCCGCGCAATGATCTGTTCGATATTGCCGAATCCATTGCATTGAAAAACAATGCCACAGTGCAGAAACAACGGCTTTATCGCGGATTTGCCTGGATAACGACTATACGCCGGAACGGTATGTAATTTCGATCCCACGTGGGTCAGCGCGACCGCTCATGATCTGTTAAGCATAATAGTGCATCTGTAAGATCGCACCAATGCCGAACAATGATCTAGCCGCGGAAATTTTATATGAAACGTCTTGCAGCCGCTTTGATGACACTCGTTTTAACCGGCTGTACGACCGTCGATTATAATTTTGAGGACGCCAGGAAACCCTCCGCGACACGCCAGATGGATGCGCCCTCCGGCAATGTCAAGGCACCGCGCTACGGTGATAGCGATCCACATGAATGGACCGGAAAAACACCTTGGCATTATCCGATACACGGCACGGACGTTTCCAAATATCAATCCACCATAAACTGGCAGACTGCACGCTCGAGCCGCATCTCTTTTGCCTTTATCAAGGCCACGGAAGGTGGTGACCGGGTCGATGACCGCTTTGCAGAAAATTGGGCAGCAGCAAGAGCTGCAGGTGTTCCGCGTGGTGCTTACCATTTTTACTATTTCTGCCGCTCTGCCGCCGATCAGGCCCGTTGGTTCATCCGCAATGTGCCGAATGACCCGGGTGCCCTGCCGCCAGTACTGGATATGGAATGGAACGCCGCATCACCCACCTGCAAGCTGAGACCGAATGCAGCAATTGTTCGCAGCGAGATGCGCACCTTCATTGACATCGTACAGCGTCACTACGGCAAGCGCCCCATCATTTATACCACTGTCGATTTCTTTGATGACAATGATTTGCGCCAACTCGCCGATTATCCTTTCTGGCTTCGCTCGGTTGCGGGGCATCCTGATGAGAAATATGGACCGCATCCTTGGACCTTCTGGCAATATACCGGAACGGGTTCCATCCCCGGCATACGCGGAGATGCCGATATCAATGTTTTTGCCGGCAGCGAAAGCGCATGGAAACAGTGGCTGGCGCGCAACAAGGTTCGATAAAGCTTTGAGTCGAACAGTTCTCTCTATTCTGTGACTTCACCTGACGACGGTTATCGTGCATTAGCAGGGAAAGTGTGCGTGCCTTGGCGCGCCCGTCATCAACGAGATTTCCCAATGAATAAAATATCGATCGCCATCGCCGCAAGTCTGCTTACCATTTCCAGTGCTCAAGCTCTGGATCAGGTTGCACCAGCTCAACCTGTTGTCGCCAAACCCGCCTGTGGAGGCGAACTTGAACCCTGGTTCAATGGCTTGATCGCCGAAGCAAAGGCAGCGGGTGTCAGCGATAAAGGCATCAGCGAGCTTTTCAAGGCTTCGATGGACGACAAGGTTTTGGAACGCGACCGTGCGCAGGGCGTTTTCAGCCAGACATTTTTGACGTTTTCATCTCGCATGGTTGCTGATTACCGCCTGAAGCAGGGCGCAGCCAATCTGAAGAAATATGCCGATACTTTTGCCAAAGCCGAGGCCGAATATGGTGTCCCCGGTCCTGTGATTTCGGCCTTTTGGGGCCTCGAGACGGATTTTGGTGCCGTCCAGGGCGATTTCGATACGCTGAATGCCCTTCTGACGCTATCCTTCGACTGCCGTAGGCCTGAACTTTTCCGCCCGCAATTGATTGCACTGCTCAAGCTATTTGACAGCGGCGTTGTTGATGCAAAGACGACCGGTGCGTGGGCTGGCGAAATTGGCCAAATGCAGATGTTGCCGACCGATTATCTTGAGCGTGGCGTTGATGGCGACGGTGATGGCAAGGTTGACCTGAAAGGCTCCGCACCCGATGCGATCATGACCGCCGCCCGTGTTATGCGCGATCTTGGCTGGCGCAAAGGCGAGCCATGGCTCGAAGAGGTCAAACTCACCAAAGAACTCCCATGGGAGAACGCCATCCGCACCAATCGTCTGCCACACTCCAAATGGGCTGAATGGGGTGTAACCGGCCTAAAGGGGCCGCTTGGCCCGGATGATGGCGACGCATCGCTATTATTGCCGATGGGCCGAAAGGGTCCAGCTTTCCTTTCCTATTCAAACTTCGATATCTTTGTAGAATGGAATAAGTCCATCATCTACGCGACCACGGCCGCTTATTTCGCTACGCGGCTGGCAGGGGCAGGCCCGTTGGAGCAGACAACGCCCGAACAGGGACTCAACCCTGAACAGATGAAAGAACTGCAGAACAAGCTGGCAGCGCGCGGCCACGATATGGGCCCGAAAATTGATGGCGTGTTCGGCATTCTTACCCGCGACGCCGTCCGCGAGGAACAAATGCGGCTAGGCCTGCCAGCCGATTCCTGGCCAACACCGGAACTTCTGAACAAGCTATAGGTCTTGTGAGGCGTATTCCATCGTCTCCAGCGAAGCAAACCCTTCCGGCCGTCCGCCCGCCTCAAACGGTGTTTCCACCTCGACAAATGTATCGGGGTAGAAACCGTTAAACCGGGTACGCAACGACAGAGAATAGGCACCGATATTGCCAATCTCGATCCAGTCGCCGGTATCCACGGTTTCCGGCAGCCAGAATGGGCGGGACAAAATATCAACGGAATCGCAAGTTGCCCCGCAAACACGGAAAGGCACAATCGTTTCAGGATTGCCATTGCGATGTTTCTTGGCAGGGTCTGGGATAAACCGGGCTGGCAAAGTGATTTTTCCAGTCCAGGAATCCGAAAGCGATGCCCAGATACCATCATTGATGTAAAGCCGTCTGCCTTTGCGCAGAAGCACTCGAACAATCAGCGAAAAGGCCCGCGCAACAATAACCCGTCCGGGTTCGGCAACCAGCGGCAAATCTCCAAAACCATATTCATTGATATCGCCGCGCAAACGCGACATTAATTGCCCGAGCGAGGGCATTTCGACCTGTTTGCGCTTGGGATCATGACCATACTCGGCCGGGAAACCACCGCCCACATCAAGCCCTGCCAATGTCACTCCTGCGCGATTTCTGACCCAATCGGCAGCGCGCAATGCGCGTTCGTAGGTATCGGGATCTTCAATCTGACTGCCAACATGGAAGCAAAGGCCGACTTTGTAGCCAATTTTTTCTGAACGCTGCAGCAATTCCACGGCATGGGCCGGAGCAGCACCGAATTTCTTTGAAAGCTCGTATGCTGCATGTCCCTTTGTCTGCAACCGAATGTAGAGAGTTATGCTGCCCGGATCGATATCCAAAGCCCGCACAATGCGGGTCACCTTGGCGATCTCATCTTCATGGTCTACGGCAAGGATGCGGATACCATAGGTTTCAAGAGCCAGACGGATGTCCGATTGCGCTTTGATCGGATGCATGTAGAGCATATGCGCATTGGGTGCCACTTTTCGAACAGCTGCGAACTCCCCCGGCGAGGCCACGTCAAATGTATTGATGCCGTTACGGGCGAGTGTTTCCAGCACCAGATTTTCACCATTGGTTTTAACCGCATAAGCGGTCTCGCCAGGAAACATCTTCATGAAGTTATGAGCGTCCTCGATGAGGACCTGAGGCCTGAAGCAATAAACCGGTTGATCCGGGCGCAATTCAAGCGCTGCATCACGGGCGGTGGCGAATCGTTGCATCTGTGTGTCTTGCGTCATTCCAGACTCTTAGCAAGGGAAAGTGACGGATGAAAGTCGCGACTTGTTGCAAGAATCGGGTGGCGACTCGCCATAAAATGGCTAAGGATTTGCAATCTGCTTACCATGAAAGGGTAATTGCCGTGTCCGTAGCTGATGCCAAAGTGCCGCCGACCCTTTCCATGTCCGGATTTGTCTGGCTGCAATTGCTGTTGTTAGGTGCTATTTGGGGTGGATCATTCTTCTTCGCGCGCATCGCTGTACAAGTCGTTCCACCCCTCACGCTGGTGTTGTTTCGCGTTGTCATAGCAGCCCTGGCGCTGCATATTTATCTTGGAAGCCGCGGTGTTAATTTCTGGGACTATCGTCGCCACGCGCTCGGTTTTGCCGGACTCGGCCTGTTGAACAATGTCATTCCCTTTTCTTTGCTTTTCATCGGGCAAACAGCGCTAGGTGCTGGTCTTGCCTCTATCTTCAATGCAACGACCCCTATCTGGACGGTCATATTGGCGACCATACTGACCGCCGACGAAAAGGTTACGGCAGCCAAGCTTGCCGGCATTTTCATGGGTATCGTGGGTATTGTGGTCATGATCGGGCCTGGAATTTTGACTGGCCTTGGCGGGCCGCTATGGGCCGAGCTTGCTGTCATAACCGCAACTATATCCTACGCCTTCGCGAGCATCCTGGCCAAACGCTTTAAAGGCATCCCGCCAACAGTAACGGCAACCGGACAGATGACAGCATCCACTCTTATCATGATCCCTGTCGTACTCCTCCATGACGGCATGCCGCATTTGGATGGGATTAGCCTGGGCGTCTGGTCCGCCATTCTCGGATTGGGGCTGCTATCGACAGCTTTCGCCTATATCCTGTTCTTTTCAATCGTGAAAGCTTCGGGAGCAACCAATGCCTCCCTCGTCACCCTGATTGTTCCGGTCAGCGCCGTTTTACTTGGAACAATTTTTCTTAGCGAGAAACTGGCGGTGCAAGACATTGCCGGAATGGCCCTCATCGCTTTGGGTCTGCTGATCATTGATGGCCGTATTCTAGCGCTTTCCAGAAAGCCGAATAGATAGAATTGTCATAAAATTTCTGTAGTTAGCCCGAAACTCCAAGGCTTAATCCTGTTCGAAATGTGGCAAAGCAACACGCTAACGAGAACTGCGATAATTTTATTGCACTGCAAAATTTTACCGCCAGCAAAGAATTTTTTCGATTTTTTCGACATTTTCAAACGTTTAAATACGTTTAGTTTCAAAAACTTATCGTTGCTGTAGAAAAAATTTCTACACTCTTTGTCATCGTTCGGTAATATTTGGGCTTTTTCTGTGGCGAATTTGCGCTATGTTATGGGGGTTAACTGCAGGAGACAAGCGATGGGACTAACTCGATCGATGAATGTCCTTATGATCTGTGCAGCGTTCGCATTTATTGGTGCAATGGTCGTAGGACTGATACCTTGAATTGAAATATGAGCGCTACGGATATGGTCTCTGACCGTTAAGTGAGTGAAACAAAAGAAACGGCCCGGTTATAGCAACCGGGCCGTTTCACTTTTACAAGCTGTTATCAAGCTGCCGCACCGGCCAGATTGGATTGGAGTGCTACAGCTTCCGGACGAATACCGATGAGATGACAGATCGCAAAGGCGAGATCAGCCCTGTTCATCGTGTAAAAATGGAAATCCTGCACGCCACGTTCGACCAGATCAAGAACCTGTTCCGCTGCGACGGCTGAAGCTACCAGAGCATGAGTCTGCTCGTCATTCTGCAATCCATCAAACCGCTCTGCCAACCATGTAGGTATGTGAGTACCAGCTTTGGAGCAGAAATTGGTAACCTGGGTGAAATTATGGATTGGAAGTATGCCAGGCAAAATCGGAATATAGATTCCGGCACGACGCACCTTTTCAACATAGCGCTCATATTGGTCGTTCTCGAAGAAGAACTGCGTGATGGCACGCGTCGCGCCATTATCGACCTTGCGCTTCAACATATCGATGTCGGTAGCAAAATCCGGGCTCTCGGGATGCTTTTCGGGATATGCAGACACCGAAATATCGAAGTCAGCGAAAGCTTTCAATCCAGCGACAAGTTCGGCACCGTTTTCATACCCACCCGGTGTCGGTTTGTAATGAGCACCTACGCCGCTTGCCGGATCGCCGCGCAAGGCGACAAAGCGATTGACACCCATGGCGGCAAATTCGCGGATTACCGTGTCCACCTCTTCCTTCGTGGCATCAACACAGGTTAAATGTGCCGCTGCATTCACATCGGTTTCGGTTAAGATGCGCTTGATCGTGCGGGCTGTGCGTTCACGAGTTGAGCCACCTGCCCCATATGTCACAGAGACAAATTCGGGATTAAGCGGAGCCAGACGCGTTACAGTCTCCCAGAGACGCTCTTCCATCACCTCGGTCTTTGGCGGGAAGAACTCGAATGAAACCTTGATATTGCTACCAAGATCGGCACGGCGGGATTGGCGGAAAAAACTCATTAGACACTCTCCGTAACGCGGGAGGTTGAAACAGGATCGGCAATTAGCAAGCGTGGGTCGCGTGCCAGCCACAATTTAACAGTCAGTTTGTCTTTATCTTTTGGTTGTAATTCCATGCTCTGTTCCAGCGTCAGTCCGGCTTCCGTCAGCCAGTCTTTAATCTGTCCATCATGAAAACCGAGGCGCAAATGGGCATGTCTGTCGCGTAGAAATTCAAGTTCGTGTGGAGCAAAATCGACGATCAACATTCGGCCGGAAGGACGCAAGGCACGTGCAGCTTCACGAATGGCCTCGGCCGGATTATCAAGGAAGTGCAAGACCTGATGGATTGTCACCAGATCGAAAGACTCTCTGTCTACCGGCAAGGAATAGACGTCACCTTGACGGACTTGCGCGTTGGCAATGCCGGACTTCTCAAGATTTGACCGGGCAATCGTCAACATGTCGCGATTGATATCGATACCGACACCGCGCAAGTAGAGCGGAGCAAAGAGCTCAAGCAGGCGCCCGGTACCCGTACCGACGTCGAGCATCGCTTGAAACGGTCTTGCACCTATGATCTTGGTAAGGGCCTCTTCCACAGCGCCGTCTGGAACATGCAACGAGCGGATAGCATCCCAGCTTGAAGCATTCGCGCTAAAATAGGCAGCCGCACGTTCACGGCGCTGAAGCTTCACAGAGGAAAGACGTTCAAGGTCACGCTCCAGCAGGGGATCAGAACAATCCAGGCGATCTAGCAGGGAACGGGCAATATCTCCCACAATCAATGATTCCGCCAAACGGAAATAGGCCCAGGAGCCTTCCTGATAGCGGTTGATAAGACTTGCCTCAAAGAGCAATTTCAGATGTCGTGACACTCGCGGCTGAGATTGTCCTAAAATGGATGTGAGGTCGGAAACAGTTAGATCACCACGCGACAACAAAGCAAGAATGCGTAGCCGACTAGGCTCAGCTGCCGCTTTCAACGTATCAACCATCAGGTCGAGATTAAGATTGTGCCTGTCCATAACCAATCCTCAAAAGACATAAAGATATGTTTATGTCATGAGGCGACGATTGGCAAGAGGTTTTTGCCATTGACGACAATTTCTGCCGCGTCTGAAATAGGCGCCAGAATCAAATTAGAAAGACATCAATGAGTGCAGGAACGAACCGTCAGCGTTCAATCAACAAAGCGCTGACCTTGCTTTTACCCGCCGTTCCCTATTCCGATTCGGAACCAATACGCGCGGCCGCAGGTGCGCCCCACATGAAGACCTTGCCGCCGCCGATTGCCGTATGGTTGGCCGCTATTGCCCATGTGCGGCATCAACATACAGACTATGATGCGCTGCGCGACGAAGGCTATGACAAAGAGTCCGCTCGTTTCTTCGTGCTTGATGCGATTAATCGCAAACTGACGGAATGGCGGGCAACACGTCTTCTGGATCCGGATGAGGAAGATCTGAGCTGAGCTGGCCCCAGCCTTCTTCAAAAATAAGGTCCTGTAATTGGATTCTTTTGCGCCAGCCCTTTTTTTCCAGCTCCGGTGCATCAAAAAGCTCGTCGACATAGCCCAGGCATAGATAGGCAACAATCTCAACGTGATCCGGAATACCTAATATTTGGCGCATGTCATTGTCGTGATAGATGCTCACCCAGCCAACGCCAATACCTTCAGCACGGGCAGCAAGCCACAAATTTTGGACTGCACAAACGGTGCTATAGACATCCATCTGGCGGTTGTGGGTGCGACCGAGCACGACCGTTCCACCGCGTGTCCGGTCGCAGGTGATGCATAAATTGACCGGCGCTTTAAGGATGCCTTCCAATTTGAGAGAGGCATACAGCGCCCGGCGTTCATCTTGAAACAGGGCCTTGGCTTCCTCGTTGGCTTTGGCGAAAGCGCGGTGCACTTGCCTCTTGCGGGCCATATCGCGAATTGTGATGAAGTTCCAAGGCTGCATGAAGCCTACAGATGGAGCATGGTGCGCCGCATCGAGCAATCGCATCAAAACATCATAGGCGATCGGTTTTGACAAAAACTGATCGCGGACGTCTCGCCGGGTATAAATCGCCTTATAAACGGCCGCACGCTCATCGTCAGTAAAATCACCCGCTGGAACCGGACTATCAAAAGCTTCGTGCATTGTTTGCTCCTAACAACGCTTGAGGCCCTCGCCGCCGTCCGCGCAGCTTGGGCTATGGGGTCCGGCCGGTCTTCTGACTTGGGTTCAGCTGAACCGTGCGCCTTCCTGTGGCCTCTCGGCCACCGTGGCATAATGCACGGTCATTCCCCTTACAGCGCTGGGCACGTGCCGGATTTTCACCGGCTTCCCGATTCTCCGCAATCGTCTAAATTGCTGGCACCGGACCTGTTTTCTATTCGCCATGAAAAGGCACTTGGCGCAAGCCTTAGACCCTGTAAATCCACTGTTCGGGAATACGAATATCAACTTTTTCACCGGCGCGTATGATCCCGGGCTTTTCAACCCAAGCGACGATACCCCGCGAGCGCTTGGACACGCGTACAAAATCCAATGCAGTGGTGGTTTCGTCAGGAGTACCCGCATGCGAAGCAATAGAACGACCAGCAATCTTGCAGGGCGCATTCTGTCCATCGACTTTCAACGTCACGCCACCTTCAAAAAACATCAGCGATCTGGGTGGTAGCATCGAAAGGGATGGAATACCGGAAATCACCATGTTTCCACCGATCCATTCAGCTTTCAGCTGAGGCAAGCCCATGCCTGCTGCGATCTCGTCAAGCTCGTCGGCACTTAGAATGGAAAGGTGGCGTTCGTTGCGCATCTCGGTGCCACGCGGATACCAAGGCTCACGTCCGCCAGAGCGACGCGTCTGACCCGCGTGAAAGTCACCGACAATACCGTCAAAAGTCAGTTCCAGTGAATCTGTTGGAGAAGTGACAAAATCCCTGTCGAGTGCCTCAAATAGCCCGATCACACGACCACTGACCTTACGCGAAGGGACTATTTCGTCACGATTAACGAACAGGTCAGTCATCATTTGCTCCAAAGAGTTCCCTGCTTTAGAAAAGCGGCAAATTATCTGGCGATTACACCAGCAAAGACAACGGGGAACCTTGCGGTTCCCCACCTATACTTAGCGTGTCAGAGGCTTGTAGCTTGGACGCTTTGGATTGACGCTATCGGGACCGAGACGACGAATCTTGTCGTTTTCATAATCTTCGAAATTGCCTTCAAACCATTCGACATGGCTATCGCCTTCGAAAGCCAGGATATGCGTCGCGAGACGGTCAAGGAACATGCGATCATGGCTGATGATCACGGCGCAACCTGCATATTTTTCCAAGGCATCTTCAAGTGCTGCCAAGGTTTCCGTGTCCAGATCATTTGTCGGTTCGTCGAGGAGCAGAACATTGCCACCGGACTGAAGCATCTTGGCCAGATGCACGCGGTTACGCTGACCACCAGAAAGATTTCCAACTTTCTGCTGCTGGTCGGTACCCTTGAAGTTGAATGCTGAAACATAAGCGCGGGAGTTCATCTCATGCTTGCCAAGCTTGATGATGTCAGTCCCGCCGGAAATTTCTTCCCAGACATTCTTGTCGGCTTTCAGGTGATCGCGACTCTGATCGACATATCCGAGGTTAACAGTCTCGCCGACGCGAATAGTGCCGGAATCCGGCTTTTCCTGACCGGTGATCATCTTGAACAGAGTGGTTTTACCCGCACCGTTCGGACCAATAATGCCAACAATACCGCCGGGTGGCAGTTTGAAAGTCAGGTTTTCGATCAGCACACGATCACCGAAAGACTTGGTGAGATTTTCGGCTTCGATAACCACCTGACCCAGCCGTTCACCCGCCGGTATCAGAATCTGGGCATCGCCGGGGCGCTGGTCGTTAGCGGCGTCAACGAGCGCATCATAGGCCTTGATACGCGCCTTCGATTTTGCCTGACGTGCTTTCGGGCTGGCGGAAATCCACTCGCGTTCGCGCTCGAGAGCTTTCTGACGGGAGTCATCTTCACGGCCTTCCTGCAGCATGCGCTTGGACTTGGCACCAAGATAGGCAGAGTAATTGCCTTCATAAGCAATGCCGCGCCCACGGTCGAGTTCGAGAATCCAGCCGGTCACATTGTCTAGGAAGTAGCGATCATGCGTAATCAGAAGCACGGAGCCCTTATATTCGCGCAGATGTTTTTCAAGCCAGGCGGTCGTTTCAGCGTCCAAATGGTTGGTCGGTTCGTCGAGCAGAAGAAGATCAGGCTGCGACAGCAGCAAGCGGCACAAAGCAACACGGCGGCGCTCACCACCGGAAAGATTGGTTACTTCGCTGTCGCCGGGTGGGCAACGAAGTGCTTCCATCGCCATCTCAACTTGCGATTCAAGGTCCCAGAGGTTTTGAGAATCGATGACATCCTGTAACTTGGCGCCTTCATCGGCGGTCTCGTCGGAGTAATTCATCATCAATTCATTGTAGCGATCGAGAATGGCCTTCTTGTCGGCTACGCCATCCATGACATTGCCCATAACGTCCTTGGCTGGATCCAAATAAGGTTCCTGCGCCAGATAGCCAACGGTAGCGCCATCCGCCAACCAAGCCTCGCCTGTATATTCCTTATCCAGACCAGCCATGATTTTCAGAACTGTAGACTTACCGGCGCCATTTGGACCCAGAATACCAATCTTGGCGTCTGGGTAGAAGGACAAGTTGATATTCTCAAGAACCTTCTTGGTTCCATATGCCTTGTTCAGGCCGGACATGTGATAGATGAATTGGCGTGCCATAACGCGCGTCACTCCGATGCTCGGGATTTCTTTTGAATGAATTTGCGCCGTATGTAGGCGAAAGCCTCAGCCGTGGCAATGGATGCCCATCAATTTCGACCTTCGCCAAACGAGCGAAACCGGGCGCGGATATTTCCGTCACCCGGTTTCCCCTCTGGTGCCGCAACAGGAAGCGTCCTCTTCTCCCGGTAGCGGCCATGTAAACTAACTAGACGAAATACGTTTCGTCATTGCAACAACATCATCCGATTCGCGATTACACCGCAAAATTGCAATACCCGCGAAACTCATATGCTTCAGGTTTAAAGTTCTGCGGCAAGTTTAACGGGTTTGCAAGGGGTTTTGCAAAATAAAATTGCACACCAAATCACCTGACTAATAATTGAGCACAATAGTCCAAAATTAAGAATAGTTTGTAGATTGTTTTCCACATTGACTAATTTTACGGCACCCTCTCAACTGGGCTTCTCGCAAAGAGGTTGCCATGAGTTTTGATGATACCGACGTTTTGACCACCAGTACTGGTGCAGCCCTTGCAATACGACACATGCCCGCAAAGGGTCGGGTTCGCGGGATCATTCAAATAAATCACGGAGTGGCCGAGCATTCTTTGCGCTACAAACGTTTTGCAGGATTTCTGAGCGAGCATGGTTTTCACATTTATGCACATGATCATCGGGGGCATGGCCTGACGAGAGCACAAGACGCACCGGCGGGACGCTTTGCTGCAAAAGATGGGATGGACGCCGTGTTGCGCGATGTTGATGCGGTCAACAATGAAGCGCGCCTACGCTATCCGGATTTACCCCTGATCATTTTCGGGCATTCCCTCGGCGGACTTGTCGCGCTTAATTACGTTTTCAAACATCAAGAAAAAGTGGATGCGGCTGCAGTCTGGAACGCAAATTTTTCGGCCGGAATGTTGGGAAGGTTCGCCCAATGCCTATTACTGGCTGAACGTATGTTTTTAGGTTCTGATGTCCCAAGCATGCTGCTGCCAAAACTTACATTTCAGGAATGGAATCGCAGTGTAGCCAATCCGCGAACGGATTTTGACTGGCTCTCGCGGGATTCTGCTGAGGTCGATTTGTACGTGAAGGATCCCCTTTGCGGCTGGAGCCCTACTGTGAGCATGTGGCGTGATACATTCGATTTGGTATTCACCGGAGCAAAGGATAGCTTGTTGAGTAAATTGCGTCGCAACCTACCCTTCAACCTCGTTGGCGGTGCCAAAGATCCGGCGACAGCACAAGGCACTTCCGTCAATCATCTGGACCATAGAATGCGCAAGCTCGGCTTTACAGACGTTACGACCAAAATATATCCCGATACGCGCCATGAGGGCCTAAACGAAATCAACCGTGAACTCATCATGAGCGAATTTGCCAATTGGGCTATCCACACAGCGTCAAAGGCAAGCCGATGATTGCTGAGCAAGCGGCAGCCCCGCTTAAAGGCATACGCGTCATTGAACTAGCCCGAGTGCTGGCTGGCCCATGGGCCGGACAGGTTCTCGCTGATCTTGGAGCCGATGTCATAAAGGTGGAAAATCCCTCCGGCGGCGACGAGACACGCGGCTGGGGGCCCCCTTTCATCACCAGCGCAGAAGGCGAGAACCTTTCCGCAGCGTATTTTCACTCTTGCAACCGAGGCAAGCGCTCCATCACGGTCGATTTTACAACCGCTGAGGGACAAGAAACCGTAAAAGCGCTCTGCCGGACAGCTGATGTTGTGCTTGAAAATTTCAAGGTGGGCGGACTGGCAAAATACGGACTGGATTACGCCAGCCTAAGCATTGAGAACCCGAGACTAGTCTACTGTTCAATAACAGGTTTCGGCCAGACCGGCCCATATGCATCGCAGGCTGGCTATGACTTTATCATTCAGGGAATGTCCGGCCTGATGTCGGTGACGGGCGACCCTGATGGCCAGCCTCAAAAAGTAGGTTTGGCAGTCGCGGATGTATTTACCGGACTCTATTCGGTCATTGCCATTCAGGCCGCCCTTGCCCATGCCGCTAAGACCGGTCAAGGTCAAATGGTGGATATGGCGCTGTTCGATGTCCAGTCAGCTGTGATGGCCAATCAGGCAATGAATTTTCTGGCTACGGGGAAAAGCCCGAACCGTATGGGCAATGCACACCCGAATATCTCCCCTTATGAGGTTGTTCCCACATCTGACGGACACCTGATCCTTGCTGTCGGCAATGATGGGCAATTCGCCAGATTCTGTTCAATCATCGAGCATCCGGAATGGGCCAGCGATGAGCGGTTTCTCACAAACCGATCCAGACTTGAAAATCGCACGATACTAACAACGCTCATCAGCACGGAAACCTCAAAAAGAACCCGGGCTGAGCTGCTAAACGCCTGTGCCAAAAATGCGGTGCCAGCGGGACCGATCAACAAGATTGGTGAGATGTTCGACGATCCGCAGATCGTGGCGCGGCAATTGCGACTTGACCTGGAAGACTCCCATGGCAGTTCTATCCCTTCTGTGCGAACGCCGATCATCATGTCACAAACACCATTGACCTACACACGGCCCTCGCCTCGCTTAGGCGAACACACTGCCGATATACTCCAACAGTTGAAGGACGCATCCGAATGAAGACGGGCGGTGAATTGATCGTTGAAGCTTTGGCCGCAAATGGTGCGGAGCGTCTCTTTTGCGTACCGGGTGAAAGCTATCTGGCTGTGTTGGACGCGCTTTATGACGCGAAGATCGGCATAACGATCTGCCGCGCGGAAGGCGGGGCCGCCATGATGGCGGAGGCTTGGGGCAAGCTCACAGGAAAGCCTGGAATTTGCTTTGTCACACGCGGACCTGGCGCGACGAATGCTTCACCCGGCATACATATCGCCATGCAGGATTCAACTCCAATGATCCTGTTCATCGGGCAGGTTCAGCGTGATGCCCGCGAACGAGAGGCATTTCAGGAGGTAGAATACCGCCGCTTTTTTGCCGATACAGCGAAATGGGTCGCAGAGATTGATGATGCCCGGCGTATTCCCGAATTCGTAACCCGAGCATTTTCTGTCGCGACCTCCGGACGGCCAGGCCCGGTTGTTCTTGCTTTGCCTGAAGATATGCTCACGGACATGGTAGAAACCGTGACGGCACAAGCATGGCAACCCGTAGAAACCGGCCCGTCCGCCGCCAGCATAGAAAAGCTTGCCGACATATTACAGGCTGCTTCCAAACCATTCATGATATTGGGGGGGGCCCGTTGGAGCGCAGATGCCGTTGCATCAATCACCCGTTTTGCCGAGAAGTGGCACCTTCCCGTGGGTTGCTCCTTCAGGCGGCAGATGCTGTTCGATAATCTACATCCCAACTATGCAGGCGATGTCGGAATCGGCATTAATCCGGCGCTGGCCAAGCGGGTGAAAGAAGCTGATGTTTTACTTCTTGTAGGCGGAAGGTTTGGTGAAATGCCCTCTTCCGGCTACACACTCATGGACAGCCCGTATCCCAAGCAAACCCTCATCCATATCCATCCGGATGCAAATGAATTGGGTCGGGTTTACCGGCCTGCTCTTTCGATCAATTCGGCGCCAGACGCATTTGCTGAGGTGGTCGAACATCTCGCACCGCCATCCAATATTAATTGGCCCGGTGAAGCAGAAACTGCCCATAAATCCTATCTTGATTGGTCCACGCCTCCGCAAAGCGGACCGGGCAAAGTCGCGATGGGACCAATCATGTCCTATCTTGAAACCGTCCTGCCCGAAGACGCAATCATGACCAATGGTGCCGGCAATTACGCGACCTGGTTGCATCGGTTCCATCGTTTTCGCCGTTTCGCAACGCAAGCCGCTCCCACATCAGGATCAATGGGCTATGGCCTACCCGCGGCGGTTGCTGCAAAACAAATTCATCCTGAACGCATGGTAGTATGTTTCGCCGGCGATGGCTGCTTTCTCATGAACGGTCAGGACTTCGCCACTGCGGTGAAGTACAACCTGCCCATTATTGTTCTCGTCATCAATAATGGCATCTATGGCACTATCCGCATGCATCAGGAGCGCGAATATCCTGGACGTGTGTCAGGCACGGACCTGACCAATCCTGACTTCGCAATGCTGGCAAGAGCCTATGGTGGTCATGGCGAAACCGTGGAAACTACCAGTGAGTTTGAAGGGGCTTGGCAACGCGCGGTACAAAGCGGAAAGCCTGCGATCATCGAAATTCGTTTGGACCCGGAAGCGATCACTCCGGCCAAATCATTGAGTGACATCCGCAACCGCACATAATCCCAATGGTGCAGAGCGTCATTCAGTGATATTGAGCCCGCGCGAGAGGGAAAGCCCTCCCTGAATAATATGGAGACCAGCAATGGCCGAAGCATTTTCCAATTGGCTGCATACGGTTTTTATCGAACAGTTTGACGCCTGGATTTTGCTGGGCTTTTTCGCTCAGGGATGTTTCACCATGCGCTTCGTCGTCCAGTGGCTCGCGTCCGAAAAAGCAAAGAAAAGCGTAATGCCTGTAGCCTTCTGGTTTTTTTCGCTTTTTGGCGGAGCGCTGCTTTTTGTCTATGCGATCGTCCGCAAGGACCCTGTATTCATAGCTGGCCAAGGCTTCGGTTTATTTGTCTATATCCGCAACCTTTGGCTGATCGCCAATGAAAAGCGAGCACTCACTCAAGATGTGTAAGCGGTGGCTTACCTAACAAGCGGTCTGCCGACTGAATAATATTCAAGGCCCGAGCCTTCGAGTTCCTGTTCATTAAAGACATTACGCAGGTCGAAGAGAATATTGCCGCTCATCAATTCTGAGACTTTTTTCAGATTAAGTGCGCGGTATGCGTTCCACTCCGTCAGCAACACGGTAATGCCGGCGCCTTCAATCGCATCATAGGCAGAGGTGCACCAGATAACACCGGGCAGAGCCGGCTCGGCAGCGCTGCGCGCTTCTGGATCATGCGCCCGCACGGCAAGACCTGCATTCTGCAAGGCTGGAATAATATCAAGTGCTGGAGCCTCCCGAATATCATCCGTATTCGGCTTGAATGCGATGCCAAGCACGGCAATCGATTTGGTCCCGCTCTTTTTCGCAGCTTCAACAATCCGCTCAGCCATTGACCGTTTGCGCTGCTCATTGACAGTGACAACCTGTTCGATCAGCGTTTGAGGCGCATTCATCTTGCGTCCCGTTGCAGCGTAAGCTCGTGTGTCCTTCGGGAAACACGAACCGCCGAAACCCGGACCGGCATGCAAGAACTTTGAGCCGATGCGATTATCCATGCCGATGGCACGGGCAACATCCTGCACATTTCCGCCTGTCTTTTCGCAAAGGTCTGCCACTTCGTTGATGAAGGTGACCTTCATGGCCAAAAAGGCATTGGCCGCATATTTGATGATTTCAGCATTTTCCAAAGTGGTCACAATCATTGGCGTCTCACGCAGATAAAGCGGACGATAAACGCGCTTCATGGCAGCTGCTCCCGCATCGTCATGAACACCGACGACAACGCGGTCCGGTCGAAGAAAGTCTTCAACTGCTGAACCTTCACGAAGAAATTCCGGATTGGACACCATGGAAAACGGCACACCGGGCCGGGCCTTGGAGATGCGGTCGCGCACGATGGCATTGGTGCCGACCACCACTGTGGACTTAATCACAATGACAGCATTTGGCTTCATCGCCGCAGCGATCTCATCGGCTGCCGCGTAGATATATTGCAGGTCTGCTTCGCCGTCGCCGCGCCTCGATGGCGTGCCGACCGCTACGAATATCACGTCGGCATCTGCAACTGTCTCAGCGAGTTCGGTGGTAAATGTCAGGCGGCCGTCGCGCGCATTGCGCGCAAGCAATTCATCGAGGCCAGGTTCGAAAATGGTAACTTCGCCCGCCTGCAAGCGCTCGACAATAGCCGGGTTTTTATCAACGCATGTGACAGAGAAGCCGAATTCGGCAAAGCACACTCCCGACACCAGACCGACATATCCGGTCCCGATCATCGCAATCTTCATTGAAAAGTTCCATTCCGCTTGTTCAGGCTATTTCTGTTCTGGCGCAGACATTTCGCACAATTGGCGCGTTCTGCCAATTGCTTACGTGCCCGGCGACCTACTCCGCCGCCGAAGCATTGTTCTGTCTGACGTGTCAGTCCAATTTGACCGGCTTGCGCTCGGGCCCTTTTCGTTCGGCCGAAGCAGCCCAAAGATTGACATTGGCATCGTTCGCATAGGTATCAATCTGAGCCAACTCCTCGTCGCTGAACTCAAGATTGTCGAGCGCTTTTACACAATCAATGACCTGCTGCGGCTTGCTCGCACCAATCAAAGCCGTCGTAATACGACCTTTCCTCAAAACCCACGCCAACGCCATTTGAGCGAGCGTTTGTTCGCGGCGCGAAGCAATCTCGTTTAGTGAACGGATATTGGCGATATTCTGATCGCTAAGAAAGTCAGGATTGAGTGATTTTCCTTGTGCAGCACGACTCTGTTCAGGAACACCCTTGAGATATTTGTCTGTCAGCATTCCTTGAGCCAGCGGCGAAAATACAATCGAGCCAATTCCCAGATCTTCCAAAGTATCAACCAAACCATCTTCCTCGATCCAGCGGTTAATCATGGAGTAGCTTGGCTGGTGAATAAGGCATGGCGTGCCAAGTTCTTCAAGAATGGCAGCCGCTTCGCGCGTGCGATGAGAATTATACGAGGAAAGCCCAACATATTGAGCGCGGCCAGACCGCACAATATGGTCCAAGGCCATCATCGTTTCTTCAAGCGGCGTATCTGGATCGAAACGATGGGAGTAGAAAATATCGACATAGTCGAGGCCCAGACGCTTCAAGCTCTGGTCGCAGCTGGCAATCAAATATTTCCGGCTACCCCATTCGCCATAGGGGCCTGGCCACATGCCATATCCTGCCTTGGAAGAGATAATCAACTCATCGCGATGGGCTCTGAAATCCGTACGCAGGATTTCGCCAAAAGCTGTCTCGGCAGAACCGGGAGGTGGTCCGTAATTATTGGCAAGATCGAAATGGGTAATGCCGAGATCGAATGCCTGACGGCAAATTGCCTGTTTGAGATTATGGGGTGTGTCATCGCCGAAATTGTGCCAAAGGCCGAGAGAAATCGCTGGCAGTCTTAGGCCGCTGCGACCACAGCGATTGTACTTCATAGTGTCGTAGCGCTTGGAATCCGGGATATAGCCCATAACATCGATCCTGTTCTCGTCAATAAGTATGCCGCGCACGAAGAGACTCTGCGCGGCGGCGACTATGACCCAAACAGTCTATGATGTCATGACATGAATCGTCACGATTTGATGACCTGTCCTTCGTTGTCAAAGCGATAAGTGCGCCCGGCATCTGGGGTTGCATATAGAATGCCATCAACTTCGTACTGATGCTCTCCGAACAGTCTGACCGTCAAAGGTCCAAAGTCCGTTTGGAGATAGATGATTGTATCAGCACCCAAATGTTCGACATGGATGACCGAGCCCTTCCATTCTCCGGATGTGCTGCTGACCTGAATATGCTCCGGGCGAATACCAATAGTTTTCGCATCGGTATGGCCAAGCTTTGCCGCGTCAATCAGGTTCATCTGCGGCGATCCGATAAAGCCGGCAACGAATACGGTCTGCGGAGCATTATAAAGCTCCATAGGCGAACCTACCTGCTCGATCTTACCTTTGTTCAGCACGACGATCTTATCGGCGAGCGTCATTGCCTCAACCTGATCATGTGTCACATAGATCATGGTCGCCTTAAGCTGGCGATGAAGCCGAGCGATCTCCAATCGTGTATTGACGCGTAGGGCCGCGTCAAGATTTGACAATGGCTCGTCAAAAAGAAACAGCTTGGGCTCGCGCACTATGGCACGCCCGATAGCAACACGTTGGCGTTGCCCGCCTGAAAGCTCTGAAGGACGACGCTCAAGATAATCGTCAAGCGACAACATGGAGGATGCGACTTTGGTGCGCTCCTTGATTTCGTCTGCGGGTTTTCCGGCCTGTTTCAACCCAAGACCCATATTGTCGCGAACCGACAGATGTGGATAAAGCGCATAGGTCTGAAATACCATCGCAATGCCCCGCTTGGCTGGCGGCGTATTATTGACCTTCTTGCCATCAATAAGAATTTCGCCAGCCGTCGCGTCTTCCAGACCAGCGATGATACGCAGCAGCGTTGATTTACCGCAGCCCGATGGTCCGACAAAAATGACGAACTCGCCGTCCTCTACCTCAAGGTCAATACCTTTCAGTACGTCCACATGGCCAAAAGACTTAACGATATTTTCGATCTTCAAAGAACCCAATGTCTTGTTCCCGTTTCTTGGATAAATTTATAGGTTTACTGGCTGACCGGTACGAACGCTTTCGTCGGCTGCAAGACACACGCTCAAAGAGCGCACCGCATCCTGCATGTGACGTGTAAGATCAATATTTTCCCGGATTGCCTTGAGGACATAGGCTTGCTCAAGATCGCACAGCTCCTGATGGCCGGGCTCACCAGCCATATTCAGCAACTCGTCCTGTTTGGTAAAACGACCATCTGCATCCATTGCTGCTGAGTGCAACTTTATCGTTGACGTCTTGGTATGGGAATCGATGTCATCTGATTTGGCATTCTGATCCATCACGATGGAGACACAACCATTGGGAGATATGACGTCTTTCACGAAGAAGGCGGTTTCCGAAATCATCGGACCCCAGCCGGCCTCATACCACCCCACAGTCCTATCATCGAACAGAACCTGGAGATGACCATAATTGTACATGTCTGGCGCAATCTCATCCGATAGCCGCACGCCCATGCCGCGTACCTGAACCGGCTTTGCATCGGTGATTTGCAACATCACATCGAGGTAGTGCACGCCGCAATCGACAATTGGAGACGTTGTCTGCATAAGCGCCTTATGCGTGTTCCAAGTTGCACCACTGGATTGCTGATTGAGATTCATCCGGAAAACATAAGGTCCGCCGAGTTTTCGGGCCTCTTCAATCAGCCGAACCCATGACGGATGGTGGCGCAATATGTAACCAATCACCAGTTTACGGCCATATTGCTTGGCGGCAGCTACCACACGCTCCGCATCGGCAACTGTTGTAGCCAATGGCTTTTCAACGAAGACATCCGCCCCCGCTTTCATTGCCGCCACAGCATAGTCTGCATGGCTGTCGGAATAAGTATTGATGGACACCAGTTCCGGTTTGAGCTCCGCCAAGGCTGCCTCAAATGATTGGTGAATCGTGTACCCTTCAAGTTCCGGCTGCAAGGGCACGACAGATCTGTTTACCAACCCAACGATCTCAAATCCCGGATTATTATGGTAGGCGAGCGCATGACTGCGGCCCATATTGCCAAGCCCGGCAACAAGAACGCGGATCGGCTTTTGTTCGCTCATTTCACGGCTCCTGCTGTGATGCCGCGGATCAACTGCCGCGAAAAGATAAGGTAAAGGACAAGCACCGGCACAATCGCCAGAGTAAGTGCAGCAAGAACAGCATTCCAGTTAGTCACGAACTGACCGATAAAGACCTGACTGCCAAGCGTAATCGTCTTGGTCGCGTCGCTGGGCGCAAGGATCAGCGGGAACCAGAGATCGTTCCAGATCGGTATCATGGTAAAGACAGCGACAGTTGCCATGGCTGGCCTTATCAACGGCAAAACAAGACGGAAGAATATGGAATATTCCGAAAGGCCGTCGATACGTCCGGCATTCTTCAAATCATCGGAAACCGTTTGCATAAATTCAGTAAGGATGAATACGGCTAGTGGAAGACCCTGTGCAGTATAAACCAGAATGAGCGCGGTCAACGTATTCACCAGACCGGCCGCTACCATTCCCTGCAGGATCGCTACTGTGCCCAGCCGAATTGGGATCATGATACCAAGTGCAAGATAAAGTCCCATCAGGGTGTTGCCGCGGAAACGATATTCCGACAATGCAAAGGCTGCCATTGCCCCAAACAACAGAACGAAAAAGATCGATACGGCAGTGACGATAAAACTGTTTTGAAAATAGAGTATGAAATCGCCTTGCTTCAGCACTGTTTCATAACCAACGAGACTGAAAACCGATGGAGTAGGTAGGCCCAGAGGATCGCGGAAAATAGAGGCGCGATCCTTGAAAGAATTGATGACGGTCAGGAACACGGGGAATAACGCGATAAGCGTGTAAGTTATCAACGCGAGGTGGACGAGACCGGTCCGAACTGGGGATGTCGTGGTTTTTGCCATGATCGTAATCCTAAAACTGATACCGGCGCATGCGCCGCTGAATGGCAAACAGATAGAGGCAAACGCCAGAGAGGATGATGAGGAACATCACCGTCGCGATGGTTGCGCCCATGGACTTGTCACCGATCTGAAGCTGGAAGCCAAAGAATGTACGGTAAAGCAACGTTCCGAGAATATCGGTCGCTCCATCCGGCCCTGCCAGTGCACCTTGCACGGTATAAACCAGATCGAACGCGTTGAAATTGCCCACAAAAGTAAGGATCGAGATGATGCCGATTGAGGGCAATATCAGCGGAAGCTTGATCTTCCAGAATTGGCTCCATCCGGTAACACCGTCGCACTCTGCTGCTTCCAGAACTTCGTCCGGAATGTTCAGCATCGCCGCGTAAATCAACATCATCGGTATGCCGACATACTGCCACACTGAAATCAGTGACACCGCAATCAATGCTGAACCGGGCTTACCGAGCCATGGCGAGAAAAGTGATTTGAGGCCAATCAAATCCAAAAGGAATGGCGAGACGCCCCATATCGGTGAAAGAATGAGCTTCCAGATAAACCCGACAATGACAAATGAAAGCAGCGTCGGCAGAAACAAAGCGGTGCGATAGAAGGCACCAAAGCGCAATTTTGGCACGGATAGAAGCGCTGCCAATGCAACCCCGATTGGATTTTGCACGACCATGTGAATGAAAAAGAAGATGAAGTTATTCTTCAGTGCGTTCCAGAAGCTTGCCGCCCAACGCGGATCTCCAAACAGCACAGCAAAATTGTCCAAGCCCACAAAGACGCTTTGGCCGTCTTTAACGTTGAACAGCGAAAGACGCAGTGTTTCGATGAGCGGAAGGATCATCACCGCCGTGTAGACGAGCAAAGCTGGTGTCAAAAATACCAATATGTGCCAGCGCCAAGGACGCTTATCGTTGCCGCGGTCGGCCGATGCTTGCTCGACTGTGCTCATGGATAACAGAACCCCTGCTTTTGGTTTTGGCCGCATCATGAAACGGCGTGCGACTGCCGTGGAAAACCATCAAGTCGAATAATCGACGTTTTACTCAAAGCATAAACGGGGCATCAGGCGATGCCCCGTTTATGATCAAGTGCTTATTTGGCAGGCTTGTACCAGCTGTCCAGACCGTCTTGCAGCTTCTTGGCTGCTGCTTCAGGCGTGTCGGTACCATTGATCACGTTAGCAGATTCTACCCATGTCTCGTTTTCGAGATTAGGTGTGCCGCGCGACAATATCTGGTAAGTTGAACGGATTGTTGGCTTGCACTTTTCGCGCCAGGAAACGAACTCCTGCGCCAATGGATCCTGCATCTTTACCGGCGTCGAGTTCAGGCTGAAGAAGCCAGGCAGCGCATTGGCATAGATGTCGGCGAACTCGGGCGAAGCGACCCAATCGAGGAACTTCTTGGCTTCTTCCGGATGTTTGCTCTTGGCGTTCAGACCCGCGCCAATATCGTTATGATCCGAGATGTAGCATGCATCGCCAGCATTTTTCACGGGTGGCGGGAATGCCCCCATTTTGAACTGAGCCTGCGTATTGAAAAGGCCAATTTCCCATGAACCAGCTGGATAGATTGCAGCACGACCCAAGGTGAACAGATTCTGGCTGTCCGGATAGGTCTGAGCTTCAAAACCGTCGCCCAGATAATCTTTCCACTTTAGCAAAACCTTGTAAGGCTCGACCCAAGGAGCGTCCGTCAGCTTTTCCTCGCCCTTAATCAGCTTGGCGCGGCCTTCTTCACCCTTCCAATATGTCGGGCCGATATTCTGGTAGCCCATGGTTGCGGCTTCCCAAAGGTCTTTGGTACCCATTGCCATTGGAATATAGGTGCCATCGGCCTTGATCTTGTCTAGCGCTGCAAAGAATTCAGCTTCGGTCGTCGGAATAGCAATGCCAAGCTTATCAAAGGCATCCTTGTTGTAGATGAACCCATGAATAACCGAGGCCATCGGTACGCAGAATGCGTCCTTGCCATCGTCAGTCGTCCACGCAGCCTTGGCAACGTCGGAGAAATTTTTCATGCCGGGGAGATCAGTGAGGCTGGCGAGATTGCCGCGTTTGAACTGTTCAAGCGACTTGTCAAACGGACGGCAAGTGATGATATCGCCAGCGCTGCCTGCATCAAAACGCGCACCAAGGGCGGCATCATATTCGGTGGGCGGTGTTGGCGCGAATTTAACCTTGATGCCGGGATTCTTTGCTTCGAACGCTGGGATCAGCTTTTCCTGCCAGATGGCAAGATCATCCGTACGCCAGCTTTCAATTGTAAGCTCGGTATCAGCGGCACGAGCAAAACCGGCTGTTGCCAGGATGCTTGTCGCCATTAGCAGTGATTTTAGTGTCTTGCTTCCCATTTTAGTCTCCTGTTGCACCCTCATGAGTAGTGCCGTTAATGAGAGCCCGGGCCCCTAGCGGGACCCAAGGATCTCTTTCAGTTCCGAAAGCGCCGGGCGAAGCCTCTGTTGATTGCTTTCGAGAATTCTTGTTGCTTTGTTCGCATCTTTTGCGCCGGCAGCGAGTAGTACCGCCTCTTTTACTGAGCCTCCGCTTGCATCAAGCCATTTTGCAGCTTCACCCGGATCGCAAACGCTTATTGCCGAGACAATCCGAACCGCCCTCTCGCGCAATTTAATGTTGTCCGCCACCAGATTGACCATGTAGCCGTCATGTACATGCCCAAGATGGATCGCCATCAGGGTAGATAACAAATTAAGGGCGATTTTCTGCGCCGTACCGGCACCCATCCTGGTCGAACCCGCGACCATTTCCGCCGGAGTTTCCAATGCAATGGCAACATCAGCACCGTCAAAGATCGGTGCGTTACGATTATTGGCAATCGAAATGATTTTAAGCCCGCGCTTCCTGGCTTCGTCAATTGCTGCCAGAGCATAAGGCGTTGTACCGCTTGCCGACACCGCTATCAGACAATCGCCTGCCCTCAAGCCTGCCTCGGCGATGTCTTTGGCAGCTTGACTAACGTCATCCTCATAGGTTCCGGCAAGACGATTAAGGCTGGCAATACCTCCAGCGATCAGAATGACAATCCTGTCCGGGGCGATACCATAGGTGCCAGGAATTTCCAGCGCATCGGCCAGAGCCATGAGACCTGAACTTCCTGCAGCTGCATATACCAACCTGCCGCCACCCGAAATGGTTTCAGCAGCGATCTGTGCCGCCTCCGCAATTGGATCCAACGCATTAGCGACGACTTCTGCAGCAGCGATTTGCGCATCAAGCAGCAAACGTACAACAACGTCCGGCGACTTCTCGTCAAGACCGGTCGCTCTATCATTGCGTTGCTCGGTGCGGCTAGGTTCCACTCTGCTCTCCTCGTTTTTATAATTAATGCCAAAAAAATACCACTTGTCCAGTAAATCTTAAAAAAATCCTGCAGTCATTTGCATCGGTGTAATTTTATGCATATATAACAATGAATTATAGAAAAATTTGAAAATACGTAAATTAACGCTTGGCTATTGGTACTTTATTGGTATTCTATTTATGGAGGGCTATTTGTCGTGACTTATCTCCTAGGAATCGATGGCGGTGGAACAGGTTGCAGAGCGGCATTGGCCGATCTGAACGGCCGCATCCTTGGTATAGGCAAGAGCGGCTCCGCCAATGTCATGACCGATATGGATATGGCGCGCGGCAATATAATGGACGCCACTGATGCTGCATTTGCCAGCGCAGGCATCGATAAATCACACGTAGGTTCTCTGTCCGCAGTGTTGGGGCTCGCCGGCGCGAATGTTGGCGACAACGCTGCAAACTTGAAAGCCTCACTCCCGTTCAAGGATGCATTGGTTTTATCAGATGGCTTGATCGCGCTTCAGGGCGCAATAGGCAATAATGACGGTACAGTCGTCATTCTGGGAACGGGCTCGCTCTTTATTGCGCGCGAAGGAGATAAGGTCCAGTTCGCGGGCGGTTGGGGATTCAAGGTCGGCGATCTCGGCGGCGGCGCACGTTTAGGTCGACATCTGCTCGAGGAAACGCTTTTGGCATATGATCGTTTCCGCCCTGCATCCGAACTTACACAAGCCGTCATGCAGCGTTATGAAAACAACCCGCATAACATTGTACGATTTGCGCATGCGGCAACTCCGAGCGACTTCGGAACGCTCGTGCCGATGATATTCGACTATGCTGCCGTCGAAGATGCGGTTGCTCTTGCTATCCTACAAACCGCCATAGACCAGATTGAGCAGGGCCTCGACACTATCATGTCAGCACGACAGACACGCCTTTCCCTTCTGGGCGGCCTTGGTCCGCTCTATGAAAAGCGCCTGTCAGCGCGCTATCAAGAGAAGCTACAAAAACCGCTGAACGACGCTCTTGCCGGAGCGGTGCAACTCGCAGTTTTGAATTTCGCTTCAAAATCGGCGGAGTATATTCATGTCTGACGGCCTGATTAATATTCTTCCGACCCTCAATGACGGATCGATTGCCGGTGGCCCTCTTTATGTAAAATTGCAGCGGCTAATTGAAAATGCCGTGCTTGATGGCTTACTGAAACCCGGAGACGCATTGCCGCCGGAACGCGAGCTTGCCGCAATTGCCGATATTTCTCGCGTAACTGTTCGCAAAGCCGTTCAGGGTTTGGTGAGTGATGGTTTACTCATACAGCGTCACGGCTCCGGCACATTCGTCGCGCCTCGCTCTGCTCGGGTGGAGCAATCGCTGACACATCTGACATCATTTACGGAAGATATGGCGCGGCGAGGCATGGTTGTTCGCTCGACATGGCTTGATCGTGGCATCTATGTACCCTCGCCTGAGGAAATGGTGACGCTGGGTCTGACTTCTGGCGAAAGAGTATCCCGGATCAGCCGCCTGCGTGTTGCCAATGATACGCCTATGGCAATCGAGAGAGCCGCTTTGTCCGTGCATGTTTTGCCCAATCCGGAACTGGTTACTCTGTCGCTTTATGCAGTGCTGGCCGCCAGCGGCAATCGTCCCGTTCGCGCGATACAGCGTATCTCGGCAGCAATACTTAAAGAGAACGATGCAAAATTGCTTGAGGTTCCTGTCGGTTCGGCCAGTTTGAATATTGAGCGAATCTCCTATCTTGATTCGGGAAAAGTGATTGAGTTCACCCGGTCCATTTATCGCGCAGACGCCTATGAGTTTGTTGCTGAGCTGAAACTCGGCGACAGTTCGGAAATATCAGGAGCAGTACTTTGAACAAGGCAACATTGATGCGGGAAGAGATATTGTCGATTCCCGACGTGACAACTCGTTTTCTGGATAGCTCCCGCGCCACGCTTGCCGCAGCTGGTGCAAAGCTGCGCGAAAAAAATCCACCATTTCTGGCATCCATAGCACGGGGGTCGTCAGACCATGTCACGGCATTCCTGAAATATTCCAGCGAGTTAACGGCAGGTATTCCAGTTGCATCACTTGGGCCATCGGTCGCTTCCATTTACGGCATAACCTTGAAACTGGGTAGCGCGGCCACTTTGTCCATCTCGCAATCCGGCAAGAGCCCCGATATTGTCAGCATGACAAAGGCAGCACGCGAAAGCGGCGCACTTACCATCGCAATTACAAATGTAATTAATTCCGATCTTGCCAATGCAAGCGATCTGCCAATCGATATACTTGCCGGTCCAGAGCGTAGTGTTGCGGCGACAAAATCCTTCGTGAGTTCCGCAGTTGCAGGCCTTGCTTTGATCGGGCATTGGACCAACGATCAAAAGCTGCTTGCCGCCATCGATGACCTTCCCTCGGCAATGGCGAAGGCCGTGATGTGCGACTGGTCGCCATTCGCAGCGGCGTTGGAAAACGAAAACTCGCTTTTTATTCTTGGGCGTGGACCTTCTCTGGCCATTTCCAATGAGATTGCCTTGAAATTCAAGGAAACCAGCGGTGTTCACGCGGAATCATACAGCGCCGCAGAAGTGATGCATGGGCCAAAGGCAATTGTCGGCAAAGGCTTTCCAGTTTTGGTGCTTGCCGCAAGGGACGCCGCAGAAGCATCGCTCGTCGATGCCGCCGATCGTCTTGCCGATCAGGGTGCTGCTGTCTTCCTGACATCAAACAAGCCGTCAAAGGCAACGGCCCTGCCCTTTGTCGCTACGTCGCATCCACTCACCGATCCGCTGGCGCTGCTCGTTTCATTCTACGCATTTGTAGAAGGGTTTGCCCGTAGCCGTGGCTTTAATCCCGATGAACCGCCTCACTTGCGAAAAGTGACGGAGACCATATGAGTACCGTCTACGCCATTACCGGTGCCGTCATTTTCGATGGAGAAAACTGGCACGAAAACGCCGCACTGGTTGTGGAACACGGCACAGTTAAAAGCATCGAAGCTACAAGCGCTCTAACTGCGGATATTCGCCGGGTTGAGATGAACGGGGGAAAACTTGTACCCGGGTTCATCGACGTTCAGGTGAATGGCGGTGGCGGGGTATTGCTCAATGACGGGCCGAGTATCGACGCTATCCGGACCATCTGCGATGCACATTTTGCTTTTGGAACAACGGCTCTGCTGCCAACGCTGATTACAGATACGCCGGAAACGACGGCAGCGGCTATTGCGGCGAGTAAAGCAGCGGCACAGGAAAAAGTCGCTGGATTTATTGGTCTCCACCTCGAAGGCCCTCATCTGTCTGTTAGCCACAAAGGCACGCACGATCCCAAGCTGATCCGGCCTATGGACGATGCAGATTTGATTGCAATTATCGAAGCTGTTCAGGAGATTCCGGTACTTCTCACCACCGTCGCCCCCGAAACGGTATCGCCGGAAAAAATCAAGGCAATGGTCGACGCAGGCGTCATTGTTAGCCTTGGTCACAGCGGGGCATCATATGAAACAGCCTTGGCTGCGCAAGCGGCTGGCGCATCAATGGTCACACACCTTTTTAATGCAATGAGCCAGCTTGGTCATCGCAGCCCTGGCGTTGTGGGTGCGACTTTGCAATCGGGAGAATTGTCAGCCGGACTGATTGCCGATGGTTTTCATGTCGACAAAGCGTCCATGTCGATTGCGCTGCGAGCCAAACAAGGCCCAGCAAAGATATTTCTGGTGACTGACGCAATGTCTACAATAGGCACGGACATCACGTCATTCACCCTTAACGGCAGAACCATAACGCGCGCCGGTGGCCGCCTGACGCTTGAAGACGGCACACTTGCTGGTGCCGATCTTGATATGATCTCGGCCGTACGCTTCGTGCACCAGCAATTGGGGTTTACACTTGATGAATCATTGCGCATGGCCTCGCTTTATCCTGCCCAGAGTATTCGCATTGATCACACCCATGGCCGCTTATTGCCGGGCTATGAGGCAAATATTGTCCATTTAACTGAGAATCTTGACGTTGATCACGTCTGGATTGGCGGTGACCTTCACTATGCGCGTTGACGTCCGGCTCTAATTGACCATAGACTCCACGCCATTCTACAGGAGTGCATCATGGCCAAGGACGCATTGATCGTCATCGATGTTCAGAACGATTTTTGCGAAGGCGGTGCCCTAGCCGTGTCTGGTGGCAACGAAATTGTTCCGATCATCAACAAGCTGATACTCCGCTTTGACAGAGTTATCCTGACGCAGGACTGGCACACACCAGCTCATTCGAGCTTCGCATCAAGCCATCCGGGAAAAGCGCCCTTTGAAACCATTGCCATGCCCTACGGCGAGCAGACTCTTTGGCCGGATCATTGCATACAGGGCACAAATGGCGCCGATTTTCATCCTGATCTGGAATGGACAAAAGCCGAGCTTGTCATTCGAAAAGGCTTTCGCCCGCACATTGACAGCTATTCGGCATTTTATGAGAACGACCATGTGACGCCAACTGGCCTTGCTGGTTATCTGCGAGAGCGTGGAATCACTCATGTGACGCTTGTGGGTCTCGCTACAGATTATTGTGTGGCTTACTCCGCCCTTGATGCCGCCGCCCAGGGATTTTCCGCAGAAGTCTTACTTGACGCTTGCCGGGCGATCGATCTTGGTGGTTCGCTCGCAGCAATGACCATCACAATGCGCAAAGCTGGTGTCACGCTGATTTAGAGCAAAAAAGTGAACAGCTGCGCATTTTTTCCACAGGCTGACCTGCATCATTTGCCCAAAGTCAAATAACTGTTGTTTCTCTGTCACATAATGAGGATACTTAGCCCAAGCGCGCTAAAGACGACGCCTCACTATGGGAGATTATAATGACTAATCACGGCACCAAACTCACCGTGGCCTTCGGCATTTTGTTGGCCTCATCATCTGCATCGTTTGCTGTTACCGAAATCAGCTGGTGGCATGCAATGCCTGGCGCCAACGGCGAAGTCGTGCAGGCTTTGACAAAAGAGTTCAACGAAAGCCAAAGCGAATACAAAGTTGTGCCTGTGTTCAAAGGTACCTATCCGGAAGCGCTCAATGCTGGCATTGCCGCCTTCCGTGCAAAACAAGCTCCAGATATCCTTCAGGTTTTTGATGCCGGTACAGGCGTTATGATGGGAGCGGAAGGCGCGATCAAACCAGTTGCCGACATCCTTTCGATGGGCGAAACCAAGTTTGACAAAAGCCTCTATCTGCCGGGCATCGTGGCTTATTATTCAAAGCCGGACGGCACTATGCTGTCATTCCCCTATAACAGCTCTTCGCCAATCCTCTATTACAACAAAGATATATTCAAAAAGGCTGGTTTGGATGA
The DNA here is from genome assembly GCF_059758635.1 of Phyllobacterium sp. GQ127. Lineage (NCBI taxonomy): Bacteria > Pseudomonadati > Pseudomonadota > Alphaproteobacteria > Hyphomicrobiales > Phyllobacteriaceae > Phyllobacterium > Phyllobacterium sp. GQ127. The sequence continues at coordinate 1,283,463 of NZ_JCAXDZ010000001.1, forward strand.
GAATACTCCTCCAAAAACTTGGCCAGAAGTTTGGGAAGCTGCGAAGAAAATCAAGACAAGCGGCGCCGCTAATTGTGGTTACACAACAGCTTGGATGACTTGGATTCATACAGAAAATTATGCTGCATGGAATGATATTTCCTGGGGCAGCAATGAAAATGGCATCGGCGGCGTCGATGTTGAGCTGAAGATCAACTCGCCTCTTTTCGTCAAGCATTTCCAGGAACTTGCTGATCTGGCGAAAGATGGCACGTTCCGTTATGGCGGACGCACATCTGAAGCCAAGCAGCTATTCACATCTGGTGAATGCGGCATTTACAATGATTCCTCGGGCGGCCTTGGCGACATCATCAAGTCCGGCATGAATTATGGTACCGGTCAGCTCCCTTATGAACCGGAATCCAAAAACGCGCCACAAAACACCATACCGGGCGGCGCGAGCCTCTGGGTGTTTGCCGGCAAATCAGACGAACAGTACAAAGGTGTGGCTGCCTTCTTCAACTTCCTGTCTAAGACTGAAATCCAATCAAGGCTGCATCAGGTTTCGGGCTATTTGCCAGTTACGCTGGCTGCCTATGAAGACACGAAGAAATCCGGATTCTACGAAAAGAATCCTGCTCGTGAAATTCCGATCAAGCAGATGATGGGCAAGGCACCGACCGAAAACTCAAAGGGTGTTCGTCTCGTAAACCTGCCGCAGGTCCGCGATATTCTGAACGAAGAATACGAGAACATGCTCGCTGGCAAGCAGACCGCTCAACAGGCACTTGATAAGGCCGTTGAGCGTGGCAACGCAGCAATCAAGCAGGCCATTGGCCAGTAACTAAGCCGTCAAAGATACCCGCCCGTATAATCTCATACGGGCGGGCTTTGTTTAAAGCGAGGCATCATGGCATCGTCAACGCGTGTCACTTTTCCCAACAAGTTTCTGCCCTACCTTCTGCTGGCACCTCAGTTGGCAATCACGGCCGTCTTTTTTTACTGGCCTGCATCGCAAGCCATTCAGCAGTCCGTATTGCGGGAGGATCCATTTGGATTGTCGACGCAATTTGTCGGGCTAGCCAATTTCAAACGCGTTCTGAACGATCCCAATTATCTGAACTCCCTTCAGGTGACTGTGATATTCTCGATTGCCACGGCCTTGATTGCCATGGCCTTTGCACTGTTGCTTGCGGTGATGGCCGATAAAGTCATACGTGGCAAAGGCGTGTACCGGACATTGCTGATATGGCCCTATGCCGTAGCTCCTGCGATTGCCGGCATGCTTTGGCTGTTTCTATTCAACCCCTCAATGGGTACATTGGCATATCTCCTTCGCTCGACGGGATATAATTGGGATCCGCTGCTTAATAGTGATCAGGCGATGGTGCTTGTCGTTGCTGCCGCTTCTTGGAAACAGATTAGCTACAATTTCCTGTTTTTCGTTGCGGGCCTGCAGTCCATTCCTAAATCGCTGATCGAAGCTGCGGCCATTGATGGCGCCGGAGAAACAAAGCGTTTTTGGACCATTATATTCCCGCTTCTCGCGCCAACGACATTTTTCTTGCTGGTCGTTAATACGGTTTACGCCTTCTTCGATACGTTCGGCATCATTCATGCCGTTACAGGGGGCGGTCCGGGAAAAGCAACAGAAACTCTGGTCTACAAGGTCTACAATGACGGGTTCGTCAACCTGATCCTTGGCGACTCGGCGGCGCAATCCGTTATTCTGATGGTAATTGTCATTGCTATGACAGCGGTACAATTCCGCTATGTCGAGCGCAAAGTCCATTACGGCTGAGGGGAACCAGAGTCATGATTCAAAACAACCCCATAGGCCGCATCATCGCCCATATCATTTTGATTGTCGGCATTTTGATCGTTGTATTTCCAATCTACTACACCTTTGTAGCGTCAACCCAGACATTGCAGGATATTATCCGTCCGCCACTATCGTTGTTGCCGGGAGGTCATTTCTGGGAGAATTATTCCAGCGCTCTTTTCGGTGGCATCAGCAAGATCGGCGGCGTTGGCGTTGACCGTCTTTTGCTCAACACGCTTGTCATGGCGCTCGGCATTGCCATCGGCAAAATCATCATTTCCATCTTGTCCGCCTACGCGATCGTATTTTTCCGCTTTCCGGGACGCATGTTTTTCTTCTGGTTCATCTTTATAACGCTGATGCTGCCCGTCGAAGTGCGCATTCTGCCCACCTACAAAATTATGGTCGACCTTGGACTGATCGATACCTATACAGGCCTTATCCTTCCCCTCATGGCTTCGGCTACGGCCACACTTTTGTTCAGACAATTCTTCATGACAATTCCAGGCGAGCTGGTTGAAGCAGCCCGCGTGGACGGGGCTGGCCCGTGGCGCTTCTTCAAGGATATTCTGCTGCCCTTGTCGAAGACCAATATCGCGGCCCTGTTCGTCATCCTCTTCATCTATGGCTGGACCCAATATCTCTGGCCATTGCTCATGACCAATCGCAACGATATGGCGACCATCGTCATTGGGCTGCGCAAAATGATCGACTTCACAGACGCCAACACACAATGGCATCTGGTGATGGTCACCTGCATTCTCGCCATCCTGCCCCCAATTCTGGTCGTTGTTTTGATGCAACGCTGGTTTGTGCGCGGACTGGTTGAAACGGAGAAATAATATGGCAAGTGTAGAACTAACCGATGTCCGCAAAGTCTATGGAAGCTCCGTTGAAGCGGTAAAGGGCGTAAATATTTCTATCAATGACGGTGCGCTATGCGTGCTGGTCGGTCCATCGGGCTGCGGAAAATCTACTCTGCTTCGAATGATTGCCGGCTTGGAATCCATTACGGACGGCACTGTGAAAATCGATAGCACAGTCGTTAATAATCTCGGTCCCGCTGAAAGGGACATCGCCATGGTTTTCCAGAATTATGCGCTTTATCCGCATATGAAGGTCTACGATAACATGGCATACGGGCTGCGTAACCGCGGCATGCCTAAAGACGAGATCGACAAACGCGTTAGGGACGCCGCACAAATCCTTGAATTGACTCAGCTTCTCGAGCGACGCCCCAAGGAGCTTTCCGGTGGCCAACGTCAGCGTGTCGCAATGGGGCGCGCCATTGTACGCAGTCCGAAAGTGTTCCTCTTTGACGAACCGCTTTCCAATCTGGATGCAAAACTGCGTGGCCAGATGCGAGTGGAAATTAAAAACCTGCAACGCCAACTGGGCGTGACCAGCGTTTACGTTACCCACGATCAGCTGGAAGCAATGACGCTTGCAGACATACTCGTAGTCATGAACGGCGGTGCGGTCGAGCAAATCGGAGCTCCGCTGGATATATACGAGAAACCGGCAAGCACCTTCGTAGCAAGTTTTATTGGCGCGCCGCCCATGAACCTCGTCCCTGTCACGGCCGATGGTTCGGGACTCATCCTCAAGGATGGCACGCGTATTGGTGCTCAAGGTCTGGCGGTTCCAACATCGGGCGCTGTCATCGGCTTCCGTCCTGAAGATCTGGAAGTATCAGCAGGAACCAACACTCATATTGGTGGTTTGGCGCTTGATCTGAAGGTTCTTGGTGTAGAACCAGTCGGTGCGGAGAGCTATGTTTATGGCATTATTGGCGGTGAACGTGTCGTTGTCCGTGTGTCCGGACGCTCTACCTCACAGACTGACGATCATCTGCGCGTGATAATTCCAAAGGAAAAGCTGCATCTCTTTAATGAGGCAGGAAAACGTATCTGAAAGCAAAAAACCTCCCCCGTTTCCAAGGGAGGTCTTCATTCGGGCTGGCAATATTGATTACCAGCTTGGAACGGCAGCGCCCTTATACTTGTCCAAGATGAACTGCTTTACAGGCTCCGAGTGATAGGACTCGACCAATGTCTTTACCCAAGGCTTGTCCTTATCCGCGGTGCGGACTGCAATCAGGTTGATGTAGGGTGCCTTCTCGCCTTCCTTCAAGATCGTGTCCTTCATCGGATCAAGACCGGCTTCAAGCGCGTAATTGGTATTGATTGCTGCTGCATCAACGTCATCAATGGAACGTGGCAGTTGAGCGGCATCGAGTTCAACGAATTTAAAGCTCTTGGTGTTTTCCGTCACATCGGCTGGAGTAACTTTCAAGCCCACGCCGTCTTTCAGCTTGATTGCACCCTTGTCAGCCAGAATAAGCAAAGCACGTCCGCCATTGGTCGGATCGTTCGGAATCGCAATTGTAGCTCCGTCCGCCAACTCATCGAAACTCTTCACTTTTTTCGAATAGATGCCCATCGGAAAATTGACCGTGTAAGCGACGTCAACAAGGTCGAATTTGCGATCTGCAATCTGATTGTCGAGATATGGCTTATGTTGGAAAGAGTTGGCATCGAGCTCGCCATCGTTCAGTGCCTGGTTTGGCACGACATAATCGGAAAATTCCAATATCTCGATATCAAGACCCTTGGGCTTTGCAACTTCCGCAACCTTTTCCAGAATTTGCGCGTGCTCGCCCGGTGTCACACCAATCTTGATTGTTTCGGCCAAAGCCACAGTCGCGCTTAGGCTCATTGCCAAGGCGGCGACGCCAAGAATCTTTTTCAGCATTTTATACTCCTGTTCAAGAATGATTACTTTGGTCGATTACGCTTGTCGAATTGACGAGCTAGCCGGTCACCCGCGCTCTGCACCAATTGCACGAGCACGATGAGGACGACCACGACGATGGCCATCACGTCCGGCATGAAACGTTGGTAACCATATCGGATACCAAGATCGCCTAGTCCGCCACCGCCGATTGCGCCGACCATGGCCGCATAGCCAATGAGGCTGACGATCGTAAGCGTTAGGGCTGAAGCGATACCGGGCCGGGCTTCGGCAAGCAGAACCTTGAAAACGATCTGCATCGGACTAGCACCCATAGCACGCGCAGCTTCAGTAAGACCGGGATCGACCTCACGAATCGCCGTTTCAACCAAGCGGGCAATAAAGGGTATCGTTGCAATGGTCAGCGGAACAATCGCGGCCGTTGTACCAATGGAGGTGCCTGCAATAGCCCGCGTGAATGGAATGATGGCTACAACCAAGATGATAAACGGCGTGGACCGAGTGGCATTGACGACAAGTCCCAACGCCTTGTTTATTGAAGGAGCTGGAAAAAGTTCACCGCGACCGCTCGTTGCCAGAAATACTCCAAGCGGAATGCCAAATAACGACCCTATCAGGCCGGCCACGGCAACCATGTACAGTGTCTGTCCTGTTGCCTTGAATAAAAGAGCCAGAATATCAGCGGACATAGCCCAACACCTCCGATGACAGACCATGATCGGCGAGGAAATTGCGTGCTAAATCTATTTTTTCCAGATCAGCCAAGAGCGAGACAACCAGCATGCCGAAGGGTCTGCCTGCAATCTCGTCGACTGCTCCAGCCATGATATTGACCTCAATACCCAGATCACTGCCAAGCCGCGCAAGCATAGGCTCCGTTGCGTTCTCCCCCTTAAAGATAACTCGCAAGATGGTATGCGAGCCAGGTGTGGCAACGTTGGTCATGCGGCTTGTGAGAAACTCGGGAAGATGCATTCCAGCCAAGCCGCCGAGAAGTGCCCGTGTCGTTTCATGCTTGTGGCCGGTGAACACATCGAATGTTGCACCCTGCTCGACAATGCGGCCACCATCAATAACGGCCACATGAGCGGCTATCGTTTTGATCACTTCCATTTCATGCGTGATCAAAAGAACTGTAAGCCCCAGATCGCGATTGATTTTCGTCAAAAGCGCGAGGATGGAGCGCGTTGTTTCCGGATCGAGTGCCGAGGTCGCCTCATCCGAAAGCAATAATTTGGGTTCCGTCGCCAAGGCGCGGGCAATACCGATACGCTGCTTTTGACCGCCAGACAGTTCAGAAGGGTAGCGGTTACGTTTATCGGAAAGCCCGACCAGATCAAGCAGAGGGGTTACCCTCTTCTCGATCGTCTGCTTGTCGATACCGGCAATTTCCAAAGGCAACGCAATATTATCAAAGGCAGTCCGGGAAGACAGAAGATTGAAGTGCTGGAAAATCATGCCAATCGAGCGCCGTACGGAGCGAAGGTTCTTCTCATCCAGACCTGCTACATCCGTACCATCAACCAGGACATGACCGGAGGTAGGTTTTTCAAGACCATTAACCAAGCGGATAAGCGTCGATTTACCTGCCCCCGAACGGCCGATGATGCCAGTTACTGAGCCACGAGGAACGATGAGGTCGACATCGTCCAGTGCAACAACCTCGGCTCCGCTGCTGCCAGCGCCAAAACGTTTTGATACTTGTTGAAACTCAACCATAGGCTTGGCGGTCGATCCATCGCCTGGCCGCAGATCGAGGGGGCTTTGTGCCGTTTTATTCATAACTGCCATATTCATTTGCGGCGCTCGCACAACCGCCCTGTTGTCTGTTTGCGACCGTCTATATAGACGATCTGCGATTTTCGATAGGCCTTGACAACAGACATGAACATTTCAACTTCGGATTGTTGATGGCAGCTATGTGCCGTTGCCATCAACATAGGTGATGCCTGCCGAAATCGACACGCAAGATATTTCTCAAATTTAACGCGGGCCGGAATCTTGTTCTAAAGATCGCGGCTATCGTAGCCAATTAGGCTGTTATCTAATTTATTATGCTGCAGCGCGGTATCGCTCCAACCAATGGGCATATGCTGGTGGCAGAATCCATGACGGCTTTTCAACGCCAAGTTCTTTGGCTGCGCGATAAGGCCAATGAGGCTCGTCGAGCAGCGGGCGACCAAGCATGACAAGATCAACCGATCCATCACGCAAAAGACCCTCCGCCTGTTGCGGGGTGCTGATGTACCAGGATGTTGATGCCGGCAGGCCGGTTTCATTTTTAACACGGGCAGCAAGAGGACCAAGGAAAGCAGGGCCCCAAGGAATATTGGCTTTGCCACCGGAGAAGCCCATACTGACGTCAATGAAGTCCAATCCATCGGCCTTTAGCAGTTTTATCAGCTCGATTGCTTCCGCCACTGTTTCTTCATCATTGCCATCATACTCAATCACGCCAAGGCGCATTGTCAGGGGTAAGTTCTGCGGCCAGACCTTGCGTACTGCCTGCAGCGTTTCACGAAGAAAGCGCGAGCGGTTTTCGAAACTGCCGCCATAGGCATCTGTACGTTGGTTGGAATGTTTGGACAGGAAGCTTTGGGCAAGATAACCATGCGCAAAATGTAGTTCCAACCACTCGAAGCCACTCGCAAGAGCCCGTGTTGCACTGTCAACGAAAGCATTTTTTATGCCTTCTATTTCGGCCAGCGTCATTTCCCGAGGTATCTTCGATAAGCCGCCGCCATAAGCTATCGCGGAAGGCGCAATGATTTCCCAACCGCGCGGATCATCGGAAGCGATGTGATCGTCCCCTTCCCATGGCCGATTTGCACTTGCCTTACGTCCGGCATGTCCGATCTGTATACCTGCGACTGCTCCCGCCGCTTTGATCGTTTTGACCGCCTTAGCCAATTCTGCTGCTTGGGTATCGTTCCATAGTCCAGAGCAAGCCGGAGTAATCCGGCCTTCCGGAGTGACGGCCGTAGCCTCCACGATAACAAGGCCAGCACCTCCTCTGGCTAAACCGCCCAAATGTACGTGGTGCCAATCATTGATTACACCGTCGACCGCGGAATATTGGCACATTGGTGATACTGCGATGCGATTACGTAGCGTGACGCCCTTAAGGGTAAAGGGCTCAAAAAGAGTGGTCATAGGTCTTCTCCAAACTGCAATTGTTCGATTGTTCGATATTATTCGAACAATAGCAATACACAAAAATTTGTGTTATCAAGGAATCATGAGACAGTTTGTGCATCCTTCTTCGTCGGATATTCGGCTTGAATCCGTACTTCACGCTTTGAGCGATCCGGTTAGACTTTCAATTGTCCGGCAATTGGCCCGTGAAGGTGAAGCCACATGTGCAGCGCTTGATGGCGGTCGCCCCAAGTCAAGCATGTCCCATCATTTCCGTATTCTGCGGGAGTCGGGCGTTGTAAAAACCCGCAACGAAGGGACATCCCATATGAACGAGCTTCGATCACATGATCTGGAGAACGTTTTCCCTGGCTTACTGACGGCAATTCTCAATGCCACGCCAAATATTTGAGCCCCAAACTTCAGCTTGAGCCGTCACATTTCCTAAAGGGATGGAGGCTTCAAGCCAAATTCCGCTTATCAACAAGTCAAACAAGAGTGAATTCTATAAAGACTATACTTTGCGCAGGAAGTATACGATAATAAATAATAAATTGTTATTTTGCCGATATATGCAGTCAACAATTAGATTCCAACCAATGATACATATGTTGCACTTGACATCTATCCTCAATTGTCTAGATTTTTCTGCCTTAAAGACATTGGTAACTAATATAAAGAATGTGAAGTATTTTAACGAATACAGAACTCAAAACGGATAAGACTGACTGGTCCGTTTTATCTTGCCGAGGCTCCGCGTGCGACTGTCAAGCTTCCATACTTTTGACGCTGTCCGATCGATGTTCGGCATGCGCGGAAACATAAATCCCGTTGTAAAACGCCGTGTTTACGCGGAGCAGATGGACGTTGCACTCAGGCTGGCGCCTTTCACGGTTCTGGTGGCAATGTGTGTTGTGTTCGTTGTCACTTACGTTTTCTGGGACCTCGGCCCCCGCCCCTATTTGGCTGGCCTGGCGTTGGTCGTCGCTTTCATGACCGCCGTTTCCCTATTTGCCTGCTGGCAATGGTATAATGTTCCGAAAGTAAAGGAACTGGGCTTTGATGCCATAAAGTACCTCATCATCGTATCTGCTCTCTATGGCATTTGCCTTGGAAGCATACCACTGATGCTTTTCCTGGATGCCGACGCCTATCACCGGCTCCTCATAGCTTGTACCGCCGCGGGTCTGATGGCGACGGGCATTGGGGTAGCCGTCGTGCCGCTTGCAGCGATCGCTTATTCCGGCACGATCATCACCGGCTCCTTTTTCGCATTAGCCTCCACCGGCGAGGATTTTTTCCTTTTCATCGCAATTTTGCTGGCCTTCTACGCGCTTTTCATTTTGTTCACCATTGTTCACATGAGCAATCTCATTGTTATGAGGACTCTCGATCAGATCAAGGTGGAGCAGCAAAAAGAGGTTATCAGCCTGCTACTCTATGATTTTGAAGAAAATGCCAGTGATTGGATCTGGGAAACTGATGCTGATCTCAAACTACAGCATACATCGCCTCGCCTTGCTCAGATTTCCGCGAAAGCAATGCGCGACCTGCAGGGCATGCCTTTCGCGCAGCTTTTCAAGATAGACCAATCGCATGCAGACGCAGCGATAAAGGTCGGTTCGATTTGGCAGGCAATCGAAAACCGAACAACTTTCCGCAACCATATCCTGCCGGTGAATATCAAGGGCGAAACACGCTGGTGGTCGCTTACGGGCAAACCAATTTTCGATAATGCCGGCCAATTCGTCGGATATCGCGGCGTTGGGTCGGACGTAACTGCGGCAAAACAATCCGAAGACCAATTGTCTTATCTAGCGCGCTATGACGTGTTGACTGATTTGCCCAACCGTACATTGTTCAACGATCAATTGAGCGAGGCGACAAAGAACCTGGAACACGGCCTGCGCAGCTTCGCTGTGTTCTGCATAGATCTTGATGAATTCAAGACCGTTAATGACAGTTTCGGCCACGGCATTGGCGATCAATTGCTGAAACAGGTCGCCGACCGTCTCCGGGGCAGTTCGCCGTCCACCTACACCGTTGCTCGTTTGTCGGGAGACGAATTTGCCATATTGGCAAATGGCGCCGACCACGCCGCGGCAACGGAACTTGCCCATCAACTGGTACACAATATTTCGCAGCCATTTTGGATCGACGGCATCCAGATCAACATCCATATCAGCATTGGCATTGCGATTGCCCCGACCGATAGCGTCAATGATATTATGCGCTGTGCAGATTTGGCGCTTTACCGTACCAAGAATGAAGGGCGTAACAGCTATCGGTTCTATGAAGTCGAAATGGATGCTCGGATAGAAGCCAAGCGTGCACTCGCCATGGACCTGCGCGGTGCTTTGGCCCGTAACGAATTCATCTTGCACTTCCAGCCGATTGTTTCGGCCTCAACGCTCAAGACTGTCGGGTTTGAAACGCTGTTGCGATGGAAGCATCCCGTTCACGGATTTATCTCGCCGACGGTCTTCATTCCCATAGCAGAGGAAACCGGTAACATTATTCCGCTTGGGGAATGGATCATTCAGGAAGCGTGCCGGACAGCGGTCGATTGGCCCGCCGATATCCATGTGGCAATCAATATCTCGGCGATCCAGTTTCGCCATTCCGATCTTGCCTCGATTGTGCGCGATGCGCTGACAAAGAACAAACTTAATCCCAGCAGGCTCGAACTGGAAATCACGGAATCCGTATTTCTAGAAGCAAATGTCGCTGCTATTTCGCTGCTCCGGCAGTTCCGCGCCATGGGTGTCAGCGTTGCGCTTGATGATTTTGGTACCGGATATTCCAGCCTGAGCTACCTGCGAAAAATGCCCTTCGACAAAATCAAAATCGATCAGTCTTTTGTTCGCGACCTTCCACATAATCGCGGTAGCTTGGCAATTATCAGAGCGGTCATGGGTCTGGGGGCAAGCATGGGCATGAAGATTACTGCTGAAGGTGTCGAGACGCGCGAGCAACTTGCATGCCTTCAAAAGGAGGGCTGCGATCAGGTGCAAGGCTTCCTTTTCAGCCCAGCCGAGCCGGTAGAGAAAACCTTTGCCCTGCTCGAATTTGATCGCGAAAGATATCAGGTCGCAAGCTAGAGCAAATTTTTCTTAGAGTACATGGATCGATCCTGATTGGGCACGCTCGATATCAGGCTTGTCGCTTTGACTGTTCAATCGTTTTCGGGTGGTAGCTAGGTGACAGACGCGAGTCTTTTGGCCAGTATGCCAAAAAGCCCTTGATGACCTCTCCGGGTATGTCGAGCGGGTTATAATTGTCCCTGTCAACAAACATCAATGATTGCTCGCCATGCCCTAGAAGGCCTTGCGAACGGCTGTGAATCTCGTGACTTAAAGTCACGAACTTTCGATTGTGACGAGCAATCTTGATCCTGACAGTAATCTGCTCGAACTCTTTCGACTCCCGCCGGTAATCATGCGTGAAGGAACGGGTAAGAATATAGAAGCGAGTAGTAGCAAGATCAAAATCCGGCATGCAGACATTGAAAAACAACTCGCGCGCTTTGCCGACCCAGCGTACATAATTTGCAAAATATACATTACCGACCGAGTTGGTATCATCGTAGGTCGGAACAAGCTGCATAACGAACCACTCCCCATCGAAGCCATGTGAAGGTGTTGTTTCTTCATTACCCGACGACATCAAAGGTGCAGACATCGCCATACGCAAGGGTTGATCGACAATGTCCACGGGGATGGCTTTAGAGCGCGGCCCGACCAGCTCGATAATAACTGGAAGAGCACCGATAAGACCAATGAATGGCGATATCACCAAGAAACCCGGAATTGGCTCGACATAGCCAATTACAAAAATCAACGATGATCCACATCCAATCATGAAACTCAAAACCGGATCGAAGCGCGCCTTCGCTCCCAAAGCCTCACAAACAAGATTTGCCGACGCGCTGACAAACAGTGTCGCAAACGGCATCATAAAATACATCAGCGAAAAATTTGCTGGCACGGCAGCATAGGAAACCCATGTTGCTCCAATCAGCAGCCAGAGCGGTGAAGACGCAATGTTGTCCGGAATGAGCGCAAGCAACGGACTGTTACTACGCAGGTTTTTTCCCTTCAAAAACCACGAAGTTGCACAGTAAAAGCTGTCAACGGTCGACGCCATGGCTATCGTTGTCCAAATCACGAAGGCCACTGCAAGATAGGGCTGGCCATTTTCAGCAGCCAGTACCGTTGCTGCTGAAACTGCCCCTTGCGCGCTTGGCAAACCATCAATGGAAAGAATGCTGCCAATAGGGCCTACGGCTGACGCCGTCAGTGCATTGAGAAACAGAAACCCAAAAAAGAGCAAGGCTCCCATGCCGTAAGCGAGCCCAACATTTCCCCCTTCGCGCTTGATAGTCACAGCACGTTGCCAATGCTGTATATCCAACCATGGCCCGAGTAAAAAGCCGATCAGCGTTGGCATAATCAGGCCATAGAAACGCGCATCAAAACTTTGCAATGGAACGCCAGGATAAGACGAGGTTTTTGCCAGCCCCAAGTAAAGCACTATGCCGGCGGTCACACCAACCCCCGTATAAACAATGTGCAGCAACTTCAATTGCTGCAAGTTCAGTGCATGGCCAATAGCGCAGGCAAACAGAAGCAGAAGAGCGACACCAAGACCGGAACCTTCACCAACTACGGGCTGCCAGAGATAGGCGACAAATCCGAAGATTGTTACAACCAGCGCGGCCATCTGAAACAGGAGGAAAACGCCCGCATAGCGGCCTTCAATATCTTTGATAATCTGGTCCGGCGAGCGTTTGGTACGCCCTAGAATATAACCGAATAACCAAAGCCCCCCGACATTGGCTATTGCAAATCCAAAGAAGCCCAGCCAGCCATATGTCAGCGTGACATGAATGGAATAAAAGAATCCCAATCCCCAAAGCCAAGAGAGGCCAATTGTCGGCGCCCAAAGTAAATCCCGCACAAACTTCATGATATCCAGCTTTTCCAAAACCGGTGACCCACACACCAACATTAATCGATGTTATTCGCCGTGATAAGTCAATGATTTGCGCCCCATGCGCGCATCATGAAACCGTACTTTTTTAACGTGCTCAATTTGAAGGCAGAATTACTTCATCTAAAGAGGTTTTTGTGCCTATTTGAGCGTATCACCTGCCTAATGTCAGACCAATAACACATCTTCATGGCGACATGCTTTCAAATTTGAGGGCGGGTGCTATTGCCACCATAACAGTCGGATGATCTATAATTGTGGCAGGAAGGAATATTCATGAATCGCAATATGCTTTTACTGGTCATCGGCGGGCTGATCGTTCTGGTCGCAGGTTTGGGATTTTACATTTACGACAAAGAGTCAAAGCCCGATGGCATCGAGCTTAAGATCAATGAGAGCGGGATTTCCATTCAGGAAAACTAACGAGCGTCGAACCGCTTACAGGTTTGCAATTTCCCGCAAATCATTAACGGCGCCCAGGGCAGCGGCAAGGACGGGCGCTCCCTTTGTAAGCCCGTCACCCTTGACCGGAAATGGATGATGCCAGCCACCAGCCTCTTTAACGAGACAATATCCAGCCATACAATCCCAAGCGTGCATGTAGGGTTCGTAATAGCCTACCAGTCTACCGGCTGCCACATAGGCGAGCATCAGCGCACCAGAACCGTTACGGATGAAGTTTCCACCAGCATCCAGTAGCTTTTCGACAATAAGAGCGACACTTGCCGGGCTCACATGATGGTTCGCACCTATTCCTGTGACCGCGTCACGGATTGTTCGCTCGCCATTAAGCGTCAGCAGCTTGCCATTCAGTCGCGCGCCCATTCCCACCGCTGACGCATATAGCTCGTCATTGCATGGAACATAGATTACGCCGATGGCGATTTCTTCGCCGTGGAGCGCAGCAATCGAAATACACCAGCTAGGCATGCCATTGACGAATGGGCTGGTACCATCGATCGGATCGATAACCCACGTATAGTCAGATGTACCGGAGCTAACGCCGTATTCTTCGCCCAATATAGCGTCATCGGGGAAGCTTCCGATAATCCGGGACCGGATAAGCTCTTCTACTTCCCGATCTGCGATAGACACGACATCTTGAGGATCGGCTTTTGTCTCGACAATCAACTGTTCTCGCGCATTGAAATATTTCAGTGCAAGCACTCCGGCTTCAACTGCCATCTTTCGGGCCAAATCCAAGCGGTCTTCAAGATGGGCGGCATGCGATATCATTATCTGTTCCCCTGATATAAATAGTGGTCGTTCAACTATTGATGAGTGCTATGCCACGGTGGTGAAATCCGATGCTAATATTGGTCCCTGGTTCCAAGCGCTGATCTACCGCCGGATCGACGACAAAGAGCGTGCCAGATTCCGTCTCGACTTCGTATTCCACGTGATCGCCAAGATAGGCCATAAACTTGATTCTCCCGGGAAACGCAGCATTCTCCGCAGCCGATAAAGTGATGGCATTCGGCCTCACCGCAAGTTTGGCCGGACCGGGTACAGAATGACTGCGAGCCGGAACGCTATGTTCAAGCTTTCCAACTTGTACGATCGCTTGGCCATTTTCGGTGCGAAGCACTTCACAAGGCACAACATTGGCTTCGCCTATGAAATCGGCAATGAACGAAGACACAGGTGCTTCGTAAAGTTCGCGCGGAGAACCCTGCTGCGCCACAACGCCGTTCTGCATCACAATAATTCGATCGGATACAGCCAAGGCCTCCTCCTGATCGTGTGTTACGTAAACGGCTGTAAAGCCAAGGCGTTGTTGCAGTTCGCGAATTTCTGTTCTCACGCGGCGGCGCAACCGTGCGTCAAGATTGGATAGTGGCTCATCCAGCAACAAGACTTGTGGTTCCAGAACCAGAGCGCGGGCAACCGCAACGCGTTGCTGTTGCCCCCCAGAAAGCTCAGCCGGCAATCTTTGGCCATAGCCAGCAAGTCCAACCTGGTTCAGCCCCTCTTCTGCCCGTTCCCTCGCCTCCGCTTTTTTCATCTTTGACGATTCAAGGCCGTATGCCACGTTTTCCAGAACTGACATATGCGGAAACAGCGCATAGGACTGGAACACCATTGAAACGTCCCGCTCGTTTGCGGGGAGCATCGTAACATCCTTGCCGCCTATCAGTATCCGTCCGGCAGTTGGATGCTCCAGACCGGCAAGCATGCGCAGCGTGGTCGTTTTGCCACAACCGGACGGCCCGAGAAGGGTGACCAAGGTTCCGGGTTCTATGTCGAGCGACAGATTATGTATGGCGGTAAATGTGCCAAACTGCTTTTTGACGTTGGAGAAAACAACTGATCCTGTAACATTCGGTGCCATTACGCGGCCTTCTCTGGAGATGCAGATGGTATGAAAGCAGTTGCAACACGGTTCTCGCGGCGCAATTTCCTCTCTCCCACCAAAAGCTGGAAACAGGTGATGATAACAATCATGACAATGATGAGCATGGAAGAGTAAGCAATCGCCACGCCGTACTCACCATTTTCGACAAGGCCGACAATATAGGCGGTCGCCATATTGTATTCAGCGCTGACGAGGAAGATGACCGCGCTAATCGAGGTGATGGCCCGAACAAACGAATAGACGAGCGCTGCAACGATCGCTGGGCGCAGCAAGGGCAAAATCACCTTGCGAATTGTCCGGAAGCTGGCGGCGCGCAAGGTCAGCGAGGCTTCATCGAGGCTTTTATCGAGCTGGCTCATGGCAGCAATGCCGCCCCGCACACCTACCGGCATATTACGGAAGACAAAACACGCAACCAGTATCAGCGCGGTTCCGGTCATTTCCAGCGGAGGGAGATTAAATGCCATAATGTAGCTGATACCTATAACGGTACCCGGGATAGCGAAGCTCATCATAAGCGCAAATTCGAATATGTTTCTGCCAACGAAACGCTGCCGGACGATGAGGTAGGCCGTCAGCAAGCCAACAGCCGCTGTCAAAGGCGCTGCGATCAAGGCGATCTTGATGGTCGTCCAGAAAGAGTTCCAGGCGACGCCAGTCCAGGAGATTCCGCCATCAGCGAAAGTGAATGAAAAGGCCCGCTGGTAGTGGTCAAAGGTCAGCGTATTATCAAGCCCCCAGGTGCGCACGAAACCGCCAAAGAAGATCATTCCATAGATAACGAGCGTGAAAATGATCCACGGTATAACAATCGCATGGACACCAATCGATAGTGATTTTGGAAGGGCGATATGAGCACCTGAATCACCCTTCCCTGTCACCGTTGCAAAACTCTTGCCGGATAGCCAGAAGCGCTGTGCCAAAAAGGCTGACAGAGTGAAGAACAGAAGAATTATCGCGAGTACCGCGGCGCGTGACGGATCGTTTTGCGAGCCGACAACAGCAAAGAATATCTCCGTTGAAAGGACGCCGTGACTGCCTCCGAGCACAAGCGGATTGCCGAAATCGGCCATGCTTTCGATGAAGCCGATCAGGAAAGCATTTGCCAGGCCGGGTTTCATCAAGGGAAGCGACACCTTCCAGAATGTACGCCAGCGATCTGCCCGAAGGGTTTGCGAGGCTTCCTCCATCGACGGGCTTACGCCTTCGACCACACCGATAAGAACGAGAAATGAAATTGGCGTGAACGACAAAACCTGAGCGATCCATATCCCGGTCAGACCGTAAAGCCAGCGGCCCGGCTCAATCCCGAAAAGGCTCGATAGCTGTTG
Source organism: Phyllobacterium sp. GQ127 (assembly GCF_059758635.1). Lineage (NCBI taxonomy): Bacteria > Pseudomonadati > Pseudomonadota > Alphaproteobacteria > Hyphomicrobiales > Phyllobacteriaceae > Phyllobacterium > Phyllobacterium sp. GQ127. The sequence goes on from NZ_JCAXDZ010000001.1 coordinate 1,299,832, forward strand.
GGTGACAACGCCTGCGCGACCAAAGAGGAGAATCAACGCAAGGCCGATGACGAAGGGCGGCGTGATGATCGGCAGAATAGTCAGCAGACGAAGGCCCTTTTTGAAGGGAAATCGCGTACGCGTTGCAACGAGCGCAAAACAAAGCCCAAGCAAAGTAGATCCAAATGCTGCCAGTATCGCCAGCAGAAGCGTGCGCCATGCGATGCCGCAGCGGTTTCCCCCTATAACGCAGTCCAGACTCCAGATTGATGGGTCTTGAATGTTGCGGATGAATCCGGACGGGTCAAATGAACCGTCAAAGCTTTGAAATGCTCCGACAAGCATGCTTCCAACCGGATAGAAGACAAAAATTGCCACCAGGAAAATGAGCAATGCGATGGATGCCACAACAAACGCATCGCCTCTCAATACGCCTCTTTCAGCAAGGCCGAACGAGAACAGCAATACAAAAGACAGGGCGACCAGACCGGCACCGGCGCCCATCGATGGCTGTCCATCAGAAAGTGGACCGAACAAATGCTCGCTAATGAGCCAGGTCCACCCGGTAAAACCGACAGCGAGCCCCTGAAGAACCAGAAATATAAGACCGGCGGCTCCAGCAGCAACAAGAAGATTTGATCGAAGTTTCGACACGGTCAAGGTTCGCGCAATAAGGCCAACCGCAAAGATCAGCGCGATGATCGCGATAGTCCATCGGCCATAGGCGAATATCTGGACGAGCCCCGGTCCTGCCGCACTAGCTGGAAAACCATCGAGCCAATCAAACCCGTAAAAACCTGTTTCAACTTTGTACCAAGGCAATAGAATCAGACCCGTAAGCCCAATACCGAGAGCGATGTTCAATCTCCGGTCACTGCGTTCCATAAGGCCTTCCGCGCGCTATCTTCAAAAATATGGCGAGAGATGCCCGGAAACTCTCCGGGCATGCTCCAGATTAATAGACAATCAATTAGCGCTTGCGCCGATTTCCTTGTCCCAACGCTCAAGCAATTCCTTACGCTTGGCAGGATCACCATAGGTTTTGAAGTCGTAATCAATGAGCTTGATGTCTTCAAACTTCGGAGCTTCCGGCGGAACGACGGCACTCTTGTTCGAAGGCAGCTGGAAGGATTTTGCATCCTTCATGTGCGATTGCGTTTCAGCACTCAGGGCCCAATCATACCACTGCTTGGCTTCGTCAAGGTTGCGAGCCCCCTTGATGATCGACATCGAGCCGATCTCATAGCCGGTGCCCTCGCATGGTGCGACAGCCTTGATGGGGAAACCTTCCGATATCTGCGCCACAGCATCGTGCATAAACACAATACCGAGCGCAGTCTCACCGCGGGCCGCAGCCTTAACCGGCGCCGAACCGGATTTTGTGTATTGTGAGACATTGGCATTGAGCTGCTTCAAATATTCGTAGGCTTTATCTTCTCCCATAATTTGCACGAGAGATGCCAAGGCCGTGTAGGCCGTACCCGAGGAATTGGGGTTTGCCATCTGAATTTCGCCCTTAAAGGCAGGATCAACCAAATCAGCCCAGCATTTGGCTTCCTTGAGACCCTTCTTTTTCACGATTTCCGTGTTGTATCCCCAGCCAAGCGCACCGGCGTAAACGCCCACTGTTTTATAATCAGCGCTCTCAGCCTGTTTTTTGGCCCAATCCTGCAGCTGGTCCAGGAGCGGAGATTTATACTCCTGCGTCAGGCCTTCGGAAGCAGCCTGAAGGTGAGGATCACCGGTCCCTGCCCACCAAATATCGGTTTTTGGATTACGCGCCTCTGCGCGGATTTTGGCATAGGTCTCTCCAGACGAGAGTCTCACCATATTCACGGAGATCCCCTTTTCTTTCTCAAACCTGTCCTTCATCATTTCGCAGATAACGACATCGGCCGAGCAGATCAAATTGAGATTTCCAGCTGCCTTGGCTTCGCCCGGCACCATCTGAAGTCCAAAAGCAAAAGCAGCGGCAATTGCGAACACTGAACGCATCATTATTCCTCCCTGGATAACACGGCACCTCCATGCCGCACGCATTTTGCAAGCGTGTGCAAAAGTTTCACATGCAAAGTCCCATTGTCAAGTAAGGAACTTGAATACTTCCGATAAATTTGCATATGAATGCAGTTGTGCTGTACGCAAGCGCGTGCAAATCACGCTAAGGGAGGACTTTTTGAGCAAGTCATTTGTCAGCGCTAATGACGTCGCACGTCATGCGGGCGTATCGCGATCAGCAGTTTCTCGCGCGTTTACGCCTGGCGCGAGCGTTTCAGAAGATACGCGCAAACGCGTCATGAATTCGGCTCAAATTCTGGGATACCACGTCAATCAGCTCGCGCGGGGCCTCATGCGCAGCGAAAGCGGTATTGTCTGTCTCGTCGTATCTGAAATGGACACGCCATATCGTGCACGGCTCGTTCGCGCTTTCTCTCACGAACTGCAAAAAGCCGGAAAAATATCAATGCTCATCAATACCGATCGTTCAGACGGCGGTGTTGATGCAGCTTTACGGCAAACATTGAACTATCGCGCTGATGCTTCAATATTGCTTTCGGGACTTCCTGACAAAGCGATCACAAAGCTGTGCCTCGACAGCGGACAGAGGATCGTTCTCATCAATCGCGACGATAACATTAATGGTCCTTTTCACATCAATCTCAACGACCATCAGGCAGCCAAGGTAGCTGTAAATGCCTTTTTAAGAGCGGGTTGCCGTGCACTTGCGTTTGTCAACTCAGAAGTGGGAACGCCGAGCCTGATGGCCCGGGAAAACGGCTTCCTGGCTGCGGCAGCAAGTTTTGGTCTCAATGTGACAGTTACCAGCCATGGTAATACGGTTTACGAGAGTGGCAGGCATGCTGCGCACTCCCTTCTAACCAGTTTTGACCGACCGGATGCCGTTTTTTGTGTCAATGATTTGATGGCGCTCGGATTTATAGATAGTGCCAGGCAAGATTTTGGCGTCCGGATACCCGAAGATCTTTGCGTGATCGGCTTCGACGACATTGAGCAAGCTAGCTGGTCTTCCTATGAACTGACCACTTTTGCTCAACCGATTGATCAAATCGTTCAGGCGAGCCTGTTGTGGTTGAGCGAAGCCGCCGATACCCAGAACGTCAAATCCCAGACTTTCAATGCTCCCCTGGTTTGGCGAAAAACCGTTCGAGGCAATCATCAGCAAGTTAGCTGAATGCTCCCCAAAGACTAACTCGCCCACGTCCATCGCGTTTGGACTGGTAGAGTGCAGTGTCGGCCAGGTTCAAAAGATCGTCCGGCCCGGCGATTGCCGCTCTATTGTTTTCGTCAAGTATCGCTATACCGAGGCTAATCGATACCAATCCACTCGGGCTCGCCTCATGTTTAATTTTCATTGCAGTGACGGAATTAAGCATCTGAGTTGCGGTTTTCATCACCTCGTGCTTGGAAACACCGGATAAGAGCGCGGCGAATTCTTCACCCCCGAAACGAGCCAGCGATCCGCTTGTCTGTTTTACAACCTTGTTCAAGCTGCGAGCGACATGAATAAGACAGTCATCGCCTGCGAGGTGCCCGTAAAAGTCATTATAGGTTTTGAAGTGATCAATATCGACCATTATCACGGCGAGATCCTTGTGGACATCATGAGCCTGTCCAAATGCTTGCCGCAAAAGATGAGCAAATTTTCGTCTGTTCGGCAAATTGGTGAGATGATCGCGCTCAGAAAGATTCCTGAGCTTGCGATTAGCAGCCAAGAGTTTCTCTTCGAGCTTCAATCTCAATTCGACCGTGCTCGAAAGTTGTTCTTCGATACGCTTTTGCATGCTGATGTCGACACTGGTCGCCAGCAGGCGCAACGGCGCACCGTTGGCGTCATATTCAACAATCTTGCCGCGACTTAATATCCAAGTATCGCCGCCATCAGGCCGTTTTACGCGATAGATTGCTTCAAAAAGCGGGTTCTTGCCACTGAGTGCATCATCGAATGCCTGGAGTGTGTGTGCCCGGTCGTCCGGGTGCAGAATGTCCCAGCCAACGCTTGGCTTTTCAGCCGCATTCGGGTCAAGCCCGAGTAGAATGCGATATTGTGGTGAGCGCCACACCTGGTTGGCTGGTATATTCAGATCCCATATCCATTGGCCGGCATTCTCAAGGGCATAGGCAGTCCGCTGTTCAGTTTCCTGTAACTTGCGGGTGGCCCGGCGTAATTCGGTAATATTGGTATAGGCAACTGAAATACCGGCAAACTGGCCCAGATCATTCATCACAGCAGCAGCAGAAACCATGAAGCTTTCTTCAGCGATCTCGACTTCACCATCCGCAATGACTTCTCCACTCTTGGCCGCTGCCAAGCCTTTGCGCAAAAGCGGAGCGTGGAGTGGAACAATGTCCTCTATGTTACGGCCAACAGCTATCTTGCTTTCCACACCTAGCAAGCGAGACAGTTGGTCATTGATCGTGACAATCAAACCATCTTGATTGAGGTAGCAAAGGCCGACCGGCACCCTGTCATAGACTGCTTCAATCTGAAGCAAACGATCACCACCACTTTCATTCGCTATATTGAAGGGTGATTGTCGCGACTTGCTGATTGGCATGGCTCTACTTCCACTTTGCAACCTCACATTGCCTAAAGAAGAAAGGTGCAGTCAAGAATAATACTATGTGATTGCGCCGATAGATTGTTCTAGATCAAATCAGCTACCCAATAGATCGCCACGCTGCCAGAAAATTATTCTATAATGTTTCCGATCTTACCGAAGCGCTTGACGATCCGATCCCGTCGCAATTTGGATAATCGATAAATCCAGAAAATCCCATCGAGTTGATCAATCTCATGTTGCAGACAAACTGCAAGCAGACCATCGGCGGCTTCCGTTTGCTCGCGGCCCGACAAGTCCTGATAACGTATCCGGATTGCAGCAGGGCGCTCTATGGATTCCGTGACGCCCGGCATGGAAATACTTCCTTCGTCATACCGCGCCGTTTCGCTGGACGACCATTCCACCATGGGATTAACATAAATTGATGGTCCCGCCCCTCCAGGAATCTCTATAGCAATAACGCGTTCCAGCACACCAATATGAGGGGCAGCAATACCAATTCCAGGTGCCGCTCGCATTGCCTGCAAGAGATCATCTGCCAATTCCTGCAAATGTTGATTGAACTCTTTCACGGGCTTGGCAATCGCTCGCAAACCAGCATCCGGAAACGTTAAAACCCTTCTTCTTGTCAACGCAATTCTCCATTAGGCAGACGGGCGAGAGAGGTCATGAAATAACCTTTCTCGCCGCTATAGCGCAATGTCCTGCGGGAAGCTTGCTTTACAAGGGAAGCTGGGAGCGATAATCGAAATGTCGTCGCTCCGATAAATTCGAGCGGCACAAAGAGGCTGACGGATGCCGGGCGACAAAAGCATATTGAAACCGCAGGTATTACCCAAGGGTGCGTTAGGAATGACGCTCTTGGTTCTGGCGACCACGATCATCTCCTTTGTCGTCATGATGGGTATAACCGGAATTTCTCCGACGAAGACTGTTACGCAGGTCATCGTCGGGGCGAATGCTATATCAATTCTCGTGCTCATTTATCTGTCTTATGCAACGTTAAGAAAACTGATTTTTTTCAAGAGCAAAGAGAAGAATCGTGACCTGCATACCAGCATCACTATTATCTTTGCTCTGATTGCCTCGATTCCATCAATTATAGTTGCTTGCTTCTCGCTTATCGTTCTCGACAACCGGCTGAATTCTTGGATTAATCCCGAGAATAATCAGATCATCGACATGTCGATCAAAGCTGCGCAGTCTTATACCGAAGACAATGCCCAAAGCCTTTTGTCCACGACCTTATCGATGGTCATCGAACTTGATCAGCGCAGGCTGCTCTACAATCTTGATAGGGGCGCTTTTTCGGATTGGCTAACATATGACGCTGATCGCAATAATCTGCTGGGTGCCTCGCTCGTCAAATCCACGGGAGAAGTCGTCGTCAGCGCGCGATTGTTCAACGATTTGGTCTTGCCGGCGGTGCCCCTGAAAGCGATTAGCGGTGCAGCCGGTGATCGCCCAGTTTTGATTCCGCCAGGATCAACCAATCTTGTAGGGGCTGTGATCAAAACGCAGGCTCTGCCTGATCTCTACCTTTACACAATACGCTCGGTAGACTCGTCCGCCCTCAACAATATGCGTATTATGAACGATAATAATACGGAATATCAATTACTTGCCAGTAACAGGTCTAATACACAAATTGCCTATGCGCTCCTGTACACCGAGCTAACCTTGTTGCTTCTATTGACGGCTGTCTGGACAGGTATCGCTGTTGCAAATCGTGTCGTGCAGCCGATCCGCGCCCTTATTAGCGCAGCAGAAGAGGTGGCGACTGGCAATTTCGATATTTCCGTGCCTGTAAAAGGTTCCGACGGCGATATTGGAGCGTTGTCGCAGACATTCAACAACATGGTCGGACAGCTAAAAACCCAGCACGATGATCTCACGTCAGCCAAGGATGAGATTGACGAACGTAGGCGTTTTACGGAGGCGGTGCTATCGGGCGTCACCGCCGGTGTTATCAGCGTCAATGCAAATGGCGAAATTGCGGGTTTGAACCGCCCTGCTGAAAACATGCTTGATATCAATGTATCGGAAACCCTCGGTCAGCAGCTTACCTCGGTGTTTCCGGAGATCAGCGAAATCTTTGCTCTGGCCGGTATCAACGATCGATCATCAAGCCGCAGACAGATCAGCATTACCCGCAATGGCATTGCCCGCTCGCTCAATGTTCAAATAACGCGCGAAGATGCCGACGCCAAAAACGCTTCTTATGTCGTTACAGTTGATGACATAACTGATCTCGTAGCAGCCCATCGTTCGTCTGCCTGGGCAGATGTGGCCCGACGTATCGCACACGAAATCAAAAACCCGCTTACCCCCATTCAATTGTCTGCCGAACGCATCCGCCGCCGCTATGGTAGAGTTATTGTTGAAGATCGCGCAATTTTTGATCAATGCACCGACACGATTATTCGTCAGGTTGGTGACATTGGCCGTATGGTTGACGAGTTTTCAGATTTTGCTCGAATGCCAAAACCGGAATTCGTCACCACAAATGTAGTAGACGTGCTTAAAGACGCTTCATTCCTCGTGGAAATCAGCAATAATCGCATCACATTCGAGCATGAGTTCGACGATGAGCCGCTTCTTGGCAATTTCGACAATCGCCTGCTCGGCCAAGCTTTCGGGAATATCATCAAGAACGCATCTGAATCAATCGATGCGGTACTTGAGCAAGGCATCATTGATCAAGGACACATTCTTGTTCGTGCAAAGGGCTCCGGCGCCTCAATCCTGGTCGAAGTGCTGGACAATGGTAAGGGATTACCCGCGGAAAACCGCCATCAACTGCTTGAGCCATACGTTACGACCCGAGAAAAAGGCACCGGACTTGGTCTGGCAATCGTTAATAAGATCATTGAAGACCATGGTGGCCATCTGGAACTGCTGGACGCGCCCGCAAACTTTCATGGCGGACGCGGCGCACTGATGCGAATGGTCTTTCCTAGACTTGTTGAAACCTCTGCGGCTTAAACTGCATCACGATCTTTCATGACGCACATCAAAATGTGATGATGTATTAGGCCCGTAAAAATTGAACAAGATTAATAAAATGATTATAGTTGCGTCTCCGGTATCTGAAGCGCGAAAACAGTATTTCGCAGCCAAACGGAAACAGGATCATGAAATCGACCAACGACATTGGCGCTAGCCAAGGTAGTCACGTGATCGTTTGAGGACATTCTGGATTATCCAGTTTCGCTCAGGAGGAGTCGATATGATGCGGCACATAAAGCAAAATGGTGACCTTTCCAACGGCATAACCTGCTCCATGATTTTGTTCGGAGCTTTTGCAGTGATGGCAGTGCTCTTGGCTGTATAGACACCAGGAATAACGACATTAAACTCACCATGTCCGCTGAGCTCTGCTCTGGCGTAATGTCTGTTGCTGATCGATTGAAAAACAGAGGTCGGGCCGTGAGTGAACGTATCGAAACATGCTCGTGTTTTTTTGCGAGATATCAAAGCGGAACTTAAGGGAGAGCCTTTCTGGGTTAATTTCGACCACGATGACGATTGCCGGAAGGCGATTGGCAGCCCACTCACTGTATGGGTTGGTTATCGGCCATCGCAGTTTCAGCTCCTTTCTGGTGAACTCAAAACCTTTTCCAAAACGCTTGGCATTGAGCGTAGTTTTTGTGGACGTTGCGGCACATCCATCGGATATCAAGACACCGGAATTGCCGACGAACTTTACCTTACAATAGGATTTTTTGACCGTCCCGAGAGGTTTCCGCCCTCCGTCCACGGGTATTGGAGCATGCATCTGCCCTAGGTGAAGTTTGACGATGATCTTCAAAGGATAGACACCTACACACGTGATCGTCATCCTGCCGTCGGCACGCCAGCAGAACGCATGGCAAAAGGCGAAAAAAGCTGAAACCCCAGCATTTGCCTCCAGATAATTGGCACCGTCGTCCCTCAAAAAAATGCCGGTTTACATGGCATTGATGTGGTACAAGAAAGCGGCCATGATTGCCTATAGACTTCATTCTTAACCAAGCGCAATCTCCGCTTGGAGGTGACATCATGGAACGCCTGGATCATAAATTGGACTGTAAAGACTGCGGCACCATCTATCTGAAAATTCCGAAAGATGTGCAAAACGACACGCCAATCTATTGCAGCACATGCGGGGTTTTGCTTGGGCGGTGGGAAGAGTTGGAACGGGACTTCAACCGGCAGGGCGGTCAGGACGGCGTCTTCAAAATGAATGATGGACAGATTGAACGCTTGGATTAGCATCACCAATTGCTTAAAATGACCTGCGTTTCTGCTGTCTCGACTTGAAGAGATAACCGTCCAGCATAAAAACCCTGCATCGCATCGTGAGCTTGATCCGACGAGCTGCAAACTGCGTCACTGACCAGAATTACCCTATAGCCCAGATCAACGCCACCAAGAACAGTTGCCAAGACGCAGACATCCGTCTCTCCTCCCGAAATCAATAGCGTATCGACATTAGCCATCCGCAGCGTCTGGTGGAGTTGGGTAAAGTGCCAAGGAGAGTAAACGCTCTTATCAACGACGCGCGCTGGCGGAACAAATAATTCGAGTTCAGCGACCAGATTCACATCTTCAGGAGGGAGCTGGTCAAGCGTCATGCAACGCCATTTATTATAATACCGAGCCCAAGCTCCGCCCGAATTTTCCGGCGATAAAGGAGGTATGAACCTCGTAAACACTGTATGAGTAGGCCGCTTCTCAACCAGCAGGCACACATTGGGTAAAACGCGCTCAAACCACGGCATCGCCCAAGGGCTCGAGCCTGTAAAAAGGCACTGCATATCCACACACAGATGCACAGTGTTTTCTCCGATAGGTCCGAATCTCAATCCCGAAGCCATGTCAACAATGCAGTGTAACGTTGAAGGACGTGGTTAAATTTGCGAACGCAGATCACGCTCAAATCAGCATCAGGTAGCGGAATGCACACGGCCTGAATTCCATTCGACAACCTCCTGACTGCCATCATCATAAACCACTGTTAGCGCTGTTTCCGAACTTGAAATGACTTTCGCCTGCCTCCACTTGCTATCGTCTGGGCAACCCGAGGCCAACTCGTGCCTGAGAATTTTCACATCATCCCCTTCTTTCAAAGAAGCTCTGTATTTCGAAACCAGATCTGGCTGTTCCATGATCAGTCCTCCCAGCTACTACAACCTTTTTATCGAGCAAGGGTTGCAGCCAAGGGAACTGATTCATTGCAGGAACCGTTTCCAACTCAAGAGGTTTGCTCCTTCAACAAAATTCAGGTCATGGCTCGCCGACCGGAGCGCGGTGCTGCAATCGACGTAAGGCTAGGAAAAGGAGACGGGACGTGACAACAAGAATAGCTTGGATCTGCGCCGCTGTTGTCGTAATCGCGATAACTGCATTCATTATTATCAATCCGCTTGAAAATCGCACGACCGGGCAACAACCATCACCGCATGCGTTAGATCAATCCGGGCAATAACGATAATTGAACCAATAGTCTTGCCTTCAAACCCCGGCGTGCGCCCTCTTGTTTTCCACTTGGCTACACGGTTAGATTGCGCTGTAACAAAGGGGGGCAAGTCGATGATCGCCGCTTATATTGACGAAGTGATTATGTTTTGTGCCGGATTATGGATGACGGGTGTGGGCTTCCGTTATCTTTCATTTCCAACTCCCGATCAAAGCGCCAAGAATGCTTGGCTTGCAAACATCGTTCCTCATTTCAAATGGATGGGACCTTTATTGCTAATAATCGCAATCGTTCTAGCGATTGCATCGCCAGCCTGACGCAGTTCCGGCTGAACGGATCTGACAGCATCTGCTTGAGACTACTTAGCTGGCGCTTGCCGATCACGTTCGTTTTCTTTTGCGCTTGATTTGAATGTGGCATCACCATCTTCCTTGCCGGACATAATTCGCGGGTTGGCGCTGGAGACCCCATCATTTTTCGCGCCATGCCGAGTTTTTGCAAACTGACCTTTGGCGTCTTTTTTCGGGTCATCCTTACCCAATTTTTCTGTCAACGTAATGTTCCTTTCGAGATCCATATCTGTTCAGCATCACTGCGGCGTGGCGCTTGGAGGGTTTGCTTGCGTTCCTCCACCAGTGCCGGTCTGCGGCCTGGCATTTTCGGCTGGCGGATTGGTGGTGGGTTGATCGCCAGACGGAGGTGTTGCCTGATCGGAAGGTTTATTCTGACCGGCTGCAGGATTTTCTTGCTCGGTTATAGTTGCACTGTTGTCAGTACCTTCTCCGAACAATTCGGCACCGCCCCAAGCAATCAATGCAAGAAGCAGCCCACCTATTAAAACATACAATATCGGCTTGCCCAGTGGGCCCTGCCTTGCCTCTTTCCCGGTTTCTTTCACATTATGGTTCGATGAGCGCGTATCGGTCATGACTGCCTCCTTCCGTTTGAAAGATGAACCATCGAAAATGATTATGGTTCCGACATGCCACACGCGGGCCGAACAGGATTGTCCTCTTTCGTTACTTCGACGCAACCGCTTTTCCCGCCCGCATAGGAAATGAAATTTGTACAAAAGTCTTGAAACCCTTACTTCTCAAAATTATAATTTAAGCCATCCAAACAACCCAAAACCTACACCACGCTTAATCCGTGGGTGCAGTTTGTTATTCTTCAGGGAGTGGCAAAACATGGAAGGACTGACTCTAAAAACTACTAATCGCGTGGCTTCACCGGAGCTCCTTAAACAAATCAAGGCTCAGGTGGCTCGAGACTACGCACCGCCCGAAACGATCTCCCAAATCCTCCGCAAAGCCAAAGGTGGCTGTATGCGTCGCCGCATAAGGTTGGGTAAAGCCTGAGGTCAAAGTTCACGAACTCTCGGTTTCCCATTCAGGAGGACTTGATGAACTTATATTTTGAAAGCCCGATCTTCGTAAAAGAGGGGTCGATGATCGTTCAAGAAATCGCAACCCTCGATGAGGCGATCGAATTTTTGGACAATTGGCCGGAAAGAAATCGCGACCTCATTCATGAAACCGCGACGCGAATTTGCCATGAAGCATTTGATGGTCACAAACCGTTAAGTGTGGCCCACTCGGCATTCGAAGGTTTTGCGCGAAAGGCAAAAATCCTTGAAGATCCAGCTGCTGTGATGCCCTGGATCATGAAAGCAAAGCCGAACGGTGGTCTTATGACTGCCTGAGCATAAAGGACGGCTCCTGCCCGCTGGGGCCCTATTTATCAGCCTCGGCGGGCGGCTTCGATTGCGGCGACGTCGATTTTCTTCATATTCATCATCACTGCAAATGCGCGTTTAGCTCCATCGCCTCCGGCAAACAAAGCTTCAGTAAGTACTCGTGGCGTGATTTGCCATGACACGCCCCATTTGTCCTTGCACCATCCGCATGCGCTCTCTTGTCCGCCATTCCCTACTATTGCGTTCCAATAACGGTCTGTTTCTTCCTGATCATCCGTAGCGATTTGAAACGAGAAAGCTTCATTATGTTTGAATGCCGGGCCACCATTGAGACCGAGGCACGGTATCCCAGCGACAGTGAATTCAACAGTCAGTACATCTCCCTTCTCACCGGACGGAAAGTCACCGGGAGCATGGTGAATAGCTGTAACTGAACTGTCGGGGAAAATTTCTGCATAGAAGCGTGCAGCAGCCTCAGCATCCTTGTCGTACCAAATGCATATTGTGTTTTTGGCGATTGGCATCACTTATCCTCCCTGTTCAAGCCTATACTGCATACAGTGTAGAAGCTGATCAACAGGCAAAAGGCGTGCAGCAACCATCATGGCGCAGCCTTCAAAAATGCGCCACGCACTTTCCAATAGGTACTCAACGCTGAAGAGCCGAATTGCTCCGGCCCGCCAACATTATTCAAATCAAGCAATCAGAACTTCACCTTGAAGCCTGTTGTTCCATTGACGCTATAGCTGTCGGCAAAATTGCTCAGGCTGGTATTCAGCGAAACCTCACCGAAGATGGAATATTTGTCATCGGCCCAGCTATAAGAACCGCCAGCACCGATGCTGCCCCACGTCCGGTCTGTTTCATTGGCAAAGTTCACACCAGCCACATCAACATCCGATCCATCAAGGAACTCATGGTACAGATTGGCAAGGCCGTAAACATTACTGCGCGCCATCCTGCCTGAAGCATCCTGCCAAGCGTTTTGATATTCAGCTGCAACCCCGACGCGCCCCTTAAGGCTCTCACTTCTGTCCATCGAGGCTCGAGCGCCAAACGGGTGGGTAAAGCTGTCAAAGTCCACGTTGGAATATGCCAGCTGCGCCTGCGGCGTGACTGACCAGTTTCCATCAAGGGCAATCCGCTTGCCTGTTTCAAGGCTCAGCGAATAACCAAAACCATCATTGTCATTGGCCAAGCTGCGTCCCAGCATATCGGAACCAATGTCGGTTTCACTTGGACCTGACCATCAACATAGAAGCCGTTTTGCGCCAGCAGGTCAGCGTGCCGCCAAAGCCATATCCGTCCGTGTCAATCGAACCATCGTCGAGTACTGAGGAAGCATTGGTTGAAACTTCTCCGTAATGGACGGTGACACCGCTCATCAAGATGCCGAATTCGGTTTCATGCAGCTTGCCGTCCAGCTCTGACTGCAATCGCCAACTATTATGGTCATAGTCGGAGCGTGTTGTGGAGGTGGGGGATCAATGCTTGAATGCGCTCCATCAATACGTGTCCAAACGGCACCACTGTCTAACGCTCATCATATAAAGGCATTAAAAGGCTTGTTGGGTGTGAATTACAATTAGGCGATGAAAGGCTCTAACTCCGAGCAGAATTTATCAATCGGATGTTGCGGGAGAGAGCTTTGAAAAGATCAAAGCCGACGCTTGGTAATCCAAAGCGCTATTCCATGGAAATCACTTGTCTAATGGAAAAATGGTGGGCCCGGGAGGACTTGAACCCCCAACCAAGCGGTTATGAGCCGCCGGCTCTAACCAATTGAGCTACAGGCCCCACCTGAGGCAGCGTTGCAAGACACGCAAGCCGTGCGGGGATCAATAACGGGAAAAATCCTGAATGCAATCCCCGACTTGCCAAACAGTCCAATTACCTCAACTTTTTCTAACAGAAATTTCGGTTCGCGCCGTTTCGCCATCGGCCAGCGCAAGCAATTGTCGGGCGCTTTCTTCATCGGTGATGAATACAGTTGGCCGAATGAGCTTCATAGCTCCATGAAGCGCATTGATCTTTTCCCGCCCGCCCGATGTAAGCACGCGCACCGGCACTCTTTGTATGGTGTCGATGCCGACAGACATGACGAGATCATGAACCGGGTGATCGACCAGATTTCCCTGCCTATCATAAAAATGGAATAACAGATCGCCAACCGCGCCTCTTTCAGCCAGTGAGGCTTGATGCCCTTCATTGAGAAACCCGATACGATAAGGTGTGCTTGATGCAGTTTCGATGGCGCCAACGCTGAGCAGCACCATATCCAGGTCTTCCGCCATTTCGAACACGCTTTTCAATCCGCATCGCTCAATGAGCGCGGTTCGGGTTTCAATGCTGTCCACCATTGCCGGAGCGGGGATAAGATAGCCTTCACCCTGAAAAAGCTGGGCGAATTGCCATGCAAATTCCGCCGGATTGAATCGGCGCGGTTGGCTGATTCCACCCAAAAGCGAGATCACGGTGAAGTCTTCCAGCGCGCGCGCCTCAATGAATGAGAGCGTGCTGAGCAATGTGCGGCCCCAGCCCACCCCCACGCGCATGCCATTACTGACAACATCGGATAGATATGCGCCAGTTGCAGCGCTGATGGCAGGTATCGGATCGCTTTCCGCTTGGGACAAGGGTGCGATAATCACCTTCTCCAAGCCGAATTGCTGCTCTACTTCGCGCTCCAACGCGATGAGATCAGAAAGATAACCCTGGATACCGATTTTGACCTCATTGCGCGCCCTCGCCTCTGCCAGCATGCGCACAATTGTCACGCGTCCAACCCCGAGGACCTCGGCAATCTCGTTCTGCGTCATCTGTTCTATGTAATACATCCATGCAGCACGCATGCGCATCCGGCTGATTTTTGTATCAGGCTGGCCCACATCGAGCGCTGCTTTTTTCGGGCTGCCGGCAGCACTATTCGGTCGCTTGCGTCGATCGGTCAATCATCTCCCCCCTATACCTGCAGGCAAATCACCTGCGTGGTCATTATTATACAACTCCACCAGAATGTTATTTAGCAAGCCACGAAAAAAAGATACAAAGTCTTATCCACTTTCCTGCGCGGGATTGCCAATATGCTACGGGACATTCAAAACGATTTCGTCGTCAATCTTAAAGACAGGCTCCGAGATGTTCGCCATCTCATAAGAGCCAGTCGGCAAGATGTGAAATTGACGCCTCAAGAACTCCCGGAATTCATGCTCGATAAGGTCGCACGGGTTTTGGATAAAGCGTTCACATCAGCAGAAACAGTGTCAATTTCGTTGATTTCACACGATCCGACTGCTCATTCGGGCGCTCCCGAGGCGCGTAGCTTGGCCGCCTACTTCTTTGAAAATGGCGATGCCGGCGAAGCATTGTTCTGCCGCGACGCTTATTACCTGACAAAATATCTTTTGAAGGCACTCCATGAATCCAATGCGCTCGTTCATGAAGCGGGCTTCGCATCCGTCCATGCCACCATGATTCGCCGGCATGCAACCTTGCTTTCCGCAACAAAAAGCGGTGATCCGAAGGCGATTGCAAATGCATGCGCCGCATTGGCTATTGAACTGCACGCGCGCTACCGGAGCACCGCTCTGTTCACCCAGCAGGCGACGGATCAAACGAGATCATTTTTGTGCTTCTCTGCACTCGCTCTAGCTATAGGTCTGGCAACATATTCAAATCATCAACCCGACGGGGAGAAGTTGGTAGAAACAACCTTATTGGCCTTACAGGCTCGCCCCGAAAAACTCGAACAGGCTATAATGGCACGGGATAAGCTTCACGCATTATCCGACCTGTTCGCGTTTCTGATACCACACCTGCCTTAAGCTAACCGAAGTCCTGTACGCATTTTTTAGCCCTTTGTATCGACGCAGGACTCATACTCAGCTCGGTTAGGCCCATTTTAATGAAAGTCGGGATGAGATCAGGACGGCCTGCTGCTTCGCCGCACATTCCGACCATTATGCCCGCCTGAACACCGGCGGTGGTTGTCATCTCAATTGCGGTCATGACAGCCGGATGGGTTACGTCATTCAACTTGGCAACCGTGGGATTGAGACGGTCAGCAGCCATGATATATTGGGTCAGATCATTCGTCCCTATAGAGAAAAATGCCACTTCGCGTGCCAATGCCGGAGCGATCAATACGGCAGCTGGCGTCTCGATCATCACCCCCAAATCAAACAATGCATATTCCTGGCCCTCAGCTTTCAGTTCAGCAATGCACTCATCAATCAGCGCTCGCGTGGCATGCACCTCATCGATGCTTGAGACCATTGGCAACATGACTTTGATATTTCCCTTCGCGGAAGCCCGCAAAAGCGCACGCAGCTGGGGTTTAAACACATCGGGCCGATCAAGACACATGCGAATTCCGCGCCATCCCAAAAATGGATTATCCTCGTCAGGAAAATCAATGCCCAAAACGGCCTTGTCTCCGCCAATATCAAGTGTGCGGACAATAACCGGATAAGGTGCAAAAGCAGTGGCTAACGCTGCATAGGTTTCTGTCTGAAAATCTTCTGATGGCAGATGCATGTGCCGCATAAACAAAAGCTCGGTCCGGAAAAGCCCGACACCCATTGCACCGGCTTCCTGCGCTGCTTCAATTTCCTCAAGCGAGCCTATATTAGCCGCAATTTCGATAATCGTTCCATCTGCGCGTTTGGGAATGAAGTCTTTGAAGACGCTCAGCGCATGTTTCTCGGCTGTAGCTTCTGCGATTTTTCTTTGAAACCTTGCGACAATCTCCTGATCCGGATCTTCAAACACTTCGCCGCTACTACCATCGATTGCAACGGTGCCAATATTGCTTAGTCGTTGCACATCCGATCCAAGTCCGAGCACCGCAGGAACACCGTGCGCGCGCGCAATAATGGCCACATGCGAAGTAGCCCCTCCGCGGCCGCATACAATACCTGCAATGCGCTTCAAGGGCGCACGCGCCAAATCCCACGCCCCTATATCTTCGGCTATCAGGATTGATCCCTCTGGAATTGCGTCCAAATTGACATCGTTTTGGCCAAGCAGAGCCAGGCATATCTGGCGGCCGACAGCGTTCATGTCGTCAGCGCGCGCGTTCAAATAAGGATCATCGATAGCAGCAAAATCTGAGGCTATTCGGGATGTCGTGCCAATCACGGCCGATATTGCATCCATTCCACTTTCAACAAGTGTTGTGGCACCGTCGACGAGATCTTGGTCACAAGCAATATCTTTTAGCGCCGCAATGATCCCTCTATCGCTTGCGGCAAGATTATCAATTTCAAGCGATGCATTCATGCGATCCTGCACTGTTGCAAAAGCCTGTTTCAACCGGGCGAGTTCGGCTGGTATGGCGTCTTTCGCGATTGTCCGGTTTTCCTGATCAATTACGGCCGGAAAAAAACCAAAGGCCTTCCCGATTGCCAAGCCTTCACTTGCCGCAACACCGCGCAGATGGCTGTGCGACACGGTGTTGTTTGCAACCGGCGCGACCTCAACCGATTTGATTTTTTCGGCTGTATTGATTTCAAATGTGCCTGAGTGTGGATTTTCGAGAAAGCCGATAAGCGCCTCAATGGCCTCGGCCGCATCTGCTCCAGTAGCACGAACAGTTATCTCGTCATTTTCCTTGACGCCAAGCAGCATCAACTTCACTGAGCTTTTCGCATTGATCGACTTGTCAGCCTTGATCAATTCGATATCGCATTCGAAACCTTTGGCAAGATTTACAAATCGAGTGGCTGGTCGGGCATGCAATCCATCATGCACCCGGACGATAGTCGAGCGTTCCATTCAATTCTCTCTTCGGTATTCGATGTGTTTTCCGGCAATCAACCGATGGTAATTACGGTTCCCACTTTCAGGGCGGCTACAAGCCTGTCAGCTGATATTTCAGCAGCACAAATTTCCCCAGGTCGCTCCACCTTGCTGGCGCCATTAAAAGTAATAACAACATGGCCAATTTCCTTGACCTTTTGCCATGCATAATCACCCATTCCGGTAATCTTGGCGGAGATATCGCCGATCTGAATGACTGAGCCGACGGGAGGACTGGAATCAGAAGCTTCTGTTTCCGCTAGATGGAGAACGGAAACCTCGGCAAGCTCGGGAGGAGCGCCGTCGGCAAAAAGAATGACGACGCCTCCTTCCGCAAGATCCGCCACTTCAGGCCCGACGGCTGTTATCCGTGTTTTGAATTGGACTGACATAATGGCGAACCTCTATCTCTTCTTTTGGTTTAAAATACGATCAGGCTGACGACCCAAGCGATCAGCACCGATACGGGTCCCATGATCTGGCGGCTGATCAGAACAGCGGGGACACCAATTTCAATGGTCTTTGGCTTGGCTTCACCCAGCGCCAGGCCAACCGGAACGAAGTCACAGCCAACTTGCGTATTATAGGCAAAGAGCGCCGGCAGAGCCATCGCAGGCGATATAGTGCCATTGGCGATCTGTGGACCGATAATTGCAACCCCGATAACCTGCGCGATTACGGCGCCCGGCCCTAATATTGGTGATAGGAACGGCAAACCGCAAATGGCGGAAAGTATCAGCAAACCAACAATATTATTGGCAAGAGGGCCCATAGGCTGTGCCAGTACATCGCCAATACCGGTATAGAGGATGAAGCCGATGAGCATGGTAACGAACGCCATGAAAGGCAGAACATTACGAACGACCTGATCAATTGTACGGCGACCGGCATTAAAGAAAATGCCAACGACACGGCCCATCACACGACCGACAGCACTGATCAGGCCAATTAGACCGCCCTCGCTGGACTGTCCTGCATCAGAAGCCCCCATCGAAGCGGCAAGCTCTGCCGGCGTCGGAGGTGCTGATCGTGAAGCTGATGCGCCTGCAACCGTGCTAGACTGAGATCCGTCCGCAAGCTCGATATCGGCTTCTTTCACGCCCGATACATAAATGTCCTCGGTTATGAACTGTGCCAAAGGTCCAGCTTGCCCAACCGATGTCAGATTAACCGTCGGAATGCGCTTGCGAGGATAAACGCCGCAACGCGCCGTACCACCGCAATCGACAACAACAACACCCATTTCACCTTCAACGGGCGGGGCCTTGAAGCCGTCAACCGCCTCACCACCGGTAAGCTCGGCAATTCGCCTTGCGACTGGATGAATACCACCTCCGGTAACGGAAACAACTTTGTTCCGCTCCGGTGTCAGCTGGATCACGAGTGGGCCGCCCCATCCGTTCTTGCCGCGAGAGATTTTAACTGGCGTATAAGTTTTTGACATTATCTGTTCCCCCCAGACTAAAGCTCAATGCCCTGACGGCGCGCCATGATGGCCGTTATCCGCTCAGTCAGCATGCCCTTCAGCAAAATGACTACCAGTCCAACAATCGCGTACCAGATCGCGACGTTGATGTGATAGCCGGCGGGGACAGCACCTTTTTTCTCAAGCTCCAGAAGCGCCACCAGAATACCACCCCAAACGAAATACTCGCCCGGGTTGATATGCGGGAAAAGCCCAAGAGGTGGATGCACATAAGAAACAGCCGCATCGTAGAATGCAGGCTTATGCTTTTCCTCAAGGAAGGAGCCGAAAGTATAGGCCATTGGATTGGTAAGGAAAAACACCGAAAGGAGCGGCAGAATTGTGTAGCGTGTCAGTGCGATACGCCCAGCGCCACGTGCGATACCGTGGACTCGCTCTTCTCCCACTAGTTCCGTCAGAGCATAGAACGCCGTCATCAGCACGACCAGAGTAGGGATGATACCGGTCACGAAACCGGCGAAAACCTCACCACCCTTTTGAAAAATACCGATGAAATATTTACCGATACTTGTCAGCCAGCCAAGTTGTTCTTCTTGCTGTACATTCTGCAGCTTCTGCTTGAATTCTTCGACGGAAATGTCGCCGGTTGACTGTGCAAGAATGACAAGATCATTTCCCGCATGATCGATTGCATGTTTCCCATGCAAGGCCGCATCCGAAACAATCGACCCGGCCACCGATATATGGTGGGCGGCGATATCCGCATGCTGTGCCAAAATTGTTAGAATTGACATGTTTCCCTCCTCCTTTTGGTCACCCCCTCGAAGTGACCATCCCTATGCGTTGACAGCCTTTATACCGGTAAGACCCTTACTCTTCGGCTCAGCCTTTGCTCTATCGATCTGAGCTATCGCAACTTCTGTCGCTTTTGCGAGCGCACGATCTTCCTCTGTCGTCATCATTGAACTTGTTCGCAAAGCCTCAATCGACATATTTTCAAATTCGGGGCGTCGCCTGAACTTCGCAAAAACCGAACGGCCACTCATGACCAGAAATCGTTGAATTGCCAGATCTGCATTTGTTACGATCAGTACGATCATGCCCTTGCCAAGGCGACCGCGAACATTGCCGGCTCCAACAAAACCATCATTATACTTCGACGTGATCCCCTTCATGACGTCGGTATAGTGGCGCATCTGGTACCAGACGCCCAGCGATTGCAAAGCCCACAAAAGACCGAGCGCGAGCAACCCCCATTGCCACATGACCATACCAACTCTCCTCCCTGTTTCACCGTACGATGTGTTATGATTAGCCTATAACCTGAAAAACCGTCACGGGTTTTTGAAAAGGGAATGGCGATGATCGAAAATACCGACAGTGAACAGAAAAAATAGAACATTTGTTCTTTAAAGTGTCAATATGTATAATACATAAGTCCAAGCTAAACGCAGGCAGGTGAACAGGAATGAGCTTTATTTTTAAGGATGAACTTGTCCATGTGCCGGACCTGCGGCATCGCTTGCGTCAATTGCGCTGGTTTCGCATGGCTTTTCGCAAAAACGCTGCGCTTATCACCCAGCATTTTGGCTATCACTTTTCGATCGACGATACCAAATTGACGCGGGCCTTTCTCAACTGGATTGAAACCGTCGAATTGCAAAAATCATACGCTGATATCGATCGGAAAGACTTCATCATCTTCGCGGCAGGTATCGCACTTAAGGAACTGATTAAAGAGGAGCCTGCAAAGCTCACCGGAAAGACGAGCGAAAATGCCCTGTCACAACCGGAAATGCGCGAAATTGTTGCGTTTTGGCCAGAGGGCTTTCTCTACACAAACTATTGCGTGGGTGCGATTGCCGCCATCTGCCAACAGGAGTTTGGCACAGCACCGGAGACCAGCAAATGCGCCGAGGATTTACGAACTTGGTGGTCTTATCGCGAGAATGTTGCTGAAATACCCGATTACGCGATTGCTTTTCTCGACAAATTCATCGGCATCGAGCCCAATTGGATCACACCAAATCTCGCATCCGCACGGAGCGCCATCCGGCGCGCCACGCTAGGTAAAAGGACTGCCAATCTTATTTTACCGACTGGCTGACGTCCTTCAATATCCGCATAACAGCCTCACGGCGTTCCAGTTGCGGCATATGACCGGTTTGACCAAACATATGCAAAGCGATCTCGCCCGGTAGGCCAGCGCCATGGCTTGCCGGAATGATACGATCAGCAGCACCGAAAATAATGCGGACCGGAATAGAGAGACGATTCAAGGTCAGCCTTATGTCGAAAACCTGAGTGCCGTCGGCAAAAAAGCGGTCACTGATCAGCCTTTGCGCTTCACGCAGATCATGGTTCTCTGCCTGTTGCAAAGTTGCAGCAACAAAGGGCTTGGTTAGAAGGCTCTCATCTTCAACCAGTTGCTTCATCCACGCAGTCAAGCTGGCTTCAGTCCGGGCGCGTACGAAACCGGCAAGGAATGAACCATTGATCTCCGGGCCTAATCCAGCTGGCGCTATCAAGACCAAAGCTTGAACGTCCAAATTTCCGCGACCAGAAATCAGAGCAGCAATAGCTCCACCGAACGAATGCCCAACGAGTATGAGTGGTCCGGAATGTTGCGCGGCAATGGTCTGCTCAACCATTTCAGCAATCGCTTCAAGTTCGCCGGGAATAGAGCATGTGGACCCGCCATGACCAGGCAGATCGACGGCGAAAATTGGGTTATCAATACTGCCACCGCCGAGCATCGGTCGCCAGCTATTCATATCTGCGCCAAAGCCATGAAGTAGCACAACCGGCGCAAGCGACTTGTCTTTGCCCTCCCGCAACCAAGCGGTCTTGAGCATATCTCCATTGCTGGCTTGTGTCTGGCTGGCTTTAGGCATGGCAGCAGCCTTGACGCAGGTTTTCAGTTCAACGTCTTTCTTTTGCACTCGGCCTTTTGGTCCGGAACCGGCGATAGAGGCGAGATCGACACCCGCTTCGCGTGCAATACGCCTGGCCAGAGGAGTTGCGCGGATACCGTCGTTTTCATGTGAGGCAGAGGCCACGTCCGTAGGTTTCGCCGGAACATCTTGCGACACTACCTCTAACTGCTGCTGCGGCACTGTAGCTTGCACTTCATTCTCTACAGGAGCGATGGCCGCGTCATAGCTTTCATCTTCAGCGTATATCCAGCCGACAGCTTGTCCTACGGGAACGATAGATCCCTCCTCTGCCGTCACATTACGCAAAATACCGGATGCCGGCGCGTCAACTTCCATCGCCGCCTTGTCAGTCTCGATTTCAAAAAGCAATTGACCTTTTGTTATCGAGTCCCCCTCCTTCGCATACCATCGCGAAATTTGGCCGCTTTCCATATCCATATCGACCTTTGGCAGGATAACTTCGACTGGCATAACCTATCGCACCCCTTTTACGAGATCGCGCGCGCTCTGGATAATTCCGGGCACTTGAGGAACTGTCGCCTTCTCCAAATCGGGATTATAAGGAATGGGAGTTTCGGCGCCGCCAAGACGAACGATTGGCGCGTCCAAATAGTCAAATGCTTCACTTTCGGCAATCATGGCGCTCACCTCGGCACCTACGCCAAGTGTTTTCACACCCTCATATACGCACATGAGCTTCGACGTTTTCTTTACGCTGGCAATAATGGTGTCCTTGTCCATCGGACGCACAGTTCGTAAATCGACGACTTCAACGTTGATGCCTTCTTTGGCCAATTCCTGGGCCGCTTCAAGCGCCTTGTGAACCATGATCGCCGACGCAACAATCGTGAGGTCAGTGCCTTCGCGCACAATAGCCGCCTTGCCTATAGGGACAATGTAATGACCCTCGGGAACCGGCCCCTTCATTTTGTAAAGAAGCTTATGTTCAAAGATCATGACAGGATCAGGATCCTCGATGGCAGCAAGAAGCATGCCCTTGGCATCATAGGGCGTCGAGGGTTGGATAA
Organism: Phyllobacterium sp. GQ127; assembly: GCF_059758635.1. Lineage (NCBI taxonomy): Bacteria > Pseudomonadati > Pseudomonadota > Alphaproteobacteria > Hyphomicrobiales > Phyllobacteriaceae > Phyllobacterium > Phyllobacterium sp. GQ127. Next base: position 1,322,740 of record NZ_JCAXDZ010000001.1, read on the forward strand.
CTTTCAATCCGGGGACATGACCGAACCATGCTTCGAGGCTTTGGCTGTGTTGTGCTGCCGCTCCCGTGCCGGAGCCCGCAGGGAACCGCATGACCAGAGGAACTGAGACGGCACCGCCGAGCATATAGCGCATTTTCGCTGCCTGGTTGACAATCTGTTCCATCGCCAGCGCGGCAAAATCAGAAAACTGAAACTCGAATATGGGCCGCATGCCTGTCAGAGCTGCGCCCACAGCAACACCCGCCCCGCCTAGTTCTGAAATGGGTGTGTCCATGACGCGATCTTCGCCGAAACGTTGTACCAGATCACCGGTTACCTGAAAGGCGCCGCCGTAGACGCCTATATCCTCGCCCATAAGGAACACCCGGTCATCAGCCTCCATGGCGATGGCCATCGCCTCCTGGATTGCCTGCGAATAGCTCAGTTCGCGCACTACTTCATTCATGTGATCAGTCCGTATATACGTCACGCGTGAGATTATTGAGGTCCGGTGATGGACTGTCCTTGGCAAATTCGATCGCGTCGGCGATCTCCTTTGCTACACTATCGCGAAGGTCAGCGATCTGGTTGTCATCAAGGAAACCAAACTCTTTCAATTGATCCTCAAATAGATGAATGGGGTCACGATTGCTGATCCACTCCTCGATTTCCTCTTTGGTACGATAGCGGTTGCGGTCACTTTTCGAATGTCCGCGATGCCGATAGGTCTTGCATTCGACAAGAGTGGGCCCTTCGCCGCGCCGCGCCCGCTCCACTGCATTGTGAGAGGCCTCGGCAACGTCTGAAAGATTATTACCGTCGACGATTACACCCGGCATGTTGTAGGCGACCGCCCGGTCTGCCACATTGGCGACAGCAGTAGAACGTGCGGTGGAAGTAGACATGCCATAACCATTATTCTCGCAGACGAAAACAACAGGCAGCTTCCATACCGAGGCCATGTTGAGGGCCTCATGAAAGGCACCCTCATTGTTTGCACCATCGCCGAAATAGGAAACAACGACCTTACCGTTTTTCTGTTTCTTGGCTGACAGCGCTGCGCCCACGGCGATAGGAATGCCTCCGCCGACAATGCCATTTGCACCAAGATTGCCTTTGGAAACGTCTGCAATATGCATGGAGCCACCACGCCCCTTGCAGTAACCGGTTTCTTTGCCAAAGAACTCAGCAAACATTTTTGCAACGTCCGCGCCCTTGGCAATGCAATGACCATGACCACGATGTGTAGAGGTGATCATGTCATTTTCGGCAAGCGGCATGGATATACCGACGGCACTCGCCTCCTGACCGATTGAAAGGTGCATCGTACCGTGGATCAGCCCGCGTGTGTACGATTCCTCAGCGCCCTCTTCAAAACGGCGTATCAGATACATTTTGCGCAAGGCTTCCTTTAACTGATCTGGCGTGTAGTGCCGAAAGGCGAATGGAAGGTTGCTGCCGTCGTCCTTGAGCTTGGCATTTGACGTTCTGGCGGAAGCCATCCCGGGACTCCTTGACTGATTGTCGAATTACGCTGCTCGCGACCCGAAAGACATGGCAGCACTGCATATCGAGTAATGAACATTTGTATCTTAGTCAATACCTATGTCCACAACTTGCGATGCTGTAGAAAAAGAAAACGCCCCTTAACGAGGCGTTGTCTTTCCAGCAAAGTTACTGCTGTTTAGTCACCAAACCGGTGACCCTCTCGCTCCGGATCAAATGCGATCTCAGCTTCCTCCTCGTCATCAGGCAAAGCTGCATCGCTTTCCTGATATGGATTATCATCGTCGTCTTCGGACAGATCGCCGGCGTCTTCGGATTGGGTTTGCCGCTCACCCAGTATTGCCAGCTCATCATCGGCCTGCACTTCAGTCACACCAACCTCATCCCAATCCTGGGTTTCGATTGGTGTTCTGTCAGGCTTTTCCTGCTTTTCCGGCTGTTTGCCGCTAATTTTCTCTCTTTCGTCGGTCATAATGCACTCCTTTGGTTGTTCAGGAACGTCGAACAACGCTTTTGGATGCATTTTATGCAGTCGGAGATTTTTTGCTTTTTGCCCTAATCCACCCATAATGACCTGCGAGTCAGCAGCTTCACGTCATTTGGGGAGATATCCATGACATCTAAAATCCTGACCCTAGCCCTTGCAACGACTGCGATGATTGCTTTTCCTTTTGCTGCTCTTGCGGATGAAACTCCGCGCCCGCACATCATCGTAACCGGCGAAGGCGAAGCTGCGATTGCACCTGACACAGCGGTTCTTTCGCTGGTTGTTATGGAGGAGAAACCAACGGCACGGGAAGCGCTGACTGCCAACAATGAATCAATGGCCAAGGTTCTGGACGGAATGAAGAAGGCAGGAATCGCAGATCGCGATCTCCAGACCTCCGGCTTCAACATTGAACCGCGTTATGTTTATCCGGAAAACAAGGACGGCAAACAACAGCCTGAAGCACCAAAAATCGTTGGCTATGCGGTGTCCAATTCGCTTTCCGTGCGCGTCCGCGATTTGAAAAAGGTTGGAGAAATTTTGGACCAATCTGTGTCACTTGGCGTTAATCAGGGTGGCAATCTCGTATTCACCAACGACAAGCCGGATGCGATCCTAGAAGAAGCACGAAAAAAAGCCGTTGCCAGTGCAATTTCAAAAGCGAAAACTCTCAGCACAGCTGCTGGTGTTGAACTTGGCAAAATTGTACAGATTAGCGAGCAATCGCGAAACCCTCGTCCCATGCCAATGGCGCAAAGCAAGATGATGGCAATGGCTGCAGATTCTGTGCCGGTCGCTGCTGGCGAGAACACCTACAACGTAACTGTGGATGTTACTTTTGAACTAAAGAACTGATCAATCTACACAGCCAGTAATAAAAAGGGTGCTTCAAAGCACCCTTTTTATATTTTATCGCTGATCAGCGGATAATCGGGCATCCTCTAGCTCTCGCAAACACCACTGCGCTGCGATGGCCATATCTCCAGCCCGTTACTCGTAAAACGTTTCTGCGCACTGTTACCGTCGGGTTACGCAGCCCCATACGGCGTGCTTTACTTGCTGCTTGGCCAGCTGTGCAGGCGCGCCGATAACCCGGGCCCCAGTGCCCTGGCCGGTGATTGACATTGATGATTTCCGAATTCGCAATTCCGAGTGTTTGGACCGAAGGCGTAGCAAACGCGACCCCAAGTCCAAATACGGAAGAGATACCAATCGCGGCACCGAGTGCCAGGATTCTTAATGAAACACGAGCCATTGAACGTTTCTCCCTGTCATTTAGTCCGTCAAACCGGACACACCATAAAGGTCCAACAAGTCCACTTTGTTCCCAGGTTACAAATAGTTAATTGCCGGTAACTCTTACCATATGTTCAAAGTAATCTTCGTCAGATTTCAGATCATGATCGAACGCCGTTACTTGGCCCCGAACAGAGATTCCGGCTTCATGGACAGTCTCGCTGGTACCGGAGACGAGGGGATGCCACCAATAGAGATCCTGGCCCTCATCTATTAACCGATAGCCACAGGTTTCAGGGAGCCAGTCGACAGTCCTGACAATTTCAGGCGTCAGAAACACGCAGTCGGGCACCTTCTTTTTCCGATCAACATAGTCGGAACATTGGCATGTGCCCGCATCAAGCAGCGTGCACGCCACTGTCGTGAAGTAGATTTCTTCCGTATCTTCATCTTCAAGTTTGTGAAGGCAACAACGGCCGCAACCGTCGCAGAGGCTTTCCCATTCAGCGCGATTAAGCTCATCAAGTGTTTTGGTTTTCCAAAATGGTTCGCTAGGCATGCCATCAAATACAACGCTGATATGCTCCCGTCCATAGTAGCGACCGGTAGTTGTCCATGAATGCAAGATGAACAGCGCCTTCACACCGCATACAGGCGGGTAGTGGAATGCTGCCTCTTTCGAATTCGGTCGCCATGGCCGGAAAAACGATGATCGCGCCACAAAAGGTTGCCATAAAATGGGAACAGGTTGCGGTTAAGAACATTTGACGTGTTTCAAGCTTTTGAAATGCGAGACAGGGATGGACATGAAACGGACAGCACTTTTTTTCGCCTCAACAGCAATTCTCTTTTCGTCGCCGCATGCGATGGCGGAGCAACCCGCTTTGAACAGGCCGTATATTTCATCGAACACCAATGATCCCCAAATGTTGCTCGCTCAAGTTGAAGAGCAACAGCCTGAAGCTGAAACAACTGAAGAGCCTGTCAAGAAAAAGCGCCCGGTTGAGGAACAAGTAGACGATGCCAAGCAGCGCGCGACCGAAGAGTCCGATGCAGCTGCCGAGTCACAAAAGCAGGCCGCAGAGCAGGCAAAAGAGCAAGCCGATCAGGCCGCAAAGGAAGCCGAAGCGGAAGCCTCTGCCAAGGCAGAACAAGCCCAACGGGATGCCCAAGCCGAATCTGACAAAGCTGCGGAGAAGCAAAAGGCAATCGAATCGGAGGCTAAACAAAAGGCGGCCGATGAAGCTGCGGCCGTCGAATCTGCACAAAAGAAGGCTGCCAAGGATGCCGAACAGGCTAAACGCGATGCTCAGGCCGAAGCTGATAAGGCGGCCGAACAGCAGAAAGCTGTAGGAGAAGCTGCACGCGCGAAGGCGGCAGAAGAATCTGAAGCGGTCAAAGCAACCGAGAAAGAAACTGCCAAGGAAGCGGAAAAGGCTAAGAAAGCTGCTCAACAAGAAACTGACAAGGCAGCAGAAGCCCAAAAATTAGCTGAAGAAGAAGCACGGAAAAAAGCAGACAGTGCTCAGAAAGCTGCCGAGAAACAGACAGATCAGGCCGCCGAAGAAGCCAAGAAGGCTGCAGACAAAGCAGCCAAGGAAACGCCCGCCCAGCAAACCTCACCCGAAGCCGTCGAACAGAAATCTCCTGTTGAAACGACGCCTAGCCAGCCTACGGGCGAAACTCCGGCAGTACCCTCACAGGAGGCTACGCCTGTAACGCCAGACCAAAGTGCAAAGCCTGCCGATGGAACCACCGAAGCTCCTTCGGGACAGGCAGCTAAACCGGAACAACAGGAAGCATCGCCGCTTCCAGAAAATGCAGCACCTGTGCTCGATAGCGATAAGCCCCGGAAGGGCCGTCGCGGAGAAAAGGGCAGCAAACAGGGCCAAGCTACAGGCGAAGCTTCACAGGAGCAGCCAGCCAGCCAAACACCGGAAACTGCTCCCGTCGCGCCGCCAAAAACTGACGCAGATGTTCAGCAAGAACTTGCTCCGGTCAAGATCGAGCCAGTACGAACAGAAAAAGGCGTACGCACCAAGGAACCTAGACGGGATGAACGTCCCGATGACGTACAGGTTATCAAGCAGTTTGATAATCGCACGATTGTCGAAGTGAATAATAATATCTTCGTTGAAAGTTCGGATCGCCCCCGCATGTCTCGGGACGCGCAGGATGTGTATTACGAAGACTTGCCGCGCAATCGCACGCGAGAAACCATTATTCGTGAAAATGGCGTCCAAATCATAACGGTTCGCAATCGGTATGGAGATGTGATCCAACGCTCACGGCTGATGCCTGACGGGCGTGAGGTGGTTCTTAGCTACGCGCCCGACTATGATCGCGAAGAACGCCTCGTGTGGCGCGATCCGGGTGACGATCTGCCACCCCTGCGTCTCACGATCCCTGTACGCGAATACATTATGGACGCGGAAGAAGTGCCCGAGGAAGAAGTCTACGAATTCTTCACTCAGCCTCCGGTCGAACGTGTCGAGCGTCTCTATTCCATAGACGAGGTAAAGCGCTCTGCACGTATCCGCGACAAGGTACGCCGTGTTGATCTCGACACCATCACCTTTCCTTTCGGTTCTGCCGAAATCGGTGAAGATCAGATCGCGCGCATTGAAAGCGTCGCGAAGGCCATGGCCCAGATTTTGAAGAAGAATCCTGCAGAGACATTTCTCATCGAAGGCCATACGGATGCCGTGGGTTCGGATCAGGCCAATCTCGTTCTGTCGGATAAACGGGCTGAATCAGTCGCACAGGCATTGACCAATGTCTTCGATATTCCGCCAGAGAACATGGCCACACAAGGTTATGGCGAGAACTATCTGAAGATTAAATCAGAGGGTCCTGAGCAACAGAATCGCCGTGTTGCAATCCGCAGGATCACGCCGTTGGTTGCCCCGATGGCAAGCAATAATTAATCACTTTCGAAACAATCGGACCCGGGCAAAAGCCCGGGTTTTTTGCGTTTGCGCCTTGAGTTCACGCAGATGCTCGTTATTTGTTGTTTGAACCTGTACTTCTATCGGAATGAGCAAATGAAACGCATAGAAATCTTTATCGAAAACATCATCCTCGCTTCACGTTGGCTTCTGGTCGTTTTTTATCTCGGGCTGGCGATTGCATTGGCGATCTATGCTTTTTCTTTTGCCGGGAAGCTCGTCGATTTCGTCTCCAAGGTCATGATCCTGAACGAAACCGACACGATCCTCAAAATGCTCAGCCTTATCGATGCAGCCCTCGTTGCAAGTCTTGTGGTCATGGTCATCATTTCCGGTTACGAAAATTTCGTATCGCGGTTCGACCAAGCGGATGAAGTGCACTGGCTCGGTACAATCGACGCTGGATCACTTAAAATCAAAGTCGCATCGACCATCGTGGCGATTTCATCGATCCATCTGTTGCAGATATTCTTGAACCTGACGCAGTATAGCAACGACCAACTGATGTGGTTCACAATTATTCACCTTGCCTTCGTGTTTTCGGCCTTGTTCCTCGCCTATATCGACAAACTCATGGTCAAGGATAAAGGCGACAAAAAATTCCACGAGCCGTCGCTCTGAATAAAAAAGCCCGGTCAGCCGGGCTTTTTTATTGCCAACACGTCTATGCCGCGTGTAAAGGACAAGCGTAGGTTGAACTTTCAGCCCTACCGTAAGCGTCTTACGTCAGGCAACGCATCTCCTCCGGTCTCTAACCGGCGCGGCTTTTATCGGCCAAGGATCGTTGCACATGAGACCGCATACTTACGGAAAAACCATGAACTATAATCAGAAATTGTCTTTTCGTCGCAAGTTGCCAGCGAAGTACATTGCTGTCATTACACCGCTTATTCTCTCGTTGCTCATGACTTTAGTGGTGTCATTCATTGCGACAGTAAAGAATCTCGGGCTTCACGCCGACCTGCCTTACAATTGGGTAACAGCTTGGGCCTTGTCGTGGGTTGTTGCATTTCCAACACTTTTAATGGTGCTGCCTGTCGTTCGCCGTATCGTCAGCAGTATCTGTGACTCGTCCACCCGCTAATGCAAAACGGGATGGGTTTTCGCCCATCCCGTTCTCTATTTTTGCAGATAAAGATCGCTTAGCTGTCGAGGAAGCTGCGCAGCTTGCGCGAACGGCTCGGATGCTTGAGCTTGCGCAATGCTTTCGCCTCGATCTGACGAATGCGCTCACGCGTAACCGAAAACTGCTGTCCAACTTCTTCCAGCGTATGATCCGTATTCATGCCGATACCGAAACGCATACGCAGGACACGTTCTTCACGCGGTGTCAGTGATGCCAGCACCCGCGTAGTGGTATCGCGCAAGTTCGCCTGAATCGCAGCATCGATAGGCAGAAGCGCATTCTTATCCTCGATGAAATCACCGAGGTGCGAATCTTCTTCATCACCTACCGGTGTTTCGAGCGAGATTGGTTCCTTGGCAATCTTCAGGACCTTGCGCACCTTCTCAAGTGGCATAGCCAGCTTTTCAGCCAATTCTTCCGGTGTCGGTTCACGGCCGATTTCGTGCAGCATCTGGCGCGACGTACGAACGATCTTGTTGATCGTTTCAATCATGTGCACCGGAATACGGATTGTACGTGCCTGGTCGGCAATAGAACGGGTAATCGCCTGCCTGATCCACCATGTCGCATAGGTCGAGAACTTGTACCCACGGCGATACTCAAACTTATCGACCGCTTTCATCAAACCAATATTGCCTTCCTGAATAAGATCAAGGAACTGCAACCCGCGATTGGTGTACTTCTTGGCGATGGAAATGACGAGACGCAGATTTGCCTCAACCATTTCTTTCTTGGCAAGAGCGGCTTCGCGCTCACCCTTTTGCACCTGGTTGACGATGCGGCGGAACTCCGAAATGGAAATTGCAGTTTCCTGCGCCATATTCTGAATTTCGGTACGCAGATTTTTGATCGTCTCTTTTTCGTTCTTCGTGAACTCTTTCCAACCGCGTGTCGTCAGGTTGGAAACAGCTTTCAGCCAGTTCGGATCAAGTTCGTTGCCCTGATACTCTTTCAGAAAGTCTTCACGACGTACGCCATAGGACTCCGCAAGACGCAACAACCGGCCCTCGTTCTGCACGAGACGCTTGTTGATGTCATAAAGTTGAGCCACCAGAGCTTCAATACGATTCTGGTTCAGCGATAGCGATTTCACTGCCTTGATCAGCTGGTCCTTGAGCTCCTTATAACGGCGCTCCTGGCTTGGTGACAACGAACCCGATGCAGCAAGGCGATTTTCAACTTGCTGATCCTGAAGCTTGCGAAGCTTTTTGTAAGTGTCAGCAATAACGTCAAGGGTTTCCATGACCTGCGGACGCAATTCGGCTTCCATCGCTGCAAGCGACAGATTGGCCTCATCATCCTCATCATCGTCGTCTTCGACCTGCGTATCGCCACCAACATTTGTAATGTCGTCATCATCGCGGCGGCTGCGCGAACGATCATTTCCTGGAGCAGGTCTTTCTTCTTCGACGCGCTCAATTACCGGTGCCTGCTTGGCTTCAGGGCCAGCATAGGTCGTTTCCAGATCAATGATTTCGCGCAGAAGAATCTGCGATTCATTCAGCGCTTCGCGCCAGATGATGATCGCCTGAAACGTCAGCGGGCTTTCACATAGGCCTGAGATCATAGTCTCACGACCAGCCTCGATACGCTTGGCGATCGCAATCTCGCCTTCACGCGACAAGAGCTCAACAGTGCCCATTTCACGCAAATACATGCGAACAGGGTCATCTGTGCGGTCAGTTGGTTCTTTCTTGGTGACAGTCGGAGCGACAGCCGTACCGGTCGACTCGGCGAGCTCGCGCGCATCGCTTTCATCATCGGCGCTATTATCGGCCTCTTCGGCGTCCGCGTCTTGCTCGTCATCCTCAACAACATTGATGCCCATATCGCTGAGCATCGCCATTGTGTCTTCGATCTGTTCTGAAGTGACCTCTTCGGATGGCAGAACTGCATTGAGTTCGTCCATCGTCACATAGCCGCGCTTCTTAGCGAGCTTGATCATCTTCTTGACAGCGTCATCGGAAAGGTCGAGAAGCGGACCGTCTGGCGCGCCTTCGCGCTCGACTTCTACTTCTTCATTTTCCTTTGCCTTCGTTGCCATATTCTATATCTCCAAGCGACATTCGCTTTTTTCATGCATGAGAACAACGAGTGCAGCAGCGCACCGGTTCCCCTACATCAATCAAGGTATTAAATGATCGACTAGCCGAAATCCTGTTAATGGCGGATTAACCCTGTTATTCCGGTGGCGAGCACGCTGCATATTTGTCGAATTTGCCGGTATTTCTGCAAAACCCACAAACATCAGCGCAATATCTACAATTCTGCGCAATCTGATTCCGTCATTATTGACCCACGTCAACCCCGACTCAACTGATTCGGGTCAAAAAAGCGAATCAATTCGGTCAAAAACCCTTCGCGGAGCGTCCAGAGGGGATTCCAAACCCTTCGATCAGCGCCTCCGTAGCCTGCGCGTTACGGATATCGTTCTGTATATCGAGTAACCTGTTAAAGTTTTCCTCGGTCGCGTCAGCACCCAAAGCTACCCGCGCCAATTCTAGTTCTTTATGTAGTGCGCGAGCGCGCTGATGCAAGTGGATCGCCTGCCGCAAAGCTTCTCTGGCGTCCTCTTCTGCAGCTTCAGCAGAAGCAGACCATTCACGGTTGCGTCGGATAATAGCTTCAAGCGCCTCCACCAGCGTTGCCAATCCCTGATTCGCGATTGCCTTGCGCATCTCTGCTCCACTGGAGACATGATGCTCCGCCATCGCATCGAGCATAGCAGCATGAAAACGCTTCAGGTCCGGATGCTCCAATTCAAGATCAACAACCGTTTCAAAGTCATCTTCAATCAGACGGGGGTGGTTGAACAAGGTCATCAGAATAGCTGTTTCTCTAACAGGAAGCTTTGATGACGAGCGAGCGCCCAATGCCGACTTTGTCAGATTATCACTGACAGCAAACCGCCCGGTGGCAGCACCTTTTCCGCGAGAACCATATCTGGGCTGACCATAGGCATTCTGATTGTTGCCGCGCTCACCATTGTTACGTTGGTTAGGCCCGAAAAACTGCTGGATTCGCTCACGTACATCCTGGCCATAATGACGCCGGACATTCTCATCGGCAATCAAAGCAGTCATCTGTTTTAAGCGAGATTCAAGCTCGGCCCGACGTTCAGGCGTATCAAAGACACCGCTTGATGTCTCACGACTCCATAGCATGTCCGCCAAGGGGCGGGCATCATTAAGGACTTCCTGAAAAGCCTGTGGCCCTGACGACTTAACGAGGTCATCGGGATCTTTGCCTTCTGGCAGCACAGCAAAACGGAGCGAATATCCCGGCTTCAAAACCGGCAAAGCCAAGTCGATTGCCCTATGCGCCGCCTTTATGCCGGCACTGTCGCCGTCAAAACAAAGTACGGGCTCGGGTGACATTCGCCAAAGAAGACCCAGCTGATCCTCCGTCAGCGCTGTACCCAACGGCGCAACCGCATGTGAGAACCCCGCCTGCGCCAAGGCGATAACATCCATATATCCTTCCACCGCAATGACAGCTTTGGCTGGCTGTCCCGCTTGCGGCTGTGCTGCCTTGCGGGCGCGCAATGCGTTGAACAGAATTTTTCCTTTGTGGAAAAGCTCGGTTTCATTGGAGTTCATATATTTTGCGATGGCATTGGGAGCCAGCGCTCGCCCGCCAAAGGCAATGATACGCCCCCGTAAATCTTCAATCGGAAACATGATGCGATCACGAAAACGATCAAAGGAAACTGGCTTGTCATCGCCATATACCACCAAGCCACAGGCTTCTATCTGATCCTTTGTAGCCCCTTTGCTGGCCAGATGTTCTTTCAGGGCATTACGGCTTTCCGGTGCATAGCCGAGACGGTAAGAGTGCTGCGTTGCAGCGCTGAGCCCGCGATCGCGCAAATAAGCCCGTGCTTTTGCACCACCGGCCGCTTGCAACTGCTCCTCGAAAAACTTCGTTGCCATTTCCATGACATCATAGAGCGTGGCGCGCTTTGCCTCGCGTATCTCCATTTCGGCATCGCGCGCGGGCATGGGAACACCCGCCATATCTGCAACACGCTCGACCGCTTCCGGAAAGCTCAGGCCCTCAAGTTCAGTCAGAAAACGAAAATGATCGCCTGTGACCCCGCATCCGAAACAATGATACCGCCCTTTGCGATCCTCACAGTGAAAGCTGGGTGATTTCTCGCCGTGAAATGGACAGCAGGCCCAGAAATCGCCTTTCTGGGCATTTGTCTTCTTGCGATCAAACGAAACGCGTGTCCCGATGACGCTGGATATCGGCACACGCTCCCTGATCTCGTCGAGAAAAGATGGCGGAAATCGCATATGAATGTTCGTTCTAAATTAAACTCTGCTGCGGGATATGGAGTGCTCAACACTCACGTCTGAGGTCCAGGTTCATTGTGCCTTAAATAAGACTGCTATGAAAGGCCTTCAAGCACTTCATCCCCGACTCATACTGTTCGATCAAAGCATGAAGGGATTTGGTTTTTACAAAGCCGGCAAATTATCAGCGTGTCAGGTCTGAATTATCTTCTGCCAGCGTATTTGTGCTAAGAACGACATATTTTTTCTTAGCCGGAACATATTTTTTTCGCTTTTTGAGTGATATCTTATATTAATAAATTGCAATCAAACTTGGCATGGTTGCTATTCTCGCTTCTCTCAACACGACAGGATTGTAGCAAGTGAACGGTTCCGCAATTTTGTTGCATTTGGCAGGTGCTGTAGCGCTCCTGCTCTGGGCAACACGAATGGTTCGAACAGGCGTCGAGCGCGCCTATGGCGAGCGCATGCGTCAAAGTCTACGCGGCGTCCTTCACAATCCCATTCTTGCTGTTCTCTGGGGCTTGATGCTTTCAATCGCATTGCAGAGTTCGACAGCAGTCAGCCTCCTTGTCGGGTCTTTCGTCGGTTCAGGCTTTGTCAGTGGCGTTGCAGGATTGATGGCCGTTCGCGGCGCTGAGGTCGGATCCGCTCTGGTCGTAAAGATTCTCAGCTTTGACCTAACCTTGCTGGTACCGCTCTGCCTTGTCGCGGGCACTGTAATCTTCATGTCCACGGAGCGCAGCAATTGGCGGCAGATTGGCCGCATTCTTGTTGGCATTGGTCTTTTGGTGCTTTCGCTGGAAATGACAGGGCAAGCGACCGAACCGCTACGCAACAGCGACTTGCTGCCCGTTATTGTTGGTTATCTCAGCACCGATCCGGTTACAGCATTTCTGCTTGCGGCGATCATGACCTGGCTATTCCACTCCAGCATTGCTGCCGTGCTTTTGCTGGTCACCTTTGCCTCGCGGGGTCTTATCCAGCCTGAGCTCGGAATTGTGATGATCTTTGGCGTAAATCTCGGGTCATCGTTCATTGCCCCCCTCCTCACTCGATCAGCTGCCCCACAGGCTCGGATCGTGCCGATGGGAAACCTGCTGATGCGGGGCGCTGGATCAATCGTGATCCTCATTCTCTTCATGACATTCAAACCCTCTATTGCCTTCCTTGGCTCGTCACCAGCGGACCAAGTCATCAATGGTCATATCTTGTTCAACATCATCATTCTGCTAGCGGGTGTCCCGCTGTCAGCACTGGTTTTACGCGTAACCAAGGCGGTTGTTGCGTTGAACGCACCTGTCGAGCAAGCGCCCTCTCTTGTTCAAGCAGAGCTCAGTGCTTTGGATGAAAGCGTATTGGACACACCAAGCCTGGCACTGACAAATGCCACCCGGGAAACCGTGATGGTCTGCGAAACTGTGGAAATAATGCTTCGCGGCGTTATCGCGCTTTATGAAAACCCGGAACAGGATCGCATCAACGAACTATCGATGCTTGACGATAAGGTGGACCGCAAACATGCAGCCATCAAACTTTATCTGGCCAAACTAACAACGAGAAAACTGTCCGAGTTTGAGGTGGCCCGTGCTCAGGAACTATTGGGTGCCTGCGTCAAGCTTGAACAGGTGGGCGACATCATTGTCCGCAATATGCTCGCCCTCGTTCAGAAAAAAATGGATCGCAAACTTAAATTTACTGATGAAGGCTGGCTGGAACTCAGCAACTTCCACGCAAAAGTATTGGTTAATGCCCGTATGGCTTTCAATGTGCTGGTATCTCGCGATCGGGAAACCGCACATCAGCTGGTTTTGGAAAAGGACCACCTGCGTGACCTGGAAAAGCAGAGCAGTCAACGCCACTTCAGTAGATTGCGTGAAGGGACAGTCCGTAGCCTGGAAACCAGCTCAATTCATCTCGACACCATACGAGACCTCAAGCAGATTAACTCGCTGCTCGCATCCATGGCCTATCCTGTCCTTGAAGAACAGGGTCTGTTGAACACAACGCGTCTGCGGGCGTTGCACAGCTGAGCGAATGGAACTTGTTAATAATTACGATGAATGTGGGTATTTGAACCGATGAAAGCTCCCATTGCCGAGCCAATGAGGAGCCCAAGCAACATGTTGCCCATAACAGTTTCGCCAATGCCTGCGCCTATCGACAGGCCCGCAACTATTCCGATTATGGTAGACCAGCTATGTTCTTTCATATCAGCCTCCGTTTTTATTAACCATAAACGTAAGTGCGTCGTTTCGGTTCCATCCGCTTGCGCGCACAGCGCTTAGCACACGCAATAGGAAGCAGCCGATGCTTATGTTTAAACCAATGCGCGCGGACGACTATTCGGATTTTCTGGATTATTTCATCGCCGACTACGCGACGGAGATTGCGGCCAATTATGGCCTTGAGCATTCTGTTGCAAAAGATCGCGCTATCGATGAAATCAATCACGATTTGGAACAGGGCATTGATACGCCCGGGCACAGTTTGGTCTGTCTCGTCGATTTGCAAGCGAACACCGAACGTGTCGTGGGTTATCTTTGGTATAAAGTAGATACAAAAATGGGGGAGATTCATATTTGCGACTTCTACGTTTTTCCATCCGAGCAGGGCAAGGGGCACGGTAAACAAGCACTAAGCCTTCTCGAAAATGAGGCGGTAAAAGCGGGGGTTCGGCAAATCAAATTACGGGTTGCCGCCAATAATCCTCGTGCGAAAAATCTTTATGATGCCTGTGGGTTCCACGTGACAGGCATCAATATGAGCAAACAAATTGCCGCTTTGGAGAGAAGCGATGGCCGAAACGGATGATGTGACGAAGGGCCTTCATGATGCCGAGCGGAAGCTGCTCCAGCAGCTACGCACGGTTCGCCGCAGAATACGAAGCCACAAACCGGCGGAAATAGAAGACCAGCTTACTCGTGGTCAAAGAATTGCGGATGCTGTTGCTGCGACCATGGGCTCATGGAAATTCATCATTATCCAGACCACAATATTGTTCTTTTGGATTGTGCTGAACGTTACCGCCTATGTGCGGGAGTGGGATCCTTACCCCTTTATCCTCCTCAATCTGGCTCTGTCATTTCAGGCAGCTTATGCTGCACCATTCATTATGATGAGCCAAAACAGGCAACAGGATATAGACCGGAAAGAAGCCGCCAACGACTATAAGATCAACATCAAGGCTGAGCTCGAAATTGAGCTTCTTCATGAGAAGATTGAACTAATGCACCAGAAAATAGATGAGCTTTGCGAGCGGGAAGTCGTGCATTTGAGAAAAGCCGCAAGAGGCCTGCAACCTGGCAAACGCGATTCTGAAGAAGGCTAAAACAAAAAAGGACCGCTGCGGGAGGAGGTGCAGCGGTCCTGATTGTAAATGTACCGCGGGAGGAGGTGCAGTACATTCGACGTTGGGATATCTGGGAGGAAAGAGCCCAACAAGTTCAAGATAGCAAAGCCCAAAATTTTTGCTACCTTCAAATATGCATAATAGCTATGCAAATAGTTGCATACCATATCGCACCGGTTGCGCTTCACACCGCTGACTGCTAGTCAAATAGCGACTACCACGTCTCTTTTGGAGCAGCACAAATGGGTGCACAGAAAACCTCGGACAAGTAAGCCGCAGCAACCTTTCGTTGTTGCGGCGCATCTGTCAGACCATCCATCATTTTGATCGCAGGCAGACGCCGCCAAATGAATTCATTTAGCGGACATATAATCATGCCTATCAAACGACAAATTTGGGCTTACTCGCTCCCGGCTACCCTCCTGCTGATGGTGCCATTTGACATTCTGGCTTCACTTGGAATGGACATTTACCTTCCCGTCGTTCCTGCAATGCCAAGAAATTTGGGAACGACTTCAAACGTCATCCAGCTCTCCCTTAGTCTTTACATGGTTCTTTTAGGACTTGGACAAATCGTGTTCGGACCTTTATCCGACAGGATCGGCAGGCGGCCGATCCTGCTTACAGGCGCCCTGCTTTTTACCGGAGCATCATTTTGCCTCGCCCTCTCGTCCACGCCACTGCCCTTCCTGCTGTTTCGAACTCTACAGGCAATCGGCGCATCGGCGGTATTGGTCGCCACATTTGCCACGGTTCGAGATGTCTATGGTGAACGACCGGAAAGCACGATCATCTATGGGATGTTTACGTCAATGCTCGCATTCGTGCCGGCACTTGGTCCCATCGCAGGCGCCCTCATTGCGAACATGCTCGGCTGGAGGGCTATATTCCTGGCACTGGGTTGTATCGGAATATTTGCGGGCTTGAGGGCTGTTTTCATGTGGCACGAAACCAGCCCGCCTCAACGATCCTCAAAGGACAGGTCGATCTTACCCATCTTGGGCAGTTTGACATTCTGGACCTATACACTGGGATTCAGTGCAGCAATGGGAGCATTCTTTGTATTCTTCTCAACAGCGCCGAGAGTTCTGATCAACAATGCGAAGTATAGCGAAATTCATTTCAGCCTTATCTTCGCAACTGTTGCAGTCGTGATGATCATTACCGGCTATTTCGTTAAACACGTCGTCGCCAGATGGGGCATTGCGGGCTGTTTAATACGAGGAATGCTGACAATTATTACCGGAGCGATTGTGCTTTTTATCAGCCAGCTGTTTTTCGCCCTATCATTTGCGAGCTTTGTTTTGCCGATGTGGATTATCGCTGCTGGCATCGTGCTGACGGGATCGGTTACAGCGAATGGCGCCCTCGCCGATTTTGCTGATAGGGCTGGCTCCGCTGTAGCCTACTACTTCTGCATTCAAAGTCTGATCACGGGGCTTGTAGGAACCAGCGTGGTAGTTTTGTTTGACGGGGGCACCCCCCTGCCATTGGTGGTCTACTGCCTGCTGCTTCCCATAATCGTGCTGTCAGCACTCGTCTTACAGCGCCGTGCATTTCTAAAAAACACCATGTGACCGAAAATAAAAAGGGCGAAAGACCGAAGTCTTTCGCCCTTCATTGGGTCAAACCCAAGCGGTAACTCAATTGCTACTGCAATATTTCCTTCACGATGCCACTGGCTTTGCTGAAATCCATTTGCCCAGCATATTTCTCTTTAAGAGCGTTCATGCACTTACCCATATCGCGCAGCCCACCAGCGCCAATTTCGCCGATTACCTGCGTACAGGCATTGCGTATGTCAGACTCACAAAACTGCTTGGGCATGAAATCACGAATGATCTCGATTTCTTCACGCTCCTGTTCAGCCAGCTCAAGCCTGTTACCTTCTTCGTACATCTTCGCAGATTCTTCGCGCTGCTTGATCATCTTCGCCAGAATTACGCTGATTTCATCACCGCTAACCGGATCTTTCCCGATTCCGCGATTTACAATGTCACGATCTTTGATGGCTGCCATGATCAGGCGTAGCGTCGAGACGCGGCGTTTGTCCTGAGATTTGATGGCTGTATTCAGTGCCCCGGCGATTATATCGCGCATGGCCGTATTCTCCTGTTATGCGCCCACCCTAGTCGTCGCTTCGAGCGAAATCAACAATGGCGCCACGTCATCCACGACATGAATTACCACCAAGTGCTCGTCTTGCAATTGACCGAAGGCGTTGCTTTGTTTATGGACTGGGACTTAGCCAGACATTTTTATTGTTGCTGCGGTGGATGATTACCCAACCATCGCGCTCAGCCACGTCATATGGGATATTCGAGGACATTTTTCAATGGCCCCCTTTATCCAGTGCGACGCTAGCTCATTCAGGAGTACCGCATGACAGCCACATCAATAGAAGCAGGTACGCAAGCAAAAACTGCGGCTTGGTCCGAAGTAAAGCCCACAGCCTTGCTCGTGCTGGCTGACGGCACGGTTATTGAAGGCAAAGGTCTCGGCGCTACGGGCATTTGCGAAGCTGAAGTCTGCTTCAACACTGCTTTGACTGGCTACGAAGAAATCCTCACTGACCCCTCCTATGCCGGTCAGATTGTCACATTTACGTTTCCGCATATTGGCAATGTCGGCGCAAACAATGAAGACATTGAAGACCTTACGCCGGCAAAGCGCGCCGGTGCTGTTGGAGCAGTATTCAAAGCCGATATCACTTCGCCATCAAGTTATCGATCGGTCGATCATCTGGATGCTTGGTTGAAAGCACGGGGTGTTATCGCCCTTGCCGGTGTCGATACGAGGGCCTTGACGGCGCTCATCCGCGAAAAGGGCATGCCAAACGCCGTAATTGCACATGATCCTGACGGCAAATTCGATATTCCGGCGCTCAAAGCGCGCGCTGCTTCGTGGCATGGATTGTTGGATCTCGATCTCGCCAAGGATGTTACATCCGGACAAAGCTCTGTTTGGACCGAAAAGCCATGGGTTTGGGATCAGGGCTTTGCTGAACAGTCCGCACCAGAGTTTCACGTCGTTGCCATTGATTACGGTATCAAGCGGAATATTCTGCGCCTAATCGCAGGACTTGGTGCAAAGATAACAATTCTCCCCGCGACAGCGACCTCCGAAGATGTCCTTGCCTATAATCCAGATGGAATTTTTCTCTCCAATGGTCCCGGCGATCCTGCGGCAACCGGAAAATACGCTGTCCCAACAATCAAAGAGCTGATTAAAACTGACATCCCGGTTTTTGGTATATGTCTTGGACATCAGATGCTGGCATTGGCGCTTGGTGGCGACACCAAGAAAATGCATCAAGGCCATCATGGGGCGAATCATCCAGTTCGTGATGACACAACCGGCAAGGTTGAGATTGTATCCATGAATCATGGTTTTGCTGTTGATGCAGCCTCCTTCCCCGACAATGTCGAAGAAACCCATGTCTCGCTCTTTGATGGCAGCAATTGCGGTCTGCGGCTAACTGGACGTCCTGTATTTTCGGTTCAGCACCATCCCGAAGCATCTCCCGGTCCCCAGGACTCACACTATCTTTTCCGCCGGTTTTTCAATCTGATCCGGCAGAAGAAGGGCATGGAGTTACTATCGGAGCGTGATCACGCCGCTTAGTCAACGTCCTCTCCGGTACTCGCCTTTAGAATTGCAAACCATTGTTGGCGACTGAGCTCGATATCCAGCGCAGTCGCCATTGTTTTTAGTCTATCAATCTTCAGGCTTCCAAGAACGGGGATTAAGCTGGCGGGGTGACGCAGCAGCCAAGCAATGGCAATTGCCGAAATATCTGTATTATCCAATTGCGAAGCAATATCTCTCAGAGCAGCGCGGAGCCGTACCTCTTGCACGCCCTCGCTGTGAAAAGACTGCCGCCGCCAAGCGGTGACCAGATCATCGGCGCATATTTCAATCTTTGGGCGTGGTCGAGACTTCCATCCGTCAAAGGCGAAACATATTTGACAGAAAATTCGATTTGGTTGGTGACCAGCGGGAATGGCAATCTTGATGCCAGAAGATCAAACTGATGCGGCAGAAAGTTTGATACGCCAACCGCACGGACTTTGCCAGCCTTGACTACATCTTCCAGACCCCGGGCTGTATCATCGGCATCCATCAAGGGATCGGGCCGATGCAGTAACAGCACGTCAATATAATCCGTATGTAAGTTTTTCAGCGACCGCTCCACGGAAGCCCGAATGTGCGCCGAGCTCGTATCATAGTGCTTAATGCGATTTTCAGGGCGGGCGCCCGATATCAGCATAATGTCGCATTTGGTAATCAGCTCAATTGTATCACGGCTGCCGCCCCACCTTTGTAATCCGGCACCAAAAGCCTCTTCCACACCATAATTCCCATAAATATCAGCGTGGTCGAAACTCGTAATACCGATGTCAATTGCACCATGAACCAGCCTGGCGACACTATCAGCATCAGATCGTTCAAGGTCGCTGAGCAACCTCCATGCGCCAAGGACCAATCGGGATAGGCTCAAACTACCCACCGAGATACGTGTTTCATAGGACATGCTGATTTCCTGCAAATGATTATGGCTCGTCTAGTTTAAAGCCTCACCACGGGAGGACAAGGGTACAGCGTCCCTTGACTAAGAGCTGATAATGTACCAATAGGTACACACCTTACCATTTGGTACAAAAGGAGAAATCAAATGTCAGAGCAACGTCCGCCTTTTCCACCCTTTACGCACAACACTGCGATCCAAAAGGTTCGGGCTGCGGAAGACGGCTGGAACGGACGCAATCCTGAGCGCGTGGCGCTGGCTTACACACAGGATAGCTATTGGCGGAACAGATCAACATTCTTATGTGGCCGCGCCGAAATCGTCGCCTTCCTGCAAGAAAAGTGGAAGCGAGAATTGGAATACCGCCTGATCAAAGAACTTTGGGCGTTTTCGGGCAACCGGATAGCAGTGCGTTTTGCATATGAGTATCACAACGATTCTGGCAATTGGTTTCGCGCCTATGGCAATGAAAACTGGGAGTTTGACGAAAATGGCCTGATGCAGAAACGCTATGCTTCCATCAATGATCTTGCAATCAAAGAGGCAGATCGGAAGTTCTTGTGGGATCAAACTGGTCCACGTCCGATTGGACATCCGGGATTATCGGAACTCGAGCTGTAATATGGTCAAAACTGTCTCCGAACGCTCTGACGTTGTTCCGGTGCTTGCCGAAATCTTTCGGGAACACGGCTTTGAAGAGGCAAGTCTTTCAATCATCACCGAAAAGACCGGGCTTGGAAAAGGTAGCCTTTACTACTTCTTTCCAGGCGGAAAAACCGAAATGGCACAGGCCGTCCTCGCGGAGATAGAAGGTTGGTTTGAAAAGCAGATTTACAGCCCATTGCGCGAAGCCACCGACTCTCAAACTGCGATACGGATGATGTGCGCCGCGGTAATTGAATACTTCAAGTCCGGCCGCCGCATCTGTCTCGTTGGTGCGTTTGCTCTCGACAATGTCCGTGATCGCTTCGCGTTACAGATCAATAATTACTTCGCGGCATGGATTGCTGCACTCAATAAGGCTTTGCAGAAGCTTGGGCACGATCCAGAAGTGGCCGCAGCTCTCGCTGAAGAAGCTATAATAGACATTCAGGGCGCCTTGGTAATAGCTCGCGCGCTTAACAACCCGTCCGTATTTGAGCGGGCCATGATCCGTATAGAAAAGCAGCTAACCACTTAAAGCAAGTTTGCTTATAGAGATCGGTCAAATTGATACCGCGACAGAAGTCACTTTATGTAATGCGTTGGAACTGCTGTAGTGGATTTCAACGTTTCCATTGAAACTGATGCTGAGATGTCAAAAAATTCCACCTTTTCGACCAATGACTTATATATTTCGTCATAAGCTTCCACACGTGGCAGAACGAGCTTTAATATATAATCGATAGTGCCGGTCATGCGATGCACCTCGACAATTTCCGGTATGTCGGAAATTGCCGCGCGAAACTGTTCCAGCCATTCCGCCGAGTGGCGCGCCGTACGAATGATAACAAACATGGTCGTTGGTAATCCGGCCAGAGGCCGATCTACCAGAGCAACGCGGCGCTGGATATACCCCTCCTCTTCCAGGCGCTGGATGCGACGGGAACACGCGGAAATGGAAAGGTTCACTCTGTTAGCGAGATCGGATACGCCCACAGAGGCATTTTCTTGCAGAATATCCAGAATCTTGCGATCGCGATCGTCGATCATCTATAAATCCCAACAAATTTATCGCGTGGTATTAGATATTTACGCGCAATATTTGCGCCAACATATCTGAATTTTAAAAACTATGCGAACACATTGTGCGCTGCAACCTCTATCCTCTGGCTAGGGAAATGAGGGATCCATCATGCGCACTATTGGACTGATCGGCGGGATGAGCTGGGAAAGCACTGCGGTTTATTATCGTCAGATCAATGAGGAAATCCGCGGACATCTTGGCGGATTATCCTCTGCAAAAATCGCCCTCCAATCGCTGGATTTTTCCGAAGTTGTCGCCTTGCAAAAGAGCGACCGCTGGAATGATGCTGCTGCGCTTCTGTCGGATGCAGCCAGCCGCCTTGAAGCGGCAGGAGCAGATTGCATCCTAATCTGCACAAACACGATGCATCTTGTTGCCGACGCCGTTGCTGCTGCTGTCAGTATTCCGCTCATTGATATCAGGCACGAAACAGGCCGCACTTTATCAGCCGCAGGCAAGAAGCGCCCGCTTCTATTGGCTACACGCTATACGATGGAGCACGGCTTTTACGCGGATTATTTGCACAATAATTTCCAGATCGACCTCGCCGTCCCCAATGAAATTGACCGGGCCAAGATTCACTCCGTCATTTTTGACGAACTTTGCTGCGGCTTGGTCAAAGACGAGTCTCGCCATGCACTGGAGAAAATCGTTGCCCGTGGCAAAGAGGCTGGCGCTGATTGCGTAATTCTCGGTTGCACCGAAATTTGCTTATCGCTGACCGAAGATAATTTGGCGTTACCGGTCTACGACTCTACAACCATACATTCGCAGGCAGCCGTTGCTTATGCATTGGGCAACAACGTCAAGAACAGAAAGAACGCGATCTAATCGCGTTCTTATCTAATTAAATACTACCGCTGAACGTATCGCAATTATCCAGCTTGCCGCTATCAAATCCACGCTTGAACCATTTGCTGCGCTGATCAGACGTTCCATGATTAAAGCTCTCTGGAACGACATAACCTTGAGTCTTGCGTTGCATAGTATCATCGCCGATCTGTTGCGCAGCATTGAGTGCCTCGTCCAGATCGCCAACGTCAAGAATACCTTTCTGCTCGGTAAAGTGTCCCCATATACCGGCAAAACAGTCTGCCTGCAGTTCAACACGCACTGACATGGCATTGGCTTCCGCTTCGCTCATGTTCTGCCGCATTTGATTGAACTTGGGCAACACGCCAATCAAATTCTGTACGTGATGCCCAACCTCATGCGCCAGCACATAGGCTTGCGCGAAATCGCCCGATGCCCCGAACTTCTTATCCAGCTCGTCATAGAAGCTTAAATCGATATAAAGCTTCTGGTCGCCCGGGCAGTAGAAGGGACCGGACGCTGCGCTGGCAAAGCCACATGCGGAACGCACTTGATCACTGAATAACACCATCGTTGGCGCTGGATAGGTTTGACCCTCAGCTTTGAAGATACCGCTCCAGACATCTTCCGTCTCTGCAAGAACTGTCTTGGCAAATTGCGTCGTCTCGTCGTTGTTTTTGACCGAGGTATCGCTCTGGGTTTGGCCCGGCACCAATTGCCCGCCACCCGAATCGACCAGTATCTGCATCGGATCAATATTGGTGCAGAATTTCAAAAAAAGAAAAATTGCAGCGAGGATTAGAATGCCGGAAAATCCACCGCCGCCGGCCGTCCGCAATCCGGAACCGCCAGGAATACGAAATCTTCCGCCCCCTGGAAAACCGCCGCCGCCTTCGCCGCGTTGATCTTCAACATTGTCGCTCTGTCTACGCCCCTGCCAACGCATGTTCCGTCTCCCGATCGCTTGCCGATCCAAACCGGCTGATACGCTGTATGCACAACATCAATACGCGGCATTTGTTTCATGCGCGATGTTATTTTTCAACTTTTGCTTGCAGGAAGTGGCACATCAACTTTTGCGATGGAATGTTACGTTGTGGCCGTAATGCGAAACGAAACCCCAAAACCGCCTTAAAATGCGTTAACGTCGCTTTTTGGGGTTACGCAAAGCGTTTCCTTTGCCTATAAGGCAGCCTTAGCCTCGCATTTGAATTCAAGTAGCTACCCGTACGGTGAAACCGTGCGGTTTTTTGTGCAGACCGCTATGATAAGGACCCGAACATGCCAAAACGCACCGACATCAAATCTATTCTGATTATCGGCGCTGGCCCGATCATTATCGGTCAGGCATGCGAGTTCGACTATTCCGGCACCCAGGCCTGCAAGGCACTTAAAGAAGAGGGTTACCGGGTCATCCTCGTCAACTCCAACCCGGCAACGATAATGACTGACCCGGAATTGGCAGACGCGACCTATATTGAGCCAATCACGCCTGAAGTCGTTGCGAAGATCATCGCCAAGGAACGTCCCGACGCGCTGCTGCCAACCATGGGTGGTCAGACTGCGCTGAACACCGCCCTTTCGCTGCGTCGCATGGGTGTACTCGATCGTTATAATGTCGAAATGATTGGCGCGAATGCTGAAGCGATCGACAAGGCGGAAGATCGCGCGTTATTCCGCGAGGCCATGGCAAAGATTGGTCTGGAAACACCAAAATCAATGCTCGCAAACGCTACTGAGGTAAAAGATCTCGACCGCAAATTACACCAGGAACAGCGCGAAGCGGTTAAAGCCCAATATTCCGGTGCAGAGCTCGATGCGGCTTTAGACAAGCTGGAAACCGAGTGGCAGCTCGGCGAAGGTGACCGCAAGCAGCGCTATGTATCGCATGCCCTCGGCATGGCCGGTGCCGCATTAGACCATGTTGGTCTACCTGCCATCATCCGCCCCTCCTTCACCATGGGCGGTACAGGCGGCGGTATCGCGTATAACCGAACAGAATTTTACGAGATCATCGGCAGTGGTCTTGACGCATCGCCAACCACTGAAGTGCTGATTGAAGAATCCGTTCTCGGCTGGAAAGAATACGAGATGGAGGTCGTTCGCGACAAGGCGGATAATTGCATCATTATCTGCTCCATCGAAAATATAGATCCGATGGGTGTTCATACCGGCGACTCCATTACTGTTGCCCCAGCTTTGACGCTGACCGACAAGGAATACCAGATCATGCGCAACGCATCGATTGCGGTATTGCGCGAGATCGGCGTAGAGACCGGCGGATCGAATGTACAGTTTGCGGTCAATCCGGAAAATGGCCGCCTGATTGTTATCGAAATGAATCCCCGTGTGTCACGCTCATCTGCACTGGCATCGAAGGCCACTGGCTTCCCGATCGCAAAGATTGCAGCCAAGCTTGCTGTAGGCTACACGCTCGATGAACTCGATAATGATATTACCGGCGGCGCTACGCCAGCCTCGTTCGAGCCATCTATTGACTACGTCGTCACCAAAATACCGCGCTTTGCCTTTGAGAAGTTCCCCGGCGCAGAACCTACCCTAACGACAGCCATGAAATCGGTCGGGGAAGTTATGGCCATTGGCCGTACATTCAAAGAATCGCTTCAGAAAGCCTTGCGCGGACTGGAGACTGGCCTTACCGGACTTGATGAGATCACAATTCCAGGCATTGGCGAGGGCAATGACAACAATGCTATTCGCGCCGCTATTGGCACTCCTACCCCAGACCGGCTCCGTATGGTGGGGCAAGCACTAAGGCTTGGACTGACTGTCGAAGAAGTGCATGAAGGCTGCAAGATCGACCCGTGGTTCCTCGAACAAATGGCAGAGATCATTGGCACGGAAGAGCGCGTGCGCGAGCACGGGCTTCCTCAGGACGCGCAAAACCTGCGCGCATTGAAGGGCATGGGTTTTTCCGACGCCCGCCTTGCAAGTCTGGCAAAAATCGAGCCCAGCGAAGTTACCAAGCTACGCAACAAACTTGACGTTCATCCGGTGTTCAAGCGCATTGATACCTGCGCGGCTGAGTTTGCATCGCCAACGGCCTATATGTACTCCACTTATGAAGTTCCATTTGCAGGTGCTTTGGTTTCCGAGGCCCAGATTTCCGACCGCAAGAAGGTTGTGATTCTCGGCGGCGGACCCAATCGTATCGGCCAAGGCATTGAGTTCGATTATTGCTGCTGCCATGCTGCCTTTGCGCTGCGGGATGCTGGCTACGAAGCCATCATGATCAACTGCAACCCTGAAACAGTATCCACAGACTATGACACGTCAGACCGCTTGTACTTTGAGCCACTGACAGCCGAAGACGTGTTGGAAATCCTGCGGGCCGAACAAACGGCAGGAACCTTGCATGGCGTGATCGTGCAATTTGGCGGGCAAACACCGCTGAAACTCGCAGATGCGCTTGAAAAAGCTGGCATTCCTATCCTTGGAACTTCGCCGGACGCCATCGACCTTGCTGAAGACCGCGACCGCTTCCAGAAGTTGCTGATCAAGCTTGATCTCACGCAGCCCAAGAATGGCATTGCCTACTCGGTTGAGCAGGCACGCACCATAGCTGGAGAGCTTGGCTTCCCGCTGGTCGTACGTCCCTCCTATGTCTTGGGTGGTCGCGCGATGCAGATCATCCACAATGAGCGCGGCTTACAGGCCTACCTGCTTGATACGGTTCCTGAGCTCGTGCCGGAAGATATCAAGCAGAAATACCCGAACGACAAGACCGGACAAATCAACACGCTGCTTGGTAAAAATCCTCTGCTGTTTGATCGTTATCTGACCGAAGCCATCGAGGTCGATGTGGACTGCCTCTGCGATGGCAAGGACACTTGGGTCTCCGGCATCATGGAGCACATTGAAGAAGCTGGCATCCACTCCGGCGACAGTGCTTGTTCTTTGCCAGTTCATTCCCTTTCCGCCGAAACTGTATCCGATCTGGAAAAGGAGACCGCCGCGCTTGCCAAATCGCTTAACGTGGTTGGATTGATGAACGTCCAGTACGCCATCAAGGACGGCACGATCTATGTTCTTGAGGTCAATCCACGCGCCTCACGGACAGTACCCTTCGTTGCCAAAACCATAGGCACTCCGATTGCCAAAGTAGCGGCCCATATCATGGCGGGAGAGACGCTGGAACAAGCTTTGTCGCATTATGGCGGCAAGCCTTCCGCTACAGGGCGCAAACATATTGCAGTCAAGGAGGCTGTGTTCCCGTTCGCTCGTTTCCCCGGTGTCGATACACTGCTCGGACCGGAAATGCGCTCGACGGGCGAAGTCATGGGACTGGATTATGACTACGCGCTGGCCTTTGCCAAAGCTCAGCTGGGCGCAGGTGTTGATCTTCCACGCGACGGTACTTTGTTCGTTTCCGTACGGGACGAAGACAAACAGCGCATTCTCGCGCCGGTAAAACGGCTGGCGGAATTGGGCTTCAAGATACTCGCTACTGGCGGAACAGCTCGCTTCCTTGGCGAGAACGGCGTAGCAGCGCAAAAGATCAACAAGGTGCAAGAGGGTCGTCCGCACGTTGAAGACGCAATCCGCAACCGTCAGGTTCAATTGGTTTTCAACACGACAGACAGTGCCAAGGCGATCTCGGATTCAAAATCGCTTCGCCGCGCGACCCTGATGCAAAAAGTGCCATACTACACCACGCTATCGGGTGCCGATGCCGTTGCAGAAGCAATTGCTGCGCTCAAGGCTGGATCACTGGAAGTACGGCCACTTCAGGATTATTTCGCTTAACTTCGTCTGGCGAAATTGTTTAAACACCTAGCAACCCCTCCTCCTCCAATCCGTGGCCGGAGGGGTCGCTGACAAAATGCAGCACCGTCGAAAAGACATGATCATTCTTGTCTTCTCGCCCAATATGCACAATCGTCGATTTGGCGAGGTGCTCGCGCAAGACTGCCACCACCCGGTCATAAGCATCTGACTCCATCGCGTCGAGCGACTCGTCAATAACCACCCACTCTGGCTTGTGCAGCATCAACCGTGCAAATGCGAGCGACTGTTGCTCATCATCACTAAGCTCGCGATCCCAGCGAGCACTGAAATCCAGCATGGTTTCAAGCCGCTTCAGTCCAAGCTCATGCAAGGCTCCAACCAGTTGCTCGTCAGTAAAACCATCTTTACCGAGCGGATAGGACATCGCTTCACGCAAGCTGCCGGGCGGAAAATAGGGCAGACGCGGCATGTAGATAATGGTTTTGTTGGCAGGTAACGTGACTGTTCCAGCCCCCCAAGGCCAAAGGCCGGCAATTGCCCGAAACAGCAAAGTGCGATCAATACCCGCTTCGCTTGTAATGAGAACGCGATCACCCTCTTTGACAACAGCGTGCTTTTCCTTGAGCCGTACTGTAGCACGTGGCGCGGTGATCTTCAGCGAATCAAGAATAATTTGATCCCTATCGGACTCGGCAAATTTTATGCGCTGTTCAATGCTGTTCATGGCGTCGGTTGCCTGCACGGCCTGCCTGAAAGACGTCACGCGTAAAAGCGTTGCACGCCAGTCAGCAATCGCGCCGAAATTGTTGACGAACCACTTCAATGCATCGTGAACCTGATTAAATGCCCCGATAGCCATCATAAGACCGCCGAACGAAAGATTGCCTGCGAAGTAAACTGGTGCAGCAACGAGAATAGGTGCGACGATGGTAATCCAGCCATAGCCAGACGTGACCCATGTGAGTTGCGTCAAAGCTCTAACCAGCAATCGTATGGAAGCCAGAAGACTATCGACATCAAAGCCGAGGCGACGGTTTTCGTCGGCTTCACCGCGGTAAAGTGAAATCGCATCAATATGTTCGTTCACCCGCATCAGCGAGAAACGCAGTTCAGATTCCTTTTGGTAGCGATCGGCATTGTACTTAATGAGTTTGCGTCCAACAAGCCAACTCAACCATGATGCGAGAGACGCATAAAGAATTGCAGCCCACACCATGTAGCCCGGAATAGAAAAACTGTAGCCATATACATTGAACACGAATCCGCTTGAAAGCGCCCATAACACACCGACAAAGCTGACCATCAGGATCGTGGATTGCAGCAAGCCAAAGCCGAGATCCGTCGACATTTCCGCCAGATGCCGTGCATCCTCATGTAAGCGTTGATCGGGATTAACGCCGATGGGCCCTGAATTGGAAAGTTTGAATGCACGCCGGGGCACCAGCCACTCGCCAATGAGATCTCGCGTCAGGCCTTCCCGCAGTTTCAGGCGCGTCATCTGGTTGAGCCACGTCTGGCCCACACTCAAGACAAGAAGCACCGCCGCAATCCCGAAAAACACCATGAGCTGGTCGAGAAAGGCCTGAAAGTCGCGTCGCGACAGAGCATCATAAAACGGCACATTCCAACGATTGAGAAGTACCTGTCCTACTGAGGTCAAAATGATAATGCCGAACACGCCCGAAATGAACAATATCAGACGATTGCGGACTGGAGAGTTCCAATAAATGTCAGCAATAACGCCAAGCTGCGCCAAAAGCCCCGCTTGCACTTCGCCAGCGACGGAGGTTGCTGGCACTCGGTTGGGTTTCTGCTTCGCCATTGGGCTCCCCCGTCGAAGGCCGTGATTCGGCTTTCTCACTCTAACATTGACTCTTTCAAACCACTCAACCGCACCTGCAATTTTTGCGATAGTACAGAAACTTTCGCGCTAGATGCTCAGCGGGATACCCGAAAAGTCGCGTGTAGTTCCGTTTTGAAAACGGCTTGTTTTGCCAGAAATTCTATCATATGTATTTTGCATCGATTTTATCGGTCGAGTGACTTTGCGACCTGCGTAACCTGTTGCGCTTCCTGACGAGCTCCATTGCATAGGTTCGATTCCCTGGGCCGCATATGTGCATGCTGCCTGTTTTATATATCTGAAAGGAACTTCCCATGGCTTCGGGAACAGTGAAATGGTTCAACGGCACTAAGGGCTACGGTTTCATCCAGCCCGATACTGGCGGTGCAGACGTTTTTGTCCATATTTCCGCTGTTGAGCGTGCAGGCTTGCGCGGTCTCAATGACGGCCAGAAGGTCAACTACGAGATCGTTCAGGATCGTCGTTCGGGCAAGTCGTCAGCAGACAACCTTAGCGTTGAAGGCTGATAGCCGCATACGGGAATCGTCTGATTTCTGAACGCACATAAATTAGAAAAGGCGGGATTAATCCCGCCTTTTTGCATTCTTGCCCTATCCCAGCAGCTTGAGAACCTCACTGGCGACCGCTGCGGAAGAAGCGGGATTTTGGCCAGTTACCAGATGACCGTCGGTAACAGCCAGCACCTGCCAGTCATCAACTTTTTCATAATGAGCGCCGAGCCGCTTCAACTCATTTTCAACAAGGAACGGCACGACGCTCGTAAGTTGCACCGCTTCTTCCTCGCTATTTGTGAAACCAGCTACCCGCTTGCCCTTGACGAGCGGTTCGCCGTCAATCTTCGCCTGCAGCAATACCGCAGGCGCATGGCATACAGCCGCGACTGGCTTTCCGTTTTTGTAAAATTGTTCAATGAGTCTGATTGAGGCGAGGTCAGAAGTCAGATCCCAAAGCGGGCCATGGCCGCCAGGATAGAACACAGCGTCGTAATCCGCCTCTTTCAGTTCTGATAGAACTTTTGTATTTGCCAGAACTTGTTGGGCAGCCTTATCCCGCCGGAATCGCTCCGTCATTTCAGTTTGGCTGTCGGGTTCATCGCTTTTGGGATCAAGCGGCGGCTGCCCACCCTTCGGCGAAGCAACCGTTATTTCTGCGCCTGCATCCAAAAATACGTAGTAAGGCGCGGCAAATTCCTCGAGCCAGAAGCCCGTTTTCTTGCCTGTATCGCCGAGCTTGTCGTGGGAGGTGAGGACGATGAGTATCTTCATGATTCGGTCCTTAAAAACTGCCGCTGATATCCCCTGATATGATTGTGGCGGCCATTGGTTTCAATGGTCGCCCCATTTTTGATCTGTGGCTGGATGTATTTAGTTCAGCTCCACGACGATCTTGCCGAATGCACCCCGCTTTAAATGATCCAAAGCATCATTTAACTTATTGAAGGAATAAACCGCATCTATAACGGGTTTGATTTCAGTTCGGTCAAAAGCTCTTACCAAGTCTTCCAACCCTTTGCGATGACCAACCTGAATACCTTCCAAAACCACGCGTTTAACCGCGAGAGGCACAAAGCCGCCAGAAACCTCCAAACCATCCAGAATACCGATCATTGAAATGCGTCCAGTTACCGCTGTGGCCCGCAATGATTTGTCCAGATGTGGGCCACCTACTGTCTCCAGAATATGATCGGCTCCATGATCATTGGTAATCTGGTAAAGGGTTTCGACCCAATCTTCTTTCTTCCGGTTTATAGTGTGATGAACTCCAAGCTGTTGCACACGATGCAATTTTGCATCGTCTCCGGAAACCACAATAACCTCTGCTCCATGCATCAGGGCAATTTGTGCTCCAAAGAGGGAAACGCCTCCAGTGCCGAGCACGACTACTCTATCACCGGCTTTGATATTTCCGCGCTCCACCAGCGCTGTCCAGGCAGTCAGTCCAGCGCATGGCAATGTACTCGCCTCTACCTGATTTAGTTTTGCAGGAGCATGAATTGCCCAATCTTCGCTCACCGTCACGTATTCTGCCAGGACACCTTGCAGCGGACCGCCTAAAGTTCGGCCATTGGGGGTTCGTGCAGTACCCGGTCCGGCACCCTCAATCCAATCCGGAATAAAGGTTGATATCACTCTATCGCCCGCTGCAAATCGGCTAACGTCTTCGCCGGTTGCTACGACAGTTCCGGCAAGATCTGAAGCGGGAACGAGCGGCTCGCCCATGTTTTCAGGCATGCCAAATCCGGTATCAATCAGCAGCCCGTCACGATAGTTCAGGGAGACCGCGGCGACCTTGATAAGTATCTCCCCTCGCCTGGGCTCCCGAGCCGCGGTTTCAACCAGCTTCAGATTAGTTCGTCCGGGCATTGCAATCTGCCACTGTTTCATTGTTTTGCTCATGTGAAATCCTCGCTTTAAATCAAGGATTCCGTATTTATATGAGATGAGAGCAAAGCAGTTGCGCCGATTTTACCCATGATTGTGTCGTTAAACTCTACAAAGGACTTAAAATGGACAGGCTGATTGGCATCGAAGAATTTGTTGCGGTGGTGGACGCGGGCAGCTTTTCTGCGGCGGCTGACAAGTTACATCTATCGCGTTCAGCCGTTGGGAAGACAATTGCGCGGTTGGAAGAACGACTTGGCACTCGGCTTTGCCAAAGAACAACGCGTTCATTCAAACTCACCGATGACGGTCACACTTTTTACGAACATTGCCGATCGATACTGATGACAGTTGAAGCGGCGGAAAATGCCATCACGTCCGGCAAGGACATAATATCCGGGCGACTTCGCCTAAGTCTGCCTGTGCTATTCGGCCGACGTTGTGTCGCTCCAGTTTTGTTTGATCTCGCCCGCCAATATCCGTTGTTACGCTTCGAAGTGTCTTTTACAGACCGCCCGGTGGATCTCGTTGCAGAAGGATATGACCTCGTTGTTCGCAATGCTGGATTGCCGGATACAACCAATCTGGCGGCAAGGCGCATTGCCCGGCAGCGGATGACGGTATGCGCCTCGCCATCCTATCTTGAAAAACATGGCACGCCCGAAACGATTGAAGATATCGCCTCACACCAAGCCATTCTTTATGGTCAGGATGGCAATATACGTTCTTGGCTTTTTCCAAACAAACGGAGGGGATTTGACAGTGCCAAGACCGTAAGCCGTGTCATTTTTGATGATCTGGAAACGGTAGCGGATGCAGCCGCCAGCGGCATGGGCGTTGCTTGGTTGCCTTGCTGGCTTATACGCAATCAGGTGGAATCAGGGACGCTGAAGAGGCTCCTGCCCGACGTTGAACAGATGATATTCGACACACATGCGGTCTGGCCGAAGCAACCCTATATGCCAGGTCGCATCAGAGTTCTCATCGACGCTCTAGCCGCGTGGCTACCCGGCATGACCGGTGCAGATCGCGAAGTTAAATAAATCACGCCATTATGCCGGTAGCCATGTTATCGGCACATGCCCTTCATCTCCGGCAACGCGGCTTAGCCATTTTGCGACTGATGGATATGCCGAAAGATCAAAGCCGCCTTGGTTGGCTTCGTGCGTATAGGCATAGAGTGCTATATCGGCAATCGTCAGATTTGTACCGACCAAGTAGGGTGTTTTCTGTAGCTGGTTTTCCATCACCAGCAATGCCTTGTTGCCGCCTTCCAGAGTGGCAGCCAATCTTTCTGGCGTGGCATCCTTGGCTCGTTCCGGATAGACGAGCAACGCCCGCCGAACAGCAATATTAGGCTCGTGTGTATACTGCTCGAAAAACAACCATTGATACATTAGAGCACGTTCATAGGCATCCTCAGGAATAAACCTGCTGCCTTCTGCTAGATGCAGCAATATCGCATTCGATTCCGCCAGAAGGCGTCCGTCATCAAATTCCAACAGAGGAACCTTGCCATTGGGGTTCTTGGCCATGAAATCCGGTTTGCGGGTTGAGCCATCGACAGATGACATCGAAATGTGCTCGAACGGCAAGCTCAATTTAGCCATCAAAAGCCGGGGCTTATAGCAATTTCCGGATTCAATTTGGGAGTATAGTTTCGGCATGGTCCGTCTCTCCTGTGGCGGGCAGTGTTTTCCCGCAACCGTTGACAATGTCCAATCAGTTCTATTGACGCTTTACACAACCGACACTGATGTTTTTGACATGGGATGTCACACCCTGCACAGAAAGCGCAGGAAGTGAAGCCTTTGCGCACGCTTTTACTTGCGATTCTGCAGGTCTTGGGACATAGCAGTCCCGCAAACCGGCTACCGGTCATCAACGCTCGCTTCAGGAGAACGATACCATGGCATTCCTCGCCGACACCCTTTCCCGTGTGAAGACATCCGCAACGATTGCGATCACCCAGAAAGCGCGTGATTTGAAAGCAGAGGGTCGTGATGTCATTTCTCTTTCCGTAGGGGAACCGGACTTCGACACACCTGACAATGTCAAGGAAGCTGCTATTGCTGCAATTCGCCGCGGCGAAACCAAATATACGCCGGTCTCTGGCATACCGCAGTTGCGCGAAGCCATTACGCGCAAGTTCAAGCGTGAGAACGAACTGGAATACAAGGCCAATCAGACCATCGTTTCCACAGGTGGCAAGCACGTCATTTACAATGCCCTTCTATCGACGTTGAACCCCGGCGATGAAGTTATTTGTGTTGCGCCATATTGGGTCAGCTATCCGGAGATGGTTTCTCTTTGCGGGGGAACACCGGTAATTGTGTCTGCCATTCAGGCAAACGATTTCAAGTTGCAGCCAGAGGATCTGGAACGCGTTATTACGCCGAAGACCAAATGGATCATCATGAACTCGCCTTCGAATCCATCTGGAGCGGCTTACACCTGGGATGAGATGAAGAAGTTGACCGATGTTCTCGTTCGTCATCCGCACGTGTGGATTCTGACCGATGATATGTATGAGCATCTGACTTACGGTGATTTCAAATTCGTCACACCAGCGCAAGTCGAACCAAATCTTTATGATCGCACGCTGACCATGAACGGCGTCTCGAAGGCCTATGCCATGACTGGTTGGCGTATTGGCTATGCGGCCGGACCCATTGAGCTGATCAAGGCAATGGATATGGTTCAGGGACAACAGACTTCAGGAACAAGTTCCATTTCACAATGGGCTGCCGTTGAAGCGCTGGATGGCACGCAAGAACATTTGCCGGTTTTCAAAAAAGCTTTTGAAGGACGTCGCGATCTAATCGTTTCAATGCTGAATCAGACGAATATGCTGGATTGCCCCAAGCCGGAAGGTGCGTTCTACGTTTATCCTTCCTGTGCTGCTGCTATCGGCAAGACTGCACCATCAGGCAAAATCATTCAAAATGACGAAGACTTCGTCAGCGAACTGCTGGCCACTGAAGCTGTGGCAGCAGTGCACGGCTCTGCCTTCGGCCTTGGTCCAAATTTCCGCATTTCCTATGCAACCTCCGATGCAAACCTCGAAGAAGCAGGCAAGCGGATACAGCGCTTCTGCGCTAATCTTCGCTAAACACATAGTTATAAGGATTGAAAAAGGGCCGAGATGGCCCTTTTTTTGTGTCGCTATCGGACTCGGCCAAATATCTAAGTTAGGCCAGATCAAGCCTATTGGATAAATGTGAGTAAATGAAAAAAAGGCCGGACAAGTGCCCGGCCTATAAGTTTTGAAGGTGCCGTTTCCAGCAAAACCTCCAGAGGGGAACACTTGGTGGTGCGCAAATGGGAGGAGGAGACGCACGACCAAGTGATGTGGATATGTTCTCTCCCTATCCGACTTACAACCCTGCAAAAATGCATAGCTGCTATGCACAAAGCTCATAACCACTCAATTGTTTCGCCGATCAGAATTTGAACCCTCTATCGCCTTTCCTTGAGCAATTTGCTTTCAAGATAAAACTGATTTCTGGAAAGAAAATCTTCCCAAATAAATTTCCTGACTAGTAAGACCAGGTACGAGCCTTGTTGAAAAGAAAATCTCTGAACACATGCAACTTTGCAGCATTCTTTATCCCCTCAGGATAACAGAAAAACGTATCGAATGAGGGGAGCTCCATCTCAGGTAACAATCGCACCAGCGTGGAGTCCTTTTCGATCATATAATCCGGCAAGACCCCGATACCTACACCCTTTTGGATTGCACGTTTAATCGAGAGCAGATTATTGATCTGAAGTACCGCCGGGCGAAGATTACCGTCGGAACGCCCTATGACTTCAAGCCAGTTAAGGTTCGTAAGATATGAGGGTGCCGGCTCACCGAAACTCACAATGCGGTGCGAGTCGATCTCGTCTATATTTTCAATCTTGCCATACTTGGCAATGTAACTTGGCGACGCGTATACGTGCATATGCACCGTAAACAATCGGCGCTGGATCAGGTCCGGTTGTTGCGGCTGACGCAAACGGATAGCACAATCCGCGTGACGCATAGTCAGATCAAGTTCTTCATTGTCAAAGAGCAATTGCAGCTGCACTTCCGGGAACAGCTCGATAAACTCTTGAACGCGCTCAACCAGCCAACCGGAGCCGAGGCCAACCGTAGTGGTCACCCGCAGCTTACCTGAAGGCCTATCCTTGCTTTCGGTAAGACGGGAGCGAACATTCTCCAGCTTCATCAGCACCTCATGTGCTGTGCGGTAGAGTACCTCGCCCTGCTCAGTCAGAATCAGACCGCGAGCATGCCTATGGAAAAGGGGAACCCCGACATCTTGCTCCAGCGCACTGACCTGACGGGAGATAGCTGATTGCGATAGATGCAGTGTCTCGGCGGCATGAGTGAACGACCCAGCCTCGGCAGCAGCATGAAATATTCGCAACTTGTCCCAATCAAGCGACATCGCGCGGTCTCTCCCCCTTTGTCGGTCCCGAAAATCGAGACCGGCCTCTTATACAGCCTATTCTGCTGCCTGACGCACCGGTTCCTGTGCCGCCAACCAACGTTCGGCTTCGAGAGCTGCCATGCAGCCCATTCCAGCAGCGGTGACGGCCTGACGATAAATATCATCGGTTACATCACCCGCAGCAAAAACACCCGGAACGTCCGTGGCGGTTGAATCCGCCGCAGTCCACAAATAGCCATTCGGCTTATGCTTGAGTTTCCCCTTGAACAGTTCCACCGCAGGTGCATGTCCTATGGCTATGAATACGCCATGCGTTTCAAGTTCTGTGGTTTCGCCGCTCTTTATATTTTTCAACCGTACACCAGTGACCGATGCAGCCATTGGAGGCTTCGCTTCGATCCCGGTAATCTCATCAATGACATTGTCCCAGATAACTTTGACATTTTCTTTGCCAAAGAGCCGATCCTGTAGAATTTTTTCCGCGCGGAAATGGTCTTTGCGATGCACGATCGTGACTGACTTGGCGATATTTGAGAGATACAGCGCCTCTTCAACAGCGGTATTGCCGCCGCCAACGACAACAACATCCTTGTTACGATAGAAAAAGCCATCGCATGTAGCACAGGCGGAAACGCCAAAGCCCATGAATGTCTGCTCAGTCGGCAAGCCAAGCCATTTCGCTTGCGCACCTGTCGCAACAATCAAGGCATCGCAAGTATATTGCGTTCCACTGTCGCCAGTCAGACGAAATGGGCGGATCGACAGATCAACTTCGGTAATGATGTCATGAATAATCTTAGTGCCGACATGTTCGGCCTGAAGCCGCATCTGCTCCATCATCCACGGACCTTGAACCGGATCGGCATAGCCGGGATAGTTTTCCACATCGGTCGTGATCATAAGCTGACCGCCCTGCTGAAGGCCTGCAACAATGACAGGTTTCAGATTGGCACGAGCCGCATAGATTGCGGCGGTATAACCGGCTGGACCGGAACCGATAATAAGGACGGGCACATGGCGCTGTGTCATAACTAGACCTTGATGGTGCACTTTTAGAACTATGCGATAGTTGGCACACACCACCATCGCTTTCAATGGCTTTAAAGTAGTGTTTCAGCCCCCCTCCTTGCAAGGTCTGCAACCAATATAGCAAGGTTAGCCACAGCTTGTGCAGGTCAGACTGGTGTTTCAGGGCGGATTGTGTCAATTCCGAGATAAGTCTATGAAATACCACCAGTCAAAATCGCGAGCACGAGGCCAGTCCGATCCTTCGTACCATTACCAATATTTGCGCAAGATTTGGCTTGGTCATGGCTGGAACCATGCTTATTCCAGCTTTAGTTGACCTGCATATAGGCAACAGAGATTGGCTGGTGTTCGTGCAGTCAGCTATATTCACTGGTGTCTTGAGCGGGCTAGTGGTGCTCGCGACCCACAACTCCGATATTCGCTTCAGTCCGCGATTGGGATTTCTGCTGATCGTTGCCATCTGGTTGACAGCAGCGCTATTGGGAGCGCTTCCGCTCTATTTTTCGACCCTCCCCATCAGCTTTTCAAAAGCGCTCTTCGAATCAATGTCTGGTATTACTTCGACTGGAGCGACGGTTTTGACGGGACTGGATACAATGCCGCGCGGAATACTGATGTGGCGATCGCTCCTGTGCTGGTTTGGCGGCCTCGGCTTTGTCGGATTGGGTCTTTTGCTACTGCCATCCTTGCGCGTGGGAGGCATTCAATTGCTGCACATGGAGTCGTCCGACAAGTCTGAAAAAATACTGCCCCGCATCCACCAGATCGCACAGGGTATCGTCCTTGCCTATCTCACCCTGACGCTGCTTTGCACGCTGCTCTATTTTGTTGCGGGCATGGGAATGTTCGACGCCATCAATCACGGCATGACGACTGTCGCCACAGCCGGTTTTTCCACACATGATTCCTCATTGGGTTTTTATGCCCATAACCGCGCCATTTTGGTGATCGCGACAATTTTCATGATCTTGGGTGCCCTACCCTTTGTGCTCTACATCAAAGCCTTGATGCCGCAGCGCCTCTCATCGCTAGCGGACCCACAGCTGATTCTGTTTTTCAGTATTGTTGTTGGTTTCAGCTTTTTCTTAGCGATCGGGCTGAAGCTGGAGACAAGTATCGGCTTTGGTGATGCGCTGATCGCCACCTCATTCAATCTCGTTTCGGTATTATCAACAACCGGCTTTGCAACCGAGGACTATACGCTCTGGGGCGCGGAAGCGCTGGGCATATTCTTCCTTGTCACATTTCTCGGTGGTTGCTCCGGCTCGACCTCCGGGGGCATCAAGCTTAATCGCATCATCATCCTTTGGCAGCTTGCATCCGCAAGCCTCACTCGCCTGATCATACCCAATGCCATTATAAAAATGCGCTATGGCCGTACCGAAATAACGCAGGATGTTTCTCAGTCGGCTCTGCTTTTCATATTTCTCTACATGGCCTCCCTGGTCATCGGTGCGACCGCGCTCACCATGCTCGGCAACGACCTTGGCACCTCCATCACAGGCGCGCTGACAGCACTTTCCAATGTCGGACCAGGCTTTGGCGACACGATAGGACCCGTCGGCAACTTTTCGACACTCAGCGATCCTTCCTTGCTCGTTCTTAGCTATCTCATGCTCGCCGGACGCCTTGAGATCATCACAATCGTCATTCTCTTCACGCGCCGTTTTTGGAGC
Organism: Phyllobacterium sp. GQ127; assembly: GCF_059758635.1. Lineage (NCBI taxonomy): Bacteria > Pseudomonadati > Pseudomonadota > Alphaproteobacteria > Hyphomicrobiales > Phyllobacteriaceae > Phyllobacterium > Phyllobacterium sp. GQ127. Next base: position 1,360,877 of record NZ_JCAXDZ010000001.1, read on the forward strand.
CGATAGAATGAACCTGTTTGCAACCGCCGCGCGATGCATTACACAGCGTCAGGAATCGCCTATGGTGATCGTCAAGCTTTGGGATGGGGATAGATAAAAATCATGCCTTTGAAGGCGGACCTCGACGCTATCGACTGGAAAATCCTGAAACAGCTGCAGGAGAATGGCCGTATCACCAATGTTGAATTGGCTGAACGGGTTGGTATTTCTGCGCCACCCTGCTTGCGTCGCGTACGCAAGCTGGAGGAAAGCGGCATCATACAAGGCTACCGCGCGATTTTGAACGGCGCGATACTTGGACAGGATATTGTAGCATTCTGCATGATCCGGCTGCATCGCCAGTCTGATGCCGATTTGAAAAGTTTCGCAGAGAAAACCAAGAGTTGGACCATTGTTCGACGGGCTTGGATGGTTTCTGGCGAATCCGATTTTCTGCTGCATTGCGTATCAGCCGATCTTAGTACTTTCCAAAATTTCGTTATTGAAGAGCTGACATCGACGCCCAATGTCGACAGCGTGCGCACATCACTGACGATCCGGTCTGTCAAAAACGAACCATTAATGGTGCTTTAGACTACCTGATTACCGGAAAAAATCTCTTCATAGGCTTCAAGAATATTTGAGGCTTCCTTCTGCAGCGGAAAATTTGCCCGCACGTGAGCAAGCCCGGCTTTTGCTGCCTCTTCGCATTTTGCGGGATCAGCCAGATATGGCTTGATGGCTTGCTCAAGAGCGCGCCCGTTACCAGCAGGTACAACCGCACCGGTTTCGGGCGTTACCATTTCCGCATAGGCTCCTGCATCACTAGCAATAATGGCCGTCTGCGAAGACATGGCTTCGAGCGGCGTCAAGCCAAAGCCCTCATTACGCGACGGGGCAACATAGAGCGTCATTCTTCTGTACCAGATACGTACGTCCGGAACTTCACCGAGAAACAATATCCGATCGTGCAGATTTGCAGCGGCTATGCGCCCACGCAGTTCTTTCTCGAAGCCAGCGAACTCATGGGTTGTCCGGCCAGTCATCACTGCCGTCCATTCGGGATATTGAGGTAAAAGACTGATCATCGCATCAACGAAAAGGTCAGTGCCTTTCGACGGGCGAATGCGACCAGAGCACCCCACGAGATATTTACCCGGCAAGCCCGAAGCCGAAAAACGATCCTCCGCGTTTTGTGGCGGATGAAACTTTTCGGTGTCGACCCCGTGCATAATGACTCGGTGCGGAACCTTGAGAAAGCTTCCTGATCTACCGCTTGTTGCGATAACACCGTCCATCTGCCGGATAAGCCATTTGGTAAAGGGCCTATGATCACGCTGAGCAGCTGACGTAAATAACAGCTTGAACTTCATGCGTAGAACAGAGCGTAGAATGATGCCTGCGACCATCTCGGTATTGCGCCGTGCGTGCCAGATGCGGAATGGTCGATTATGCGGCTTGAACCAAGCGCCCAGCAAATCGACCCAGCCAATATGCGGCAGCGTAGAGGGAAGACCCGGCCCTATTGTAACAATTCCAAGACCGTTGGCTCGTTGCAGCGGAACAAGTTGAACGATTGTCGAGGTGACCCCAGAGAGCTTGCGCTTCAAATTTGGGGCTATCACCTCGACATTGTTCAATGATTCAGGCACGTGCTTCAGATAAATTTAAATCCGACGATCTCATAAGACCGCGCACCACCAGGGGCATTCACTTCAATCGTATCGCCTTCGCTCTTACCAATCAGGGCACGAGCAATTGGTGACGAAATGGATATGCGACCAGCCTTTGGATCTGCTTCTTGATCACCGACGATCTGATAGACTTTCTTGTCTTCAGTATCTTCATCGATAAGCTCAACGGTAGCGCCAAATTTGATCTTGTCGCCCGACAGCTTGGAAATATCGATGATTTCGGCGCGGGCCGTATAATCCTCAAGTTCGCCGACGCGTCCCTCGTTGTGGCTCTGCGCTTCCTTGGCGGCATGATATTCTGCATTTTCCGACAGGTCGCCATGGGCGCGCGCTTCAGAAATCGCCAGAATAATCCGTGGCCGCTCTTCCTGTTGTCGAAAGCGCAGCTCCTCCTTGAGCTTATCAAAACCAGCTTGAGTCATCGGGACCTTTTCCATGCCCTCTCCTTTCGTAGTCAATGTTGGGTTGCCCTTTCCCGGGCCTCGCAACACAAAAAGAAAACGGTCGCCAAAGTTCAAAGACTTCGGAACCGTTCAGTCAGTCGTTCTTTAATATAGCACTGTTTGCCGCAATTTCACGAAGAAAGTGGAAAAAGTCGCACCCACGTTACGCTTACATGATTTCAGGCACGAAACGAGCCAATTCACACCACTGTGAGACGACGGTGACCTGGATTACATGCAAAATCGCAACGCAATGCCAAATTTAGAGGAGGTCGAGGCATGAGACGGAATTATAAAGTAATGACCGCAAGCCTGTCGGCACTTCTTTCCGCGCTATCACTACCGGCAGAAGCAAAGGATTTCAAAACCCAGACTGTCACCGTCTCCGCAGAAACCATCGCCGATGGTCTCGATCACCCATGGGGCCTCGCATTTTTGCCTGACGGCTCGCTGCTCGTGACCGAACGTTCGGGAACAATGAGGCTAGTCAAGCAAGGGAAACTCTCCGAGCCTATCGAAAATGTTCCGGAAGTCTGGGCAAATGGCCAAGGCGGACTGCTTGACGTAGCCTTGGCCCCAGATTTTTCGACCAGTAATACGATCTACTTCACTTACTCCCAGCCCGGCCAAGGTGGCGCGGGCACGGCCCTTGCCAGCGCGAAGCTCGTGTACGGTTCTGATGGTACTGAACTTGAAAACGTTCGTACCCTGGTGTCGATGAGCAAAAGAACAAACAAGGGTCAACATTTTGGCTCTCGGATCGTGATCTCGCCCGAGGGCAAACTGTTTGTCACGATGGGTGAACGGGGCGAGCAAAAGCGGGCACAGGATTACATGGACCATGCCGGCTCCGTATTGCGCGTCAATGCGGACGGGACAATTCCCTCTGACAATCCTTATGCAGACGGAAAAAAGGCTTTGCCGGAAATCTGGTCCAAGGGCCATCGCAATCCGCAGGGCGCAACATGGGATCCAATAACCCACTCTTTGCTCACCCTCGAGCATGGCGCAAAGGGAGGGGATGAAATCAATCAGCCGCAAGCCGGAAAGAACTATGGCTGGCCGGTAATAACCTATGGGGTGGACTATTCGGGAGCAAAAATCGGCCAAGGCACCGCAGCCGAAGGTTACGAACAGCCCTTATACTATTGGGATCCGTCAATCGCGCCATCGGGCCTAGTCGCTTACAGTGGCGATATGTTTCCAGAGTGGAAGGGTGATTTGCTTGCAGGCGCCCTCAAATTTGAAATGCTTGTACGTCTTGACCGCGACGAGAAGGGCAAGATGAAGGGCGAAGAACGGCTCTTCGAGGGAGAGTTCGGACGTATCCGGGATGTGCGCGCAGCGCCGGATGGATCAGTCTATCTGCTTACAGATGCGAGCAATGGAAAAATTATCAGGCTGACCCGCGCTTCTGATGGATGATGCGCTTGCCGTGTTCCATCCCAGTGGATAGAGATGGCGTCGACGCTTTAGCCGTTACAATCAATGGGGATATCATGACGCGCGGGCGTGCCAATTTACTTCTTCTTGCAGCCGGAGCCATCTGGGGTCTTGGTTTCGTCGCTCAATCAAGTGCTATGCGGGGCGTGGAAGCTTTTATGTTCATCGGACTGCGGTTTCTTCTGGCTGCTCTTACCGTGACACCGCTTGCATTTCGCGAGGCACGCCTTGCAACCGGGAAGCTGGAACCAAAGGATTATTTGGGATTCATTTTCATCGGGACACTGCTTTTCACTGGTGCCGCGCTGCAGCAGGTTGGTTTGGAAACAACCTCCGTCACAAACTCAGGCTTTCTCACTGGTCTTTATGTGGTGATGGTGCCCTTCCTAGCGGTTGTCCTGTTCTGGCAATGGCCTCACCCGATCGTTTGGCCTTGCGCATTGACTGCTCTAGCCGGAATTTACTTGCTATCGGGAGGCAATGTAGAAGGACTGTCTGTCGGCGATTGGCTGACCATAGCTTGCGCGGCCTTCTGGGCGCTACAGATTATCTTCATCAACCGGCTCGCTGTTAAAAGCGGTCGACCGATTATGTTGTCGCTCGTGCAATTTCTCGTCTGCGCTGCGCTTGGCTTGATTATTTCAAGTGGCACCGAGCACAGCAATGTTTCCGATATTCTTTCGGTTGCGCCTCTCATTATCTTTGCCGGCATTTTTTCTTCCGGTATCGCCTTTACCCTGCAGGCAGTTGGCCAGCGCTTCACAACATCCGCGCAGGCCGCGATCATGCTGTCATCCGAAGCACTTTTCGCGGCGCTTTTCGGGGCAATGCTTCTTGGCGAGACAATATCGTTTCGTGGAGCAATTGGCTGTGCGCTCATCTTCACCGCCATGATCGCCGTAGAGCTTATTCCAGCTTTGCGGAACCGATCTTCAATGGATCGAGCCTCAGTCTCGCCATAAGCCTTAACGGGGCCGCTGACTATTCCTTTACAATTTGACGCTATTTTTGCGTGCAATTGACCCGATTTCGGGCAAAAGGAAGTGGTGACATGAGTTTTGCGTTGTCGTCCCCCAAGCGCTCTTGGCGTCTTTTGACTTTTGCCGCTTTAACGCTTTCGGCTTCTTTAAGTGCGTGCGGAATGGGGGATGTCAGACGCCCCTCCGCCGATGTCGGCAATCCGCAAGACGTGATCGCCACACAACCGCAGCAGGATATGCAGCCCCAGGCTGAAGAGAACTATGAGCAGGTCGTAACTGTTGCTCCTGCGCCCACCGAAACGGAACAAACCGAGCAACCTGAAGATGGAATGCAACCGCTTTCCCGGGCTGAAGAGCTGCCCGTGCAAAACAGTGAAAACGCTTCCGAAGAAAGTTATGGTTATCCCGGCAGCATCAGTGATCCGATATCGCGCGGTGAAAGCACATTTGCAATGTCAGGTAGCGAGGTTTCATGCCGAACACAGCTTAAACAGCTCGGCGTGATTTTTCAGGAACGAGAGCCGATCAATGATGGCGGTGTTTGCCGCATCGACCATCCTCTAAAGGTCAGCGGATTTGCCAGCGGGCGAATAAAACTGAAACCAGCCGCCACCCTGAATTGTCAAATGACACTCGCCTTCGCCAAATGGGTTAAAGGCGATCTGTCACCCTCCACTCGTCTGCGTTACCTCTCAGGCATCAATACGATTCATCAGGCATCCAGTTATTCCTGCCGCACAATGAGCAATCAGCGTGGACGGGCCATGTCGGAGCATTCAAAGGGAAATGCGTTGGATATTGCCAAGGTCACTTTGAACAATGGGAAGGACATTAAAGTTCAAAAGCCGGGATTGTTCTCATTTCGCCAGCGCGGCTTGCTCAATAGCGTGCGCTCGGACGCCTGTAATTACTTCACCACGGTCCTTGGGCCAGGCTACGACATCTTCCACCGCGACCATTTCCATTTTGACCTTATGGATCGTCGCAGTGGAAAGCGTTCCTGTCGTTAGGCGTGGTGTTGGTCGTTGGGCCTGCCTTTCAATTCCCAGATCGTCACAATGATCAAAATGAGGCTGGTGAGAAGGCCTAGCATGAGCGGCGACATATGGCTGGCAAAACAAGCAAGTACTGCACACAAGCCCAGCCCCACCATATGGGACAATGGCGGGCGCCCGGCAATATAGAATTTGAACAGCAAGTTTCCCAACAGATAGAGAGCTGTTCCGCCGATTGATGTCCATATGGTCGCTGTCTCAATGTGACCGGATGGATGAGCAAGTATCAGTTCATCAGACACAGCAACCACGATGATTCCTGCAACCAGAAGGACGTGAATGTAGGTATAAGCAATGCGGGCAACACGACCTGGATCGTCCGTTGCCGTGATCTTATGGTGAGCCGCTGATTGCCCGACATTGAAATAGACCAGCCACATTGCGACTGACGCCGTGAATGTCGTCAGAAATGCGGAGAAAGAAATGAGATTCCAGTGTTGTTCGGCAAAGGTCGCCCCTGAAACAAGAATGGATTCTCCGAGCGCGATAATGATGAACAGAGCTGCGCGTTCAGCCATGTGATCGCCATCAATGTCCCAATCCGCTGTAGTGGATGAACCCAATCCCGGCGTACGGAAACCAAGTGCCGGTCCGCCAAGTTCGACCGCCAACGCCAAGCCCCAAAAGAATATTCGATGTTCAGGGTCAGCGAGTCCACCAGCGATCCAGAACATTCCCGATATTGCCAGCCATATCGAAATACGCAGAAAATTGCTGAAATTGCTTTGGTTATGACGGCGAACCGCCCATAACATAAACAGCGACCTTCCAAGTTGCATGAATACAAAAGCAATCGCAAAAATCAGGCCGCGCTCGCCAAAAGCTGTTGGAATGGACGTGGAAAGCACCAGCCCGGCAAGCATAAGAACAAACAACATGGCGCGTATCGGGGGTTTGGAAGGGTCCATCCAGTTTGTCACCCATGTGGTGTAAACCCAAACCCACCACACTGCCGCGAGCAGGAGCGCGCTTTCAACGAGGCCTTTCAATGTCAGATCGTGCAGAAGCAAGTGCGAAATCTGCGTGATGGCGAATACGAATACCAGATCAAAGAACAGCTCTACGAAATCGACCTTTGAACTATCTTTCGCATTCTTCTTGCGGGAGTAGTCACGAATTGCACCCGAAAAAACCACTCTTCACCTCATGAAATCAAAAAAAGAACACGCCACTACAATCACAGTTTACGGCAACGGCTCTTGTATGCCGCAAAAATCTTATAATACCTTATTGCAGAGACATTTTCCTCTGTCACCAGCACACTCTTTGACCAATAAAGCCGAACATTCTTTCAAAAAGAGTTCATTCGACAAACGCTCCTGACAAACAGGGCTTGCTCCGGCTTTTGCCTATCGTGTTAAATGCCGGCTGACTCGTAACGTCGCGGAGAATGCAATGAATTTTACCGACCGCTATCCCATTATTATCACTTCTCAAAAAGAAGCGTGCCGGGATTTCTGGATTAAACATCTGGGCTTCGTCAGCGGTTTTGACAGCACATGGTTTTCATGGCTCTCAACAGAGGAAGGCTCAGCGTCCATTGCCTTCATGACCCCTGATCATCCATCATCGCCTCCGGGTTCGGAGAGTTTTAGCGGGACCGGAATATGCTTTGAACTGCAGGTTGACGATGCCCAAGCGGCCTTTGAAAAAATTAGCGCTACCGGCCTGAAAATCGAATATCCAATTACCGACGAACCATTCGGCCAACGGCGTTTCGGTTTCCACGATCCATCAGGTCTGTGGATTGACGTGGTTGAACAGATCGAAGCCCAGTCCGGTTTCTGGGATAAATATATGATCGGCAGTCAAGGCTAGCAAATTTGACATTTGCATGCCATCCGATCGCAAATTACGCGGTCAGAACCCACGCAGCCATCAGATTTCTGCTGGCACGGGCGTGGGGTGACCCTCTTTGTCGAGCGCAACCATCACAAAGTCGGCATAAGTAACCCGTTCCATTAAATCGGAAAGATAGCGCTGTGCCCAAGCCTCGACCTTAAGAGTGATTGACGTCCGCCCGACATGAGAAATATGGGTATAAACGCAAAGCGTATCCCCGATCTTGACCGGCTTGGCGAAAGCCATTTCCTTAACAGCAGCGGTTACGACGCGGCCCCTCGCCCGTTCCGCAGCCCGGATACCGCAGGATAAATCCATCTGCGCCATAACCCAACCGCCAAAAATATCGCCTGCTGCATTGGCGTCTGCGGGCATAGCCAGTGTACGAAGCGTCAACTCGCCGATAGGCTGGGTCTGTTCGGTCATTTACAGTCTCCAAGGCAATTTTAATTATGTATCTTCTCTGTTCTGGTTGCCGCCATCTTGTCCGGAAACTGTCGGAAACCTGATATCCCGGGTCGTTACGCGGTTTCCGCAATAGGTCAAGCCTCGCATAGTCTCTTGTAAGGCAAATGTCTGGAGAAGCCATGAAAATTACCGATGTCAAAACTTTCGTTGTCGGCAATCCACCGCCTTTATTTGGAGGCACATGGTTTCTTTTCGTCAAATTAGTCACAGATTCCGGTGTTATAGGCTATGGCGAGGCATATAACTCCACGATCAGCCCGCAAATTATGCGGAAAGTGGTGGAGGATATAGCCGAACGCTGGCTTATTGGCGAAGACCCGCATCACATTGAGAAATTCTTCAGACGTGCCTATTCCGGCGGATTTACACAGCGCCCGGACGTTACTGTCATGGGGGCCGTGTCAGCACTTGAGATGGCCTGTTGGGATATCATTGGCAAAGAAGCCGATAAACCTGTTTACGAACTGCTCGGCGGCCGAGTCCACGATAAATTGCGCAGCTATACCTATATCTATCCAAAGCCGGAGCTTGGCGAAACTGCCGATATATACTGGAACGCCGAGGCTTCCGCAGAGCGGGCAGCGGAGTATGTCGCGCAAGGCTATACGGCAGTGAAATTTGACCCCGTTGCCCCCTATACATCGTTCGACCCACGCCAGCTGTCTCTGGAACATCTCGAACTAGGTGAAAAATTTGTGCGGCTTGTGCGTGATGCAGTCGGTGCAAAGGCCGATCTCCTGTTCGGGACCCATGGACAGATGACCCCCACCAGCGCTGTGCGGCTTGCCAAGCGGCTTGAGCCCTATGATCCATTGTGGCTGGAAGAGCCCGTGCCGCCCGATATGCCGGAAAATATGGGATATGTTCAGCAACACACCTCTATCCCGATCGCCGCCGGTGAACGTCTGACCACCAAATATGAGTTCCAACGCTTGCTGGTGAACCGCGCGGCTAATATCCTCCAGATGAATCTCGGGCGTGTTGGTGGTCTACTCGAAGCGAAAAAGATCGCCGGTATGGCCGAGACCTTTCATGCGCAAATTGCCCCGCATCTTTATTGCGGGCCAATTGTGGGCGCAGCAAATATTCAGCTAGCAACCTGCAGCCCCAACTTCTTGATCCTGGAGTGCATCCAGGCCTTTGGCGGATTTCATGCAAAAATCTTGAAAAAACCTATTCTGTGGGAAAACGGCTACGTCATTCCCTCGTCCGAGCCCGGGCTTGGTGTGGAATTGGACGAAGCGGTCGCGGAAGAGTATGCCTATCATGGGCATGAACTCCATTTAAATATGGGACGCAATCCATTGATAGTCTGAGTTTTCGCAATTTTAAATGTTGGAAATTTGTCACGCTGGTGAGCAATTACGGGTTTAATTTATAAGATAATATGGGATTTCAGTTGCAGTAATCGGCGATTGCTGTTTCAAGCTCGGTGATGGTAGTCCGGAGTTCAGCCATGACACTTTCGCGCTTGTCGGCATTACTGCTTCTCATGTTTGTTTTGTCTGGTTGCGGCGGACGCGCGGTGCTTGGGCTGGATGCAAGTGGCGTGGTCAAAGCCAATGCTACCATTCCTGCCCCGGTTCTCAACGACAAGACTGGTCCAAAAGCCGTTATACCGGTGTTTGTTGCGACGAGTCGCGAGCGCTCAGACAATCTTTCTTTGCCTTATTCGGCCAAACGCTCGCCGAAATTGAATTTCTCCCGGATTGATATTGGTATTCCTCCTACCCACAAGAACGGGCAGGTAGAAAAATCGAGCACCAAGCCTAATCCGGCACGCAACTTTGCCGCCACGACATTCCAGCCTTACGATACAGGCGCGGTCTTCGTTGACAGGATCAATGCTGAACTTGCAAAACGTCCAGCAAACCAGCGCGAACTTTTTATCTTTGTGCACGGCTACAACAACAACTTTGCGGACAGCGTCTTTCGCGCAGCTCAAATGAGCTATGATTTTGGCATTCCAGCCGTCACAGTTCACTATTCATGGCCCTCCGCTGGCTCGCTTGGCCTTTACGTCTATGATCGCGATAGCGCGACTTTTGGACGGGACGGATTGGCTGAAACCTTGCGACTTGCCGCCAAAACCAAAGCCAGCAAGATTCTGCTTGTCGGACATTCCATGGGTACATTTGTCGTTATGGAAGCTCTGCGCGAGTTGGCAGAGAATGGTCAAACAGATGTTTTCCGTCGGATGTCAGGTGTAATGCTCGCGGCACCTGATATAGATATCGACGTTTTCCAGGCTCAAGTTGCCGACATAGGCCAGTTGCCAAAGCCTTTCACTGTATTGGTGTCACGCGCTGATCGGGCACTGAACGTATCAGGACGAATTGTTGGCGGGCACCCGCGCGTTGGTGATGGCTCAAGTATTCCCATGCTGCAAAAACTAGGTATCGTTGTACTTGATGCTTCTGATCTTGATGGGGGCGCGCACGGTGTTTTTGCAAGCTCTCCTACGCTCATGAATATGGCTCGAAGCGGTCAGCTTTCCGAACGTGTTCTTGATGGCGATGAACGCTCGGCAGGACAGGCTGTGTTGGCCGACGGCACATCGGTAATCACGGGTGCAGCGTCACTGGTGATCTACTTGCCGGGACGACTTTTAGGTGTTGTACGATAACAGAAGAAATTGTTATGCACGGGCAACTCTAACGTCACGATTCCGCTATATTTCGCAGTGAATCCTCGCATATATATTCTTTGCAAAAAACTCTTTTGAAAGTACGCGCCGTGCCGCTTCATATTGAACTCATTGGCAGCCTTGCTGCTGTCATAACCACCATGGGTTGGATTCCACAGATCATAAAAATCGTGAAACACAGGGATGCGGCGAGTATTTCCCTCGTGACAAATATCACCTTGGCCTTGGGTGTTTTTCTCTGGCTTTGCTATGGCATCATGATCATGTCATGGCCCGTTATGGCAGCGAACGGAATGACGCTGCTGCTGATTCTCGCGATTCTTGGCCTCAAGCTGCGGTATGGCTGAGCGCTCAACCGATGTATGGATTGCATGCCTATATAAAATACAATTGCAGGTAAGTTTCGCTTGTCGCGTGACACCATAAGTTTGGAACGTATCAATGTTTCAACAGGTTATTTTCAAATCGCATGCCTGCAGTATTCCAGATCAGATCAAACCAAGAGTCCACAACTTCAATTCACGAATTTTTTTACTTTGAGAAGAAGTACTTACCTATAGTAGAGCTAGTTCTGAATGACTGGATAATTTACTATTCGCCAGCCAAGCGAGCTGGTGAATTTGGCAATAGAACGACAGGATATTTCGCAACTGCCCGCATCGTCTCCGTGGAATTCTCCGTCGGTAAGGATGGGTATTGTGCTGCCAAATTGGTTGATTTTTGTGAATTCCCAACCGTTCCCTTTAGCGTCACATCGCCAGACGCCCTCACCAAGTTTTACTTTGAGCAAAATATGCAGCAATCAGATGGCAGTTTGAACAAACATGCCAGTCAACAGCGCGTACGTCTTCTGTCCGTTGAAGAGTACAACAGAATTATGGAATCGGCTTTCAATGAGCCCATGAACCAAAAGAAGGCAGAAGTCCCCACCGCCCCCCACTCTGGCTTTGCAGAAGATCCGTCTGAACCTTTGTTGCGAAGCCGTTTCATAACCTCACGTGCGTTGCGTGACCGCACATTCAGCAAAGCTGTGGGGGAAGCTTACGGATGGAGATGCGCAATGACGGGAATTCATCTGCGTGCAGCGGATGGCGGTCACGAAGTCGAATGCGCCCATATCAAGCCAGTTAAAGATTCGGGGCCTGACGCGGTTAGCAATGGAATACCATTACTACGGACCATTCACTGGCTTTTCGACAAAGGCTTTATCTCGGTTGAATCCGACTACCGAATTGTGAAGTCATCGCGGTATTATCACCCGAAGATAGACAATTTGATCAATGAATCCGGCAGAATCATGCTGCCGAAAGACGTGCTCGTACGTCCGCATCCCGATTTTCTTCGCTACCATCGCGAGCATGTATTCAAACCGTAAAGTAGCGCTCTATCCTGACATGCTACTGACAGCCTTATGTCAGTAGCATGTTCCAATATATCGCTTTTGAGGGCGTGCCTCTTTCCATTTGTATAGACTCTCACCATATTAAGCCTATGGCAAAATCACCTGACAAATATAAGCTCTACGGTTTCGGCGAAGCGCCCCAACCTGAACTGGAAGGCACCCCGCTGACTGGCTCAATTGGTGACTGGGCTGCCCAAATCACCGAGGAAACCAAAAAATCACAACCTAAATCTGCCAAGGTCAAAAAGACGTCAGGCGACAAATCAAACGCGAGCAGGACGTCTCGCGGAACCTCCATTGGCGGATCATCCGATCCTAAAATCCGCGCAGCAGCAGGTCTTAATCCGGTTGCCGGGCTTGATATTAATCTGGAGGACGCATCCAGCATTGCACCGGGCGGTGCCACCGCGACTGTCGCCGCGCTTTCTGCTCTGATCGAAAGCGGTAATCCGCTGTTTAAGAACGGCACGGCATGGCAGCCGCATCGACCGGCTAGACCAGACAAATCTGAAGGTGGCATATCCATTCAGATGGAAACTGAATTCGTGCCGTCTGGTGATCAGCCAACGGCGATACGCGACCTGGTGGCTGGCATTAGCGATAATGATAAAACCCAGGTTCTTCTCGGTGTTACTGGCTCGGGTAAAACTTTCACCATGGCGAAGGTGATTGAAGAAACCCAACGCCCTGCCCTTATTTTAGCGCCGAATAAAACCTTGGCAGCTCAACTTTACGGTGAGTTCAAGTCCTTCTTTCCCAACAATGCGGTCGAGTATTTCGTTTCATACTACGACTACTATCAGCCGGAAGCCTATGTGCCGCGTTCCGACACCTATATTGAGAAAGAATCGTCGATCAACGAACAGATTGATCGTATGCGCCATTCGGCAACCCGGTCGCTTCTCGAGCGCGATGATGTGATTATCGTCGCCTCGGTCTCGTGCATCTATGGTATCGGTTCAGTTGAAACCTATACCGCAATGACCTTCGAAATGAAGATCGGTGACCGATTGGATCAGCGTGCGTTGCTCGCTGATCTGGTTGCACAGCAATATAAGCGGCGCGACATGGATTTCACCCGCGGTTCGTTCCGCGTACGCGGCGACACGATTGAGCTTTTTCCGGCCCACTTGGAAGACCGTGCTTGGCGTATTTCGATGTTCGGCGATGAAATTGAAACGATAACAGAGTTCGATCCACTCACCGGCCAGAAAACCGGCGATCTGCGTTCCGTTAAGATTTACGCCAATTCGCATTATGTTACACCGCGTCCAACGCTCAATCAGGCGATAAAATCGATCAAGGAAGAACTAAAACACCGCCTGGTGGAATTGAATGCTGCCGGACGGCTGCTTGAAGCCCAACGTCTGGAGCAACGTTGTACCTTCGACATCGAGATGCTTGAGGCAACAGGATCCTGTGCGGGCATTGAAAACTATTCCCGTTACCTGACCGGCCGCCAGCCGGGCGAACCACCGCCCACGCTTTTCGAGTATATTCCTGACAATGCCTTGGTTTTCATAGACGAAAGCCATGTCACGGTTCCGCAGATTGGCGCGATGTATAAGGGCGACTTCCGCCGTAAAGCGACCTTGGCCGAGTATGGTTTCCGCTTGCCCTCCTGCATGGACAATCGTCCATTGCGGTTTGAGGAGTGGGATGCGATGCGTCCGCAAACCGTTGCTGTTTCGGCGACGCCGAGCAAATGGGAAATGGAAGAATCTGGCGGTGTGTTTGCCGAACAGGTTATCCGCCCGACCGGCCTTATTGACCCTCCGGTGGAAGTACGTCCAGCCAAATCACAGGTGGATGATGTACTGGGAGAAATCCGCGAAACCTCTGCCAAAGGCTATCGTACCCTCGTAACGGTTCTCACCAAGCGCATGGCAGAGGACCTGACGGAATATTTGCATGAACAGGGGATACGCGTCCGCTACATGCACTCTGATATTGATACGTTGGAGCGTATTGAGATTTTGCGCGATTTGCGCCTTGGTGCGTTTGACGTATTAGTTGGCATCAACCTGCTTCGCGAAGGTCTCGATATTCCGGAATGCGGGTTCGTTGCTATTCTTGATGCGGACAAGGAAGGGTTTCTGCGTTCAGAGACTTCATTGATTCAGACGATCGGTCGCGCTGCACGTAATGTCGACGGCAAAGTTGTGCTTTATGCCGATAATATCACCGGCTCCATGGAGCGGGCGATGGCGGAAACCAATCGTCGCCGCGAAAAGCAGGAAGCATATAATACGAAACACGGCATAACGCCTGCCAGTATCAAGAAGAATATCGGCGATATTCTCAATAGCGTCTATGAACGCGATCACGTCCGCGCTGACATCTCCGGTTTTGCCGAAGAGGGTGCAATGATGGGCAATAATCTCAAGACCCATCTTGAACATCTCATGAAACAAATGCGGGATGCGGCGGACGATCTGGACTTTGAAGTGGCTGCCCGACTGCGCGACGAAATTAAGCGCTTGCGGGAAATGGAGCTTGCCATTTCGGACGATCCAATGGCTCGAGAAGTGGAGATGGAAAGTCCCGTCACTGGCCGCACCAAGGGCAGACACAATGCCGGTCGCTCGGTGCATCGCGTGGTCACCGATGAAAGCGAGGCGAACACTGCGCTCTTTCGCAAACCGCACCTCGACGAAATGGGTGGTGATACAACTCGCCCTCTTGGACCTGGAGTTTTCCGTAAAAATTCGCTGGATGAAATGACCGTCGGGCGCACCGAAAAGCCTGTCATCGGTAATGTTCCTGAGAAACCCGCTTTCACGGGCACGAACCGGAATGACCAGACGATCATTCGCCGCGAACGTACCGGAGCGGGTTCATATGAGGACTCTAGCGATGCGCGTAAAAAGCGTCGCCCCGGAAAAACAGGTCGGCCAGGTCGATAAGGACGACCTATCGGTCGTCGCTTTCCGGTCCAAAAATCACACTGCCTGCGCTTAATATTTCATCGGCAAAAGCCGGATCATTAACGGCGCGGGCCAAGACGACGGCACCAACCAAACCGGCCATGGTGGCAATAGCCTTTTCCCGCTTGTCCTTGTCAGTCTTACCCGCAGTTACGCTTGCAAGGATTTCGAGCAATTTCTTGGTGCCATCAGTGAAATTCGTCTGAACATCCCCACCGTGCCGCGCAATATCCGGCGCTAACATCGCCATGGTGCAGCTATTGGCAAGTCCACCCGAATGATATTTTGCCAGATATGATGATACAATCGCAGCTAGCGCATCCTCGGGTTCTTGCTGTTCAGTCAAGGCGGACCATTTTTCCGCAGATCGCTTCATCGCCTCATCGCAGGAAACTGCGATCAGGTCATCCTTTGATGCAAAATGGCCATAGAACCCCCCATGGGTCAGCCCGGCACTTTTCATTAAATCAGCTACCCCAATTCCATCAAAGCCTTTCTGACGGAACTGCTGGCTTGCAACTTCTATGATACGGGCGCGGTTTTCCGCTGCCTGATCTTTACTGACACGCATGCTGCGGTCCCCTTCAAAACAACTATTGACAAAATATATGATGATCGTCATGAATAGTCAAACATGATGCCCATCATTTAAGCGGCAGCAATCAGCAGCCCATTGTTGAAAGACCTGACATGATCTCCAATCCGCTCGCGGCCGCCTTGGCGAAGCGTAACTTCCACTACGGCTGGGTGGTTGTTGCCGTTACTTTTTTGACAATGCTCGTAACGGCGGCCGCTGTCGGCGCTCCCGGCGTACTGATTGTCCCGCTCGAAAAAGAGTTCGGTTGGGAGACAAAGGAAATTGCAACAGCATTTTCAATCCGGCTCCTGCTGTTCGGCCTGATGGGTCCGTTTGCAGCGGCGTTCATGAACTATTTTGGTGTCAGGAAGGTCGTTTGCGTCGCGCTAATCCTTATCACTGGAGGTCTCTTTGCATCGCTTGCAATGACGGAAATCTGGCAACTCATCCTGTTGTGGGGCGTAGTCGTTGGTTTCGGTACAGGTCTTACCGCAATGGTACTGGGCGCAACGGTTGCAGCTCGATGGTTCACTGAGCGCAGAGGACTTGCCCTTGGTATGCTGACGGCGAGCTCCGCTACGGGCCAGCTAGCTTTCATGCCGCTTATGGCTTCTCTTAGCGAAAATTATGGTTGGCGAACTGCCATTATGCTGATCTGTGGCTTGTTGATTGTTGCAGTTCTTGCGGTCTTTTTCCTCATGCGTGATCGACCTGCGGATGTTGGTCTGCCCGCCTATGGCGACAAAGAGGTTGTCCCCACGCCTCCGGTCACGGGAGGGCTTATCACCCTTATCACCATGCCGTTGATCGCCCTGAAGGATGCCTCACGTAGCAGCACCTTTTGGGTTCTATTTGCGACCTTCTTCGTCTGCGGGGCGAGTACCAATGGTCTTGTCGGAACACATTTCGTTGCCATGTGCGGTGATTTCGGCATGGTGCCGATAATGGCAGCCAGCGTTCTGGCAATGATGGGCTTCTTTGATTTTTTCGGTACAATCGGCTCCGGCTGGCTTTCCGATCGCGTAGACAATCGTTGGTTGCTTTTCTGGTATTATGGCCTGCGTGGTCTTTCGCTCCTGTACCTACCTTACTCGAACTTTTCATTCTATGGCCTGTCACTTTTTGCCATGTTCTATGGGCTGGACTGGATTGCGACAGTGCCCCCGACAGTCAAACTGGCAACTGATCGCTTTGGCCGCGAAAGGGCGGGGCTGATCTTTGGCTGGGTTTTTGCGGGCCACCAATTGGGCGCCGCTTCCGCGGCCTATGGTGGCGGGTTCGTTCGCACCGAATACCAGACCTATATGCCCGCATTTTTCGTAGCAGGCATATTGTGTTTGATCGCCGCTCTGTTGGTGTTAACTCTTAGCAAGCACGGCAAGCCAAATCCTGTTCTGGAGACTGTTCCTGTTAATTAACGGGCAAATCTATTTGGATAACCAAGTGACGATGAGCGACTGCAGCACCGCAGCAGCCGCTTTTTCTTCAAGCTTATCGCGGATCATTTCGCGTGAAATTGCTTCTGCCGCGCCAACGATTCCAACACAGCGCAAGCGAAGATCGTCTGCAGTGATTTTTGTATATGGCGCGAGTATGGAACAATAGAGATCGACGTAGCTGTCGATTAGGCCGCATTGGATTTCATCCATAACCTCGTCGCCTCTAAGAGCCGCAGAAATGGATGACCATTCTGCTCCAATGGCCTGATAGCATGCCATATAAGCATCGCTCACGACACGGGCGACATCTTCCAACCGCTTGGGCGCTTCTGCAATCGCAGCGGCAAGCTGGTCGATTTGCTGCTGATCAAGTTGCTCGAACAGAGCAATGAGCAATCCACTACGCGTCCCGAAGTGCTCGTAGGCAATCGGCTTGCTCACACCTGCCTTTTCAGCAACGTAGCCAAGGGTCAAGGCATCAGTACCTTCGTCTCGAACGATATCGAGAGCAATCGATAAAAGCTGATCGCGGCGTTGCGCCTTTGGCATCTTCTTGGCAGCGGCTAGTCCCATTTCACATTCAACCCTGGATTTAACAAACGGCAATATTGGTCCCTCGGCATGTTGCAATATTACTAATAGTAACTTACTAATAGTAACATGCGCTATCGGGAAAGAAAATCCCAGCCAACGTTTAACCATTGTCCAGTTTAAAGCAGGAGTCGAGGCCATGCCGCTATCCATCACCGATCCCGTATTAATCATCGGCGGATCAGGAGTTGTCGGTGCAAAAGCAGCGCAAATACTACGCAAACTATATCCGGATCTGCCCATTGCCATCGGTGGTCGTAACCTGGCCAAAGCGAAACGCGTCGCTGACGGGATCGGTCACGCGCAAGCTGTCAAAATTCACTTGGAACGCGATGATCTGGGCCAGGTCGATGGTGCCAACTACAGCGCAATTGCAGTCTTCGTAAAAGACGCGACGCTCAATAGCATGAAATATGCTCAGGCGCATGGACTACCCTACCTCAGTGTGTCGAGCGGAGTTTTCGAAGTAGGACCAGAAATGGCACTTGCTATCAATAAGCCGAATGCAGCTCCAATATTAATGGCGAGCAATTGGCTTGCGGGTGCTGCAACATTTCCGACTTTGCAGGCCGTACGTAAGTTTAAAACTATTGACAACATCTCAATCACAGTCGTGCTTGACGAAGAAGACATGGGCGGACCAGCCGCTCTTGCGGACTACCAACGGCTTACAGAATCGGCACCCAATCCACTCCTCCTAGTGGATGGACACTGGCAATGGATAAAAGATGACGATGCCAAGCGGCCATTTGTGGATATTGACGGCACAATATTAGAATCCACGGCCTATTCGCCGCTGGATGTCCTCAGCCTATCGGCAGCTACAAACGCCAAATCCATCCGTGTTGGCCTTGTCTATGGCACTTCGGCCAGCCGCAGACGCGGAGAAGCTTTTTCAACTGAGATCGCTATCGAGATCACTGGTGAATTGGTTACCGGCGAGCGTGCTGCGATTCGGCTTGATATTGTGCACCCGGAGGGACAGGCTCCTCTCACTGCGCTGCACGTGGCGCTTAGCGTTGAACGTCTTCTTGGGCTGCATGGCGGCGAACCCGTAAAAGCCGGACTCTATCTGCCGGACTCTCTGATAGATGCTGATTATATCGTTGATCGGATGAAAGAATTCGGCGCAATTTTTCAGGAGAACGTCAAACCAGCTGTGGGTTAAATCTGCAAAATACGAGAACGCTCAAGCATCCGGCGTGAAGGAGTGCTAGACAAGCCGCGCGCGAAATTTCGCGCGCGGAATCATATCAAGACTGGAGAAGCAATGAAGGTCGAT
Source organism: Phyllobacterium sp. GQ127 (assembly GCF_059758635.1). Taxonomy (NCBI): domain Bacteria; kingdom Pseudomonadati; phylum Pseudomonadota; class Alphaproteobacteria; order Hyphomicrobiales; family Phyllobacteriaceae; genus Phyllobacterium; species Phyllobacterium sp. GQ127. The sequence goes on from NZ_JCAXDZ010000001.1 coordinate 1,379,646, forward strand.
ATCGACATGGGAGCAGCGCCAGCAGGCGCAAAGGCCATGCTCGACCTTGAAGAGCTTTTGGCAACACGCTTGCTTGTTCAGGGCAATTCGGGTTCTGGAAAGTCTCATCTCCTGCGCCGCCTTCTTGAACAGAGCGCGCAATGGGTTCAGCAATGCGTCATTGACCCAGAAGGCGATTTTGTCACGCTGGCGGACAAATATGGTCATGTCGTTGTTGATGGAGCTCGTACGGAGAACGAGCTGACACGGATTGCCGCCCGCATCCGGCAGCACCGCGTATCGGTGGTTCTGGATCTTGAGGGTCTGGATGTAGAACAGCAAATGAGATGCGCCGCAGCCTTTCTTGGCGGGCTATTCGATGCAGAGCGAGACTATTGGTATCCAATGCTGGTCGTCGTGGACGAGGCCCAGCTATTTGCACCAGCCATAGCTGGTGAAGTTTCGGACGAAGCTCGTAAACTTTCGTTGGGCGCGATGACCAATCTCATGTGCCGTGGACGCAAACGCGGCCTAGCCGGAGTAATCGCAACCCAGCGACTGGCGAAGCTTGCAAAGAACGTAGCTGCAGAAGCATCCAATTTTCTAATGGGGCGCACATTTCTCGATATTGATATGGCGCGGGCAGCAGATTTGTTGGGTATGGAACGTCGCCAGGCAGAGCAGTTTCGTGATCTGGCTCGGGGTCATTTCGTGGCGCTAGGGCCTGCTTTATCACGCCGACCGCTTCCGGTTACCATTGGAGCCGTCGAGACATCAGCGCGCTCTTCCAGCCCCAAGCTTACCCCTCTTCCCCAACCGGGTGACGATGCCCGTGATCTTATATTCATACCAGCTCCGGAGGAGCGTCGCGCTGTGGTGCGCAAGACGCACACGCCGCCTGCCCCCACCCCCACAGCGGATATCCTCAACCAGCTGACCCAGGCCAAGGCTATGGCGCAGGCAGAGTCGCCCACGCCAACCTTGTTTCCTGAAATCGACGAGGCCGAACGCAACAGTCTTATCGAGGCGGTCATGCATGAAATGCTCAATGATCCCGACGCGTCCTTCCGCACCGACGCCGTATTGTACCAAGATTTTCTTGTCCGCTGCCGCATTCGCCGCGTTCCGGGAGATCAGCTCTCACTCCCCGCATTTCGGCGCAAATTGGCTGTCGCACGCGCTGGAATTGATGGAGAGACCGCTCAAAGCGAGCCCTGGCAGCAGGCACTGGAACTTTCAAAGAGCCTGCCAGACGATGTTCAAGGTGTTTTCTTTATTGTGGCTCAAGCGGCCGTTACGACGAGTCCATGCCCTTCTGATGCAACGATAGCGCGAGCCTACGGTACGCACTCGGCCCGCCGTGCGCGACGGCTGCTTACCTATTTTGAGGAACAGGGCTTGGTCGTTGTACGTACTGATTTTACGGGTAACCGCGTGGTGGCGTTCCCGGATTTAGGCTGCGAGACAGCAGCGGGCGATCCCAACGGACCGGACGAACAGACCCAAGAACAATACGCGGCTGAATAATCAGCCTATCTCCTCAAGGAGAGTAGTGAGCTGGCCTAGATGTTCTATCTGGCGAAATCGCGGATTCTCGATCGGGGCTTCAACATGCTCCAGCACCCAAGTAAGTTCGTGGGGCACGAATATGCCCCACGCTCCAGCTTCAATCGCGGGAACGATGTCGGATTTTAGTGAATTGCCGATCATCAAACCCCGCTCGGCACCGTTGCCATGCCGGCTGAACACACGCTCATATGTACCAGTGTCCTTGTTACTGACGATTTCAATTGCATCAAAGAAATCTCCCAGTCCGGATTGAGCCAGCTTGCGCTCCTGATCGAATAGATCCCCTTTCGTGACCAACACCAGCTTGTAGCGCCCAGTCAGTTGCTCAAGTGTTTCCGCCACATGGGGTAAAGTTTGAACCGGATGACGCAGCATTTCACGCCCAGCATCAAGGATTTCGGCGATAATTGTTGCGGGCACCTTTCCCTCAGTTACCTCTACGGCTGTTTCGACCAATGAAAGTGTAAAGCCCTTGATCCCAAATCCATAGGACTCCAGATTGCGTTTCTCGACCTCAAGCAGCCTCTGGGGTAGATCGGCGATATCAGCATAGGGCGCCAAGAGATTTGCAAAATGCTTTTCTGACGAACGAAAAAACTGCTCATTCTCCCAGAGCGTATCGTCTGCATCAAAACCAATCGTTGTAACGGAGAGCGGCATAATATTTCTCTTCAATCTGGATGGCTACACTGGCCATCCGGTAGCAACGGAATCGTAAACCAGTACCTTTTATCAGAAATATAAGCGTGCTTAATGCTCAATATCGTTCTCCAGGTTGAAAGGCCATTGTGACCCGTTACAGATCGATTGCCGTACTTGTGGCAGGCGGTGTTTTAGCCGCCTTTGATGCATTTGCTGCGGACAATCCGTCTGTTTCAATTCCGGCTGCACCGTTACCACCCAGCGTTACCCAGATTTGCGCAGCCATAGCGACGAATGCGGATGGTCATGGTGTTCCTCGGGACTTTTTTGCCAGACTGATCTGGAAAGAGAGCCGGTTTGACGTGTCCGCAACAAGCCCAGTCGGAGCGCAAGGGATCGCACAGTTCATGCCCGGAACCGCAAAAGAGCGCGGCCTCGCCGACCCTTATGATTTTTTGCAGGCGCTTCCTGCTTCAGCTAAACTATTGAAAGATCTCCGAAAAGCATTTGGAAACTGGGGTTTGGCTGCCGCTGCCTATAATGCAGGCCCCACAAGAGTTTCCCGTTGGATATCCAATGGAGGCTTCCTCCCCCTGGAAACCGAAGAATATGTGCTCGATATAACCGGAATTTCAGCCGACGATTTTTCAACCGGTGCCGAAATCAAGCAGCTCCCGCTCAACAGCAAACTCAATTTTGACGCCGCTTGCAGACAGCTGCCAATCGTACGGTTTGCGACAGTCTCGATGGCGCAGATCAAGCCAAAGCCTTGGGGTATCCAGATCGCCGGAAATTTCAGGCAATCTGCGGCCATACGTCAGATGCAGCGATTAAAGCGAAACTTCCCCACCATTCTCGACAAGCATGAACCGATCATCAGCCGGAAACGTTCAGCTATGGGCAGGCGCGGAATTTACGCGGTCCGCATCGGTGCCGATAGCCGCGGGGAAGCCAACCAAATCTGCGCACAACTGCAAAGTGCTGGTGGCGCCTGCATCGTTACGCGTAATCGTTGACGCCGAAGCAATTTTATTGGCTAGCCGTTAGCCGAAAATGCGGAGCACCGCGAGATACTCTCTATAAGCAAAACTTGCTCTAGCTCGCCACGTAACAGGCATAGGTTTGCAACATACATATAACGACGTAATTTCTACATGCCTTGCTCATAGCGGCAACGCATTTCTACCTATTCACTCAAGTGGTAGAAAAACTTTTGCTTGCCAAAAAAGACTTATTCTAGCAGTCTCAAAGCGTTCGGGCATCTATGAACACTGGAAGACTGGAAGAACGGCGCGCCGGAACCGCAAGAATACCGGGTCGGGAGCAATCCCGGCAATGATCGGCTCCTTTCCTGAATTCGAGAATTGCCTGCATGACCTCCGTCGGAAGTAAGTACAGAAGACGGCACTACCAATCCCGCAAACCCGGAGGGGAACGCGGTAATTTAGAAAAAGGAACTGAGCATGGCACAGACCGGTACGGTCAAATTCTTCAACAGCGAAAAAGGTTTTGGCTTTATCAAGCCGGATGACGGAGCAGCGGATATTTTCGTTCACATCTCTGCAGTACAGGCATCCGGGCTTACAGATCTTGCAGACAATCAGAAAGTTTCGTTCGATACAGAGCCAGATCGCCGTGGTAAGGGCCCAAAAGCAGTGAATATCTCGATTACAGAGTAAATTCTGTAACCGCACTGCCATTTTAGCCCGCCAAACGGGGCGGGCCTGAGCGATCTATGCTTGAATGACATTTGTTGAAATCCCCTTTTCGCACGGGGATTTCAATCTTCTTGACCAAGAATTTGAAACCAACTCGTCAGATTGGTTTCAAGTATCTTTATCGCGCCTTGGAATTGCTGAAATCATGTGTCCTGTTCCCCCCTCCGGAACAATGTTTGACTGGATCAGCAAGGAACAAACTGCCTTGGTCGCCGTTCAGCCTGCATTCATTCTGAGATGGTTAAAACAACATTACGGTTGGCGGTCTAAGTGATCGCGACCCAAAATAATCAAGCGGCGTAGAAAATCGCCAAGATGCTTCAAGGAGGCACAGATGAATAAGGGTATGAAAATTGCCATTCTTGCAACTGCTGTAGCTGCGACCGTCATCGCACCACTGTCGACAGCGTCAGCTGATCATCGCTGGCGTCATTATGATCGTGGTTATCGTCATCATCACCGCGGCGGCGACGCTCTAGCCGCCGGTGCTATTGGGCTGGCAGCCGGCGCGCTGATTGGTGGTGCACTTGCGCAACCGCGCGAACCGGAAGTGATTTATCGTGACTATGACGACCGTCCCACATACAGGGCTCCGGTTCGAGTGTACCGCCAGGTCGAAGCACCGCGCTATTATGGATCGGCTCAGCCTTGGACTCGCGCTTGGTATCGCTATTGCACGGATCGTTATCGGTCTTTCAATCCGGAAACAGGAACATTCCGCGGCTATGACGGACGTGACTATTTCTGTAACGCAAACTAAATTTTGAACTAAAACCGCCGGTCATTCCGGCGGTTTTCATTTATTCGTTCAAAAACGGGTTGGTACGACGCTCTTCCCCAAATCTTCCACCCGGACCGTGACCGCAGATAAACCCGATATCATCCCCCAGCGGCAGAAGTTTTGTCGTGATTGAATTGATTAACACAGCGTGATCGCCGCCAGGCAGATCAGTCCGTCCAACGGAACCGTTAAAAAGCACATCTCCAACGTGAGCGAACTTGGCTTTCTTATTGTAATATACAACGTGACCAGGAGCATGTCCCGGACAATGCAGGACTTCAAACAAATGATCACCAAACGACACTGTGTCCCCGTCGCTTAGCCAGCGATCCGGTGTGCAATTGCGCACATTCCCCGAGATTCCGTATTGAAGCGCCTTTTCTTCCAAGCTTTCCAATAAAAAACGGTCGGCCTCATGCGGTCCAACAATATCAACAGCCAGTGCTTCTTTCATATCCATGGCACCAGCGGCATGATCAATATGACCATGGGTCAGCCAGATTGCCTCGATTATGATCCCATTTGACTGAATGGCGTGAAGCACCTGATCATTGTCCCCACCCGGGTCAATAAGCACACCCCGCTTGTCATCGCTGTCGAAAAGAATGGTGCAGTTTTGTTGAAAGGCCGTGACGGGAATAATACCGGCCTGCAATTGTCCCATAATATCTAAATCCTATGTCATTCACTGATCAAACCGCAAAGAACCTAATGTAACAGCATACCAAATGAAAAGGGCGGTCTAAGCGACCGCCCCAACAAATCTTCATCTAGCAATGATCAGGTCTTGGCCATTGAGTTCTTTATGGCTCCCACAATTGCGGTCAAGATGATACCGCCAATACCACCGCCTGCAATTTGGCCGACAATAGCACCAATATCGAGCCCGGAAGATGCAACCGCATCCGCAACGACTGCTGCGCCACCTGCACCCAGATATTGGGTTAGATAACCGCCAATCAATCCGCCAACACCGCCTGCGACAGTATTACCGGTTGTACCAAGGCTGAGATTTTTAAGAAGACCGCCGACAATATTGCCGCCGACACCACCAGAGATAAGCTGGATAACGATAGGAAGAAGCGCTTCCATAATGGACACCCCGTCAACGTTTCAACGTCAGACTCATGCCTGACATACATCATGATGACTAAGTTTTAAGCAATGTCAAACAGCCTGATACCACAATCGATTTGTATCAGGCTTGTAATGTTGACCGAAAATTGCGGTTATTCTGCTGCGACTTTCTTGGGCGTTACTTCTGCAGCGTAGTCATTCATCAAGTTAATGGCGATTTCGCCTACCGTGAATTTGTATGAACCAATCTCAGATACGGGCGTAACTTCAGCAGCAGTTCCTGTCAGGAAACATTGCTCAAAGTCTGCCATCTCTTCGGGCATGATTACCCGCTCGATAACTTCATAACCTCTGCGCTTGGCAAGATCGATAACCGTACGCCGCGTAATCCCGTCCAGGAAACAGTCAGGTTTTGGCGTATGAATTACGCCGTTCTTCACGAAGAACACATTGGCCCCCGTCGCCTCAGCCACCTGCCCGCGCCAATCCAGCATCAATGCATCTGCATAGCCTTTGGCTTCAGCCGCATGCTTTGAGATCGTGCAGATCATGTAAAGACCGGCAGCCTTTGATTTAGAAGGCGCGGTCTTGGGATCTGGACGGCGGTATTCAGCCATATCGAGCCTGATACCTTTCAGCTTTTGCGCTGGATCAAAGTAGCTCGGCCATTGCCAGATCGCGATCGCAACATTGATCTTGTTCGCTTGCGCCGAAACGCCCATGGACTCGCTTCCGCGCCATGCAATCGGACGCACATAAGCATCTTGAAAACCCTGCTTCGCCAAAAGCTTCCGGCAGGCATCGTTAAGCTCGTCAACAGAATAGGGAATCGTAAAGCCAAGAATTCGCGCGGATTCGTGCAACCGTTCCGTATGTTCGTTCAGCTTGAAAATTTCGCCACCATAGGCACGCTCACCTTCAAACACAGAGCTTGCATAATGGAGGCCATGTGTAAGTACATGGACCTTTGCATCTGCCCAGCGAACAAATTCGCCATTCATCCAGATGTAACCTTCAAGCTGATCGAATGGAACGGATGCCATGTTTTCCTCCAGGCCTTATCCTGATGTTTTACGGGGATTTGCCTTCCGCCAACTGGTCCCGCTTCCCAATTGGTGTACCATTGCCCTTCAGCACCAATAGGCGTTTCATTACGGAAAGTTTCCAGAAACACGTATTGGCTTTTCGATTCATTCAAAATGCAGCCAACAGCTTGCCAAAAATTATCAGCAGTCTAAAATTAAGTCAACAACGCTGACATAATCTTTTCCAAGACCGGGGACCTTGCATGAAATCTTATACACCAGATAGGCACATTGAGACAGCCCTGACCGAGCAGCACGCCAAGGAACTCGATATTATCGAGCTGTTCTTCTTTGCCTATCGCGACTTTACCGCCGACCCGGATATGATACTGGAGAAGCTTACTTTCGGGCGGGCGCACCACCGTGTTCTCTATTTCGTCAATCGAAAGCCCGGCATGACCGTTGCAGAATTGCTGGAAGTTTTAAAGATCACCAAGCAAAGCTTGGCACGCGTTCTCAAGCAATTGATCGACACCGGCCACATTGTGCAGATACAAGGGCCGCGCGATCGGCGGCAGCGCGAACTCTACCCCACGCATCAGGGGCGTGAGCTTGCACTTGAATTGGCAGCACCGCAATCACGCCGCATTGCCAATGCATTGGAACAGCTCGATCCAAGCGACCGGGCGGTGATTGAGCATTTTCTCAAAGCCATGGTAAATCCCGCACAGTGGCAACAGATCGACAGCCTGCCGAAGTCAGGATAGATATAGGTTCCACTTGGTGAAGAGGGGATGCATGGTACAGGATACAGAAAAAACACCCGTTAGCAGCGATCTCGCGCTGTCGGACGATGCCCCACATTTGCTGATCGTTGATGACGATACCAGAATTCGAAATCTACTGTCCCAATATCTGACAGGCAGCGGCTTTCGCATTACGGTAGCGGCCAATGCCGACGAGGCAAGACGAAAGCTTGCCGGCATAGATTATGATCTGCTCATCCTCGATGTTATGATGCCGGGCGAAAGCGGTATCGCTTTGACTCAAGCTCTGCGTCAGGAAAAAAACGTTCCGATTCTCATGCTTACCGCGCTCTCGGAAACAGACAGCCGCATTACCGGTCTCGAAGCAGGCGCAGACGATTATCTGCCCAAACCATTCGATCCGCGTGAACTGATACTCCGCATCAACAATATTCTGCGGCGTGGCGCTCCCGCTACACAGGCGAAGATCGAGCAGATCGTATTTGGACCCTACACATTCGTCATCGCAAAACGCGAGCTGAAACGGTCAGGGGATTTGATTCGTCTCACCGATCGCGAACAGGACATCATGGCGATTTTCGCTGCCCGCGCGGGTGAAACTGTTCCACGTCACGAACTGACCGGACAGGAAGGAGACGTAGGTGAGCGGACAATCGACGTTCAGATAAATCGCCTGCGTCGCAAGATCGAGAACGATCCTGCAAATCCGGTTTGGTTGCAGACAGTACGAGGCGTTGGCTATAAGTTGAGTGTTGAATAACGAACACGCAAAGCAGGAAGCGCAAGCGGATATCGATGTAATGAGCCCCCCGGACGCCGCAGATCGCGCATTGGCCGTGAAGAAACGCCATTGGCGGCGCAAACGAAGCACATTGCTTGGTCCTTGGCGAAAGCTGACGCGTTGGCTGGCCCGCTGGATGCCCAAAAGGCTCTATGCCCGTTCGTTGATTATCATCATTGCGCCAATGGTGCTGTTACAATCGCTTATTGCATTCGTGTTTATGGAACGCCATTGGCAGACAGTCACTCAGCGTCTTTCGACTGCCGTGGTGCGGGATATTTCCGGCATCATTGATCTGATGGACACGTTTCCCCAAGATCCTGGCTACGAGAACCTGATCCGCATTTCGCGCGAACGTTTAGCTCTTAACATATCCATATTGCCACCCGACCCGCTCCCCGCGCCCGGTCCCAAACCGTTCTATTCCATTCTCGACAATATTCTGAGTGAAGAAATCACCAAGCAGATTAATCGACCGTTCTGGATCGATACGATCGGGGATTCGGATTTGGTGGAAATTCGAATACAACTCGAGGACAAGGTTTTGCGCGTCTTTGCACGACGTAGTCAGGCTTATGCATCCAACACGTTGATCTTCCTGGTATGGATGGCTGGTTCAGCCCTTGTATTGCTGGCTATTGCGATCCTGTTTCTGCGCAATCAGATTAAACCAATCCAGCAATTGGCCACTGCCGCAGACAGTTTCGGCAAAGGACGAGCACCGCCACCAAACTTCAAGCCCCGCGGCGCCGAAGAAGTGAGGCGCGCTGGTGCGGCCTTTATTGTCATGCGTGAACGTATCGAAAGGCAAATTGAGCAGCGTACAACAATGCTCAGCGGCGTCAGTCATGACCTGCGAACCATTTTGACCCGCTTTAAGCTTCAACTGGCGCTGGTGAGCAACAGGGTCGATACCGAAGCGATGGAACAAGACATAGACGACATGCAGTCAATGCTAGAAGGCTACCTTTCATTCGCACGGGGCGAGGCTGACGAAGAGACCGGCGTCTTCAATCTTGAGCGCCTATTCGCCAAACTCAAGGAAGAAGCGATACTGCTCAAACGGGGATTCACCTCTACCATTCGCGGACAACCGGAAATTCATGTCCGCCCCAACGCGTTTTCGCGATTGATCACCAATCTTGTTTCAAATTCCTTCCGCTATGCGCAGAATGTTTTTGTCGCAGCCGATCATCGCGATGGCTGGCTGATACTGACCATCGATGACGATGGGCCAGGTATCCCGAAAGAAATGCGTGATGAGGTCTTCAAACCATTCTTCAGGCTTGACCAGGCCCGCAACCAGGACGCAGGCGGCACTGGCCTGGGACTTGCAATCGCCTTGGATATCGCTCGTAGTCATGGCGGCGATATTACGCTTGAAGACAGCCCTAAGAACGGCTTACGTGCGATAGTCAAAGTTCCAGCCTGACGAGAACACGTTGCTTAAAACAATTTGCCGCCATTCGGAACCGTATGGCTCACGGTAGCTAGAACAACGTCACCGGCTTCATCGGGAAAACCAAGCGTCAATACCTCTGACATGAAGGGACCGATCTGGCGTGGCGGGAAATTGACCACGGCCATGACCTGCTTTCCCCTTAGCTCTTCCAATGCGTGTCGCTTGGTAATTTGGGCGGAGGATTTTTTGATACCTATCTCTGAACCAAAATCGATCCGTAATTTGAATGCGGGCTTACGCGCTTCGGGGAATATTTCCGCCTCTATAATAGTCCCGACGCGAATATCGACTTTCTCGAAATCATCAAAACTGATGGTCATGATTTCTCAACTCCACCGCCTAGCCCATTTCAGGAAAATCAGGCTGATCCAACGGTTTCGAACAAAATGCTGTCGAGCGATTCCCGCGCTGTTGAGCCGGACCAGACGACAAACTGGAAAGCCTGGAAATAGGTTTCGCATGCATCGAGCGCACTCGAAAGCAAAACTTCAACCTGTTTACTGGTAGGCTCGGCACCGCCGGAAAGAAGCAGGGACTGGCGATACATGACCGCACCCTCCTGCCTCCAGAGATCAAAATGTCCCATCAGCAATTGCTCATTGACCAATGAGAGAAGCCGCATCACTTCATTGATGCGAGGCTCGCTGATGGCGATATCGAAAGCACAGGCCAGATGCAGGGCTTCAAAGTCTTCCATCCACGAAAAGGATATCTGGTAATCGGTCCAGCTACCTTCGACCGTAATCGCAATCTCATCTTCACCGGTGCGCTCAAATGCCCATTCGTTTGCATGGGCAACGTGCTCGATCACATCTACGGGATGTAAGTCACGCGCAATCTCTAGTTCCAGAAGGCTCATCGCCATTACCTGCTAAATCGAATCTCGTATAACGCTGCGGGAGATACAGCGCACCCAAACCAAGCACACCAAATGTTTTCTGCACGTCAACATAGACCCACGCTGAATGCGGTAACATTTTTTAAACTCACCGGCAGGCAGAACACACCAACCGGGTTGCGGCCATGAACTTACGGACCGCTGCATGAACACTGAAACGAATCATGCAGTAATTTCAGTGTATTGATGCTGAGTCACAGCGCCAGTCCCCTTTTGACCAATTGACGAGAATGGGTGTGGACAGAAGTTAGGAAAAAGATTCACTTGGTCGCTTTAACTGACTCTAAGGAAACAGTTTTCGGCGATTTCCACCTGTTGATAAATACTTAAGATTTATTTTGGGGATAGTGGTCCGCGGGAGAGAAAAACGACCAAAGCGGGACTATCAGCGGACCCCAATGGATTAGGGCCTAAAAAACTTCGTCATATAGTCGATATCAAAACGTCTTAGCTTGTTATTTCCAACGCGGCTCTCGCGGGAGTCTGGAACGGTCAAACAGGAGAACGAGCATGTCCGATGCAACTGAACCAACAGTCAAAGCCGTACAAAAAAACGATGATGGCAACTGGTATTATGTCGTCACTAAAGACGGCGTAGAAGGACCGAAGGTCGGCCCTTATGATACGGAAGAAGAGGCAATCGCCGACGGTGAAGAAAGCCTGGCCGAAGACGACATTGCCTAGATAATTTCAAATAGGCACTAAGCCTTTTTGGCACGCGATGAGGTAGGCTTCGCCGATTCGTCTTTTTTGCCAACCAGCGCCTCCAAGGCCTCGATACGTGCTTGGAGGGCTGTATTCTCCGCCCGGGCCCTTATTGCCATTTCACGCACAGCTTCAAAATCTTCACGCTGGACAACGTCCATTGTATTGAGCAGACGCTCCGCCTGACCTCGAAATGCGGTTTCAACTTCGCGGCGCACGCCTTGGGCAGCACCGGCAGCATCTGTAACGAGCTTTGCCAGTTCATCGAGAACGCGATTTGATCCATTGGTCATTGCAGATACCTTTCTGGTTTCACCATTCAAATAATGACCACTTATAATGATTGCAAGCAAGTTAGCGCTAAGCCAGCCCGGACAAATGTTACCGCAGATGCGGCTTGACGCCTATCACGCCCTCGCGCATGGTCCCGCAAAATCGAGAAAACCGAGACGGAGTGTCCTTGTGAGCGAGCTACTTGTACCGACATTTGCTGCGATAGCTTTCCCCGAGATCGATCCGGTTATCTTTTCCATAGGTCCCATAGCGGTACACTGGTATGGACTTGGCTATGTGGTCGGTATTCTTTTTGCTTGGTGGTACGCCAAGAAACTCATCAGCAAGCCACGACTTTGGGCAAACAATACCCCGCCAATGAAGCCCATAGATCTCGACGATTTCGTCTTGTGGGCCGCACTGGGTGTAGTTCTGGGTGGCCGTATTGGCTACATTCTCTTCTACGATTTTGCCAAATACATCGCCAATCCTTTGGACATATTCAAGGTTTGGGAAGGCGGAATGTCATTTCATGGCGGCATGCTGGGCACGACACTCGCAATGGTACTTTTTGCCCGCTCGCGCAAAATCAATATATCCAGCATGCTTGATACTGTTGCCGCCGGTGTACCGGTCGGCCTTGGCCTCGTTCGCGTAGCAAACTTTATCAATAGTGAGTTGTGGGGCCGAGAGACAGATGTGCCGTGGGGAATGGTTTTTCCGACGGGAGGACCTGTAGTACGTCATCCAAGCCAGCTTTATGAAGCCGCACTTGAAGGTATCGTGCTGTTTGCGGTGCTTGCAGTACTGATCTTCTATGGCCGCAAACTAAAAAGCCCCCGTTTTATCTCGGGCACATTTGTGGCGCTCTATGGATTGTCTCGTATTTTTGTCGAGTTTTTCCGCGAGCCGGATGCTCAACTCGGCTATCTTTTTGGCGGCTGGTTGACGATGGGCATGGTGCTTTCAATCCCAATGGTCATTATTGGTCTGGCGTTTATCTTGTCCGCGCGCAACCCTGAGGTAAAAACGCAACGATGAGTTTAAAGCAGCGCATTATCCGGCAGATCGAGACAACGGGTCCGATCAGCGTGGCAGATTATATGGCTTTGTGCCTGTTCGATCGGGATAATGGCTACTACACAACACAAGAACCCTTCGGCAGAAGTGGCGATTTTATCACCGCCCCGGAAGTTAGCCAAATGTTCGGCGAACTCATTGGTGTCTGGTGCGTTGGAGCCTGGCAAGCACTAGGGTCTCCGCAACATTTCAGCCTTTGTGAAGTGGGGCCCGGCCGCGGGACCTTAATGAACGATCTTTTACGCACCGCCGGAAAAATTTCGCCCGCCTTTATGAAGGCGGCCAAGGTAATAATGGTTGAACTTAGCGAGCGGTTGACCAAAATTCAGCAAGAAGCGCTGGCGCAGCACACAGCAGACATCGAATGGCGTAAAACTATCGCCGAAATTCCGGCGAACCCGCTGATCCTTGTTGCCAATGAACTTTTCGACGCAATCCCATCAAGGCAATATGTGAAATCAAATGGTCGCTTTGTCGAAAGAATGGTTTCTGCCGACAGTGAGGGCAATCTGTTTTTTGCTGCAGGCTCTGGTTCTCTTGAAAAGGCCCTGTTGCCCGGCAGCAGCGATACTGCGGCAGATGGCAGTATTTTCGAAATCGCTCCCGCTCGCAACGCGCTCATGCATCAGATCGCCAACCATATTTGCCGCGAACGCGGAGCAGCATTGCTTGTTGATTATGGCCACCTGGAACAAGGTTATGGCGACACTTTGCAGGCATTGAGCCAGCACAGGCCGATCAATGCCCTTAGCACGCCGGGCGCAGCGGACATAACGACCCACGTCGACTTTCATAGTCTCGCGCAATCTGCCCGTGCTGAAGGGTGCAAATCCAGCGCAATGACACAAGGCGATTTTCTCATTGCCATGGGGTTGTTGGACCGCGCCGGTGCTTTAGGGCAAGGCAAATCTCCCGACGTTCAGGAGCAACTGCATATTGATGTTGAACGTCTAGCCGGACCCACCGAGATGGGAACCTTATTCAAGGTTCTGTGTATAACAGATCCTGCCACCCATACATTTCCTTTTCAGACAAAATGAAACGGAAGATTGACTTCGTCCGAGAGCTAAATCACCATCCGCAGCCTTTGGGAGAAACCACTCCACGATGAACACGTACGAAAAACCAGCACCACTGCGTTCTTCCCTGCTGGGCTCACCCGGGCAAAACCGAATCGATCATGGATTTTTCACCAGAAAAGGTGGTGTCTCTGATGGTATTTATCGCGGCCTTAACGTCGGTAGCGGCTCCAATGACAATCAAGTCAATGTCACGGAAAACCGACGGCGGGTTGCAGAAACGTTAGGCGTGCCACTTTCTCAACTTGTGACGGTGCATCAGGTGCATTCGCCGGACGTCATAACCGTGACGTCTCCCCTCACTGGAGACCGGCCCAAAGCCGACGCTATGGTAACGGCCACGCCCGGTATAGTGATAGGCGCATTGTCGGCCGACTGCGGTCCAATTCTTTTCGCCGACCCGGACGCTGGGGTCATCGGCGCGGCTCATGCCGGTTGGCGTGGCGCCATTGGTGGCGTGCTGGGCAACACGGTCGAGGCCATGATCGGGCTTGGTGCCAAACGTGATCGTATCCAAGCTGTTCTGGGACCTACCATTGGTCCCGACAATTACGAAGTGGGCCGGGAATTCTACGAGCAATTCGTCTCAACGAATTCGTCATTCAGTAAATTTTTCCGCGAATCAACCAATGAAAACCATAAGATGTTTGATCTTTGGGCATTCATAATCACACAGCTTGAGCAAGCAGGTGTAAATGCTTCAGCACTTGAACTGTGTACCTATGCTGATGAAGACCAGTTCTTTTCCTATCGCCGCACCACGCACCGCAACGAACCAGATTATGGCCGGCAGATATCGGCCATTACAATTACGGAGTAGCATTATGGGCCTTCATTTCGAACCGGAAGAATTCAATGCGCGCCGTGATCGTTTGATGATGGTCATGGCCGAGCAAAAGCTTGATGCGATCCTGCTCTTTGCACAGGAAAGCATGTATTGGTTGACCGGCTACGATACTTTTGGCTTTTGCTTCTTCCAATGCCTCGTTGTCAAAGCCGATGGTAGTAATGTGCTGATGACCCGCTCGGCCGATTTGCGGCAGGCGCGGCAGACCTCCAATATTGAAAACATCATTGTTTGGGCAGATCGGGACAATGCCAATCCGGCGGCGGATTTGCGCGAACTGCTTAATGACCTTGATCTGCTGGGCTGTCGCATCGGTATTGAATATCAAACCCACGGTCTAACGGCGGCCAATGGTCGAAAGTTGGATGAGCAGCTTGCAGCCTTTGGCCAACTCGTGGATGCATCCGGACTTGTGGACAAGCTTCGTGTTCTCAAGAGTCCAGCTGAAATCGTCTATAGCCGCAAGGCTGCCGAACTCGGCGACGATGCTCTCACCGCAGCTTTGAAACTAATAAAGGCAGGCGCGGATGAAGGCGTCATTCTAGCTGCCATGCAGGGAGCAATTTTTGCTGGCGGCGGCGATTATCCGGCCAACGAATTCATCATCGGTTCGGGCGATGATGCATTGCTCTGCCGTTATAAGGCTGGCAGGCGCAAGCTTACGAAAAATGACCAGCTGACGCTCGAATGGTCGGGTGTCTATCGACATTATCATGCGCCAATGATGCGTACCGTCCTGACGGGCAAGACATCGAAGCGCCACCAGGAGCTTTACGACGCTGCACTCGAAGCACTGCAGGCTGTTGAAGCGGCCATGACGCCGGATTCCACCTTTGGTGATGTGTTTGATGCGCATGCCAAGGTAATGGAAGAGCACGAGTTGACCCGCCACCGCCTCAATGCATGCGGCTATTCAGTCGGCGCCCGCTTCACGCCGTCTTGGATGGACATGCCCATGTTCTATTCGGGCAACCCTGAACGCATCCAGCCGGATATGACCTTGTTCGCCCATATGATTATCATGGACTCCGACAGCAATACGGCCATGACATTGGGCCAGACCTACCTTACAACCAATGGCAAGGCGGAAACGCTTTCACGCCAACCTCTTGACTTGATCGTGAAATAAAACTTTTGTCAGCTTTGCTTATCAAGCCGCTTTTGCGGTTGCTTAATGGGGTTTGAGTGAAGATGAAGTTGCGTAACGCACTGACTTGCACCGTCACCGCTTTCATGATGATCGTTTTGAGTGGGTGCAACAGCTCTGAAAATACCTTGGGCGTCACCAAATCCGATCTGCCACCGGCGCAAGGTGGTGCAACAGGAGCGCCGGGAACTGATCCGGCAGCGGCTCCTGTGCCAGGCAATACGCCAACCACAGGTACGGCTTCGGCCGCCACCGGAACTGCAATGCCTACAGGTGTGTCGCAGACCGCTAAACTGCGTTTTGCGCCTATTGTTGGCGCACCTATTGCCGCTGCTACACCACTGTCCCAACGCCTCTCGGCACTTGCCAAGCAAAAAGGTATTGTTTTGGGCACCGCTGGCGATACGGACAATACCCACATTATGAAGGGCTATTTCTCTGCCCTGCCCGATGGCAATCTGACCACGATAATCTACGTGTGGGACATCCTTGATCCGGCGGGAACACGCCTTCATCGCATACAAGGGCAAGAAAAAGTGCCCGGCGGTGCGGCTGATCCATGGAGTTCCGTGCCAGCAGCAACGATGGAAGGCATAGCTGACAAAGCAATCGGCGGCTATCTATCGTGGGTTTCAGGCTCCAAGACGTGACATATTTACACGTTTGAGGGCTTAACCTTGTCCAACTGTGCATGAATCGACTCTGCCCGCTTGCAATGTGCGTCAGTCACAGTAAAAGGCGCGCCATACCCTTATTTTGGCTGACGCTCTGAAAAAGACGTGAGGAAATACAGCATGAAACTCTTCGCGGGCAATTCCAATCGTGTTCTCGCTGAATCTGTAGCCAAGTATCTTAATATTCCACTCGGCAAAGCAAGTGTACGGCGTTTCGCCGATGAAGAGATTTTCGTCGAGATTCAAGAGAATGTTCGAGGCGAAGATGTCTTCGTCATGCAATCCACGTCCTACCCGGCAAATGATCATTTGATGGAACTGCTCATCATGATCGATGCCTTCCGTCGTTCGTCGGCAAAACGTATCACGGCGGTTCTCCCCTATTTCGGTTATGCCCGCCAAGACCGTAAACCCGGTCCGCGCACGCCAATCTCCGCGAAGCTCGTGGCTAATCTGATCACCGAAGCTGGTGCAAATAGAGTTCTGACGCTTGATCTGCATGCTGGCCAGATCCAGGGCTTCTTCGATATCCCGACTGACAATCTTTACGCCGTGCCAGTTATTGCCCGTGATGTTCGCTCCCACTACGGCACTTCAAACGTGATGGTCGTATCTCCTGATGTCGGCGGTGTGGTCCGCGCCCGCTCATTGGCAAAGCGCATTGATGCGCAGTTGGCTATTGTTGACAAGCGCCGCGATCGTCCGGGCGAATCCGAAGTGATGAATGTCATTGGTGATGTCAGCGGCAAGGACTGCCTGCTGTTCGACGATATTGTTGATTCGGGCGGCACGCTTTGCAACGCTGCCGAAGCGCTACTCGCAAAAGGCGCAACAAGCGTTACTGCTTATATAACGCATGGCGTACTTTCAGGCGGCGCGGTTGCCCGCATCACCGGCTCCAAGCTGAAGGAACTGGTTATAACTGATTCCATTCAGCCAACCCCTGCCGTCAATGCTGCCCATAATATCCGTGTATTGCCCATTTCTGATCTGATCGGCGAAGCAATTGCACGTACCGCATCGGAAGAGTCGGTTTCCAGCCTGTTTGATTGAGGTTGCTACGCTCATAACTTGCACAATCGTGATCTTTCCGTTATAGAGCCGCCATCCGCGTAGACACCCTTGGAGGCAACGCGGAATGAGGCGGCCAATCATCTGTTACGGGATCTCTCGTTGGGATGGCCTTTGGGCCGCTTCATGTTTTTTGGATTGTCATTCATTTGACCTTGCAGGAACACTCCAGATTTGAACCTCGAAAGGAAATGCCATGAGCGAAGCATACGAGCTCAAGGCCGAGGCGCGCGAACGGGTTGGTAAGGGGTCCGCCCGAGAAATTCGCCGCAACGGTAAAGTGCCAGCAGTCATCTATGGTGACAAAAAGGCGCCAATCTCGATTACCCTCGACTACAAGACGCTGTACTACAAGATCCATGGCGGCGGTTTCAAAACCACCATTGCCAACATCATTCTTGACGGCAAGTCGATCCAGGTCCTGCCAAAGGACTACCAGCTTGATCCGGTCAGCGACAAACCAGTTCACGTTGACTTCCTGCGTGTATCGGCCAAATCGGTCGTAAACGTACATGTGCCGATTCACTTTCTTAATGACGAGCTTTCGCCTGGCATTAAGCGCGGCGGCGTTCTCAACATCGTTCGTCACGACGTTGAGCTTCATGCGCCAGCCAATGCCATTCCGGAAGCAATCGAAATTGATTTGACCGGCAAGGTTATCGGCGATTCGATTCACATTTCTGATGTTACCCTGCCAAAGGGTGTGACACCGGTTATTCAGGATCGTGACTTCACCATTGCTACCATTGCTGCTCCTGCCGTTCTCGCTGCTGAAGACGAGACAACGGAAGCCGCAGTTGAAAGCACTGAAGCAGAAGAAAAAGAAGGCGAATAATCGCCTTTACAGGGAGCTGGTCGCGTGCTGCTCATTGCAGGTCTTGGCAATCCCGGCTCTCAATATGCCTATAACAGGCATAATATTGGTTTTATGGCGGCGGATGAAATACACCGCCGCCATAATTTTTCGCCTTGGGCGAAAAAGTTTCAGGCACTCATCGCCGACGGCATGATCGACGGCGAAAAGATAATTCTGATCAAACCGCAAACCTTCATGAATCTTTCCGGTCAGTCGATTGGTGAAGCCATGCGCTTCTACAAACTTGGCCTTGGCGATCTTACCGTTATTTATGACGAACTTGATCTCGCCGCCGGGAAAGTTCGTGTGAAGGTTGGGGGCGGTTCTGGCGGACACAATGGAATAAAGTCCATTGATGCACATATTGGCAAAGATTATCGCCGCGTTCGTATTGGTATAGATCATCCGGGTGTCAAGGAACTGGTCACACATCACGTGCTTGGCAATTTTGCGAAGTCGGACTCCGAGTGGCTGGAGCCAGTGCTCGATGCGATTGCTGTCAATGCAGACTATATCGTCAAAAAAGACGATGCTGGCTTTATGAATCGCGTTGCTCTGGCCACCGGCGGAAAGCCCGAGAAAACACAAGTTGAAAAGTCTGTTGCAAAACCGGCCAGTCAAAGCCATATCCGGCAGGCTCGGGTTCAAAAACCGACAGTTAACATTCCAAAATCCGGCCCTATGGCCGACATGCTGAACAAGCTCTTCGGCAAGAAAGAATAAGGATCGCACATTATGGGTTTCAAATGCGGCATCGTTGGCCTGCCAAATGTTGGCAAATCCACGCTTTTCAACGCGCTGACAAAGACCGCCGCTGCCCAGGCTGCGAATTATCCCTTCTGCACCATCGAACCCAACACGGGTGAAGTTGCTGTGCCGGACCCGCGCCTGCAAGCAATCGCCAAGATTGGCAAGTCAGCGAATATAGTACCAACTCGTATCAGCTTTGTAGATATTGCAGGCCTCGTGCGTGGTGCTTCCAAGGGTGAAGGACTCGGCAATCAATTCCTCGCCAATATCCGCGAAGTCGATGCGGTCGTGCACGTGCTGCGTTGTTTCGAAGATGACGATATTACGCATGTTGAAGGCCGCATTGATCCCGTTTCCGATGCGGAAACTGTCGAAACAGAACTGATGCTCTCGGATCTCGAAAGCCTTGAGCGCCGCATCGTCCAGTTCAGGAAGCGCGCGAGCAGCAAAGATAAGGAAGCAATGACATTGCTTCCCGTGATGGAAGAGGCGCTCGCATTGCTTCAGGATGGCAAACCCGTCCGTTTCATGCTGAATGGCATAGCTGCCGAAGACCTTGAAATATTGCAGGGCCTAAATCTCCTCACGTCCAAGCCAGTGCTTTATGTTTGTAACGTAGCCGAGGAAGACGCGGCCACTGGCAATGAACACACCGAAGCGGTCGAAGAGATGGCCACTGCGCAGGGCGCTGAAACCGTCGTCATATCCGCAGCCATTGAAGCAGAAGTCGCTCAACTTCCCGAGGAAGAGGCCAAGGAATATCTGGACGCTATGAACCTTGATGAGCCTGGCTTGGACCGCCTTATCCGGGCCGGCTACAAGCTTTTGCATCTCATTACCTATTTCACAGTTGGTCCAAAGGAAGCGCGTGCCTGGACCGTTGAACGCGGTTCTAAAGCGCCTCAAGCGGCTGGCGTCATCCACACGGATTTCGAGCGGGGCTTCATTCGCGCGCAGACGATCGCCTATAATGACTATGTGACGCTTGGTGGCGAAGTCGCAGCCAAGGAAGCCGGTAAAGCCCGTGACGAAGGTAAGGAATATATCGTGCAGGACGGCGACATCATGCTGTTCCGCTTCAACACATAGAGGCAATGATGAGTGAACCCCGCTACGCATTTGAAGATTTTGCTGTTGGCAGCGAATGGCCGCTGGGTTCAAAGATAGTCGACGCTGGCGAGATCATCGATTTTGCCAGCCAGTTCGATCCTCAACCATTCCATTTGGACGAAGCAGCAGGCAAAGCAAGCATCTTAGGCGGCCTTGCAGCGTCGGGTTGGCATACAGTCTCAATGTTCATGCGTATGATGTGTGACGCCTATCTCCTCGACTCGACCTCGCAAGGAGCACCAGGAATAGACTATGCGAGATGGCGTGCACCAGTACTTGCCGGTGACACGCTGACGGGCAAGACAACCGTCATCGAAAGCCGGGTATCCAAGTCCAAGCCTTCACTTGGCTTTGTGGTTTTACACCATGAAGTTTTCAATCAGGATGGCGTGCTCGTGTGTGAACTGCAAAACACCGGCATGTTTTCCTTGCGGGAGCCATTGGCATCATGAGCAACGACATTGAAGCCCACATCGGTGTCGAAATGGACCTGGGCAGCCATACATTCGGTGCGGAAGAAATTATTACCTTTGCCAAAAAATACGATCCGCAGCGATTTCACGTTGATCCCGAAGCTGCCAAGCATAGCAATTTCGGCGCGCTTTGTGCATCAGGTTGGCACACGACAGCCATCTGGATGCGGCTTAACGTGGAGAGCATGAAAGCCCTTATTAAAGAGGCTATGAAGCGCGGCGAACAACCGCCAACATTCGGCCCCTCGCCCGGATTTGAGAACCTGAAATGGTTGAAGCCGGTCTATGCCGGAGACACAATCCGTTTTACCCGAACCGTGAATAGCGTGCGTACACTTCAATCACGTCCCGGCTGGTCGATGATGCAGATGTCCTCAGCGGCCTATAATCAGAATGGCATCCGCGTGATGGAATTCGACAGCGCCGCTCTTATTGCCCTGCCTGACTAATTCGCCACCAACATAAGACTTTTGTTAGTGGCCGTCAAAATCGATCAATGTGCGAACGTTTACGCCAAGCGCCTCTAGTTTCTTTCGGCCGCCCAGCTCCGGCAGATCAATAACAAAACAGGCAGCGACGATATCGGCGCCCAGTTGTTGCAAGAGCTTTACTGCCGCTTCTGCGGTGCCGCCGGTTGCAATGAGATCATCGACAAGCAGAACTTTTTCGCCAGGGATAATGGCGTCCCTGTGCATTTCCATCTCGTCCAGCCCATATTCAAGGCTATAGGCAATGCGCACAGTATCATGGGGCAGCTTGCCCTTCTTGCGGATAGGTACGAAGCCAGCTGATAACTGATGCGCCATCGCCCCGCCTATGATGAAGCCCCGCGCTTCGATGCCTGCAATCTTGTCGACCTTGCCGCCGGCATAGGGATGGACCAATTCATCAACGGCGCGGCGGAAGGCTCGCGCATTGCCAAGGAGGGTTGTAATGTCACGAAACATGACACCCTGTTTTGGATAGTCCGGAATGTTCCGGATGGAATTGACCAAGGTCTGCTTCAGACTTGAATCCATCTCATGATTCCTTTGTTTCTTTGCCATGCCCACAAAAGAAAAGGGCGCATTGCGCCCCTTCCACGATCAATACTATCAACCGCTCAATGCGGAACGTCAGACCAAATCCGGCGCTTGGCCAGATAAACCAGACCCGCAAACAAGATCAGAAAGATCATGACGCGGAAGCCGGTCTTCTTGCGCTCTTCCAGATGCGGCTCAGCAGCCCACATGAGGAACGCTGCGATATCTTGTGAATATTGCGACAAGGTCGCTGGCGAACCATCATCATAGGTCACCTGTCCGTCTTGCAGAGGCTGTGCCATTGCAAGCGATTTGGCGGCAATGAAGTAGGGATTATAGTGCGTTCCCTCTGGAATCTGCATGCCTTCCGGCGGCGTCTGACCATAACCCGTCAAAAGCGCGTGGATATAATCCGGACCACCTTCCTGATATTGAACCCACGGTGCGATATCATACAGGAATTGCGGGAAACCGCGTTCAACTGAACGGGCCTTTGCGATCAGCGAGAAATCGGGCGGAGCAGCGCCACCATTGGCGGCGGCGGCAGCTTGAACATTTGGAAATGGCGATGGAAAATGGTCGGCAGGAATGGCCTTGCGGTTAACAATCTCACCATCGGCATTCGGTGCATCCGGCACTTCATATTCGGCAGCGAAGGCTTTTACCTGAGCTTCGTTGTAACCCAACTCTTCCAAAGCGCGGAATGGAACCAAGCTCATGGAATGGCAGGCCGAGCAAACTTCCTTATATATTTTCAAGCCGCGCTGCAGTTGCTGCTTGTCATAATATCCAAAGGGGCCGGAAAAGGTCCACTTCATTTCTTCCGGATGCTTGATCGGGAAATGCGTTGGCTCCGCTGCGTGGTTAGCTTCTTCTGCCGCCTTCGCACCACTGAAAGCCAGCATTGTACCGAGACCGGCAGCGGCAAGACCGAGGAGGATTTTTTTCATGGTTGAGTCCTTCACGATTCTCAGGCCCTGGTTTCCGACGCAGTGGTTGCACCAGCTAGCTGCTCACCACTCTTGGTTTTGGCAAGTACGGCTTCCGTAATTGAATTCGGCAAGCGGCGCGGCGTCTCAATCAACCCCAGCAAAGGCATGATGATGATGAAGAAGCCAAAGTAGTATGCCGTTCCGATCTGTGAGAAGACCGTATAGAGGCCTTCAGCAGGACGTGAACCGAGCCAGCCGAGAATGATTGCGTCAATGACGAACAGCCAGAAGAATAGCTTGTACCAAGGACGGTAGACAGCAGAGCGAACTTTAGACGTATCCAGCCAAGGCACCAGGAACAGGATCGCAATGGAACCGAACATGGTCAACACGCCGCCGAGCTTCGAGTCGATTGGTCCGATGTTGAAGGTGATGGCACGAAGCATCGCGTAGAACGGCAGGAAGTACCACTCAGGAACGATATGCGCAGGCGTCTTCAACGAGTCCGCTGGAATGTAATTATCCGGATGACCGAGATAATTAGGCATGTAGAATACGAAGTAAGCGAAGAGGATAAAGAAGATGCAAAGACCGAAAGCATCCTTGACCGTCGCATATGGCGTGAACGCGACTGTATCGGTCTTTGACTTGACTTCGATACCCGTGGGGTTCGTCTGACCGGTAACATGCAGCGCCCATACGTGGAGAACGACTACACCGGCAATCATGAACGGCAGAAGGTAATGCAGTGAGAAAAACCGGTTCAGTGTAGGGTTATCGACAGCAAAACCACCAAGCAGCAGCTCCTGAATAGGATTGCCGATAACCGGGAAAGCCGTGAAGAAGCCGGTGATAACCGTAGCACCCCAGAACGACATCTGCCCCCAGGGTAGAACATACCCCATGAAAGCTGTTGCCATCATCAAAAGCAGGATGATGACACCAAGTATCCACAATAGCTCGCGCGGAGCCTTGTAAGACCCGTAGTAAAGACCGCGAAATATATGAATGAACACCGCAAGAAAGAACATCGAAGCGCCGTTCGAATGCAGATAGCGCAGAAGCCAGCCAGAATTGACATCGCGCATGATCTTTTCAACGGAGTTGAACGCAAGACCCGTGTCTGCGGCATAATGCATGGCCAGCACGATGCCTGTAATGATCTGCGAAACCAGCATCAATGCCAGAATTCCGCCAAAGGCATAAGCATAGTTGAGATTGCGCGGAACCGGGTAAGCTACAAAGCTATCATAAAGCAGACGCGGCAACGGCAGTCGCGCATCAAACCATTTTTCGATACCGGTATTAGGCGTATAGGATGAATGTCCACCGCTCATGTCGTGTCTCCCCGTAAAACCTTAGCCGATTTTGATGACGGTGTCGGAAATGAATGAAAGCGGCGGAACCGGCAGGTTCTCCGGCGCAGGGCCCTTACGGATACGTCCAGCCGTGTCGTAGTGCGAACCATGGCATGGGCAGAACCATCCACCAAAGTCGCCCTGCTGACCAAGTGGAATACAGCCGAGATGGGTGCAAACCCCCACCATCACCAGCCAGTTTTCCTTTTCCTTGACTGCAGTACGATCAGCATCTGTCGCCTGTGCGTCACTCGGCAGATTGGCGTTGCGCGCAATTGGATCCTTAAGCTCGCTGAGCTGTACAGCTTTGGCCTCTTCGACTTCCTTGGGCGTACGATTACGAATGAAGATCGGCTTGCCGCGCCATTTTACTGTCAGCGACATACCCGGCGTTAAGGCTGAAACATCAACTTCGATGGACGAGACTGCCAGCGTGGAGGCGTCCGGGCGCATCTGGTCGATAAAGGGCCAAGCAAAGGCGCCTACACCGACCGCACCGGCCATACCTGTCGCAATATAGAGGAAGTCACGCCGTGTCGGCTCGGTCGTATCGTGTGCGCTCACGGGGCCTGGTCCTTTCCGAATAACAACGCAGCTGGAGCCCCCGCTTTATCAACAATAGCAGACTGGCCCATATTAATGAGCCTCGCGGAATCCCCAACATATCGGGTGGTTTCTAAGCGTGTCGCAGGGGCTTGTCCAGCCTGACAAAGCCACAAGGGCAGGATGTCGCAGGGATAAGCTTGGTGGTCTTATTCTAACATTCGCATCTCATTTCGATCATGCTTGTTGCGAATGTTGGAATCGGCAAGACCACCGATAAGCATATGATTCCAGTAGAGTGATTTGATATTCGCACCGGAGTTTGCGGCTGGACCGGATGCAAATATCAAATTCATCCCGCAAGCGTTAATCATGAGCGATAAACCCGCCTGACTGCCGCGCCCAGAGACTGGCATAAATCCCATTCGCCGCGATGAGTTCTTCGTGCTTGCCTGTTTCCACAATGCGCCCCTCGTCCATCACGACCAAGCGATCCAATGCGGCAATGGTCGAGAGTCTATGGGCGATAGCGATGACCGTTTTTCCCTGCATCAATTGGTAAAGACTCTCCTGAATGGCCGCCTCAACCTCGGAATCAAGCGCGGAGGTGGCCTCGTCCAGTACCAAAATGGGAGCGTCCTTCAGCATGACACGCGCAATTGCGATGCGCTGCCGTTGCCCGCCGGAAAGCTTCACGCCACGCTCTCCAACATGTGCGTCCAGACCCTTTCGACCCTTCTGGTCACTTAAATCATCAATGAAAATATCGGCTTGTGCATTTTTAACTGCCTTTTGCAAAAGCTCTTCGGATGCGTCCGGCCTGCCATACAGAATATTGTCTCGCACGGAACGATGCAGTAGCGATGTGTCTTGCGTGACCATACCGATATTGGCGCGCAGGGAATCCTGCGTAATGTTCGCTATGTCCTGCCCGTCAACGATAATTTTACCGCCTTCGAGATCATAAAAACGCAAAAGCAAATTAACGAGCGTGGACTTTCCCGCTCCCGAGCGCCCTACCAGCCCCACTTTCTCACCCGGTCGAATGGACAGTGACAGGTCATTAATGACCGATCTGGCGCTGTCATAGTGAAACCGGATATTTTCGAAGTTAATCGAACCTTGCGGCACCACCAATTCTTGTGCATCTTGTTTGTCGAGCACAGTCACAGGCTTTGCCAGTAGCTCTTTGGAATTTTGTATCGTGCCGTAGTTGCGCAAAAGGCCATTCAGATTAGCCATCATCCGGGTCAGCAACATGCTCAGGCGCAGCACCAGCCCCAGAGTAAAAGCCACTTCGCCCGATGAGATTTCCCCGGCCAGCCACAGGTCTATCGACACATAGGCAACTGTGCAGATCATAATTCCGCTGGTAGAGGCCAATGAAATGCGAATGCCGCTCAGGCCACGCGTCAGCGTGGTGATAGCCTGTAACCAACGATCCATGCCCTGACGGATATAGGCATCGTCGCGGCTTGCAGTACCAAACAGTTTCAATGTCTGGATATTGCTATAACCATCCACGAGTTGACCCATCGCAACTGAGCTGCTTTCCGCCGTTTCACGGGCCGCCCGGCGCACACGCGGCAGGAAATAACGCGCGGTCAAACCAAAAACAGCAAGCCATGCGATCACCACAGATGCAAGGCGCCAATCCAGCCGCCCGATCAGAAAGAGCGTAGTGGCGCAGTAGACCACGCTGAACCAGACGGCTTGGAGCAGCGTCACCATGAAATCGCCAAGCGCCTGCCCGGTAGCCCAGACCTTCGTAACAATACGACCGGAAAAATCATTCTGGAAAAACGACAGGCTCTGACGGTAGACTATGCTGTGAGCTTGCCACCTCACGAGATTATTGAAGCCGGGAACAATTGCCTGCTCCTCAACCAGCGCCGCAAGTGAAAGTACCAGCGTACGACCAATCAACACCGCCAAAAGCATGAGAAGAAGCGCTATCCCATGTTTCTCGATTAATCCGTCCCATCCTTCAACGCGATCCGCCGAAGAGAGGATATCGATGATTTTGCCGACAAACCAGAAAAGCCCTGCTTCAAAAAAGGCGATAAGCCCGCCACAGACAAGCATCGCAAGAAACACATATTTCTGCTGCCGGACGTAGAACCACATAAATGCCAATGTGTGGTTTGGAACACGGTCCGCCGGAGCTTTGGCGTAGGGATCAACCCAGCTTTCGAAAAGGGCGAACAGACGCTTCATGCAAACCACATCAGTTTGGAATCCTTGCGGTTTGTTAAAACCAAACAGCCGTAACAAATGACGACCGGCGGAGTACTTTCCGTTGAGTCCCGGCGGTCGTCAAATTAAACTTGGTTCACTCTACTGTCTGCCAGAGCGAATTTGCTCTAATCATCCATTCCCAGGAAGCCTCCGGACTGGCGCGCCCACAGATCGGCATAAATACCGCCAGCTGCGATAAGCTCATCATGACTGCCGCTTTCTACAATCTGCCCTTTGTCCATGACAACGAGACGGTCGAGTGCTGCAATGGTAGAAAGCCTATGCGCGATGGCAATAACTGTCTTGCCCTGCATCAGGCGATAGAGATTGTCCTGAATTGCGGCTTCCACTTCTGAATCGAGAGCCGATGTCGCCTCGTCCATGATAAGGATAGGTGCGTCTTTGAGCATTACGCGGGCAATTGCAATGCGCTGACGCTGTCCGCCAGAAAGCTTGACGCCGCGCTCGCCCACATGAGCGTCGAAACCACGACGCCCCTTCGGATCGGAAGCCGCTTCAATAAACGAATCTGCCTGCGCGTTCCTGACCGCTTGCCTCATCAGTTCTTCCGAAGCATCTGGTCTTCCGTAAAGCACATTGTCTCTGATTGAGCGATGCAGCAATGATGTGTCCTGAGTGATCATCCCGATATGTTCGCGCAGCGAATCTTGTCGGACTTTCGAAATATCCTGCCCATCAATCGTGATTCTGCCGCTTTCAAGATCGTAGAATCGCAACAGGAGATTGACGAGCGTGGACTTGCCCGCGCCGGAACGTCCGACCAATCCGATTTTCTCACCTGGCTTGATATCAAGAGACAGCCGATCAATAACGCCGGCTCCCTTGCCATAGTGGAAACCGATTTTATCAAAGGTGATAGCGCCGGCTCGTACATCAAGGTTGGGAGCATCAGGCACGTCCATGACCAATCGTGGGAGCGATATGGACGTAATACCGTCTTCCACCGTGCCGATGTTTTCGAACAGTGCCGACATTTCCCACATGATCCACTGCGACATGCCGTTAAGGCGAAGCACAAGACCTATACCCACTGCCACAGCACCGACTGTGATCGCTGCCCCAAGCCAAAGCCAGATCGCTATGGCGCTTACGGAGAACAATAACAGGCAGTTCATCGCATACAGAGTCACATGAAAGCCGGTCACCATGCGCATCTGGCGATAAGCTGTCGACAGAAAATCCTGCATCCCTTCGCGGGCATAGCTTTCCTCCCGTTTGGAATGGGAGAAAAGCTTGACCGTCGCAATATTGGTATAACTGTCGACAATCCGGCCCGTCATTGACGAACGGGAATCTGCTTGTGCTTTAGATGCAACCTGCAATTTTGGGATGAAATACCACATCAGGCCTATATAGGCCATCAACCAGAGTAGAAACGGCACCATCAGTCGCAAGTCGGCCGCAGCAGCGATAATGAGGGTCCCGGTGAAGTAGACGATTACATAATTAAGCACATCGAGCAGTTTCATCACCGCTTC
Source organism: Phyllobacterium sp. GQ127 (assembly GCF_059758635.1). Taxonomy (NCBI): domain Bacteria; kingdom Pseudomonadati; phylum Pseudomonadota; class Alphaproteobacteria; order Hyphomicrobiales; family Phyllobacteriaceae; genus Phyllobacterium; species Phyllobacterium sp. GQ127. Next base: position 1,408,002 of record NZ_JCAXDZ010000001.1, read on the forward strand.
ACGGACCGCCAGAGAGGTCTGCATCAGCTTGGTCGAAATACGTCCAGCAAACTCATCCTGAAAAAAAGTCATTGATTGGCGAACCACATAGCGGTGCACCATCCACCGGATTCGCATTGGATAGTTGCTCAAAAGGGTCTGATGAATAACCAGCGAATCCAGAAGTACGATACCTGGCATTGCTATAAGCACAACACCCGCAAGCAATGCGAGTTTCCACCCCTCATCCGCGATGAATGTTTCCCGCGAATGATTCGACAACCAATCGACGATGTTGCCCAGAAATGCGTACATGGATACTTCGAGAACAGCGATCAGCGATGTGCACACCGCCATAACGGCAAGCCATGGCCAGACACCACGTGTGTAGTGCAGACAGAACGCAATTAGTGTTTTGGGCGGCTCACTCGGCTCAGCAGTGGGAAATGGCTCAAGCCTGTCTTCAAACCAGCGGAACATTGTCGGACCTCTTTTGGGATCGGCAAGAAATTATACCGGCATGAATTGCCGGAGCTGATTGGTCAGTAAATCGCCAACCATGAGAACGAATGCGGTTTGTGTCTTAAAAACTAGATCGTATAAATTGACCCCACGCCGCCTGCGAAACCGGCCACAGCTTCCATTGGTGAAACTATCCGGCTTGGAAGAAGTCGGAAAAATTCGGTCATCGACACCTCCAAATTTTGCTCAAGCGTTGCGGTGCAACCCCTATAGCGATTATGAACGTCAAAAGCGAGAGGCCAATCTGCGTAACGGCACTTCGTTCAGCCAATTGTTGCCCATGGAGCACGCCACACTTGACCGATAATAGTTTGAACCTGCGAGTAGCGCTCTATCAGCCTGACATTCCCGGTAATACCGGTACCATATTGCGGATGGCCGCTTGTTTTGGCATCGGCGTTGACGTGATCGAGCCTGCAGGCTTTGACATTTCCGACCGTTCACTCAAACGCGCGGGTATGGATTATCTGGAACAGGCAGCTCTGACCCGCCACTCGAACTGGCAGGCATTTCAAGAATGGCGGCTGGGTGAAAATCGCCGATTGCTTCTATTCTCGACCAAAGCGGCTACGCCCTACACAGAATTTTCATTTCAACCCGGTGACATTCTGCTGCTGGGGCGAGAATCATCGGGTGTCCCGGATGAGGTTCACCAAGCGGCAAATTCGCGACTAATAATTCCCATGGTTGAAGGCGCTCGGTCGTTGAACCTCGCATTGTCCGCCGCAATTGCCACAAGTGAAGCGCTCCGGCAATTACAGTCCGGATTGAAAACCGCCGGTCACTAAGACCGGCGGTTTACTCAGAGATTAATCCAGCTGAACCGGCTTACCGCCTTCCCACTTGTAGAAAACAAAAGCTGGTGTTGTCAGATCGCCAGTTGCCGAGTAGGCAAGATCGCCAACAACTGTCGGCAGTGCTTCGCCCGACTTTATCTTGGCAGCAACTTCCGTTGGTTCTGACGAACCTGCCTTTTCAATGCCAGCAGCTATAACCTGCAAGGCAGCATAGGCGTTGAGCGTGAATGCTTCAGCCGGGATATTCTTGGCTGTAAGTGCTTCTACAATTTTTGCGGCGGCAGGATTCTTTGTTGGATCAGCACTATTCGTGAATAGTGTACCAGCAGCAGCCTCACCGCCAATGGCCCAATATTCAGTGTTTGAGAGGCCATCGGGGCCAATGAGCTGTGCTTTGATGCCCTGATCCGACAACTGGCGGGCAATCAGACCGCCTTCCGCGTGATAACCACCGAAGTAAATCACATCGGCTTTCTCAGACTTGATACGGGTAATGAGTGCGCTGTAGTCCTTCTCACCGGCATTGATGCCTTCGAAAACGACCTCGGTTACACCGCCTTTATTGAGAACAGCCTTCAGACCGTTGCCAATACCAGTGCCGTAAGGCGTCTTGTCATAGATAATGGCAATGCGCTTGTCTTTGAAATTGTCGAGAATGTATTTGCCAGCGACATCGGCCTGCTGATCATCCCGTCCGCAGGTACGGAATACGGTCTCCAAACCACGGGTTGTCAGTTCCGGCGTCGTGGCAGTCGGTGTAACCATCACAATGCCATTTTCGGCCAGCACATCGGATACGGGCATTGCCACGCCGGATGTTACCGGACCAACAACAAACTTGATGCCTTCACCCACCACCTGGTTGGCCACAGAAACACCCTGCTTCGGCTCGCCTGCGTCATCAAACACCTTGGTTACAATCTTTTCACCCTTGATGCCGCCAGCCGCGTTGATTGCCTCGGCCGCGCTCTCAACGCCATTTTTGACCTGCAAACCGTAAGCGGCAACGGGGCCCGTGACCGGCGCGATGATACCCACAATGATGTCAGCGCGGGCAAATGATGTCATTGCCATCACGGCTGCCAGAGCCACTCCAGAGATTAATGATAAACGCATATTATCCTCCAATTATTGTGCGTCCCGGAAGATTCTCCGGTGCTGGAAAAAGTTCTACTGGCTTTAAAATAGACTGTCAGCACGATTCATTGGAATTAGCGAGAAATCGCCTAAAAACTCGAAATAATTTGAAAATACGGATGATTTTGGTCAAAACCCGATCAATTTATTGAAGAATCCATCAATTTTATTGTTGTTTGGTGCCAAAATGCCAAAATGTGACTTAGTCAGCATTCGGCAGTCGCCGCATGGTAAACTCAATTATATCTCCCGGACGCTCATACCAGCTTTCGATCTCGGTCCAATATGCAGCCTTTGGATATTGAGCGAACCACTCCTTCGCTTTTTCGCGCGCTGCCAGTCGCGGAAGCTTAAAACTCTCGCGAACGAACGCACCGCGCTGCAACCCAACATCTTCACGGCTTTGCCTCAATCTCTTGCGCAGCCCGTCGAGAGGCGGTTTCGGAAACTGCGATTTGGGTGCTCTGGAAACCATACTCGTATCCTCACTGAGCCCTACACCTGATAGATTAAGTGGAGGGCCGCCGAAAAACGAGTCATTTTTTGTGCATTTGCGAATTGGGTAAACGGCTTTGTCTTTTGGCTGTAATCTGTTGTGCTATTGTTCGAGCAAACAAGGATTCTCATCTCATGGACCGTCCCGACATACCCGCCATCCTTCCCGAAAAGCTCGAAGAGAAGAAAACTGCAGCAACGGCCTGGTTTACCGAACTACGCGACAAGATTTGCGCAAGTTTTGAGTTGTTGGAAGACGAGTTGGAAGGCCCCCTGTCCGATCGCACGCCTGGCCGCTTTAAACAAACGCCCTGGAAGCGTGAAGGCGATGGCGGCGGCGGAACCATGTCGGTCATGCATGGCCGTGTTTTCGAAAAGGTCGGCGTTCATATTTCAACAGTTCATGGCGAATTCAGTCAAGAATTCCGCAAACAAATCCCGGGCGCTGACGAGGACCCACGTTTTTGGGCGTCGGGAATTTCATTGATTGCCCATCCGCAAAGTCCTCTCGTGCCTGCCGTGCACATGAACACGAGAATGGTAGTGACCACCCGCCAATGGTTCGGTGGAGGGGCCGATCTGACGCCTGTTCTGGAACGTAAGCGGCAGTCAGATGATTCTGACACTGTGGCGTTTCACAAAGCGATGAAATTTGTTTGCGACAAGCATTCCGCAGTCGCCGACCATGAAAAATTCAAATCCTGGTGTGACGAGTATTTCTACCTGCCGCACCGTAACGAACCCCGTGGCACCGGTGGCATTTTCTATGACTGGTTGCATTCATCCGACGAGAACGGCGGATGGGACGCGGACTTCAATTTCACGCGCGATGTTGGCCGGGCATTCTCGGTTGTTTATCCCTATCTCGTAAGGCAAAACTTCAATCAGGATTGGACTGATGCTGATCGTCAGGAGCAACTTGTCCGGCGTGGTCGCTATGTCGAGTTCAATCTGCTTTATGATCGCGGAACAATCTTTGGATTGAAGACCGGAGGTAATGTCGACTCTATTCTTTCATCCATGCCCCCAACGGTGAAATGGCCATAATAGGAATTTTGGGGGATCAATTCGGGTTTTGATGCGTTATAGTCCTCACCGTTGTGAAAAGAGTGCTTGTGGGCACTCGCAATAGGGAGAGAAGCCATGAAAGAACTTCATTGTATTGTTCCCGGCTGCCAGTGGCACACACGTCACGACACGGATGCTGAAATCATACGTCGAACCACTGACCATCTGCGCGAAACCCATGGTGAGACAACCATTCGCGAGTCTATGCTGGAAACAATCAAAGCCAATATCCAGCCTGAAAAGGGCAAGGCGGCCTGACCATCTTGCTTACTCTGTAGCGGCAATCTCCGGTATGCGTGCTAAAAGTGCGTCGCGGTCCAGCGTGAAGCCGGAGTTGACCCATTCTTCTTCGAGCTGCCGTTGAATTTGACCAATTGCCGGTCCCTTGAGTCCGCTTGCAGCAACAATGTCCCCGCCGGAGAGCGGAAATTTAGGCCGATTATAGTCCGCAATATAGTCGAGCTGTTTGGACAATAGCCCAGCGCGCATCATTGCGCCGTTATCTGCCATTGCTTGAGCACGTGCGCTGACGATTGCCAAGCGCAGCCTGTCTTCCATGCCTTGGGCGTTGCTGCGATACAGTTTTTTGGCAAAACCGGTTTCAGATATTTCCGCAGCAGGCAGGGTCGTATCTGCCCAGTTTTCGAGCCGCTCACGCTCGCTATTTGACAGCTTAAGCCTTGCTGCCATCTCCGCTATACGACCCGCATCTGGCGGAACAATGCTGGCTAGGCGCAATATAGGATCGACCTCCCACCGCAAATCCTGCTCGGTATCAACAAGGCCGTGGATCGTATCAATGCCCCATTTCTCACTTTCCGGTAGCACCGCCGTCAAAACACCGGCCTGCCGCATCCACAATAAAGCCCGCGAGGGATCCGGCGCCGCAAAAAGTTTCTTGAGTTCTGACCAGGTTCGCTCAGCCGACAATTGTGCGAGGCCATCCTTCAAACGCGCACAGGCTTTCAATCCTTCGCTTTCGGGACGACCTTTTCCATACCACGCAAAGAAACGGAAAAACCGTAATATACGGAGATAGTCCTCGCGGATACGTTGCTCAGGATCCCCGATAAAACGAAGCGTCTGGCTTTCTATATCTGCAATACCGCCCACCAAATCTGTAATTGTGCCGTCGGCGTCAGCATAAAGCGCGTTGATGCTGAAATCACGGCGCTGGGCATCTACGAGCCAGTCGCGACCAAACGCTACCTCGGCATGTCGCCCATTCGTACTCACGTCGGCGCGCAGACTTGTCACTTCATAAGGCTTGCCGTGACTTACAACCGTTATCGTTCCGTGATCAATGCCGGTTGGGATCGCTTTGAAGCCTGCACTCGTTGCTCGTTCAATCGTCATTTGCGGTAAACATGTCGTCGCAATGTCAATATCGGATACGGTTTGATTGAGCAGGGTGTTACGCACAGCGCCACCGACAATGCGCGCTTCTTCGCCACCGGAAGACAGCACAGCCAGCAATGATTGCAATGAAGGTTCATTCAGCCAATCTGCCTTACCGGCGATGGAAATCATCTTGCTCACGCATAGAGCCTTTCATAAAGCGTTCTAATAATACCTGCGGTCACGCCCCATATAAAGCGGTCTCCAAACGGCATTGTATAGTAATAGCGTTCCTTGCCCTGCCACATTCGGCTCTCACGGCGATGATTGGCAGGGTTCATCAAGAATGACAAAGGTACCTCGAAAACATCCGCCACTTCATCCGGGTTGGGAATGAGGTCAAAGGGCGGATAGACCAACCCGATTACAGGCGTGATCGAATAGCCTGTCGTGGTCAAATAACGGGGAAGACGACCTATCAACTCCACGTTGCGGCGTTCCAATCCAATTTCTTCTTGGGCCTCGCGCAATGCCGCCGTCTCTGCTTCATAATTGTCTTCCGGGTCGATTGCTCCTCCCGGAAACGCGACCTGTCCGGAGTGTTTTCGCATATTTGCATTTCGCAATGTCAGTATAACATTGGCCTCCGCACCGCGATCGACAATCGGCACAAGCACTGCCGCATCCCGCAACGGATTGGCAGCAATCAGCACGTCAAGCTCGGGATTGAGAATATGGTCGCCATGGTCGACGTTCACATCCTGATTGCCCTTGAGACCCACGCGCTGTGCAAACGACTGCGCTGAAAACCCTTCAATAAAAGCCGTTTGTTCAGTCATAGGCTTTGTTTCTCAAGTTCACCGGCAGGCATGATGGGGAAGACTGCGCCGTTCGAACGAACTGCAAACATGGTCTTGCCGTCAATTTCAATCTCTTCACCATAATTCACCAATTCATACATTACGGGCCGCGCAAGCAGCGCCTCAAGGCGCCCCCGCACAAGCAAATAGGGTTTCAATCCGCCATTATCCTCGTCGATAACAAAGCGAAGCGGATTGTTCGGGCCAGCCTCCACTATATCGCCGACATTGGTGCGGAACGTCATGATTTGAGCGCCCGCTGCGCTCGCCACATTCAGTTCAACCGCGAGAAAATGTGCATCCTCAACGCGAATGCCAACCTTCTCTACAGGGGTAACGAGATAGGTTTTGCCATCTTCATCTTTGCGCAAAACTGTAGAAAACAACCGGACGAGCGGTTGCCTTCCAATAGGCGTCCCCAAATAGAACCACGTCCCATCGGCCTTTATCTCCATGTCAAGATCGCCGCAAAAATCCGGGTTCCATTTGTCAACGGGTGGCAGTCCCTTTTCTGAAACCGCCGCGCGCGAGATCAAAGCTTCGAGCCCTGCAGCGTCTCCCGGTAGGTTCGTAGATTTTGCCATGGCCGGACCTTTTTTCTGTATACGTCACGAAATAGTCAACGTTGGACCGCTTGTCAGCATGTCATAGTGATTTAGATTCATTTAAGAAAGAGTCTGAGCAGATACCAGTTAAGAGGTGACCCCATGAGTGTGATTAAACCTGAGGTATCGGTCGACCCGAAAGAGATGGTCGCAGAGGCTGAAAAGGCGCTCGCAGATATCGCCAGCGTAAAAGCGGGTATTGGCAAAGTCATATTCGGGCAGGAAAGCGTCATCGAACGAACACTTGTTGCGCTTTTGGCCGGTGGACATGCTCTTCTCGTCGGGGTGCCGGGCCTCGCAAAAACAAAATTGGTCGAGACATTGGGCACAGTGCTTGGCCTTGACGAGCGCCGCATTCAATTCACACCAGACCTCATGCCTTCTGATATTCTTGGTTCAGAAATCATGGAACAGGACGAGCACGGCAAGCGGACTTTCCGCTATGTTAAAGGTCCAGTTTTTGCGCAATTGCTCATGGCAGACGAAATCAATCGCGCATCGCCTCGTACGCAATCTGCGCTGCTGCAAGCAATGCAGGAATATCATGTAACGATTGCAGGCGAACGCTATGATTTGCCGCAGCCCTTTCATGTGCTGGCAACGCAAAACCCACTGGAACAGGAAGGCACCTATCCGCTTCCGGAAGCTCAGCTCGATCGGTTCCTCATGCAAATCGATATTCTTTATCCGGAACTTGAGGCTGAGAGGCAAATCCTTCTCGCGACAACCGGCACAACGGAAGCTGTTGCAGCCAAAATCATTGATGCCGAGCGCCTCCGCGCCATGCAAAACCTTATTCGGCGGATGCCGGTTCCCGAAGGCGTGGTCAATGCAATCCTCACTCTCGTTCGGGCTGCACGCCCGGGTGCGGATAATGAGATAGCAAAGAAACTCATCTCGTGGGGACCCGGCCCTCGTGCGAGCCAGGCCTTGATGCTCTGTGCAAGAGCACGGGCACTTTACGATGGTCGTCTTGCGCCATCGGTTGATGATGTAAAGGCGCTAGCTGAGCCAGTACTACAGCATCGCATGGCGCTGACCTTTGCCGCCCGCGCCGATGGTATGAATGTCCGGGACGTCATTGGAAACCTGACAAAGGCCACGCTCTGATGGCAGCAATTGGCGCGCAGGTCCAAAAGACTGGCACGGGCGATGCGCTTGCGCGCGCCCGTCAGCGCGCCGCGCTTCTGCCTGATCTGCTGGTTGAAGCCCGCCGGATTCTCAATACCGTCAATACTGGATGGCATGGCCGTCGCAAGAGCGGGGTTGGTGAAAGCTTCTGGCAATTCCGGCCCTATACGGAAGGAGAAGCCATATCGCGCATCGACTGGCGCCGCTCAGCTCGTGATGACCGCACTTACATTCGTGATCAGGAATGGGAAGCAGCCCATACGGTTTGGTTATGGGCAGACCCCTCACCTTCGATGCTGTTCAAATCCGAGCAGGCTCAAGCATCAAAAGAATCGCGTGCGCTTGTCATGATATTGGCTCTGGCGGAGCTGTTGTCACGCAGCGGCGAGCGGATCGGCTTTCCGGGTGTGACCGATCCGACTTCCGCACGAAACGGCGCTGAACGTTTGGCTACCTCCCTTGCGCATGCGGGTAATCTCAGCGCCAAGCCAGATCTCAGTCGTATCAAACGCTTTTCGGAAGTCGTGCTCGTCAGCGATTTTCTTGATCCTGTCGATGAAACAATCGCTACTCTGGAAAAGCTGGCTCATTCAGGTGCACGTGCTCATTTGATCGAAGTTTATGATCCTGCCGAAGAGGATTTTCCTTATCGGCGCAGAACCGAATTCGTCGACCCAGAAACGGGGTCCTCACTGACATTTGGCAGAGCGGAGGATTATGCCGACGGGTACCGCCGCCTGTTTTTTGCCCGACGCGCAGCATTAAGCGATTTTTGCAAGCGCATTGGCTGGAGCTATACCACCAATCGCACAGACAGGCTGGCATCCGAAGCACTCGTATCAGTCCATATGAATATGACTGCCAATGTGGGCTATCAAGGGGGGGCATCATGAATGCGCTTCCCCTGGCTTTTGGCGCGCCGTACCTTCTGGCTGGCCTCTTGGTTCTTCCTGTTATCTGGTGGTTGTTACGGGTGACGCCGCCGCGTCCGGTCCTGGAAATATTTCCACCGCTAAAGATACTCGCACAGCTAAAGCAAAAAGAAGAAACGCCCAACAAAAGCCCTTGGTGGATGACGCTTTTGCGTCTTTTGCTTGCCGCATTCATTATTCTGGCACTCTCCGAACCCGTATGGAACCCACGGCTTGAGACCATGTCAGGAAAGGAACCTGTTGCCATTGCGCTTGATAATGGCTGGTCTTCAAATGAGGAATGGACTGCCCGCAAGGAGACTGCTGAAAGACTGATTTCCGATACACAAAGCGATGGCGCACTGATCTATATCGTTGGGACGGCTGAAAAAGCGAATACCGATATCGGCCCCTTTGATGCCAATACTGCCTTGGAGCGGCTTCGTGCCTTGACTGTGCGGCCTATCCCCGTTGATCGCTCACAAGCTTTTGCCCGGCTTAAGGCAGTTTTGGCAGATACCAAAGGGACGCGGCTGGCATATCTTAATGATGGTGTGGATGAACCGCGAGCGGCAGAAGCAATCAAGTCACTTGAAGGCTCCGGCATTGCTTCCATGATCTGGTATCAACCATCGATAGCTTCCCTTGTTGCGATAAGGCAAGCGACGAATAATGCAAATGGCCTCACCGTCCGTATTGTCCGTTCAAGCATTGATACTAGCCGCAATGTGGTTACCGTTGGAGCATTTGACGAAAAAGGCCGGCGCATTGCCGACACCGGAATCGCATTCAACGCAGGTGAAACTGCTGCCGAAGGCGTAATAGCTGCGCCTTATGAGCTACGAAATGATTTTCATAGCTTGAGGATCGATGGCACTGCACAGGCTGGGGCTACTTATCTGATCGACGATAACAATAAGCGTCGCCGGGTTGCGTTACTTTCTGGATCTGAAGCAGACCTGTCGCAGCCCTTGTTATCACCGCTTTATTATATCTCTCGCGCGCTTGAGCCATTTGCCGATCTGCTTCGGCCGCGAAATTCCGAGCTGATCCGCGCTGTGCCGGAATTGCTGGAACAGAAGCCTTCTGTGATTATAATGGCTGATATTGGCAAGCTCCCGGCTGAAACTGAACAGACTTTGTCAGACTGGGTGAACAAGGGCGGCACGCTGATCCGCTTTGCCGGTCCGCGCCTTGCTGGTGGAAGCGAAGAAGACCCGCTGCTCCCAGTCAGGCTGCGCAAGGGCGAACGCTCCTTGGGCGGCGCATTATCGTGGAAAGAGGCTCAGCCTGTCGCATCTTTTCCGTCAAATGGTCCTTTCGCCGGTTTGCCTACACCACAAGACGTAACCGTGTCGCGGCAGGTGCTCGCCGATCCATCTTCCGACCTCTTTGAAAAAAGCTGGGCCAATCTTGCCGATGGAACGCCACTCGTTACCGGGGAAACACGAGGACGTGGACAGCTTGTTCTTTTTCACGTTACTCCCGAAGCAACTTGGTCCAATCTTCCCATTAGCGGCAGCTTTGTAGATATGTTGCACAGGATTGTCTCTCTTTCGTCAAACGCCGGTACCATCGCACAGGATAGTGGCGCGAACAGCGCTCGAGCTTTGCCACCTTATTTGACGCTCAATGGCGATGGTGCGTTGATGCCTCCAAATCAGGACACCAAGCCGCTCATTACATCGGGTTCAAATCTGTCGGTGACATTTGAAAATCCGCCGGGCTTCTACGGTGTGGAAGACGCAATGACCGCGCTCAACCTTTTCAAACCTGACAGCGAGATCAATCCGCTCGCTCGTCCGGAACTTAACTTTCGCGTCACGACCGCACGCTATGCTGTCGATGAATCCATACCCTTGCGCGGACCACTTTTTGCTCTTGCCGCAGCTCTGTTGGCGCTTGATGCTCTGGCCATAATCTGGCTCGGGGGACATTTGCGCCGCCGACTTCGCACAACCGCTGCCGCGTCACTGGCAATCCTCTTGCTCCCCGCTCTTATTGCCTTTGCACCTTCGCCTGCGCAGGCTCAACAAAATGACAGTAAGCCAGGTGACCAAGCCATCCTTGATGCTATCAATGTAACGCACCTGGCCTACGTCATTACCGGGGATGGGCCGACCGACGACATCAGCAAGGCGGGCTTGCTTGGTCTTTCCAAGGCTCTGGCTGACAGTACGGCATTGGAACCCGGCGATCCCATCGGTGTTGATCCTGCCCGAGACGAGCTTGCTGTCTATCCATTAATTTACTGGCCTGTCGATGCCGACGCTAACATGCCTTCCTCTGAGGCAATCGCTAAAATCAATGCTTACATGCAGCAAGGCGGTACTGTCCTGTTTGACACGCGCGATCAGGACGCGGCTGCATTCAATCTCGATAACTCAACGACGCCGTCCACCCAGAGGCTGCGGGACATTCTCTCAGGCCTGAATATACCGCCACTGGAACCCGTGCCCGGTGATCATGTTTTGACCAAAACATTCTACATTTTGCAGGATTTTCCCGGACGTTACCGCGGTAGCCCTCTTTGGGTCCAGGCATCGCTTAATGAGGATCGGCGTTCCGACCGGCCTGTCCGCGCTGGTGACGGCGTATCGCCCATTATCATCACCGGTAATGATTTTGCCGGAGCTTGGGCAATTGATGCTAATGGCGCGCCTTTATTGCCAACGATTCCAAACGATCCTGTGCAGCGTGTGCATGCTTTTCGGACCGGCATTAACATTGTCATGTATATGCTGACCGGGAACTATAAATCCGACCAGGTACATGTGCCAGACCTCCTCCTGCGACTGGGGAATTAGGCAATGTATATTTCAGTCGATTTCCAGCCACTCGTCTCCAATACTCTACTCATCCTTCTCATCGTGCCACTTGTAGCGCTGGCTTTGGCGGGCATATTCTTTCGCCAGCGCGGAAGTCTGATCCGGAGTCTGGCGGTAGCCGCTCTGATAGCAGCCCTTTTTAATCCGATCGTAGTCAACGAGGAACGCGAGCCGCTTAAAAGCGTGGTGGCGGTCATTGCGGACCGAAGCCAAAGTCAGGATATCGGCGTTAGATCCGCCGACACCGACGCTGCGCTTGCTCAAGTGCAGGCAGCATTGGCGAGACTACCGCAATTTGAAGTCCGCACGGTCGAATCCGGACGCTCTGCTGAGAATGATGATGCCACGTCGACGCGTCTTTTTGGAGCCTTGAACGGCGCATTCCGCGATGTACCCCCTGCCCGCATCGGTGGCGCGATAATGATTACCGATGGGCAAATCCATGATATTCCAGCCAACAAAAGCGGTCTCGGTTTTAATGCTCCCGTGCATGGTTTGATTACCGGTACGCCCAATGAGATCGATAGGCGCATTCAATTTGTACGCGCTCCGCGTTTTGGACTTACCGGAAAGCCTCAACAGATTACCTATAAGGTAACTGGTGCCGGTGAGCCTCTGGGCGGTCGCGCAGGTGTGCGTGTGCGCGTCAATGGAACAGAAGTAAGCAGCCAGGACGCGATTATTGGCGAAGATATGCCGTTGGAAGTCACGCTTCCCCGTGCTGGCGTCAATATCGTCGAAATCATCGTCGATACCGTTCCGGGGGAGCTGACCGAGGTCAATAATCGCGCTGTAGCAATGATTGATGGTATTCGCGAGAACCTTCGCGTTTTGCTCGTTTCGGGCGAACCGCACAATGGCGAGCGCACATGGCGTAATTTGCTCAAGTCAGATGCATCGGTGGATCTGGTGCATTTTACCATCCTGCGTCCCCCGGAAAAGCAGGACTCGACGCCGATCAACGAACTATCCCTGATAGCTTTCCCGACGCGTGAGCTGTTTGTTGAACGTATCACTGATTTTGATTTGATTATTTTCGACCGCTATCAGCATCGCGATGTGCTGCCGCTGCTCTATTACGATTATATCAATGATTATGTTCAGCGCGGCGGCGCGCTCCTGATTGCAGCCGGGCCAGAATATGCCGGCAACATGTCTATCGCCAATACACCGCTGCTTTCAGTTCTTCCTGCTGTTCCAACCGGCAATATTGAGGAAAGAGCATTCTATCCTCGTCTCAGTGAACAAGGAAAACGTCACCCCGTAACAAGGGGGCTTGAAGGCAGCACGCAAGAGCCACCAAACTGGAGTCGCTGGTTCCGCGTTATCGACGTGAATAAGCCCGAGGGCGAAGTGGTGATGAACGCTGGCGACCGGCCACTCCTCGTGTTGAACCGATTGGGCGAAGGGCGTGTCGGCATGTTCCTTTCCGATCAAGGCTGGCTTTGGGCGCGTGGCTTTGAAGGTGGCGGGCCTCACGCGGCGCTTTACCGGCGTATCGCCCATTGGCTGATGAAAGAACCCGAGTTGGAAGAGGAAGCGCTGACGGCAAAGGGCTCTGGGCGCAATTTGGAGATTCGCCGCCAGACAATGGCAAAAACGGCCGATCCCGCCAGTATTATCACTCCCTCGGGCAAGACCCAGTCTGTGCCTTTGGCCGAAACAGAACCGGGCGTTTTCACCGCATCTGTGCCCATGGAGGAAATTGGGCTTTACCAGGTGGCCAATGGTGATCTGACAACACTTGCGCATGTTGGTCCCGTCGACGCCCCTGAATTTGCAGACAACGTGTCCACAACAGCTAAACTTGATCCGCTGACCCGCGAAACTGGTGGTGGCGCTCGCCGTCTGCGTGAGAGCGCGGATCAAGCGTCAATTGAAATTCCGAACATTGTCGCCTCTCGCGGCGCAGCCAGTGCCAGCGGTGATAACTGGATCGGACTTCGCCCAACCAATGAAACAGTTCTTAAAAGCGTAGACCGGCTACCGCTGTTTTCCGGATTTCTTGGACTTGCTGCAATGATATTTCTGCTCGGCGGAATGTGGTATCGCGAGGGAAAGTAGCGTCAGGCCACCGAAGCATGCCTGACCCTTCCCTGCACGTCTTTCAATGCGTGCGGAACAAGTTCACATGCTAAAAAGCGTGACGGCTCAACCGGCGCGGGCATAACAATTTGATGGCCTTCGATCCGCCTGAAACCAAAGGGCGCGTAATAGGGCTCGTCTCCGACCAGAATTACCAACTTGTGATTGGCACGCCGTGCAGCCTCCATGCTTGTGCGCATCAAAGCCGCACCGATGCCTTGCTTTTTCCAGGCAGGACGCACTGCAAGCGGGCCAAGCAACATAGCCTTGGTTTGCCCAATCAGAATGGGAGTGAGCCGTACCGAACCCACGACGTGCCCGCCACTTGTGGCGACAAAAGAAAGGCTGCGATCATGCGGCCCACCCTCGCGAATACGATAAGCGGCACGAGTAAAGCGTCCGGGGCCGAAGGCCTCTTTGTTGATGTCTTCAATGGCAGTGTCATGCTCCGGTTCTTCCGGTGCGTAGGTTACGACATGGGACAGCATTCTGGGCATCTTCATATGGGAGTGGGACAGAACCTTCATGTTCAGAAGGCAAGACAGGACGTCCGCCGCTATTAGCGCCGGTCAGGGTTTCATCGTCGGATGAACAAAGTACCTGTCACAATTGTCTCCATTTTTCCTCGCTAACATTAAACCGGGGCGGCGTAAACCGGAAAAGTGTCATGGTTTCCGGCTATTGGCCGATTGTGACATTCCCGTCCCTAGCGATCGCCAGAGGAATGCGAATATCAGTTCCATGCATTAGCGACACACTGTTTACATTCATCGTTCTGGTTGCACGGTAAAAAATGCCTAGGTAAGCATCGTAATGCGAATATCCCGTGTCGTTACGGGCAACCTTGAAGGATGAACGAGATGGGTTTGTTAATTGACGGCGTTTGGCATGATCAATGGTATGACACCAAGGAAAGCGGAGGTCGCTTCATCCGCTCGGAGTCCCAGTTTCGCAACTGGGTAACGCCTGATGGCAGTGCGGGCCCAACCGGCGAAGCAGGATTCCAAGCCGAGCGTGGCCGTTATCATCTCTATGTTTCATATGCGTGCCCTTGGGCCCATCGCACTCTGATCTTTCGCGCCTTGAAGAAATTGCAGGACGTCATTTCTGTTTCTGTTGTGGATTACTACATGGGCAGCGAAGGCTGGACATTCTCCGAAAAAGACGGAGCCACGGCCGACCACCTTTTCGGCTACAGGCGTCTTCACGAAGTCTATACGCGCGCGGATATCAATTACTCCGGACGCGTTACTGTGCCCGTGCTGTGGGACAAAAAACAGAACACAATCGTCTCGAACGAGTCCTCTGAAATTATCCGCATGCTCAATTCTGCTTTCAATGAGTATGGTGATCCGGATTCTGATTTCTATCCGGAAGAATTACGCGGCGGGATCGATGCCATCAATGCGATTGTTTACCCCAACATCAATAATGGCGTCTATCGAGCCGGATTTGCCACAACACAAGAAGCATATGAAGAAGCATTCGCTCAGTTGTTTGGTGCACTGGACAAAATAGAGGTCAAACTCTCAAAGCAGCGCTATCTCGCCGGCAATCGCCTGACCGAAGCTGACTGGCGGTTATTTACAACGCTTCTACGCTTTGATCCGGTTTATGTCGGCCACTTCAAATGCAATCGACAACGGATTGCCGATTATCCCAATCTCTCAAATTACACACGTGAACTCTATCAGGTTCCCGGCGTCGCACAGACGGTCAATATGGAGCACATAAAAGGGCATTATTACAGGAGCCATAGTACAATAAATCCGACGGGTATCGTCCCGCTTGGGCCTGAAATTGACTATGCGGCACCACATAATCGCAATCAGATGGCCTGAACTACCAGAGCAGGGGCGGCTCCAAGCCGTCAAATATTTCTGCGAGCCTTTGTCGTGTCGAGGGCGTAGTGTCTTGCGGCAAATCATCAAGCTTAAAAAACCCTGCCTCGGCAATTTCACGATTGGCGAGGAAGGGCGTCGCCTGCCGAAATGACCGGCAGACATAAAGCGCGACATGATCGCGCTTTGAAGCATGAGCATTATGATAAATGGCAAAAAGCTCAGGGCGCCCCGTCAGTTCAATATTGCCTTCCTCCATAAGCTCCTTGGCGAGGGTTTGCTCAACCGTATGGCCGGTTTCAACGCCGCCACCTGGAAATTGCCAGCCTGCAACATAAGTATGGCGGATAAGGAAAACTGAGTTGGTTGCCTCATCGAAAACGACTCCGCGTGCGCCCAGCGTCATGGGGCGGCGAAATAAAAAATAGATGTGAAAGAGGCGGAGCCGCCATCTAAAGTGTTTTTGTGCCATGCCATCCGGTTTTCAACGAGACTGTCAAACCATGCGACGGTTCTATCACTGGATTCCTGCCTAATAGTCTCATAAAGCTGGAACCATGTTTCGTCTTGCACATATCTCCGATATCCATCTGTCACCCCTGCCAGCGCTTACCCTGCGTGAGCTGATTTCAAAACGTATCACCGGCTATATCAACTGGCGCTCAAATCGCAAAGGCATGATGACAGGTGGCACCTTGGAGGCGCTGACAGATGACCTCCTGACACAGCACCCGGACCATATCGCCGTCACTGGTGACCTGGTCAATCTTGCCTTGGATGAAGAACTCGAAACAGCACAGCGTTGGCTCAAAACGCTGGGTCGGCCGAAGGACGTTTCTGTAGTTCCCGGTAATCATGACGCATATGTTCCAGGTGCGTTGAAAAAGACGCGCCGCTACTGGGAAGCATGGATGCGAGGCGACAAGCAAGCGGCCGAAAACCTGCCTGTCGAATTTCCTTACCTACGCGTGCGCGGCGACGTCGCCCTTATCGGCGTATCTTCCGCACGCGCTACCGCCCCCTTCATGGCAACGGGCGATCTGAGGTCAAAACAGGCAACGAAACTGGCCGAAATTCTTACAGAAACGGGTCAGCGTGGTCTGTTTCGTGTCATCATGATCCATCATCCGCCTATTCGCGGCGCGGCCCCTTCCCATAAGAGATTGCTTGGAATCGGCCTTTTCCAGCGCATTGTCCGTCAGCACGGCGCTGAACTTGTTTTACATGGCCATACCCATCTTGCCACTCGTTACGAAATTAACGGGCCAGGCTGGACCGTTCCCGTCATATGTGTCCCTTCGGCAAGCCAGAGCTTCGCCGGCAGCCATAAGCCACCAGCTGCATATAATCTGTTTACGATCGAAAAAACCAATGTAGGCTGGTCATGCCACATGAAACAACGAAGCGTTATCGATGCCCAGATGACGATCCAAACTATACGTGACGATGACTTGTTAGCAGGAAGCTAGTTTCAAATGGGGTTGACTGGGTTGAACTAGAAGTAGTTCGAAACGCGGTCCCAAAAAAACACCACGAATGCTCCTGATCCAATGGCTGCTCCAATAAGGAACCAGTATGCCGCTGTAATAAATGAACTCAGACGAGATGGTTGTTTGATAGCAGGAATGGTTACCGCAGGCTGCATGGATTGTTCGATCTGCCGTGTTTCTTTTACAGGTTTCGGCTCGATCAACCCGACCCGACTGCCTTCCATCATTTGCCGTCTCTCGACAATTCGCTCGGCAATATAACGCGTTACCGCATCGGCGACAGGTCTTACCTCGGTGGACTCTGCGACGAGAATTCGGCCATTCCTCGTATCGCGAACAAAGCGATATGTACGTCGATCCCGGGCCATGGTGACATGCGACGTGACGTCGATCCATAAGCGCGGCTGCTGGCCTTTTGAAACAGCAAATTGCCACTGCGGATCATCAACTGGCACTTCGTCGAAAACCTCCTGCAAATCCTGGGCAAGAACTTCAATCCGGGCAAGATCAGCTTCTTTCGTATCGGTTAGAACATCGTTCCTATCCGCAGACGCAAGCTGCGCGCCACGCACTGCTTCTGAAAGGCTCAACCTGTCGCGTGGATTCGAATTCTCTTTCATCAATTCCTTCAAGCTGAAAATCGATCGGCGTGTGAACAAAATCCGGGCTCAATTATTAGCAATCATGCCACGCCAATGCACCTGAAACTTGTCAAAACAAGGCCAACCCTTTGACTTAAGCAAAGGATTGGCCCGAATTCATTAGCTGATAAAATTAAGCCGAAAAGGCTCTGTTCTGCTATTTTGCAATAATGCGATTTGCTGCAGAAACAATGCCTTCCAGCGAAGCCGTCACAATGTTCTTATTGATACCGGCCCCAAAGATTTTTCCTGCTGGATGCTCGATTTCCATGTAGCTGATAGCCGCCGCATCTGAGCCATGCTGCAGCGAATGTTCAGAATAGTTCACCACCGACATTTTGAAACCGAGATAATGCGAAAGAGCATCGATGAAGCCATCAACAGGTCCGGTTCCCCTGCCCTCGATACGCTTGGTTTCACCATTGTCGGTTATCTCAGCTGAAAGAATGCGAACACCCTTTCTTTCCGTGTCCGGATAGGTGTGGTGATCGACGAACTTGAGTCTGGCGTTGGGCTGATCGACATAGAGTTCCTGAAAGCGATCATAAATACGCTTGGAAGGCATTTCCTTGCCTTCGCCGTCCGTGATGTTTTGAATATCTTCACGGAACTCCACCTGCATGCCGCGTGGCAGGTTCAACCCGTAATCCGCCTGCAAGATATAGGCGATGCCACCCTTGCCCGATTGCGAATTGATGCGAATAATCGCTTCGTAGCTGCGCCCGACGTCTTGCGGGTCAATCGGCAAATACGGCACTTCCCACAAGCTTTTATTGGCTTGTTTAATGGCCTTCATGCCCTTGTTGATCGCATCCTGATGGGAGCCCGAAAAGGCCGTGTAGACCAACTCTCCAACATAGGGATGCCGTTCCGGAATCACCAATTGGTTGGAATATTCATAGACTTCCTTCATGCGATTAATGTCGGAACAGTCAATTTCCGGATCCACGCCTTGCGTAAACATGTTCAGTGCCAATGTGACGATATCAACATTGCCAGTACGTTCGCCATTGCCGAACAAAGTACCCTCAACACGGTCTGCTCCGGCCATCAGGCCGAGCTCCGTTGCCGCGATGCCAGTTCCGCGATCATTGTGCGGATGCAATGAAACAATCAGATTTTCACGGTTATCCAGCTGACGGCACATCCACTCAATACGATCAGCGTAGATATTGGGCGTCGACATCTCGACCGTAGACGGCAGATTGATAATCAACTTGTTGTCCGGCGTCGGTTTGACGATCTCGGTTACAGCATTGCAGATTTCCAAGGCCACTTCGAGTTCAGTGCCAGTGAAACTTTCCGGCGAATACTCGAACCGGAAGCCACCACCCGCTTTGGCTGCCATGTCAGTAATCATCTTTGCGGCATCGGTTGCGATAGCCTTGATGCCATTTACATCTTTGTTGAAAACCACGCGGCGCTGCAATTCACTGGTGGAATTATAAAAATGGATGATGGGTTTATGCGCACCCTGCAGCGATTCAAATGTACGCGTAATCAATTCCGGACGGCACTGGACGAGCACCTGTAACGAGACATCCGCTCCGGGATTGCCTTCTTCCACACACCAGCGTGCAAAATCGAAGTCTGTCTGCGATGCTGACGGAAATCCGATCTCGATTTCCTTGAAACCCATATCAAGCAACAGCGCAAACATGCGCACCTTGCGATCATGCCCCATTGGATCAACAAGCGCCTGATTGCCGTCTCGCAGATCCACAGAACACCAGATCGGTGCCTTTTCGATGCGTTTGGATGGCCATTGACGATCTTTGAGATCGACGAAGGCATATGGTTCATATTTCTTGGCTGCGTCAGGCATTCCTGCGACAGGTCGGGATGTTATAATGTCAGTCATCTGCTTCTCGTTTCCGGCCAAGTGCGCAGCTGAACTGGCGCAATCATGGCACTATTTTAGGCTTGGAGCTAAAGTTGTAAATGGATAAGGAGCGAGAGCCACATGGCGGTTTCGACCGCCGGACGCTCCTTCAACGAGCCCGGCGATCGCCAATAAGGTCGAGTAGAAGCGGTAGAAGAAAGGCGCGATTGGCCAGCCCTGCAAAGGCAGACTGAGCATTGGACATCTGTGTCGGGCGCATTTTCATGAGCAAACACCTAAACGAGTGTCGGCTCGGATGCAAGAGCTCTTAAGAAAGCCGTTATTTTTTTAGCGAAGCCGTTGCACCAGAAAGCCACTCGCTGACAACTTTCACGTCATCCTTGCCAAGGCCATGGTCAGACTTGATCGAGCGCGCCTCCACACGAGCACCGTGCGAGCGCAACATATCTTCCAGTGCAGGAGCATAAGGGGCATAAAGCTGATCGGATGCGCCAGATACCGTCAGCACCCGGGCCTTGCCCAGATTGGCATCTATAGAGCCCGTCAAGACCGGCATTGAACGCAATAGCACTGCCTGCTTCACGAGGTCCGGATAGAGCATCATGACCGAATTGACGAGATTTGCACCGTTTGAGTAACCAAGAAACGTGGTGCGGTTGATGTCGATCTTATATTTTGATGCAGCTTGGGTGAAGAAACCAGCAAAGGCTTCGGCTTCTGAACGAATATCCGTCTGGTCGAAGCTCACTGGCGACAATCGGCGATACCAGCGATTTGACCCATCTTGGACGACACGGCCGCGAACGGCGAGCAACAAAGCGTCCGGTGCAATTTTCGAGGCGAATGATACCAGGCTGGTTTCATCCTGACCCGAGCCGTGCAAAAGCACCATAGTATCGCCGCTCGGCGTTTCCGGGCGGTAGATACGATATTTAAAGGACATATCCTCATGAAGCGAACCTTCGTTCTGAAATTGAAGTTCGCCTTTCACTGCCTTTTTCAAAATACCTGTACCACCAGTTGCTAGGATGTTGATGGGCTTCAATTTTTCCGGACCCTGGGAGACAACCTTGCCCTTTGTTGGGCAGGCATCCGCGACAACATTCTTGCCCGCATCAGGCTGGTTATCAATATTTGCAGATAAAATTTCGGGCTTGCCCGATTGCAGCTTGTCGCAATCAGCAGTGCTACGTGCATAGGAAGGCTGTGCCAGAACGATCATCGATAGACCAGCAACAAGTGCATAGAAATAAGGTTTACCCATAAGCTAATCCTAGTGTTTAAAGGTTAACTAAATTTGTAAACAGCCGCGGTCGTCCGCTGGCACTGCCATGCGTGTTGGCTATCAATTCCAGCCTCGGAACTGACGCTTTACCAAATGAACTTGTCCCCAACTTCGCGCTTTTAGGCTTGATCCTGCTCGGAGAATTCGCATTGCTGGACGAGGTTTCAACCAGCGCGTCTTCTATGTCAATATAATTGTAACAAAATCATGACGGCTTGAAATATTACGTGACGCAATGTTGCGCGACTGCACCAAAAAGAGCCGGTCAGCGCGATAATTGCTTCAATTTGAGATGCTGGAGCAGGATGATTGTCTTGGCATCGACGATACGCTGTTCGGCAATCATCGTCATGGCTTCATCAAGCGTCACCTCTAGGACCTCAATGTCCTCGCCCTCGTGTTCATGGCCGCCACCGGCGGAAACTTTATCGGTAGGATTATAGATTGCGATAAAGAATGCCAGACGCTCGGTCACGCTGCCCGGACTCATAAACAGATCGAAGACACGCTCAATATCGCGAAGCCGGTAGCCCAGTTCCTCTTCCGTTTCCTTGCGGGCAGTGGTTTCAGCATCATTGTCATCAAGCAGGCCAGCACAGGCTTCAATCAGCATCGGCTCCTGATGGACCACGAAAGCTGGCAGCCGAAATTGCCTTGTCAGCAAAATTGTTCCTCGTACCGGATCATAGGGCAAAACCACCGCCCCATTGCCACGATTATAAACTTCGCGAGTTTGTGTTTCGACAAGCCCGTCACGACGTAAAAAATTATACGTATATTTGGTGAGAGTTCCCCAATTATCTGAAAGAAGCTCGGTCGATTTAACGTGAACCCGGGGTGCATTCATGAGAATTTCAATCCTTTCAACGGATCAGGCAAAAGGAACGGCAGCCGTGCCGATGGGCAGTTTTGCCTCATCTTCTGGCTCGACATGGATCACGACGCTGGCTTCAGGAATGTGGTGCATCAAAGCGTTTTCTATACGGTCGCAAATAATATGCGCATCTCGAACAGACATGTTTGCGTCCACAACAAGATGAAACTCAATGAAGGTCATACGCCCGGCCACGCGGGCCTTCAAATCATGAACCTCCAAGGCACCTCCAGCATTTGCCGATATGATATCGCGGATGCGCATGGTTTCATCCGTAGACACCCCGCCATCCATCAATCCTTGGACGGAATTGCTGATCACGCGCCAGCCCTGCCAGAGAATGTTCACGGCAACGATAATCGCCAACAGCGGATCGAGGATTGTCCATCCGGTCGCAACCGCACCAACGAGACCAATGAACACACCAAGCGATGTCACCACATCCGTCATAATATGCTTGCCGTCAGCAATCAGCGCCGGGGAACGATGCTTGCGCCCGCTTCTAAGTAGCAGCGAAGCCCAAACCGCATTGATCAGTGAGGCCCCGCCATTGATGGCAAGACCGAGCCAAGGTTCATCCAAACTTCTGGGTGTTTCCCAAGCCACCCAAACTTCACGCAAGATGAGCAAGGCAGCCAGAATAATCAGCACCCCTTCGATAACGGCTGAAAAATATTCCGCTTTGTGATGACCGTAGGGGTGATTCTGGTCAGCAGGCTTATGGCTAAGCAGAATTGCCCAGAATGCTGCCAAAGCGGCAACCACATTTACAATCGATTCCAATGCGTCAGAATAAAGCGCTACCGATCCCGTAACATGATAGGCGGCATATTTCAGACCGAGCACGGCAATGCCGATAAAAATCGACCAGAATGCCAACCGGCGAACTGTCGTCTCGCCGTTAACTGCCGAGCGTGTATCTATCATGCTGAATTTCTCGCTCTAAGCCGCTCGTTCCTTCGCACGGCGCGGTAAATGAGCCACGACGTTTTCAATCATGCGCATACCAGCATTGTGCCCCAGTGTCATGATCGATTCCGGATGGAATTGCACCGCTGCAATGGGTTCATGCTTATGCTCGATAGCCATGATGACACCATCTTCTGTTTCAGCTGTCACGATGAAATCATCCGGGAGACGTACCGGATCGGCAAAAATTGAGTGGTAACGGCCCACCGTCACTTCCTTGGGCAGCCCCGAGAAAATCCTGCCTTGTTTGGTGATGCGGATGCGCGAGGGTTTTCCATGCACAGGCACGTGAAGCTGCCTCAGACTTCCGCCATAGGCTTCAGTTAAAGCCTGCAATCCAAGACAAACGCCGAATATTGGCAAGTTGCGTGCACGAGCTTTCTTGATTGTTGCCTTGCAGTCGAAGTCGGTCGGCGTCCCTGGGCCAGGTGATAAAACCACAAGATCTGGCTTGATGCGGTCAAATATCTCTTCCGGCACGGGCGTTCTGACAGTGGTAACAATGGCTCCGGTCTGTCTGAAATAGTTCGCCAAGGTGTGCACGAAAGAATCCTCGTGATCGACCAGCAAAATCTGCAATCCTTCACCGACGCGAGCGACGGCACGCTCTTCAGGAACGATATTGCTCTTATGGGCGTCACGTACGGCCGCTATCATCGCCGATGCTTTCAGTTCGGTTTCGGCCTCTTCCTCTTCCGGTATTGAATCATACAGCAAGGTCGCGCCTGCCCGCACCTGTGCGATGCCGTCTTTGATGCGGATGGTCCGCAGCGTCAGGCCGGTGTTCATATCACCGTTGAAATTGACCATGCCAATGGCACCGCCATACCATGCACGCGGGCTGCGTTCATTTTCCTCAATAAATCGCATCGCCCATAGCTTTGGCGCTCCGGTAACGGTGACTGCCCATGCATGGGAAAGGAACCCATCGAAAGCGTCCATGTCCTCGCGCAGACGGCCTTCAATATGATCAACAGTATGAATCAGGCGCGAATACATTTCGATCTGGCGGCGGCCAATAACGCGAACAGAGCCCGGCTCACAGACACGGCTTTTATCGTTGCGATCGACATCCGAGCACATGGTAAGTTCGGATTCGTCTTTCTTGGAGTTCAGCAGTTTGATGATTTGCTCGGCATCAGCTATGGCATCTTCACCACGTTTGATAGTCCCGGAAATCGGGCAAGTCTCAATGCGGCGGCCGACAACCCGAACAAACATTTCAGGCGAGGCTCCGACGAGATATTCGTTGTCACCTAGATTGATGTAGAACGAATAAGGCGAGGGATTGATCGCCTTCAGCCTTCGCGAAATTACCGATGGCTTGGTTTCGCAACGCTCATAGAAAGTCTGTCCCGGCACGACCTCAAAAAGATCGCCGCGCATGAAACTTTCCTTGGCCTTCTTGACCAATTCCGCATAGACGCCCGGATTATGGTCGCCCCTGCCTGGAATAATGTCGGTAGGTTCAAACGGCTTTTTGGCAGTGTCGCGTGGCAGCCCCTCCGTCGATTTTCCTTCATAAGCATAGTCGTAACGGTCCAGCCAAGCCTTGGCAGCATGGTGATCAACGACCAAAATCTCATCGGGCAAATAAAGCACGATATCGCGCTGATCGTCCGGTCGTTTCAGCTTGTACTCGATCGGGTCAAACTGAAAAGCCAGATCATAGCCGAAAGCACCATAAAGACCGAGATTTGCATCATCTTCGGTAAAGAACAGCGCAACAATGCCGCGTAGAACGGTGAACACCGAAGGAATGCGTGAGCGCTCTTCCTCGGTAAATGCGCGCGTCGGCAACGCAATCTCCAGCTCCAGCTTCGTCTCGCTGGTCGAGCTGATTGTTATTTCCTCAAGCTTTTCCATGGCTTGCTTAATGGGCAGAAGAAGCACTTCACCGCGCTTGTTCAGCCCCTCAATGGTCATGTGCCGTCCATTTGAGGTAATTACAACAGGAGGATCGATGATCGCTGTATCCCACCGCGTATAGCGGCCCGGATATTCATAATTGGAGGAAAAGACCGCGCCACGGCGCTCGTCCAACGCATCAATATAGCTATCAATAGCGCTGGCATAGGCTGTTGCCACCCGCGAACGGGTGATTGTCACCCCGCCCTTTGTATCGAATACTTCCAACTGGCCCTCAATTCTATGCATCGTCAAATCCTTTGTTGCATTCGGCATTCAGGGCAATTCAAGCGGTCAAACAAAAAGGCCGCCCGGAAAACCCGTTGCGGCCCTGTCCTTTTTCACAAACATGCAAAAGGCTGCGCGGCCGCTAAAAGCGAGCCCACCACCAGCCAGTTGAGAAAATGCATGTGTTCATAGCGACGATTGTTATCGTTACATTGGGCCGCTTGCAACTGCAAAAATCACTTGTGCGCCTAAGGTCTAAAATAGGCCCTCGATCAAGCCATCAGCGTTGAGATGAATACGCTCCGCCGATGGAGACTTTGGCAGGCCTGGCATAGTCATGATTTCACCGCATATTGCCACAACGAAGCCCGCTCCAGCCGAGAGCCGCACCTCGCGCACATGCACAACATGATTGACTGGCGCACCGCGTAAATCAGGGTTTGTTGAAAACGAATATTGCGTTTTTGCCATACAAACCGGAAGATGGCCGTAACCTGCCTCCTCCCAGCGGCGCAGTTGGTCACGAACGCTGGCATCGGCGTCTGCTTCTGCCCCGCGATAGATCCGTTTTACAATTGTTTCGATTTTATCAAACAAGGAAAGCTCATCTTCGTAGAGTGGCGAAAATTGTGCCGATCCGCCTTCTGCCAGTGCCGAAACTTTCTGCGCGAGTTCCTCTATGCCTGCCGAACCATGCGCCCAATGCTTACACAACACTGCTTCCGCACCGTGAGCAGCCACAAAAGCTTTGACCGCCTCGATTTCAGCCTCGGTATCCGCAGTAAAATGATTGATCGCAACGATCACCGGCACGCCAAACTGCCGGACGTTTTCCATATGACGCCCGAGATTGGCACAGCCGGATTTAACCGCCACGACATTCTCTTCCCCCAGATCGACTTTGGCAACGCCGCCATGCATTTTCATCGCCCGAACCGTGGCGACAATAACGGCAGCGGCAGGCTTCAAGCCAGCTTTGCGGCACTTAATGTCAAAGAATTTTTCAGCGCCCAGATCCGCGCCGAACCCTGCTTCTGTGACAACAAAATCTGCCAGTTTTAGAGCCGTTGTCGTTGCAACAACCGAATTGCAGCCATGCGCAATATTTGCGAAGGGACCGCCGTGCACGAAAGCTGGATTATTCTCAAGCGTTTGCACAAGATTGGGCTGTATCGCATCTTTTAGCAGAACGGCCATAGCCTTGTCCGCCTTCAGATCCCGAGCATATACAGGGCTTCGATCAAATCTGTAGCCGATGATGATATCGCCAAGACGCTTCTCAAGATCGGCAAGATCAACGGCAAGACATAGGATTGCCATAACTTCCGAAGCAACAGTGATATCAAAGCCGGATTCGCGAGGAAAGCCGTTGGCTACACCGCCCAAGGATGATGCAATGCCGCGCAGGGCGCGGTCATTCATATCCATCACCCGGCGCCACGTGATCCGGCGCGTATCAATATTGAGGTCATTGCCCCAATAGATATGATTGTCGATCATTGCCGCGAGCAAATTATGCGCGGAAGTTATGGCATGGAAATCGCCAGTGAAATGCAGATTGATATCTTCCATTGGGATAACTTGCGCATAGCCACCGCCTGCTGCGCCCCCTTTGGTACCAAAACACGGACCGAGCGAAGCTTCACGGATACAGACGATCGCTTTTTTGCCTATGCGGTTAAGGCCATCGCCAAGACCAACGGTGGTGGTAGTTTTTCCCTCGCCAGCGGGCGTTGGGCTAACGGCGGTTACAAGAATGAGCTTGCCATTCTTCCCCTCCTTCTTGGAGCGGATAAACTCTGCCGACAGTTTGGCCTTGTCATGGCCGTAGGGCACCAGATGTTCCGGCGGAATGCCGATCGTTGCACCAATCTCTAAAATCGTTTTTTTGGTAGCGGAGCGAGCAATCTCAATATCGGACTTGACGGTGGCCATTGACGTTTCCCCAATGTTTAACAACGTCAATAGCATTCTGTACATGAAATGGGGATAGGCCGAACACGCCTATCCCCATTTGCTGCTATTCGCCCATGGCAATAAGGCTGGCATTTCCACCAGCAGCAGCCGTGTTAACGGAAACGACTTGCTCAAGTGCAAACCGCGTTAAATAGGACGGCCCACCAGCTTTCGGCCCGGTGCCGGAAAGACCCGATCCGCCGAAAGGCTGAGTTCCTACAACAGCGCCAATCGTATTGCGGTTCACGTAGATATTTCCAATGTCGAGCCTGTCGATGACTTTCGCGACCGTTGCTTCGATACGTGTGTGCAGCCCGAAGGTCAGGCCATAACCGGTCGACGCAATCTGGTCGAGCACCTTATCCAGATCCTTTGCTTTCCAGCGGACGACATGCAGAACCGGGCCGAATACCTCGCGCTGCAAGGCATCGGCTCTATCCAGTTCAACAATATGTGGCGCAAAGAACAAGCCATCGCTCGGCGCCTCGCCTGCAAAACGAACCTTCTGAGTTTTGCGCATTGCCTCGATGTGATCGCGCAGCATGTTGCGTTGGTCGCGGTCGATAATTGGTCCAACATCAGTAGATGCCAATGCCGGGTCACCGAGAACCAGCTCTTTTGCAGCTCCCTCGATCATATGGAGCATATTGTCCGCAATATCCTCCTGAAGGTAGAGAATACGCAGCGCTGAACAGCGTTGGCCTGCCGAACGGAAAGCTGACATGACGACATCATCAGCCACTTGCTCTGACAGAGCCGTTGCGTCAACGATCATAGCATTGAGACCCCCTGTCTCTGCAATGAGCGGTACAATGGGTCCCTTCTTTGCAGCCAGCGTGCGGTTGATAGCCCAAGCCGTGTCAGTAGAGCCCGTGAAGGCAACCCCGGCGATGTCCACATGAGATGTCAGTGCCGCACCAACCGAACCATCACCCGGTACGAACAGAAGTGCATCTTTCGGAATGCCCGCTTCGTGCAGGATTCTGATCGCCTCATAGGCTATAAGCGGCGTCTGCTCCGCCGGCTTGGCAAGCACACTGTTACCTGCAGCAAGCGCAGCCGTTACCTGTCCCAGGAAAATTGCCAGAGGAAAATTCCACGGGCTGATACACACAAATGCACCGCGTCCCCGGTGGCGAAGCTTATTATCTTCGCCCGTCGGACCAGGCATTATTTTGTCCGCTGCGAACTGGCGGCGGGCCTCAGCAGCATAGTATCGACAAAAATCGACTGCTTCTCGGATTTCTGCAATGCCATCATCAAGAGTTTTGCCAGCCTCCCGCGACAAAAGATCAAGCATTTGATCGCGAGTGCCTTCAAGCAGATCAGCCGCCTTTTCCAGTGCCTTTGCGCGTGTTTCAACCGCAGTGCGAGACCATGAAACAAAGCCCTTGCGTGCAATGCCGACAGCCTTCGCTGCCTCTTCGGCGGTTGCAAAAACAACCGAACCGATTGCTGTACCATTAACCGGAGAAATTACGTCCTGCATCTTTCCCGATGGTTTTCCGTCGATCAAGGGAACGGCCTTGACGCTTTTGGATGCCCTAGCAATGCCCGATAAGAGACCTGCCAATGCTTTCCTGTCGCCAAGTTCGACACCGGCCGAATTTGTGCGTTTGCCGTAAAGTTTCAGAGGCATCGGAATGTTGGGATGACGATAGCCCTTGCCGTCATTCAGCTTCTCGGTAGGACGAACCAGAAGATCGGCAATCGGCACATTATTGTCGCCAACCACCGAAACAAATGAGGAATTTGCCCCGTTCTCAAGCAGACGGCGCACGAGATAGGCAAGAAGATCGCGATATCCACCTACTGGCGCGTATATGCGGCAAGCAATCTTGTCATTCTTTTCGGTGATCTGCTTATAAAGACTTTCACCCATGCCATGCAGGCGCTGAAACTCAAAACCAGTCTTGTCGTCTCCGGCCATTTCCAGAATCATTGCGACTGTTAACGCATTATGGGTCGCAAACTGAGGAAAAATCCGCGGTCGAGCATCAAGCATACGCTTGGCGCAGGCCATATAAGAAGCGTCAGTCGCAGGCTTGCGCGTAAATACTGGATAGTCGGCGAGACCGCGCTCCTGGGCTCGCTTCACTTCAGTATCCCAATAGGCGCCCTTGACCAACCGCACCATCATCTTGCGGTTATGGCGGGCGGCAAGCTTGTCAACGTGATCGATGACCGCGAGAGCACGCTTCTGATAAGCCTGAATGGCAAGGCCGAACCCGTCCCAACCATGCAGTGACGGATCAGCAAAAACGCGGTCAATCACATCCAGAGACAGCTCAAGCCGGTCCGCCTCTTCCGCATCAACCGTGAAGTTCAAATCATAGGACTTCGCCTTTTGCGCCAGAACCAAAAGATCAGGCACCAATTCAGCCATGACCTGATCATGGTGTGTTGCAAGATAACGCGGATGCAGCGCTGACAGTTTGACAGAAATCCCCATACGATCCGGCAACTTCTTATTACCCGTAGCGCGGCCAATGGCATCAATCGCATCTGAATAGGATTTGAAATAGCCCTGCGCATCCTTACGTGTCCGCGCGCCTTCCCCCAGCATATCGAAGGAATGGCGATAGCCCTTGGCTTCGTTTGTACCGGCACGTTTCAAGGCGTCCTTGATGGTTTCGCCCAGTACAAAGTGATGACCAAGATAACGCATAGCCTGTTTGGTGGCGGTGCGAACAGTTGGCAGCCCGATCCGCTTGACCAGTGACGATAATACACCCTCCGGCGTTTCACCTGGCTTGATAACTTTAGCGGAAAGGCCAAGTGCCCAAGCTGAGGCAGAAACGAACCACGTATCGCCGCTCGGCTCATGCTCGGACCAGTGGCCCTGCTTGAGTTTGTCCTCAATCAACTTGTCTTGTGTAGCAGCATCCGGCACGCGCAAGAGCGCTTCGGCAAGCACCATCAAGGCCAAGCCTTCACGCGTCGAAAGTCCGTACTCGCGAAGAAAGTCTTCGACACCGCCAATGCCATTCGCTTCTTTGCGGATCGTCGCGATATATTTACTGGCACGCTCGTCGATACGCCGGTTTACCGGTTCGGAAAGCGCAATGGTGTGCAGCAAATCAGCAACCAATTGCTGATCATCGACAGCATAGGGCGCGGAAAAATCTTGGGTGGATGGCGAATGGTTAGTCATCAGGCTTCCCCTTATTGATTTTTTCCATATAATCTATTCCAGCTGGTTATTCTCACCAATAAAAACAGCCTAATCAGAGTAAAAAACTAAAATGGGGAATTTTTTAGAGATGAAGAGTTTGGACAGTCTCGATCGCAGGATTCTGCGCGAGCTGCAAAAAGATGGAAGGCTATCCAATACTGAATTATCCGAACGTATCAGCCTTTCCCAAACAGCGACAACCGAAAGGGTGAAACGCCTATCCCGTGACGGCTATATACTTGGGTACACAGCAAAATTGTCGCCGAAAAAGCTCGATCGCGCAATGCTGGTTTTTGTCGAGATCAAGCTGGATCGCACCACACCGGACGTTTTCGCAACTTTCGCCGCTGCAACGCGCCGTAACCCGGACGTGATGGAATGTCATATGGTCGCCGGCGGGTTCGACTATTTGATCAAAGCCCGTGTCGCCGATATGGAGCATTACCGGCGTTTTCTTTCCGATGCGCTGCTTTCGCTACCGGGCGTTCGCGAAACCCATACTTATGCGGTCATGGAAGAAGTTAAGGAAACATCGGCCCTGCCGGTTTGATTGAGAAGAGGCGGGGCTAAGCCCGCCTCACCTATCAAAGCCCGCTTATTGTTGCAGCACCTGCTTGATATCGATCAGGTTCGAGCGGACGCGCAAAATATAGAAACCCATGGTCGTTAGGTGGTTTGGCAACAGCCAGCCCCCTTCACTGCCATTGGCGATGATCCAGGGCTGAATAGCCAGAGCAGAGCGCAATTGGCCGTCCATACCATCCCATAGCGGCGTAAGATGCTTTTCATCCAGCACCTGCCTGAAATCGACCTGTGCAGCATTCATCAAGCCGTAATAAGCGTAGAGCTGACCATAGGCGAACCAGAAACGATCATCGGCACGCGTATCGAACCAGCCATTATTGTGATTTTCGGAACGATCTTTCAGGATAGCTGATGTGGCACCGATATCATTGGCGATACGATCGATAAACTGAATCAGATTATCCGCACGCGCGTCGAAGATCGCGTTGCAGTTTTCCAGCTTTGTATTGAATGTGCGCAGATCATTCACAGCCGAGCGGTAATAGCTTGGCGTCGGCGTTTTCGGACCAAATGGATTGAGGCCGAAATACCATGCATCCTCGGTGAACTGCAGATTACCGCGAGCCTTTTGCAGGTCACCATCAATCTGTGAGGTGCCACGAACGCGCCCCAACGTATCGACCAACTCTATACCCGTTCGGCGGACGGCTGAATTGATACCTCGTTGAAAGGATGCCTTGTTATCAAGAAATGGCGTCCTGTCCCAATCCATACCGAAAAATCCGAGCTTGTAGAGCAGCATCGAGGAGATCCAGGCATTCTGGTTGACGTTGAAATCCGTCAAATCCGCAGTGACTGTTACAATTGCGGAACGAGCACAGGTCTTGGCAACATTTGTGCCCGTCGTCGCAGCTGCAGCGGGCGCAGCCAATGGCTCGCCAGCAGGCGCTGTCTGATTCTTGAAATTATAGGACGCAACATAATCCGGATTAAAATTGGTCCAGGCCTGCGTGTTGTAAAAGAAATAACCGTAAAGACCCAGCCAGAGGAGAAGAGCAAGACCCACCACAATCTTGAGAATAAACCCCCTCTGCGTATACCAGCTGCCCGCCCACATGAATGGCCACAGGAGGATACCGACAATAAACCCGATACCACGTCCGATATAGGTGAATATTCGGCTGAAAAAATTAACTACGGGCTCGAGCATCCTGTTTCCTTCACTGGTCAAGTCCATAGAGCCGCTTTCGCAGCCCATCCTTGTCCTTCAAATAGGTTGTTTTGAGAATATCGACAATGCAGTCTGAAATAAATTGCTCATTTGCGACTAAAGTCAAATTGACAACCTCAATACATACTGCTGAAATCACAGCATAACATATTGATATTATAGTTTTTTTTCATTTTTCCAATCACACTTGGGAAGGCCCATGAGATTGTATCCCGTTTTTCAAATCCATGTTCTTATATTGTCATTAGCTAGCTTCAGTGGCAGCTCGGAAGTACTAGCTCACGATAAATTACAGCACACTTCCAGAAGCGGGAAGGTTGAAGGATTTCCACTTGAAACATCCATCTGGCCCACCAAGAATATAGCAACGTGCTGGAAAATGGATGACACCACTTACAATAGGTACGCCGCGCAACGGCAGGTCGTGCAGAATGCAGTTGCAGACACATGGGAAGCAGTATCACAGGTACGTTTTACCGGCTGGCAACAGTGCTCTGGTCAACCGATTGATGGCCTCAGAGTTGCGGTGGTGGACGATACAATTATTGGAAACAGCGACGATGCACCAGGCACTTATGGCCTCGGAACACAGCTTAAGAACAAATCCGTTGGCATCGACTTAAATTTCGAGTTTACGACTTTCAGCACCAGTTGCCAGCAAACAAAAATCGAATGCATTCGCAAAATTGCAGTGCATGAATTTGGCCATGCTCTAGGTTTCGCCCATGAGCAATTACGTGACGATAAACCTCCAATTTGTACCAAAGGACAGCCAGTCGGAGATACTGCTGGGGACAAAAAATTTGGTCCATGGGATGCAGAATCCGTCATGAACTACTGCAATCCAGTATGGAACAATGGTGGCATTCTAAGCGCTGGCGATATTGCAATGGTGCAGCATTATTATGGAGCGCTCAAATCCAAATTGGAAATGAGTCCTGTTACTTTTCTCCTTTTCGATTAGCCGGTTAATATAAATTCACTAATGGAGATTATGTTGATATGACATTCTTGAAGTATGTCCTTGTCGCGGTAGCAATGGTTTCTAGTTTCTCCGCTTATGGAGGCGAAGGATCAGGTCTTGTCCGCAGGATTGCTGTCATCGGCGACGGTAGGGTAATATTTAGTGTTGATACCCATAACAACGTACCAGTCTGCGGCAAAAGCGTCACCGGAGAGTTTGATTTTGACGGCACGACAACTGTAGGAAAAAATATGCTTGCAATCCTGATTGCAGCTGCAAACACCAACAAACCTATTTCAATAGACGGGTCCTCGAAGTGCCTTACTAGATGGCAGGATCGAGAAACCGCCCTACACGTCACAATTGTGTATTGAAAGAGGAAAGGGGCGGAGCATGAAGTAGAAAATATTTCAGACCAATTTCAATCCACACTATCCTAGTCCAAACAACCGCTTTCGCAGCCCTTCCTTGTCCTTCAAATAGGTTGTTTTGAGAATATCGACAACGTGTTCCTGATAAGGAAGACTCCAGCGTTGATAATCGGCATAAAAACCGGGCTTGTTAAACACATAGCGCGACAGAAAATCCCAAGGCACAAAATCACTGATCAGCTGATTCACCAGCCATGCATCAGGATGCTTGGGCAACGCTCGGACAACAAGAAATCGCCGCGACGGATCAGTTTCAGATATATTTAACTGGCCGGATTGTCCGATCTCCCGCTTCACTGCGTTGAGAAATGGCCATGTGCCATCATGATTGATCAGGCTGGCATTGGCATGAATCCATGTTTGCAGCCAAATCCGGTCAATATTCTTTAAATCACGCTCTGGCTCCAGCGTTTGGATCAGGTGACGGATAATCATCTCGCCGCGATTTTCCAGATAACCGGATTGCTCAATCCACGATGCACGCGGCAATTCAATACGCGACGTCGTGCTCAGGAACTGGAAAACCTGCTCGGCATCCTTGATCGAAATATAATTGACCTGCCAGGGACGCGAGCGCCGGAAACCTGGTGCTTCAGGATTCCCGATAACAGTGGTCGTATTGTCATCGACAAAAATATAGACCCCGCCAAAATGACTGGTCCAAAAGGCGGTATGCCTGAAAAGCACCTTGTCGGGAACCAGCGAGTTTTCGCGGATATCACCCGTGACTTTGGCAAGCTCGACCATACGCTCCAGCATTGCATTGTCGCGCCATGCGTCAGGCTCATCTTTGAGGCGGTCGGCCAGCAAGCGTAGCTCAGACGCCTGCGCCATAACGTTTTGCGCTGAAAGCACGCGAAACTCGACCTGATTAATGGAAAGCAGATCTTCGATATCAGAGACAACCGAAACCGAATCTTCGATCTCGCCATAAAGGACATCCTTGATGGTCAGCGCATCGATCGCCCGGGCATTGCTCGAAAAAAACTCGTACATCAATTGCGACGTATTGGAGAATTGCGTGTGAACAACGGGCAAGTCGGCTTGCGACGGCGTGAGGATAATGAAGCGTCTGTTCACGCCATTCGGATCAAGATAAGCGGGATCCTTCAGTTCTTCGGCGATCTGTGGCGAGAATCCTGTCCTGTCAATGTCGAACTCATTCAGCTTGCTAACTGGAAAGCCAAAGGATTGAAGCGCTTTATTGTACCGCTCAACAAGGTGCGGCTGGTCAATTTTCAACAACCGCCCATAGATCAGATCATTCTGGTAGAGCAGTTCCATCAGGCTTCCCATTGCCCCTTGGCTTTCAACGCCTCGACTTCCTTGACAGCACGCTCGCGCAGCCTTGCATCACGCACCATTTTGTCGATGGCGGCATCGTCGGACTTGTCGGCATAGCGGAATTCCGAATCCGCATAACGATTGATTTCCTGTAACACCATATCCATCGTGAACGGTTTACGCAGCGCCTCAATCATCGCTTTCTTATCATCATAATTCTTGTGCATGAACGTTTCGGGTTTTTCAAACCACTCGTCCGGCAGCTCGACATCCATTGCCCGCATCTTGATCGCATCGGTGACGTTTTTGATCGCACGTCCCGTGAAACGCGGTTCGCGCTCTTTGATCATATGGAGATATGTGCCAACATCGGACAATGTTTCGGGTTGGCCATTATCCTTTATGAAACGGTCGTAGACGACTTTCAGCCCATCTTCTTGTGGCTTCGACAATTCCTCATATGCAGTCTCCACCGCACGTTGAATTTGCTGTGCTTCATAGAGCTTATGGTCCCCAAGCGGAATCTTGTGGTTCTTACCTGCCAGCAGCGCAAAGATGTCAATATAGTCGTCGCGTGTCTGCGGACCATCAACCAGCCAACGCGCACCAGCGCGCTGGCGCAGCGCATCATCGACATTCTCCGGATAGTTGGAGAACATGCCGAAAGAGCAGTTGCCTCTCACAACAGTCGAAGCACCTGCAAAAGCTTCCATCAGAACGCCGGTTATCTCATGCTGGCCCGATGAAGCCCGGTCATCCGAGCGCTTGGCGGCGACCTGATCAATAT
This sequence comes from Phyllobacterium sp. GQ127, assembly GCF_059758635.1. Lineage (NCBI taxonomy): Bacteria > Pseudomonadati > Pseudomonadota > Alphaproteobacteria > Hyphomicrobiales > Phyllobacteriaceae > Phyllobacterium > Phyllobacterium sp. GQ127. The sequence goes on from NZ_JCAXDZ010000001.1 coordinate 1,443,190, forward strand.
CGTCGATCGTACCGAAACCGATGGTACGCGGATTGAGAACATTGGTAACGAACTGCTTACAGTTCTGACCCGATTTGCCTTGATATGAGGATATCTGGTCTACACCAAAGTTTTCGTAATGAAAGGCATAGCCAGCAACCTGACAGTAATCATTGACGAGTCCCGCTATCATCTGGATCAGTGTTGTTTTACCCGTACCCGGCGCGCCGTCGCCAATGAATGTGAACAGGAATCCACCGAGTTCCACGAACGGGTTGAGCTGTCTGTCAAAATCATAAGCCATCAGCATTTTGGATAATTTTAACGCCTGATATTTGGCGATGTGATTGCCGACAACTTCGCTCGGCTTTCTGAACGTCATGACCAGCGGCGTGCGTTTTTTTGACGGCGCTACGTCGAAGCCATCCAATGTGAAATCGTCGCTATCCAGCCGCAGGTGCATGTCATCAAAACTGCCCAGCCCTTCAAATCGACCCTTTCGCTGCAAAAGCCCGTCAATACTGAGCGCTGCAAAAGCCTTGGCTCGTGCCAGCATTGTCTGTTCGTCCTTTACCCCGCTTATGGCGCGATCCAGTCCAGCGATTACTGACTTCAATGCATCCTGCGACGTGTCAAACAGGAAATCCGGCTCGGCAATATCATTTGCGGGCTCCCCGTCCGCTTCGATTAATTGGGCCAGATAGGCAGACAGAGAAAATGCCGCAATGTAGGATGCCGCCGATAGGAGACGTTTGAAATGGCTGGCCTCCTCACCTTGCAGCGGCGCAGAGGCATTGCGCGCCATCAGGCTTTCAAAGTCGCTCTGCCTTCCAAAGACATCCGCTACGGCAAGAGCAATAGCGACGCCGCGTCGCGCTCTGAACAACAATGTGTGCTGGGCGATCGACAACATCGGGTCATCCGCCCGCACAGATTGCACAGTTTTGGCAAATTCGACCTCACGCGTCTTGCGTAGCCCGCCAGTTGAGACTGTCGAAACGAAACGACGGCCAGTGCCCGCGATCTCGGTGCCCGACTGCCCCTCGCTGGTTTCAAGCGAAACAAATCGCGTCACCATTGCGTTCGCAACCGGAAGGTGTTTGTCGATATCTTTTTCTTCAATCGTCGTCAGGCCGACATCCATGAACTCAGTCCTTTTAAATGCCGCTGATAACCTGCCCATTCGACAGGATATGCGTTTCAAAGCCGGTAAAAATCCGCGATGCTTCCCCAGAGGCGTAGAGCGCCTGATATGCTTCATGAGGAACCAGAGCGTGCTGCTCGTAGTAACTTACACCCTGTCGGGTGGCTTCCAGATCGTCAGTATTAATATGAAATTCTTCGCGAGACGGTTCTGAAGACCAGATGCCGCGTTTTCCCGGTTTCTCGGCTGTCGAGAACACTTCCTGCATGGTCCAGGTCAACAGCCACGCGTCTTCAGGCCGACGGACACGCTCAAGCACATCTGCAACTTTCTGGTTATGCTCTGTGATCCCCGCCGTATAGAATGGGCCTAGAACAATTCGGCGCAATTGCTTGGGGTGCAATTCTGGGAAATCCTTGTCTAGGCTCATCGCGATTGTTACGGGGGATAGTGAATAGGCGGAATTTTTTGCCGCAAAATCATCGAAACGGCTTGCCAGATCGGGGTTCAGCAAACCACCCACTGGAAGTGGAATTTTGACTTTGGGATTGAGCTTTCCATCCTTCTGGACCAGTGTTTCGACGATGTCTTCCGAAGAATCCTCAATGACTGCCATATAGATCAGGGGGAGGTTCGAAGCACCATCGAAGGCTCCCCAATGCACGACGTAAAACGGGCGCATTGTCTTTGGATTTACTGAAACACGGATCGTTGTGGGAAGTACGAATGGCGAAAAAACCTCGCCTTTCAAAACTGTCTCCAGATAGATGCGCTCAGCTATGGATTTTTGTAAATCTCGCGGAAACTCGCGGTGGCGCAGGATGAAATCCACCATCTCGCTGCGCAATGTTTCCACCGGCGATATGGCAGCAAGTCGTCCCTTTGCTTCCTTCTTGTCATTTTCCAGTTCCAGCACGTTCTGGAATACAGGAAAGCCGCTTTCCGCCTTGGATATACGGAAGCGCTCTGTAAAGCCAAGCCTGTTACGCCAGCACTCAAATGATGCGTCCAGCCGCTCGAGATATTCTGCAACGGTCTGAGCAACCAGATCATGCTTGTAAAGCGGCGAGTCTTGATTGTTCAGGAAAACTTCAAGCCCATCCAATGCTGCACGGATTGCACCGAAGTAACGTTCCGCCGCCGCCAGATCTGCATTCTCCGCCATGAATTAACTCTGAACGTAATCGGCAGAATTATGTTTTTTGAGCACTTCAGAGAACCTGCGGGCAAATGCATCATCTGCAAGCTTCTTGCGGCGCTGAATATCTTGCGAACTGACCATGTTCTTTTCGTGCATCTCGAGAAGGTCGCCAATGTGTTTTTGTGCAGCGGCACCAACACCAGCCATGGTTTCCTCGGCCGCCTTGTCCACCTGGCTACCAAGCGTATTGATCTTGTGGGCAACATCTTGTTGAGCCGCAGTCTTGAGAGAGTCTTCCAGAGCCTTGTAAAGCACAATGCGCTGTTCGGTATCGATAGCCAGCTTGTTGATCAGCGTGCTTTGAGCGGCGATCTGATTGTTGAGCGAGTCAACAAATGTCTGGAACATCGAGGTATAGCGTTCAAGAGTCTGGCTCTCAGCCAGCAGTTCCTGTTCCTTGGCCTGACGTTCATTATACTCGGTGGCGAGCTTGGAACGCTCTCCCTCAAGTTGCGCCCGTGTCCCTTGATCGGTCGACGCGGCAATGCGGTTTTCGATATCAAGCAATAGCGGATTAAGTTCTTCGATACGCTTTTGAGTCGCTTCAAGCGTAGCAATAGTGGTCTTGCGGCGCTCAATCACTGTTGCCAGGCTGTTTTCCGAGGTTTTGTACCGGGCATCGAGAACAACTTTTTGCTCTTTCAAAATACCGACGATGCGATCTGATTTGGTAAGAAGCTCCTGAAGATTGCCCGCGAGCGACATGTTGCGCACCCTATCGGAGCGCAGACGCTGCATCTTGTCTTTTGAAAACACGCCAATAAATTTTTCCCAGCCCGAATAGCCCTTCATGCTTTCGAATTCTGTACCGAAAATGTTGGTGGCATCCTCCAAGCCGATAATCAACTCGGCAATATTGCCTTCCATTGCCTTTTGCTGGCGCAACACGTCGTCGATGCGCGCATTCTCGATGTCAAAGTCGGCGGCGCCAATCTTTGCATCTGCTTTGGCGAATTTATCGAGAACAACGCTGGACTGATCAATCTTCGCACGCATGTCGTTGACCATTGTTTTGGTCTTTTCAATCTCAGCGTCGAAATCTTGCAAACTCGCCATTATAAATCTCCCCTATTGCGTAATTGAAATATCAACCATGATCCCGATTGCATATAGCAATTACATCTTGTCAAACAATGCCTGCAGCCAGATGACAACGGCGGGCGCGGACTTGCAAGCGAAGAATATCGGCTAATTATACGGTTGCCCTATAAAGAATGTCCGGTTTCATCTTCCCAATGTTTACGGCAGAGCGAAACATAGACAGACTTTTCGATGGCAACCTGATTTCCTTCAGTGAGCGCCTTGCCGGTTTGGTCCTTGCGCACCACCATGGTAGCCTTGGCTCCGCAATGGCAGATTGTCCGGATTTCACGCAATGTATCGGCAATAGCAAGGAGTTCAGAGGAACCAGAAAAGAGCTTTCCCTGAAAGTCGGTACGAAGACCAAAACACATAACTGGAATGTTCAATCTGTCAGCTACGCGGGCAAGCTGCCACACTTGTTCCTTGGTCAGAAATTGTGCCTCATCAACAAATGCGCAACTGAGCGGAGCTTCACCATTCGCATCCTTGATTCGTGCAAACAGATCGTCATCGTCCCAATAAAGTTCGGCAGGTGCACTGACGCCAAGCCTTGATGTTATTCTCCCCACACCATTTTCTGCATAATGACCGGCAGTGAACAGTATGGTTCGCATACCCTGCTCTCGATAGTTGTGAGAAGCCTGCAGGAGAAGCGTCGATTTACCGGCATTCATTGCCGAATAACTGAAGTATAATTTTGCCATAACCGCTTTAACCAGACTTGCGTTCTGGCTTGAAGCCACAGCATGAGTACAGCGTTCACTTTTTGTGGAATATCAACAACTGTCGCTATTTGACCGGATTTATGCGCGCCTATGCTTGAATGGCTGCCCGTTTGATGCTTGGTTCAGCAGATTGAATGCCGGGAAAAGCCGGAAGGGGAAAACAAATATGAAAACTCTGTCCAAATTGACTGTTACCTTGGCTTTGGTGCTTTCGGCGGGCACCGCATTGGCTGCCGAACCTGAGAGCTGTAAAAATGTACGCTTTGCCGATGTCGGCTGGACTGATGTGACCGCCACAACCGCAACAACAGCCGAAGTGCTCAAGGCGCTTGGCTACAGCACCGACATAAAAGTCCTGTCGGTGCCTGTGACCTATGCCTCCCTCGGCAAAAAAGACATTGATATTTTTCTTGGCAATTGGATGCCAACGCAATCAGCTGATATCAAACCCTACATTGAGAACAAGACCGTTGAGGACCTCGGTTCGAACCTAACCGGCGCGAAATATACGCTTGCCGTGCCACAATATCTTTATGACAAGGGTCTGAAGGATTTCAAGGATATCGCCAAATTCAAGGATGATCTTGGCGGCAAGATCTATGGTATCGAGCCTGGCAATGACGGCAATCGCCTCATCCTTGACATGATTTCGAAAGACCAGTTTGGCCTGAAGGGTTTCCAGCTTGCCGAGTCATCCGAGCAGGGCATGCTCGCCCAAGTTGCGAAAGATACCAAGTCCGAAAAGCCTGTGGTGTTCCTCGGCTGGGAACCGCATCCAATGAATGCCAACTTCAAGCTCGCCTATCTCTCTGGTGGCGACGACGTATTTGGCCCTAATTTTGGTGGCGCTGAAGTCCATACCAATGTTCGCACCGGCTACACAACCGAATGTCCGAATGTTGGCAAACTGCTTGCCAATCTCAAATTTACGCTACCCATGGAAAACGAGATCATGGGCAAAATCCTGGATGACGGGGAAGATGCTGCCGACGCTGCAACGGAATGGTTGAAAGCCAATCCGGGTGTTCTCGATGCGTGGTTGGCTGGTGTCACTACCTATGACGGCAAAGATGGTCTCCCCGCTGTCAAGGCAGAGCTCGGCCTTTAAGCCGGTGCAACAAGAGCATGAAACAAGTGCCGCCCGGCCAACCGGCCGGGAGGCTTTTTCCGCTTATTGATAGAACGACAGAGGGATAGTTCGGTTGGACTGGCTGACACAAGACAAGATTCCAGTCGGCAAGACGGCTAAGGCCGTCGTCGATTGGCTCACCACCAACTTTGCCGGGTTCTTTGACGGACTTGCAATGGTGATGCAAAGTTTCATTGACGGACTTATGTTCGTGCTGAAATACCCTCACCCTTTGGTTATGATCGCCATATTTGCTGCCGTTGCCTATGCCTTGCGGCGTTCAATTGCGGTCACCATTCTTACGATTGTGGGATTTCTCTTCATTGTTAACCAGGGCTACTGGGACGAGACGATGGAAACCCTCACCCTGGTGCTTTCTTCCTGCATCCTTTGCATGGGTATCGGTGTCCCTATTGGCATCATTGCCGCGCATCGACCCAAATTTTATTCGGCAATTCGCCCTGTGCTGGACTTGATGCAGACATTGCCAACCTTCGTCTATCTTATTCCCGCCATCGTGTTCTTCGGCATTGGCATGGTGCCGGGCTTGCTTGCCACGGCAATCTTTGTACTACCTGCCCCCATTCGCCTGACTCATCTTGGCGTCTCATCGACCCCGCTGCATTTGGTTGAAGCTGGGGAAGCCTTTGGCGCTTCGTCGCGGCAACTATTGTGGAAGATTGAATTGCCCTATGCCATGCCGCAGATTCTGGCAGGCCTCACCCAGACCATTATGCTGTCGCTTTCCATGGTTGTTATCGCCGCGCTGGTTGGCGCCGACGGTCTTGGCGTTCCGGTTGTTCGTGCCCTTAATTCGGTCAATACCGCTCTTGGCTTTGAAGCCGGTCTCGTCATCGTGGTCGTTGCCATCGTGCTTGACCGCATTTTCCGCCCCGGCAAGGAGCAAGGTGAATGACTGCTATTACACTTGATCAAGTCTGCATTATTTTCGGCAAACGGACCGACGCGTCACTGGCCTTGGCTGACCAGGGAAAAAGCAGGTCGGAGATTCAGGCTGAAACCGGTCATGTTCTGGGCGTTCACAACTGTTCGCTGACCATTGCCGAAGGCGAAATACTGGTCCTTATGGGCCTATCCGGTTCTGGCAAGTCCACATTGCTGCGCGCTATCAACCGTCTCAACCCTATTTCACGTGGTTCAGTCGTCGTTCATAATGACGGGCAGTCAATCGACGTAGGCAAGGCGGACAAGACGACTTTGCGCAACCTGCGCAAACATCTGGTGTCGATGGTCTTCCAGCAGTTTGGACTTTTGCCTTGGCGTACCGTTGAGGAGAATGTCGGTTTCGGACTGGAGCTTTCCGGAGTGCCGAAGGAAGAGCGCGCGCGCGCCGTTCAACAGCAACTTGAACTGGTCAATTTGAAAGACTGGGCCAAGCGAAAGGTTGGAGAGCTCTCGGGCGGCATGCAACAACGTGTGGGCCTTGCCCGCGCATTTGCGACCGGAGCTCCAATCCTGTTAATGGACGAACCGTTTTGCTCCCTTGATCCTCTCATTCGCAACAGGCTGCAAGACGAGCTATTGAGCTTGCAGGATCGACTGAAGAAGACAATCGTGTTTGTCAGTCACGACCTTGATGAAGCGATGAAAATCGGCAATCGCATTGCCATCATGGAAGGTGGCCGCATAATTCAGTGCGGAACAGCGCAGGATATTCTTCTAAACCCGGCAGATGATTATGTGGCGGATTTCGTCGCCAATATGAATCCACTTGGAGTGCTGACAGCGGCCGACATCATGGTTCCACTTGACCGCTCACGCGGTGACCGGCCATTCGCGGCCACTGCCCGGCCCGATACACCTGTGCGGGATGTGATGCAGGCAGTGGCCAAGAATAGCGGTGATGTCGGCGTTGTCGAAAAAGGCGCTATTCTTGGCATGATTTCCGCTGACGATATTGTTCGCGGTCTGCTCAAACATCAGAAGAAATAGTCAGGTCCGTCCTAACTTCCGGACTTAGCGCCGCTCTTGCTATTCTTCTTCGTTTTCTTCGGACTCATCCGATTTGCCAGCAGGCATCCATCCCGTTGGCGTTACCTTTTTCTGCGTGCTGGAATCGGTAAATACCCACCATCCGGCATCGGTCTCATCCCACTGACCGCCAGTAACTTTGAGGCGATCCAACGAACGATACTGCCCGATGGATTGGTTTTCCTGCCCATCTTCATCTGTCCAGAAAATCTGCACCTTGCTGCCATCTGTCGGGGCAGATGAAATCGACTGCTTTTTGCTCACGGACATTCCTCCTGTTGAAGCTCAATGAGTGAATGCCTGATTGCAAATCGGGCTTCGCTCAGGCGGCAGCTTTTTTCTTTGCAATACGCGCCCGGATGCTCTCCACGTCAGATTTCGGCGTCGCCGCAAACAGCGTCTTGGTATAGCTGTGTTGCGGGTTTGAAAACACCTCGTCGCGCGTACCGTATTCAACCACCTCACCATAATACATGACCATAACGTCATCGGCGATATAACGAACCACCGACAGATCATGACTGATGAAAACATAAGTCAAGTTGAACTCATCCTGCAGATCCGCAAGTAGATTGAGAACCTGCGCCTGCACCGAAAGATCGAGCGCAGAAACAGGCTCGTCCAGAACAAGCAGGCTTGGGCTCAACATCAGTGCGCGCGCTATGGCGATACGCTGACGCTGGCCGCCGGAGAACATATGCGGGTAGCGATTATAGTGTTCAGGGCCAAGGCCTACTTTTACCAGCATCTGCATGGCAAGTTCGCGCCGCTCTGCAGCGGTCTTCTTGGTATTCAGCAGCAATGGTTCGCCTAGAACTTCACCAATCTTCTGACGTGGATTCAGCGAACCATAAGGATTCTGAAAAATGATCTGCACCTTGCGGCGCATTTCGGTCGTCACCTTGTCTTTGGCAATATTGATAGGCTTGCCGTCAATGAGCAATTCGCCGGATGTCTGCGGATCGATCAGCGTCAGAATACGACCAAGTGTCGATTTTCCGCATCCGCTTTCGCCCACTATTGCAAGCGTCTTGCCCTTCTCAACAGTGAAATTCACGCCCTTTACAGCCTGAACGGTCTTTGCCTTTCCAAACAGGCCACCGCCAACGTGATACTCGCGTACGATATTGCGGCCTTCGAGTACAATCTCGCTCATGATGCAGCTCCTGCATTGGCTGCTTCGTTTTTCATGAAATCAGCCACGGTCGAAAGTCGATCGCCGGTCGCATTTTCGGGAAGAGCGGAAAGCAATGCGCGGGTATATGGGCTCTTGGGCGCCTCAAAAAGCGTCAGCACATCGGCCTCTTCCATCTTCGTGCCCTTATACTGAACGATTACACGATCAGCAGTTTCAGCCACTACACCCATATCATGGGTGATCATAATCAATCCCATGCCATGCTCGGCTTGAAGACGAACAAGCAAATCGAGAATTTGCTTTTGGATGGTAACGTCAAGCGCGGTCGTTGGCTCATCTGCGATCAGCAGCTTTGGATTGCACGCAATCGCGATAGCGATCATGACGCGCTGGCACTGCCCGCCCGACATCTGATGCGGATAAGAGTTGAGCCGCTCTTCCGGGGTCGGGATACCGACCTGTTTAAAGAGCTCTATGGCACGGGCTCGCCTTGCCTTTTTGTCGAGTTTCATATGAACCCGCAGAACTTCTTCCAGCTGGAATCCAACAGTGAAACACGGATTAAGGCTCGCCATAGGCTCTTGGAAGATCATCGCAACGTCGCGCCCGATGATTTCACGCCGACGTTTGCTCGTCATTGTCAGCATGTCGTGACCATCAAATGTCATGCTGTCGGCAGTGACTGTTGCTGATTTGGGCAGCAGCCCCATAACAGCCAGCATCGCAACGGATTTTCCAGAACCGGATTCACCGACAATTGCCAGGACTTCGCGAGCTTCGACCGATAAATCAATGCCTTGGACGGCCATAAACATGCCATTGCTGGTATCGAAGCCGACAGAAAGATTTTTGATTTCGAGTAGCTTGCTCATGTTCAGCTCCTCTTCAGTTTTGGATCAAGCGCATCGCGCAATCCGTCACCGACGAGATTGATAGCAAGCACTGTAATCAGAATTGCGAGACCGGGCAGCGTTACCACCCACCATTGACCGCTTGCGATAAATTCACGTGCATCGGCCAGCATTGTTCCCCATTCCGATGCCGGTGGCTGAGCACCGTAACCCAGGAAGCCCAGTGCTGCAGCGTCAAGAATCGCATTGGAAAATGAGAGCGTCGCCTGAACAATCAGCGGTGCCATGCAGTTAGGCAGGATCGTCTTGAACATTAACCGCAGCGGACCAGCACCGGCAACCTTTGCGGCCACCACATAATCACGCGTCTTTTCGGCCATCACCGCAGCGCGGGTCAAACGCACGAAATGCGGTTGATACACCAGCGCGATGGAGATCATTGCCCCGGTCAATCCCGGCCCGATAATTGCTACCAGAACCAGAGCAAGCAACAATGATGGAAAGGCCAGGATGACATCCATCAGGCGCATAATAACTGTATCGACCCAACCGCGGAAATAGCCAGCGATAACACCTAGAAAAATACCGCCGACAAGCGCGATACAGGTGACGACAATGCCGATAAACAGTGAATAGCGCGCGCCGTAAATCAGACGCGAGAGAATATCTCGACCAACGGCATCTGTTCCAAGCAGATAGCCTGCACGTCCGCCTTCCTGGAAGATTGGTGGCAGGAGTACAGCATCGCGGTACTGATCTGCCGGGCCGTGCGGGGCAATCCATGGTGCAAAAATAGCCGTTATAATCAGCAATATGAAAACTGCCAGGCCGATGACGGCACCACGATTTTCCGAGAAATAATACCAAAACTCGGCAAGCTGCCGTCGGAGAGATGAATCGGTGGAGGTTCCACTTTGAATATTTGTCTGGGCCATGATCTATCCCCTCAATGTCGAATGCGCGGATTGATCAGGCCGTAGAGCAAGTCGACAGCGAGATTGACCAACATGATGGTGGCGGCGATGATGAGCAAAGCGCCCTGAATTACCGCATAGTCGCGGCGGCTGACGGAATCGACCAACCATTTTCCGATACCCGGCCAAGAGAAAATCGTCTCTGTCAAGATTGCTCCGGCCAGCATGACGCCAACTTGGAGACCAATGGTTGTAACAACCGGGATCATGGCATTTCGCAGCGCGTGAATACCGATAACGCGCAATGGAGCCAGGCCTTTGGCACGAGCGGTGCGCACATAATCCTCGGACAATACCTCGAGCATTGCGGAACGAGTTTGACGCGCAATAACCGCCAGCGGAATAGTGCCGAGCACAATCGTTGGCAGGATCAAGTGGCTGACGGCTGACTTGAAAGCACCCGACTGTCCAGAAATCAGTGAATCGATCAGCATGAATCCGGTCACTGGCGGGAAAAAGAACATCAGTGAGATGCGGCCAGATACAGGCGTCCAGTGCAATGTGTTGGATACGAGCATGATCAGCAGCAGGCCCCACCAGAAGATGGGCATCGAGAAGCCTATCAGGGCAGTTCCCATGATTGACTGATCGAGAAAGGAACCGCGCTTGATCGCTGCGAAAACACCAGCTGGAATGCCAAGCAAAACCGCAAAAAGAATTGCGCAAATTGAAAGCTCAAGCGTTGCTGGAAACAAATTGAAAAACTGTTCGACAACCGGCTGCTTGGTTACAATCGATGTCCCGAAATCACCGTGCAGAATACCCCGAAGATAGTCGAAATATTGAACGATGATCGGCTGGTCGAAGCCAAGATCGCGCGAAATAGCTGCATGACGTTCTGGCGACATGACACGTTCGCCTGAAAGTAACGCAACCGGATCGCCCGGAAGCATGCGAATAAAGGAAAAAGCGATGATGGATACCCCGACAAAAGTCAGGGCCATAACCGCCACGCGTCCCATAATAAATCTGAACATATCGAACCTTCCAGCCACAATCGGTGGCGGTGCTTCCGGCTGCCTTAACGCATTTTTGCTCGGAAGAAAAAAGGGCGCCCGCCTGACGGACGCCCTTCCTACAAGTTTTCAGCTCTTACTCGGTAATGTCTACGCCGTCGAAGGCGAAGTCACCAAGCGGGCTCTGATGGAAGCCTTCGACACCCTTGCGCATCGGTACGATCGACAGGGAGTGATCAAGCGTGTTCCAAGGAGCTTCCTTTTTGAACACGACCTGCGCCTCTTCGTAGAGCTTTGTGCGCTCTGCAACGTCTGTTGTAACCTTGGCTTTCTTCACCAGGGCATCAAATTCCTTGTTGCACCATTGCGCACGATTGTTACCGCCGACGGCTTCGCAACCAAGCAATGTATCAAGGAAGTTGTCTGGATCGCCATTGTCACCGGTCCAGCCGAGAATAGCAGCACCGTCGCGGTCTTTTGCCTTGGACTTGTTCAAATATTCGGCCCACTCATAAGACACGATCTCGGCCTTGACGCCGATCTTTGCAAGATCAGACTGCATCAATTCCGCAGCGCGGCGAGCGTTGAGCATATAAGGGCGTGAAACTGGCATCGCCCAGATCTTCATGGAAAGATCCTTTACACCGGCATCTGCAAGCATTTTCTTGGCTGCTTCAGGATCGTACTTGTCGTCCTCAATGGCGTCATTATAGGACCACATTGTCGGTGGGATCGGGTTTTTGGCAGGTGTTGCCAGACCCTGGAATACGCCGTCAACGATTGCCTTCTTATTGATGGCCATGTTGAGCGCGTGGCGTACTTCAACCTTGTCGAACGGTGCAATCAGCGTGTTGTACGCGAGGTAGGCAACGTTCAAGCCTTCCTGCTCCATCACCTTCAACTCTGGATCCGCTTTCATCGCGGCCACATCGCTTGGGTTTGGATAAGGCATCAAATGGCATTCACCAGCCTTGAGCTTCTGATAGCGAACCGAAGCATCGGTCGTGATGGCGAAAACCAGATCGTCGATCTTCTGCTTGCCATTCCAGTAGTCAGGATTTGCCTTGAAACGGATAACGGCATCCTGCTGGTAGGCGACAAACGAGAAAGGACCGGTGCCAAGAGGCATCTGGTTCAGCTGGTTCATCTTGCCTTCAGCCTGGAGCTTGTCGGCATATTCCTTGGACATGATCGAAGCGAATGGCATTGCAACGTTTGCGAGGAACGGAGCCTCTTTGCGCTTCAGTGTGAACTTCACTGTCATGTCGTCGACTTTTTCAATCGACTGCAGGAGCTCAGGGAAGCCCATGCCGGCAAAATATTCCCATGAAGTACCTGTTACATACTTGTTCCAGGGACTGTCTTCTTTCCACTGGCGCTCATAGGAGAAAATCACGTCGTCAGCGTTGAGTTCACGTGTCGGCGTGAAGAATTCTGTAGTCTGGAACTTTACGCCCGGACGAATCTTGAACGTGTACTGCAAACCATCATCAGAAATTGTCCAGCTTTCGGCCAGACCTGGTTGGGTTTCTGTCGTACCAGCCTTGAATTCCAAAAGGCGATTATAAACCGTATGCGCCGAAGCATCATAGGTGTTACCGCCCGTATAGAGGCCGGGATCAAAGCCTTCCGGCGATGCTTCCGAGCAATAAACGAAAGTTTTAGCTGCGGCTCCACCTGCCATCAGCCCACCCGTCAACATTGCAAGCGCTGTCGCCGCAATGAGTTTCTTGTAGGTCTTCATGTTTTTCCACCTTCAGAGGTTTTTTTGTTGCCGGCCCCCTTGCCTGCAACCGAAGCTGCATGGAAGCCTTTGCCATGTCGCAATGCAAGCAGATTTATTCGCAGTCAACCCATCCGGAGAACCATAATCCACGATTCTGGGGAAACTCGACCACATAAATGCAAAAATAGTGAATTTCACTACAAAACCGTCCATTCACATTTCTGACAGTCAAAGGCACATAGTTACGTACATGAGCAAAGGGCGCGACTATCGGCGTCACACTTGCCATGGTAAGCGGCTGAGGAAATCGTTGCACTGGAAGGGAGCAAATTATGAATCTTGAAGGACATACCGCTATTGTAACAGGCGGGGGATCTGGACTTGGAGCAGCGACGGCCCGGCTTTTTGCGGAAAAGGGCGCCAAGGTGGCACTTTTCGACATTAATTTGGATGCTGCCCAGAAAGTTGCGCAAGAAATCGGCGGCATTGCACTCGGCTGCAACGTTTCCAGTGCAAGCGATGCAGAAGGCGCAGTGCGTCAGGTCACCGAAAAATTTGGCACACCGCGTGTTCTCGTCAATTGCGCTGGCATAGCAAATGCCGGACGTATTGTCGGACGAGATGGCCCGCATGATCTGGAGCTTTACCGGCGCGTGATCGAGGTCAATCTTATCGGCTCGTTCAATATGCTGCGCTTGGTGGGAGATGCAGCCGCCAAGCTTGATCCCTTGGAAACAGGCGAGCGCGGTGTGATTATCTCTACCGCTTCGGTCGCTGCATTCGACGGTCAAATCGGACAGGCTGCCTACGCCTCTTCCAAAGCCGGCATTGCAGGCCTTACCCTGCCAGCAGCGCGGGAACTTGCTCGCTTCGGTATTCGCGTTATGGCTATCGCTCCTGGTATTTTCGCAACGCCAATGCTGCTGGCAATGCCGCAGGAGGTTCAGGATTCACTTGCAGCATCCATTCCCTTCCCTTCAAGACTTGGTAAGCCAGAGGAGTATGCATCGCTCGCTGTGCATATTATCGAGAACCCAATGCTAAACGGAGAAACGATCCGGCTTGACGGAGCTATTCGCATGGCACCAAAATGAAGTTGCATTACCAATTATTGCAACTTCTTATCGCTGACGACGTTCTGTTAACGCTGATCATCTAAAATCCTTGTTAGCGAAGTAAGGTAGATCGCAATCATCGGTAAGCGATGAGGAAAGGATGCGGATGACGATCGTCAAGCGTCTGGTGATTTTACTGCCAGGCTTTGAGCATATGCCTGTAGAGGCTCACCATCGGCGCTTTGTCCGCGAGGCAGGCAAAACTGCGCCTGTTTACGACATGACCGTCTCGGAGCCTTCCCCCCTATCTGTCAGCGCTGTCGAAGACGGCGTTGCCATGGGTCGCTTCAGTTTGCATGCCAAGGGTGATGACTGGGCGGCTCATACCGATTTCGTGCTTTACGGGCTTGGCGATATCACGCTGTTTTACGCCTCCAGAAATCCAGTCGTCCGCCTGCTGAGCGGACTGCTTGCACTGCTCGACTTTATCGTCAGTGACACATTTTTCCGCTTCATCATGACAAGCTGGCGCTATGCGCTGTTCTTTGTTTATCCACTGCTCGTGCTTGCAGCCATTGTGATTACATCTATTGGCATGGGATACTTGGTCGACGATGCCTTTCCGAACAGCCCATTTGTTTTGGCAGGGACAAGTCTTTTGGCTGGGATATGTCTACTGTGGTTTTCTGCTGCAAAATTACATCTTTTGCTGCTCATGGACGACTGGACATTTGCTCGCGACATGGCACGCGGAAAGCGCTCAGACGTTATGACGAAGATGGAAAAAGTCGTCGGTCATGCCGCGTCATTGATCAGTGAAGCTCCAAGCGATACCGAGGTTATTATTGCCGCCCATAGCTTGGGCGCAATTTGCGCACTTCCGATTATAGATGAAGCGGTGAAGCGCAATAAATCGCGACGCTACGGACTACTTACCGTAGGCTCCAGCCTGCTCAAAGTCGCACTACATCCTGCTGCATCTCGCTTGCGAGATTGTGTGGCCAATGTCGCACAAAGCAATACGACCTGGATTGATGCCCAATCGCTGACTGACCCAATGAACTTTTACAAATCTGATCCGATCAGAGATCTCGATATTGCAAAAGGAAAATCACCTGTTCTTATGCAAGTGCGTTTCAGACACCAGCTTTGCGACGAGACTTACAAGGCAATCCGGCGCGACTTTTTCCGCGTGCACCGCCAGTTCGTATTTGGTGTAGATAAACGGACACATTATTCCTGGCATGCTATTCTTTGTGGGCCTCAACGTTTTGCAGATATCGCCGCCCGCGGCGGATTGCCCTGCGAGAAAACTCTCTGTTCCAAGGACAGCCTCAAGATCGTGGGGCCTGCCATTACATGATAAGCCTTGCTTTAGCTGGAAAGGCTCTGTGGGCGTTTCTGGTCGTTGGTTGGTATTTGTTGCGCCGGCCCTTTGATCGCCGCGCTCGCCGAAGCCGGCTCACCGTTGATCGCCGGCCGGGAGCAGATACCCTGCGGATGGCCATATCGCTGACGGGACTTGGCATCATACCAGGCATATACCTTGTTACCGGATTCCCGAGATTTGCATCCTATCCTGGGCATCCAATGCTGCTTGCACTCGGCATCATCGTTGGGATAATCGCGCTTGTGCTTTTCAGGCTTACGCATAAAGCGCTTGGAAAAATGTGGTCAGTATCATTGCAACTGAAACAGGATCACAAACTCATCACAACAGGAATCTACAAACACGTCAGGCATCCGATGTATACGGCATTCTGGTGCCTTGCCATTGCACAAGCACTGCTCTTGCCTAACTATATTGCAGGATTTGCAGGGATTGTTGGATTTGGCTATCTGTTCTTCTCACGGGTGGGTCCAGAGGAAACGATGATGAGTGAAGCCTTTGCAGAAGAATACGACGTCTATCGTGCACGCACCTGGCGTGTCTTGCCCTACATCTATTGATTGGCTGAAAGTTTTCATCGTGCGTAAAATCAAGCTGTCCTGTTCGTCACTCGCAAAAACACTGCCGGTTCTGGTGCTCTCACTGTCGCTTGCGGCGTGTCAATCGTCACCGCAGCCGACCGCTGCAAGCAATGTGTCGGCATATGCTGCAGAGATACCGCAATTGACCTGTGCTGCGCATGGCAGCGTCAATGGCAACGCTGTGAAGCTCACCGCCAATCGCACTAAGACCGGTGATCCCGCCTATATCGAGTTTCGCCAACGTCTTTCGCCGGGAATACCGAGCGGCCATCTTTATGTGGTCTTTGGACGTCTTGACGCGCAAGGCAACCCGGTAACACGCCAGTATAATGGGCTGTTTCCAAAAGGCAGCTTGATCGGGCTTTACGGCGGAGCAATCATTCCGATGCCGGCTGAACTGAAGCCAAGCTATGCGGACTGCCATTTTTCAACCGGCGCCGCTTATCGCGTTTCATTGACTGAAAGTCAGTATCAACAATTACTGGGCAAAGTACGTTACAATCTCGCCAATCCACCGCTCTGGAGAATGTTCGGCTTTAATTGCAACAATTATGCAGCCTCGCTGGGCAGCGTTGCAGGCTTGGTTGAGCCGGCAAATCGCGCTCAACCATCTTTCTCCTATATCTATTCCTTTATAGAAGCGAATGGAGACAAGGGACGAAAATCCCCCACTTCATGAAAAAATTGTAATGTTCCAATGGTTTTGATTTCCACAATTCCGTCTTAAATGCAGCGGTATCTCACAGAACTTTGACCCGCAACGGGCCATGCGATTACGCCGGAAAGCAAATTGATGAAAATTATTGGTGCTTTTCTGCTTGCCATTGCGGTTTCCGCTCCAGCCGCAGCAATGGATAAAAGCGCAGCCGACGAGCTAGAAAGGCTGGACCCGCAAACAAGGCTTGAGCAGCGCTGTGATCTGGAAGCAATGGAACGTATCCACAAGGATCCGGCCAAAATGGTTCCGGATGAATTGGTGGCCTATGCTTTTGCCGAGCCCAAGATCAGCGGCGACAAGATTCGCTCCACGGGTGCGGCCTTTCGCAGTAAGGGCGAATGGTATCACCTGTCATACACATGCTCGACATCGCCCGATCATATGACCATTCTGACATTTCAGTATGCGATTGGGCAGTTGGTTCCCCACAATGAGTGGGACCATCATTTTCTGGTGCCCTGAAGAGCTATTGTAGCAGGGTACAATAATAAAAAAGCACGCCGGAGCGTGCTTTTTTATTAGTTCAAGGCGTTAGGTCTGTCCTGAGCCAGGAGCATTTGACCAATAGCATCTACGCTTTTGCTGGTCGGAGCCTCATAGGCCAATATTCCAGCCGGAGCGGCGCCTGGTGTCGTCTGTGCGGCCTGCTGCTGTGCCTGCAATGTGTGCTCCATGGCCCCAACAGGCGGATCAACAGGAACAGCAACCTTCTCGCTAGCAAACGCCATTTGCGGTGGAGCGATGTCAGCCTGCGCAACCAGTACGGGTTGCTGCGTAGCCACAACGCGACCAGAGGTCGGTGTGGAGGTGGTCGTCGCTGCGCTTGCCACTTGCGTAGCATTGCCTGCGCCGGAGGTTCTCATGCTTGCAATATATGCATTGGCAATGGCTTGGCTTGCTTCCTTGGAAGCAATTTCTGCCGAATTATAACGATCGCGCTTTTCGTAAAACGCATTTCCGCCAGCAACGACAGTGTAATGCATGTTCTTGTAAGGGAACCGCAAACCGGCAGTGTGAAAATACATTGCGTTCTTGACCTGAGGGTTACGCTTGCCCTTCAGCACAGCGTCTGCCGCAGCCTGAACGTCCGGAAGTGCCGATGACGTCATCGGACGAGACAAGACGCCCGGGGCGAACTGTCCCTTCTGTCCAACAACGCTGCATATGGAGTTTCCCCATTTGCCCGCATCAAGTCTGTTCATAACCACTGTTCCAACAGCCACCAGACCATCTTGGCTTGAACGGTTGGACTCAAAGAACATTGCCCGTTCAAGGCATTCTTTGTCCTTGGGCGTGTAGGCGTAATTACCGGATGTAGTCTGCGAGGTTGCCGCTTGCGGCTTGATCTTGCTGGTCTGCGCGTTCTGTGTTGTGCAACCGCTGATGAGCGCCGCCGCCGTTACAATTCCCGCTACAGAGTGGATTTTCCACTTACCGCCGATCACGAAGCAATTCTCATCGCTGTTTTTCCTGCTGGTGAAGTTGAGCACAGAATGATGTCATTTGGGGCCAAACAATGGCAACAAAATACAATTCTGGATATCCAACATCTATCTAATTGAAATTATGCGTTTATTTTATCCAATGCAATAGCACGAAAATCCTAATAATGGCATAATTAAGAATTTGTTTACCACTATCGAGTTAATCTTGGGCAACTAAATGAGGTCCGAAGGGCAAGCTCATGCGTTCTCCTCCACCACGATATGATACGCGCGAATCACTCATGGACGCACTGCGCGAATTGATGTCATTGCAGGTGGCAGCCGAGGATGTCGCGCCAGTCCTTTGCACGATCGGACCGGTCGATCTTGATCTGCTTGCCGACTGCATGAGAGATGCAGGGATCAATGATAATCAGGCAATCGCCGCCTGATATAAGACTTCGGGACTTGTCCCAATTCGCTGCACCTCTTATCAATCAGATATTCCCAGAGCAAAAACTTGCTCCTGACTGATTGAGGATATGACGTGAGCGAAAAGATGGACGTTTTGCGTGAGATGGATGACAGCGCGATCCGGCTTATACGCCGTTTGATGCGAAGCGCCCGACATGCAGTCATTGCAACGCTGGAACCAAACACCGGCAACCCCATCGCAACACGTATCGGCATTTCCACAGACCATGACGGCACTCCAATTACCCTGGTTTCTGCCCTTGCTGCTCATACGCCTGCTTTGCTGGCCGACCCGCGATGCTCGCTCTTGGTTGGTGAACTTGGCAAGGGAGATCCCCTCGCCTATCCGCGGATGACAATTTCTGCAAAAGCGCGGGAAATAGTCAAAGGCACTCCTGAACACGCCCGTATTGAATGGCGCTACCTTTCACACCTGCCCAAATCGAAACTCTATGTCGGCCTTGGCGATTTCCGGTTTTTCCGGCTGGAACCGGAAAATACCAAATTGAATGGTGGTTTCGGACGCGCTTACCAACTGGAAGCAAAGGATTGGTTGAGCTTAAGCCCTGTCAACCCAGAACTTGCTGAAGCAGAAAAGAACGCTGTCGATCACATGAACGAGGATCATGCTGAAGCGATCGCTTTATATGCCCGTTATTATGCCAAGCTACCGGATGGCAAATGGCGGATAACCGGTATTGATGCGGATGGGTTTGACATTGCGGATGGCGATGAAGTGGCTCGTATATTCTTTGAAAAGCCGCTGGAATCTGCAAAAGATATGCATATGACATTGGTGCGCATGGCTGGCCAGGCACGCGCCGGTCTAGCAGCGGAACAGGCCCCGGTGTGAGCGACGCTAATCCGGACGTTTGGCTGGAGCAGCGGATTACCCGCATTGCTGGTCCTGAGGACGAGCGGCTTGCGCCCTATAGAAATGTCAGGGAACGTGATCTGGTGGGGCGTGAGGGGCGCTTTATTGCAGAGGGTAAGGTCGTCCTTAATGTGCTCTTGGCCAACAGGTCGTTCGCCATTGAATCTCTGCTGATCATTGAAAACAGGTTGGTGGGCCTCAAAGACCAAATCCGCTTATGTCCAGCAGATGTGCCGATTTATTGCGTCTCTCGCACAACGATTGATGCGATTGCGGGTTTCCCCATGCACAGGGGAATCTTGGCTGTTGGCAGGCGAATGAACCCGCTATCCGTGCAGGCCCTTATAGATACGCTTTCCCCAACGGCTTTGGTCGTTGTGCTCTGTGGCATATCCAATCATGATAATATGGGTTCGATTTTCCGCAACGCGGCAGCCTTTGAAGCAGATTGCGTCATAATGGACGAGACCAGCTGCGACCCGCTTTATCGCAAGGCGATAAGAGTGTCGGTCGGGGCAACACTCAAGGTTCCTTTCGCGCAGCAGGGCCCTATTGAGGCGATCATTGAGACATTGCAGGATGCCGGCTTTACACTTTTTGGCCTCAGTCCTTCCGGATTAACCAGCATTAACTCTGTCCAGCCGGCACAAAGAACAGCGCTTTTGCTCGGGACTGAAGGCGAAGGTCTTCCTCCTGCCCTTTTGCAACAACTGCAAACAGCCAGAATCCCCATGTCTTCGGATTTCGACAGTCTTAATGTTGCAACCGCATCGGGGATTGCCTTATCGCGGCTCAGCCGCTTTGCCAGCTTGTGACGCGGCCTGCTGAAGCGCGCGTATACGATCGCCAAGACTTACAATAATCTTGCCATCCGCATCACGCACTTCCGAACCATTGCTGCTCGTACCCAGCAAGTCGTTAATCAGCGACTCTGAGCCCTCAAGCTTCGCAGTCATTGCTATAACTTGCGCAGCCAGATCGTTCATCTGGTCCCGCAAGACATCGCCTTCTTGCGCCTGGACAAAGGCCTGTTTGCCCCGGGCCACCTCGCCCGTTACTGCAGGCTGCTTTCTCTCTGCCGCAAGGACCTTGCGCAAACGCTCATTTACACGCTCGATATCTTTTTCACGTCGCGCAAGTTTGGCTTCACTATCTGTAAGCTGCCGCAAAAGAGCGCTGGCTTGTTTATCCAGTTCAGACCTTTGCCTGATTTCCTGCTCAAGCGAGCTGCGTAGCGCTTTCAATTCTGTTTCAGCCTTACGTTTCTGTTCGTCGCTTTCTCGTTTGTCTTTGCGTGCGGTCTTGAGGTCATCAGAAAGATTATCGATACGGGCCGATTGAGCGGCCAAATCTATCTTGAGACTATCCGCATTCGTCGCAAGACCAGCCAACCGGCGATGCAACAGTTCCAGTTCTGCCGCACGCTGTTCCAGCAGTTTTTCTTGTGCCGCGCTTGCTGCTGTCAATTTATTGAGGTTTTCCTTATCCGAAGCCAATATCGCCTCTAGCTCGGAAATTCGTTGTTCGCGCTGCTCCAGCTCCTGCGCAAACTTTGCTGCGAGCCTGTCCTTTTCGCTCACATCCGCAAGCAGCCGTCCCGCCTTTTCCTTGGCATTCTCCAGCATAAGTTCAAGCTTGCGGTTAGCCAGTGCGTGTTCAGCCCGCAAACCATCACGCTGCGCCTGTATTTCATTCAGGGTAAGGGGTATTTCAGCTTCAACGCGTCTGCGAGTTAAGTAAGTTGCACGGCGCCAGATTGGCGGAACTACCAGCAATGCCAATAATACGGCAGCCAGAAATCCAAGAGCAAAATAAAGCGCGGTCTGGATCACTATAGGGTCCTGTCAGAGGTCTTCTCGACACAATCTTATTATCAGTCAGGTGTTAAAAATACAAAGGCGCGAACTGGGTTGCCCGCGCCTTGGCTTTCAAACGCCGTTTTCAAGAAATCAAAACGGGTTCCACGTCGCTGAAGGGGTAATCTTCAAATAGCCGACATTGACACCCAGGCGCGCTCCAACACCGGTCCGGATCGGTACCAGCAAGACCTGATTGCGCTTAAGAACATTGAACCCGACACCTGCAAAGAGATAGGCAGAGCCGGCCACGCCAACGAAACGTCCATAGAGACTTTGCACATCGTCAAGATTATAGACAAGCATCATGACGCGCGATCCCTGACCACCAAAATCCCAACCGATGGAGGGTCCTTGCCAGAAGGTTTTGTGGTCACCTGCGTTCTTCGTATAGAGCGAGCCTTCGCCATAGGTCAGACCGCCGATAATGGCTCCAGAACCTTCTTCGCCGAGGACATAGCCATTCGGCAGACCATAACTTTGAAAAACCTTCTCGACGGCCGTCGCCAGACCGCCAGAGGTCGAACCGAAAAATCTCTGACCGGAATTGACGATTTCGTCCATCGTATAAGTATTCTGAGCATGCGCTGCTTGCGCCTGCACAAAAAACAATGACACCACGGTCATGAGAAGGAGAAAGCCACGATTCAAAGACAAGAGTAGAGACGCCATAATAATTCCTTTTGGTGTTCGCTCATTGTCCGACGCCTGATTCGCAAATCTGTGTTTGCGTTAACCCTATTTAAGACAGCAAACCTTGTATAAAAGTTTATGAATTGATCTTGGCATTTCAATGGCTCGTTAAAATTGCATTTTTTAGGCATTTTCATCCTGCTGCATGACGTTCTTGCCCATCCGCACCGCCCTCTATATCCAGAAGAGCACGAGAACCAAGTGATTCGCGGCTTTGATTCGCGGGGAACTTAGAACCATAAAGCTCATTTTCAGGAGACCCCTTATGACATTGCCCGTCATCCTTTCGGCAACTGACCTTGGAGCGCTCCTTTCCAGCCGGATATGCCACGACATTATTTCGCCCGTTGGAGCCATAAACAACGGTCTTGAGCTGCTCGAAGAGGGTGGCGCAGACGAAGATGCGATGAACCTTATCAAGTCCAGCGCGCGCAGTGCCTCTGCCCGTCTGCAATTTGCCCGCATCGCTTTTGGTGCTGCCGGATCGGCAGGAGTACAAATCGATACAGGCGACGCTCACAATGTTGCAGAACAATATATGAAGGGCGAAAAAGCGGAACTGAGCTGGGAGGGCAATCGCGTTCTTTTGCCCAAGAACAAAGTTAAGTTGCTGCTGAATCTCATCCTGATCGCCAATGCGGCCCTGCCACGCGGTGGTACCTTGTCGGTTTCCCTGCAAACGCCGGAAACCGAACCGCGCTTTGTCCTGACCTCGCGGGGACCGATGCTGCGCGTGCCACCAAAGTTTCTTGAGCTTCACAGCGGCAAAGTTCCTGAAGAAGCAATCGATGCGCACGCGGTTCAACCTTATTATACGCTTTTGTTGGCGCAAGAATCCGGCATGACCATTTCCATCCATGCGACACCGGAAGAAATTATCTTTACCGCCGCTTAAGTCTCATACGGGTTACCGCCGGTAACTCCGGCGGTATTTCAATATTTACCATTCCGCTTGCCTGTTTATTCACGGGCGGCCTATAGGTTCACCACCTGAATAGCTGAGATGGCTGTCCGGTTCGGGGGAACTTATGCTGCGTTGTATGATCGTTGACGGCTCACCTGTGGTGCGAAAAGTCGCTGGCCGTCTGATCTCCAGCGACAAAGTCGTTGTGACGACAGCTGATACTGGTTACCAGACCGTGGCCGCATGCAGTGTCGAAATGCCGGACATGATCATTTTGGATGACGGGCT
This sequence comes from Phyllobacterium sp. GQ127, assembly GCF_059758635.1. Classification (NCBI taxonomy): domain Bacteria; kingdom Pseudomonadati; phylum Pseudomonadota; class Alphaproteobacteria; order Hyphomicrobiales; family Phyllobacteriaceae; genus Phyllobacterium; species Phyllobacterium sp. GQ127. Next base: position 1,466,345 of record NZ_JCAXDZ010000001.1, read on the forward strand.
CATCGATATGCCCGCAACAGAAATAATCCAAACAATTCGAGCACTGCCTGGCGGCGACAGCACGAAAATCTATCTCTGCCTGCCGGAAATGGATATCACCAGAATCATGCGTGCAAAACGCGCTGGAGCAGCAGGATACTTGCTGAAACCGTTCAACCGCGCATCGCTTGCAGAAATCATGCCGCCGATTGAAGTTGGAACCTAAATGCCAGCGAAATCTGAGCTTCCGATAATTCAGTTTGACTCAGCTGCACAGTTTGAAGCTTGGCTGAGTGAACAGCCACGTACCTCGCAAGGGCTTTGGCTCAAGCTTGCCAAGAAGAACGCCGGTATGGCGAGCATTTCCCATGCGGAGTCTATTGATAGCGCATTATGTCATGGATGGATCGACAGTCAGAGCGACAAATTCGACGACGATTTCTGGCTTTTGCGCTATACGCCGCGCAAAGCTCAAAGCAAATGGTCTCAACGCAACTGCTCAAAAGCCACCGAGCTGATCGAACAAGGCAGGATGACGTCAGCAGGATTGGCCGAAGTCGAACGGGCAAAAGCCGATGGCCGATGGGACGCCGCCTATGCTCCCCCAAGCACTGCACAAGTCCCGGACGACCTCCAATTGGCCCTTGATCTGAATCCGGTTGCAAGGGAGTTCTTCGAACGGATCAACAAAACCAATCGCTACGCCATTCTTCACCGGATTTTTACCGCAAAACAAGCAAAGACACGTGCCAGCAGGATTGAAAAATTCGTCGACATGTTAGAACGGGGCGAAACTATTTATCCGCCCAAGGCGAAGATCTGACCAACGCCGGAAACGCGCCACGATAATGTCCCGTCAGCCAGAGAGCCTCCACCATGAGCAATGACACATCATTACAATCCCGCCAAGCAATCAACTTCAGTCACAAGTTCGAGCTGTTTTCCGAACAGTGGCAACCCAAAGTCATTGCTGAAATGAATGATTACCAGTTCAAAATCGCCCGGCTGGAGGGAGATTTTATCTGGCACGATCATAAAGATACCGATGAAACGTTCATCGTGCTCGAAGGCGAGCTACGCATCGATTTTCGCGACGGCGCAGTCACATTGCGAGCGGGCGAGATGTATGTTGTCCCAAAAGGCGTAGAGCATAAACCCTACGCGGAAAAAGAAGTGAAACTGATGCTGATCGAACCGCGCGGCGTGCTCAACACCGGCGACCTGGACAGCCAGCGCACAGCGCAGAATGACGTTTGGATTTAATAGATTGAGCGCGCATCAAAAATAAAAATGGCTCCGCTTTTCGCGGAGCCCTTTTTTAAATTATAGTGATCAGGCAATTTCGCGAAGATCAGCGGCATCCGGTTCACGAAGAACATAACCGCGACCCCAGACCGTTTCGATATAATTGATACCACCTGAGGCGTTGTCGAGCTTCTTGCGCAGCTTGCAGATGAAGACGTCGATGATCTTCAATTCCGGCTCGTCCATACCGCCATAGAGATGGTTGAGAAACATTTCCTTGGTAAGTGTCGTACCCTTGCGCAGCGAAAGAAGCTCCAGCATCTGGTACTCCTTACCAGTCAGGTGAACGCGCTGGCCAGTGACTTCTACAGTCTTTGCATCCAGGTTTACGATCAGATCACCTGTTGTGATAACCGATTGAGCATGGCCCTTTGAGCGGCGCACGATTGCATGGATACGAGCAACCAGCTCATCCTTGTGGAATGGCTTGGTCATATAGTCATCAGCGCCGAAGCCGAGACCACGCACCTTGTCCTCAATACCAGCCATGCCGGAAAGGATAAGGATTGGTGTTTTTACCTTCGACAGACGCAGGGTCCTCAGGACTTCATAACCGGACATGTCCGGCAGATTGAGGTCGAGGAGGATAATGTCATAGTCGTAGAGCTTGCCGAGATCGACACCCTCTTCGCCCAGATCCGTCGTATAAACATTGAAGCTTTCCGACTTGAGCATCAATTCGATGCTCTGGGCCGTTGCACTATCATCTTCGATTAAAAGAACCCGCATATCATTCCCCTTTTCCCGCCGCTGAAATGGGTTGCCCAAAACCCTAGGTCAGGCAATCCCGAGTCAGGTCGCGAAACAAGCCGTTTCCATAACGTTAAGATTGCCACCGAATGGTTAACAAAATCTAATTCCGCTTTGCAAGTGTCTTTGACTCATAAATTAAAAATCGCAGACACTGCATTGATTCATAAGGTCAACTCGCCGCCAAAATACCATCAGCCAAAGCATCAGGTTTTCCACCTAAGCGATTCATTCGACTCAATAAACTTGCCGCTTCAAAACTTGATGCATCAGTTTACAGAGCTTTAAGTCTTAAGGCGTATGATTAATGCTGAACGTAAAGGAAAGGTTACCAAGCGGGCCTGTCTTTAAGTTTTTGTTTCATTTTACCCAAGTGATTCGGGTCGAATGGGGCTGGATGAGCGCCAGGAAGGGTTTCACAGCACTCAGAGTACCAGCTTTTGGTGAAGCGTTACGGGGGTAGTAAATATGAAGTCGCATGAAGGTTTAGTACGATTGAAGCTGTTTCAGGTTAAGGAGAAGCGCCGCCAACTCGGCCAGCTTGACCTGATGATGGGTGAATTCGAACGTATGGCTGCCGAACTAGACGCACAGATAACGTCTGAGGAGACGAAAGCCGGCATCACCGACACAACGCATTTTGCCTACCCGACCTTCGCAAAAGCTGCACGTCAGCGTCGCGATAATCTTTTTGTATCGATCAGAGACCTGAAGAATCAGAAAGATGAGGCGGAGGCTGCGCTTGTGGAATCGGAAAAAGAATTGGCAAAGGCCGAAGCGCTCGAGCAGCGTGATGGCAAGCCAAGAGAAGCCGAAGAAGTTGTCGTGCCCGACCGCCGTGCAATGATCGGTTGACGGAGACATTTTGATAGAGTTCGGCAACCCGCGCGAATCTATCAAAACGTCTCATTTTTGCTGAATGACATCAGCCCATTCTTCGTGCCTAAGCGACTGGGCGCGCATGAATGGGCATAGCGGAATGATCTTCCAGCCGCCAGCCCTTGCATCTTCAACTGCGTGTAAAGCCAAAGCCTGCCCCACGCCCTGCCCACGCAGTGCATCGGGCACGGCCGTATGGTCAATAATGATGAGCTTGGGACTTGCCCGCGAATAGGCCATTTCCGCTTCATGGCCGGACAGTGTGGCTACATAGCGCCCGCCGCTTCCAGCCTCTTTCTTTTCAATCTTGATATTTTCAGACATTCAAATCTCCGAGGGTCTCGAGCGAGCGCACCTATTGCTTTACCGCTTTTCCTGCCGTGCTTGAGGAGCCATTCGTAAGCGCCGTCACGTCCACGAGTATGTGAGCAGATTCTTCGAGCAACACGTCCTTGGCATTTTTCAATGCTTTCTCACTTGCAATGTCAGCGCTCAGGCTGCGCTCATTGGCCTGAAGTCCGTCCTCCTGAAAGGCCGCGTCGAGCGGTGTCACACCATCAGCCTTCTCGCGGGCTTTGATACGGCTCAACTGCTGCTCGCGCTCATTACGTCGTTCTGTTTCGTTCAGCGAGATCGCTTTTTGTTTCCGACGACGTTCGAGTTCAGCCGCATCTTCCACGAGACGTTGGAAATCCTTATCCTTTGTCACGCGCTCATTATGTAGCGTCTGCACCTGGGGCAGCAGGTCCTTAATGTCACCGAGCTGCTTATAATCAGCCTTTTTAATCTGAAGCCATGGCAGAGCATTGTCATAGCTCGCCTCACCCAAATTTTCGAGATCGGAAAAACCCGGCAAACTAATGTCGGGTAAGACGCCCCTTAGCTGCGTGGTGCCGCCATTTATGCGAAAGAACTGGGCGACCGTCATTTTCAATTCACCGAATTCGGGCTTGGGATTGTTGGCCTCTTCGTCAAGATTGACCACGGTTTGTACAGTGCCTTTGCCAAAGCTAGGCTCACCAATAATGATGCCACGGCCATAATCCTGTATTGCTGCTGCGAAGATTTCCGACGCCGAGGCCGATCCGCGATTGATCAGAACGCCAAGCGGGCCTGTCCAGGCTGCTGAACGCGCGTCGGAACCATTCACCTTGATCTGGCCTTCATGGTTGCGCTGCTGAAGGACTGGCCCCTTGCCGACAAAAAGCCCTGTCAACTCGATTGCTTGCGGCAGCGACCCACCGCCATTATTACGCAAATCGATAATCACACTATCAACCTGCTCTTTCTTCAGTTCAGTCAACAGTCTGGAAACATCTCGACTGGCGCTACGGTAATCCTTGTCACCTCTGCGGCGGGCATCGAAATCTTCGTAGAAAGTCGGTAGGGTAATGACGCCTACCTTATTGGTCACATCGCCATTCTTTACCTGCAATACGGTCTTCTTTGCAGCCTGTTTCTCCAGGTTAATGGTATTGCGAACAAGGCTGATCTCGCGATGTTTGCCATCAGGTCCGGCGTCGGATGGAAATATGCTGAGACGAACCACCGTGTCTTTTGTGCCCCGGATGAGTTTTACCACATCTGGAAGCGGCGTCCCGACAACGTCGACCATTTCGCCGTCCTTGCCCTGTGCAACGCCAACGATCCTGTCACCCACGCCCAATTGCCCGGATAGCTGAGCTGGACCACCTGCGACCAGCTCGCGAATGGTTGTGTACTCTTCGCGCTCCTGTAGGACAGCGCCGATTCCGACCAGCGAAAGACGCATGGAAATATCAAAATCCGACGCCGCCGTAGGTCCAAAATAGTCCGTATGAGGCTCTATCGAGTTTGTATAGGCATTCATGAATATCTGGAAAACATCTTCACTTTTGTATTTGTAGGCGCGGGAAAGCGAATTGGCGTAACGCTTTTCGAGCGTTTTGCGGATGGTTGCATCATCATTTCCAGCCAACTTCAAACGCAGCCAATCATTCTTGACGCGCTTGCGCCATAGATCGCGACTTTCTGCTTCGGTCTTCGGCCATGCCTCATCGTCACGAACAATTGGAAAATCTTCCTTGGTGCTGAAATCGAAATTTTGCTTCAGCAAGTCGCGAGCATAGTTGAGACGTTCCACCACGCGCTGTTCGTAAAGGTTGAAAATGGTAAAAGGGATCGTCAGATCCTCACCATAAATACCGTCATCCAGCTTGTCTTTATCGGCATTGAAGACATCAATATCCGCTTGCGAGAAGAAAAATTTCTCCGGATCAAGCGATTTGATATAGCGATTGAGGATTTTCTCGGAAAGCTCGTCGCCCAGTGGCACAGTCTTATAGTGATATTGGATAAGAAATTGCGCGCTTAAATGCGCAGCTTGCGCCTGCTCAGTCAAAGGCTTCAGTACCGGTGGCGCACCGCTCTCCAGAGCAAAGGCAGAGGTTGCCAATCCAATGAAAACCAGAAAAAAGCCGATTTTAGTACGCATATGATTTTCTATCCAATATCTGTGCTTATCGAGACTGTATTACGTCTGTATCGCGTTTGTTCACGTCCGGCCAGAAATTAAAGGCGCAGGCGTTGCCAAAAATTGCTTTGCTCTGGATAGATGCAACCATCCTGTGCCATAGCCCTGACAGGCTAACTGGAAACTCTGTTGTCAATGCGATCAATTGTTCCGTTACTTCTGTTTATTGCTACATTCACATTGGCACTCGGTCTGACCATGCCCCTGATGAATGTCAGTAAACTGTATTTCTTTGAAGAAAACCCGTCACTGCTCGGTATCATACAATCCCTGTGGGGCGGCGGCGATCAATTGCTCGCAATAATTGTCGCACTCTTTTCCGTCGTTTTGCCAATCACAAAGCTTGGAGTGGCTCAAATGACGGCTCTGCAGACCACCCCCGCAAGACACAAATGGCGCCATTCCGTTGCGTTCCTGTCGAAATGGTCAATGTTGGACGTCTTATTGGTGGCTTTGGTGATTTTCGGCGCCAAGACCAGCGACCTCGCCACTGCGATTGCTCAACCTGGCCTGTGGTTTTTCACCATATCCGCCATACTTTCGGCTGTTGCCACCCATTTCGTTGTGCGCAAGGATGCCGAAAACTAGCGACTGACTGCCCCTACGATACACAAGCAAATCGGTCAAAAAGGAAAAGGCTGATCCGAAGACCAGCCTTTTCCACGTTTATAGGCACCATCATCTAATGACGATATTGCTGTATCCGGGTCGTTCGAAGACCTGCCAAGCCGTGATCCGAGATCGACGACTGCCAGGACAGGAACTCTTCCACCGTTAGTGTATAGCGTTGGCAGGCTTCCTCAAGACTGAGAAGACCGCCGCGTACAGCGGCAACCACCTCGGCCTTGCGGCGAATTACCCAACGCCGCGTGCTAGCGGGTGGAAGATCGGCGATGGTCAGCGGGCTGCCATCCGGGCCGATTACATATTTTACTCTCGGTCGAACAAGATCGGTCATTGTACTCTCTACACTTAACTTCAAGACCTATCGCAGCTGACAATACATGCAGGGCTTTAATAATTGACTAAACACGTAGTCACTCTCTGGTAACTTCGGTTAATGGAATCATATTGTTTTTGTTAAACTTTAGCCGAACCCGCCAAGCAGCTGATCAAAGTTCCGGACAAGCAGGCGAAACAGACTTCGCGGGAAAAAATAGTTGTGATGCCGGTTCTTGTTGGCAGGCCCTCCCATTTCACCTATATAGAGCGGACAACAGCCATGCGCTTTTATGCCGCTGCATCCAATTGGAATTGCTTATGACACTGAACAGTCTCGATCTACCGGCTCGGCCGGAAGACACTCGTATCGTCGTTGCCATGTCCGGCGGCGTGGATTCCTCTGTTGTCGCAGGCATTCTTAAACGCCAGGGCTATGACGTTGTTGGCGTAACCTTGCAACTTTATGATCATGGCGCCTCGACTCACCGTGCTGGTTCCTGTTGTGCCGGCCAGGATATCGAAGACGCGCGCAGGGTTTCCGAGCGCATTGGCATCCCCCACTACGTACTCGATTACGAAGCGCGCTTTCGTGAAGCAGTCATTGATCCCTTCGCTGCCAGCTATGTTAGCGGCGAAACGCCGATTCCATGCGTGTCCTGCAATCAGACCGTGAAGTTTGCCGATCTGTTGCAAACAGCCCGTGACCTCGGTGCCGACGCCCTTGCAACGGGTCATTATATTCGCAGCCGTGCAAATGGTGCGCACCGCTCGCTGTTCCGTCCCGTAGACACCGATAAAGACCAGAGCTATTTTCTGTTCGCCACAACGCAGGAACAAATCGATTATTTGCGCTTTCCACTCGGTGGACTGACCAAGGCGGAGACGCGTGCCATCGCCGAAGAACTTGGCCTGACCGTTGCCAATAAGCAGGATAGCCAAGACATCTGCTTTGTCCCGCAAGGCAAATATTCCGACATTATCTCGAAATTAAAGCCGGAAGCGGCAAATCCCGGCGACATTGTCCATATAGATGGCCGCGTGCTTGGGCGGCATGAGGGTATTGTCCATTACACTATCGGTCAGCGTCGCGGAATTGGCGTCGCCACAGGCGATCCATTGTATGTCGTGCATCTCGACGCTGCCAATGCGCGCGTGGTCGTTGGGCCACGCGAAGCGCTTGAGACCCGAAAAGTCTATTTGCGCGACGTCAATTGGCTCGGCGATGAAGCATTGACCGACATCTCGGAAAACGGTGTCGAAATTTATGCCAAAGTGCGTTCAACACGCCCGCCCCGCCCTGCAGTTCTACATCATCAGGCTGGTGAAACATGGGTGGAACTGGTTGATGGCGAAAGCGGTATTGCACCGGGCCAGGCCTGTGTTCTTTATTCCGACGACAGCAACACAGCCCGCGTTTATGGCGGCGGCTTCATCGGCCGTTCGGAACGCGCTCCACAGGCCGAAGCCATGCTCAAGAAGCTGGCCGCACAGAGCAGTCTGCACGCCTGATCACATCATCATATTTGAGAAATTGGGGCCTCAGGCCCCTTTTTCATGAAAATCGCGGATCGTAGCAATGATCCTGTCTTGATCATCCGCGCTGAGATAAGGATGCATCGGCAGGCAGAGTATATTCTTCGGCAAAGTTTCTGAAACCGGAAGCCCGCCCGGTGCGCGGCCATAATGCTTATATGCATCCTGCAAATGCAGAGGCTTCACGTAATAAATAACCGAAGGAATGCCGTTCGCTTGCAGATGTGCTTTCAGCCCATCACGGTTTTCAGTTTCGATAGCATATTGTGCCCAGGCTGAACGCGAACCTTCCGGCATGACAGCAACCTTGGCAATATCCTTCAAGCCTGCAGCATAGCGCTTGGCAACAACCTGCCGCGTTTCCATCTCATCTTCAAGAATTGCCAGTTTTTCGATGAGGATCGCCGCTTGAATCGTATCCAGTCGCGAGTTCAGGCCGATGCGCACATTGTCATATTGGGTTTCGCCTTTGCCGTGGAAAAGCACGGACCGCATTATTTCGGCCAACTCGCCATTATTGGTAAACATCGCGCCGCCATCGCCATAGCAACCAAGTGGCTTTGCCGGATAGAAACTGGTTGCGCCGACGTCTCCAAAGGCACCGCACATGGCATTGTCACGTTTGCCGCCAATAGACTGCGCAGCATCCTCGATAACAAACAGGCCTTCTTTGGCGGCGACTGCCGAAATGGAGGTGTAATTCGCAGCCAGGCCAAACAGGTCAACGGGAATAACAGCCTTGGGCTGCAACCGGCCTTCGGCCCGAACCGCATCAACCGCTGCCTGCAATTGCTCAACATTAATGTTGTAGGTGTCGGGATCGACATCGATAAACACCGGCTCCGCACCGACCAATGCAACAACTTCGGCTGTTGCAGCAAAGGTAAAGCTTGGAACAAACACCGCATCGCCAGGACCAATGCCCTTGGCCATCAGTGGAATTTGCAGCGCATCCGTGCCGTTAGCGCAGGCAACGACGTGTTCAACGCCGATATAATCGGCCAGGCGTTTCTCAAATTCGGCGACTTCCGGACCGAGAATATATTTGCCTTCACGCACCACTTTAGCGATGGCCGCGTCAAGTTTGCCGCTAATCCGTTCACGCTGTGCGCCGAGATCGATGAACTGCATCATTGCTCCAATAAAAGTTTCCCGCGAATCCATTGCGGGCGAGATCTAGGCAACTCTTTAAAAGGGCGGATCGACAACCGCCAGATGTTGCCGTTCAAAGTTTGCCTCTTCTTGTAACAAGGCGTGGCCGTTCTAACAACGCCGATCCCGGAGGGCAAGGAAGGTTAGCCGGCCTTGTTGTGAGCCACGGTGCCTGCCGTCAGGATACGCAAGACGCGAACGGCCTCTTCGCCATCGGTTTTCGGCTCTTCACGCGTTTGGATGCTGTGAATGAAGCTTTGGCATTCGCGCGTCAGCGGCATTCCTTGCGCGACCTTGATATAGCTCGGCTCTTCCGTGGTCGAAGCCCACTGGCCATTATCCTGCCAGATCGAATGTTTGTAGACAGCCAGCTTGCGGTCCCACGGCTCCATATCGTCGAAAACTGCCATGGCCTTGGTCCCGACCACCGTCAAGCGGCGCTCGCGATAGGGATTAAGCCGCGAGGCAAACAGATGCCCCCGCACATTGTTTGGAAACCGCAGATGAAGATGGGCGAAATCACTCAAATGATCCAGAACCGCTGCACCCTCGCCCCGCACTTCCAATGGCTCGGTGCCGGTGATTGCAAGAATCATCGACAAGTCATGCGGCGCAAGATCCCATAGCGCATCATTTTCCGTATGAAATTTTCCAAGACCCAGTCTGTGCGAGTGGATATAGCGAACATCACCAAGATCGCCGACCTTGATCAATTCCAGCAATTTCTCAAAGGCCGGATGAAAACGAAGAACATGGCCAACCATGAAGATGCGATTATTATCGCGGGCAGCCTTCACGGCTGCCTCCGCATCAGGCACGGTCAAGGCAATCGGCTTTTCGACAAGAACGTCTTTACCGTTGTTTACGGCGCGTATTGCGGCTGCAGCGTGAAACTGCGGCGGCAGTGCCATGACGATGGCATCAACGTCAGGATGAGTGAAAAGGTCTTCGACCTCAATATGCAATACACCCTGCTCGGCAGCAAAGCCCGCAGCGCGATCGCTATTTTGATCAGCCACGGCGTAAAGCGCGCCGAGGCTTTTCAATGTACGGATATGATTGCTGCCCCAATAACCACAACCGAGCACTGCAATTCGTGGAGCCATCTTTTCAGCCTTGTTCATGCCCGCATGCAATATCTGGAGCAACTAACGAACACAAGTGTTGCAAACATGGCTACCAAAGAATTCAACCCATACAGTGGACAAGCATGGTAAATATTGTTGTGACCAACGGCGAAAAGGAACGCGATTGGATAGATTTTCCCGGTTTTTCATAGACGGTAACTGTGATGAATCGGTTTTCGGACAATTTCTGGACTTGCTGGTAGAGAAGATTGCTTGACAGGCCCATTCCACCCACATATATCCGCCCACGTCCCTGTCGCCCGTCTTCGGCGAATGACAGTGCGCTCCCAGGTCAGCTTTATGAGGCAGCCATTTACGGGTCGCAAGACATATGGGGCGAAGTAGCTCAGTAGGTTAGAGCAGAGGAATCATAATCCTTGTGTCGGGGGTTCGAATCCCTCCTTCGCTACCATTCTCCTAAAGAGTAGGTATTTCAATAAGTTATAGTGAAATGACTGTAGCGCGCCGCGCGATTCTGAAAATTTGCCACCCGATTTTAGAACAGACGATATTTTCGAATGACCTTAAAGTGGTTCTCAAAGACCATTCAAAGGCATCTTTGATTCTCACAGATCGCAACGGGCTATGTTTTTGTCGCCACTGTAGGGTGACCTGATTTGCAGCTTCCAGCCCTCAATCATCCATCGGAGCAGTTCTCAAAACCGCCAACATAGGCGGGGAAGGCATGGCTAAGCTCTGCGCCACTTTTCCAGCTTACCGGTAGGCGGCGGGCGGCCTGCCGTTTCGACGTAAATGCCCGCTTCCTTGGCCCCTCAATAAAGGCCATGCGAGCAACGCCGGGCGACATTTTGCCATCATAACATTTGACGAGCGTGTGCTTGGCTATATCCAGCTTTTCGGTATCAGTGCCCGGACACTCGTTCACAATGAACTCCGCCGCCTGCATGACTGAGGTTATGACCTTCATCTTGCTGAATTGACTTAGCAAATATGCTTATTTGAGCAATATTTTCTGACGGTATGTTTGATGTTACGCTCAATGAAAATACTTTGGGGAGTGCGGCCAGCAGGTAGGCAAACGCAACCGAGGTTGCGAAGTACAGCATGAGATCGTCCAATCTTGTCAAGGAGAGCAAATGTCTACAATCACCACCAATGACGGCGTCGAGATATTCTATAAGGACTGGGGCACTGGCCAACCTATTGTCTTCAGTCACGGTTGGCCACTCTCGGCCGATGACTGGGATGCACAGATGATATTCTTCGTGAATCATGGCTTTCGCGTCATTGCACATGATAGGCGCGGACACGGCCGCTCCGCTCAGGTCGGTGATGGTCACGACATGGATCACTACGCCGATGACCTTGCCGCACTGACGGAAAAACTTGACCTTAGAAACGCCATTCACGTCGGGCATTCGACTGGCGGCGGTGAGGTGGTACACTATATCGCGCGCCACGGCGAAGCTCGGGTAGCAAAGGCAGCCATTCTAAGTGCCGTACCACCGCTCATGGTGAAAACCGATGCCAATCCGGATGGCTTGCCGAAAGATGTATTTGATGGCTTTCAGGCACAGCTCGCTGCAGGCCGTAGTGAATTCTATCATGCCGTGGCTGCGGGCCCCTTCTATGGCTACAATCGGCCAAACGCCAAACCTTCGGATGCAGTGATCAATAATTGGTGGCGTCAGGGAATGATGGGTGGTGCCAAGGCACATTACGATGGAATTGTTGCTTTCTCGCAAACCGATTTCACCGAAGACCTCAAGAAAATCACGGTTCCCGTGCTTGTGATGCACGGCGACGATGATCAGATTGTGCCCTATGCTGATTCAGCACCATTGTCGGCAAAGCTTTTGAAGAACGGGACGCTGAAGACCTACGAAGGCTTTCCGCACGGGATGCCGACGACCCATGCGGATACTATCAACTCTGATCTTCTTGCATTTTTTCGGTCATGATGCGCGATAGGGCCGACCAACTAATCGGCCCTGCCACCTCCAACCTTTCGCTCTGGGTAATGGGCCATCCCGCTTGGGAACGACGATCATCATGAACCATCGCCCTCGGATGCCGCAGGCACGATCGACATAGGCGAATTCCCGGAAAATTGTCCATGGCATCTTCGTGCTCCGCAGGAATCGTTGCATCCGGGCTTTTCTGGCGTGATTTGTATTGTTGCCCCCAATCATTGCTCCTAGGTTTCCAGGAGTTTCATATTGCAGGGGGGATGAATTCATCGACACTCCGGTAGAAAATGACAGCGACCCAATTGGAACCGCGTTAAAAGATGTTTGGATAAACATCCAAGGTTGGGTAGGCAGCCGGGTACCCCATGTTCTGAAGCTCATCAGGGAGATTCAGCTGGAAGATAATGTCGTTGGCGATATCGTGGAAATCGGTGTGCACCACGGCAAACTATTTTTCCTTATGGCTTCCACGGCAAGACCGAATGAGAAATGCACTGCCATCGACCTTTTTGACGACCAGGAAAAAAATCTTGATCATAGCGGGAAAGGGTCATTGTCGATGTTTAACCAGCATCTCGACAGTTATTTTTCCCACCTGAAGCGGCAGGTCACAGCAATTTCGGCTGACAGCATGTCATTTACACCGGCAACCATCCGACAACGGCTAAAAAGCTCTGGTGTGCGACTTTTTTCGGTCGATGGCGGTCATACGGTCAAGCATGTAATCAATGATATGACGCTCGCTCAGGAAATGATCGTACCCGGCGGCGTCATCCTGCTTGATGATTTCCTCGGTCCACATTGGCCTAGTGTTTCGGAAGGCTTCTTTGAATATATGCGCGTTGCAAACCGCCGCCTTGCACCATTTCTGATTTTTCAGAACAAGCTCTTTCTAACCACCTATTCTGAGCACCCTCAACTATTGGCCAAGTTCCGTAGGCTGATTGATCGCGATCTGATGCATGAGGTTCATACGAACAAATGGCGATATGCACAGATTGGCGAGCATACGGTGCTTTGTTTCGCCTAGAGCAAATTTTGCGCTGGCCGATTGGCTCAACAATCCTGTTTCAGTTTGATATGACTGCCGAGGCGGCATTGATCCGTTGTTCAGAGGGAGAGAGAAGCAATGAAGGTTCTGTTTATGGCGTCAGCCATATTTCTCGGAGGAATTTCACTCGCACATTCTCAGCAAAACTGTGGCGATAAGACCAATCAGACCGACATGAATATTTGTGCCGGGCACGCTTATTCCAGAGCTGACGGAGAACTCAATTCGGTCTACAAGCAGATTGCAGGACGATTAAAGGGTGATCCGGACACCGCAAAACTCTTGGTGGCTGCACAAAAAGCCTGGATTGGATTTCGAGACGCGGAATGCAACTTCTCAAGTTCGACCGTTCAAGGTGGAACAGCATACCCTTTTATCTCGAATTCTTGCCTCTATAATAAAACTCGGTCCCGTATTCAGGAATTGAAACTATACCTCAAATGCACGGATGGAGACATGGACTGTCCTGTTCCAGCAAAATAGCGAGGCAACAAGGAGGTCCAATGTTTGATCATGTCAAATTCGGCGTTAGCGATTATGCTGCAAGCAGGGCATTTTTTGTCGAGGCATTAAAACCGCTGGGAGTAACTATCGTCGCCGAGGGCGAGCCTTCATATGGTATTGAGCTTAGCGCTGGAAGCGAGGCTTCATTGTGTCTGTTCGAAACCCAGGAAAAGCCAGCGCATATTCATTTGGCTTTCGCGGCAAAAACCCGCCAGGAAGTCGACGCGTTTTATCATGCAGCTTTGGAAGCTGGTGGCAAAGATAATGGTGCGCCTGGTCTTCGCCCCCATTATCACGTCAATTATTATGCTGCCTTTGTCATCGACCCTGACGGACATAATATCGAGGCCGTTTGCCACGCGCCGGAGGCATAACGCACATAACCCCGGTATCACCGGATACCGGGGTCGCTTAAACTTCACGCTTTAAACGTCATCTGACAGTTCGCTGTTGCGAAACGATGCGACGAAAACTTCTGCGTCAGCCATAGGTTGGGCACTGCCGCGCTTATGCCAGCGGCCATTTACCAAGTCTTCAAAGGATAATGTACGACGGTCGTATTATGACGCGTTAAGACGCAATCTGTATAGATTTATAAGTCTCCAAAAGGCTTATCTCGGATCAACGTCGTAATTTGACAATGATTTACAGCCGTTCATGAGAATTCCGACGAGTTTTGTGAGCAATGGAACCATTCCGCAGCTATCGAATATAGCGTTGTGTAACAGTCACTTTGAAGAGAGCGTCCCTTGGAAAAATGGTTGCTGATTTCGAACTGCAATACATATGGATTGGCAAACTCCTTAAAGCTTCTCAGTAACAGTTTCACCTTGGACTGTTTCGATGTCTTCGAACTGATGAAAAATCTCGAAAAGTACAAGGAAACCATGCCGGGATATGATAGGGTTATTATAAATCCTGCCATTCAATTCGTAGAATATGATTTTTCTCTTCTGAAAAACGTCAGCCGAATTCCCGGTATCGACTTTGATGCCTATCATCCGGATCTTTGTTATCTTTTTGCGGACGGACAGCGCATTTATGGCCCGACGGCCGGCTATCATTCCATGCTGGTTTTTGCCGCTTTTGAAGCGGGCTATAGTGTCGAGAAAACCGAGCGACTATTTCGGCGGGAAATATTCGAGCAGTGCGGATTTCTTTCACGATGGGAGCCGGAACGGGACCGGCTTATGAAAGTTTTTTCATTCTTCAATCTCGATATAGCAGCGCCCTTCAGATCATGGTCTCGCGGCCAGTCCTTCATGTATGGCCTCGGTCACCCAAAGGCTGGGCCAATTCACGATGTTGCGAGAGTATTTCTTGAATCGATCGGCATTGAGACAAACAAATCTGACCTTGTACCCCACGACACCTTGGTCGACGGCATATGCCTTCCAGTCTACCCGGAAATTGCGGAAACATTCGGCTTTCGCGGATCGCGCATGTTCAAGGTTCTGGGCGAATACCGGTTGATGTCACTGGAAGAGTTCATTCAAAAAAGTTTTGAGGTCTATTCCAAATGGGCACCGGGCGAAGTTGCAGCCGAATATTTCTTTGCTGACCGATACAATCACGTCAAAAATATCATAGCGGAGGCGGACAAATGACCAACCCCTACGTCGGAATCAAGGATTATCAGTTGTGGCGGCGTTCGGTTGCGCGAGTGGAAACCCATCTTTTTGATCCGGTTGAAAATCCCCGGTACAAAATCGACAGTTCAATGAAAATTGCCACGGCTGGAAGCTGTTTCGCCCAACATATCTCTCGTCAGATGCAGCGGATAGGTTTCCATTATTTGATTGCAGAATCCGGTGAAGACCTGCCCCCTCAGGAGCGTATTTCCCGCAATTTCGGGGTGTTTTCTGCGCGTTACGGAAATCTCTATACTGCCCGCCAGCTCTTGCAACTTTTTGAGGAAGTTTTTGAGGGAAGAACACCACTGGAAACCGCCTGGCGGCGTAAGGACGGCAAATTTGTCGATCCATTTCGTCCGCTCATTGAGCCGGACGGCTATGAGACGGAAGAAGCCGTCAGGGAAGCACGCCGCGCCCATCTTAAAGCAGTTAAATCCGTATTTCTCGATTCAGATGTTTTCGTTTTCACGCTCGGTCTGACCGAAGCATGGCGATCGAGATCCGATGGCTCTGTTTTTCCGCTGGCACCTGGCGTCAGCGCTGGTGCTTACGATGCTGAAAAATACGAGTTCATCAATTTCAACGTTGCTGACGTTGATATGGATATGACTCTTTTTCTGGAAAAGCTGAAAGCGGTCAATCCTCGCGTTAAGGTGCTGCTCACTGTCTCTCCAGTACCGCTAGTCGCTACCTATGAAGACCGAAGTGTCCTTGTTTCCACCACCTATAGTAAATCCGTTTTGCGGGTAGTTGCCGAACAGATGTTGGCGCGTTTTGATTGGGTGGACTATTTTCCCTCCTACGAGATCATAACCGGCAGCTATGCGGGCGGCTTGTATTATGAGGACGATTATCGAGAGGTAAACTCAATCGGTGTGGCGCATGCCATGCGCTGCTTCGTCAAAAATTATGTGTCTCAACCGGAAGAAGAAAAGACGGCGGCGACAATGTTGCCCCTTCCGGAAGCACCGCAACGCAATGTCATTTGCGACGAACGCGAGATCGAGATGATGCGCCCGTAACCCCGAACTCGAGAACCTGTCATGGATAATTGGCTACTCGTTTCCAACTGCAATACATTCGGACTCGCGAACTCACTGCGATTGCTCACCAATGGCATCAAGATCGATCACGCCGACTATTGGTCGTTCCGCAACAAGCTTGATGACTATAAACAAACGCTGTCCCAATATGCGAAAGTAATCATTCACCCCGACATTAACGGCCTCGCCTATGATTTTTCAGCATTGGACAATCTTAGCAAGATACCGTCCATAAAGTTTGATGCTTATCACCCGGACCTTTGCACGGTGGTAGCGCGGGGAGCAATGTTGGATAGCCCCTTGGGGCCATTCCATTCAATGATTGTGCTTGCCGCCTATCAAGCCGGATACGATGTTCAAACAACAACGGCGCTCTTTCGTCGCGACGTATTTGAACGATGCGGTTATTTCACGCGATGGGAAATCGAGCGAGATCAGCTTCTGAAAACCTTCATGAATCACGGGCTCGATATTTCGCGCAAATTCAGGGTTTGGACACGCGGCGATTGCTTCATGTACGGAATCAATCACTCCAAGGCGCGGCCGATACACGATATCGCGCAATTATTTCTTGAAAAATGCGGCATCGAACCCAATTGCACAGATCTTGTGCCAGCAGACGTGATGACTTCAGGAGCATGCTATCCGGTCTACCCGGAAATAGGAGAAGTTTTCGGCGTGAGAGGCTCTTACATGTTCAAGGTACCCCAGGAATATAAGCAAATTTCCCTGGAACAATTCATCGAACAGAGCTTCGGAATATACTCCAGATTGGCGCCGGACCCATTTCTTCCGGAAGTTCAGTACACCAACCGCCACAACTTGGTAAAATCAGTTCTTATAGAGGCGCTGCATTGATGCTATTTAATACTGAAAATACTTTGCTGAGATATATGTAAAATACTTTTAATTGCCTGAAATGAGTTGACTGGATCGAGGGGAATTCCATGCGCAATACAAATGAAGACTGGGAGAAACTGGCTCAAGACAATGCCTATTGGGCCGTATTGACAGAAGACCAGTTCAAATCGAAAAAATTGACAAAAAAAGATGCAACTGAATTCTTCGCCACAGGTCAGACTGATATCGCCAATTTGTCCAAGCTTATTAAAAGTCTGGTTCCGGAATTTGAGGTTCCCACTGAATCGATCATTGATTTTGGCTGTGGGGTAGGAAGACTGCTGATCCCCCTCGCCGAGCAGTCAAAAAATGCCATTGGCATCGATATTTCTGAAACGATGCGAAATATTGCTTTGAAAAATTGCGCCAATCGCGGGTTGAAAAACGTGCGCTGCGTCGAGTCACCCGAGGTCCTTGTCAAGGAAGGTGTCAAAGTCGATTGGCTCAATAGCTATATTGTTTTGCAACACATTGAACCGCGCCGGGGCTATTTTATCATCAATGATCTTTTGCAATGTGTGAAGAGTGGCGGTGTTGCTTCGCTGCACGTTCCGCTGTTCAAAACCGCAAACCGCGCCGAGTATTATAACGACCGGATGATGTATTTCCGCAATGATTACTACAAAAATGAAACCGTTTTCATCGACAGGGATAATTATGATCACCCTGATATTCAAATGTATGATTACGACGCGAACACGGTGATGGCGCTGTTTCACAAGAACCAGATGACCGATGTACATCTGATCCATGACCGTTCAACGACGGGAATTCACGCTTATTATTTCATAGCCCGGCGAGCCTGATCCTGTGAGCCTTGGTCACTGATTTCTGAAGTAACGTGATGGCAACATGACTGATCTTGGCGATATTCTGAACTGTTATAAATTCATCCTCGGACGTGATGCCAACGCCGAGGAGAAATTGAAAATATCGGACAATCTGTCCTCTCTTTGCACGATTTCCCTTGAGCAGCACCGCAGAAACTTCTTCGCCTCATCCGAATTTCATCAGCGCCATGCCGAGATCATATTTAACAATTTTGTGCCCAAAAGCGTCGAGTTGCTGTTCGAGACGACCAATAGTTTCAAGATATATCTCGATCTGCGTCAGTATCACATGACGTTTGGTATTTTCAGCGGCGGATATGAGAAGTTTGACATAGACATCATGAAAGCTGTCACGCCGGACAATGGTACATTTTTCGATGTAGGCGGCAATGTCGGCTATTACTCGCTTTCGATTGCCACAAAGCCGGGGTTCAACGGGAAAGTGGTCTCGTTTGAACCGCTACCTCATCTATGGAATCTTTTCAGCAAGTCGATCATTGCAAACAAGCTTTCGAAAACGGTCAAAGTACATCAACTGGCTCTCGCCGATCAGCCTGGCGAGATGGAACTCAACACAGCGGAATATTCGGTCAATGCCGGAGCGACAAGTCTGGTAGCGGGGTCAGGCAATACAAAATCCGAGCGGAGCACAAAGGTGGAGACGCTGGACGTGATGGCAAAAGGGCTAAAGCCGGATTCCATCAAGGTCGATATTGAAGGCGCAGAGGGCCTGTTTTTGGAGGGCGCGACAAACACGATCCCGGCATATACTCCCACAATGCTCATCGAGATAAACCGCGACGTTCTTGCCAATTTGTCAAAGACGACGCCCGGCGGAATTTACGACAGGCTGATAGGTTGGGATTATCAGATATGGGAAGTTCTGAATGGGAGGATCAATCGATTGCCCGACGTTCAGGCAATCGATTCCGCTTTTCCATCCGGACGGGTTGCCAATATTCTGGCCATTCATCCAAGCCGCAAGAAAGAAGTAGCCAGGCAGTTGGCCAAACTATCGCTGAAGCTATAATATTCAGGCAGCCCCATATCTGCTGCGCAGATGCCCTATGAAGTGGCTGGCATCCAACTTTTCACCAGTAGCCCGCTCAAGCAGCTCCGGCGTGGACCAGCGTGAGCCTTGCGACCAGATTTTCTCACGTCGCCAATCATTGATCTTCGTGAAGTTGCCTTCCGCAAGATCGTTGTTCGCTGTCGGGTAGTCGCGTATCAGCGCGGCCCATTGCTGTGCTGCCATCATTGCGCCGAGCGTGTATGAGGGGAAATAACCAAAAGCACCCGCGGGCCAATGCACATCCTGCATCGGGCCATCCCCCGGTGTATCAATCGTGGACAGACCCAGATATTCACGCATTTTCGCGTCCCACGCTTCCGGAAGATCTATGGTTTGCAGTTTGCCCGCGATAATCTCTTCTTCCAGCTCATATCGCAGGATAACGTGAAGCGGATAAGTCACTTCGTCCGCATCGACGCGGATCAACCCGCGCCCTACATGATGCACGTGCGGAAGGATGTCTTCCAAAGACCATGTCTCATTCAGATGTTGGGCAATAACCGGGAGCGCCCAGCGCCAAAATGCCGGATTGCGGCCTATCTGTTTCTCCACGAAAAGGCTTTGACTCTCATGCATTGCCATTCCCCGTGCTCTGCCGAGCGGCCAATGCGACCATTCTTTCGGTAGATTCTGCTCGTAAAGCGCATGACCTGTCTCGTGCAGGACGCCCATGAGCGCTGAAAGGAATTCGCTTGTCTTATAACGCGTGGTGATACGCACATCGCTTGGCACGCCGCCACAAAACGGATGATGTGAAACTGAAAGACTTCCGTGCGCCAAATCAAAGCCGGTTGCCGCCATGATTGCCAGTCCGAGCTCTCGCTGTTTTTCGACGGGATAAACTCCGGACAAAGCTTTTACGGGGCGTTTGGCCGCCCTCTCCTCCTGAACAGCCAATGCCTCGGAAACAAAATCTTTCAGGAAATTTTTCAACTCCGAGAAAACCGGGCCAATCGTGGCGGTACGGGCACCCGGATCATGTTGCTCGATCATTGCGTCATAAGGCGTAAGTCCTAACGCCTGTGCACGCAGAGCCGCCTCCTCACGGGCCAGTGCAATAACGCCGTCGAGCGCGGGCACAAAACCAGCCCAATCGTTTTTTGCCCGCAGGTCCCGCCATAATTGTTCACAGCGCATCCGCGCATTTGTCTGACGCTCGACAAACTCAACAGGCAGGCAAGTCAGATTTGTATAATGGCGCCGGAACTCACGCACGGCGGCAAGCTGTTCATCACCCAGCGTTTGCGCTTCAGCATCAGCAATCCAATCGGCAATTTCTGGAGCTGTTGCTTGTCTGTGATACATTCCCGCAAGCGCTGCCATTGCTTCGGCACGTTTTTCGCCACCTCCGACGGCCATGTGCGTGGCCTCATCGGCCCCCAGAATTGCCAGCGCATGCTCAAGCGCTTCGAGCTTGCGGCCATGATCGTCGATTTTCTGGAAGGACATTCTGTTTCTCGCATAACTGATTCAACTCAATATCGGACAGGACTCCAATTTTCTTCCAAGTGCAAGATTGAACTCACCCATGTGGGTGTTGAGCACCATGCCGTTGATACACAGTTTATCGCGTGCCCCACTTGCCGCTGCGCGATTTCCGCATTACCTCTGCTGAAAAATCAGTGCACTTCAATCGCTTGATGCGATGACGGAAAAAGAGGAACGTCGCTATGCCCCCAATCAATCTGGCAATCGTCGGCGTTGGCAAAATTGCCCGGGATCAACACCTGCCTTCCATAGAGAGAAATGCTGACTTCACGCTGGTGGCCGCAGCAAGCCGCAACGGCACTGTAGACGGCATCCCCAATTTTACCACCATGAAGGCCATGTTCGAGGCCGTCCCGACTATCGACGCTGTGTCTTTATGCATGCCGCCGCAGTTTCGTTATGACGCCGCTTACGAAGCCATTCTAGCGGGCAAGCACGTCTTTCTTGAGAAGCCGCCGGGGGCGACGTTGAGCGAAGTTGAGAGCCTGGCATCTTTGGCAAATGAAAAAGGCGTTTCGCTCTTTGCCAGTTGGCACTCCCGTTATGCTCCCGGTGTCGAAGCAGCGAAATCCTTCCTTGGCTCCAATACGATCCAAAGTGTTCACATCGTCTGGAAGGAGGATGTCCGGCATTGGCACCCTAACCAGGACTGGATCTGGCAGGCTGGCGGCCTTGGCGTTTTTGATCCGGGCATTAATGCCCTGTCGATCCTTACCCATATCATGCCAAACCCGGTATTCATCAGAAGCGCGACACTGGAATTTCCAGAGAACCGGCAAGCGCCGATTGCTGCCGATCTGAAAATGACCAGTGCTATTGGGACACCTGTTCACGCAGAATTCGACTGGCGACAAACTGGCAAGCAGACATGGGATATCATAGCCGAAACATCTGCTGGCCAGATGATCCTGATTGATGGAGGGTCGAAGCTTACCATTGGCGGCAAGGCTGTTTCCTTGCCGGAAGAAGCCGAATATCCTGAGCTTTACCGGCGCTTTGCCGATCTGGTAAAGAATGGCAAATCCGATGTCGACATCGCCCCGTTACGTCATGTGGCAGACGCATTCATGATGGGTGAGCGCGCCTTTGTAGAGCCCTTTCACGATTGAAAATTCAAGCATCGCGCCACAACCGCGATTTGATGTATAAATAACTGACGACATGCTGAAAGCAATGAAAGCTCCCGATGGAACCGACCGAACCGGAACAGATTGACGAAGATGCGAACTGGGAGGCATTGACCAATTTCATCGAGGAGTCGGGCATTAACATTGATCGCGGGCAACGTTGCCGTTTTGATGCGTTGGTTTCATTTCGCAGCGATAGAAATGTAGATGAACAAACGCGGGTCCATATCAGCTTTCGCGATGATGATGTCTCGGCGATTCGCTTCAGTGAAGCCGGTCAACTCAATCCAGTCTTCGTTCATACGGAATTCCGCATGACTACATCCATTATCAAGTTTGAGAATAGCGAATTGAAGATAATGGGAACATCGCCAAAAGTTGGCCGCTACAAAGTGCGCATTTTGCCGAATTAGAGCCTTAGGGTCCGGACCCTATGACTTGGTTCGATCCGAGTCTTTTTCTTGCATCAAAATACGGTCAATCATCTCTACGCGATCTCTGCGACGTTGGAGGCGTTTGCCGACAAAGCCAAACCATCTGGGCTTGTTGCGCGCCTCACGACTTGCCTGAAGCTGCTCTATGTAAACTGCGTCTACCGGAACATTCGACAAACGATCAAATATCCAACAAAAAGCCACTGGAATATGCCGGACGTCGAATTGCGGAGCATCTGCAGCGGCATCTTCTGCTATGATTTGCTCCAATACTACCTGATCCCAGATATCTGGATTGGCATTGCAACGATCCTTCCACATCTCCATCAGAATCAAAGCCGCCGGCGTATCATTGATCAGAATGGTTGCTGCGATCAGCTTTTTGACACGCGGATCATAATGTACCGCAACATCTCCCATATATTCTTCCAGGGCTGGCCATGGATCGCGGTGAAATACAGCATCGACGTCGACATAAAGCAAAGGACCTCGTCTTGCGCGACGTTCGTTGAACAAAAACTCCGCTTTCATGGAAGCGTTCCGCACCCAGCTCCCGGCACTGTCCACCGCCGTCATAGCCACGGATAACCCCAGCCGGATTGCCGAGGCCGACATGCGTTGAGCTTCCCGCTCGTAAAATGAATCCCGCGTGTAAAAGGCCACAACCAAATTATTGCTTTGCTTGGTGCTTGCGGCACGAATTGCCGCTTCCTTGCTGTCAGGAAAATGAACGAGCATTGCCCGATGGGCTGATGACGAAGCTCGAAATCTATTTATCAATCTGGTGATCACAAATTTTTCTTTCCTGGTGTTCTCGTCAGCTTTAGAGATCAGAAACAAGACATTTGTCTGACTATCATTGCAAGCCGATTCGATTCCATAAATATTCCTCCTAAAGGACTTTGATCATGCCTCCTCTGGATACTTTAATTGCTTTTCTGGTAACCACTGCCGTCTTTGCTTTTATCCCCGGCCCGGCAATGCTTTACGCGGCTGCGCAAACAATAGCCCGTGGCCGCTGGTCAGGGCTTATGGCATCGCTCGGGATTCATCTTGGCGGATATATTCATGTCATCGCGGCAGCAGCGGGCCTTTCCGTGCTTTTTCACGCCGTTCCCCTGATCTACATGGTGGTTAAATTTGCTGGCGCAATATATTTGATCTGGCTGGGAATTTCACTTTTCCGCACCAAAACACACAGAGAAATCGCGTCGGCTCCCATTGAACAAAAGTCTGGCAAGCGCGCCTTTCTCGAAAGCATAACCGTTGAGGTCCTCAATCCAAAAACGGCAATTTTCTTTCTTGCGTTCCTGCCTCAATTTATCGATCCCTCTGCTGCATTTCCTGTCTGGGTGCAGTTCGTTCTCCTTGGAACAATCGTCAACATGGTGTTTTCGTCCGCAGATCTTTTGTGCGTGTTTCTTGCGGGTGCAATGCTCAGCCGATTGCAACGCTCGAGCCGCGCTCAAAAGCTCATGCAACGTGCTGGTGGCGCCATTCTTGTGGGCCTTGGCGCACATCTCGCTTTGCAAAAAAGCTAGAAGCAAGGCTTATCGAGATGATCTTGCTTGGGACGTGTCGGGCTGGGCAAAAAAAGGCCCGGTCCACGTAGAGTGGAACCGGGCCGCATTTCGTTCAGATTTGATCAGGCCGCGTCCTGAATGGCGGCAAGCTTCCATTCTTGGCCGCTCTCGCGCACAAATGTCCAAATTTCCGTTGTCTGGCTTGGTACGCCTTCATCGCCATTGACCACGCGCCCTGTATTGCGGTCGAGCATGGCATCAATGCTGGAATAGCGCAGCGCGGCTGTCGCATAATCCCTGTCACCCTCGGCCCATGCTTCAGCAATGTCGCTCTGGACGAGCTTGACATCGGTCACGCTGTTACGCAGTCCATCGGTGGCATTTTGACCAAGTTCCTCGGCAAGATACGACATGGCTTCCGGCGTCGTGATCTTGCGCAAGGTTGCATAGTCTTCTTTGCCATACGCAGTTTGCACTTCAGTCAGCAGGGCTTCAAAACGATCAAGATCGTTTTGGGTCAGACCAATTTCATCTTCTGGGACCAGCTTTCCCGGCTGCTGTTTAGCATTGCCTGCAGCACTACTGGCAGCACTGCCCGAGCCAAAACCGTTGCTCGCCGTATCGTTTTGTCTTGATCCTGAACCAATTGTTGGAACGCGCATTGACGAAGACGAGGCTGGCTGGTCGTTAAATGCATTTCGACCGAACGCCTGACCAGCAGCGCCAGCGGGAGCCATTGAAGATGTCTGGCGAGAGCGGAAAAAGCGTAGAGCCAGCATCACCACGCCGACGACCAGAGCAATCTGGATCAGCATGCCGAATAACCCCGCCATTCCGCCAAACCCGTTTCCGAGAAATGCTCCGATAAGGCCGCCAACCAAGAGGCCTCCGATCAACGAGCGGCCCATTCCGCCGAACAAACCGCCAGGGCGCTGCTGCGTAGCCTGCGTCTGAGCTGCACCGGGCTGAGTCTGCTGGCGGGGTGTCATTGTACGTTCAATAGGCGCTGCGTTGGTCGGCGCGGTGCGTGTCGGTGCGGGCGCATCGAATGTTCGGGAGCCACGGCTACCAAATCCGCCGCCGCCACGACGTGCATCAGCCTCATAGACTGCGCTAAAGCTTACAGCCAGTCCAATAACGAGTATCGCGGCAATCCTGCTAAGGGTGGCCCAACTCAGCTTGAATAGTACGAGCGGCATGCAAATCTCCTCAATATGCGTCACGTGACGTTCGCGCTACATATGGGGAAGAGCTGCAGGGATTAAAAGGACGAGCCGCAAATTGTGTGGGGGAGATTGATCAATTTTGCGTTTGCTCGGCAAAGCCAATAATGTTCTGCCGATCAATTGCTTTTAACAACAGATAGTCTTCCGTTCAGATCAATCTGCGCAACCACGTTCTCATAATCCGCTATTGTCGTGTGTGTCGTTTCGACGGGATGTTTATGGGTTGCCGTAATCACCATAACATCAGCTTTGGCGGCATCTCCAGCCAGAATACCGGGAATAGCGTCCTCAAAGACGAGACAATCTGAAGCGTCAAAGCCCAGTTTGCGTGCGCCCAACAGATAGCAATCCGGGTTTGGCTTACCGATCTTGACGTCTTCAGCTGTCACCAATGTGCGCGGCACGGGAATTCCCGCCGCGGCAAGGCGCCGTTTTGCCAGCTCAAGCGGCGAGGACGTCACAATCGCCCATTTTTCAGGTGGCAGGCTTTCCAAGAAAGCCGCCGCTCCCGGCAGCGCCATCACGCCAGCTACGTCGTTTATTTCATCTTCCGTTATCTTGGCAGCTTCAACCTCAGGATCAACACCAGGCAATCCCAAACGGCGAATAGTATCAATCGCCCGCACGCCATGCATGGTTGGCATGAATGCCGCCACATCAAGCCCGTGAGACTCTGCCCATTTGCTCCAGACGCGCTCTGCAGCAACGGTGGAGTTGAGAATCGTGCCATCCATGTCAAAGAGGAAGGCTGCATAAGTTTTATCGAAGACGAAAGTTGCGGACACGAAAAATCTCTCTTTAGCGGATTGTGTCGCCTCTTATGTCAGATGATCCGAATATGGCAAAGACCAGCGCCTACTTTTTGGAGGGGCACACTCAAATACCGGCGTACCATTCATATCCCCGATCTTCCCAGAAGCCGCCTTTGCCGGAACCGATGTTCTTGAAACTGTCGACAAGCTCAATTCGCATCAGATATTTGGCATGTTTATATCCGATCTGCCGCTCAACCCGCAGGCGCAAGGGCGCGCCATGGGCGATCTCCAGATCTTTGCCGTTCATACCATAGGAAAGGATTGTTTGCGGATGCCAGGCATCCACCAGATCAATGCTTTCATAGTAAAGACCGCTGCCGTCAAGTGATTGCTCATAATCGTCTGCACAATAGAACACCGCATAACGTGCTCCGGGCGCAAGACCAACCTGTTCCAAAACCAGTCCGAGCGGGACGCCGGTCCATTTGCCGATCGCGCTCCAGCCCTCGACGCAATCATGGCGGGTAATTTGTGTGCGCGACGGCATGGCTTTCAAATCCGCCATGGAGAAGCTCTTGGCCGTCTTGACCATGCCACCAACCTGAAGTCGCCAATTGGCAAAATTACTATCAACAAGCTGCTTATAGACATCTGTCTCAGGCATTTGCGTTCCATTTGCCTTGAATACAGGTGATAAATCCGCCTCGCTATATTCACGAGCCAGCTGCTGGTTGCCCAAAAGCAGACGCTGAGCGTTCATTGAAAGCCACTCACCTTTCTCAAGAACGGCATTGACGCTTGGGCTTTGAACCAGCGCATCACAACCCGTCAAAATGCCTGTGGCTGCAATGCCTGAACCAATCAGGAAACGACGCCGTGTGAGATCAATACTCATTTGGTTATCTCCTTATCTGCTTCAGGCTTTAAAGCGTAATAGCCGGTAATCATTGAGCGCATATTGTTCCAGACGCCGGATAAGAGAACCATGGCAATGTGTATGAATACGAAGACAATGATCAGCGAGGCCGTGATGAAATGAATTGTTCGTGCCGACTGACGACCGCCAAATACATCCAGCAACCAAGGAAAAATTGCATTGAAGCCGGGAGACATGGTGAGGCCCGTCAGCACCATCAGTGGCAACAAGATGAAACCTACCCCGATATAGGCAAGCTTCTGCAAAGAGTTGTAGCGGCGAGCTTTCTCACCCTTTGGAAAACGCAGACGTGCGTGCTCAGCAACCTCGTGAGCGAGATGCCTGGGGGTCAACTCAACTTTCGTCGGCAGCAGATCGCGGCGAAAATGCCGGGAGACAAGCCCGTAAAGCATATAAACGAACCCGTTAATGACGAAGAACCAGGCAAAAAAGAAATGCCAGCGTCGTCCCGTGGCGAGATCCTGATAGCTTGGGATTGTCGCCCACGCCGGAAAGGCGCGCGGGGTTAATTCTCCATCAACCTTCGATGCGCCAAGCACTCCAGTTGTTGTAAACTGAAAGGACCCAATGCTGGTCACGCCTTTCATGCTGTCCCCATCGGGATATGCCTCGATGGAAACAAATGCCGGATCAGGCAGAGCATCGGCACCATATTGCCCCCAGTAAAGATGCGGATGGGCGTTGAATATTTGCAAACCGCTCATCAAAAGGAAGCTAAGGCACAAAACATTCAGCCAATGGGTAATCCGCACCGCCAGGGAATGGCGGTAGACCACAGCTCTTTTTGGCTTTTCCTTCAATGCAGTGCCAGTCGTTACACTTGTCATTTTAAGCCTCCACCGGCCCATTATCGCATCTATTCCAACTGTGTATCCCTCCCCAATTTCGAGGAGAGATCACAATTATAACCTTTGCCAATGCTAATTGGCTGCTGGAGCCATTGCATCCGGCTTTTTCTTGACAGGCTTCATGGCATCGCCCTTCATCGCGTCTTTTTTCATGGCGTCCGGCTTCATGGCATCCGCTTTCATCGCATCGCCCTTCATCGGGTCGGCTTTCATTGCATCTGGTTTCATTGCGTCATGTTTCATCGCATCCTGCTTTTTCACCGGTTGTGCCTTCATGGCATCTTCAGCAGCGGCCAGATTCACACTGGCCAAACCAGCGGTAAGTGCGAAAGCCGAAAGGACTATACTACGTGTGAAAACGTTCATGGTCATTCTCCTTGAGTTAATTCAGATACGATAAACGTGCCCATAAGTTTCGAGTGCCTCTGACACCCACATTGCTTCGGCGCGTTGTCGCCAGTGACATGAAGCAATACGGATCGGACAGGAAATTGGTTACGAGGATCACGGATTGGTGATGGGCGGGTGGTCTGATTCCAACATTTGCACCCAATTTGCGTGTCGCTCATTGACGTTCCGCCATCTTGCACCTCATGCTGTAACCTTTCTGCCACCGCTGCGAATAAGGAATTAAACCGGAGTGCATTCTGTCGAAACGCGACTGAAAGAACTGATGCTTGCTAGTCTTGCAGGTGATGCGCGCAGCTACGCCATTCTTCTGAATGACGTGGCAAAGCATTTGCGTTCTTATTTTTTGCGACGGCTCTCTGAAGCCCATAAGGGGGACGCTGACGATCTCGTGCAGGAGACGTTGATGGCGCTGCATACCAAACGGGCAACCTACGAAACCGATCGCCCGTTCACCGCCTGGCTGCACGCCATCGCGCGATATAAATTGATAGATCATTTCCGCCGCAACAAAATTCGCGCAACTATACCTTTGGATAATGCTGAAGATTTGATACCGGCGGATTATTCCGATGCAACTGCAGACCGGATAGATGTGGAAAGCCTGTTACAGTCAGTCCCGGAGAAATCACGGGAGTTGATTTACCGTACAAAAATTGAAGGGCAATCAATAGCAGAGGTCGCGACGAGCACCGGACTTTCGGAATCAGCGGTGAAGGTTGGTATACATAGAGGCATCAAGGCGATTGCCGCAAAATTGAAAGGACGTGCACATGGCAACGGATGACTTGATTGCACGTCTCACGCGCGATCTGAAGCCTATACAGCGCAGCAGCGTCGCCAAGCGGCTTGCCATAGGTCTTGGCTTGGGCTTTGCCGCATCCTGGCTTTTGATGGTCTGGTGGTTGGGCATGCGGCCAGATCTCATGGAAGCTTCTGCCACAATGCCCTTCTGGGGAAAGCTCGCATATACGCTTCTTCTCGCCGTTATCGGTGCATGGGCAGTCAAGCGGATCGCTTATCCACTTGGCAGCATCATCATCAATCTTGTCTTGATGGCAGTCGCACTGTTTGCATTCGGAATATTGGCTGCGGGAATATTCGCCATGGCACCGCCCGAAGCGCACATGACGATGCTGACCGGCAAATCGCTGGCCGTATGCACATTCAATATTGTTGTACTGTCCATGCCACTGCTGATCGGCGCATTCTGGGTTTTGCGTGGTATGGCACCCACTCGCCTCACCATGGCGGGGGCTGCGGCCGGCATTGCAGCGGGCGCGATAGGCTCGGTTATCTATTCTTTCCACTGCACGGAAAGCGCCATGCCGTTTGTCGCTGTCTGGTATACGCTCGGCGTATTGATACCCGGCCTCATCGGTGCCTTGGCCGGGCGTTTCTTTCTCAGATGGTAGAAATAGCTACCTGACATCCACCCAGCGCTGATCCTTGAAAGAGCGAGCCATGGCATGAACGGTGCGCTCGATTTCCAGGCCATCTGCAAACTCGATCAGATGCGCCGCTTGGCCTTCGATACGCTTGATCAGCTCATGGCATTCAATGATTTTTAGATCGTTGAAACCAAGCCCATGGCCCGGCGCTGGAATGAACCGGCCATAGGGCTCGTGATGCGGTGCCGTTAAAATGGTGCGATAGCCCTGCTCTGTAGGGCGATCCGATGTCACATAGAGCTGAAATTCATTGGCGCGCTCCTGATCAAACAGGATGGAGCCCTTTGAACCGAATATCTGCAACGCGATGCGGCCCTTGCGTCCCCATGCAGAACGGTTCACCTGCAATGTACCTGCCACGCCGTTTTCCATATGCATCAAAACGCTGGCACTGTCATAGGTTTCGACAGCCCGGCTGGTGCCATCTCGGGTCTTGCGGCTCGCATAGGGTTTCGCCATGTCGCACATCACTCGCGACACGCGCCCGAACAGTGTGAACAACAGTGACAAAGGATGTACGGCGAAATCGTCAAGCGCCCCATAGCCCGAGGTCGCTTCATGCTTCCAGTAGAAAAGCGCATCAGGATCGGCCATGAAATCCTCATCCATTTCAATGCGCAGGTGATTTACCTCGCCGATAATCTTCTCATCCAGAAGCTTGCGGATATGACGGATCGCTGGCCCTTGCGTATAATTATATCCAAGCGCAGCTACTTTTCCGGACTGAGCTGCAGCAGCAGCCATTGCTTCTGCCTCTGCAAAGCCAGGTGCCATCGGCTTCTCGCACCAGACATGTTTGCCAGCCCTAAGAGCTGCAATTGCCATTTCAGGGTGGAACTGGTTCGGCGTTGTAAGCGATACAACATCAACCTGTGGATCGTTGATGACTTCGCGCCAATCACCGGATGCCCTTCGAAAACCGAACTCGCTTGCACGTTCTACCGCAAGATTTTCATTGGCTTCGCCAAGATGAACCAGGGAAATGTCGGGGCCGTCGCCAAAGACGGCGCGTACCGAATTCCACGCCAGAGCGTGGCATTTGCCCATAAAACCTGTTCCGATCAGCCCAACACCCAGCATCGACTCTTCTCCAGCGCTTGCGAATAACGAATGAAATAATCTATAACAGATGAAAATGGAATAACTGATCCACTTTGATATAAATATTTTGCTTTGTAAGATGTAGTCATTGGGGCAATGATTCGGATGGGTACTATGGACAATGGAGCGGAGTTGCCGCGGGACTTCGATGCATTGCGCAATCTCATCCTGGAGCGGCGAGATATCCTGCCGAAACGTTTGGCCCAGATCGCAGCCTATGCCCTCAGCAATCCCGACGAGATTGCCTTTGGTACCGCCGCCAGCATAGCCAATACGGCAGGCGTGCAACCTTCAACCCTTATCCGGTTTGCTCAGCACCTCGGATTCGATGGTTTCACCAGCCTGCAATCTGTTTTTCGCGAACGTCTGCGCGAGCGGCAAATCTCTTATGAAGAGCGCCTTTCCGCACTGCATGGAAATACGGATGGTCTTTCCCAAAATCGCGCAATTCTCAACGGGTTTCTGGCTGCGGCCAGCCAATCTGTGGAGACGATCTCCCGGCAGCTCGAAGATGATGTACTGGACCGGGCAGTCGATATTCTGGCGGGTGCCGAGACCATCTTTCTTCTCGCCCGCCGACGTTCATATCCAATTACCGCCTATATGGCCTACGCCTTCGGCAAATTGAAAATTCGCAATCAGTTGATTGAATCAACAGCCGGGATTGATCCTGAGATTTTGTCATTTGCAACACCGGCAGATGCAGCCATTGCCATCAGCTTTTCTCCTTACGCATCAGCCACAATTGAGCATGCCGCCACGCTCGCTGCTCGCAACGTTCCTGTCGTTGCAATCACTGACAGCGCATTTTCGCCGCTCGCTCAGTCGGCAAAAGTCTGGTTCGAGGCGGCGGAAGGCGATTTCTCAGGCTTCCGCTCACTGTCCGGCACAATGGCGCTTGCCATGGCTTTGACCGTCAGCGTTGCCGAACGGCGCCGCAAACTGTGAATGTCAAAAACCTAAAAAGAATATACATTCCATGTTGACGATTTGATAGAATTATTATTTCATATAGACGAGAACCTGCTGTCCGAAATGGGACACTTAATCAGAATATCGGGAGAACGACATGGATAGAACTGATAGCGCCAAGCCCCTTGGCAAGCCGCTTGATGTCATAACCATTGGGCGCTCGTCAGTTGATCTTTACGGCCAGCAAATCGGCTCACGTCTCGAAGACATCACGTCGTTTGCAAAATCAGTGGGTGGCTGCCCGGCCAACATTGCCATTGGCACTGCGCGGCTTGGTTTGCGTTCTGCCCTGCTCTCCCGTGTCGGTGATGAGCAGATGGGCCGTTTTATCCGCGAACAAATGGTACGGGAAGGCGTCGCGACAACGGGCGTTATTACTGACCCGCAGCGTCTTTCTGCACTGGTTATTCTGTCTGTGGAGAATGATAAAAGCTTCCCACTGATTTTCTATCGCGAAGACTGTGCCGACATGGCATTGGAAGAAAGCGATATTGACGCGGATTTCATCGCTTCAGCCCGCGCGGTCGTTGTCACAGGCACGCATTTCTCTAAACCAAAGCCGGACGCTGCACAGCGCAAAGCCATTCGCCTGATGAAAGAAGCTGGCGGAAAAGTCGTGTTCGATATCGACTATCGTCCTAACCTTTGGGGCCTTGCCGGTCATGGTGATGGCGACAGCCGCTATATCGCATCTGATGCCGTTTCCAACCACCTTAAAACCGTATTGCCTGATTGCGATTTGATTGTTGGCACCGAAGAAGAAGTTTTGATCGCTTCCGGGGAAGATGACCTTCTGAGCGCTCTCAAGACCATTCGCGCTCTATCAAAAGGAACGATTGTCCTCAAACGCGGACCCATGGGTTGCATTGTTTACGAGGGACCCATCTCCGACGATCTCGAAGATGGCATTGTCGGCAAGGGCTTTCCTATCGAAGTGTTCAACGTCCTTGGAGCGGGTGACGCCTTCATGTCCGGCCTGCTGCGCGGATGGCTCGGCGGCGAGTCTCTGGCAACTGCCGCAACATGGGCAAATGCCTGCGGCGCATTTGCCGTTTCGCGCTTGCTTTGCTCACCGGAAATACCAACCTTCGCAGAGCTGCAATATTTCCTCGAACATGGCAGCAAGCATCATGCTCTGCGCAAGGACGAGGCCATCAACCATATCCATTGGGCAACAACGCGTCGGCGCGAAATTCCTTCAATGATGACCTTCGCCATTGATCACAGGGTCCAGCTTGAAGATCTTTGTCAAAAGCTGGGTGCGAATACATCAAAGATCGGTGAATTCAAGGAATTGGCGGTCAAAGCCGCTGCAAAAGTTGCCGATGGTCGTGGTGGATATGGAATGCTGCTGGATGAGAAGTTCGGTCGTGAAGCCATGTTCGAATTTGCACGCCATAGTTTTGACTGGCTTGGACGTCCGGTAGAACTGCCAGGTTCCCGTCCGCTACGGTTTGAGTTCTCGCAGGATATTGGCTCCCAGCTTGTTGAGTGGCCAGTCGATCATTGCATAAAGTGCTTGTGCTTTTATCACCCCGACGACCCTGCTGACCTCAAGCTTGAACAGCAGCAAAAATTGCGCACGCTTTTTGAGGCAGCACGCAAAGTGGGCCGGGAATTGCTGATCGAGATTATCGCGGGAAAACACGGCATTCTGGATGACAACACTATTCCACGCGCACTGGAAGAGCTTTACGCACTCGGCATCAAGCCCGACTGGTGGAAGCTTGAGCCGCAGGCCTCGGCAACGGCTTGGAAAAATATCGAGCAGATCGTTGAAAAAAATGATCCTTGGTGCCGCGGTGTTGTATTGCTTGGTTTGGAAGCACCGCAAGATGAGTTGGAGGCAGCTTTCGCCGCCACCGCCAAGGCTCCTATCGTGAAGGGCTTTGCTGTGGGCCGGACACTCTTCATGGAGGCTGCGGAAGCTTGGCTTTCGGGTAAACTTTCCGACGAGGAAGCGGTTGGTGATATGGCTGGTCGTTTCGAGAAATTGACCAAGGCATGGCTGTCCAGTCGCGATATATTGTCGAACTAGATAATTACGAATAGTGGAGCCGGTTTTCCATCCGTTATACGGAGAATAGGACCGGGGAGGAGATTGATATGAGCAATACAGTACGTCTGACAATGGCGCAGGCACTGACACGCTTTCTCGCGGCACAGATGACCACGATAGACGGCAAGGAAATGCCGATTTTCGGCGGTGTCTGGGCGATTTTCGGCCATGGCAACGTGGCTGGTATTGGGGAGGCACTCTATCAAGTCCGCGATGAACTGCCGACCTATCGCGCGCATAATGAACAAGCGATGGCCCATGCCGCAATCGCCTTTGCCAAGGCGAGTTTCCGCCAGCGTATGATGGCCGTAACGAGTTCGGTGGGACCTGGCGCAACCAATATGGTCACCGCCGCCGC
Source organism: Phyllobacterium sp. GQ127 (assembly GCF_059758635.1). Taxonomy (NCBI): domain Bacteria; kingdom Pseudomonadati; phylum Pseudomonadota; class Alphaproteobacteria; order Hyphomicrobiales; family Phyllobacteriaceae; genus Phyllobacterium; species Phyllobacterium sp. GQ127. The sequence goes on from NZ_JCAXDZ010000001.1 coordinate 1,500,176, forward strand.
CCTTGCCCATGTCAATCGCCTGCCCCTCCTCCTGCTTCCCGGTGATGTTTTTGCAAACCGTATTCCCGACCCGGTTCTGCAACAGGTCGAATCCTTTGCCGACGGCACCATTTCCGCCAATGACTGCTTCAGGCCTGTGTCTCGTTACTTCGATCGTATCACGCGCCCTGAACAGATTATTCCCGCCCTCGCCCGCGCCATGACAGTGCTGACCGATCCGGCGGAGTGCGGCCCGGTCACTCTGGCTCTCTGTCAGGATGTGCAGGCGGAAGCTTACGATTATCCGGAGAGCTTTTTCGATAAGCGCGTCTGGTCACTTCGACGCCCGCGTCCTGACCGTAATGAGCTTTCAGCCGCTGTTGCAGCCTTGCAATCCGCCAAAAAGCCTTTGGTCATTGCCGGTGGCGGTGTCATTTTTTCGCAAGCTTCAAAGGAACTTGCTGATTTTGTCGAGGCTGCGGGTATCCCTGTCTGTGAAACGCAAGGCGGCAAGTCTTCGCTGCCCGATAGCCATCCACTCAACATGGCAGCTGTCGGGGTAACCGGCACTTCTGCTGCAAACCGGCTGGCACAAGAGGCCGACCTGATCATTGCGGTGGGTACACGCTTGCAGGACTTTACGACGGGTTCGTGGTCACTCTTCCAGAATTCTGCCAAGACTTTCATCGGCCTTAACGTCCAGACCTTTGATGCTGCAAAACATCGGGCGCTGCCACTGGTTGCTGATGCGAAAGAAGGATTGCTGGAGCTCACGGCCGCTTTGCAGGGATATAAGGCGCCTGCAAGCTGGACAGAAAATGCAAAGTCCGGAAAAGCCGAATGGCAAAAAGCCGCTGCAAAGGTTACCGGCCCTACCAATGCTTCGCTGCCTTCGGATGCACAGGTTATCGGTGCCGTGCAACGTACATTTGGCGCTGAGGCAACGGTCCTTCATGCTGCAGGCGGACTGCCGGGCGAAATGCACAAATTATGGCAGGCAGGTGCTCCCGGCTCCTACCATGCTGAATATGGCTTTTCTTGCATGGGCTACGAGATTGCTGGCGGGCTGGGTGCGAAGATGGCCAAGCCTGACGATGAAGTCGTTGTGATGATTGGCGATGGCTCCTATCTGATGTTGAATTCGGAACTTGCCACCTCCGTCATGCTGGGTCAGCGTATCACCGTCGTGCTGCTCGACAATCGCGGCTATGGCTGCATCAACCGGCTGCAAATGGGAACGGGTGGGGCCAACTTCAATAATCTTCTGAAGGATTCGAAGCACGAAGTCTTGCCCGATATCGATTTCGCTGCTCATGCCCGTAGCCTCGGTGCAATCTCAGAAAAAGTCGCTTCAATTGCTGAGCTGGAAACAGCGCTTGCAAGGGCAAAAGACAACGATCGCACAACAGTTATTGTCATTGATACCGACCCACTGATTTCGACGGAAGAAGGCGGCACCTGGTGGGATGTGGCGGTGCCGGAGGTAAGCCAGCGCAGCCAGGTCACTGCGGCACGCAAGGAATATGAACAAAAATTGAAATTACAGCGCGTCGGTGACTAAGCTGTTTACCGCTAACCAAAGGAACTGAAGAATGATCCGTATCGGGGCGAACCCAATCGGCTGGTCGAATGACGACATGCTGGAAATCGGTGGCGATATTCCACTGGAAACCTGTCTTGAGCAGGCAAAGGCAGCCGGATTTACCGGCATGGAACTTGGCAATAAATTTCCGCGCACTGCCGAAAAATTGCGCCCTATTCTCGACGCTTATGGGCACAGCCTTGTCAGCGGATGGTATTCAACCGAGTTGCTGGTCCGCGATGTGGATGCGGAACTTGAAGCTGTTAAAGATCACGCCACATTGTTGAAAGACATGGGCTGCACCGTTCTGATTGCAGCGGAAACATCAAATGCCATCCATTCCAATAAGGAGCTGCCACTTTCCGCCCGCCCCGTCTTGCTGAAATCGGCCTGGAAAGTCTTCGGCGAGCGCTATACCCGCTTGGCACAAGCCATTAAGCAAACCTATGGCCTGCAACTGGTCTATCACCACCATATGGGTACTGTCGTTCAGACGGAATCCGAGATTGACCGCTTCATGGAAGTCACTGGCGATGCGGTAAATCTTCTGCTCGACACGGGGCATGCGACTTGGGGTGGCGGAGATCCGGCGCGTCTGGCACGGCATTACAAAGCACGCATCGGCCATGTCCATTGCAAGGATATTCGCGAAGACGTCATGTGGGCATCAAACCGCGAAGACTGGTCATTCCTTGATAGCGTTCTCGCCGGTGTTTACACTGTTCCCGGCGACGGTATGATCGACTATGTTCGAGTACTTAAGGAACTCAAAGGCTATAGCGGCTGGGTGGTTGTCGAAGCTGAGCAGGATCCGACGAAAGCTGATCCGGCAACCTATTCCAAGCTTGGGCATGCCAATCTAAGCCGCTTCATAAAGGAAGCAGGGCTTGCGTGACTAAAGACTCCAACCATCCATTCTTCCGTCCCCTGTGGCGCAGAATTGCCGTCGTGGCGTTCTGCGTTGCTTGGGCAATTTTCGAATTTGCCACGGGAACACCATTCTGGGGCATCATCGCACTAGGCTTCGCAGGCTATGGCGTTTGGCAATTCATCATCGTCTACGACGCGTCGGAACCAGTGCCGCCGGCGGACGTTAATGCCGAGAAGGAATGATCCATGTCGAAACTTTTAATCAAGGCCGTGGATGGTATTGGCCATATTGCCAATATCACACCTGAAAGTGCTGGTTGGACTTATGTAGGCTTTGACCTGCACCGGCTGGAAGCCGGGCAGTCATTGTGTGGAAAAACCGAGGACAAAGAGGTCTGCCTCGTTTTTGTAACCGGCAAGGGCAAGGTAACTGCCAATGGCGAAGACCTTGGCCTTCTCGGCAAACGCATGTCGCCATTTGATGGCAAGCCATGGTCTGTCTACCTGCCTGAAGGTTCGGATTGGTCCATTTCAGCCGAGACTGGCGTCGAACTTGCCGTCTGCTCCGCACCTAGCCTCGATGGCGGGCTACCTGTGCGCGTGATATCGCCGGATGACCTTGGTCAGGAAACGCGCGGCAAAGGCACCAATACCCGCTATGTCACCAATATTCTTCCTGAAAACGAGCCTGCGGACTCACTTCTGGTGGTTGAGGTGATTACGCCGGGAGGACATACTTCCAGCTATCCTCCGCATAAACATGATCAGGATAATCTTCCAGCCGAATCCTATCTGGAAGAAACCTACTACCATCGCTTTAACCCGCCGCAAGGTTTTGGGTTCCAGCGTGTCTATACGGATGATCGCTCGCTTGATGAAGCCATGGCGATTGAGGATGGCGACGTGGTCATGGTGCCCAAAGGATACCATCCCTGCGCGGCCTGCCACGGCTATGACCTCTATTATCTCAATGTGATGGCCGGTCCAAAGCGCACGTGGAAATTCCACAATGCTGCCGAGCATGAATGGCTGACAAAGCTATAAGCTTTCAATTGTAGCTTCACCGAAAAAACGATGAAGCTGCAATTTGAAATTTACACCGTAATCGTCTTGCCTTCTTTCACCGAACGCAAGGCAGCATCGGCAAGTGCCAATGCGATCAGCCCATCTTCGCCGCTGGGGGCAGCTTGCGTGCCGGTGGCAATACCGTCGATAAAGGCCGCGATTTCGTTGGCATAGGCCTCCGTATAACGCGTCATGAAGAAGTCGTGCAGCGGCGGGCGCGTATAGCCATTGCCATTGGCAATTTCGATTGAAACGGCACGCTGATTTTCCGCTGCGACCATTCCCTTGGAACCATGCACTTCAATGCGCTGATCATAGCCATAGGTTGCACGGCGTGAGTTTGAAATCACGCATTGCTTCCCCGAAGCCGTCGAAAGAATGACGCTGACACTATCGTAATCGCCAAGCTCGCCAATCTTCTTGTCCACAAGTACAGAAGCATGTGCAGCGACAGACACAGGCTCTTCGCCAAGCAGGAAGCGCGCCATATCAAAATCATGGATAGTCATATCGCGGAAAATGCCACCAGAGCGGGTAATGTACTCGGCAGGTGGCGCACCGGGGTCACGCGAGGTTATGGTGACCATTTCCACGTCGCCAATCGCGCCATCGTCGATTGCCTTGCGTACTGCGGCAAAATGCGGGTCGAACCTACGGTTGAAGCCTACCATCAATGTCGCCTTTGTCTGCCTTACCACTGCAAGGCACTCTTCAACCCGCTTTACGTCAAGGTCGATCGGCTTCTCGCAAAAGATGGCCTTTCCTGCACGCGCAAAACGTTCGATGAGATCCGCATGCGTATCAGTCGGAGTACAGATGATAACGGCGTCGATATCGCCGGCACTCTCGATCTCATCAATGGTGCGCACTTCGCAGCCATAGGCAGCAGATAGATCCGTGGCAGCCTGTTCGAACGCATCGGCCACTGCAACAAGCTCTGCCCGTGCATTGGAGCCGATTGCCTTGGCGTGAACCTTGCCGATACGGCCTGCGCCCAGCAGACCAAAACGTACAGTCATTTCATTACCTCATGGAAGAATGGCCCGGGATGATTCCCGGGCGTTACAAAACTCAGACTTTTCTCTTTTTCTGGCGATATACGTCGATGACCACCGCTGCAACGATAATGATGCCTTTGATGATCTCTTGATAATAGGCGTCCACCCGAAGAAAGGTGAAACCTGAAATCATGACGCCCAGAATAATGGCGCCGATAACCGTGCCGGTGATGCGGCCTATACCACCTGTCAGCGATGTCCCGCCAATGACGGCCGCTGCAATCGCATCGAGCTCATAGGTCACGCCCATGCCCGATTGTGCTGTCTGTGCCCGAGCCGCGGTGACAATACCGGCAAGCCCCGCCAGCAGACCGGCAATGGCATAGACCTTGATGAGATGCCGTTCGATATTGATACCCGAAACCCGCGCCGCCTGTGCATTGGCACCGATGGCATAGGTGAACTTTCCATAGCGCGTATATCGCAAGGCTATGTGGAAAATGAGAGCCACGAGGAGAAAAACAATGACCGGCCAGATACTGGTTCCAATAAAATTGAATTGATCAGTCAAGCCCGAGATGGGCGAGCCCTTTGTGTACCATTTTGCAATGCCACGAGCAGAAACCATCATGCCCAGCGTGGCAATGAAGGGGGGAATTTTGGTTCGAGCAATCAGCCAGCCATTGATGATCCCGGCCAAGAGCCCGACACCCAGCCCGATAGCGATCGGTATGACGAACGGCAAGTCGGTAAGACCGGGATAAACCGGTCGCGCCCAGGTGGAGGATTGCGCAAAACTCGCGGCAATCATCGCGGTCATGCCTACAACCGAGCCTGACGAGAGATCAACACCGCCCGTGATAATCACTTGGGTGACACCAACAGCGATAATGCCGATCACTGAAACCTGCAGAATGATGATCCGCAGGCGCTGTGTGTTCATCAGAAAGCTCTGGCCTGCAAGTATCCAGCCAAGGATTTCGAACACCAGCGCAATCCCGATCAACACCAGAAGAATGTTGACTTCAGGCGGTAGCCGCCGGCTTCGGCGAGACGTAAGCGTTGCAGTTGCTTTTTCGCTTGTCATTATAGTTTCTCCCAATACCCCAGTAGCGTCGTCCGATCTGAAAAATTTGACCGGATTATTTTGACGCCAGCTCCATTACCTTGACTTGCGTCGCTTCAGCCCTATCCAGAAAACCCGTTACGCGCCCCTCATGCATCACCATCACGCGATCGCTCATGCCAAGCACCTCAGGCATTTCCGATGAGATCATGATGACCGCAACGCCCTGCCTTGCGAGCTGCGTGACGAGGCGATGGATTTCTGCCTTGGCACCAACATCAATGCCGCGGGTCGGCTCATCCAGAATGAGAATTTTAGGATTGGTAAGCAACCACCTACCAATGAGAACCTTCTGCTGGTTGCCACCGGATAGATTTTCGATCTTTTCTTCAAGATTGGGCGTCTTCACCCGCAAGGTTTCGCTCATCTTTTGGCAAACAGCCGTAATCTGCTTCTCCTGCACAAAACCAAATTTGGTAAAGCGATCCTGCAGCACAGCGATCTGCATGTTTTCAAGAATATCGAGGATCAGCAGGCAGCCCGTATCCTTGCGATCCTCTGTCAGAAAGGCCATGCCCATATTGATGGCTTGGTTGGGCGTGGTGACCTTTACCTCCTTGCCATTGATGGCAATGGTTCCTGTCGTGGCTGGAGTAACACCGAAAATGGTTTCAGCCACATTTGAGCGACCAGAGCCGACGAGTCCGGCAATACCCAGGATTTCACCCGCGCGAACATCAAAAGAAATGTTGTGAAATACATTCTTCAGCGACAAATCCTTCACCGAAAGCACGACATCGCCGATAGGCACAGTTTCCTTCGGGAACATCTGGGTGATCTCACGGCCAACCATCATTTTGATAATGTCATCACGGGTTACATCGGTTGAGGCATGTGTGCCGATGTAACGGCCGTCCCGAAATACCGAAAACTCATCGGCAATCTCGAACAGTTCATTCATCTTGTGCGTGATGTAGACAATGCCGATCCCTTGCGAACGCAGATCACGTATGATCGCGAAGAGATGTTCCACCTCGCGCTCAGTCAGCGCAGAGGTCGGCTCATCCATAATCAGCACATCGGATTCATAGGAAACCGCCTTGGCAATTTCGACCATCTGGCGGTTGGCGACCGAGAGATCCCGCACCTGGCTATCAGGATCGAGCCTGATATTCAGCCGCTGAAAAAGCTCGGCCGTCATATCGTACATTTTACCATGATCAACAAAGCCGAAAGCATTCTTCGGTTCACGGCGAATCCATATATTCTCGGCTACAGTCATGAATGGCATCAGGTTCAATTCCTGATGAATCATCGCTATGCCATTTTCGAGCGCGTCCAATGGCGATTTCAGGCGAATGGGCAGGCCTTTGAGATAAACCTCGCCCTCATCTGGAATATATATTCCAGCAAGTATCTTCATCAGAGTGGATTTACCGGCGCCATTTTCACCCATCAGCGCATGAACTGTCCCGCGCTTCAGCCGGAACTGCACACCATCCAGCGCCAAAACACCTGGAAATTCCTTGCGGACATTTTCAACATTCAAAAGATATTCCGCCTGCGGCACTGCACCGCTGGCACGAACTGCCGCCATGGTTGAAGGGCTGAGTGTCATGCTCTTCTCCTCCCAGAGAGTTTGGCTGCTTTAAATACCAATGCGGTCTCTCCCCAGGGGGGGAGAGACCGGCAACGACTTATTGCTTAGTTTTTTGACTGATATTTCGACAGGTTTTCAGGCGTTACGAGCTCGAAAGGAATATAGACCTTGCTTTCAATCTTCTCGCCTTTGGAAATCTTGAGCGCCGCATCGACAGCACCCTTGCCTTGCCCTGCCGCATCCTGGAATACGGTTACATCAAGATCACCGGCAGTCATTGCCGCCAAAGCGTCTTGTGTGGCGTCAACACCGGCAACAACGACACTGTCCGGGGCACGGCCTGCAGCCTTAAGCGCCTGGATAGCCCCGATTGCCATCTCGTCATTGTTAGAAATTACAGCGTCAAACTCCAAGCCAGCCGAGAGCCAGTTTGTCATCAAATCCGCGCCCTGTGTGCGCGACCAGTTGGCGGTCTGCTCTTCAACAATGGAGATTCCCTTGCATGCATCGGTCGCAATCACATCATGCACGGCCTTTGTGCGTGCCCGCGCACCCTGATTGGACAACTCGCCCATCATGACGACGACCTTGCCCTGCCCCTTGAGCAACCGGCAGACTTCCGTTGTTTCAAGTGTGCCCGCTTCAGTTTCATTGGAGGCCACAAAAGCCTGCTTCTCAGGCAATTCGTCGACATTTGCTGGCTGGCGATTAACGTAAACCAGTGGGATACCGGCATCGGCAGCAATTTTCGACATGGCCGCAGTGGCATCCGTGTCCACCGCATTGACAATAATCGCATCTACTTTTGAGGCGATGAAATTCTGAATCTGGCTCTGCTGTTTCGCCACGTCATTCTGCGCATCTTCAACCTGCAAAGTCACGCCATCAAGCGTCTTGGCATAGTCTTCCATCCCCGTGCGCAAAACGTTGAGAAAATTGTCATCAAACTGCGCCATCGACACGCCTATATTGGCGGCCAGCGCCGAACTGCTCATCAACGCTGAAACAGCCACTCCCAATAGAAACTTTTTCACTTTTTTCTCCTCCACAATGGTGCCCGGCAACACCTTTCTATCCGGAATCTTCCACTTCGTCCTTGTGGCCACTACCCCTGACCGGCAAGCGACGAAGTTATGGAAAGCGCGTATCTCTCGCGCAACTCGATCCTGGCGCGTTTTCGGAATGTACAGACCGCCACGCTAGTTTCTGAAATATTTATTCCATTTTAAGGCTTCATCGTCAAGTCCGATTCAACTCTCGATTATAGTTAGACGAAGTAATTAGTTGCACAGCTGCGCAAAATGGTTCGCTGTCCATCCAACATGAAAACGGGCCCGGAAAACTTGCCAGACCCGCTCAATTTGTCCGATAGAAGGGCCTGTTAAGGCTTGTTGACGCTCTCAACAGCGATGTTGGTCAGCTTGTTATTGGCTGCCTTCTCCTGATCGAGAATTTCACTGAGCAGCTTGTGAGCTTCGTCATGGCCGAGTGTTTTAGCCCATTCCCGCAATGAACCGTAGCGGGCAATCTCATAATGCTCCACGGCTTGCGCAGCGGCAAGCAAGCCCGCATTCAGCGCGGTGCCGGAAGCCTCTTCAATAAGACCATCCGTCTCCTTGATCAAACCTTCAATGGCATCGCATTTTTCGGCTTTCGGCTTAAGACCCAACGATTTGAAAACCTGGTCCAGCGTCTTTACCTGACCCTTCGTCTCTTCAAGATGCTCTTCTACTGCCTTTTTGAGTTTGGCGTCTTTGGAGGCGCTCGCAACTTTTGGTAGAGCTTTGACGAGCGCATTCTCGGCATAATAGACGTCATGCAATGTGTGTTCAAAAATCTCAGCTAGTGTCTTCATTATGATTTTCCTCCTGTCGATTGGGATACAGGAACCTTGGGGGAGCGATAATGTTCCGTCGCACCCAAGACGAAATCACATGACAATCAACCGAGCGTCTTGGGTCAATGCCAAAGAGATTCTGAAACAGCGCCATAGCCTATCGCAACGAAGCCTGTAAAACGGCGCAGTGCCTCATCAGTTTAGAAACGTTTTCCGACAGTCATCGCCGTTTGAAAATTCGTATCTGGATCAAGAAATATTGCTTCTGGCGCAGCGCCTGTCGCATCAAAGAAACGGCTGACAAAACAACGGAATGAGGCACATAGGGCGATGTCGCATATCTGGACATCCGTGAAGCCCGCCGCGCGCAGCCGATTAATATCTTCTTGTTCAACTTTGGAAGCATCCTGCGTAATCTTTTCCGCATAGACCAGCATTTCCACATCCGCAGCAGAAAGCCCGGCAGTTCGAAAATCGCTATGGACAGCGAGTACCATTTCCTTTGACCCAAGATCGCCGATCAGTTGTTTCGCATAAACATGCGAGCAATAGGTCGAAGGGATGTGCTTTGCCGCAATGAGCGTGATCAGCCGCCATTCTCGCATGCCGAGCGAAAAGCCTGCCCGTATTTTATCCATGAAATCTGTATAGGCGGGCAAAAGATCAGGGCGCGCCGTAAAGCAGCGCGTCGCGTCCATGACGAAGCCAAGCTGGGCTTTGTGCCTGGCATAAATTTCGGCCACTTCGTCCGTCGCGCTTTCATCGTCAATCGTTTGCAGGAACATCGCCATTCTCCCAACAATAGTCGCACCTACCTTATCAGAAAGGAGGACGCCATGGGATATAGGCCTTTAGAGCGAAGCGGCGATCAGCTCAATCGGGTATTAATCCATGCCATACTGGCAGAAATGGCACGTGCCGGGTCAGCCATTTTCTGGACTTCTTCTGCAAAAGGCTCAAACGAAAACAGGCCCTCGTAGCCCTGCTTCAAAAGTGCGCGGATCTGATCGACATTGCCAAGGCGATCATTCTCATCAACCAGAACCCTGTGCGGATCACGCATATCATCAATGCTCACATGAGGATCCGTCACGCCGGAAATATGGACGAGCCCTGTCAAATCCGGAAAAAATTCTGGCTCTCCGGCAAGACGATGATGGAAAGTGTCATGGACAAGCTTGAAACAAGCCTTATCCCCGATAGCCTCAATGGCACGCGCCGCCTCGCCCTTTGAACGAAGCGAGCAAATTTCAAAGCCCAGCGGCTCGACAAAACCCAACAGTCCGCGGCTCTCAAGAATGGGCTTTAGCGCCGTCAGCGCCTTTCGCAAATTAGTCTGCCGCTCACCCTCTTCCTGACCCGTACCATCATTGACAGGAACCAGAACAAGTGCCGCTGCGCCAGCGTCTCGCGCATAATCCGCAAGCTCAATAGCCTCGTGCTCACGTTCCGGAGTCCACTCGTTAAAGCGCTGCAAGGCATTGATCGTGGCAATGCGCACGCCGGCTGCTTTCGATAGCGCCTTCATTTCAGTTGCAGCTGTGCCGTCAATAATCGCATTGCCGCCAAGGTCATTACGAATCTCAACATCGCGCAAGCCAAGCGCCACCGCCAACTGAAAAAACGCGGCAGGGCGAAGATAAGGAGTAGCGATATGATTGATAGCAAAAATTGGTGCAGCCATTTTGGGTTCCTCCCCACAGCTTTGAGCCAGCCTGCTCTATGCGAATCTCGGCCTCTGGCAATACACGAGCTTCGTCAAGCAATGCATCGGGAAAAGCAAGGGGATTGAGATCGACAACACGAAAATGCGCTTGGGAGCTGGAGCAAAATTTGCGCTAGGCTTCCACTTCAACATTGCCCAACGGTTTGGAACAACAGGCCAGGATATAGCCTTCATCAATTTCCTCGTCGAGAATCCCGCCATTATGGTTCATATCGACATTGCCGGAAATTTTCATGACCTTGCAGGTGCCGCACAATCCGGATTCACAGGCCGCGGCAATTCGAATGCCAGCACCACGGGCAGCCTTGAGGATTGTATCGCCTGCGACGCAGTGCACATCCTTGCCGGCCATGGAGAAAGTGACGATCGCGGCAGTTTCAGACACCTCCGTAGAAATATCGTCCATTACCGGAAGCACAGGTTCGGCGGCGGAACCAAAGCTTTCCTGATGGTAATTGGCCATATCGAAGCCGGACTCTTCCAGCATGGCCCGAATATCGCGCATGAATCCGTCAGGACCGCAGCAGAAAATCGTCCGTTCCTTGAAGTCGGGCGACAATAGCGAAAGCTTCGGCGCTTCGAGCCTGCCTCTGATACCCGTCCAGAGCTGCCCCATTTCATGTTCCTTGATCAGAAAGGACAATTTGAGATTTGGCATGCAACTGGTCAGATATTCGAGTTCCTTGCGAAAAATTATATCGCTCGGGCGGCGTGCGCAACTGACAAAACTAATATCGCTTTGTGGTGCACAATCCTGCATCCAGCGCGTCATTGACATCATAGGCGTGATGCCTGATCCGGCAGAAATAAACAGATATTTTTCGCCGGGATGTTTTGAGATTGAAAAGTCACCCAGCGGCCCAAATGCTTTCAGCCGCGCGCCCGGCGTGAGGTGGTCCAGCATCCAGCGGGTGCCGATGCTGCCATCCTGCGCTTTGACCGTGATTGCAATCGTAAATGGCCGCGAGGGGCTGGAAGAGAGTGTGTAGGTACGCAGGACCGCATCCGGTTGCGTACCCAATTCAAACGTCATGAACTGGCCGGGTTCATACCGGAACCAGTTTTGATTGTCGGAACGAAATGTGAATGTCTTCACATTGGGCGCTTCCTCAATGACAGACAGGCACTCCAGCAGATGCAGCCGGTCGTTCCATGGCTGCATCTGATCGAGATGCGGGTACTTTTGAGGAATGCCCATATTCACTACGCTACCTTGCTCAGTCGCTTGTCGCCGGAAAGGCGCGTTTCCATCGTGTTGGAATACCATTCAAGGAATTGCAGAACACCGCCTTCATGCTCTACCGAATAAGGGCCCGGCTCATAGGCAGGAGAGCGAATGCCAAAAGCATTTTCTTCAACGATCTGGCGGTCCTGATCATTGGTTTCGAGCCAGACATGCGTGAGTTCCTCAATGGTGTAATCGACGCCTTCCACCGCGTCCTTGTGCACCAGCCACTTGGTCGTGACCTGGGTTTCGGTCGGGCTAAGCGGGAGAACGCGGAAAGAAAGGGCATGATCCCCCAGAATGTGATTCCACGTCGTCGGATAATGATAGAGCAATAGCGAACCGATCTGCCGTGCATTCACATCATCGCTAAGCTGACGCGCTACAGCACGTTTGCCCGACATGGTATAGCTCTCGGCTTCGTGAAGCAGCGGCACGCGTGTCGCGCGGTACTGGCCATTTTCATCGATACGGAACACGCTCGGAAGACCTGCGGCTTCGCATTTGTCCCAATGCGCCACGATTTCCGGATCATCCTTTGAGCCTTGTATGCCCGTCACGCTTGGTGCCTCAGGAAACGTCTTACAGAGTTCCGGATGATTGGCGGCGCAATGATAGCATTCGCGGTTGTTTTCCCACACCAGCTTCCAATTGCCCTTCTCCACGATCGAGCTTTGAAAGGCGACTTTGGTTTCGCTGAGGCGATGCGGTGCAAGATAAGGATCGATCATGGCACGCGTAGCGGCAAAATCCGGCGCAATCGGCGCAAGGCAGATGAAGATATAGCCGCCAACGCTTTCGCAATGCACCGTCTTCAGGCTGTGCTGGCTGGCATCGAAATCGTCGCCCATCTGGCGCGCGAATAATAGACGGCCATCCAGTTCATAAGTCCACTGATGATAGGGGCAAACAAGCTTCGCCGAGGTGCCCCGTTCAGAAGCACAAACGCGCGACCCGCGATGGCGGCATGAATTATGAAACGCGCGTATTTTCTTCTCGCGGTCCCGGACGATAACGACCGGATAATCGCCAATCTGCACGGTAAAATAATTGCCCGGTCGCGCCACTTCGCAATCATGACCGATAAACAGCCAGTCGCGGTAGAAGATATTTTCCATATCCAACCGGAAATACTCCGGATCATTGTAGAAAGCCTGCTCAAGGCCATAACCAGGTTTCCGGTGTTTCAGGTTCCGGAGTAGTTCACTATGTGCGTCCATGTCGTGTCCTCGCCATCTCATTTGCGAAAGAACTGACTGGTGGTGACGGAGAAGACCGTCCGTATGGCTGCCCATACAAAACAATGCTCCTTGATCGCCCACCGCGATCAGTCGGTGTTATCGCTTGCGGCTGGTTTCCGGGCTCTGGAGTTGCTCTTGCGAGCCTCACGGCGCCTTCCCGGAACCATGCTCCAGTGGCTATTTTGCCGCGTTTCACTCCACTACCGTTGCGGGGGCAGCGCCGGGATTAAACCGGCTTCCCAATTCTCCACCTTCCCTAGAAAGCGGCACCTCAAGTAGCCTGATAAAAGCATCCGGATGATAAAAAGAATAGGTGCGGAAACGACATCGCATTTACACAAGACGACACGACCGAAAAAACAGAAAATGCCGCCACTCCGGCACGTCAGAATGGCGGCACAATACCCTTTCCATGTCAGCAATGAATATCACCAGAGACGGCGATGGTTCATTTACCGGGCGGAAAGGCTTTAAAGACCGTGATGCAAATACTGCTTGATCGATTCCGGTTTCATCTCAATTGAAAAGCCCGGCAGCGAGGGTGGCATATAGGCCGCATCCTGAATGTTGCAGGGATCAACAAAATGCTCGTGCAGATGATCGACATACTCGATAACCCTGCCCTCTTTCGTCCCTGAAACGGCGATATAATCAATCATTGACAGATGCTGGACATATTCACACAGACCAACACCGCCCGCATGCGGCCAGACTGGCAGCTCATACTTTGCGGCGATAAGCAGCACCGCCAGCACTTCGTTCAGTCCACCCATGCGGCAACTATCGATCTGCACGACATCGATAGCGCCTTCGGCGATGAACTGTTTGAACATGATGCGGTTCTGACACATCTCACCGGTCGCGACTTTCACCGGATGGATAGCCTGCCGAATTTTGCGATGGCCCGCAACGTCGTCGGGGCTCGTTGGCTCTTCAATGAAGAACGGCTTGACGAAGGCAAGCTTGTTCACCCAATCAATGGCTTCATTCACTTCCCAGACCTGATTGGCATCGATCATGAGAATGCGGTCAGGGCCGATCACTTCGCGCGCGATGGTAAGACGTCGGATATCATCTTCGAGATCGCGGCCGACTTTCATCTTAATGTGGTTGAAGCCCGCATCCACGGCCTCCTGACAAAGGCGACGGAGCTTTTCATCGGAATAGCCCAGCCAGCCTGCCGATGTCGTATAGCAGGGATACCCATCTGCTTTTAGCGTTTCAATACGTTCTTTCTTACCGACCTCTGCTCTACGCAGAATTTCCAGCGCCTCTTCAGGCGTCAGCACGTCCGTAAGATAGCGGAAGTCCACGATTTTGACGATCTCTTCCGGCGTCATTTCACCGACCAGTTGCCAGACAGGCTTCTTCGCTTCCTTGGCCAGCAAATCCCAAACGGCGTTCACTACCGCGCCTGTGGCCAGATGCATTGCACCCTTATCAGGGCCGATCCAGCGTAACTGGCTGTCACCGGTGATAAAATGCCAGAATCTGCCCGGGTTTTCCTTTATCCAATCAAGTTCAAGGCCGATAACAAGGTGTTTCATGGCCTCAATGGCAAGGCAGCAGATCTCATTGCCGCGCCCGATGGTAAAGGTAAGGCCGTGGCCGGAAAGCCCTGCATCCGTATCCAGCACCACATAGGCAGCCGAATAGTCCGGGTCAGGATTCATGGCATCCGATCCGTCCAGACTTTGCGAGGTCGGGAAACGGATATCGAAAACGCGAAGATCAGTGATGATGGTCATGGTCTTTCCTAAACTGTCCAGCCGCCATCAATATTGTAGGCCTGTCCCGTGGTGTAGGTAGCACCAGCAAGATAGACGGCAAGGTCAGCGATTTCTTCCGGGAGGCCCAGACGCCCCATGGGCTGGCGCGCTATAAATGCCGCCCGCGTGGCGTCATAGTCGCCACCAGCGCGCATGCGTTGCTCAAGCGAAGGACTTTCCACCGTGCCGGGGCAGATCGCATTGCAGCGAATACCCTGCGTAATATAATCCGCGGCTACCGATTTGGTTATTCCCAATACGGCAGCCTTGGTCACGCCATAGGCAAAACGGTTCGGGACACCTTTCACGCTGCTGGCGACTGAAGACATATTGACGATAGCACCGTCCTTACGTTCGATCATACCCGGTAGTACCGCCCTGATCGTGCGGATCATGGCGCGGACATTGAGATCAAGTGCAAAATCCAGATCGGCGTCCGGCATATCGAGAATTGAACCGCCATGGACAAAACCAGCGCAATTAAACAGCACATCGATAGCGCCGATTTCGCCAATGACCTGCGTCACTTCTTCTGCCTTGAGCACGTCGAGCTTGCGCGGCTTGATATTGGCTTCCTTCGGCAAAGCATCAAGCAGTTGCTGATTGATATCGGTTGCATGCACGATTGCACCTTCGCGTGCGAAAGCCAGCACCGAAGCCCGACCAATGCCTTGTCCAGCTGCCGTGATAAGAACGCGTTTGCCTTCAAGCTTGCCTGTCATCTCATATCTCCATTGGGCATCTTATGATGCCAGTCATGCACTTCAGCCCTGAACAGGGCAATCATTTCTCGTTAAGTCAGCCATCAAACGCGAATTTCAGTGGTGAACTCTTCCACGCTGCGCGCTTTGACGGCATCCCAGTCCCAGTCAATTCCGATACCTGGTTCCATCGGTGCCAAAGCATAGCCATTCTCGATCCGCATTTGAGTCTTGGTCAGATCATCAAGCTGGGGAATATACTCAACATATTTGCCGTTCTGAACCGCGCATGTCAGACTGACATGGAGTTCCATCAGGAAGTGTGGACATATGGGAATATTGAAAGCTTCCGCTGCGTGAGCCACTTTCAGCCAGGGAGTGATCCCGCCAATACGGCCAACATCGACCTGAACGATGGAGCAGGCTCCCTTTTGCATATATTCGCGGAAATGCCGGATCGAATAGAGCGATTCTCCAACCGCCACGGGCGTTTGTGTAGAAGCTGACAGGCGCACATGCCCATCAATATCATCCGCTGGCAGCGGCTCTTCCAGCCACGCCAGATCAATATCCCGCAACACGTGCGAGCGCCGAATGGCTTCATCAAGTGAAAAACCCTGATTTGCATCCGTCATGATCTCAAATCCGGAACCGACGGCAGCGCGAACGGCCGACAGGCGATCAAGATCTTCCGATCCATGCGGACGGCCGATCTTGACCTTGGCACCTTTAAAACCCTTTGCCTTGGCTTGCAGCGCGTCATCGACCAGAGCCTGCTTTTCAATATGCAGCCAGCCACCTTCAGTTGTATAAAGCGGGCAGCGATCCTTTGCGCCGCCAGCGAGTTTCCATAAAGGCAGATTCTGCTTCTTGGCCCGTAAATCCCACAGAGCGATGTCAATGGCTGCAAGCGCAATCGCAGTAATTGCGCCGATGGTGGTTGCATGTGTAGCAAATTCAAGATCATGCCAGATGGCTTCGATCTGGTCTGCATCCTTGCCAAGCAGTCTGGGTGCCAGATGATCGGAAAGAAGTCGCATTACCGACGATCCGCCCGTTCCGATCGTATAACTATAACCCGTGCCCACAGCGCCATCGCTATCGGTAATTGTAACGATTGGCGTTTCCTGGCTGACAAAACTCTGAATTGCATCCGTCCGCAGCACCTTTGGCGGCAGGTCAACCATCCGCAGTTCCACGCGCTGGATCTTAGCCAAATTATCCTCCCGTCGGGCTTTGTATATTGCCCTTATATATTATATACCCATATATGGGAACTTCATTCATATACAAACATTTGCGCCACATATCGTCAAGCAATGAAACCGCTTCCATCTGCTCATGTTCTTCGTATAAGCCTAGATGAGAGGAATTCCAGGAAAATGGGAACCGGTTTTCTATTCGGAATTGCGCTAAAATAAACAGTCAGGGCGCAGGCGATTCAAAGATTGCAGAAGCGCTCCAGGGGGTATTCGCATATGACTGATGAAGACGACAGTGACCGCTATCGCGCGCCCGCACTCGACAAAGGTCTTGATATATTGGAGCTGCTTGCCGGCATTGATGGCGGCGTAACACAGGCGGAGATAGCCAAGCGCCTTGGCCGCAGCCCCAACGAGTTTTACCGGATGCTAGATCGCTTGGTGCGCCGAGGCTATGTAACCAGGCTCGAAGGTGATCGCTATTCATTGACGCTCAAGCTTTTCGGCCTTGCACAGCTCCACGCCCCTGTTCGGCGGTTGGCGGCTTACGCAACGCCCTTGATGCGCGATCTTGCGGTTCAATCGAAGCAGGCAAATCATTTATGCGTGTTTGATCGCGGGGCAGTCGTGGTCGTTGCCCAGCAGGAAGCGCCTGAATATTGGGGAATCTCAATTCGGGTCGGCTCGCATATGAGTTTGCTCAATACCGGCTCCGGTCATGTATTGATGGCATTCCGTTCGCCTGAAGAGCGTAGCCTGATGATCGCCGAGTATGAACGCCACGTTGATGATAATTCACAACCGGACGACTATCGTGATCGGCTGAATATGATACGCGAACGCGGCTACGAGGTCATGCCCAGTGCCCAGACGGGAGGGGTTTTCAACGTTTCTGCTCCAGTACTCGGGCCGGATGGGCGCGCGATTGCTGCAATCACCTGCCCCTATATTCAGGTCCTTAATGTTCCTGAAGCACCTAGCGTTGATCAGGTCTGTCAGATGATAGTTGCGACAGCGAAAAAACTGTCGGAACTTTCCGGCGCCGACGTAGGTAAGACCTGATTGGAGAAATCAAATAATGGCCAGTGAATTGATTGATACGCACCTGCACCTCATTGACCAATCCGTCTTGTCCTATCCTTGGCTATCCAGCGTGGAAGTGTTGAACCGTGATTTCCTCTACGAAGAATATGCCCAGCAAGCACTTCGCGTCGGCATTACCCGCGCATTGCATATGGAAGTTGACGTCGCAGCCTCTGATATTGAGCGCGAAACGACCAACGTCGCCAAATTATCCGCACGCGAAGGAAACTTGATTGCGGGGGCGATCTCTTCCTGCCGCCCGGAAGATGAGGGTTTTTCTGCCTTTCTTGAGCGGCAACTCGCAAATCCACTGGTCAAGGGCTTTCGGCGCGTTCTCCACGTCATGCCCGACGAGCTTTCTGCGCAGCCATTATTTCGCGAGAATTTAAAGAAGCTTGGAGGCACGGGGCTATCTTTTGACCTGTGCGTTCTGCCCAAACAGATCGAAAAAGCGATCGCCCTTGCCGACCTTGCCCCCGACGTTCAGTTCATTCTTGATCATTGCGGCGTACCCGATATCAAGGGCGAGGCATTCAAGCCATGGCAGGCAGGCATCACCGAAATCGCAAAGCGCGCCAATGTCACGGCGAAGATATCCGGCGTGATTGCCTATGCCGATGCGCAGACCTGGAACGTTCAGACTTTGGCCCCTTATGTGAACCACGTCATTGCCAGTTTTGGTTTTGATCGCCTGGTTTGGGGAAGCGACTGGCCAGTATGTACGTTGGGTGGAGGCCTCGCCACATGGGTTGCTGCCACGCATGCGCTTGTTGCCGGCTGTAGCAAGGATGAGAAGGCAAAACTTTTCTCGCAAAACGCCAAGCGGATCTGGAAGCTGTAATCTTCAAATTATTGTAGAGGACATCTCGTCCATTTTAGCTTGCCTGCTGGGCACCACCGCTTTACCTGTGAAAATCAGAGCAATTGCGCATCGCAGGAGAGACAATGGCAGCTGAAGCAAGTGGCCCCGATCTATTAAGTGTTGTCGTCCTGCTGGGTGCAGGCGTGGTCGCTGTCCCCCTGTTCAAGAGGCTCGGGCTAGGATCGGTGCTTGGCTATCTTGCCGCCGGACTGGTCATCGGTCCCTTTGGTCTTGGCTTCTTTTCTGACCCTGAAACCATTTTGCATGTGGCTGAACTTGGCGTTGTCATGTTTCTGTTCATTATTGGACTGGAAATGCAGCCGACGAAACTTTGGGGCATGCGCAATGAGATTTTCGGTCTCGGTGCATTACAGGTCATCGTCTGCGCGCTGCTGCTGACTGGCGTTGGCATCGCAACCGGCTTTCCCGTTGCCGTGTCTTTCGTGTCAGGCGCAGGCTTTGTTCTGACCTCGACGGCCATCGTCATGCAATTGCTGGAAGAGCGCGGCGAAATTGCCTCGGCCAAAGGCCAGCGCATGGTATCGATCCTGCTTTTCGAAGATCTGGCAATCGTACCGCTGCTGGCGCTGGTCGCTTTTCTTGCACCCATCAGCACCACCGAGGCGGGCGGATTGCGTTGGCTTGATATTGGCATCGGGATTGGCGCTGTCGCGGGCCTTATCATTGCGGGGCGCTACCTGCTCAATCCCCTGTTCAGCCTGCTCGCCATGACGAGAGCCCGGGAGGTTATGACTGCTGCCGCTTTGCTGGTTGTGCTCGGGGCCGCGCTTGTCATGCAGGTCAGCGGCCTTTCCATGGCCATGGGCGCTTTCCTTGCAGGCGTACTCCTGTCTGAATCCACCTTCCGCCATCAGTTGGAGGCGGATGTCGAACCATTCCGCGGCATATTGCTTGGGCTTTTCTTCCTCGCAGTCGGCATGTCCCTTAATCTGGCTGTCGTTGCCGCCAACTGGCAAATGGTGGTCTTCTACGTTGCCGCCTTCATGATCGTCAAAGCAATCGCGATCTACATTGTGGCTCGCATGCTGAAATCATCCCATCGCGAATCGCTGGAACGCGCCATTGTAATGGCTCAGGGCGGCGAATTTGCCTTTGTGCTTTATTCCACGGCGACGGCAGTGGGCATTCTGGATGGCGAATCCAATGCGATCCTGACGGCAATCATCATTATCTCCATGGTTCTTACGCCTCTCGCCATTATCGGCATGCGATATATCTTGCCAGCCGAGACGCAGGCGCTGAAGGATGTTGATATAGCGGAAGGATTGACCGGCAGGGTATTGGTTATCGGTTTTGGCCGTTTCGGCCAGATTTCCAGCCAACCGCTGCTGCTTCGCGATGTCGACGTATCGATCATTGATAATGATATAGAAATGATCCAGGCAGCCGCGCAGTTCGGCTTCAAGGTCTATTATGGCGATGGCACGCGTCTGGATATTCTGCACGCAGCCGGTGCTGGTCGCGCCCAGGCAGTGTTGATCTGCGTCGATAAGGCAGAAACAATTCTTTCAATCGCCCATCTCATCAAGGCCGAATTTCCGCTGGTGCAGATTTATGCGCGGTCATTTGATCGTGGCAATACGATTGAACTGATCAAGATCGGCGTCGAGTACCAACTCCGCGAAACCTTTGAATCCGCGCTCATGTTCGGGCAAACAACTTTGATCGGACTTGGCGTTGATCCCGAAGAAGCAGCCGAGATCATCCGCGACATCCGCCAGCGCGATGACGAGCGTCTCGATCTTCAACTGGCTGGCGGCATACATGCAGGCAATGATCTCATGAAGGGCAATATGCCGGTTCCCGGACCTTTGATCAAACCACGCCAGCCCGGACGCCCCTTGAGCGAAGAAACTGCAAGTGTCTTGCCCATTGCCGCATCTGCGGACGCAAACTGAGTGGGCCGGTCAGACTAAAGAGGATAGAATATGTCAAAGGAACAATCGTCGGTAATCAAGGAAGTCACTGACTTCTGGCGTGAGGCCGGACCGGAAAAATGGTTCAAGAAGGACGAAGCCTTCGACACTGTTTTTCACAAGACATTTCTTGACGAACATTTCGCCGCCGCAAGACGGGAATATGAAGCTTGTGTCGACACGGCTGAGGGTGCGCTGGCACTCATGATCCTGCTCGATCAGTTTCCCCGCAATTGTTTCCGCAATACCGGTCATATGTACGCGACCGATGAACTGGCGCGCTATTACGCAAATCGGGCGCTGGAACAAGGCCATGACATTTCTGTCGCGCCGGAACTGCGCGCATTCTTCTATCTGCCATTCATGCATTCGGAAGATGTGGACGACCAGCGCCGTTGTGTAGAGCTTTGCAGTCACGGTTCTCCAGCAAATGTCGAATATGCCAATGACCACTATGACATTATTCAACGTTTCGGACGTTTTCCCCATCGCAACATAATATTGGGCCGCGATACCACCGAGGAAGAACGCGCATTCCTTGATGCAGGCGGGTTTGCCGGCTGAAATATCTATCGCGGTATCGGCTTTGTTATTGTCCGCCACTTGAACCAAAGCGGCGGGACTGCCATTATATGCGCATCTGGCACCGATACATTTCACAATTTCAGCCAGTGACACAGGGACTGACCGCGCGCATCAATGCCGGACGATCAATCTGAAGAGCCGGACTTGCGAAGCATGCTGACTCTGCACTCGCAGCGTCAGCACCGAAAACCCGCCATTCTCCCTTATCCTGAATTTGCCCGCTATGCTGGTGGATTTGTGCTGTTTTTGACAGCCGGTCCGCCCGCAAAGTCATGCTCTCATTTTATCCGCTAACAGGACCCGACTTCCAATGGATCTGACATTTCAATGGATTGCCGACCCCAATGCCTGGATCGGTCTTGCGACGCTCGTCGTTCTGGAGATCGTGCTTGGTATCGACAATCTTGTTTTCATTGCCATTCTTGCCGACAAACTTCCGCCGCACCAGCGTAACCGGGCACGACTTGTCGGCCTGTCGCTGGCATTGGTCATGCGGCTTGCCTTGCTCGCCTCTATCTCCTGGGTCGTTACCCTCACGGAACCGCTTTTCAGTGTTGCAGGATTTGCTTTCTCCGGCCGCGATCTCATTTTGATCGTGGGCGGCGTTTTCCTTCTGTTCAAGGGGACGATGGAGTTACATGAGCGGCTGGAGGGAAGTCTTGCAGCCAAGGAAAGCAATGCTGTCCACGCCGTATTTTGGCAGGTCATCGCGCAGATTGTCGTTCTGGATGCCGTGTTCTCATTGGATAGCGTGATCACCGCCGTTGGCATGGTCAAGCACCTTGAAGTGATGATGATTGCGGTCATTGTCGCCGTCGGCGTGATGATGCTCGCCGCAAAGCCATTGATGAGCTTCGTTAATCGTCATCCGACAGTGGTTATCCTCTGCCTCGGGTTTCTGATGATGATAGGTTTCAGTCTCATTATCGAAGGTTTCGGCTTTCATATCCCAAAGGGCTATCTCTACGCGGCCATTGGCTTTTCGGTTCTCGTGGAAGCTGCAAATCAGTTTGGCCGCCACAATCGCGAAAAACGCATCACCACAATGGACTTGCGCGATCGCACGGCTGGTGCCGTTCTGCGCCTTCTCGGCGGTGGTCGCGGCAGCGATGCGCCTCACTCGGACACGCTGGATGCCATAGCAGAACATTCTGCTGCATCAGATGTTTTCCATCCGGAAGAAAAGGAAATGATCCGCGGCGTCCTCGATCTGGTCGAGCGACCGGTGCGCTCGATCATGTCGCCACGCAACGAAGTGGAGTGGCTTGATCTGGATGAAACCAATGAGGAATTGCTCGCGGAAATCCGCACGCTCGCCCATAGCCGCGTTGTGCTTGCCCGAGGGCGCGTGGATGATTTTGTTGGTGTCGCGCTCACCAAGGATTTGCTGTTCGCAATTTTGGATGGCGGCAAGATCGATTGGGAAAAGGTGACACGCCAACCACTCATCTTGCATGAGAACGCCAATGTTCTGCGCGTGATGGAACAGCTTCGCGGTTCAACTGTTCAGATGGGCGTTATCCTCGACGAGCATGGTTCGTTTGAGGGTGTGGTGACGCCAACCGATATTCTCGAAGCGATTGCCGGTGATTTTCCTGAAGAGGGTGAAGAAAGCCCGATCCTCGAGCGGTCCGAAGATGGCAGCATGGTGGTGGATGCCTATATCGACATCCGCCGTTTGGGCAGCCTCATCGATCGGGATTTGGTCGATGACGGCGACCGTTACACCACGCTCGCCGGTTATATTCTGTGGAATCTTGGGCATATTCCGACCACAGGCGAAAAACTGACCGTCGATGACTACGAGTATGAAATTGTAGAAATGGATGGCCGAAATATTGGCAAGGTGCGCATCAGTTCAACCTTGGCTTCGGCGCTTTTCATTTAGAGCATTTCCAGCAAAAGTGTGAAGCGGTTTTGCGTTGGATAATGCGTAAAAACAAAGAGATAGAGCATTACGGTGACTCCGTTTTTATTGGAAATGCTCTAGAAGCTTTTTCGCAATCGCAACTCATGACCTCTTCCGGGCACTGATGTCCTTCCCCCAAAAGGGAAGGACTATCGCAATTGAAGCTTTTGGTTTGAACAGGCTTTGCCCGCTCGTCTGAGACATCAAAACCCAGGAGTTTCGATGCCAGATTCTGCATGGTTCCCAAGCGCAATCTCATTTGCCGGCTCTCAGGAAGCCTGTCTCATCCAGCTTGGAAAGGGGTCCAGCAACGCCTCCCATTTATGCGGCGTGAATTCATCCGTATCCAAGAGACAGGCGTCGAGTTGCGCGCGGATTTCAGCTTCATCCATGGGATCGACGCCGATGAAGACCAGTTCCTGGCGCCGATCACCCCAAATAGGATGAAGATATGGCTTCATGGCATTCAACCACTCGGGACTATCAGGCCAACGGCTTTTCGAAACCGATGACCACCAAAGACCGCGCTTTTCTGATCTGACCAATGCACCCGCCTGGCTAAGCTCGCCGACATGGTCCGGCCGTGTCGCAAGCCAGAAAAAGCCTTTGGCACGGATGACCCCGGTCCAGTTTGAGTTGATGAAATCCTGGAACTTTTGCGGATCGAACGGGCGCCGTTCACGATAGACAAATGAGCGAACACCATATTCTTCCGTTTCAGGTATGTGATCGGCAAAATTGTTCAGTTCCTTGTACCAAAGCGGGTTTTCTTGCGCCTTGTCGAAATCGAAAAGGCCCGTGTCCAGAACGTCGGCAAGATTGACCTTGGCAAAATCCGTTTCGATTACCTTGGCATCTGGATTCAGGGCACGAATGATTTTTCGTGCGATATCGCGGTCATACATGGAGGCCGACGATATCTTGTTCAGGATGATGACATCGGCAAATTCGATTTGATCGACGAGAAGATCGACCAATGTACGGTTATCACCATCACCCAGTGACTCGCCACGATCCTTGAGAAAGTCGCTGGAGGCATAATCCTTCAAAAGATTTGCCGCATCAACGACAGTCACCATTGTGTCGAGGCATGAGATATCCGACAGGCTCATGCCGTTTTCATCACGAAAATCAAAGGTGGATGCCACCGGCAGCGGCTCTGATATGCCGGTCGACTCTATCAACAGATGGTCAAACCGGCCTTGACTTGCCAATTGCCGCACTTCTGCGAGAAGATCGTCGCGCAAGGTGCAGCAGATGCAACCATTGGTCATCTCAACCAATTGCTCTTCCGTCCGCGACAAGTTAGCACCGCCGTCGCGGATAAGCGCGGCATCAATATTAACCTCGCTCATATCGTTGACGATAACCGCGACACGGCGGCCCTCACGATTGTTGAGAATATGATTGAGGAGTGTGGTCTTGCCCGCTCCGAGAAAACCCGAAAGCACTGTCACGGGCAAGCGCTTGGCTGTTGCTGTGTTTTGCATGGCTTTAGCCTTTCCAAAAAAAGAAGCCCACGCGCTGTTCAAGCGCGCGGGCATAGAATTACTCGTGAACTTCGCCCGACCCGCCTATGGCCACAACATTGTAAGGAGTGCCTTCAACTGGAATATCGCGGGACTTTTCGAAACGGGCTGCGTCAATGACCTGCAACCGGCTTTTCAGAGGGTCGGTAAGTATGATGTCATCGCCTGCGACGGCAATTCGAGGCCGCGGCAGGTTCCAATGGCCGTCCATGCTGTAAGGCTCTGTAAGCTGTAGCGATTTTTCAATCTTGCCGGTGATGACGTCCAGCTGGTGCAGTTGACCATCCTCGGTAAAGATATAGGCAAAGCGCGGGCGCACAGAATCGACAGCAAAATGAACGCGGCGTGCGGGAAGCTCGATCAGACGGAATGCATCTTCAGCGGTTGGATCAATCAGAACCACCGCCTGCGGCCCGTAATTGCCCAGAAAATACTGTAACCCCTTGCCACCAACCAAAGCTGAGGACTTGCCCTCTGGAAGCGATTTTGAATAATCAAGATGATTGATCTCCAGCTCGTCATTCGCCGATTTCACCAGAAGCAGACCCGATTTACAGGCTATGGCGACGATACTGCCTGAGGCCGCTTCGCCGTGGAGATCCGGGCAATCATACAATTCTCCTGAAACTTTATTATTCGCTCCGGCAATACGCACGCCGATGGGCAGCTCCTTGACTGGCTCTGTCGGGTGCGGTTCGGACACGAGAACCTTCTCACCGAAAGCGACCGCAACGCCATGATGCGGCGAGGCAACTTTCACTTCCCTTGCATCGGCCTTCTCGCCCAGGACGTCAGACTCTTTAACAATTTTGACCGCCCCGTCCCCATCAAAGAACAAGGCAATTTGCCCATGGTGGTCGACAAAGTGCGACGGTTTCTTTCCCGCAAAATTCAAATTGAGCAGCGTAGGCTTTTCAACTTTCAGATCCCCGTGATCTCCATGATCATCAAGGGAAATGCCACTTGAAATGACTGAGAATTGGCCAGCATCACGCTCGTTGGCGAATACCAGGCGACCACTTTCGCTCTTCGAAAGGCTGGCTGGTGCTTTCATCTTGAACGTGTCCAGCACCTCGCCGGTCTTGGCATCCAGAGCGCGTATTACGGGATCGGCCTGATCGGCGACGAATAGCCGCCATGCCGTTTTTCCCTCTGCCAAGGCGGGGGTCATCAGCAAACCAGCTGTGATGGCGAGAGACGAGAACACAAGTAGGTGCCGTGTCATGGTTTTCTCCTAATGTAATAACATAACATTTCTGGGTAAAAGAAAAGCGGAGTCCTGCTCCGCTTTTCCGGCGTGCCGTATTAACTGCCGAGAATGGCTTTCTTGAATGTAGCGATATTGTGCTGCATCATTTCGACATAGGTCCCGGCACCATCCTCAGGCTTGGATAGAGCATCCGAAAATAGCGTGCCGCCGACGTTCAGTTTCGTTTCGCTGGCAATCTGCTCGATCAAACGCGGGTTGGTGATATTCTCGACAAAGATTGCCGAGGCCTTGTCTTCCTTGATTTGCTTGATCAGGGCAACAATATCGGCAGCAGAGGCTTCCGAATCCGTCGAGATGCCTTCTGGCGCCAGGAATTTCAGGCCATATTCATGTTCAAAATAGCCAAATGCATCGTGCGACGTGATGACGAGGCGCTTGCTTTCCGGAATTGACGCAATTGCGGCCTTCACATCTGCTTCCGTCGCGTCGAGCTTCTTGGTGTAGTCGGCAGCATTGGTCTTGTAGGTATCGCAATTTGCAGCATCAGCCGTGCAGAAGGCGTCGGCGATATTCTTCACATAAATCTTTGCGTTGCTGATGGACTGAAAAGCATGCGGATCATAGGCACCGTGATCGTGGGCATGCGCTTCACCCTCATGCTTGTGCTCTTCGCCTTCATGCTTGTGCTCTTCTCCACTCGCATGATCATGCTCTTCTTCGCCGCTTTTCAACGGCTCAACGCCCTTGGTCAATTCAACGATTGGTGCCTTTGTGGCGCTTGCTTCTACAAGCCGCGGCAGAAATCCCTCGAAGTTCAAACCATTGACCAACACAACATCAGCTTTGGCAACAGCTGCGGCATCAGATGGCTTTGGCTCATAAACATGCGCGTCGCCATCCGGGCCAACCAGCGTCGTCAGATCGATCTTGTCGCCACCGACATTCTTGGCGAAGTCAGAGATGATCGAAAAACTCGAAACAACTTTCAGGTTTTCGGCAGAAGCAGAACTATAGGCTGCACTCAGTAATAGTATAACATTTAAAGCACTGGCAAGTTTGAGGGTTTTGATCATGGTCTCTTTCCTTGATTTTATGCGGTTCTGTGACGATGAGGGCGAAGGCGGCTTTGTAGAATTCCGCGCGAGCCCATTATGATGGAGCAAAGATAAACTGCACCGGCAGAGAGAATAATAGCCGGTCCTGATGGCACCGAAAAATGATAGGAGATCAACAGTCCCCCGACACATGAGGCAAAGCCGATTGCTATGGCCACGGCGCACATCGGCCCGACACGAGCAGTCCAGAAACGCGCAGCGGCAGCCGGAAGCATCATCAGCCCGACAGCAAGCAATGTGCCAAGCGCCTGAAAACCGCCGACGAGATTTATCACCACCAGGCCGAGAAATATGAAATGAACCGGCGTACCGATGCGGCTGACAGAGCGCAGAAATAACGGATCAAGACACTCCGCCACCAATCCCCGCCAGAAGATTGCCAGTGTCACGACACTGATTGCCGAGATAAGACCAATCAGGCCAAGCGCATCATTATTGAGCGCGAGTACCGTGCCGAACAGGACATGCATGAGATCAACATTCGATCCGCGCAGCGAAACAATCAAAACACCCAGCGCCAGCGATATGAGATAGAAAGCCGCCATTGAAGCGTCCTCCTTCTGGATGGTAAAGCGGGAAACCGCCCCCGCCCCCAAGGCAACGATGACACCGGCAACCAGCCCGCCAATTGTCATCGGCACGATCTGCAAACCATAGAGAAGGAAACCGACCGCAGCGCCGGGCAGGATCGCATGCGCCATCGCGTCGCCGGTCAGGCTCATGCGACGCAGCATCAAAAATACACCGACCGGACATGAGCCAAGTGCCAGAGCCAGCGAACCCAGCAATGCACGCTGCATGAAGCTATAATCAACGAAGGGAGCAATCAGAAAATCATACATGCTATGCAGCCCCCTTTTTCATATGGTCATGGGGTCCGCTGTGATTGTGGGCGTGCGTGTGATCGTGACCATGCAACTGGTCATCCTCGCACCATGCAGCGCCTTCTTCCCATGCTTCGTGGAACTGGCGGGCGTGGAGAAGATTTTCCGGCCGCAACGTATCGCGGGATGAACCCCAGGCAATTGGCTTGCGGGCCAGAAGCAGGGTTTCCGGGAAATGTTCCTTCACCAGTTCTAGATCATGCACGACAACCATGACGGTCCGGCTTTCGCCATGCCAGCGCTTGATGAGGCCGACGAGATCAGCAACGGTCTTGGCATCGATCGCATTGAAGGGTTCGTCCAGCAGAATTATGTCAGCGTCCTGCACAAGAACGCGCGCAAACAATGCCCGCTGCAATTGTCCGCCGGACAGGGTATCAATGCCGCGCTTTTCAAAGCCGCCAAGCCCCACAGCCATCAATGCCTGTGAAACGCTTGCCCGGTCTTCTTTGCTGAAACGGCCCAGTAATCCCCGCCTTGGCCACAGACCAAGTGATACGAGATCGACCACGCGTGCCGGGAAAGACCGGTCAAGCTCTGATTGCTGCGGCAGATAGGCGATCCGCATGCCCTTCTCGACTGTGCATGAGCCGGACATGGGCTTCAACACACCGACAATACCCTTCATCAGCGTGGACTTGCCTGAACCATTTGATCCGACAACGGCTGTCAAAGATCCCCGCGCGACAACGCCGCTAAGGTGATGCACAGCTGGATGGCTGTGGTAACCCAACGTAAGATCACGAAATGTCAGACTTGGTTCAGTCATAAAGGTAAAACTCGCGGAAAAGCCGGATTTACTGAAAGCCTTCTCGGCAAATTCTTGACGTCTTCGTATGTGATGTTATTACATTAGTCAACAATGGCAAATTTGAGATCAGTGGAAAAGAGATGACGCACTGGCGGTTCGTGAAAAAATTTCTTATCTAGTAAGCAGATAAAAGGAACAAGCGAATATGGCGGCCACTCAGGAACTCACCAAGAACCAGTCACTGGTTTTCGACGCTTTGACACGCGCCGACGGGCCGTTGAGCGCCTACACTATTTTGGACCAATTGCGTGAAAATGGTTTCCGCGCCCCCTTACAGGTCTATCGCGCGCTGGATAAACTTCTCGATTATGGGATGATCCACCGGCTTGAAAGCATAAATGCCTTTGTTGCTTGCTCCCATCCTCATGATCATAGCCACAACCATGGCATGATCGCCTTCGCGATCTGCGAGAAATGCGGCCAGGTTACCGAGTTTTCAGATGACGTTATCACTGCCCGTGTCCGTGAATGGACAAAGGGTAATGGGTTTAAACCTTCCAAAACGACAATCGAAATTCGCGGCATCTGCGCCAGCTGTGGCACAGCCTGAATATTCAGCGCTTGCCATAGGCTCTCAGAAACACATCGACACCCGCAGTAACCGTCTTGTTGATTTGTTCTTCCGTCGGTGCCTCATCCATGCAGCCAAACAGCCGGCGCTTGAAGAGGCCCGTCATCACAAGATCTGACAGTTGATAGGTGGCAAGTTCGGTATCTTCAATTTCCAGATCGCCCGCGGCGACATGCTTGTCCAGAAATGCCTTCATCATCGCCTGCCCCTTTTTCGGGCCCTGCTCGTAAAAGCTCCGGCTCATTGAGGGCATGCGTTCGGCCACACCGATAACAACACGCTGCGCACGAATGACCACATCGGACGTCACCTTGATCGAAAGCGCCTTACCGAATGCGATAAGTGCATCACGCAAATCATAGTCGCCCTCAAAGGCGGAATAAATACCGCTGAAAAGCCTTTCGCGATAACTGATGCAAAGTTCGAGAAAAAGCTCCTCCTTGCTATCGAAATAGACATAGATCGTGCCTTTGGAGACACCAGCCTCGCGCGTAATGTCATTCATGCTGGCTGCGTCAAAGCCCATCGTGGAAAATACCCGGTCGGCTCCCTCCAATATTTGCTGACGCTTTGCCGGATCTTGCCCGGCAGCTAAACGGCCCTGCCGCTCATCGCCCGATAGCGCTGCTTCCAGCGCGTTAGCGGTGGACAATGATGTCGAATAGGCCTTTTTAGATGACATTCTCGTTCTGTTTCCTCGTTTGTTGTTCTTTTTTCGAACCAAGCGGTTCGATCCCCTTGATATGCGCTCTCAATTGCGCTATGTCAACGATCGAACCGAATGGTTCAATCAGTTTTATGGCTGAACATCCGTAGAAAGAAACCCCAAATGCCTGCGTCCAAAGCAAAGAATGAGGCTGACATCCGTCAGTTCCCGGCTCCAGTTTCAAAATCCGAGATGCCCGCAACTACGGAAGCGCCGCAACATGATGTTGCCGCTGACGTAAAGAAAGCCGAGCCTCCCAAGCGCTCCCGCAAACGGCTGATCCTGACGACTATTTTGGTAGCGGCGCTCGCCGGTGGTGCATATTTCGGTTACGGATATTGGACGACGGGCCGTTTTATGATTTCCACCGATGACGCCTATATCCAGGGCGATATTACTGCCATCGCTCCCAAGGTGACCGGCTATATCGATACAATCAATGTTGTTGCCAACCAGCGCGTCAAAGCGGGTGATCCATTGATCACGCTTGATAATGGCGATTACACGCTCGCTGAGGAACAGGCCGAAGCACAGATTGCCACGCAGAAGCTTTCGCTTGACCGTATCAAGGCGCAGACCGAGGCCGCAAGGGCTTCGCTGACCGAGGCGCAGGCTGGAAAGTTGAGCGCACAGGCAGTGCTGACCAATGCGCAAGCCGGTTCGGTACGGGCCAATCAGTTGCATGCAACGCGGTTTGCTTCGCAGTCGACGCTTGATGATGCAACTGCCGCATTGGATCAGGCAAAGGCCAATCTTGCATCCGCTGATGCAAAGATCGCCAGCGCAGCCGCCAATGTCGGCGTTCTTGAGGCCCAATACAAGGAAGCTGAAGGCACCATTGCCTCGCTCGAACTGTCGAAAGACAAAGCAGCGCGCGACCTGAGCTTTACCGTCATCCGTGCACCAGTGGATGGCGTCATTGGCAATCTTGCCGCCAAGAAGGGCGACCTTGTCAGTCCCGGCCAGCGTTTGGCTGCACTCGTTCCTGTTAATGCGCTCTATATCGATGCAAATTACAAGGAAACGCAGCTTCGTGACATAAATGTGGGCCAGAAAGTCCACATTCGGGTCGATGCGCTGGATGGCGATACGTTTGAAGGCACGGTTGCTTCCATTGCACCGGCCTCCGGCGCCGTCTTCTCCCTTCTTCCTCCGGAAAATGCCACGGGTAACTTCACCAAGGTTGTGCAACGTGTTCCTGTTCGCATTGCCTTGCCGGGTGACGCCTTGGCCAGCGGCAAGTTGCAGGCGGGCCTCAGCGTCGTTGTCGATGTCGACACGCGGACGACTCCAGCCAAGTAAATCCGGTTCCGGAATCGGAAAGGGCGACGATTATGGCAAATGCAACAACGGCAGCCGGCGGTCCGGGCGCTCCAGCCATTCCGGAAGATAAAATCGATCCCAAAAAAGCCATCGCCTTTCTGGCGATGGTCTTTGGAATGTTCATGGCGATTCTGGACATTCAGATCGTCTCGGCATCCCTGGCCGAAATTCAGGCAGGCCTCAGCGCCAGCGCTGATGAGATTTCATGGGTCCAGACCTCTTACCTGATCGCCGAAGTTATCATGATCCCGCTGTCAGGTTTTCTGGGACGGCTGGTTTCAACGCGGATTCTTTTCTCGGTATCTGCCGCAGGTTTCACCGCCGCCAGCGTGCTTTGCGCCACTGCAACGAATATTGACCAGATGATCGTCTACCGCGCCATCCAGGGCTTTATCGGCGGTGGTATGATCCCAAGTGTGTTTGCGGCTGCCTTTACAATTTTCCCGCCCTCCAAACGCTCCATTGTTTCCCCTATGATCGGCCTCGTGGCGACATTGGCCCCAACGATCGGGCCGACGGTCGGTGGTTATCTGAGCCATGCTTTTTCGTGGCATTGGCTCTTTCTTGTCAACGTCATCCCCGGTATCGCCGTTGCGATCGCTGCGTGGAACCTGATCGACTTCGACAAGGGCGACCGGTCCCTGTTGAGCAAATTCGACTGGTGGGGTCTCGCCGGTATGGCAGCATTCCTCGGTTCGCTCGAATATGTGCTTGAGGAAGGTCCACGCAATGATTGGTTGCAGGATCACGCCGTCTACTATTGCAGCATCGTCATGGTCATTGGTGGCATCATCTTCTTCTATCGGGCCTTTACCGCCGAACAGCCCATCGTCGATCTTTTCGCCTTCAAAAATCTGAACTTTGCCTTTGGATCAGCCTTCTCGTTCGTCCTCGGTATTGGCCTCTATGGCCTTACCTATATCTACCCGGTCTATTTGGGGCAGATTCGCGGCTATGACGCGCTGATGATCGGGGAAGCGCTGTTTGTCAGCGGGCTTGCCATGTTCATGACCGCGCCAATAGCCGGTTTCCTGTCCGGCAGGATGGACCCGCGTATTATGATCATGATCGGCTTTATCGGTTTTGGCGCGGGCACCTGGACAATGACGCATCTTACTGCGGACTGGGATTTCTACGAATTGCTTGTGCCGCAGATCCTGCGCGGCTGTTCGCTCATGCTGTGCATGGTGCCGATCAATAATCTTGCGCTTGGCACTTTGCCGCTGGCTCGCCTGAAAAACGCTTCCGGCTTGTTTAATCTGATGCGTAATCTTGGCGGCGCGGTCGGGCTGGCAGTGATTAACCAGATACTCACTGATCGCGGTGCGCTGCACTACGCCCAGCTTTCCGAAAATGTTCGCTGGGGCAATCCGGAAGCAGAAGATTTGATGAATTCCATGTCGAAGAATTTTGCTTCACATGGACTGGATGGAACCACGACCGCTCTGAGCAGAATCTCCGGCATGGTTCATCAGCAGGCCTCGCTGCTGTCCTTCATGGATGTCTTCTATATCCTGACAATGCTCTTTGTATCGCTGGCGGTTTTCGCAATCCTGATGCGCAAGCCAGGGGCACCGGCATCCGGAGGCGGCGGACATTAGAGTCGCCCCCTCCATCCGCCCGGCATCCCCCTGCTCCGGCAAATGGGAAAATTAACTTAGTCTCCTAAGTTGTTTCGCCAGCTCTGGCGTTCAGTCCTGATGCTGAAGCTGTCATATTGTGGCCAATTCGCCCCTTTTCCCTGCCCGAATTGGCGTCTCCAACAATGTTTTTGTCGTTATTGAAGTAATTTTGAAACGATTGGGAATACCCCATAAATTTAGGCTTTCGCCGAATTGCTAAGCCGCCGAAAAAGTGGTTCACTTATCCTTACTGCTCAGGGAAAGTCTGTTCACCGGCACGTCACGGGTCTGTCATCCAACTGACATGAGAGACCTGTATCGGGTGCCGGACGTCGGATAAAGAGCCAATGACGTATCGCTCAAACAGGGGTCTAAAAATGGTAGGTTATACAAAACGCGCGGTAGCGCTGTCGACTGCTGTGCTATTTGCCAGCACGGCAGTTTCCTTTGCCGACGCACCGGCAGATTTGGTTGCGGCTGCAAAAAAGGAAGGCACGCTGACCACAATCGCCTTGCCGCATGACTGGTGCGCCTATGGCGATGTGATCGCTGGTTTCAAGGCCAAATATGGCATTGAAGTCAACGAACTGAATCCGGATGCAGGCTCGGGCGACGAGATCGAAGCCATCAAGGCCAACAAGGACAATAAGGGCCCGCAGGCTCCTGACGTCATCGATGTCGGCTTTGCTTTTGGTCCATCGGCAAAGAAAGACGGCCTAACCCAGCCTTATAAAGTCTCCACCTGGGACTCCATTCCTGACAATGTAAAAGATGCTGAAGGTCACTGGTATGGCGACTATTACGGCGTTCTTTCCTTCCAGGTAAACACCGACATCGTCAAGGAAGTCCCGAAAGATTGGGCTGACCTTTTGAAGCCTGAATATGCAAATGCCGTTGCTCTTGCTGGCGATCCGCGCGCTTCCAATCAGGCTATCCTTGCTGTAGGCGCCGCTGGCGTTTCCACAGGCGGCACTTATGGCGCTGCGGCAGGTGAAGCAGGTCTTAAGTATTTTGCTGACCTCAACAAGGCTGGCAACTTCGTTCCAGTTATCGGCAAGTCCGGTACATTGGCTCAGGGCGCAACACCGATCATCATCAACTGGGATTATAATGCGCTTTCCGGCCGCGACACTCTCAAGGGCAATCCGCCTGTAGAAGTTGTTGTTCCGGCTTCCGGCGTTGTTGCTGGTGTGTATGTTCAGGCCATCAGCGCTTACGCACCTCATCCAAATGCTGCCAAGCTCTGGATGGAATATCTCTATTCCGACGAAGGTCAGCTGACATGGCTCAAGGGCTATTGCCATCCGATCCGTTTCAACGATCTTGCCAAGAACAACAAGATCCCCAAGGACCTGCTCGACAAGCTGCCTCCTGCTGCCGCCTATGAAAAGGCAATTTTCCCGACTCTCGATGAACAGGCTGCCGCCAAGGAAGTCATCACCAAGGGATGGGACAAGATCGTAGGCGCCAACGTCAAGTAATACAGGATAAAAATCCCCGCGGGTCCGCCGCGGGGATTTTTCCATCATGTGAGGGCCAGCGTCGGCCCTGAATATCCGATGGGTCGGTATCCTGGCTGCCTTGCCTTTGCATTACTCTGGCGCGGCTGAATATTACTTTATCAAGTGGTCCCAAACACTCATGAGTGCAGTTTCAGAACAAGACGTTTCATCACCAGCTCCACCGGCGGCGCCAATAGCGAATGAGCGCAAACGCCTGTCGCTCGACTGGCTTGGGGTCATGCCCTTCATCATCTTTGCCGTGCTGTTTTTGATATGGCCGACAATCTATCTGATTGCCGGAGCCTTTCAGGACAGTCAGGGTAATCTGACACTCACAAACATTGTGAATCTGTTCCAGCCATCCATCATGGATGCCTACTGGATATCCATAAAAATTTCCCTTGCTTCGGCCATTCTCGGTGCAGCCATAGGGTTTTGCGTCGCTGCTGCTGTCACACTTGGCGGTTTGCCGCCCTGGATACGCTCGCCGCTAATGACCTTTTCGGGCGTCGCTTCCAACTTTGCCGGCGTGCCGCTCGCCTTTGCTTTTTTGGCGACGCTGGGGCGAACAGGGCTTGTCACGACGTTCCTCTATAATGTTTTCGGCTTCAATCTTTATGGCCACGGCTTCAATCTGCTCAGTTTCTGGGGCCTGACGATCACCTATCTCTACTTTCAAATTCCGCTGATGATCCTCATTATTACGCCAGCTTTGGACGGGCTGAAGAAGGAATGGAAGGAAGCAGCGCTCATTCTTGGCGCAACCGGCCCGCAATATTGGCGCATGGTCGCATTTCCCATTCTCTGGCCTGCACTGCTGGGCACGATTCTCCTATTGTTTGCTAACTCGTTCGGCGCAATTGCGACCGCTTATGCACTCACCGGTTCATCGCTCAGCATTGTTCCTATCGTGCTCTTCGCGCAGATTCGCGGCGACGTCTTGCAAGACCCTCACCTCGGTTATGCGCTGGCATTCGGTATGATAGTTATCACCGGCGTTTCCAACGGTATTTATATCTGGATGCGCGCCCGCAGCGAACGGTGGCTTAAATGAAAACCAATCGTTTCTGGTCTTGGATCGCACTTGCTTTTGGCATCATATATTTTGTGGTGCCGCTTATCGGCACTCTGGAATTTTCGCTACGCATGCGCCGCGGCGTATATTCCTTCGATGCCTATTGGGTCATCCTCAGCGATCCTCGCTTTCAGGCAACATTCGGCTACTCCATCGTTATGGCGCTGGTGACAATTATTGTCGGTATCGTGCTGGTTGTTCCCACTGCCTATTGGGTGCGCTTGCGGCTCCCCGGCTGGCGTCCATTCCTTGAATTCATCACGCTGCTACCGCTGGTCATTCCGGCAATTGTTGTCGTGTTCGGCTATATCCGCCTCTACAATACATCGTCATTTCTGCCCTTGACCGGCTCCGCCATGGGTACCAACCTGCTGCTGGTCTTTGGCTATACGATGCTGGCATTGCCCTATATGTATCGCGCTGTGGATACGGGCCTTGGCGCTATCGATATCCGCACCATGACCGAAGCTGCGGAAAGTCTTGGTGCAAGCCGGTTAAAGATCATGTGGAGCGTCATTCTCCCCAATGTTCTGGTTGCCGTGCTTTCCGGCGCCTTCCTGACATTCGCCATCGTCATCGGCGAATTTACCATGGCGGCGCTGCTCAACCGGCCCGCATTTGGACCATTCCTGCAGCTTATCGGTGCAAACCGCGCCTATGAGCCTGCGGCTCTGGCAGTCATTTCCTTTGCAATCACCTGGGTTTGCATGGGTCTTATTCAGGTTGTCACCCGTCTCAATAAATCCCTCGCTGCCACCAAGCGCTAAGACCGGATAGAAACAATGTCATTTCTCACAATCAGCCATTTGAAAAAGAGTTTCGGAGCGACCACTGTCGTTCATGACTTCAATCTGAATATCGAGAAGGGTGAGTTCGTTTCTTTTCTCGGACCCAGCGGCTGCGGCAAGACCACAGTGCTGCGTATGGTAGCCGGCTTTGAAACGCCCACATCCGGCAAGATCAGCATTGGCGGTCAGGACGTGGTGAACCTGAAACCGAACCAGCGCAATATCGGCATGGTGTTTCAGGCCTATGCGCTATTCCCCAACATGACCGTCGCTCAGAATGTCGCTTTCGGATTGAAGGTCGCAAAGAAACCGCAAGCGGAAATTAACGCAACCGTTCATGAAATGCTCTCATTGATCAAACTGGATCACTTGGCGGATCGTTATCCTTATCAGCTTTCAGGCGGCCAACAGCAGCGCGTGGCTTTAGCCCGCGCGCTGGCTACCAAGCCACAGGTTCTCCTGCTGGACGAACCGCTTTCAGCGCTCGACGCCAAGATTCGCGTTTCGCTGCGTGAGGAAATCCGCGCCATTCAGCGCAAGCTTGGCATCACCACCATCTTCGTGACACATGATCAGGAAGAAGCGCTGTCGATCTCGGATCGTATAGTCGTCATGTATGAAGGCAAGGCTGAACAGGTCGCCGCGCCATTCGAGATTTACAATCAACCATCCTCGCGTTTCGTTGCGTCCTTCGTTGGCACGTTGAACACGCTCGATGCGACAGTTCGCGATGCCGCTGCCGGTATTATTGCAATTGATGGCAAGGATGTGATGATCGGCCAGAAGATCACCAATCACAAGGTTGGTGATAAGATTTCTCTCGCGGTACGGCCGGAGGCTGTCAGTCTCGGTGAAGCAACCGACAAGCGCGAGACAACGCTGGATGGCAAGATCAACAGCGTGCACTTCCTTGGCTCGGTCATCCGCATACGCGCTTCGCTCGGCGAAAATACCGTTTCCTTCGACACATTCAATAATCCAAGCGCACCTCCACCCTCACCGGGCGAAAACGTGAAGGTCAGCCTGGCGGCAAAGGATATGCTGCTCTTGGGGCAATAGACAAATATCGCATTGATCCGGATTGCAGACGATCCGGATCGTTATTAGCTGTTGTGACACAGCGTATCGGAAATTGCCGCTAATGTGGCAATTTCATCGCCAATAAGGTTGAGACGCAGATTAATCTGATAATTCAGCGCAATTCTCTTGGTCAGCCGTTTTCTGACGAAAATAATTGAATAGAGTCATCATGCCAAAAAAGATCGTCAACTGGACACCGAACGTCCATAGCGATGCTTGAATAGGCTTATCAGATTGCCACAAAATAATTGTGAGCCAAGCCGACATGACGAGGCTCTCGACAAACCAAAATGTCAAAATCTCAGAAAATGACGATCCGACAAATTTCGAAGTCGGCATATTTCCTCTGCCTAAGCCAGTTACCCAAACAGCCCAAATTATGGAAGCAAGGGTCCTGAGCAGAACAAGATTACCGGAATCACCGCTCTTAGAAAACCAACTGCCATGGCCGCAGGCAAAACCAGACAAAATGCAAAAAGGGCGCTGTCTCCAGCGCCCTTTTAAATTTGACTTTCAAAGCTCGCCTTTCGGCTATCCTTTGATCGCCTCGTTCAGCAGCTTGAGTGCTGCTTGTTTGGTCAGTTCGACGGGGTTGCCTCCCGCCGTTGGGTCAACGATTGCCATCTCGGCAATCAACTCCTTGCGCGCATCATCCATGTCCAGATCCTTGATCAAACCTGGCAAGGCATGCGGTACTTTCAGCTCGGTGCGCAAATCAAGAATTGCCTTGGCAAATCCATCAAATCCGCCCTTGATGCCGATATAATTGGCAAGCCTTACGATGCGCTCTTCAATAGCGCCGCGATTAAAGGCAAGCACATAGGGCATGAATACGGCGTTGGTCATGCCGTGATGCGTGTCATAAAGCGCGCCAATTGGATGAGATAGTGAATGGATCGCGCCGAGCCCCTTCTGGAAGGCGGTCGCCCCCATGGCCGCCGCGCTCATCATATGCGCGCGCGCTGTCAGATCATTGCCATTGGCATAGGCTTTGGGCAGGTTCTCGAAGACGAGCCGGATGCCTTCAACAGCAATACCATCAGCCATTGGATGATAGCCCGGAGCGCAATAGGCCTCAAGACAATGGGCCAATGCATCCATGCCTGTGCCCGCAGTAATAAAAGCTGGCATGCCCACAGATAGCTCAGGATCAGCGATAACGATTGCCGGCAGGAGCTTCGGGTGAAAAATCACCTTTTTAGTGTGGGTTGCTTCATTGGTGATAACGCCCGCGCGGCCAACTTCCGAGCCGGTTCCAGCAGTGGTTGGCACGGCAATAATCGGCGCGATCACCTCGCTATTGGCACGGGTCCACCAGTCACCAATATCTTCGAAATCCCAGATTGGCCGGGTCTGCCCTGCCTGAAACGCAATAAGCTTGCCAAGGTCCAGCGCCGAGCCGCCACCAAATGCGATGACGCCATCATGCTTGCCTTGTTTGAACACTGCAATGCCTGCGGTCAGATTTGAATCCACCGGGTTGGGCTTCACATCTGAAAATACGCCGTAGGGAATCTTGGCATCGTCCAGAATTTTCAGTGTGCTCGCAACCACTGGCAGTTTCGCCAAGCCGGGATCAGTAACGAAAAGCGGATTTTTGATTCCGGTCGCTTCCAGAACTTCCGGCAATTCCTTGATGCGTCCTGCGCCAAAACGCACCGTGGTTGGATAGTTCCATTTGGAAATAAGCTGGCTCATATCATGTCTCTACGTTTGGCATATCTGTTGTGCGTGGTTCGACAAGCTCACCATGAGGATGATGGGTTGCTTGCAAAGATAGGCAACTCTGCCTTGTTCTATTGTAGCCCACTCACGACCCTCATGGTGAGCTTGTCGAACCACGCACAATTCCAATGCTTGTTAAATCTCTTCGCGCAGGTGGTAAGATTTTGGTCTTGTCAAATTGCCATATCCGATGGCTGACATGGCCGCACCCTTGCCCGTGTCTTTGACACCCGTCCAGACCAGCGCGGGATCGATATAATCGCAGCGGTTCATGAACACAGTGCCGGTTTCAATTTGGTCCCCGATCAAAGCCGCGTGATCGGTATCAGTGGTCCATAGCGAGGCAGTCAGGCCGTATGGGCTGTCATTCATCAAGGCCACGGCCTCCTCGTCATTGCGCACTTTCATGATGCCGACGATTGGCCCAAAGCTTTCTTCGCGCATGACGCTCATTTGATGATCGACATTGGTCAGCACTTCGGGAGCAAGATAGGGAGAACCAGCCTTGTCATTGGCAACATTCATGTTCACGTGAGCTTTCGCGCCCTTGCGCAGTGCTTCGGCCTTTTGTTCACGGATCAGTTCGGCAAAGCGGGTCTGCGCCATCGGGCCCATCGTGGTCGCCTCTTCCAGCGGGTTACCGACAACATATTGCTTGGTCAGGTTAACGAAGCCGTCGACAAAACGGTCATAAACCTTCTCATGCACATAAATGCGCTCAATACCGCAGCAACATTGACCGGAATTGAAAAATGCCCCGTCAACAAGATTGGCAACCGCATGATCGAGATTAACATCCGGCAACACATAGGCC
Source organism: Phyllobacterium sp. GQ127 (assembly GCF_059758635.1). Taxonomy (NCBI): domain Bacteria; kingdom Pseudomonadati; phylum Pseudomonadota; class Alphaproteobacteria; order Hyphomicrobiales; family Phyllobacteriaceae; genus Phyllobacterium; species Phyllobacterium sp. GQ127. The sequence goes on from NZ_JCAXDZ010000001.1 coordinate 1,540,168, forward strand.
GGGTCCTTGCCGCCAAGTTCCAGACCCACGGTCATGAATGTGCCCGCCGCCGCCTTTTCAATGGCGCGTCCGCCACCCACTGACCCCGTGAAATTCACGTGATCAATGCGACCGGAGCCAAGTAACTTTTCTGTCTGGGCATGACCAAGCACGATGTTCTGAAATACGCCCTTAGGTAGACCTGCCTTTTCGAAAGCCTGCGCAAATCGTTCTCCGACCAGCAAGGTCTGGGCTGCATGTTTCAGAATGACGCTGTTGCCCGCCATCAGGGCAGGAATGATGGTATTGACCGCCGTAAGATAGGGATAATTCCATGGCGCAATGACCATGACGACGCCGAGCGGCACATGCTTGATGTAACGACGGAAACCCGGCCTGTCATTCTCCAAGATGGGCGCAAGCGCCTGTTCGGCAATTTTGACCATATAGCGCGTACGTTCTTCAACGCCGCCTTTTTCACCACCGTAACGTACTGGCCGGCCCATCTGCCATGCAATTTCCGGCACGATTTCATCGTTCATGGCCAGTAATGCGTCAAGCGCTGCAAGACATAGACGACCGCGCTCTGCAATGCTGGTCTGTGCCCAATCCGCTTGCGCCTGTTTCGCGGATTCGACCGCTGTATCAATCGCCTTGTCGCTGGCAATTGGGCGTTCGGCATAAACAGTGCCATCAATGGGTGTAATCAGTTTGACCGTTTCGGCCATGTCAAAACCTCGTGCTTTCGTTTTTATAGCCCTCCCCACAAAGGCAGACTGCATCGCAGCAGGGAGGGGTATTTCTCTATTTTCAGTTCTTCAATACCGTTCGAAGCCGCGATGCAACTCCCAATCGGTCACGCGGCGATCATATTCAAACTGTTCCCATTTGGCCGTGTGAACATAATGCTCGATGACATCCTCACCCAATGCTTCCTTGAGCATTTTCGAGCGGGCCAGCGTGTCAGTCGCCTCACGCAGGGTCTTTGGAATCTCCCGCAATCTTGCGCCGCCATAAGCATCCCCTTGAAACGGCTGGCCGAGTTCCAGCTTTTCATCAATCCCGGCAAGGCCGGACGCAATCAACCCTGCAAAAGCGAGATATGGGTTGAGGTCAGCCCCGCCGATGCGGCACTCTATACGGATAGCCTTGGAGCCTTCGCCGCACAGGCGGAAACCTGCCGTGCGGTTGTCAAGGCTCCAGACATTTTTCGTCGGCGCGAATGTACCGGCCTGAAACCGCTTATAGGAATTGATATAGGGCGCGAGGAAATAGGTGAAATCATCGGCATATTTAAGCTGCCCCGCCACCCACTGGCGCATTAAAGGCGACATCGTATATTCCGCGTTCTTGTCATAGAAGAGCGGGGTCTTGCCGTCTGCGCTCCACAATGAATTGTGGACGTGGCTTGAACTGCCTGCGAGCGAATAATCATACTTCGCCATGAAGGTGATCGCCTTGCCCATCTGGGTGGCGATTTCCTTGCAGCCATTTTTCATGACCACATGGCGGTCGGCCATTTCCAGCGCTTCGGCATAGCGCACATTGATTTCTTCCTGACCCGGCCCCCATTCGCCCTTGGAATTTTCAACCGGAATACCCGCATCAAACAGGCCATTGCGGATGGCGCGCATCACCGCATCTTCCTTGGTGGTCATCTGGATCACATAGTCCTGAATATAGGGCGATGCGGTTGTCATGCCCTTCCAGTGCTTGGCTCTCGCGCTCTCATAAGTCTCATCGAAAAGATAAAACTCAAGTTCCGAGGCGAAATAGGCCAGATAGCCGCGATCCTTCAGCCGGGCGAGCTGCCGTTTGAGAATAGCGCGCGGCGAATGCGAAAGGTCCTCGTGATGATGGTGATCGAGAATATCGCACAATACCAGCGCGCATTTTTCCAGCCAGGGAATATGGCGAATGGTCGTAAGGTCAGGCTTGATGACGAAATCGCCATAGCCCTGTTTCCAGCTCGCCGCCTTATAGCCCGGAACCGGCTCCATATCGATATCATTGGCAAGCAGGTAGTTGCAGCCATGCGTCTCATCATGTGCGGATTCAACAAAGAAGCTCGCGTGGAATCGCTTGCCTATCAATCGGCCCTGCATATCGACGAAACAGGCCAGAATTGTATCGATTTCACCGCTGCTTACGCGGCTTTTCAGTTCGTCGAAACTCCAATGTCCGGGCATAGTCCATCCTCAAAAACGTCAACTGGGTCAAAGAAGAGGCGACCGGCTTGGTGCCGGTCGCCTCTTTGTTGAAATCAGGCTTTTTCGCCGACTGCGCGTTCAGCAGCTGCAATTTCCGCCGAGCGGCGCGCTACTTCGTCGCCAATTGGAGGGCCACGGAAGCGGCGGCGTTCAAAGCCAAACCATACGATTGCCGTAACCACCAAAAAGCCGACAGTGATGTAAAGCGCCCATTCATTTGGCGGTTGAATGCCGAGCACGAAGATCAAAGCCATTGCCAATATCGACAGCACAGCAAAGAACTTGAACTTGCCTTCGCCCATATCCCAAGGCCCCATCTTGTTCCATTTTGGCGTGCCCCAGGCCAACAGACCCAGCGCAATTGGAATAGCGAATGAGAAGAAGAGGAAGATGACCGTGCAGGATACCACGATCGTATAAACCGGCGTTTCGCCGATCGACACCAGTGAGGATCCCCAGACGAAGAGAACGGCAAGGGTTGAACCCGTCCAGATCGCGGAAACCGGCGTACGATATTTGGGGCTGACTTTAGAAAGCGCCTTTGATGCCGGAAGCCCCCGATCACGGGCAAAAGCGAAGATCATGCGCGAAACCGAGGTCACTGTCGCAAGTCCGCAAAGGAACTGGCAGATGAAGATCAGGAAGTAGAGGATGTCCTTTACCAGCGGATTGACTTGCTCGTTCATCGCCCAGAAGAAAACATTCCAGCCCTGCGCCGCAGCTGCATCCATGTTTGGAATCATCAATACGAATGAGCAGAGCATGATATAGCCGAAAACTGCCGACCAGAGCACGGATGAGATCATGCCCCGCGGAACAGAATGCGCCGCACGAACGGTTTCCTCCGATGTATGTGCCGAGGCATCATAGCCTGTGATCGTGTAAATGGGCAGCAACAGGCCGAGCAGAAAGACCCAAGCGCTTGACGTCGTTGGCCACACATTTCCACCAGCTTCGCCGGAATAGTTGGAGAATGTAAACAGACGGGCAAAATCATAGCCATCAGCGACGGCCAGACAAACGACTGAAAGAGCAATGGCCGTCACAAAGATCAGATAACCGGAAAAGTCCGTCAGTTTGGCAGTAAGACCAATACCCATATGGTTGATCAGCGCCTGCGCGCCGGTCAAAATTACAAGAAATACCACGCGGACAGTCGTCGAATCGGCAATACCAAGATATTCGCCGAATGCCCCGATAAAGAAATAATAGGTGCCGACATTGATGGCGCCGAGCACCGTGATGAGACCCAGCAGATTGAACCAGGCGGTGAGCCAGCCCGTGCCGCGATTACCGAGGATTGAGCCCCAGTGATAAAGCCCGCCAGCCGTCGGATATGCGGAGCTGATCTGCGCCATGGCAATGGCAAACACTGCTGAGACAAGGCAGCCGAGGGGCCAGCCAATGCCGATTGCAGCGCCACCCGCACCGGAGGTTGCCTGCGCCAGCGAATTGATACCGCCGGATAGAATACAGATAATCGAGAAAGAAATTGCAAAGTTCGAGAAACGGCTCATTCGCCGTTCCAGCTCCTGGGCATAGCCCATGCCGTGAAGAACTTTTACGTCCTCCAGCTTGTCTGTGTCTGTGTAGTCCTGGTGTGTCATCACGTTCCCCTGTTATTATTGAAAGAGTTGCAACGTCGATAGCAGCGTCAGTTTCTAGAATTCCTTGTTTGTCGTCCCCGCAATGCCCATCAAAGGCCTTTTGTTATATTATTCAAAAGAGCTGAAAGCAGTTCCCCCCAGCCCTCCTCCTCTTGAGCTGTCGTCACAAGATCGTTGCGAATCTCGATCATTACAGCCGGCATTCCATGGGCAGAAGCGTGTCGCTCCAGCGTATAATAAACGCGATCTGCCGGTGAATAAGGTTCGTTGATTCCAACGTTGTAACGCCCCGGCGCCTGCAAGCCTGCAATAAGCGGCGCAGCAATGCGCTCGTCCGCGTCATGAATAATGCCGATATGCCAAGGCCGCTCGACACCGCGATAGACCGGCGTATAGGAATGGATTGCGACAAATACCGGCTCAGGCTTGCCCGCCGCCTTTCGCTTCTCGACGAGCGCTTCAATGGCGGCATGATATGGCCTGTGCGAAAGTTTGATACGTTCCTGTCGCGCTGCCTCGCTCAGATTTTCATTGGCTGGGATTACCGTCACTTCGCTCAGCGAAGGCACAAGATCAGGCGCATTTAGCGGACGATTGCAATCAATAATCAGGCGCGACACGCAGGACTCGACCAGCGGCGCGTCAAGCAACCTGCTCATGACGGCGCTCACGCCTAATGCACCCGGATCCCAGGCAATGTGTTTTTGAAGGTCGCTATCCTTCAGGCCGAGCGTGCCAAAACCGTCCGGTACAAAATTGGAGGCGTGATCACAAAGAATGATGCATGGTCCAGCGCCATCCGGATTTGTTATCCGAACGGGAGCCCATTCTTTTGTCACTACCTGCGGCGCACCGCTCGCTATGGTCCGGCCCATTTTTGCCCTTTTTGGCAAACTGTACTTTACGTTACATTTTATGTTTTTATTTCCACTCTCGTATGATTTGATACATAACAATCAAAATTGTCAAATCCGAAATTTACGTTTCAAAATTCGGACCGGGGGAGACAGCCAAATGAGCACAAGCATTTCCGAGCTAATCGCAGAAAAGATAGACGCGATGCCTGCCTCGGAACGCAGGGCGGCTCAAACGCTTATCGCAAATTACCCGCTGATCGGACTGAGAACGGTTGCTGAATTTTCCGGTCAGGCAGGTGTATCCTCGCCGACTATCTTGCGCTTCGTCTCCCGTCTCGGCTTCCAAAGCTATCCGGAGTTCCAAAGCGCCCTGCAGGAGGAACTCGCCGCACAGGTACAGTCGCCATGGAATCGTGCTGCAACCATCCAGCGGCCAAAGGACGGGGCCACCTTCCCGCTCATGGAAGCCGCCATTGAGAATATCCGCGAAACATTCCAGCACCTTTCAGCGCAACAGCTTGGAGACGTAACGGATGCGCTGAGCCGCAATCGTGCCCGTCTCTATCTCCTCGGCGGACGCTTCACCGATCCCATCGCAACCTATATGGCCGCGCATCTCAAGATTGTACGCTCCGGCGTCACCCATCTGGCAGGGCAGGAAAGCCATTGGCGTGACCAGCTGATCGATGTGGGCAAAAAGGATGTGCTGCTGGTTTTCGATATACGCCGCTATCAGGATAGCCTGTTGCGGTTTGCAGAAAAGGCGCAGGCCCGCGGCGTTGAAATCGTGCTTGTCACCGACCAATGGCTCTCTCCCATCGCGCGTTTCGCCCGCCATGTCATCGCTGGCCGAACCGCCGTTCCCTCCCCTTGGGATTCGTCTGCCGCACTCTTTCTCATTGCGGAAACACTGATTGCCGAAGTCACGCGCAAGCTTGAACAAAGCAGTGCCGATCGTATCCGCGATCTGGAGCAATTGCGGGATAATTAGATTTTCTCCCGGCCATGCCATTGCCGCCAACGCTCATTAATATACTAATGCTGTCCCGGACTCGAAAAAGGCTCGGTGCCATTCATCCGGATGAAATTATCGCATTATGCCCCTATTGAATGTGTAAGGACCAAAATCATGCAGCAAGCTGACATCGGATTGATCGGCCTCGGCGTCATGGGTGCCAATCTGGCGCTGAACATCGCTGAGAACGGTTATCGCGTTGCGGTTTTCAACAGAACCGTTGCCAAGACAAATGAATTTTACGCCGAAGCAGGTGCGCTGCAGGACAAGATCATCGCGTGCGAGACGCTTGAAGATCTGGCCAAAAACATCCGCGCGCCGCGACCTATCATTCTCATGGTCAAGGCTGGCGAGGCCGTCGACGAGCAGATTGCCGCTCTCAAACCCTTCCTTGCCAAGGACGACATCATCATTGATGCAGGTAATGCGAATTTTCACGATACGGTGCGCCGCCTAGCAGAACTGGGGACGAACGACCCAACCTTTGTCGGCATGGGCGTTTCCGGTGGGGAAGAAGGCGCGCGCCATGGCCCTTCGATCATGGTTGGCGGCACGCCCGAATCCTATGCCCGTATCGAGCCTGTGCTGACAGCAATTTCCGCCAAGTACGAAGGCGAATCCTGTTCAGCCCTGCTTGGGCCTGACGGAGCAGGTCATTTCGTCAAGACGATCCATAATGGCATCGAATATGCCGATATGCAGATGATTGCCGAAGTTTACGGCGTGTTGCGTGATGGTCTTGGCCTCACCTCCGAAGCCATTGGCAGGATTTTCCAAAAATGGAATGAAGGCCCGCTGAATTCCTATCTCATAGAAATCACCGCCAAGGTTCTGCTTGCCAGTGACAAGAAGACTGGCAAGCCTGCCGTCGATGTCATTCTCGACAGCGCAGGCCAGAAAGGCACTGGCCGCTGGGCCGCTATCGAAGCGCAGATGCTCGGCATTCCTGCGACCGGCATCGAGGCTGCTGTTGCTGCCCGTTCGATCTCGTCCATGGTCAAGCAGCGCAGCGAAGCGGCAAAGGCCTATGGCGATCTTGGCACCGCCAAACTCTCCGATGGCAGCCAGGCATTTATCGACGCGCTCGAACAGGGTCTGCTTGCGGGTAAAATTGCGGCCTATGCGCAAGGCTTTGACGTCATGGCAGGCGCATCGAAGGAGCGCGGCTGGAACATCCCCCTTGCAACGACCGCCCGTATCTGGCGCGCCGGCTGCATCATTCGCTCGCAGTTCCTCGATCAGATTGCAGCGGCATTTGAAGGTAGCGAAGGCACAAATCTCCTTCTTGTACCGGCCTTTGTCGAGCGTATGCAGTCAGGCTCGAAATCCTTGCGCAGGATCGTTGCCGAAGCCTCGCTAGCAGGTCTGCCAGTTCCGGCACTCTCTGCCGCTCTCAACTATTTTGATGGATTCCGCCAGGCTCGCGGCACAGCAAATCTCATTCAGGCGCAGCGTGATTTCTTTGGCGCTCATGGATTTAAACGCCTTGGCGAAGAGGGTGATTTCCACGGGCCTTGGTCTGATGCTTAATCAAACTCGATACAACGACGTGTGCTAACTTGATTGCATTGGCGTTGTACGTGGTTCGACAAGCTCACCATGGGGAAGATTTGTGTATTGCGGGGAGCTATTTCTGCAAGGCCAGAAGATAATCTTGCAAACCACTACCTTCCTCATGGTGAGCTTCGTCGAACCACGCACAGCACCAATGCAGCAGAATCGATAGCCTCAATCGAAATGGAGATTGCCGTTCATATCACGGCAATCTTGCACTGCTGGGCGGAGCGGCATGAATCCGCCCCCAAGCTCGGCGCAATTGCCTTGCGGATGCAAACCCCGCGCGATCCGCCACCCCTTCCATATCCAGCCGCGTATTGCTCAATATCTCCCGCGCCAAAGCGATCCGCAGACGGTTAAGATAGTCGGGAATGCTCATTCCCGTATGCTCGTTGAAAAGGCGTGAGAGGTGGCGTGGACTTGTGGCTGCAATGTCAGACAGCGACTGCAAGGTCCAATTCTGCGCCGGATCAGAGGCAAGCCTGTCCTGAACACGGTGGATCGCCGGATGGATGTGATTGCGCCCGTCAAGCCAGGGCGACCATTGCGGATCAGTGCCGCTGCGCCGCAGATAAACCACCAGATATCGTGCAACAGCCACAGCACATGCCGGCCCTGCAATCTGGCTGACAAGATGGAGCATCAGATCAATGCCCGCCGTAATCCCAGCACTTGAGTAACGATTGCCATCTTCGACATAAAGCCGGTTGTCAAAAATCCGTGCTGTCGGCACATTTTCACGCAATTCTTCGATCGAACCGAAATGGGTGGTGCAGGCATATCCATCAAGCAGGCCCGCGCGTCCCGCCAGCAAGGAACCTGAGCAGATCGACACCAGTTTCTGTGTCTCGCCGACATGGGTCCGAAGCCAGTCGATAATCGCCGTGTCACCATGGCCCTGCGCTTCCGCATGGGCTGAAGCCGGTGTATCCAGCAGCTCTGTCGCGTCTCCCGAAATTATAATCATGGCATCCGCCGGGACATTGCCGGGCAATGGCTCTATGCCGCTGATCGTCAATCCGATGGATGTAGTTACATTTGCCAGCGGGCCGACATAGCGCACATTAAAGCGCACCACGTCCTGCTCGAAATTTGCCTTGCGCAACACTTCCACCGGCCCGGCAATGTCCAGCAGCAGTGCCCTTGCGGGCACCACCACCAGAACATCGATATTTCTCGGTTCCATTACACTCATGCGGCCATCGCGCGTTCGACTCCGCTCAATGCTTCGTCAACCGTCACAATTCGCGCAAAGCGCCCGGCGAGCACCAGTTCGGTACGGGCCTTGATCTCATCGGCGCTGAATGTACGGCCATCAGCATGTGTCATGGCAAAGGTCAGCGTTGCTTCGGAGACAAACTCCACCTCGTAACCCAAATCTGACGCATGGCGCGTTGTCGTTTCACAGCATTGCTCGGTACGGATTCCGGATACCAACACTTTGCGGATGCCGTTTTCAGTCAACCAGACGTCAAGCCCGCTACCGACTAGCGCGCTGTGCCGGGATTTGTTGAAAACGGCATCGGCGCTGAACGAGACTGGAGCGAGAGGCTTGATAAAGCCCGACTCCATGGCAAATGGACCATCCCCATCCACATGGAAAATCCGTACCACGGGCAGGCCCTTGGCTTTAGCACCATCAATCAATCGCTGGATGTTTGCGATAAAGGGTTGTGCTTCTGCTTCATTCCAATAGCCACGCTGGCGAAATGATTCTTGTACGTCAATAACGATGAGCGCTGTGTCTGCGGACATTTTTGAACTCTCCTATGTGTTAATATTAGGAGATTATTGCCAGATATGACAGCGCGATACGCATGTGCCGGACGAAAAGCGGACAATAAAAGCCAATACCTGACAAATGCGGCGCACTGTCTTCAAATAGTAGACAATCCATCCAATAGCCGGGCCTTCTTTTCCTTGGCCAAGCACCCATATTGGGGCAATAAAAGTCATCAAACGATCCGGACAGCAGAAGGGCCGGACGGAAAGGCCACAATGTCAGCCGACATCTATCAAAATCGCACGCATCTTGCCGCAATGCAGGGTCAGCCGCTGTTGTTTGTTTTTCATGGCACCGGCGGCGATGAAAATCAGTTTTTCGATTTCGGCCGGCAATTGCTGCCCGATGCCGGCATTATTTCACCACGCGGCAATGTATCGGAACATGGCGCATTGCGGTTTTTCCGCCGAACCGGCGAAGGCGTTTACGACATGGAAGATCTTGCCTTGCGCACGGATGCCATGGCGGACTTCATCCGTGCCCGCAAAATCGAAGCACGGCCGTCCAGGACCATTGGTCTTGGCTATTCCAACGGCGCGAATATTCTTGCCTCCGTCATGCTGAAACATCCTGGCCTGTTCAACGAAGCTGTGCTGATGCACCCGCTTATCCCTTGGCAACCAGACGCTCAACCCGGCCTTGCCGGCAAGCGTGTACTGATCACCGCAGGCCAGCGTGACCCTATCTGCCCACCCTCATTGACGCAGGATTTTGCCGATTATCTGATTGGGCAAGGTGTAGAAACTGATCTTGCCTGGCACACGGGCGGTCATGAAATCCAGCAGAGCGAGATCGCCGCGATTCAGCGGTTTTTTGGATCGTAAATCCCGCTGGCATTGTCATTTGTGCGTGGTTCGCCCTTCGACTAGCTCAGGAGGGCGAACCACGCAGGATTGTGCTGCAAATGTAAAAAACCACGCTTATTCCACCAAGTGAAGATAAGCGGGATTGGTGTTTACCTTGAAAACCGCATAGCCACCGGCAATATCCTGATAGCCGATGAGCGCTTGCCCTTTGGCGTCAACAGGCCATGCGCACCGTCCAGATAACCGGCCTTTAGCTCCAGCGCCAAAAAGCGATGGCGCTCAACAGGGCCCGGCATTGCAAGACCGGCTGTCTTCGTGCCGTCAAATCCGAAACGTGCATAATATTCCGGATCGCCGACCAGAAGAATCGCGCCATGGCCAAGGCGTGCGGCTTCTGCTGTCGCGTGACGCATCAATGCAGCACCAATACCGTGTCCCTTCAGCGTCGGCTCGACAGCCAATGGCCCCAGCAACAAGGCGCGCACGGACTTTCCTGATGCATCATGTCCAGCCTGAATGTCCCAAAGCCGCACCGTTCCCAGCAAGGCGCCATCATTGCCGCGTGCAACAAAGGCCAGCCCTTGCGCAGGCAAGCGCCCGCGCCGCAGTTTTTCAGAAGACTTGCGGCGGCGTCCCTCACCCATGGCACGGTCGAGCAGGGCCTCACGGGCTTGTTCATCCTGTGCGGTTTCATTGCGGATAGTGAAAGCCTGCAATCCATCCGGATGCAAATTTTGTTCGATATATTCTACTGCGTTCATTGTCTTGACCAATCGATCATAAGGGTGCGTCAGCGCCGTCCGGCCTTGAAGCCGGACAGCAGTCCATCACCGGGCAACAGCCCTTAAATTACGTATGATCGGAGTGGTTCAAAGCCATTGAAAGCAACTGCCGAGTAGGTCGTGGTATAAGCGCCAGTTCCCTCGATCAGCACTTCGTCGCCAATAGTCAGCGAGATCGGTAGCGGATAGGGGTTCTTTTCATACATCACATCGGCACTGTCGCAGGTTGGGCCAGCAAGAACGCATGGCTCGGAAACATCGCCATCGCGCGGCGTTGTAATCTGATAGCGGATTGCCTCGTCCATCGTCTCGGCCAGACCGCCGAACTTGCCGATATCGAGGTAAACCCAGCGTACATTGTCGTTGGCGGCCTTCTTTGACACGAGCACGACCTCGGCCTTGATGACGCCTGCATTGCCAACCATGCCACGACCGGGCTCAATGATTGTCTCAGGCAGACGATTGCCGAAATGCTTGCTCAGCGCCTGGAAAATAGCCTGACCATAGGCCTGTGCAGTTGGCACATCCTTGAGGTAACGGGTTGGGAAACCACCGCCCATATTGACCATTTTCAGTGTAATGCCTTCCTTGGCAAGCGCGTCAAATACCTGCTTTGCATCGCCGAGCGCACGATCCCATGCAGCAAGATCTGTCTGCTGGGAACCCACATGGAAAGACACGCCATAGCTGTCGAGGCCAAGCTGCTGGGCGGAGCGAAGCACGTCAACCGCCATGGCAGGAACACAGCCAAACTTGCGCGACAGGGGCCATTCGGCGCCAGCACCGTCAGTGAGGACACGGCAGAACACGCGTGCGCCAGGCGCAGCACGGGCGACTTTCTCAACTTCTTCGACGCAATCAACGGCAAAGAGGCGAATACCGAGTTCGAAGGCGCGGGCAATATCGCGCTCTTTCTTGATCGTGTTGCCAAAGGAAATACGATCCGCAGTTGCCCCCGCATCAAGCGCCATCTCGACTTCGGCAACCGATGCCGTATCGAAGCTGGAACCGAGCGAAGCGAGCAGGCGCAGAATTTCCGGCGCAGGATTTGCCTTCACCGCATAGAAAATCTTCGACTCTGGCAAGGCCATTTCGAAATTGTGGAAATTTTCACGCACGACATCAAGATCGAGCACCATGCAAGGGCCGTTCGGGCGTCGGGTATTGATGAAGTCGATAATGCGCTGCGTAGCCATGTTATGCTCCAATTCCATAGCGGCTGGTATGGCCGCTCAAGCAGTGCAATTTCTCGGGCCGCGCCCATCGAAACTGCTGAGGACAAAGTGCATGAATCCATCCCCCGCGAAGCCAGCCTTTGGAGATGCTGAAAACACGGACAAGTTCATGCGGCGGTGGACCTGCGCCAACTGGCGTCGATCCGCTTTGTCTGCCTTGGTTTGGATGTTCCCATCCGCACTACCGGCAATGAAGGTGTGCCTCTTCAGTAATTCTCGGCTTTTGGACAGCCGAAAGAGACCGACTAGGCCCGCACCGTCGTTGCTTCAGATGTCCTCAACTTTGGCAGTTGGCTGCTAAGCTGACTGGAGGGGTTAGTTCCAGGTACCATACCGTTTCCTCACCATAATGAAGATCGGCGGACACCCATGGGCACGTGCGACTTTGGGCAAGGGCGATATAAGGCGGAATATGTGTCCAATCAATGACAAATATCGATTGTGACAAAGTTTTTTATTCATTGAACAAACAGAGCAAAATCACGTAGAATCTTTGAACGATGACCATATCAAAGCCCCTTAACGCTCTTTTGGATTTACCGTCTGTTAACCTTGTCTCGGGCGATGGTCCCTTGAGTGGTGAAACTTTGGCGGTCAAGGACATATTTGACGTGGCCGGCCTGCCCACTGGTTGCGGAAATAGGCAAAAACAGGCCGAATCACCCAATGCCATAACCACCGCGCCAGCTGTGCAGAAATTGCTCGATGCAGGAGCGACATTTATCGGCAAGACCCAGACCGATGAACTGGCCTTTTCGCTCATGGGCCAGAATGCCCATTATCCTCACCCGATAAACCCGAATGCGCCCGATCGCGTCACCGGTGGCTCATCATCAGGATCAGCGTCAGCTGTTGCAGGCGGATTGGCCAGCATCGCAACCGGAACGGATACGGGCGGCTCCATCCGTGCCCCTGCCAGTTTTTGCGGTCTGGTAGGCTTGCGCATCAGCCATGGGCGCATCTCTCTGGAGGGCACGATGCCATTGGCGCCCTCCCTCGATACGTTTGGCTGGTTTGCCCGTGATGTCGAGCTTTACGAGAAAGTCGGCAATGTCCTGCTTGGTCAGGACATAAGCGACTTCAAGCTGAAGCGCCCGCTGTTCATTCCGCTGCTGGAACATCTTCTGGTCGGCGAAGCGGAGGATGCCGCCTACCGGCAAATGTATAAATTGGTCGCAGGCCATCTCGGTCATGCCCGTTCCGCCCGCCAATCAACAGCATCCATGGATGATCTTTATCTCTGCTTCCGCCAGATTCAGGGTTTTGAGGCTTGGGCGGCGCACGGAGCGTGGCTTTCCGAGAAGAATCGCGGACTCGGCCCCGGCGTTAAAGAGCGGTTCGAATATGCCGCCGCCATTGATCTGGACACCTATCAGGCTCAGGTAAAGCGCAGGGCGCTTTTCACCCGCGAGCTTGCAGATTTACTTCAGGATGATGGTGTTTTGGTTATGCCGACCGTACCCGGTGCAGCACCACTGGCCGCAACGCCTTTTGGGGATATTCAGGCCTATCGCGAACAGGCGCTCCGCCTGTTGATGATATCCGGCCTTTCGGGCTTTCCGCAGATCACCTTGCCGCTTGGTCAGGTTCACGGCGCGCCATTTGGCTTTTCGCTGCTTGGACCGAAAGGCAGTGACATGGCGCTCATCCGCCTTGGCCGCACCATTTTACAATCAAAGGCACACTGATGGACACACTCACCCGCATGCGCGCCTATATTGATGTCGTGGAAGCGGAGGGGTTCTCGGCGGCGGCCCGCAAGATCGGGCGTTCCAAGGCACTCTTGTCCAAATATGTACGCGAACTTGAAGACGAGCTTGGTGCTTTGCTTCTCAATCGCACCACGCGGCAATTTTCCCTGACGGAAGCTGGCCACACCTATTACCAGCGCGCCAGCGAAATTCTGCGCGATGTCGAAAACCTGAAGGAAACGGTTCGCGACACCAGCAGCGATATCAAGGGGCGGATCAAGATTTCGGCACCGCGCACCTTTGCCGACGCCGATATTGGCCAATGTCTCATCGATTTTTGCGCCGATCAGCCTGAAATCACTCTCGATGTTCGGCTTGACGATCGCTTTGTTGATCTGGTTGAGGAAGGATTCGACCTGGCCATCCGTATTACCCGCATGCAGGACTCATCGCTGATCGCCAAGCGCATTGCTCCTTTCCGTGTCGTCGCCTGTGCCTCGCCTGCATTGATCGAACAGACGGGCGTTCCGCAGCGCCCCGAACAGCTGAGTGCCCTGCCCTGCATCGTCGATACCAATAATCGCTCGCGCAATAGCTGGCAGTTTCATAATCAAAGCGGACCGATCATTTCCGTTCAGGTGTCCGGCCCCCTGGAGATCAATAGCCCGCTTGCCGCGCGCCGCGCCGCTCTTTCAGGGCTGGGCTTTGCCATGCTTCCGGATTTTATCGCAGCGCCGGATGTTGCAAGCGGCAGGCTGGTGCCTGTACTTGACGAGTTCGTCATGCGGGATGCCGGTATTTATGCAGTCTATCCGCATCGGCGCTATCTGCCCGCCAAGGTGCGCGTGCTTGTCGATTACTTGACTAAATGGTTCAAGGACCAAAAGGACAATCGCAAAGCCTAAAATGATGGGCTGTTAATGTTATATCGTCCCAATTTTGCCAAGTTCGGGATGTCCTGTACCACAACTATAAAGGGCAATTCATGCAGCAGAAACTCGCGGTCTTCATGGCAACTCTGGCTTTGGGCATGACCCTCGCCACCCCCGCCTATGTCCATCCGCACGTCTTTGCCGAAGCGCGCCTCGATATCACGATCAATCCTGATGGAACTGTTCAAAAGCTTGGCCATGTCTGGCGTTTTGACGATATCTTTTCCAGCACCGTTCTGGTGGAGTTCGACAAGAATGGTGATCTGAAGCTGGATGAAGCGGAATTGGCTGCTCTGGCTGAAACGATCAATGCCTCGATTTCCGAGTTCGACTATTTTCAGTCTGTCCAGCTCAATGACAAGAAGATCGTCATGGCAGCGCCAAAGCATTTGATTGCCGATTTCCAGAACAATCAGTTGATGATCATCTTTGAGAGCACCCCCAAACATCCGCTGAAGCTTGGCACAAAGACCAGTTTCGGCGTCTATGATCCAACCTTCTACACGGCCATCGATTACGTCAACGACGCGGATGTGCATGTGACGGGACTGCCGCCAGCCTGTAAGCAGAAGGTGGTGCGCCCCAACCCCGATGAGGCCATTGCCCAAAATCAGGGAACGCTGACCGATGCTTTTTTCAATGATCCCACTGGCACTGACATGACTAAAATCTTTGCCACCAGGCTCGAAATAGAATGCCCCTCCCAAGGGTAAAAGGATAAATGATGCGGAAATCGATCTGGCTTTGCGCACTGCTCGCGCTCGCGCTCCTTGGCGGACATGCTCTAGCGCAAACCTCTTCGCTTGGCATCGGCATGAATGAAGTTGCGATGAAGCCATCCGGTCCGTTTGCCGAATTCATCTTATGGATCAATATGCAACAGCGCGCCTTTTATCTGGCCATGACGAAAGCCCTTAAAGCCATGCGCGAGGATCCGTGGCAAGCTTCGATCCTCGTTGGCCTGTCCTTTCTCTACGGCATATTGCACGCTGTTGGTCCCGGCCATGGCAAGGCTGTCATTTCATCCTATATGGTTGCCAATGAAACGACCCTGAAGCGCGGCGTCTTCCTGTCCTTCGCCTCGTCCATGTTGCAGGCTCTCACAGCCGTTTTCATCATTGGTCTGACTTTTCTTGTGCTTCGCGGCACCACTGTGTCCATGGACGATGCGACGCATATCATGGAAGTGGCAAGTTTCGCGCTGATCGTGGCCTTCGGCCTGTCATTGCTCTGGCGCAAGGTGCCACGGCTTTTCACGGCAAATGCCGCTCATGCCCATGCGGGTCACATACATCATGATCATGACCATGCTCACCACAGTCACGAGCATCACGACCACACGCACCATGATCACCATGCGCATAGTCATGGTCATTCCCATGCTGCAGGTCATGTCTGCGAGACATGCGGCCATAGCCATGCCCCGGATCCGGCCATGATTTCCGGCGATTTCAACTGGAAAACCGCTTGGGCGGCCATCATTGCTGTTGGTTTGCGCCCCTGTTCCGGCGCACTGATCGTTCTGACGTTCTCGCTATTGAACGGCTTGGTGCTTGGGGGAATTTTGTCCGTTTTCGCCATGGCCTTGGGCACATTCATAACGGTCGCAATACTCGCAACCTTGGCCGTCACCGCCAAGAATGTGGCCTTGCGCATATCCGGCGAAACGGCGCTTTCGGGCCGGGTTCAGAATTTTATCGAGATCGGCGGGGCGCTGTTCATCGTTTTGACCGGCGGCCTGCTTCTGACGGCTTCACTATCCTATTGATTATTATTGCGGCGCTGGCTTCTGGCCCGAAGCCAGAACACGACGAAAAAGCCCAGAACAAAGATAACACCGAAAATACCAGCGGCTAGTGGCGACTTATCGCCAATTGCCAGCATCAGGCTTGGCATCAGATAGGCGACAATGCCAAAGCCGAGCATGATACAACCGGCCGCTATGGCCGCATTCCGGGTTTTGGGGTCCATCAACATCACCACTCAGTTCGATATAAGTGGCGTTGTAGCCCTATCCGGTCGCAAAGCAAGTATTCCGGCAAATCTTTATATGCGTGGTTCGACAAGCTTGATCTTTCATAAGTTGAATAATGCGCCACCCACGAAGAAACTGGCGGTGGCGTTTTTTATCGAGCTGCATGGATAATGTGCGTGGTTCGACGGGGCTCACTATCTTGCAGCAAGCCGAAGCTCTTCCAGCCGCTTGATCTGTTGACCCTCAGCATCAAAATTATCCGGTGAAAGCCAAGCCTGATAGGCTGCTTTGAGCGCTGGCCATTCCTGATCGGTCACTGAATACCAGGCCGTATCCCGGTTCTGGCCCTTCTGCACCATATGCTGGCGGAAAATGCCTTCGAATGTGAAACCAAACCGTTCTGCGGCACGCTTTGACGGCTCATTGCTATTGTTGCATTTCCATTCGTAGCGCCGGTAGCCCAGCACATCGAAAGCATATGCCATGAAAAGATATTGTGCTTCCGTGGCTGCTGGCTTGCGCGCGATCAGCGGTCCCCAGTAAATATTGCCGATTTCGATGGAGCCATGGGCAGCGTCTATGCGCATCAACGCCTGACGTCCCGCAACCTTGCCGCTAGCTTTGTCGATGACCGCGTAAAACAGCGGGTCTTTGCTCGCTTCGACTTTTTCCAGCCATGGCGTCATGGCGTTGCGACTCTCAGGCACGTCCTCGAAAAGATAGCGGAACCGGCCATCAGCATCAGCAACCGTCGAGGCCTCATAGAGTCCATCGCCATGCTTTGTCGCATTGATAGGCTCAAGACGGACATAGCGTCCCTCAAGTGGCTCAGGGGCAGGAAATGGTCGTGGTGTCCAGTCTTTCAAATCGGTCATGTAATTCGGCCCATTTTTATCAAAGCACGTTTGACTTGTTACGCTAGTCCCCGCACAAAGCAGAAGTTGAAAATTGTATGTGAGACAAGAAAATGCTGCGTACCATTTCGGGCTTCGACCGTATCGGCGAAGAAAATGCCTTTGCTGTTCTGGCTCGCGCGACAGCCCTCAGCGCCCAAGGCAAGGACATCATCAATCTTGGCATCGGCCAACCGGACTTTAAAACACCGGCGCATATTGTTGAAGCGGCCATCAAGGCGCTTAAAGACGGTCATCATGGCTACACGCCAGCCAATGGGTTACTGGCGACACGCGAGGCCGTTGCACGACGCACGCTGACCATGACGGGCGTCGAAGTCTCGCCGGAGAACATTATCATCGTGCCGGGCGGCAAGGTGACAATGTTTGCCGCGATCATGATTTTTGGGGAACCCGGCGCGGAAATCCTCTATCCCGATCCCGGCTTTCCCATTTATCGCTCAATGATCGAGTTTACGGGTGCCAAACCCGTTCCGGTGCCAATTCGTGAGGAGAATGGCTTCGCTTTTTCTGCAGAGGAAACGCTATCGCTGATTACGCCGAATACGCGGCTTCTTATTCTCAATTCACCTGCCAACCCGACTGGTGGCGTCACGCCAAAGTCAGAAATCGAAAAACTGGTAAAAGGTCTGGAAGACCATCCCCATGTCGCCATCATGTCAGATGAGATTTACGATGTGATGACCTATGATGGCGAAGAACATTGCTCGCTTCTTACCTTCCCGCAAATCCGTGACCGCCTGATCGTGCTGAATGGCTGGTCGAAGACCTGGGCAATGACAGGTTGGCGCATGGGCTGGTCCATCTGGCCCGATCAGCTCTATGACAAGGTGCGCAAACTCGCGGTCAATTGCTGGTCCTGCGTCAACGCGCCAAGCCAATATGCCGGTATAGCTGCCATTGACGGTCCGCAGGATGATGTGGAGAAAATGTGCAAGGCATTCGACAATCGCCGTAAAATTGTTGTCGATGGACTGAACAGCCTGCCGGGCATTAGCTGCGCCACGCCCAAGGGAGCCTTCTATGCCTTCCCAAACGTCAAGGAAACCGGCTGGCCCGCCAAAAAACTTGCTTCTGCCCTGCTCGATGATGCTGGCGTGGCTTTGATCGGCGGTCCGGATTTCGGCATTCTCGGCGAAGGTTATATCCGCCTCTCCTATGCCAATTCCGAAGAAAATATCATCCGCGCCATCGAACGCATCGAGAAATTTCTGGCAAAATAAGCGGGCGTTGCCGCCCGCCTCCATGTAGCGCGTAGTTTGCGAAAGGCAAACCACGCACTAGATATGCCATCAGCTTAGGCGGGCGAAGCGACCTTCGCCTGACTTACCGTTGCCTCAATATGATCGATGAGGCTATCCGGCAGCTTGAGACGACCGGCGAGCAGATCGAGATAACCGCGTTCGCCGCGTGTCTTTGGATCAATGGCGAGACGGGAAGCTGTATAAAGCTCAACCTTCTGCTCGTCGGTAACGGCGGCTGCAACCAGCGCATCCACATCAACGGGAGCGCTGAGTTCTGCATTCAAGAATTCCTGTGTGTCGCTGTTCATGCCGGAGAGCGATAGCTTTTCCAAAATACGCGCGCGCTCTGCATCATCGACCATGCCGTCGGAGCGGGCAGCAGCAATCATCGCACGCACCAGCACAAGGGCAAATTCGTGCTCACCTTGCGGCGCCGTCTGCGGATCGAAACCTGAATCGCTCGGCGGTGGCAGCAATTCGCCATTTGCCGGAGCCTGCGCGGTTTCTGCGGGAGCCTTGCCCGATTGATAATTTTGATAGGCCTTGTAGGCCAATCCTGCGACTGCGGCGAGACCGCCAAGCTTCAAAGCGCCGCCGGCAACTTCACGGCCTGTACCCGTGCCAAGCAAAATCGCTGCCAGCGCACCTGCCGCCAGGGGGTTGTCCTTGGCCATTTGCGTCGCCTTTCCGGCTGTGTCGCGTACCGAGGTTCCCACGCCGGGGATATTGCTTCCCAGGAAATCGTTCAAAATCTTCTTCGGATCGAGCATGCATTTCTCCCTCTTGGTCGCATGAATTCGCTGGTCTTAGTTAGGAACAGCTTCATGGCATTGCAATGACAGGGAAGGATTTGTGGCTCGCAATCACGACATACGTGGTTCATCCCTCGGCAAGCTCAAGACCCGATATGCTCTTTCAACCCGCGTTCACGCGCCAGCCGCACCTGTTTTTGCCGTTCCGCGAAGCGGGCGCGGTCTTCATCAGTGCGCTCATGATAGCAATTGGGACAGGAAATCCCCTCTGCAAACAAAGGCGACAGCTTGTCTTCGGGCGCGATAGGATTACGGCAGGCGTGGCAAAGTTCTGCCTCGCCTTCAATCAACCCATGGCCGACGGAAACGCGCTCATCAAATACAAAGCACTCGCCTTCCCAGCGGCTTTCCTCAGCGGGTACATCTTCCAGATATTTAAGAATGCCACCCTTGAGATGAAACACATCATCAAAGCCGAGACCTTTGACAAAGGCAGTAGCCTTTTCGCAACGAATACCGCCAGTGCAGAACATGGCAATCTTCTTGCCTTCAAGTTCCTCGCGATGGTTTTCCACCCATTGCGGAAACTCACGAAATGTTTTCGTCTGCGGGTCAAGCGCGCCCGTAAATGTGCCAATGGCGGTCTCATAATCATTGCGCGTATCAATGATTACCGTATCGGGGTCCGAAATCAGCGCGTTCCAGTCTTGCGCAGCGACATAGGTCCCGACACTTTGCAGCGGGTCGATATCCTCAACGCCCATGGTGACGATTTCCTTTTTCAAGCGCACTTTCATACGCTTGAACGGCATTTCGCTGGCATGGGAATATTTCAGTTCCATTCCTGCAATTGCAGGTTCTGCTTCAAGAAAATCGACCAGCGTCTTGATCGCGGCAGCGGAGCCCGCAACCGTGCCGTTAATGCCTTCGGCCGCCAGCAGCAGCGTGCCCTTTATGCCTTGCGCGCAACACAGTTTCGCCAGCGGCTCCTGCAATGACTGGTAGTGATCCAGCCGGGCAAACCGATATAGTGCAGCCACTGTAAAGGGCAGATTGGAAGAATGATCTGTCATGATGGCATTCAACTACTGTGCCACAACGTCAATTTCAAGATATTTGCGACAAGCGGTGCTTTGGCCGCATTTCTTGCATGATGCTGGACTTGAATCATTGGACAAAAAGGTTCAGCAACACTAAATCGATTAGAGTTCAAAAAGACGGAGATTGTCATGACCCAGAAGACCGATTTATTGCTACCTGTCCTCAAGGGCCAGCCGGTCATTCCGGTCCTCCTCATTCAAAATGTTGCCGATGCGGTGCCCTTGGCGCGCGCGCTTGCTGCTGGTGGCCTGCCCGCCATCGAAATTACATTGCGCACCGCCGCCGCGCTCGACGCCATCCGCGCGGTTGCCAATGAGGTTCCTGAAGCAATCGTAGGCGCCGGCACCATTCTCAACGCGCGCCAGTATGAAGAGGCGGCCAATGCCGGCTCGCGCTTCATCGTCAGCCCCGGTGTAACACCGCAATTGCTTGAGGCTGCCCGCTCCAGCAAGGTGCCATTGCTTCCCGGCGCGATCACCCCCGGCGAGATCATGGCGCTGCGGGAAGAAGGCTATACAATGCTGAAATTCTTCCCGGCCGAACAGGCTGGCGGCGCAGCTTTCCTCAAATCGCTTTCCTCGCCGCTGGCCGGAACGATGTTCTGCCCAACCGGCGGCGTCGGCATTGCCAATGCAAAAACCTATCTTTCCCTGCCAAATGTTGTCTGCGTCGGCGGCTCGTGGGTCGCGCCGGAAAATCTGGTCAAGGAAGGCAAGTGGGACGAAATCACCAAGCTGGCAGCCGAAGCCGTCAAGCTGGCCGCTTGACACGATTTGATAAATTATGAGGTGGATGTTGCGATAATCTCGATTGCAGCGCCGCCTCAATTTCCTGATATACGGCCTCTTCCGAAGAAATCACGTCATTATTGTCAAATCGTAGTATCTGAAAACCTTGCCCGCGCAAGAATATATCGCGGGCTTCGTCATGTTTGACGCCAGAGTCCGTCTCATGCGTGTCCCCATCTACTTCAATGAGAATTTTGCTGATAGCCAAGCAAAATCAGCGATGTATGGACCAATGGGGGTTTCGCGGCGGAACCGTGCACCTCGATTACGAAAGCTTCGCAACATATCCCACATTCGCCATTCCGCCTTGGTCAGTTCCCGGCGAAGAGTTTGAGCACGTTGCCTTGCTTTTGGCGGGATATTGCTGTGTGGCATTAAACGCTCGCCCCTCCCTGACGCTACGCGTCCTCCCTCCCCACAAGGGGGAGGGTAACGGCGCCAATTTCTGAAATTTCTACAACGGTAGCCTATTACGCCGCAGCCTTACCCTCCCCCTTGTGGGGAGGGAAGCTGCGAAGCAGCAGGGAGGGGTCTTGTTTTACGAGCCGTGGCTGGGATTGAACTTTGCGATCTGCATGAAGGTTACAGCCTTGCCGGTAAACTTGTTGGCGTCGGCAACCGGCAACTTCTGCTGGAATCCGGCGACATAGACTGTCGTCGGGGCCATGCGCATTGTTTCATTGCGCAGTACTGCAGGGGTAACTGCCGGTGCTGTGTCGGCGACCTGCTCATTCGAAAGTGCCCGCTCCGGCACATCGGACGCGACCTGCATCGCCTTCGGCGCCTCCTGCACTGCCTGACGGCGTGGCTTGGATGCCTTGGCCGTAGTCACCACACCGCTGTCGAGCATGGCAACCGGATCACCGCCCTTGGCTTCAAGCATGGTCTTGCGCAATGAAGGCTGGGGAGCGGCAGATGCAACTTGAGCAGCATCATTGCCGGTAACCTTCTTCACCCGTCCACCTGTCTTGCCGACAGTGGTTGGCAGTTCCGGCGAAGGATCGGACGCCGCCACAACAGTGCTGTGTTCGGGATCAGACTGCTTGATGATCGCTTCAAGATCATCGTCTGGAACCGGAATGACGTCGTTATCCGCTGTCTGAACGGAAGCTGGTATATTCGCCGGACGTTGCGTTGGAACAATGGAGGCGACCATCATGTCGTTTTGCTTTGGCGCTGTGCGCGGCTTTTCGAATGGTACAGGCACAAGCGCATTCACCATTTGCGGCTGCGCCACATTTGCTGGCGCGGGTTCCGGCGCCGGATTGGCTGCGATCATCTGAGCAATCGCTGCAGCACTATCCTGCGTTGAATTATCCGCTGCAAGCGCATTAAGCGTTGAGGGCTCCGGCGTTGCTACAGCTGGCGCATAATCCGGACGGCGCAGCGGCACAGGCACAGCAAAAGCAAGAGCCTGATTGTCTTCCGGCGTCAGCTCAACCGGCGTTTCAGGACGCGGTGCAGCCACTGGCGCAGGCGCATTACGGTTTGGCAATGCAGGTTCCATCACGCCCGGAAGGTTACCGGCTGTGGTTGCTGGCGCAGCTCCTGAATCCTCGTCGGATTCAGCGGCAGCGGCGGGTGCTTGCCGTGTGGTGCCCCGGGCCGGTGTCGGCGCCGAAGCAACCGCTACTGAGCTTTCGCCTGAATCCTCTTCTTCATCCGCGCCACCGCCAAACAATACGCCAAACAGAGTCTTGCCACCGCGACGCGAAGAGCTTGAACTTGCAACCTGGATCGAACCTCCACTGCGCTTACGGGATTCGTAAGCTGCGACCGCCTGTTCATAACCGGGTAATGGCTTACCATCGGTCGGAATGTGCATGGTCTTGCCGTCCGGGAACACCGCCAGCAATTCCTTGCGGCTCATGCGCGGCCAATGGCGGACATTACCAACGTCAGTATGAATGAAGGGCGATCCGGAACGCGGATAATAGCCAACGCCACCAGCTTCAAATTTCAGCGCT
This sequence comes from Phyllobacterium sp. GQ127, assembly GCF_059758635.1. Taxonomy (NCBI): domain Bacteria; kingdom Pseudomonadati; phylum Pseudomonadota; class Alphaproteobacteria; order Hyphomicrobiales; family Phyllobacteriaceae; genus Phyllobacterium; species Phyllobacterium sp. GQ127. The sequence goes on from NZ_JCAXDZ010000001.1 coordinate 1,563,363, forward strand.
GCATTGCGCAAGGTTGCAAGTTTTACACCTGGCAAATACCAGTCCATTGCTTTGCCGAGCATATGCTGGCTTGTCTTTGCCACACCGCGCGAACGGGAGCGAAGCATCGAATTGGTAGTAGGGGAACGATAGGCCGAAACCACATTGATATAGTCTCGCCCGCCAACCTTCTGATAGGTCGACCAGACCAGATCGAAAAGGCGTGGGTCCATCTTGGTCGGTTCATTGCGGCGCCAATCGCGCAAAAACTTGTTCAGCTTGTTCAGGCCATCCTGCTGATAGCGTCCATTCTTCTTGAACGTGATTTCAGCGCGTTCTTTCGTGTGAATGAAATAAAGCTTGAGAGTTCTCGTCTCGGCTTGAGCCTGAGCGGATACAAAAAGCATCGACGCGAAGACCATGAGGAACGCAAACCAACCGGCACGCATGTTAAAACCTGCCGTCAATTTACCGCTCTGTGCATGCACCATGTTTGACAATGTCGTCCCAACCTTGATCGTTTTCTCAAGTCCCCGAATAGCTGGATTATCCAATTTAATGGTTAATGGTCACTTATTGAACATCAAATACGTTGAGAGCATGGCAAAAACCTGAATGAAATCCACTGTTATGTGACATGGTCAACAGTTGGTTAACGACAGGAATAAGGCGTTTTGACGAAAGAATCCACCCCGCCCACGCCAAAATATCGCCTCTAAGCGGTCAAAGTCTCATTTGCCTAGGCAACTTGGCTTTGTCAGCATGTTTACGTCATTGGCGTCAAATCGTTGCACAGCCGTCTCTTTGCACTAAGTTTAGTGTTCCGATTTCCACTGGTCTGATTCGACCGGACCTCCTACGCCCAGCCATTTTATGGCGCAATAATGAGTTTTGAAATGAACAGACACAACATATTGCAGGCCACTGTTTTTTCCCCAAAATCCGGCGCCGCCGCCGTAAAGGAGGAACAGGCTGCACTTGGCATATTGCCGGAATGGAACCTGGCTGATCTGTATCCTTCCCCCGAAAGCAGTGAACTTACGGCTGATCTGCAAAAGGCCGGTGAACTTTCCATCGCCTTTGAAGAACGATGGAAAGGCACCCTCGCCGCCGAAATAGCAAAACCGCAGGGCGGCGATTTTGCTCAGTCCATTGCAGAGTATGAAGCGCTCGATGATCTGATGGGCAAAATCGGCTCCTACGCCGGACTGGTCTATGCCAGCGATACTTCCAATCCGAAAAATGCCAAGCTCTATGGCGATATCCAGCAAAAGCTCACCGATGCCAGCACCCATCTGATCTTTTACGGCCTCGAACTGAACCGTATTGAAGATGCACTGATCGAAAAGGCCATGGATGACAATTCAGCCATCGGCCATTACCGCCCATGGCTGGTCGATCTGCGCAAAGACAAGCCATACCAGCTCGATGACAAGCTGGAACAACTCTTTCACGAGAAGTCTATTACAGGCCGCGGCGCCTGGAACCGGCTTTTTGATGAAACAATGACATCATTGCGTTTTGAGGTAAATGGCGAGGAATTACCGATTGAGCCAACCCTCAACCTTCTGCAGGATTCGAATGCGGAAGTGCGCAAGACCGCTTCCGATGCGCTGGCCAAGACTTTCAAGGAAAATCTGCGCATCTTCACGCTCATCACCAATACTTTGGCGAAAGACAAGGAAATTTCCGACCGCTGGCGCGGCTTCGAGGATATCGCCGATAGCCGTCATCTGGCCAATCGTGTTGAGCGTGAAGTTGTCGACGCGTTGGCGGAAGCGGTGCAGGCCGCCTATCCGCGTCTCTCTCATCGTTATTACAAGTTGAAAGCCAAGTGGCTCGGCCTCGATTATCTCAATAGCTGGGACCGCAACGCGCCCCTTCCGGAAACACCACAAGCGGTCATTCCATGGGCCGAAGCGCGCGAAACCGTGCTTTCAGCCTATAATGGCTTTGCCCCCGAAATGGCCGAGATTGCCAAGCGCTTTTTTGACCGGAATTGGATTGATGCGCCGACGCGCCCGGGCAAGTCGCCCGGCGCATTTGCCCATCCGACTGTTCCTTCTGCCCATCCTTATGTTCTGCTCAATTACATGGGCAAGCCACGCGACGTGATGACTCTGGCGCATGAGCTTGGTCATGGCGTGCATCAGGTACTGGCCGGGGATCAGGGCGCGCTCATGGCGTCAACACCCCTGACCCTTGCCGAAACCGCCTCGGTTTTCGGTGAAATGCTGACATTCCGTTCATTGCTGGAAAAGACCAGGGATAAGCGCGAACGCAAGGCGATGCTGGCGCAAAAGGCGGAGGACATGATCAATACGGTCGTGCGGCAGATTGCGTTCTATCAGTTCGAACGTCGCGTTCACACCGAGCGGTCCAATGGTGAGCTGACGTCAGATCGGATCGGCGAGATTTGGCTGGACATTCAGAAGGAAAGCCTGGGCGATGCGGTGCATTTCGGCCCGGGCTACGAGAATTTCTGGACCTATATTCCGCATTTTATCCACTCGCCTTTCTATGTTTACGCCTATGCTTTCGGCGATTGTCTGGTGAACTCGCTTTACGCCGTTTATCAGAATGCGGAATCGGGCTTTCAGCAGAAATACTTTGACATGTTAAAGGCTGGTGGCACCAAGCATCATTCCGAACTGCTTGCTCCTTTCGGCCTTGATGCAACGGATCCAGCCTTCTGGCAAAAAGGCCTGTCGGTTATTGAAGGCATTATCGACGAGCTGGAGACCATGGATCAGGACTAGGGTCAGGACACCATCAGCATGAATAAAGCGCCTGTCCATACGCCCTATGATGGATCGAGCCAGCCTTTCACGATCGGGCTGCAACAGCTGGATTTGAAAGACTGGATAGAGGTAGACGAGAATCTTCTCGCCTATCTTGCAGAAAAGAGGCGGCTCTTTGGTCTGCATGCTGAGCGGATTTTCGTCGAGGAACCGGGGACGCAAGCCGCGCAAGCAGAAATTCTTGAGCTGCTCGCTGCTCATCTGATTGACAGATATCCGCAACTTTACGCCCGCAATGGTGACGAGATTACCGTTTCCGGTTGGCCCGATAAAATTGAGCTGGGCTCGGCACAAACGCCTTTGCTGCTCCGTGCTGCAAATCTTGTTCAGGAAGATCTGGTTCTCATGCGCAAAGACGAGAAACGCGGCTGGCATCTTGCCGCTGCGTCATTGTCTTTTCCCTCATCATGGACATTGCTGGAAAAATTCGGGCGGTCCATGGACGATATTCATGCGCCCGTTCCTGACTTTAATGCAGGCACCCGCAATGCCGATTTGATAACCCGCATGTTTGACAATCTGCGCCCTGATCGATCCGTCTATCGCATGAATTGGTCTTTGCAGCCAGGTGATGAGATGTATCACCCGCTCGCCAGCCATCAGAAAGGGGCGCTTTACACCGATGATGATCTGGCAACCCATTGCCATATCCGGGTCGAGCGGCAGACCTTGCGTAAATTACCCATGTCCGGGGATATTCTTTTCACGATCCGTATTTATCTCGACCCCGTAAATGCATTGAAGAAACATCCGCAATGCCGCGCTGTCGCAGAAGCTTTTTGCCGCCAATTGGAGGCGCTTAATCCTGCCCAATCCAATTATAAAGGTATTATGACAATCCGCGAGCGGCTGATTGACACTCTAAATCGTCTGTAATCCTGTTTTAATTAACATTAGGGCAAAAATTCACCTCAAAGCGGCCAGCGGTTGTTTGCTCTTGAGCATGACTATGCTCTATGGTTGCTTTTGAAGCGGTATATCAACCCGCTGCCCTCAATGATGGAGATCAAAATTAGGAGCAACGAAAAAATGGCGAAGGCTAAATGGCCTATACATGGAGAAATTACTGGTCCGATCGTGATGATCGGTTTCGGGTCCATCGGACGGGGTACCCTGCCCCTCATCGAACGCCACTTCAAATTTGACAAGTCCCGCTTGGTCGTTATTGACCCGAGCGATGCAAACAAGAAATTGCTGGATGAACGCGGTATTCGCTACATTCAGGAAGCAGTCACCCAGGAAAATTACAAGACACTGCTCAAGCCACTTCTTACCGAAGGCGGCGGACAGGGGTTTTGCGTCAATCTTTCGGTAGACACGTCATCCGTCGATATCATGCATCTTTGCCGCAAGCTCGGCGCGCTCTATATCGATACGGTCATCGAGCCATGGGCTGGCTTCTACTATGCAAGCGGCATCGACAATGCCGAGCGCACCAATTATGCGCTGCGCCAGACGCTGCTTGCCGAGAAGAAGAAAAACCCGGGCGGTCCGACCGCGGTTTCATGCTGCGGGGCAAATCCCGGCATGGTTTCATGGTTCGTCAAACGTGCTTTGCTTGATCTGGCCAAAGACCTCAATATTGAACATACCGAGCCTGAACGCTCTGATCGCCATGGCTGGGCCAAGTTGATGAAACAGGTTGGCGTCAAAGGCATCCACATTGCCGAGCGCGATACGCAGCGTGCCGTTGATCCAAAGCCTTTCGGCGTCTTCTGGAACACTTGGTCCGTTGAAGGTTTCATCTCAGAAGGCTTGCAGCCTGCTGAGCTTGGTTGGGGCACCCATGAAAAATGGATGCCAAAAAATGCCCGTAAGCAGAAGAAGGGCAACAAGGCCGCCATTTTTCTCGAGCAGCCTGGCGCTGACACCCGCATTCGCACCTGGTGCCCGACAGAGGGCGCGCAGTTCGGCCTTTTGGTCACACATAATGAGTCGATCTCGATTGCCGATTTCTTCACTGTTTTCGACAAGAAGGGCAAGGCAACCTACCGGCCGACATGCCACTACGCCTATCATCCATCCAATGTGGCAACCCTGTCGCTTGATGAAATGTTTGGTGCTGCTGGCCAGCCGCAAACCAAGCTGCATGTGCTGGACGAGTCCGAGATTGTGGACGGCGCCGACGAGTTGGGCGTTTTGCTCTATGGCCACGACAAGAACGCCTATTGGTATGGTTCGCAGCTGACAATTGAGGAAGCCCGCAAGCTTGCTCCCTATCAGAACGCGACCGGCCTTCAGGTCTCTTCCGCTGTTCTAGCTGGCATGGTTTGGGCTCTCGAAAACCCGCAAGCGGGTATCGTGGAAACGGACGAGATTGATTTCCGTCGTTGCCTCGAAGTTCAGACGCCATATCTCGGCCCGCTAAAAGGTCACTATACCGATTGGACACCGCTGGAAAACCGGCCGGGCCTGTTCAAGGAAGACATTGATAAAAGCGATCCTTGGCAGTTCCGCAATATTCTCGTCCATTGATATTGCTCTGGACCATACTGAAATGGCAAACGGCACCCTCACAGGTGCCGTTTCTTTTGCGGGCTTCTTTCGTAATAGACGTCCCATTCATCTTCACCGGTCGTGGTAAATCCGTTCCGGCTGTAAAACCGACCGGCATCGCTCTTCTGTAATACGCTCAAGCGCACAGCCAAGCCGCGTTCATCCGATTCCATCAAAAGCGTCTGAAGGACAGCCGTTCCCAAGCCGGTATTCTGCAATGCCGGGGAAATGTAGAAGTGCTCTAGCAGCAATCCATCATCAGACGGGCCAAGCGCCACGCAACCGCCGAGCGAACCATCCGAAAGCACAATCAGTCGCGTATATTCAGCTCGAAATGACTTGCGGAACCGCTCAAATGCCCGCCTCTCATCGAAACGCCCGATCCGCTCAAGGCTTTCACGCATGGTGAGAAGCCGCAACTCGAACAATCTTTGAAAATCCTGTTCAGATGCCTGCTCCAGCCGGAAAGAATGATCCTTCATTTTTCCTGATCGTCAATCTTCGCATCATAGCAAACGAAGGCGAGCTTATTGCCATCCGGATCGCGGACATAGGCCGCATAAAATCCCGGCCCATATTGCGGGCGCAAACCTGGCTCGCCCTCGCTGCTACCGCCATTCTTAAGAGCCAATGCGTAGAGCCTGTCGACAAGACCAGCTTGTTCGCTCCGAAACGCGGTCATGTTGCCATTGCCGACACTTGCCACCTCTCCGTCAAAAGGCAGGCCCACCATGAAGCGGGGAACATCGTCATCGGTTTTTCTGCCCCACGAAAACATAACCTCATCGCTAAAGCAGCGCTCCAGGCCAAGCTCGACCATGAGCGGGTCATAGAATGCTTCCGCCTTGCGCAGATCATTCGTGCCGACCATCGTATATCCTATCATACCCACCCTCTTTGCTGTACGAATCTGAGCTTGCCGCAGATTATCAATAAACTTAAGTCTTGTTATTGCTTAATTTTAGCGTCATTTATGGGCCACACCCATGGGAGATTGTTTGGATGAAACGTTTATCACTTGGCCTCGGTTCAGCCGCATTGACCATTGTCCTCGCCGGTTGCATGAGCGGGCCGCAATCAGATGGCGGGCCTGTACAGACCGCACGCCCCACTGACGCCGTTCAGGGCCAATGGTTTGATACATCCGGTGTTGCATTCTCGAACTTCAATGGCGGTGTTTTCGAAACCCGTGCCAATGATACCAAGGAAAAACTTGCCGAGGGCAATTACCGCTTCGTATCTGCAAATCTTGTCGAGATCGATCTTCGCTCGCTTGCTCGCGGTACGCAGTCCAAGGTCAATTGTGCGCTCGTGAGTGGCGGCCAGTTGAACTGCACGTCCTCCTCGGGCCAGCAGTTTTCTTTGACGCGCCGCTCCGCTTAAGATCGCGGTTCGACTTCGTCCGCCATTTTGCAGATGTCCACGGAGGGTCCCGTGGACATCTTTCGGCAAAGCGATCCTCTAGTTCTTCGCCAGTTCCGTTGCTGCTTCATCAATCAACGATGCAACTTCCACCTGCTGTGACGCCAGCGAGGCATGGCTGGCGTCAAGAGATATGATTTTCCGCGCACCAAGACGTGACGACATGCGTTTCTGGTTTTCCGGCGCGATCATCCGGTCGTCAGTGGAAATCTGATACCAGGACGGTTTTGTCTTCCAGGCGGGCGCAGTGATTGTATCGCCAAAAGTGCTCGCCAAAGGTGCCTTCTGGGTAATCCCCATGACAAGCCCTTCCTCCTCGGTCAAATCCTGACAGAAGCATTCATGGAAGAGTTCCGGCTTGACCCAAAGATAGCCGTCGCTGTCCAGTGCGAGATTTGCCGCTGCAAGTGGCACGTGCTCCTGCGTGATAGCACCAGGGCTTTCCCCTGCATCCGGAGCAAAAGCTGCAATATAGACCAGACCGGCCACATTGGGCGCATTGCCCGCCTCTGTAATGACGGCACCACCATAGGAGTGTCCCACCAAAAGAACCGGGCCGCTTTGTTGCGCCACCATTTTGCGCGTGCGTTCGGCGTCATCGCCGAGTGAGGTCAAGGGCAGTTCGACGGCGTGGATATTGGTATGCCCCATGCGCGTGAGTTCAATAATTACTTTGTTCCAATGGGCCGCACCGCCCCAGAATCCGTGCACCAAAATAACCGTGGGCTTGTCACTCATGTTTTAAACTCCTTGTTGTAATGAACAGGTAATTTTCCGAACTAAATATTGCCTTGGCGTGTTTACACAGGCTTGTTTTCCTCTCTTGCATCGTGTGCAAAGTGATGAAACCATGGCTTTGTCACAAGCACATCAAGGTGCTGATGTATTACCACATCGAATTGAACGGAGCAGGTCATGTCCAGAATTCTCGGCAAGCTTTTTCTAGCTGCCTCCGCCCTCGGCATCAGCGCGGGAAGCGCCATGGCCGACTATACGCTCAATATTCTGCACATTAACGACCTGCATTCCCGCATCGAAGCCATCAACAAATATGATTCCACCTGTTCGCCCGAAGAGACGACCAAGAATGAGTGTTTCGGCGGCATTGCGCGCGTAAAAGCCAAGATCGATGAACGCCGCGCGGCACTTTCCAAGGACGGCGGCAATGTCATTGTGCTCAACGCTGGCGATGAATTCCAGGGCTCCTTGTTTTACACAACCTATAAGGGCGATGACACCGCCGAGTTTCTGAATGCAATTGGCTATGATGCCATGGCGCTGGGCAATCATGAATTTGACGGTGGCCCGTCAGTGTTGGGTAAATTCCTCGATAAGGTCAAAATCCCCATCATTTCCAGCAATACCCAGGCTGATTCAGAACCGCTGATCGCGGGTAAGTTCAAACCCTATCTGATCAAGGAAATCGGCGGCCAGAAAATCGGAATCATATCCGCCCTGACGACCGATACGGCTGAAATCTCTACACCCGGACCCACTGTCAAATTCGCGGATGAGATCGAGACCCTGACAAAGCTCGTTGGCACATTAAAAGCTGAGGGCGTCAACAAGATCATCGCGCTCAACCATACCGGCTATTTTGAGGATGAAGAGATTGCGGCCAAGGTCGACGGTATTGATGTGATCGTCGGCGGTCATAGCCATACTCTGCTTTCCAGTACTGATCCTGACTCTGGCGGCCCCTACCCCACCCTCGTCAAAAATCCCGCAGGACGTGAGGTTCCAATCGTTCAGGCCAAGGCCTATTCCAAATATCTGGGCGAGCTCAAAGTCACCTTTGATGATGACGGCAATGTCACGGCAAGCTCCGGCGCGCCGATCCTGCTCGACTCTTCAGTCACGCCGGATGCAGCCCTTGTTGCCCGCGTGGCCGAACTTGCCAAGCCGATAGAAGAACTGAAGGCCCGCAAAGTCGCCGATACTGCAGGCGAGATCGACGGCTCTCGTGAAGTCTGCCGCATCGGCGAATGCAGCATGGGCAATCTTGTCGCCGACGCAATGCTTGATCGCGTCAAGGCGCAAGGTGTGACTATTGCCATCATCAATGGCGGCGGCTTGCGCGCCTCAATTGATGCCGGTGAAGTGACCATGGGCGAGGTTCTGACTGTTCTACCCTTCCAGAACACCCTTGCGACATTCCAGTTGCGCGGCTCGGATGTCGTTGCGGCGCTGGAGAATGGAGCGAGCCAGATTGAAAAAATCGCGGGCCGCTTTTCGCAGGTCGCTGGTTTGAAATATACATTCGACATTTCCAAGCCTGTCGGCAGCCGTATTTCCGATGTTCAGGTTATGCAGGGCGAAAGCTGGAAGCCAATCGATCCTGCTGCAACCTATGGCGTGGTGTCCAACAATTACATGCGCGCCGGCGGCGATGGCTACAAGGTCTTTGCCACCAATGGGATCAATGCCTACGATTATGGTCCCGGCCTTGAAGAAGTCCTTGCCGACTATCTCGTTAAAAACAACCCATACAAGCCTGTGATGGACGGCCGCATTACATCCGCAAGTCCGATTGCAGTGCCCGTTCCCTCCGAAACAACGACGCCCGCAGCACCGGCAGCAGACGCTGCCAAACCTGCCGATGCCGCCAAACCTGCTGATTCCGTAGCTCTTGCGACAACCCCGACTTCCTACGTGATCAAGGCTGGCGATAATTTCTGGGATATTGCCGAACAGCTCTACGGCGATGGTTTTTCCTGGAAGAAGCTATCTGAAGCAAATCCCGATATGAAAGTTATGAAACTGCCTGTTGGTGCCGAGATGAAAGTGCCTGCCAAGTAATACACAAGCTGCAATGGCGTGGTTGGCCCTTCGACAGGCTCAGGAGGGCGAACCACGCACAGCCTAGATGCAGCAGCCTATCCCCTTACGGTGAGCCATATACACACCTCACCGTCCCATTACCCCCCCTTGGAGGGGGAGATAATGGGCATGCACCGCTTCAACTTCACGCTTTCGCTCCCAGAGCCGCAGCAGCAACCCGCTCATTGCGCATCAGCAGATAGTGCACACCACCACCTATGACTGCTCCGAGCAGCCAGCCCCAATCGCCACCATTACGGATATATTGCGTGGCCCCAAGCACCGACAATCCGATAGACATAACACTGGCTATCGCCAATGCCAGCAGCGCACGGCTATTCCATCCCCGCTCGAAATAGAGCGATCCTTCCGGGGACATCGTATAGAGGTCTTCGAGTACAACATTCTGCTTCTTCACCAGATAGTAGTCGGCGATCATGATGCCAAAAATCGGACCAAGAACGGCGCCGAATATGCTGACGAAAATGGTGATCGCCTGAGGACTTGAGACAAAAAGCCAAGGGCAGACGAGGACCGAAAGAATGGAGGTGATCAATCCGCCCATACGGAAATTGATCTTCTCAGGAAAGAGATTGGCAATATCATAGGCCGGAGAGACAAAGTTTGCGACGATGTTGATACCCATGGTTGCGACGATGAAGGTAATCGAACCAAGAACGACGATCCAAGAATTATTGATACGCTCGACAATGGCAACCGGGTCAAGAATGGCCTCGCCAAAGACCTGAACCGTACCGGCAGTCACGATCACAACGATGATGGAAAAGACGATGAAATTGACCGGCAGCCCCAGAAAGTTGCCGATCTTCATGGCTTTCTCGTCTCGCGAGAAACGCGAGAAATCACCAAAATTAAGCAGCAGCGCTGCAAAATAGGCAACGATCAGCATGGAGGCATTCGCCATATGCGACAGGGAAGAACCCTCCGCCGGTGGCGCAAGCTGCAGCGATAGGCTGGAAAAGCCGGTTTGCGATAATATCCAGATGGCAAGCGCGAACATCACCACATAGACCACAGGCCCGCAAAAATCGATGAACTTGCGGATGGATTCCATGCCGCGCAAGAAAATCAGCAATTGGAAAACCCACATGAAAAGAAAGCTGAGCCAGCCGAGCGTCGACAGCCCGAATATGTCGTTTCGAGTCAGTTCAACAGTGCTCGGCACAAGGGTAATTGCCAGCGCCTGAACTGCCTTGGAGGCGAAATAGGTTTGCACGCCGTACCAGACAATACCGACAATGCCGCGCAGAACGGCAGCAAGATTGGCACCCATGACACCAAAAGACATGCGGGCCACAACGGGAAACGGCACACCATATTTCAGCGATGGCTTGCCGATCAGGTTCATCAGGAAATAGACAGCCGTTATGCCAACGATCATGGCGATCAAAACTTCCCATCCTGTCAGGCCCAGAAAGAACAGGCTCGCGGCAAATGTATAGCCGCCAACAGAATGGACATCGGACATCCACATGGCAAAAAGGCTGAATGCGCCCCAGGTTCGTCCCTCAGGAGCGGTGGGGGCTAGATCGGCGCTGTAGAGCTGAGGATGTGCGCCGGTAACAAGAAGAACGGGAGGCGTTGCATGCTGGTGGCTGGACATGACAGTCATTTCCTTTGAGTGACGAACGCAGACAACCGATTAAACGCAAGTTCCATGCCAAATGGAAGCCTGCGACGAAAAACTTAGGGGGCTAATGTCCAAGCATACTGCGTGGTTCGGCCACAAATCCCGAAACTTCTTGAATCGGCTTAATCCTGATCTGTGCACTCAACATGCGGCCTTTGGTGCCCTTGCAATAATACCGGCGGACACTAGTTTCTGGCGGCAGAAGCGGAGTACGACAATGAAAATTTCTGACGAGCCGATGGCGACGGTTAAAAAACCCCAGGACCATCCGCATATTGAGACGTCGAAAATCGGCGTTCTGCTCGTCAATCTGGGCACTCCGGATGGCACTGATAAAACCTCGATGCGCCGTTATCTCAAGGAGTTTCTTTCTGACAAGCGCGTCATTGAATGGCCCCGCGCTATCTGGCTTCCCGTGCTTTACGGCATTGTGCTGAACACACGTCCGAAAAAATCCGGCGCGCTCTATGACAAGATCTGGAACCGCGAGCGCAACGAATCGCCGTTGCGCACCTATACCCGCGCTCAAGGCGAAAAACTTGGGGTAGCTCTGGCCGAGCACCCGGAAATCGTTGTCGATTGGGGTATGCGTTATGGCCAGCCCTCAATCGAGCAGGCGCTGGAGCGATTGGATAAAGCAGGCTGCAAGCGCATTCTCATGTTCCCGCTCTATCCGCAATATTCGGCAACGACGACCGCAACTGTCAACGACAAATTTTTCGAAGCGCTGATCAAGATGCGCTTCATGCCGGCGACGCGCATCGTCCCCTCCTACCAGGACGAGGCCGTCTATATTGATGCATTGGCGACATCGATCGAGAAGCATTATGCCACGCTTGATTTTGAACCTGAGCTTTTGATCGCTTCCTATCACGGCATACCGCAGAGCTATTTCAAGCGCGGCGATCCCTATCCCTGCCATTGCTGGAAAACCACCCGGCTCCTGCGTGAAAGACTGGGCTGGGCCGAAGACAAACTGATAACATGCTTCCAGTCACGTTTTGGCCCCGAAGAATGGATGCAACCCTACACGGACAAGACCCTGGAAAAACTTGCCAAAGAGGGTGTGAAATCCGTTGCTGTCTTCAACCCCGGCTTTGTATCCGATTGCCTTGAAACGCTTGAGGAAATCGCCGGTGAAGGCGAGGAAATCTTCCACGAGCATGGCGGCGTGAACTTCACTCACGTGCCTTGCCTCAATGATAGCGATGAAGGCATGCGGGTCATCGAACAGCTCGTCCGCCGCGAACTACAGGGTTGGGTGTAGAATCGCTGCTTTTTGATGTTGCCACTATGGTCTATCGTGCACTGACCCGCTAAACGGGATAGTGTGAGTTTCGGGCCTCAGGGCCGACCAAGGGGGCGATACAATGAGCGGTTTTGATTTCACGATACCAGTGCTTGCCATTCTCGTACTGGCAATTCTGTTTGCGGGCGTAAAAACCGTGCCTCAAGGTTACAATTACACCATTGAACGTTTCGGCAAATATACCCGCACTCTATCGCCGGGCTTGAGCCTCATTGTCCCATTCTTCGATCGCATCGGCGCCAAGCTCAACATGATGGAACAGGTGCTTGCCGTTCCTACGCAAGAAGTCATCACCAAGGACAATGCCAATATTGCCGTGGATGGCATCGCCTTCTATCAGATCCTCAATGCGCCACAGGCGGCTTATCAGGTCAGCGGATTGGAAAACGCCATTTTGAACCTGACCATGACCAATATCCGTACCGTCATGGGCTCCATGGTTCTCGACGAGCTGCTTTCCAACCGTGACACGATCAATGATCGGTTGCTGCGCGTTGTCGACGAGGCCGCGCATTCATGGGGTATTAAAATGACCCGCGTGGAGATCAAAGACATTAATCCACCGAAGGATTTGCTCGATTCCATGGGCCGTCAGATGAAGGCCGAACGTGACAAGCGCGCCATTATTCTGGAAGCTGAAGGCACCCGTCAGGCGCAGATTTTGCGCGCTGAGGGTTTGAAGCAATCGCAAATTCTCGAAGCAGAAGGCAAGCGCGAAGCCTCTTATCGCGAAGCTGAAGGCCGCGAGCGTCTTGCGGAAGCTGAAGCAAAGGCAACCGAAATGGTGTCAGCCGCCATCACCAGCGGCAATGTTCAGGCGCTTAACTATTTCGTCGCGCAAAAATACACCGAAGCCTTCGGCAAGTTTGCTTCCAGCCCCAACCAGAAAATCATCATGATGCCAATGGAAGCCTCCGCTCTTGTCGGTTCGCTTGGCGGCATTGGCGCAATTGCTCGTGAAGTTTTCGGCGATAATGCGCCTGCGTCGCCGCCTGCTGCACCAGCCCGCGGACGCACCGTTCCAGGTACCAGCGGAACGAATTCATAATTCGGGTGAGGCTTTGAAATGCTGGAACGTCTCTTTGCGGAACTTGGCCCCTGGAACTGGATCGTACTTGGCCTTTTGCTGATGATCCTGGAAGTGACCGCGCCGGGAATATTCTTCCTCTGGTTCGGCATCGCCGCGCTCATTGTCGGCGGCTTTGTCATCCTGCTTGGCGAAGCTTTCCCATTCGGCTGGCAGGTGCAGGTCATCCTGTTTCTGGTGCTTTCGCTGATCGCCGTTTTCATCGGGCGCAAGCTCGTCGGCGCGACCGATGCGGAGTCAGACGAACCCTTGCTCAACCGGCGCGGTGAACAGCTCATTGGCCAGATTGTTACTCTTGAAGAAGCGACCGTAAATGGCCGGGGCCGCGCGCGTGTCGGCGATAGTCTCTGGCGTGTCACAGGTCCGGACCTTGCCGCCGGAACGCCAGTGAAAATCGTCGGGATCGATCAGGGAACATTGCGGGTCGAAGCGCTCTAGCAAAAAACGCTTCAGCTCATTGCACAACAAAATGCGTGGTTCGACAAGCTCACCATGAGGAAGGGCAGTGGGCTGCGGGTTAATTCGCCAGCGCTACAGGAGTGTTTCCCTGCAATCAACCCACCTTCCTCATGGTGAGCCCCCGTCGAACCACGCACAATCGAATTACAACGCTCTTATGCAGCGCCGATGCGCAACAGATCATGGAAATGCACGATCCCGACCGGGTAATTGTCTTCAGTCACGATCAGCGCACCAATATTGTGATCATTGAGCAAAGCCAGTGCTGCGCTTGCCAGCATGGTCGGCGGTACAGTCTTCGGGTTCCGCGTCATGACCTCTTCGACGGTCATTGTCACCAGACTGCGGTGCAGATTACGCGAAAGATCGCCGTCAGTGATAATGCCAGCCAGCGTGCCATCGGCATTCTCGACCGCAATACAACCGAAACGTTTTTCGGACAGAACCTTCATCGCGTCGGGAATCAGCGTCCCAAGCGGCACAAGGGGGATCTGGTCGTCGCGATGCATGATCTCGCGCACATGAGTGAGGCTGGCACCGAGCGAACCGCCCGGATGGAATGTCTTGAAGTCACCGGGGGTAAAGCCGCGTGCCTCAAGCAGCGCCACGGCAATCGCATCGCCCATCGCCAGTTGCATCAGCGTAGATGTCGTCGGCGCAAGGCCATGCGGACAGGCTTCCGCCACGCGCGGCATCAGGATCACCACATCGGCAGCCATTGCCAGTGCTGATTTTTCACCCGCCGTCACCGCAATCAACGGAATGCGGAACCGCCGCGAATAGCTGACTATTCCTTTCAGTTCCGCCGTATCGCCAGACCATGACAGCGCAAGAATGGCGTCATCGGCGGCGATCATGCCAAGGTCGCCATGATTGGCTTCCGAAGGATGTACGAAAAAGGCCGGTGTGCCTGTCGAGGCAAATGTCGCAGCGATCTTGGCGCCGACATGGCCGCTCTTGCCAACGCCGGTAACAATGATGCGCCCTTTGATTGCAGCGATTTTCTCAATCGCGCGGCAGAACGCATCGGCCATCGAACCTTCCAGCGCTGCGCCTAGCGCAACTAGCCCGTCTTGTTCGGTTGCAATTGTCCGTTTTGCGGAGTCAACCGCTGCGGACCTGTCCAGTTTGGTGTCATTTATAGCCTGCATGGGCAAACCGTTAGCGCTTCCGCTGGCTCATGTCCAATTTTTGTTCATTGCCGCTTCGCAAATCCGTATGAGCACCGCGCAAAACCAGCGGTCTTATCAAGTCATTAACCATGCTTCTTTACCATCGTTGAAGGTTCGAACCCTTTGGCAAATCTATTGACTCATTCGTCCAAACCACGCGCAAAAGCGAGTTATCGCTTCAAAGCTTCAAGCAATCTTTGCGTCATCGCAATCTTGCTTGGCAGCACTGTGTCTATGGTTTGCGGCCCTGCTCTGGCTCAGCAAACTGTTCTGCCAGACAACTCTCAGTTGCGCGGGTCTATTCAGGGAAACACCCTGCAGACGCAAACTACACGTCCCGCTGATTCGCGCGCAGCTACAACCGATTCCGGCATTCCCTCCCGCGCCTATGAGCCTGTCAGCCCCGGCGCCCTGCCCGCCGAGGATGATAGTTCCAATCTGGGATTGTTGGGTGTACCTCAAAACGACGGCAGCCCTCCGAGCGGTCCAGCCGATGATAGCGGTGGACTGAACCCGCCGCCTTCGCCGGAGGATCAGATGACGCCAGTTCCGACGGCATCAGTGCCAACACCGGAACCACGGCCAGGAGCGCCACGCCCCACAGCCGCGGCCGGAGACGAAAATAACACTGACCGAGATCCGGAAAATCCTTATGACACCGGCGCAATCGAACAGAGTCAGGAAGCCAATCCGGCGGAAAATCGCGCTGAAAAGGACAATATGCCTGTTTCGGCGATTGAGCGCCGTATACCGCGTCCCGATCCTGAACCCTTCGCGCCGCTCGGCATACGGGCCGGAACAGTAACTTTGCGCCCCTCCCTCAGTCAGGGTCTGCGGGCAACAACCAATGCCGATAATAGTTCGGATGGCAAATCCGCCATCCTGTCGGAAACCCGGCTGCGTGCCCGTGCCACGACAGATTGGTCACGCCATTCCGCATGGCTGGATTTTGATGGGACCTATGACAAGACCCTTTCCGGTGAGGAATATTCAGCGCCCAATATTGGGCTGCGTGCTGGCTTTCAACTGGATCTCGGCGCACGCACAACTGTAAAAGGTGAAGCGGGCTATCGCTATCGGCAGGAAGATCCAAGCGCGCCAACAACGCTTCAAGGCACATCAAACCGTCCTGGCGTGCAAGAGCTTGATGGAACGCTTGGCTTGCGCCACGAGTTCGGCAAATTTTTCGGCGATGTCAAAGGCAAGGTCAACCGAACCACCTACGGCAATGCCGAATTCGGCAATATCGCTGTCAGCCAGAAAGATCGCGACAACACCTTCGCCAGCATCGCCTTGCGTGGCGGCTTTGAAATGTCGCCTGCCATCAAGCCCTTTGTCGAGGTCGAGTTTGGTAAACTCATTTATGATGAGAAAGTCGATTTTAGCGGCTATCGCCGTTCCGGTGTGCGTTCAGGGCTTCGCGGCGGCGTCGAGATTGATTTCGGGGAGAAAATGTCAGGCGAGTTCGCACTTGGCTATTTACGCCAAGGTATTGACGATGACCGTTTGCAAGCTGTCGAAGGCCTCAGTGCGGATGCGGCGATCAAATGGTCTCCGCAGCGCGGAACCGATGTCGATATCGGTCTTTTGACCCGCGTCGAAGGCGCAACCGCCCCCGGAGAAAGCGGTTCGGTCTATTATGAAGGAACGGTTGGCATCAAACGTCAGGTCCGGGTTAACCTGGACTTTAACGCCAAGCTGATCGCTTCTTTGCGCGACAATAAAGATGATACGGGACTGGATAAGGGTTTCGGCGCCGAGATCGGTGCAACCTACTGGTTTAATCGTTTTGTCGGGCTGGATGTCAGCGCCCGCCACCAGCTTGTCCGCAGCGACGTTGAATCACGCAATACCGATGAGACGAGTGTGTATGTCGGCGTGACATTGCAGCGGTAATACTAAGTTATTGCATTGAACTAATGCGTGGTTCGACGGGCTCACCATGAGGAAGGTCGGTTGATTGCATGGTCCTGCCTCACAACTCCGAGGGCTGCATGATGATTTTCAACTTTGCAGGATTTCGATTCCCTGCAATCAACTCACTTTCCTCATGGTGAGCCTCGTCGAACCACGCATAATGGAGACGCGATTACCCATTTTCTGAGCTTATCGAAGGACGAACCACACAAAACATTGGGAGCAGCCAAGACCGCTCCCAACTAAAATAGATCACTGCCCCTTTGGCTTGATCGTCTTCAGCATATTGCCAATATTGTCGAACACACCATTGCGGATGTCCTCGCGCCACAGTGCGAAGGCCACATTGGCCTCAACGAAGCCTTCCTTGGAGCCGGTATCATAGGTACGACCCTTGAAATGATAACCGAAGAAATCCTGTTCTTTGGTCAGTTTGAGCATGGCATCCGTCAGCTGGATTTCATTGCCCGCACCGCGTTCCTGATTTTCCAGAATGTTGAAAATCTCCGGCTGGAGAATATAGCGGCCATTAATGTAAAGATTTGAAGGCGCAGTGCCTTTGGCGGGCTTTTCTACCATTTCCGTCAGCTCAAACCCATTGCCGACCGGCTTGCCTTGCCCGACAATACCATATTTGTGTGTTTCAGCCGGGTCGCATTCCTGCACCGCAACGATATTGCCACCCGATTGATTGTATAGCTCCACCATATCGGCCAGACAGCCATTCTTTTCCGGCTGCATGATCATGTCAGGCAAAAGCAGCGCAAATGGCTCATTGCCGACGATATCGCGTGCGCACCAGACGGCGTGGCCAAGCCCCATCGGCACCTGCTGGCGGGTAAAGCTGGTTGTGCCCGGCCTTGGCTGAATGCTCTGCAATTCTTCCAGCAAGGCTGTTTTACCGCGCTCCGTCAGCGATGAATATAACTCGTACTGCGCGTCGAAATAATCTTCGATAACAGCCTTGTTGCGGCCCGTAACGAAAATAAAATGTTCAATACCAGCTTCGCGCGCTTCATCGACCACATACTGAATGACTGGCTTGTCGACGACTGTCAGCATTTCTTTCGGAATGGATTTTGTTGCTGGAAGAACGCGGGTTCCAAAACCCGCAACGGGAAAGACGGCCTTGCGAATTTTCTTCAGTGTCGTCATCGGTACCTCGTTGGTGTTGCATGCGATTTCTTCGTTAAAGCATCTATTGTCGTCGTGAACTCACAAAAGCCGCAGTAACAATTCAAAGTTTGATATAATTCCCAAATACCGATTCTGGTTTTTGGTTAGATCCTGGACAATCTGGCCTCAAAGAACGAAAATGCACAGGCCTGTAAAATAAATATTCTTTGCCGATGTTAATGTGGGCACTGAGGAAGGCATGGTAAACTAATTCCTAACTTTGACATGCTAATATTATCGTCTGAACCTGTGGGAACACATTTCGAGGGCATAACATGATTGAAGCTTCGTCGGCATTGTCTAAACGTTTTTGCATGATTGCAGCTGCGGCGGGTCTTATCCTGTCACTCAACGTCAACAATGCCTCCGCCGATGCAAAGTTCCAGGCTTGGATCGCCGATTTCAGGGCAACGGCGATGGCCAGCGGCATTTCTGCGGCAACCTATAAGCGCGCCTTTGCCGGCGTCACGGAGATCGATCCGGAAGTCTTGGAGAAGGCGAAATTCCAGCCGGAATTCACTGCGCCTGTCTGGGATTATATTGATAACCGCGTCAATGAAAACTCGGTGGCAACAGGCCGCGAAATGGCCAAGAAGTACAGCCGTTGGCTGGGTGCCATTGAGAAATCATTCGGCGTTGATCGCAATATTCTTCTCGCAATCTGGTCGATGGAAACCAACTACGGCGAGATCATGAAACGCGATGATGTGATGCGCGATGCTGTGCGCTCGCTCGCCACTCTTGCCTATGCTGATCCGCGCCGGGGCAAATTCGGCCGCACGCAATTGATTGCCGCCATGAAAATTCTTCAGTCCGGCGATATTGACCGCAGTCACCTTACCGGTTCATGGGCAGGCGCGCTCGGCCATACGCAGTTCATTCCGACAAGCTATATCGCCTATGCCGTGGATATGGATGGCAACGGCAAACGCGACATCTGGAACTCCGTGCCTGATGCCTTGGCGACAGCCGCCAATCTTCTTCGCAAGAATGGATGGCAGAGCGGCCAGACATGGGGTTATGAGGTTGTGCTGCCTGCCGGGCGCAAATTCCCCGCCGGTTCAAAGTCCATCGCAGAGTGGCAACAACTCGGAGTCGTCCGTGCCAATGGCAAGGCTTTCCCCAATGGTAGCGTAAAAGCGACGTTGAAAGTGCCGGATGGACGCCAAGGTCCGTCATTCCTCATGACCAAGAATTTTTTCGTGCTGAAAAACTACAATAATGCCGATAAGTATGCATTGGGCGTTGGCCTTTTGGCCGATCAGATTGCCGGTTCAACGGGCCTGCGTCAGGACTGGAACCGGCCGTTTACGCCCATCACAATGAAAGAACGCGAAGAACTTCAACATCATTTGACCGAACTCGGCTATTATGACGGCAAGGTAGATGGCAAGATCGGCAGTGGTTCGCGCAATGCCATTCAGGCATTCCAGACCCGCATGGGCCTGGACCCTGATGGTCACCCCAGCAAGGAAGTGCTGACGATCCTGCGTAAGAAGTAGGGGAGAGTCTGTCGCACTGCGCGAACATAGCGTGGTACGACAAGCTCACCGTGAGGAATGTGG
Source organism: Phyllobacterium sp. GQ127 (assembly GCF_059758635.1). NCBI lineage: Bacteria > Pseudomonadati > Pseudomonadota > Alphaproteobacteria > Hyphomicrobiales > Phyllobacteriaceae > Phyllobacterium > Phyllobacterium sp. GQ127. The sequence goes on from NZ_JCAXDZ010000001.1 coordinate 1,583,217, forward strand.
TTTGACGGCAGAAACTAAAGAAACTCAGAGGTTGCCACTTTCTTTGCAACCCACGAAGCTTCCTCGTGGTGAGCTTCCTGAGCGCTTGTCGAAAGTCGAACCACGCACTGCGCCCGAGCAAAGAATTATACGGCTGGCAGGTTTTGCTATGGCGCTCGGACTTTCTGGGATACTCGTTTTCACCGAAACCGCAGCTGCCCGAACCCTGCTCGATATGCTGATGGGACGTCGTGAAATTTATCGCGAAGATACCGACCGCCTGATCGATGATGGCCGGAGGGTCCGCCCTCGGCCTAAAAATCGCGCAACCAAACCCGCGCGCCCGAAAGCAGTTCCGGCAGGACCGCAATCGGGACCCGCGCCATCGGTAGCGGTTGAACCAGCCATTCCTGACAAATTGCCTGATGCCAAGACAGTTCTTGTCGTTGGCGACTTCATGGCCAGCGGTCTGGCGGAGGGTCTTGAGGCAGCTTTTATCGATAGCCCCGGCGTGCGCGTCATTGATAAGGCCGATGGCTCATCCGGGTTCGTGCGCGACGATCATCGCAATTGGCCTATGACCATAGGTGGATTGATTGAAACGGAAAAACCTTCAGTCGTCGTGGTGATGGCGGGAGCCAATGACCGGCAGCAATTTACCGGTGTTCAGTCTGAGGCCAAGGGAAAACCATTTCTGAGTGAAGAATGGTCGAAGGAGTATCAGGCTCGGCTCGGTGCATTTCTAGATGCGGTCGAGAAAACCGGCAAACCGGTCGTCTGGGTCGGGCAACCGGCTTTCAAAACCAAGAGCATGACCAATGACGTGCTGGCCTTTAACGAACTCTATCGCAATGCCGCTGAAAAAGCCGAAGGCACGTTCGTCGATGTGTGGGATGGCTTCGTTGATCAAAGTGGCTCATTTACGCTTACCGGCTTCGATATGTCGGGGCAAACGGCGCGCCTGCGTAACAATGACGGAATCGGCCTGACCCCTGCCGGCAAGCGTAAACTCGCTTTCTATGTCGAAAAGCCATTGCGCCAAATGCTGGGTACAGCCACCGCGCCCGATATTGCCGCCATCAAACCGGGTGCTCCTGTGCAGGCATTGCCGGAAACCCCATCCGGTCCTGTCAGAGTTGACAGGCTTGCGCCAATCAGCCTGAATGATCCCGAACTGGACGGCGGCACCGATCTACTTGGCGCCTCCACGCGCTCCGTCCCCGCTGCCGAAAAATCGGACCGCGATCTGCTCATCAAACAGGGTGTGACACCAGCAAGCCAGCCCGGACGCACAAATGATTTTTCTTGGCCAAAACCGGCCAAATAGGACCGACACTGGTACTCGCGCGCCACGTGCATGAGATTGTCATCGGGATTTCCGCAAAAATAATCCGACAAGTTGCGAACTCAAATCAGAATTTCCGGAACTGATACAAAAACAACGAAAACTCTCTGGGAATTGCCGAAGAATCGTCGATTTTTGCCGAAGAATTGTAACTACCGCGTGCAATTTGGTTGCGCGCGGTAGAAATACCTATCGAGGGAGCACCGAACTTCCCATTAAAGCCTCATCTATTGAAGCTGCCGCCTGACGACCTTCCCGGATCGCCCAGACCACCAGAGACTGTCCCCGCCTGACATCGCCAGCGGTGAAAAGCTTGTCGACACTGGTACGATAATCGACATCATCCGCTACAACCGAGCGGTTGCCACGACGGTCGGCTTTCATTTCCAGCGAACCGGAAAGCTCTTTGACAATCCCGTCTTCGAACGGGCCGGAAAAGCCGATGGCGATGAAGGCAAGATCGGCCTTGATGAAGAATTCCGTTCCGGCAATAGGCTTGCGTGCCTCATCCACTTCACAGCATTTCACATGGGTCAGCTCGCCATTTTCTCCAATGAATTCAAGCGTTGCCACCTGAAATTCACGGGCAGCACCCTCGGCTTGCGATGAAGAAGTACGCATTTTCGTTGCCCAGTAAGGCCATACGCTCAGCTTGTCTTCTTTTTCTGGAGGCTGCGGGCGGATGTCGAGCTGGGTCACTTTTACCGCGCCTTGACGGAATGCCGTGCCCACGCAGTCAGACGCCGTATCACCACCGCCAACAACCACAACGTGCTTTCCGGACGCGACAATCGAGTCGCTTTTCCAGGCAACGGATTCAATGTTTTCACGGCCTACACGACGATTTTGCTGAACCAGATAGTGCATCGCATCGTGGACACCTTCAAATTCAGCGCCGGGAATGCCTGCAGGGCGTGGCGTTTCGGCGCCGCCGCAATATAAAACGGCATCGTAGCTATCGATAAGCTCCTGAATTGGCTTATCAATTCCCACATTGACGCCGCAGAAGAAAGTGACGCCCTCACCTTCCATCTGACTCACCCGCCGGTCGATGAAATGCTTTTCCATTTTGAAATCCGGAATGCCATATCGCAGCAATCCACCTGGCTTGCTCTCGCGTTCGTAAACATGAACTTCATGTCCTGCGCGACCAAGTTGTTGCGCCGCCGCCATCCCTGCCGGACCCGAACCGATGATCGCAACATTCTTGCCGGTCTTGGAAGCGGCTGGTTGAGGAATGATAAAACCGGTTTCATAGGCCTTGTCAGCGATGGCCTGCTCGACCGTCTTGATCGATACCGGCACATCTTCAAGGTTCAGCGTACAGGCTTCTTCGCAAGGCGCAGGGCAGATTCTGCCTGTAAATTCAGGGAAATTATTGGTGGAATGCAGGTTTCGGATCGCCTCATCCCAATTGTCATTGTAGACGAGGTCATTCCAGTCAGGGATCTGATTGTGAACCGGGCAACCCGTAGGGCCATGACAAAACGGAATGCCGCAATCCATGCAGCGTGCCGCCTGCTTTTTGACCTCGCCATCGGTCATGGGAATGGTGAATTCCCTGAAATGGCGAATACGATCTGACGCTGGTTGATACTTGCCAACCTGCCGGTCTATTTCAAGAAAACCTGTAACCTTACCCATAAAACTGCTCCCCTCGCCTCTTGGAGGGCCACCCATATCGATTTAAATCAACGGGCAGCATTGGACCTTTGCCGAGCATCGCAACAGCGACGCTCGAAGCTAAGGCATTGAAACTATTCGGCTGCGACACCCATCCGCATACGCTCCATATCCTCGAGCGCGCGTCGGTATTCCACCGGCATAACTTTCACGAATTTCGGCCTGAAACTCTCCCAATTATCGAGAATTTCTTTCGCGCGGCCAGAACCCGTATAGTGCATATGGTTCGAAATCAGTTGAACCAGACGTTCTTCATCATGCCTTGTCATATTGGCCGAAACATCAACACGCCCCTTATGTGCCAGATCACCGCCATGATGATGAAGCTTCTCAAGGATGTCATCTTCTTCCGGAACAGGCTCCAGCTCAACCATGGCCATGTTGCAACGCTGGGCAAAATCTCCAGCTTCATCAAGGACATAGGCGACGCCGCCGGACATACCCGCTGCGAAGTTTCGGCCCGTTTGACCAATGACGACAACAACACCGCCGGTCATATACTCACAACCATGATCGCCGGTGCCTTCTACAACGGCAATTGCTCCGGAATTACGAACAGCAAACCGTTCGCCCGCGACCCCACGGAAATAAGCCTCGCCTTCAATTGCTCCGTACAGCACGGTATTGCCAACGATGATTGAATCTTCCGGCACGATTTTCGTATTTTCAGGCGGGCGAATGACAATGCGGCCACCGCAAAGTCCCTTGCCTACATAATCATTGCCGTCGCCAATCAACTCGAAGGAGATGCCTCTGGCCAAAAATGCAGCAAAAGATTGCCCGGCCGTACCTGTGAATCTCACCGAGATTGTATCTTCTTTTAGTCCCTTGTGCCGATAACGCTTGGCAACTTCACCAGAAAGCATTGCACCTACAGAGCGATCCACATTCTTGATGCCCATTTCGATCTTGACCGGTTGCTTGCTTTCGAGGGCGGGCAGCGCCTGCTCAATAAGCTTGCGGTCGAGAATATCGAAGATTGGATGGTTTTGTCGTTCTGTCCAACGTGTCTTTTCCTCAGGCGCTTCCGGCTTGTGGAATATGCGAGAGAAATCGAGCCCTTTGGCTTTCCAATGATCAATCGCCTCGCGCTTTTCGAGAAGTTCGGCCTTGCCGACGATCTCTTCGAACCGCGTGTAACCCATCTCAGCCAGGAACTGACGAACTTCTTCCGCCATATAGAAGAAGAAGTTGATCACATGCTCAGGCGTGCCCTTGAAGCGCTTGCGCAAGACCGGATCCTGCGTTGCAACGCCAACGGGACAGGTGTTCAAGTGGCACTTGCGCATCATGATGCACCCTGCCGCTATCAATGGAGCGGTAGAGAAGCCAAACTCGTCCGCTCCCAAAAGTGCGCCGACAATCACGTCACGACCGGTTCGCAGGCCACCATCGACCTGCAAGGCTATGCGCGAGCGAAGCCCGTTAAGCACCAGCGTTTGCTGGGTTTCAGCAAGACCCATCTCCCAAGGGCTACCGGCATGCTTGAGCGACGTCAGCGGCGATGCACCTGTGCCGCCATCATAACCGGAAATGGTAATATGATCAGCGCGTGCCTTGGCCACACCGGCAGCAACTGTGCCTACACCAACTTCCGAAACAAGCTTGACCGACACATCCGCTTCGGGATTGACGTTCTTCAAATCGTAGATCAGCTGCGCCAGATCTTCGATGGAATAGATGTCATGATGCGGCGGCGGCGAAATCAGGCCAACACCGGGCGTCGAGTGACGGGTCTTGGCAACTGTCGCATCGACCTTATGTCCGGGAAGCTGACCACCCTCACCGGGCTTTGCGCCCTGGGCAACCTTGATCTGCATCATGTCAGAATTGACGAGATATTCGGTTGTGACACCAAAGCGACCTGACGCCACCTGCTTGATCGCCGAACGTTCCGGGTTTGGCTTGCCATCGGGCAGCGGGTAGAAACGATCAGGCTCCTCGCCGCCTTCACCAGTGTTCGACTTACCGCCAATACGGTTCATCGCCACAGCCAATGTTGTATGGGCTTCGCGGCTGATCGAGCCGAACGACATGGCGCCGGTGGAGAATCGCTTTACGATCTCTTTTGCAGGTTCGACATCATCAATCGAAACTGGCTTTCGTCCGGTATCGGCAGCCATTTTGATATTGAACAGGCCACGAATGGTCTTGGCCCTCGCCGATTGGCTGTTCACCATATCGGAATATTCTTTAAACGTGCTGGCCGAGTCCGTACGCACGGCATGCTGCAGCTTTGCTACCGCGTCCGGCGACCACAAATGTGCTTCACCGCGCATGCGATAGGCATACTCGCCGCCAACATCGAGTGTAGTGGACAAAACAGGATCATTGCCAAAGGCGTCACGATGGCGGCGCACTGTTTCTTCCGCTATTTCCTCAAGTCCTACGCCTTCGATCATCGTCGCCGTACCAAAGAAGAAGCGATCAACAAATTCCGACTTCAACCCGACAGCGTCAAAAATCTGAGCACCGCAATAGGACTGATAGGTCGAAATGCCCATCTTCGACATGACCTTGAGGATGCCCTTGCCGATGGACTTGATGTAGCGCGATACAACTTCCCTCGAATCCACTTCCGGCGGAAATTCACCCCGCTTGTGCATATCGAGCAATGTATCAAAAGCCAGATACGGATTAATTGCTTCCGCACCATAACCTGCAAGGCAGCAGAAGTGATGCACTTCACGCGGCTCGCCCGACTCAACCACGAGACCAACCGACGTACGCAGCCCTTTGCGGATCAGATGATGGTGAACGGCCGCGGTTGCGAGAAGCGCCGGGATTGGAATCCGGTCCGGACCAACTTGGCGATCGGAAAGAATGATGATGTTGTAGCCGCCGTGAACCGCCGCTTCAGCGCGATCACAAAGCCGCTCCACGGCACCGGCCATTCCAGCAGCGCCTTCTTCAACATTATAGGCCGTATCGAGCGTCTTGGTGTCAAAACGATCTTCCGTATGGCCGATGGAGCGAATTTTCTCCAGATCTCCATTGGTCAGGATGGGCTGGCGTACTTCCAGCCGCTTGCGGCGCGATGTTCCAACCAGATCGAAAAGATTTGGGCGTGGACCGATGAATGAAACAAGACTCATCACCAGCTCTTCACGGATCGGATCAATCGGCGGATTGGTGACCTGTGCGAAGTTCTGCTTGAAATAGGTATAAAGCATCTTCGACTTGTCAGACATTGCCGAGATCGGCGTGTCAGTACCCATCGAACCAATGGCTTCCTGGCCCGTCGTCGCCATGGGCGACATCAGGATTCTTGTGTCTTCCTGCGTGTAGCCGAATGCCTGCTGGCGATCGAGAAGGCTGACATCCTTGCGCAAGGCGCGCGGCTCAACCGGGCTCAATTCTTCCAGGATCAACTGGGTGTTCTTGAGCCACTGCTTGTATGGATGGCGATTGGCTATTTCGGATTTGATCGTGTCATCAGAAACAATCTCACCCTTTTCCATATCGATCAGCAGCATGCGACCGGGCTGCAACCGCCACTTCTTGACGATCTTTTCTTCCGGCACAGGAAGCACACCCGCCTCCGAGGCCATGACCACGAAATCATCATCAGTCACGAGATAGCGCGCTGGACGCAGACCATTGCGGTCCAAGGTCGCGCCAATTTGACGGCCATCCGTGAACGCGACAGCAGCTGGTCCATCCCACGGCTCCATCAGCGCAGCATGATATTCGTAAAATGCTTTTCGATCATCCGCGATCAGCTTGTTACCGGACCATGCCTCGGGGATCAGCATCATCATTGCATGGGCAAGCGAATACCCGCCCTGAAACAGGAACTCCAAAGCATTATCAAAGCACGCCGTATCCGACTGGCCTTCATAAGAAATTGGCCAGAGCTTTGAGATGTCGTTGCCAAAAAACTCGGAATCAACCGAAGCCTGTCTCGCAGCCATCCAGTTGACGTTGCCGCGCAACGTGTTGATTTCGCCGTTATGCGCAACCATACGGTAGGGATGCGCCAGCTTCCAGGAAGGGAACGTGTTTGTCGAAAACCGCTGATGCACAAGCGCGACAGCGCTGACAAAGCGTGGGTCCTTCAGATCCTTATAATAGGCACCCACCTGATAGGCGAGAAACATGCCCTTATAGACAATCGTACGGGCAGACATTGAGACAACGTAAAAGTCGCTCTCCTTGCCACCGTTCTCTTGATAGATACGGTTTGAAATCACCTTGCGCAGGACAAACAGGCGACCTTCGAAGTCTTCATTGGATTCAATATTCGGGTTGCGTCCAATGAAGACCTGACGATGAAACGGCTCGGTGGCAGCAATATGCGGAGCCTTTGACAAAGACGAATTATCAACGGGCACGTCACGGAAACCGATAAGTGTCTGGCCTTCCGAAGCAATAACTTCCGCTACGACTTGCTCGATATGTGCACGCTCTTCCGGGTCCTGCGGCATGAAGAAATAGCCAACGGCATATTGATTGACCGGAGGAAGCTCGACACCCTTTTCTGCCCATTCCGCGCGAAAAAACGCGTCCGGAATCTGGACAAGCATGCCAGCACCGTCGCCCATCAATGGATCGGCACCAACAGCGCCGCGATGGGTCAGGTTTTCGAGCATGAAAAGCCCGTCTTCGATGATCTTACGGGACTTCACACCCTTCATATGGGCAACGAAGCCCACACCACATGCGTCATGTTCATTACGGGGATCGTAAAGGCCTTGGGCTTTGGGGAAACCTGACAATTTATTGGTTTTGACCGCACGATTCTGTACGGCCTGAGCGAGTTCAGTCGTTACAGATGGCGTCAAATCCGACATCGTCAATTCCTCCATTGAAGCCCTCACAGGGCGGTCTTAGTCATATGGGACGGAATAGCATAATTCCTGCCCCGCTTCATGCGGCATATCTTCCGATTGTAGATTGCGGGCACCTTAAGAAGGACGAAAGCACTTGACTGCCGTCCTCAATTATCAGTCTCCGCAAATAGGACAGCAATGCTGTCGTATCAGCGTATGCCAGAATTATTCCAAACAAACAAGATGGAAAAGCAAAAAATAACATCATTCCACGAAAGAAGATTGCGTCAAATTGTCAATTTGCTCGCATTAGTTACGAGAGCAGGTGTTTCCGCTAAAAATAGAATGCTGAATAGTTACTTCCTCCATTATTAACAGTTACGGCTGCTTTCCACTATGCTTCTAAAGGCGTAAGCCTCTGCTCATCCATCCTGAAGAGAGGTTTGCTTCATGCACTTTGCGTCCGATAACTGGGCTGGCGCCCACCCCAAAATTGCCGCGAATTTAAACCGGCATTCCGATGGCTTTGCCTCGGCTTACGGCACCAGCACGCTCGACCGCGCAATAGATGAAACATTCAACACAATCTTTGAACGGGAGGTCGCCGTTTTCTTCGTCGGAACTGGCACTGCCGCCAACTCGCTTGCCCAAGCTGCCATCGGCAGGCCAGGCGGCGTAACCTTCGCTCATCGTGAGGCCCATCTGATTGAGGACGAGGGCGGAGCACCAGGCTTTCTCTCAGCTGGAGGCCGTTTTCAGCCGGTAGACGGTCCGACCGGGCGTATTGATACTAATAATCTTAAAACAGCTATTCGGGGATTCGCCCCCGGGAATGTGCACGCCGGACAGCCAATGGGTGTCTCAATTACCCAATCCACAGAAATCGGCACCATCTATGAGCTCGGCGAAATTTCAGCGATTTCAGCACTGTGCAAGGATAATAGCCTGCCACTCCATATGGATGGCGCTCGCTTTGCCAATGCGCTCATTACCCTTGGCTGCAGTCCTGCGGATATGACGTGGAAACAGGGTGTCGACATTTTGTCGTTCGGAGGAACCAAGAACGGCTGCTGGTGTGCAGAAGCATTGATATTCATGAACCCCGATCAGGCAAAGGACGTGCCCTTTATCCGAAAGAGATCCGCGCAGCTCTTTTCAAAGTCGCGTTTCGTTGCAGCGCAATTCGAAGCCTATTTTGCTGGCGGATTATGGCTGGAGCTCGCGACCCACGCCAATACGATGGCGCGCTTTCTTGCAGAACAAATTGCTGGTTCGAAGAAGATGAGACTTGCCTGGCAACCCCAGGCAAACGAAGTCTTTGCGATTGCCCCCAAGGGTGTTGTGGCGAGCCTACAGGCAAGCGGAGCCATTTTTTATGAGTGGAAGCCACCCCACAACGAAGAAAACCTGCTTGCAAATGACGAAACAATGATCCGCCTCGTAACCAGCTTTGCTACGACGCAAGAAGAAATCCGCCAATTTGGCGATCTGATCGCATAAAAAGCGGCGCATCGCTGCGCCGCTCTCCACTCATTGCAGTAGCCGCTTAGTGAGTGGCTTTTGCTTCTATCTGCTTGGCTTCGTTATCGGACAAAGCCGTAACCGCAATCTTGCGCGGCTTCATCTCTTCCGGAATTTCGCGCTTGAGATTAATGTGCAGCAAGCCGTTTTTCAGGCTGGCCCCATTTACCTCGACGAAATCGGCAAGATGGAAACGGCGCTCAAATGCGCGAGACGCAATACCGCGATATAATGTCTCGGAATCTTCCGACTTTTCAGCAGTTTTTTCGCCCGTCACCTTGAGCTGGTTGCGGTGGGCTTCAATCTGGATTTCATCCTCAGAGAACCCGGCAACGGCCATTGTGATGCGATAGGTGTTCTCGCCTGTCCGCTCAATATTATAGGGCGGATAAGTTTGGGCACCTTCCGGCTGAGCCAAACTGTCGAGAATCGTGAAAAGCCGGTCGAAACCGACGGTTGAACGGTAGAGTGGTGAAAAATCAACGTGACGCATGGGTAAGCCCTCCTTTAGAGCGACAATGTTTGCGTTTTTTGATTCACGTCAGAATCCCCGATGTGGCAAATTCTGTTGAACCAGCAACCCCGATATGGCGGCTGCAAACCATATTTGGTAAGCGCAATTCCTGGTTTCAAGTCTATTTGTATGAAACTGCGACGTTCAATGAACGCAAAATGAACATCATCTTCGGAATACGTTCAGCTCGATGATTTTATAACTACACCCAAGGTCGGATACGGTCCGGCATATAAAGGATAGGACAATGAAAAGACCCCTTATCGCTCTTACTGCAGCCGCCGTTTTGATCACCGGCTTCGCCTCCTCGGCATTTGCTCAGGAACGTTATTATCGCGATAACTCACCTGCCATCTATCTGGAGCAGGACGAGTCGGATGGCTATCTCATTCAGGATCGTGGCCGTTACGATCGCGACCGTTCGGACTGGCGCGATGACCGCCGTGAACGCTTTGGGCCACGCGATGTTGCCCGCATGCTGGAGCGTCGCGGTTACCGGGTTCGCGATATCGATTTCGAACGTGGCCGTTATTTTGTAAGAGCTTCTCGCCGCGGCAATCCGGTGATTGTCGTCGTATCCCGCAGAGGCGAAATTCTTGAAACCCGCCGCGTCGGACGTGACCGTGATCGCCGCTCCGGCTTCAGCATCGAGATCAATCCGGCCTACTGATAAAAAAGCCGAAATCATTGCAGATGTAACGTCCCTTCCATCTGCAATGTACTGACCGGAAGCTCTCAGGCAGAGTTTCCGGTCGATCTTTATTTTTAGCTTTGCCGTTTCAGGCATTGTTTGACGTTCTGTCGGAGCGGCTTTATCACGGAGGCAACTTGCTCTTTGAGGCACCCGACCGCACATGATCCGATCACTCGTCGAAATTGCGTCCAACCCTATTCCCGCGGGTACCCGTGTCGATAGCTTTGAACTGCCGGATCGCAAGCAACTGCGTTATGCAATCATCCCCGCCAGCACATCCCAGATCCGCGGAACTGTCATTATTTTGCACGGTCGTAGCGAATGTATCGAAAAATATTTCGAAACAGCCAGGGATATTGCGGCGCGCGGTTTTACAGTGGCCACATTTGACTGGCGTGGCCAAGGGGCCTCAAGCCGTATTTTACGTGATGCGGCGCGAGGCCATATAAAAAGCTTTGAACATTATGTTGCCGACTTCGAAAGGTTTTTCGAAACCGTGCTTCTGCCCGATTGCAAGGGCCCGTTCTATGTTCTGGCTCACTCCACCGGTGCCCTCATAGCACTGCTTGCAGCGCCCTCCATGTCCAACCGAATCCATCGCATGGTCCTGACATCACCCCTGCTTGATATTCCCATGACGCGCTTACAAAGAATGACGGCAAGGATCGTCGCAAACTCGCTGCGCTCCATTGGGCTTGGCAGAACCTACATGCTCAGCGGCCCATACAAGGCCAGGCCTTTTGAAAACAACCCGGTGACATCGGATGCCAGCCGTTACAAGCGCCAATGCGATGTACTCGAACAAGCGCCGGAACTCGCTCTTGGTGGCCCGACAGCAAGCTGGATTGTCGCTGCCGCAAAAGCGATTAACAGGGTCAATCGCCCTGAATTTATCGAGAAAATACGCATTCCATTACTGATTATCGCGGCTGGCGCGGACACCATTGTCTCAACCCCGGCGATAGAGCGTTATGCTGTGCAACTGCGCAACACCACTCTTCTCACAATTGATGGTGCAAAGCATGAGATTCTGCAGGAGGCTGATTTCTATCGCGAACAGTTTTTTGCAGCATTCGATGCCTTCATTCCGGGAACAGGCAACGAACCAACGCAATTATCGGACGAGACAGAGCTTACTGATTGAGCAAGGCCAGCGCTTTGGCGTGCAGTTCCGGTGTAGCCGCCGCAACAATGTCGCCTGCTTTTTCCGCCGCGCCACCATCCCAGGTTGTGATAACGCCACCGGCCTTTTCGATGATAGGAATCAACGCCACGATATCATATGGGTGAAGTCCGGTTTCGATCACTAAATCGACAAATCCTGATGCCAACATTGCGTAAGCGTAGCAATCTGTACCGTAACGCGCGAGGCGCGCCGTTGACTCGATCCTGTCATAGGCTTCCCGCTGCGCACCCTTGAAGAGCGCTGGCGTAGTCGTAAACAATGTTGCCTCGGCCAGTTCGGTGGTCTTGCGCGTTTGCAAACGCCGAACCCCGTCAGGTCCTTCGTACCAAGAGGCATCGCCATCGCACATGAAAAGCTCGCGCGTGAATGGCTGAGACATTACCCCCGCCACCGCATCGCCATTGATTGTCAGTCCAGCCAGCGTTCCCCATACCGGCAGGCCGGAGATGAAGGCCCGCGTCCCATCAATAGGATCAATGACCCAAATGTTTGGCTGCGCTAAATTCTCTCCACCAAATTCCTCGCCTAGAATTCCATGTTCGGGGAAAGTTGCATTTATCAAGCTACGTATGGCTCGCTCGGCTTCCCTGTCAGCTTCGGTAACCGGATCAAACCCTGTCTGATATTTATTATCGACCAGCGCTACTGTGCGAAAACGCGGCAGTGTCTGCTGGGCTGCAACCTCGGCGATTTGCTTCAAAAAGGTAAGATCGATGACCAAAATAGCTCCTGATGACTTTATTATTCTCTTTTGTGATCAAACCGCGCAATTTATGCGCGTTTTTTAGGCATGATATAAGAATGCTAAAAAATCACTCAAATACCTTGACATTTGTGCGACGCAGCATAAACTAGAAAATGGACGGGGCGACCTGTCTATGCCCTCCTTGGGCGTTTCCTCCCTAGACTTAGGCCGCGCTCACGCGCGGTCTTTTTTATTGAGATATGGTGTGGATCCCTATTCTGCCGCCAAGGGCGTATCGAGAAAATAAAAATCCGGCAGGGAAACCAGGTCCGCAAGGAACAGTCCGATATCCCGTTGGAGCTGCTCAAATCCGGGTTTTTTTTCGTAGGTATTCTCATTCAGATAAAGGCCGCGATTAACCTCGATCTGCAATGCGTGCATATGCTTCAGGGGACGGCCATAATGTTCAGTGATGTAGCCGCCGGCATAAGGCTTGTTGTGTGCAACCACATAACCCATTTCGCGCAACAATTGTATGGCGGCGCTGGCTAATTCGGGCGCGCAACTCGTGCCAAATCGGTCGCCTATGATGAAATCCGGGCGCATTCCGCTTTCTGGAAAGCGGATACTGGCAGGCATTGAATGGCAATCGACCAGTACGCCATAGCCAAAACGGGCACATGTCGTCGCAAGCACATTTCCGAGCATTAAATGATAGGGCTTGTAGATACTATCGATGCGTCCGAGCGCTTCCGAAATATGAAATTTTTGCGCGTAGATTTCCTGCCCTTCCCCAACAAGCCGCGGAATCGTGCCGAGGCCGCCTGCCACCCTGGCAGAATGTCCATTCGCAAACGAAGGCAGCGGCTCCAAAAACATTTTAGGGTCGAGTTCATAGGGCTCGCGATTGACGTCAAGATAGGCACGCGGGAAATGCGCCAGCATTAACGGGGCCCCCAGCATTACGGCTGATGCGAAGAGCTGATCCACAAAGCAATCTTCCGAGCGGCGGATGGTATGAGCATCAAGCTGTGATTGCAGGATGAATGTCGGTGGATAGAAACGGCCGCTATGGGGTGAGTTAAAAACAAATGGAATGCGCTGATCGGATGGCTGCCGCAATTCAAATGGAGAGCTATCGGGGAAATCGCGGTTGACGGTCATCATTCACTTCAAATGTTATTGCTGAACCTGCAGGCAATGCCTGAATACTCTAGATCAAGTTTGCCTGTAATGGAATTGATCGTGCAAGCAACATTCGCTGATCTTTCTTAAGATGATCTATCCGCGCCGGACCACCTCGACATTTCTCGCGTTCAGCCTTATTTCTAGCAAATCATTCACGTGATCTTTACCAAAAAAGCGCTTTGTAGATTTTACAGAACGCTGGTCTGGGGATGATCGGCGCTAGATAATTCGGACGGACCGATGAAAAGAATACTTCTTGCAGAAGACGACAATGATATGCGGCGCTTCCTGGTGAAGGCGCTGGAGAAAGCTGGCTATCACGTCACGCATTTCGACAATGGAGCCAGCGCCTATGATCGTCTCCGTGAAGAGCCATTTTCCTTGTTGCTGACGGATATTGTCATGCCGGAAATGGACGGGATCGAATTGGCCCGCCGGGCATCTGAAATCGATCCGGACCTGAAGATTATGTTTATCACTGGTTTTGCTGCCGTGGCTTTAAATGCCGATTCGCAGGCACCAAAAGATGCCAAGGTTCTATCCAAGCCATTTCACTTGCGCGATCTCGTCAATGAAATCGAAAAAATGCTCGTCGCAGCCTGATTGCGCCGAGCTAATCCGATATTCCTGCAAGAAAGCCCGATAAGTTCCTTTAACAGCTATTGACGGACACAATTCAATATGGTGTATGCGCCCGGCAGATGGGCGTGTAGCTCAGCGGGAGAGCACTACGTTGACATCGTAGGGGTCACAGGTTCAATCCCTGTCACGCCCACCATCTGACCTTCCTCTCTATTGTTGATAGTTAAGGCGAATGCCGTAATGCGCGTGTTTGCCCTGCACTGCGCCTTTCCTTGTAGCATCAGCAAGGAAGACTCTGAATAGTCCGCGTTTGGTCAGCTACGCCCCCTCGCATGTCCCTCGAACTACTTTTATCTATCAGTAGGAATGAAAGAATTTCCGCGTTTACTTTGAGTTCTGAAATATACAAACGCCCTTGCGTTTGATTATCACAGCGTTGAATATTGCCCCCGCGCACTCCTCTCAAGAGATATAAGCGCTTTATAATCGGGTGCCAGAACAATGATGATCACGACTACCACTGACATAGATTATGCGTTCCGTTTGATTTTGGGTCGAACAATGAACGAAGTTGAAAAATCTCACTACACTTATGTAGGTCAGCCGCTTGAAAGCATTGTTCGCATGTATCTCAACTCACTTGAGTTTCAGAGCCGCCGCTTACTTGACCCAGCATCTGATCGGCAGATCGAAAAGGTCTTTCTCAATGACGCATGGATTTATGCGGATCGAAATGATCCGGATGTCGGGATCAATGTCATTGGTGGTGCCTATGAACCAAATGTGACGAGGGTATTCGAACAATACGTCAAGCCGGGAATGCACGTCATAGATATCGGGGCGAATATTGGTTACTTCACCATGCTCTGTGCGAAACTGGTCGGAAGCCAGGGACGCGTTCTGGCGGTAGAGCCGAATGTCGAAAACGGTCGTTTGCTCGTGGCAAGTCGCGACGCGAATTCCTTCAGCCACGTTAATGTTCTTTTGAGCGCGGTCGGTGATAAAACCGATGTACTCGCCCTGAATGGATCCGGTTCCAACGGCGTCAGCGCTACGCTTCAATCGGGACAGTCACTCGAAATCAAACGCTTAATCCCTTGCGTACGGCTCGATGATGTCTTGCATGACTGGAATCGGGTTGATTTCGTCAAGATCGACATTGAGGGTGCAGAATACCGCGCCTTTACCGGCATGATAAATACATTGAGAAAATTTCGCCCCATTATTGTCAGCGAATTCAGCCCAAATCTAATCGGCTGGATATCCAGCGTCACGCCCGAGACCTATTTGAAATTCCTTATAGACCTTGGCTATCAAATTTCCATTATCACTGCAGAGGGCACATTACTTGACCGGGGACAGGATGTTCCGGCGATAATGAACGATGTGCACACAGCGGACAGCGATCACATCGATATTGTTGCGCTGCCGATCTGATAAAAGCGGACGAATCCAAGCCACCGGCTTTTACTCGTTTTTCTCAATCCGGCGCCCCAAATATGCCGTTCCTTTCGCCATGATGGCGAGCAGATAATGCTGGCCGGGGAACTGATGACCAATCCATTTTTGAATCGCCGTTATCTTCTGACTGTGGCTTTAAGCAGCGTATTTTTACCTAAGATAACTGAGGCGAAAGAACAGCCACGGGAAGATCATCCTATGTGGGCTGTATTTGGCAACCCGAAAGGCAGCGTGACAATCGTCGAATTCTTCGAATATCAATGCCCCAATTGCAAAAAGCTTCATCCTCAACTGGAAGAACTGCTGAAAGACAATAAATCGATACGATTGATTATGAGAGATTGGCCCATATTCGGAGATACTTCAGTTTACGCTTCAAGAATGGCTTTGGCCGCTGGGTATAGCGGCCAACACGAACAAGCATTCGGCGCTCTCATGAAGGTGCCGGGCAGGCTCACGCTGAAACGGGTAGATGAAACCTTACGAGCAGCTGGCATCCACACTGACCGGGTCAGGGATGCCTTGGAACAAAATTTCGATACCATACAAGGGCGGTTGGATCATAACGCTGCGCAGGCAAAATCACTAGGGCTAGCCGGCACACCCGCCTTCATCGTGGGCCGGGAGCTCTATCCGCGAGTGACTGACATTGACACGCTTCGCGCCGCCGTTGATAAATCAGGAAGCAGATTGCCTGCCGTCCGGTAACATAGCGACCTGGCCCGTAATGCCATCCCTTCAAGGATATTTTTCAACCTTCCCCCGGAGATTTAGAAATGCAACTCGGTATGATTGGATTGGGCCGTATGGGTAACAATATGACCCAACGGCTGATGCAGCACGGACACGAATGCGTTGTTTATGACGCGCGCGCTGAAAGCATGGCTGCATTGGAAGCGCTGGGGGCTACCGCAAGTGCGTCTCTGCAGGATTTCGTTTCCAAACTGTCCAAACCACGGGTTGTTTGGCTTATGCTTCCCGCTGCTGTTGTCGACAAAGTTCTGGATCAACTCGTACCATTGCTGGATAAGGACGATATCCTGATCGACGGTGGCAATTCCTATTATCATGATGACATCAGGCGCAGCGGAGCCTTGCGGTCAAAAAGTCTCCACTATGTTGATGTGGGGACCAGCGGCGGCGTATTCGGCCTGGAGCGCGGCTATTGTCTCATGATCGGCGGCGAAAAACCCACCGTTGAGCATCTCTCTCCCATTTTTGCCGCTCTCGCACCTGGCAAAGGTGACTTGCCGATCACTGAAAGCCGCCCGAAAGACATTGCCAGTACAGCAGATCAGGGGTTTCTGCATTGTGGACCACACGGTGCCGGACACTTCGTCAAAATGGTCCATAATGGCATCGAGTATGGGTTGATGGCAGCTTACGCCGAAGGTCTGAATATTCTGCGAAATGCGGACATCGGCATGCGTGAGCATGTAGTTGACGCGGAAACCACGCCATTGCAAAATCCAGAACATTATCAATACAAGCTTGATTTGCCAGAGATCGCCGAAGTGTGGCGTCGTGGCAGTGTTATCAGTTCATGGTTGCTCGATTTGACTGCCGATGCCCTTTATGGTGATCCCGGCCTGGAGAGCTATGAAGGCCATGTTTCCGATTCCGGTGAAGGACGCTGGACCGTCATCGCTGCCATAGATGAAGCTGTGCCAACGCCCGTCCTCAGCGCTGCTTTGCAGGAACGGTTCTCATCGCGCGGCAATGCTGACTTTGCCAACAAGATTCTCTCCGCCATGCGCAGCGAGTTCGGCGGGCATAAAGAAAAGCCCGCGAACAAAACCGCAGGCTAATCTGTGTCTATTTAGATAGGGCTGACAGACCGGCCCTATCTATCTAACCATGTGCGCTGACTTCACTATCGAGATGCGCCATCTGTGCAGCGGCATAACGGGCGCCCGCTGCCGAGCCTTTTGGCACAGCTTTTTCGATCGCTTCCAAGTCCTCACCGGTGAGTGCAACGTCAAGGGAACCCAAGGATTCAGTCAACCTGTCACGACGCCTAGCGCCCACAATCGGAATGATATCCTTACCCTGCGCAGCAACCCATGCGATGGCGATCTGTGCGACAGAAGCGCCCTTCTTGTCAGCAATCGCTTTGAGCGCCTCGACAAGCGCCAAATTCTTGTCGACATTTTCGCCCTGGAACCGGGGACTATACGCACGGAAATCGGTAGGTGCCGCTGCATCCTTCTGCCAATGCCCACTGATCAGTCCGCGCGAAAGCACGCCATAGGCAGTGATGCTGATGCCAAGCTCGCGGCAAGTTTGCAAAATGCCGTCCTCAATGCCGCGTGAGATCAACGAGTACTCAATCTGGAGATCAACAATCGGGTGAACGGCAGCCGCACGCCGTATCGTTGCCGAACCAACCTCGGACAGGCCAATATGTTTGACGTAACCTGCCTTTACCATATCGGCGATTGCGCCGATTGTGTCTTCAATTGGCACATCAGGGTCAAGCCGGGCTGGTCGGTAAACATCGATATAATTAACATTCAGCCGTTGAAGCGTATAGGCGAGCGAAGACTTGACCGCCGCGGGTCTTCCATCAAATCCGATCCATCCGGCACTCGGATCGCGAAGCGCTCCGAATTTAACGCTTATCAGCGCATCTTCACGCTTTCTGCCCTTCAATGCCTCAGCTATCAGCATTTCATTGTGGCCCATACCGTAAAAATCGCCCGTATCCAGCAAGTTGATACCGGCATCCAAAGCGGCATGAACTGTAGCAATGCTCTCGGCACGATCGGAGGGTCCATACATGCCTGACATGCCCATGCAACCGAGTCCAATTTCAGAAACCTTCGGGCCAGTTGCACCAAGTTGATGATATTGCATTCTAAAACTCCGTATTTTCCTGTTTACGAGCTGTCGCATGCAACTATAAAAGATTTCAATTTGTGCGATAATCCGCTTTATCATGCACGGGTTGTTCGGAAAAGCGTACAATGAATGAGCCTGACCTTTCTGATTTGAGCGCGTTGGTCGCGATCACGGAAACCCGCAGCTTTCGGGCTGCAGCAAAAGTTCGCGGCGTTTCCGCATCATCACTCAGCGATGCAATACGCCGCCTTGAAGAGCGGCTTAATGTCCGCCTTTTGAACAGGACCACACGAAGCGTCACACCAACGGACGCCTGTACGCAATTGCTGGAGCGTTTAAAGCCCGCAATGGGCGAGATCGCTGGCGCGCTGGATGCCTTAAACAGCTTCCGCGACAGCCCCACTGGAACACTCAAGTTAAACGTGCCGATTATCGTCGCCCGTAGTATCCTACCACCAATCGTCAACAGGTTCCTTCTTAGTCATCCAGGGATCAGTCTCGACATCCTCGCAAGCGATACATTCATTGATATCCTCGCCGCGGGCTTTGATGCCGGTATTCGCTATGATGAGAGTATTGAACGCGACATGATCGCAATTCCAATCGGGCCGCGCACGCAGCGGTTTGTTCTGGCCGCAGCACCTGATTACCTTGACACTCATGGCACGCCAGAGCACCCGCGCGATCTCATCAACCATGCCTGCATTCGCCATCGCTTTGCGAGCGGCGTCTCCTTTGCATGGGAGTTTGAAAAGAATGGGAAAACTGTGAAAGTTACTCCCAAGGGTCCTTTGCTCGCATCTTCTATCGAAGTTGAGCTCGGAGCGGCGATTGCTGGCCTTGGCTTGATATACACTTTCGAAGAAACGATTACGCCTGCATTCCAAAGCGGTGAACTTGTGCCTGTAATGCAATCCTGGTGGCTCAGTTTTACCGGCCCTCGGCTCTATTATCCCAGCCGCAATCATATGCCTGCGCCGTTACGCGCTTTCGTTGATTTCATAAAGAGCGATCACAAGCTGTCCCTTGCATAGCGCGCAATGGTGTGCGATGACGCGCCTCCCAAATCGAAAGCGCATTGAGCGCGCAAAAAATAGCAAAATATAACAGCACAAGGAGCGCGGCCATGGCTCAGGCGCTGGGTTTTGACTTTGGCACAACCAATTCCGTCATGGCATTGGCAGATGGAGCCACCACACGGTCAATGACATTCACTAGTCGGGCTGGCGAAGCCGATAGCATGCGGACGGCACTGTCTTTCATGAAGGATCCCCTGGCGGGTGCTGCCTCTTTGAAGGTTGAGGCCGGGCACGCGGCGATACGGCAATTCATTGATCATCCTGGCGAATGCCGTTTTCTCCAATCCATAAAGACATTTGCGGCAAGTGCCCTCTTTCAAGGCACATTGATCTTTGCGAAACGGCAAACTTTTGAAGATCTCATGGAGATTTTCATAAAGCGGTTGCGAGTATATGCGGACGATAATTGGCCGTCCGAGGTCAACCGGATCGTAACCGGTCGCCCCGTCCATTTCGCGGGAGCCAATCCCAAACCGGAACTGGCAATGCAGCGCTATAGCGAGGCGCTCACGCGTTTTGGTTTTCCTGAAATGCACTTCGTTTATGAGCCCGTCGCTGCTGCCTTTTATTTCGCTCAACATTTAAAATCAGATGCGACAGTCTTGGTAGCTGACTTCGGTGGCGGCACGACTGACTATTCGATCATTCGGTTTGAAAGCTTCGCAGGCAAATTGAAGGCGACACCAGTCGGTCATTCTGGCGTCGGCGTTGCGGGCGACCATTTCGACTATCGCATGATAGACCAGATCGTTGCGCCACAGATTGGCAAGGGAACATATTTCAAGAGTTTTGACAAAAGGCTGGAAGTTCCTTCGTCTTGGTATGCAAATTTTGGACGCTGGAACCAGCTTTCTATCTTCAAAACCTCACGTGAATTCGTCGAGTTAAAGAAGCTTGTCCGCAGTAGTTGTGATCCGGAAAAACTTGAGACTTTTGTTGATCTCGTCGAACATGACGAAGGATACCCGCTCTATCAGGCAGTGTCCGCAACGAAGATGGCACTATCATCGGCGGAAGAAGCCGAGTTCAATTTTGCCCCTCTCGGGTCCGGCGGCAAAAAGACGATCAAACGTTCAGATTTTGAAAGCTGGATAACAGAAGATCTGGATAGGATTGAAGGCGCGCTGGATGAAGTCCTGACAAAAACAAACACGTCTCCGGACTCAATCGATAAAGTGTTCTTGACGGGTGGAACATCCTTTGTCCCTGCTGTTCGAAGCATTTTCACCAAACGCTTTGACGAGGGCCGGATCGAGAGCGGGGGTGAACTCCTCTCTATTGCGCACGGACTGGCACTGATCGGTGAACGCGACGATATTGCTCAATGGACAGTTCAGGGATGACAATCTGGGCGGAACCGACTATCGAAACAAACCACATTCTGCATATGTTTGGAAAGTCGATATTATGAAAGAAGCGATAACGCTCAAACAATTGAAAGCAGCGGTCGGGACTGAAATCGGTTGCTCCGAATGGCGTACCGTCACGCAGGAAATGATCAATCTGTTTGCCGACGCTACCGACGATCATCAATTCATTCACGTCGACCCGGAGCGTGCTGCAAAAGAAACTCCGTTTGGCGGCACCATCGCCCATGGCTTCCTGACGATTTCATTGCTTTCCACCCTGGCCTATGAAGCACTGCCGATGATTGAAGGTGCCACAATGGGTATCAATTACGGTTTTGACAAAGTGCGCTTCATGTCTCCAGTCAATACTGGCAGGCGTGTGCGTGCACGCTTCAAGCTTGTGGATGCTGATATCCGCCCCTCAGGCCGTGTCCTCAACAATTACGAAGTCACTTTGGACGTCGAAAACCTTATCAAGCCTGCATTAGTGGCAAATTGGCTGACAATTGCAGTGCTCGAGCATCCACCAGAAATAGATTGAGGTTTTCAGCCTATCCTACCCTTCTCATCAAGTGGCGCCGCTTCTCCGTCATACTTGGTCATCAATTCGGCAAACATAAAGGGCCCCTGCACAAACATGCCCATGTCGTAGGTGTTGCGTATCTGTGCTCCTTTGAGAAACAACAGATGCATCTTGAAGAAATTCTTCTTTGCCCGCGCATACCGCGCTGGCTTGTGAACATTCTTGAATCTTATTCGACGGATGATGGGCGCTACCTTCGGTTCAATCCCCAGCGCCCCTGCCGGATCTGACTTATAAAAATGTATGATGTCGGAAATGGCCTGGAACTCCACCCAAAGTACTGGCGTTTCCTGCATGACAATCCGGATATCTTCCTTCAAGCTTATTGCTCGGGGGTGCAATGCGATCATCAGGAGACACGAGCCCGCTGCAACCAGCGATACCGGTCTGTTTTTCAATAGCTCCGGTTGCGCGCGCCAGACATCAGCGATTGCTTCTACGGCTGGCACAGTTCCCAGGCTATGGGAAATTATAATGACCTCATCCGCGTCACTTGCCTCCAGCTTCCTGATCAGGTGATCGGCGAAACCGCGACGACGCAGAAGCAACTCACTGTTGCGACCATGAATTCGATCAGACGCCGCAGCCCAATCATCAAGCAGATAGGAAAAGAATATTTTATCTCCCGGCCAGCGAATAAGGATACGGCAAGCTACAAGCGCGAGGGGAACACTCCATACCAAATGCCAAGGATTGAAGTCTGCCCAGATGGGCGACAAACCGACGCCAAGCAGTACCATCGTTATTATGCAGGCAAGAGCAAAGGGCCACATGAAGAAGAGGCAAAATCGCCAGCTGGTGCGCAGGTATCGATAGAAGGTGCCCGATAAAAGAATATCAAGAAAGGCCATCAAGCCTGTCGCAAAACGGGTGATGACGCCTCGTGCAGAATAGATATCGAAAATATCGGCAGTGCCATACTGGCAGAATTCGGTTTCGGTGCTCCAATTCGCTCCCGTAGTCTCAATGGGCATGGCAGCAACACCAGACCCCTCGCCCACCATTGGCCCGGCAATCGTTTTTGTGTTCCACAACCTATTGAAGTCACCTGAACTATTCAGATAACGCCCACGAACTGCATCAGGATGCAAACCTTCATAACCAGTGAAATTGATAACCAGACGTTTCTTGACCGCCATATGCTTCTCTATGCAAGCTGACCACCGAATCGGTGGTCATCCGCATCCCATCATAAAAAACGACGGCGTAATTGTGTTTGTCGACGCAGTCAGCGCCTGTTTACATCATATCCGGAAAATTGCACATCATTGCAAATGTCGCGAGCGCAGTCCTTGTTTTGTATGCGCTCAGATTGCCGGCACCTTGCTTAGTGCACAGGCTCTACCATTATCCATCTGAAAACCGAATTTTACTGTCGGCCCGAAAGGAACCTATCTCTTAGTTACACGGCAACGTCTCGAGCAGATTCCTGAAGAAACGCATAGGCATAGTTTGAGAATGACCGCCAGCATTCCACGCGGAACTCATTTTCAGCCAAGCGCCAAAGGACAATCTCGATCTTGCCGAGGACTGTCCTCGAAGCAGCTCCTACCGGAAATACTGCCAGTGAAAGATCTTGCGGACACCCACCGTTGACCACAGCATCGGCCCCCTTGCCGGAAACCAAAATTCCTATATTGCGATGCGAAATATCTACCGCAGAATGTAGAACTTTAGCTTTGGCAATATCTGCGACGACACTGCTATCTGCGGTATCAATGATGAGCCATTCATCAGGACCCAACCATAGTGCTGATCTCGTGCCCTCGGATGTGGACGTCTTGGGCTTCGTTGGCAATGACAGGCCAAGAGCCTTCGAAATCGCAGGAATTGCATCTTCCCGGGCACGAAGCGATAAGCGAGTGGCATTTTCAGCCAGCGTTATCGAAACGGATAAAGCGCTGGAATGACCGGCCTGCAACGGATGCAGTCGTGTTGCGCCGATAACCTCAACCATTGAGCCGTTCTCCTTTTTCATCGAAGAAGACCATTCCGGTTACTTCAACCTCGATCACACCATTTGGCATTGGCACGTAAAGTCTCTCGCCTAATCGCTTTGTTCCGTCGATCACCAGCGCCAGTGCAATGGAACGACCGCAATTTTCTGACCAGTAGGAAGATGTAACATGGCCGATCATTGTCATCGGAACAGGCTGGTTAGGATTGGCCACGATTTGCGCACCCTCCTCCAACACAATCTTCGGATCGACTGTCTTCAATCCGACAAGCTGTTTGCGCCCATCAGAAACAAGATCACGGCGCAGAAGACCACGAATACCAACATAATCCGTTTTATTCTTGCCGATGGCCCAAGTCAGACCGGCATCCTGCGGGGTAACAGTTCCGTCAGTATCCTGGCCGACAATGATGTAACCCTTTTCCGCACGCAGGACGTGCATTGTTTCAGTACCGTAAGGCGTAAGGCCAAACGGCTTACCCTGTTCATAGACCGCTTCCCAAACGGCTTTGCCGTAGTCCGCTGGTACGTTGATTTCGTAACCAGCTTCACCGGTAAACGACATGCGGAACAAGCGGGTGGGAACACCACAAATTTTACCCTCCCGCACACTCATATGCGGCATGGCTTCGTTCGAGAGATCAATTCCTTCCACGAGCGGCGAAATGATTTCACGGGCCTTCGGACCTTGCACGGCGATTACAGCCCATTGCTCTGTTGTCGAGGTCAACCATACGTTCAGATGTGGGAATTCAGTCTGAAGGTAATCCTCCATATGGTGCATCACGCGTGGAGCACCACCCGTTGTCGTTGTCACATGGAACCGGTCTTCTGCGAGACGACCGACAACACCGTCATCGTAGATAAAACCATCTTCCCGCAGCATGATGCCATAACGGCAGCGGCCCACTCCGAGCTTTTCCCAAGGATTTGTATATAGGAGTTCGAGAAATTTGGCCGAGTCAGGCCCAACAACTTCGATCTTGCCCAATGTTGAAGCATCAAAAATGCCCGCTTGATTGCGTACAGCAACACATTCCCGATTGACTGCCGCGTGCATGTCCTCGCCAGCTTGAGGATAATACCATGCACGTTTCCACTGTCCGACATCCTCAAACGGAGCGCCTTGAGCCTCGTGCCAGGCATGCATGGGTGTGCGGCGCGTCGGATCAAACAAATCATGGCGGGCATGATTGACGATCGCGCCAAAAGTGACAGGCGTGAATGGCGCCCGGAACGTTGTGAGACCCACCGATGGAATCGGCTTGTCCAAAGCTTCCGCGGCAATAGCCAGACCATGCAGATTGGATGTCTTGCCTTGGTCCGTCGCCATACCATTGGTAGTAAAACGCTTGATATGCTCTATGGAGTGCATGCCTTCGCGAACCGCCAGCCTGACGTCTTTGGCGGTCACGTCATTCTGGAAATCCACAAAAGCTTTAACGGTCGTATCGGCCCCTGCTCCCGGAGCAGATCCGATCATCCCGGCGATCCAATTGGTGCCACCAGTTGCAACTATTGTACCAGCTTGCCCGCCGCCAGCCGCAATGGCCTCATCGAGGGCAGACTGCAAATTGTCGGTACCGTTGCATGCACCGACGGACACGCAATTTTGCGCGTAAGTTCCCGGCAGGAAGCGCTCATTGTCGGCGTCCCAAGCCACCTTGCCACGCGACTGCGAAAAGAGGTGAACCGAAGGCGTCCAGCCCGCCGACATGATCAACGCGTCAACTGTGATCTTTCGCTCGATTCCACCCTCGTTTGGCTTGATGGATATGGAGGAAATGCGACGCTTGCCGCCAGCGCTGTAGACAGCATGGCCGGTCAGCACCTCTATGCCGAGTGAGCGCGCCTCATCAATAATGGCGGATGATGGGTTATTGCGTGTATCCACAATGACCGGCACGTCAATGCCGGCACGCTTTAAGTCGATCGCTGCTGCGTAGGCCGAGTCGTTGGCGGTATAGATTCCCACCTTTCGGCCAACTGCAACGCCAAACTGGTTGAGAAACAGGCGGGCGGCAGATGCGAGCATAATGCCCGGGCGGTCATTATTGGCAAAAACCATATGTCGTTCAATGGCACCTGTTGCCAGAACCACCTTGCTTGCTCGAACCTGCCAGAGACGCTCACGGGGCATTTCAGCAGCAGGGCGGCTTAAATGGTCGCTAAGTCGTTCAACCAGCCCAACAAAGTTTTGCGCATAGTAACCGAACGCCGTTGTGCGGGTAAGGACCCGAACATTTTTCATTTCGCGCAGTTTGGCGTAGGCTGCAACAGCCCATTCGTAACCACTGATGCCATCAATCTGAACGTCATTTTCATAGCGCAATGCGCCACCAACCTCGGGCTGCTCGTCGCAAAGAATAACTTGCAAGCCAGTGGACGCCGCACTTAAAGCTGCCGCAAGGCCTGCGGCTCCAGCGCCAATTACCAGTACGTCACAATGCGCAAAGCGATTGGAGTAACGATCCGTATCGGGCTCGCCCGGTACGACACCGAGTCCAGCGGCTGCGCGGATTTTCGGTTCATATATCGTTTTCCACGCGAATTTCGGCCACATGAAAGTTTTGTAGTAAAAACCAGCTGGCAGCATTGGCGAAAAAACATCATTGATCGCGCCAATGTCGAATGTCAGCGACGGCCAGCGGTTTTGCGATTTTGCCTTCAGGCCATCGTAGATTTCTTGGACTGTCGCACGAACATTTGGCTGTTTACGTGACTTGTCCCGCTCGATATCAACAAGAGCATTCGGCTCTTCGCTGCCTGCGGAAAGAATGCCACGTGGCCGGTGATATTTGAACGAACGACCAACCAGGTGGATGCCGTTAGCAAGCAGAGCCGAGGCGAGTGTGTCACCTTCCAGTCCTGTCAAATTTTGACCGTCAAAGGTAAATCGCACTGTTTTTGCAGGAACGAGGCGGCCAATGCCTGCAATGCGATTGCTGCCGGAATGAGTGGATTGAGCCATAAATCAAAGCTCCGCTTTCTTTGTGCGGGGCGCACGTTTTTTTACCGATGCCACTTCTTGTGAAGCATTTGCGGACAGAAGTGCGTCCAATTCAGGCTTTGGCTCACCAGCCTTGTAAACGGTCAGGAATTTGTCCGACACTGAATCGCGAACAGCATTGAAGAATCGTCCGCAGCCATGAATGTGGCGCCAGCGTTCAAATTGCAAACCTTTGGGGTTCTGCCTGAAATAGAGATAAGACGCGAAATCCTCGTCGGACTGTTCAATGATCGAAGAATTGCGCACAAGATGCGCTTCGCCTGCATTGCGGAACTCCAGTTCCGGACGCTCTTCTTCGCAATAGGGGCATTTGATGAGAAGCATAATATCTATCTCTCTTGAAAATCAGTGTGCAACAGCCGCAGCAGCGGCTTCATCGATCAAACGCCCGGTCGTGAACCGCTCAAGCGTGAACGGCGCATTGATCCTGTGCGGCTCGTCGCGCGCAATCGTATGGGCGAAAACATTGCCCGAACCGGGAGTGGCTTTAAAACCGCCTGTTCCCCAACCGCAATTAACGTAAAGCCCTGGCACAGGTGTCTTTGCGAGAATGGGAGAACGATCGGGTGTCACATCAACAATGCCACCCCAGGACCGCAGCATTTTCAGGCGCGTGAGAACCGGGAACATCTCGCAGATCGCATCGAGCGTATGGTTGATAATGTGCAGTCCGCCTGTCTGCGAATAGGATGTGTACTGATCTGTACCAGCGCCAATGACCATCTCGCCCTTATCCGACTGCGAGATATAGGCATGGACCGTATTCGACATGATCACGCAGGGAATAAGCGGCTTGACCGGCTCTGAAACCAGGGCCTGCAGCGGATAGCTCTCGAGCGGCATACGAACACCCGCCATGTTCATCAAAACAGAGGTGTGACCGGCGGCGACAACACCAACTTTCTTGGCATTGATCGGGCCACGATTGGTATCTACGCCAAGCACAGCGCCATTTGGAGCGCGACGAATACCCGTAACCTCGCAATTTTGGATGATGTGAACGCCTCGGTCCGCGGCAGCGCGGGCATAGCCCCACGCAACCGCATCATGCCGCGCCGTACCACCACGCCGCTGCAAGGCAGCGCCGATGATGGGATAACGCGCATCTGATGAAAGGTTGATCGGTGGGCAAAATTCCTTGACCTGCTCCGGTGTCAGCCACTCATTATCGATGCCGTTCAGCCGGTTTGCGTGGATGTGCCGTTTGAAGACCTGAACATCATGGATATTGTGCGCAAGCATCATTACGCCCCGCGCCGAATACATCACATTGTAATTCAAATCCTGACTCAGCCCCTCCCAGAGCTTCACAGCATGTTCGTAAATACCTGCCGATTCGTCATATAGATAATTCGAGCGGATAATGGTCGTGTTGCGGCCGGTATTGCCACCGCCCAGCCAACCCTTTTCCAAAACGGCCACGTTGGTGATGCCATGTTCTTTTGCCAGGTAGTACGCAGTTGCCAGTCCGTGACCGCCCGCTCCGACGATAATAACGTCATATTCTGACTTGGGTTCAGGCGAAGACCATTGCTGATCCCAGCCCTTATGGGCACGCAACGCCTCCCTCGCCAAAGCAAATACCGAATATTTCCGCATCATCCATTCCTAGCAATTGGGCCTTGGCAAAATAGCCACTGCAAAGCGATTATTAATGAGTGGCGTCGCTTGATCCTGTTCAAATATCGACATCGACTTTAAAAGCCAGAACCATGCTTTTATGCATCAGTATCGCATCCAGCCAAAGCTCTTTTGCCATTTTGCGACGGAGATTGGCGCTTCGCGTTAGATAATCCCAAATTACATAATTGCTGGCGCTTTGAGACAAATACTCACCGGTGTTTACAACTCTGTCATGGACATCGATAAAAGTTTCTGCTAATGGCCACCCCAGTTTGCGATAGATGACTGTCGCGAAGTTTGGTTTTTGTTCCCTGCTCAATGGACAGGCGTCAAAAATCAGGCTCAACGAAATTCTAAGAGATACAGGAAAAACCGTGCAGGTACTCGTACGCGAAAATAATGTTGATCAGGCCCTC
The DNA here is from genome assembly GCF_059758635.1 of Phyllobacterium sp. GQ127. Taxonomy (NCBI): domain Bacteria; kingdom Pseudomonadati; phylum Pseudomonadota; class Alphaproteobacteria; order Hyphomicrobiales; family Phyllobacteriaceae; genus Phyllobacterium; species Phyllobacterium sp. GQ127. The sequence continues at coordinate 1,611,685 of NZ_JCAXDZ010000001.1, forward strand.
CGCGTCCTCAAGAAGAAGATGCAGCGCGAAGGCATGTTCCGCGAAATGAAGATGCATGATCATTACGAAAAGCCGTCGATCAAGCGTGCTCGCCAGAAGGCAGAAGCAATCAGCCGTGCTCGCAAGCTGGCTCGTAAGCAGGCTCAGCGTGAAGGCCTCTTGCCGATGCCTGTTAAGAAAGTTCCGGCCCGCGCTTCCGCGGCTCGTTAATAGACAACTATCGACGCCTTGACGCGACAAGGGGTGGAGTGGCTTGTGTCACACCGCCCTTTTTTCGTTTGTCGGAATAGGAACATTTTCGCTTGCAAAGGCTTTGGTTGAACAGGACAATTGGAATATGACACATTCAATGGAAATGGCTTCATACCGCAAACCTGAATCGATCAAGGGATCGACAAGAATCGCTGGCCTCTTATTGGCATCCGTAATGGCTTTAGCGCTTGCAGGCTGCAACACCACTGCGACAGATATGACCGGGATCGACAAAGCTCAAGGCTCTGCCGAAAACATCAGTTCGCTTAATGATGTCATCCGCAATAATCCAAAAGATCCCGAAGCCTATAATGTGCGCGGATCGGCCTTTGGGCGCGCGGGCCGTAGCAATGATGCCATCAAAGATTTCAACACAGCCCTTCAGTTGAACCCAAACTTCTATCAGGCCTATGCAAACCGGGCGCTGGTCTATCGCAATATGGGCAACACAGCCCAAGCGGCAGCCGATTACAGCAGAGCCATCCAGATCAACCCCCAATATGATACGGCATATATTGGCCGCGGTAATCTATACCGGCAGGCGGGCAAACTCGACCAGGCTCTGAATGATTTCCAGCAAGCTATTCAGCTCAACACGACTGACGCTCGCGCCTATCATAATCGCGGACTGATTTATCAGGCTCGCAACCAGCACAAACAGGCTATCGAAGACTTTTCGACAGCGATCTCGCTACAGCCTGATGCTGCAGAACCTTATAATGGTCGTGGCATCTCCTATGTCGCACTCGGCGATGACGACAATGCCTTTGACGATTTCAATACGGCCATCAAGCTCGATGGTGACATCGCAGAAGGCTGGGCAAATCAGGCTCTCATCTATGAGCATCGCGGCGAGAAGGCCCGTGCAGCCAAATCCTATGCAAAGGCCGTACAACTTGATCCGAATTACAAGCCGGCCAAAGACGGGCTTGCCCGTACACGCGGCGCTTGATGCGGTAGAAAAGATCACAAAACCAATAAAAAACCCGCCGAGATAGCGGGTTGTTTATTATTTAATTGCGCTTCAGATTAGTGGTCGAGCGCTTTCACAATGTTTTCGACCATCTTCTTCGCATCGGCAAACAGCATCATCGTATTGTCGCGGAAGAAAAGTTCATTCTCCACCCCGGCGTAACCGGAACCCATGCCCCGCTTGATAAAGAGAACTGTTCCAGCCTTGTCCACGTCAAGGATTGGCATACCAAAGATTGGTGACTTTGGATCAGTCTTTGCTGCAGGATTGGTCACGTCATTCGCACCGATAACAAAGGCGACATCAGCTTGAGCGAACTCGGAATTGATATCCTCAAGTTCGAACACCTCATCGTAAGGCACATTTGCTTCGGCCAATAGAACGTTCATGTGACCTGGCATACGGCCTGCAACTGGGTGAATGGCGTATTTGACCTCGACGCCCTCGGCCTTGAGCTTGTCCGCCATTTCACGCAAAGCATGCTGCGCCTGCGCCACGGCCATGCCATAGCCCGGCACGATAATGACCTTGGAAGCATTTTTCATGATAAAGGCGGCATCGTCGGCAGAGCCTTGCTTGACAGGACGCTGCTCAACTTCGCCAGTAGCAGCACCGCCAGTCTCACCGCCAAAGCCACCAAGAATGACCGAGATGAATGACCGGTTCATGCCCTTACACATGATGTAAGACAGGATCGCACCGGATGAGCCAACCAGCGCACCGGTGATGATCAATGCCAGATTGCCCAGCGTAAAGCCGATACCTGCTGCTGCCCATCCTGAATAGGAGTTCAACATTGATACCACAACCGGCATATCAGCGCCGCCGATTGGGACAATGATCAACCCACCCAGAATAAGCGACAAGATAACGATAAGCCAGAACACCAGATGGCTTTCCGTCAAGACCAAGGCGATGACAAGAACAACAATCGCGATCAACAGGCTGGCATTGATGAAATGGCGGCCGGGCAACATGATCGGCTTACCCGACATGCGGCCATCCAATTTAAGAAACGCTATGATCGAACCCGTGAAGGTGATCGCGCCAATAGCAACACCAATGGACATTTCGACAAGCGCCTGCGCGTGTATCGATCCGATTTCACCAATCCCGAATGATTCAGGAGAGTAGACTGCCGCTGCTGCCACCATCACGGCGGCAAAACCAACGAGAGAGTGGAACGCTGCAACCAGCTGCGGCATGGCCGTCATGGCAATACGCTTGGCGATATAGGCGCCAACACCGCCGCCAATGGCAAGACCAAGAACGATCAAGCCAAGACCGCCAAAACTAGGCTCGGCCAGTGTCAGCGTCGTGATGATCGATATGCCCATACCGATCATGCCGTAGAAATTACCCTGTCGGCTTGTGGTTGGATGTGACAGGCCGCGCAGCGCCAAGATGAACAGGACGCCGGAGACGAGATAAAGAAAAGCTGCGAAATTAACGCTCATTGCTCAAATCTCACTTTTCTTTTTTCTTGTACATGGCAAGCATGCGATGAGTGACGAGGAAGCCGCCAAATATATTGACGCTTGCAAGAACGAGCGCGATGAACCCAAATCCGGTGGCCACCCCACTTGCGGACAGGCCCACAGCAAGCAGCGCACCGACAACGATGACCGACGAAATAGCGTTGGTCACGGCCATGAGCGGCGTATGCAGCGCGGGCGTTACCGACCAGACCACATAATAACCAACGAAAATTGACAGAACAAAAATCGCGAGGCGGAAAACGAATGGGTCAACTGCACCACCGGTAATCGCATGTGCAGCAGCACCAGCCGCGTCGGGCATGGTTTCGGCAGCCTGCCGCACCATTTCCGTGGCCTGATTAAGCGTTTCGAGCGCTTTGTCTAGCGTTGCGTCAGCCATCATGCCTCTCCTTCAGATGTTTTGGGGGCAACAGTTTTCGTCACAGTTTTCTTTGGCGTAGCCGCTTTTGTTGATGCTGCTTTCTTGACCGGAGCTTTCGCCGGTGCCTCCTTGGCAGTAGTGGCTTTGACGGTCGTGACCTTTTTCGCAGCAGCAGTTTGCACCGAGGATGTGGCAGCGCCACCTGCGAAGGCCGGATGCACAACCTTGCCGTCATGCGTCAATACAGTCGCCTTAACCAACTCATCGTCGAAATTGATCTTGATTACCTTGGCTTCTTTATCGACCAGCGTTTCAACGAAGGCGACCAGATTTTTGGCATAAAGCTGTGACGCTGTGGCGGCGATCCGTCCGGCGACATTCAGATGCCCGACGATCTTCACGCCGTCCACCTCAACGATCTTTCCGGCAACAGCACCCTCTACGTTTCCGCCACGTTCCACCGCCAGATCAATGATGACGGAACCCGGTCGCATACGCGAATACATCTCACGCGTTACGAGCCGTGGTGCTGGTCTGCCGGGAATGAGGGCCGTTGTGATAATAATATCTTGTTTGGCAATATGCTCTGCAACCAGCGCAGCCTGCTTTGCCTGATATTCTTTCGACATTTCCTTGGCATAGCCACCGGCTGTTTCGGCAGCCTTGAACTCTTCATCTTCAACAGCCAGAAACTTCGCACCAAGCGAAGCAACCTGTTCCTTGACCGCTGGTCGAACGTCCGTTGCCGTGACAACGGCTCCAAGACGGCGCGCTGTCGCGATCGCCTGAAGGCCGGCAACACCGACACCCATGATGAAAACCTTTGCAGCAGGAACGGTACCCGCAGCCGTCATCATCATTGGCAAAGCGCGATCATACTCTTCCGCCGCGTCAACCACTGCTTGATAGCCGGCAAGGTTTGCCTGGCTGGAAAGAACGTCCATGACCTGAGCACGCGTGATACGCGGCATGAATTCCATGGTAAAAGCAGTAACGCCCGCATCGGCAAGTTCTTTGATTGCGGTTTCATTACCATAGGGATCGAGCATAGCAATGACGACCGCGCCCTTTTTGTAGGATTTGAGCTCGGTCGAGCTTGGTCGGCGCACCTTTAAAACAATATCGGCGCTTTTCGCATCTGCTGCCTTGCCAATTGAGGCTCCGGCTGACTCAAACTCGCGATCGGGAATACGGGACAAAACGCCCGCGCCGCTTTCAACGATAACTGAAAAACCAAGACTTATAAGTTTTTTGACCGTTTCCGCCGAGCCGCCAACCCGCGGCTCACTGGCATCAGCCTCTTTCGGTATGAATAGTGTCTGAGCCAAGCTCTCACCCCCTAAGCAAGTTAACTCTCCACAGGCTCAGCAAGATCGCCTACGCCTGTCCGACTTTACCGGGCAATACCCTTAAGGTGAAAACAGTCAGCTAACTGGTTTGCAAAGGGCATCCACCCGAATGATGCAACGAAAAGACAAGCAGGCTAAACCAAAAACCAGGCAGCCACACATATAACAATGAATAAAATGGTAGCGGAGAAGAACCCGCCAGCGAAAAAACCGAAAGCCATTGCAGCTAACAGCGCAACACAGAAAATCACACCCCATTTTGAAAGCGTAAGAAACAGATTGTAGGTGTTCTCATGTTCTTTGTAGTCCATGGGAGCGCCCAGTTCCGCAGGGGCGGTATCGTGATGTTCAGCCATCTTCAAACCTCTTCGTATCGACGTCTTAATGGCAATAGCGAAAACGACGCATCAGCGCAATGCGCAGATAGTCGCTCGCTGCTGTTCAATTGAGATAATATTATCGGCGATTGAAGATTATCTAATTGAGAAGGTTAGGAAACAGGCCGAGAACACCAATGATAATCAGATAAAGAGCGACAACGTAGTTCAAGAGGCGTGGGGCGATCAATATGAGGATGCCCGCTATAAGTGCAACCAACGGGGCGATGGCGATCTGTGTAATCATGCTTGCAACGTCCTTTGAATGATGTACCTGATGCCCAGAGCAAACCAAATCACGTAAGAATGCAATCCATTTCGATCTTTTTCTCGCAGATTCAGTGGATATAGCGGCTTCATCAGGTGCCGGGGCACACCACCGCGGCAGGACCTTTATCGGGATTGGCATCATAAAACGGACCAACAACAAGCGGTTTGTCAGGCATGACAGATTGATCAACGTCAGAGATCATCTTCCGCTCTATAGTCTGCAATAGCTGACCACTCGCATCTATGACGCGCATGCTGACCTTATACTCGCGATTGGCCTTCACACATTTCACCGGAGGGCTTTCCACGGTCACTTTTGTCATGGTCGGCCAGATTTTTTGCCGTATTATGAAAGGATCTCCGCCTGCCGGATTTTCAAAAGTTGCCTCCAGCACGGCATCATTTGGAAGGGGCCTGACTTTTGAGAGCGTTAAAACGTAGGTCGCCTGCGCGATACGATAATTAAACACGAAGATTTTTCCCGACACGTTAAGATAATCACCCTGTCCGGGATCGCGGCATGCCCCAAGAGCCAAGACAATAATCATGCTGAGCAGCAAACCAGCACTTCGGACTCTATAAGCCATGATCTCTTCCCTTCCGATCATAGTGCCGTTTTGCTTTTGCGCGATTGCCACACACGGTCATGTCACACCAGCGCCGGCTGCGATTACGGCTCTCATCCAGATAAAGCCAATGGCAATTCGGACATATTTTGATTCGTGATAGCCGCGCAGGGTCGAGTAGATTGAGACCAGACAGCGCGGCTCCGGCGGATAATAAAAGCTCTCTGTGCTGGGCAAATGGCGGCAAGGTAAAATCCTGCTCATTCTGGCTATCGCCGATGACAGCCGAGGCCAGTCGCAAAAAATTCGACAAATATCGGGCTTTAAAGCCTCCCTCCAGTACCGCTGTTCGGAACAGATTATTTATCGCCTCGCGCAATTCTATCAAATTTAAGTGCCCAGACGGCGACTGCGGTGGGATAAAATTAACACTGCCCCATTCCCCGGCGCGGAAAATGCCAGCAGCGCATGCAAACCTTGCAACCTCCAGACTGTTTGAAAAACGGTCTTGGGCGCGGTCAGGGGCTTGGCGAAAGATAATCGTATTCGCCAAATCAAGCGCCAACACACCTCCGCTAAACCTATGAGCATTCCAATCAATCCACATATCGAAATTCTAACTGGTAAAATCGATTTTGCAAGTTAGACTAGTTGGTGATGGGATGGTGCTGAATGTCGTACTTTCTGCAACTATTGTTGAACGGAATTCACAATGCGGCGCTCTATGCACTGCTCGCCTATGGCTATGTCCTCATTCATGGATTGACGCACCGAACAGATCTCTCGCTTGGCGCAATTTTCGCGTTTTCGGGACAGACATTCATTCTTGCAGCAGCTTTTGGCTTTTCCGTCCTTTGGATGACAATGCCAGCCGCTTTGGGGTTTGGCTTCATAATTGCGGCTCTTTATGTAACCGCAGCCGGCTATTTGGTCGCTAGGCTTATTTATACTCCGTTGGATGCTGGTACTCGCAATACGGTGCTCGTCGCCACATTGGGGCTAACCATCTTTCTGATGGAGTTGTCGCGCATTGCTGCCGATACAAGAGATTATTGGCTGCCGCCCATGCTGGCCTCGCCTGTCTTTATTCTGGGGCCGGCAGCCGACATAAGCCTTACCCAATTACAGCTTGTGAACATTGGTATCGCACTGGCTGTTGTTCTTCTTGCAGAACTGACCATGAACCGCACGCTGGCCGGTCGCATCTGGCGCGCGGTCAGCGACGAGCCTACCGCCTCGGCGCTATGCGGAATTGATCCCGTCTCTGTACGAACAAACGCAATCCTAGTCGCTTATGGAATCTGTGCGCTCGCCGGATTTCTCGCAGCACTCTACTACGGCAATGTGAGCTTCAATACGGGCATAATCTTTGGGCTCAAGATCCTGTTTATAACTGCCGCCGGGAGCTTTTCGCGTCCGCTCCATGCTGCGTTCGGAGCGGCCATCATCGGCATGGTGGAATCCATCTGGGGCGGATATTTTTCAGTGCTCTGGCGCGATGCTGCAATATTTTCATTGCTTGTACTGGTATTGGCGATACGCACCAATGTCGATGAACAAGAGCGCGTCTAGAGGACTCTAGCCTTGAAGGCTATGGCCGCCATCAATCGTGATAACAGTGCCCGTGATGTAGCTGCTTGCATCGGAAGCAAGCAAGAGCACTGCACCATCAATATCTTCAGGCTCTCCCAAGCGGCGCATTGGGTTTTTGCCTTTGAGAAAACCTTTTGCCGGACCATCCATGATGGTTTCGTTGAGTTTGGTTGGAAACCAGCCAGGTGCAATGGCATTGACGCGGATGCCATGCGGCGCCCATTCAAGCGCGAGCGATCGCGTCATTTGTGCTACCGCCGCTTTCGACATCGCATAGCCGGCAGATCCCTTAATCGGAGCGTCGGCAAGAATACTCGACAGATTGATTATTGAACCCCCGATTTTGTTGGCAATCATGCGTTTGGCGGCTTCCTGAGCAATAAAGAATGCCCCTTCCACATTGACCTCGAAGATATGGCGCAATTGCTCGCGGGTGGTCGTCAATGCCCGTTCGATGGCAGCGACGCCAGCATTGTTGAACACAACTGAAACTGGGCCGAACAGCCGTTCCGTTTCGTCGAATGCCCGCTCTATGTCGGCCGCAATCGTTATATCAGCGATAATGTTGACGACATTCGAGTGAACCATGCTCTCGGATGTTGGCGTCCGTGAGATCGAAACCACATTGGCTCCGTTGGCTGCGAGAACCTGGATCATCCGTAAACCAAGCCCGGACGAGCCACCTGTCACCGCAATAGTTTTTCCTGCAACCGAAATAGATCTATCAATATTCATTGATTAAGTACCGCTGGGCATCCCAATTGTGGTCTCACTGATAGACGGCCCAGCATGGCATGACAACCAAAAGAAGCTGAATGAAACGAGACCCCGGCTCCGAGAACCGGGGTCTAGCGTCGAGATCGTGGTTTTATAGTTTTCCGTTGCGCTGTTGCACCATCATGAAAGTATCAAATGTGTACTCGGCAACTTGGGAATAGAGGAAATGCTCATTGCGGAACGCTTTGATCGAATCCCATATCTTCTTGAACGAAGCGTTGCTGGCTTCCAGTTCTGCGTAAACAGTGTTGGCCGCCGTGAAACATGCGTTCAAAATTTCTGGGCTGAATGGCCTTAACTGCGCACCACCTGCAACAAGCCGCTTGATCGCACCCGGGTTAAGATAGTCATACTTCTGCAACATGTTTGCATCCGTGGCCTGCGCAGCGGTACGGAACAATGACTGGTACGCGGGCGGAAGCGCATCCCATTTTGACTTGTTGACCATGAAGCTGACCGTTGGGCCACCTTCCCACCAACCTGGATAATAATAATAAGGAGCAACTTTCTGGAAGCCGAGCTTCTCATCGTCGAAAGGTCCAACCCATTCCGCCGCATCAATTGTGCCCTTTTCCAGAGCCGGATAAATGTCGCCGCCGGGCAATTGCTGGGGTACAACGCCAAGGGTTTCTAGGACCTTGCCGGCAAAGCCGCCAACGCGCATTTTCAGACCTTTGAGATCTTCGATGGTCTTGATTTCCTTCCGGAACCAGCCACCCATCTGCACGCCCGTGTTGCCGCCGGGATAGACCTGCAGTCCTTGGGTGTTGAAGAATTCGTTCATCAAATCAATGCCGCCGCCATGATACTGCCAAGCATTCATGCCGCGGGCATTGAGCGCGAAAGGTACAGCTGCTCCAAGCGCCCAAGTGGGATTTTTGCCCCAATAATAATAAGCGACCGTATGGCAGAGTTCGACTGTACCCGCAGCTGTCGCGTCAGCCGCCTGAAGGCCCGGAACAATTTCGCCCGCCGCAAATGGCTGGATAGTGAAATTGCCATCCGTTGCCTCTCGCAGATATTTTGACAAGTCGACTGCTCCACCGTAAATCGTCTCCAACGATTTCGGGAATGATGATGCACAGCGCCATGTAATTTTGGGCAATGTTTGCGCAATTGCCGGTGCTGCCAATGTGGTTGCCGCTGTCGCTGCGCCAACACCTGCAAAACCCGCCTTCGTCATGAATGAACGACGATCCATTAATTCTCCTCCAAAACTTTGAACCCCAGAACTATTCCCGGTCCAGATCAACAGACATTCAGTCTTGTTCTCCCGATCCTGCGCTAAACATACACACTCGTTTGTTCTAGTCCAGCCGACGGTTACGGCGGTTCTACCTAATTTTGCCTATCTTCGCGGTAGCTTGCTCCGCATATGGTTGGTCATGACCATTGGAAATGGCTTCGAACTCAACTACATTCTATTTAGGACCCCTTGGAGTGAAATCATGCGGCAACCTCTCGTCGCCATATCGTCAGACGTGCGAAATTTCGAAAATTACACCTGGCATGCGGCGCCCGATCAATATTTGATGGCTGCCTATCAAGCGGCCGATGTTATTCCGCTTATTGTACCCTCAATTGGCGAGGGCCTGGATATTGACGCGATTCTCGACGGCGTAGATGGCGTGCTCATTACGGGATCGAAGTCCAACGTGCATCCAGCGCTCTATGGCGCCCAACCCACTGAAGCGCATGAGCCATATGACCCCGCTCGCGATGCCACCTCGCTTCCGCTGATCCGCCGCGCTATCGACCGGGGCATCCCGCTTCTGGCAATCTGTCGCGGCATTCAAGAACTGAACGTGGCATTGGGCGGCACTCTTGCCACAGAAATCCAGCAGTTGGATGGGCGCATGGACCACAGGGCTCCTGCTTCCGAAATTCAGGCGGAACGGTTTGCAATTCGCCATCCGGTGCACATCAAGGCGGGTTCATGTCTGGCGGCAGTCATGAACAGTGATGCCATCCAAGTAAATTCCGTACACCGGCAGGCAATAGATAGGCCGGCACCTCAACTGGAAATTGAGGCTGTGGCCGATGATGGGACGATCGAGGCTGTCTCTGTCAAAAACGCTCGCGCTTTTGCAGTCGGTGTACAATGGCACCCCGAATACTGGGTAAAAACCGATAATTCTTCCCGGAGAATTTTTGCTGCATTTGGCGATGCAGTGCGTGCGCACAAAGCAAGCCGCGAGCGATTGCAAGCTGCCGAATAGCAGTAATCGCTGCTCTTGGCCGTTCTAGCTTAAGCAGATCAGCGTTCCTTTGGTTTTGACGTTGACTGCCGTATCCGCAACTCAGGCTTGATAAGTTCCTGACGGGCATGGGTGTCTGCACCGTTTAACTGGTCAAGCAGAGCGCGCGCCGCACGTTGCCCCACCTCCCGCTGGCCATTCCAAACCGTAGTCAAGGCAGGAGTCGCAATCGCGGCTTCTTCCAGATCGTCATAACCTGTAACTGAAATATCCACGCCAGCGACGAGTCCGGCGCGAGCAATGCCGTTCATCATGCCAATTGCGCAAAGATCGTTCCAGCAGACCGCTGCCGTGGGATGGTCCTTTAGCGCGAGAAATTGCGGCGCGGCATCGAAACCGGCCTGTTTAGTCCGAGGCCCGGGAATCCGCCATTCTGGTTTCGCATCGAGCCCTGCTTTTTGCATTGCATGCAGATAACCTTCATACCTGTCACGGCCAGTTGAGGTTTGATCAGTACCGCCGACCATTGCAATGCGCGTATGCCCGAGCGATATAAGATGATTGGTCGCTAGCCCGATACCATATGCATCGTCTCCACGGAAAACCGGAACATTCGCGTCCTGCACCGTACGTGCGATCAGTACGACTGGAAGACCGTTGTCTTCAGCCATGCGAATGTCTGCTGCAGGCGTGCCTATGGCGGGAGACATGATTACACCATCACCGCCCAGCTGCAGGACAGTTTCGATGAATGTCCGTTGCTTCTCCACTTGATCGTAATGATTCGACAAAATGAACGTTTGGCCAGAACGATCCAGCTCGCCCTCGATAGCCCGCAAAATTTCGGCAAAAAACGGGTTCATGATGTCATGAACAACTACGCCAACAATTCCCGACCGCGAAGTGCGCAAGCTGGCGGCCCGCCGGTTATAGATGTAGCCGATTGCTCTCGCATGCTCTTTGATCTTGTCCCGGGTCTGGTCGGCAACAAGCGGGCTGTCTCTCAAGGCAAGCGACACCGTCGCGGTAGACACTTTCAACGCGTCGGCAATTGTCGATAGCTTAATTTTCTGCGCCAAAAGTACTTTCTCCCCGCGATTCCATTCATTGAACAGAATATCATTCTTGGGGTTATGCCATCGCGGATCAATAAATCAAAGTTCTTTCCGCTCCAAAACTGACGCGGAAAATTGCGTACCCATCGCTCAAGGCTAAAACTATCTTGCAAAGATCGGAGCACGCAGCCCAACCTTGCGGTCTTCAGCCTGGGAACAGGCGGCAAGAACCGCAGACAAGCTATATGTCTGACAAAATAGAGCCCGTTAATTATTCATCGTCATTGTCGTCATCATCGTGCTCATCTGAGCCCGTCTGACGCAACAGATCCGCAGCCGATAGATTCATTTCAAGTCTTGTGAGCATTTTGACAAAAGCTTTACGCTCCTTTTTGTCAAAACCTTTCATTGCGTCTTTTTCGGTCTTGCGAATGGATTTTTCAATCGACTTGATGGCTTCATTTCCTGTGTCTGTCAGGAAAATATGGGCTTGGCGCTGATCCGTCGATGACCCCTCTTTTTTCACAAATCCTTGGGTCTGCAGGCGGGAGATCGTCTTTGTGATCGTCGGAGGACGCACACCAAGCCTCTTGGCAAGGACGCTGGGCGATAGCCCATCTTCATGCGCCAGTTGGAGCATTACAGCGTCTTGTCCAGCATAAAAACCGTGGCCCAGCAGCCTTATCGCCAATGCGGTACGCGTTAATCTTGCAGTTGACTGCAAGCGATGAAGAATAAGAGGCTTACGATCCTTGACCATTCCAATTCCTCTTTTGCTTATAAACCGTTCGCGATAGTGAGACGGCTAGCACAATTGCGTCAAAACTCATTAACAGACAAATCGACGTCAGGAAAATGTCTGGCCCCTGTGGGGTTTTCGACCCGTTTCCGGACAATGGTTACATTTAAACTACTGCCTGAGTGCCGCGTTACAATTCTTATGTGACAAACTGATGAAATTTGCCGACGAATTGCTCGCGACGCAGAAATTAAGGCTGTGAATGCTCGGCGCATAAGCATAGTTTCAGTGGCTACAGGATTGCTTTTTATAACGACGATGCAAAGTGACCAGGACATGTCCAACTCTTCAAACAATACAATCGCATTATTGCCGCTGGGAGCGCATGAGCAGCATGGACCCCACCTTCCATTCGAGACGGACACGTTGATTGTTAAGGGATTGGTCGATCGCCTCAAACCCTTGCTACCGCCCGAATTGGATATAACGTTCCTCACCGCCGAACCAGTTGGCTATTCAATCGAACACATGGATGTGAAAGGCACAACATCGCTACGTTTTGACGAGGCTGTACATCGTTGGATTGCGATCGGTGAAAATTTAGCTGAACGCGGAATATCCAAGCTTGTCATGCTTAACGCACACGGGGGCAATTCCCCGCTTACGACAATCGTCGCTACAGAACTGCGCGTTCGCTTTGATATGCTTGCCGTCGCGACCAGTTGGACGCGCTTTGGTCTACCGGACGGTTTGATATCGCCTGAAGAAAAAGCCATCGATATCCATGGTGGTTTTATCGAAACCTCGGTGATGCTGGCCCTGCATCCTGAACTTGTTCAGATGAACGAGGCGCAAAACTTCACCTCAAACCAGAGCCAGTTTGCCGCAGATTACAAGCACCTGCGAGCCTATGGGCCACACGCATTTGGCTGGAAAATGTCTGATCTGAACATGCAAGGCGTTGCGGGTAACGCTTTATTGGCCACTGCGCAGGCCGGCGAGGCAATAATCAGCCATAGCTTGAAGGGCATCATTGAGTTGATTGAAGATGTCGCGAAGTTTGATGTTTCTGTATTCAAGACCTGACACGGCGCTCAATCGCATTGCCTCATCCTTTTGCTCGCTACAGATATAGCAAACGGTGACCCAATCACCTATATCGAGGGTCTATACTCAACAAGAGGCACGCTATGAGTGAATCTCAGACCATTTCCGCGCCAGCCGACGCTGCCAAGACCGCCCAAATACCGGTCACAGTTTTGACCGGATATCTTGGCGCAGGCAAGACAACGTTGCTCAACCGCATTTTGAGCGAAAACCATGGCAAGCGCTATGCAGTCATCGTCAATGAGTTTGGTGAAATCGGAATTGATAACGATCTGATCGTTGAGTCCGATGAAGAAATTTACGAGATGAACAATGGCTGTATCTGCTGTACCGTTCGTGGAGATCTGATCCGCGTTGTTGAAGGCCTTATGCGCCGTCCGGGCAGATTTGATGCGATCATTGTTGAAACGACGGGTTTGGCCGATCCGGTCCCTGTCGCACAAACCTTTTTCATGGATGAGGATGTGCGGAAAAAGACCACACTTGACGCGGTGGTAGCACTGGTTGACGCCAAGCATCTGCCGCTACGCCTGAAAGACAGCCGGGAAGCAGAAGACCAGATCGCATTTGCCGATGTCGTTCTGCTGAACAAGACGGATCTGGTAACACCGGAGGAGTTGGCGGTTGTTGAAGCCACGATACGCGCGATCAATCCCCACGCAGTGGTTCACCGCACTGAACGCGCCAATATCAATCTTGTGAAAGTTTTGGATCGCGGGGCATTTGACTTGACGCGTGCACTGGAGAACGATCCGCATTTTCTCGACCATGATCACCCCGATCATGCCTGCGGCCCGGATTGTGACCATGATCACGGTCATGCGCATCATCATCACCATCATCACGATCACGACCATACGCATGATCACGATCACAGTCATGCATCGCCAATCCACGATGTCACTGTGCAGTCAGTTTCTCTGCGCACAGGGGAATTGGTTGCCGACAAATTCTTCCCCTGGATCCAAAAGATAACGCAGGACCAAGGTCCAAATATTTTACGCCTTAAAGGTATCCTTGCATTCAAGGATGATCATGAACGCTACGTTATCCAAGGCGTGCACATGATTATCGAGGGAGACCATCAGCGAGCCTGGAAAGATGGCGAAAAGCATGACAGCCGTCTTGTTTTCATTGGACGCGAACTTGACCATGCCGCGCTGAAAGCTGGCCTTGAAAGCTGTCTTGCCTGATGCCAACCATAGCTCCACTGGATTTGGTCGGCCACTGTATCGACGCGCGTTTCATTCAAGATATCCCCTTCTTCGCTTTGGCAGATGGAACTATCCATCGTCTCGATAATGGCCACAAAGCAGTGGAGGCCCATGATGGGCTTCTTTGTGCGATTCCATCGAGCGATGGTAAGGCTTTGCTTACGGGTGGCGAAGATGGCAGAGTCTGCTTAACCGGCTCAAACGGGCTATCAACAGAAGTAAGCAATCTGCCGCGCAAGTGGATAACAGCTCTTGCTGCGGCACCGGGTGGTGCAATAGCATTCGCGTCGGGCCGCTCCGCATGGTTTCGATCTGTTGATGGTAGCCTCAAGGAGCTGGCCCATGAGCGCAGTGTTGAGGGTCTGGCCTTTGCCCCAAAGGGTCTCCGCTTGGCAATCGCACGCTATAATGGTGTGACCTTGCATTGGCCAGCTACCAATAGCACGCCGACGGATCTCGAGTGGAAGGGCGCGCATGTCATGGCGATGTTCTCGCCAGATAACCGCTTTCTTGTTACCTCGATGCAAGAGAACGCACTGCATGGATGGCGGCTTGATGATAATCGTCACATGCGCATGACAGGCTATCCCAACAAAGTGAAAAGCTGGTCATGGAGCCCGAAGGGCAAATGGTTGGCAACGTCCGGTGCTCCAGCAGCAATCGTCTGGCCTTTTGCAGGCAAGGACGGTCCGATGGGCAAGGGGCCATTAGAACTCGGTACGCGCGGCGACAGTCTTGTGACTTCCGTTGCCTGCCATCCCGTCGAGGATATTGTCACGATCGGTTATTCCGATGGCATGATCCTTGTGGGCCGTTTTGGCGACCAGAAAGAAGTGCTATTGCGACGGCAGGGCAGTGGCGCCATTTCCACCATGAATTGGGATACTACCGGGCATCGGCTGGTCTTTGGAAGCGAGGCTGGCGACTGTGGCGTGATCGACATCACAGCATAGTTTGATGCTTTGACCAAGAACACAAACAAGAATTGACATGTTCTTGCTTTGTTCTAATATTGACCTATGCAATATGTTCTTGATTTTGGAACTCCGAGTCCGCTCGTGAGTGTCCATGATCGCTTGAAGGCGCATTATGGCATTCCCGCTCCGGGACTTCGGTTCACGCCTGTCAGTATGCTGGTTATGGCAATGCTGGGCTGCCGCACCCGTGACGAAGTATCATTGGAAGCATTTCAGAATCTTCGACAGAAATTCAAAAACTGGGAAGCTGTCGCCTCTGCTTCATCAGACGAAGTCAATGATTGCATTCATAGGATCACTTTTCCCAAGACATACTGCATATACATCCCCGAAGCGTTGCGTAGAATTATTCGGCAACAGGGTAAACTCAGTCTCGATACACTTGCCCATATGACAGTCGGACAGGCTCTACACTCATTGCAGCAGCATCGGGGCGTCGGTCCCAAAATCAGTGCCTGCGTTCTCAATTTCAGCACTTTGCAGATGCGCGCCTTGGTAGTTGATACACACTACCTTCGTTTTGCCGCGCGATTTCAACTCATCAAAGACGATTGGAACTACAATCTCAAAATGAAAGTCATACAGCGGCTTATTCCGAACTGCTGGTTGGCTAAAGACACAGAAGAACATCACGTGCTTGTAAAAAAATTGGCGCAGGAATTCTGCGTAACTGGAACACCGCGCTGCTGTGGATGCCCTCTGCAAATGATGTGTCCACATGGTCAATGTTCGACATAGAAAATTCTGTGCGCCATGGACATGGCGACACGAGCTATTATTGTGGATTGGCATTGCCTTGTTCGTGTGATTTTTGCATTACCCGACTTGGCTGCCAGCAGGCATTTGTGTGATCGCCAAGCCACCAGCAATTAATGATCGTATAGGGTCTGGGAAATTTTTCGGGAAGCCGACGCATTATGAAATGCTGCGCCGGAATGTTCACTGGCATTATGCCGCTTGATTTGAATAGATATGATT